>NZ_CP042344.1:1200000-2400000 GCF_007954405.1 Comamonas flocculans | reverse complement strand
CCTCCCGGCCTTCCCCCAGCGGGGGAAGGGGCAGATCCAGGTCGCCGACGACGAGCTGGCGCGCTTCGGTGGCCACACCGACGACGGCGAACGGGCAGCGCTCGCGTTCGCAAAGGGCCTGAAACTGCGCCAGCGACTCGGGCGCGATGGCCAGCACGTAGCGCTCCTGGCTCTCGTTGCTCCAGATTTCCCTGGGCGAAAGGCCGCTTTCTTCCAGCGGCACGGCGCGCAGGTCAAAACGCGCACCGCGCCCGGCGTCGTTGACCAGTTCAGGGAAGGCGTTGGACAGGCCGCCCGCGCCCACGTCATGGATCGCCAGGATGGGATTGGCCTCGCCCAGGGCCGCGCACTGGTTGATGACTTCTTGCGCGCGGCGCTCGATCTCGGGGTTGCCGCGCTGCACGGAGTCGAAGTCCAGCGCGGCCGCGTTGGCGCCGCTGGCCATGGAGCTGGCCGCACCGCCGCCCATGCCGATGCGCATGCCGGGGCCGCCCAATTGCACCAGCAGCGTGCCGGCGGGGAAGGGGATTTTCTTCGTCAGGCGCGCGTCGATGCTGCCCAGGCCACCGGCCAGCATGATGGGCTTGTGGTAGCCGCGCTGCACGCCATCGACCAGTTGTTCGTATTCACGGAAGTAGCCCGCCAGATTGGGGCGGCCGAACTCGTTGTTGAAGGCCGCGCCGCCCAGCGGGCCTTCGGTCATGATCTGCAGTGGGCTGGCGATGTGCTCGGGCTTGCCCAGCGCGCTGCCCCAGAGTCTGGAGACCGTGAAGCCCGTCAGCCCCGCCTTGGGGCGCGAGCCGCGGCCGGTGGCGCCTTCGTCGCGGATCTCGCCGCCCGCGCCGGTGGAGGCGCCGGGGAAGGGGGAGATCGCCGTGGGGTGGTTGTGTGTTTCCACCTTCATCAGCACGTGGCGCAGCATCTTTTGTTTTTGATAGCTGCCGGCGCCCGCCTCGCCTGCGTTTGAGGCCGATTTGGCCATGAATTCTTCTACCTCGGCGCCCTCCATCACGGAGGCGTTGTCGGCATAGGCGACGATGGTGTGCTGCGGCGAGGTGGCCTCGGTGTGGCGGATCATGCCGAACAGCGTGTGCGCCTGCGCCACGCCGTCGATGGTGAATTGCGCATTGAAGATCTTGTGGCGGCAATGCTCGCTGTTGGCCTGGGCGAACATCATCAGCTCCACGTCCGTGGGGTTGCGCCCGAGCTGGGTGAAGGCCGCCACCAGGTAGTCGATCTCGTCATCGGCCAGCGCCAGGCCCCAGGCGGTGTTGGCCGTCTCCAGCGCGGCGCGGCCCCGGGCGAGCACGTCCACGCTCGCCATGGGCTCGGCCTGCAGTTCGGTGAAGAGCCGCTCGGCCTCGCCCCGCGTGGCGACGACCGACTCGGTCATGCGGTCGTGCAAGAGCGCGGCAATCTGGTCGCGCTGCGCGAGCGTGAGTTCGGCCTTGCCGCCCAGCAGGCCGCCCTTGAGCGCGAAGCGGTACTCGGTCACCCGCTCGATGCGCTGCACCGCAAGTCCACAGTTGCGCGCGATGTCGGTGGCCTTGGAGGCCCAGGGCGAGATCGTGCCCAGGCGCGGCGTGACGATCAGCGCCTCGCCCTCGTCGGCGGCTCCCAAGGGTTCTCCGTAGTCCAGCAGCGCGGCCAGGCGATCGCGCATGGCCGCGTCCAGCGGCCCGGGCGTGGCCACCAGATGCAGATGGCGGGCCTGCACGCCGACCACCCTGGGGTGCACGGCCTGCAGGCTGGCGAGCAGCCGCTGCGCGCGAAACGATCCGATGGCGTTGCCGCCGGCAAACAGGGTGAGATGCAAGGACACGTGGGGGCCTGAAAACGCAAGCCGCGGCTGTGGCTTGCCACGGCCGCTGACTGGGACAGCGGCAAGCCGGACGCGAGGGAGGGTTGGCGAAAGGGCAATTTTAGTGAAGCGGCATGCACCTGTTGCGAATGGGATAATTTCGCAATGACCATAGAAATCAAGGATGCGGCCGGCATTGCCGGCATGCGCGAAGCCTGCCGTCTGGCGTCCGAAGTGCTCGACTACCTCACTCCGCACATCGTGCCGGGCCTGCCCACCATCGAGATCGATCGGCTCGGCGCCGAATGCATGAAGCAGCAGGGCACGGTGTCGGCCACCATAGGCTACCAGCCGCCCGGCTACCCGCCCTACCCCGGCCATCTGTGCACCTCGGTCAACCACGTGGTGTGTCACGGCATACCGAACGACAAGGCGCTCAAGAAGGGCGACATCGTCAACGTGGACGTGACGGTGATCACCAAGGATGGCTGGTTCGGCGACACCAGCCGCACCTTCCTCGTGGGCGAATGCTCGATCGCGGCCAGGCGCCTGGTCAAGCTCACCTACGAATCGATGTGGCTGGGCATCCAGCAGGTGCGGCCCGGCGCGCACCTGGGCGACATCGGCCACGCCATCCAGACCTTTGCCGAAGGCCACGGCCTGTCGGTGGTGCGCGAGTTCTGCGGCCACGGCATAGGCAGGAAGTTCCACGACGAGCCGCAGGTGCTGCACTACGGGCGCCCCGGCACGGGCGTGGAGCTCAAGCCCGGCATGACCTTCACCATCGAGCCCATGCTCAACCTGGGCAAGCGCGACATCAAGGAGCTGGGCAAGGACGGCTGGACCATCATCACCAAGGACCACAGCCTCTCGGCGCAGTGGGAGCACACCATCCTGGTGACCGAAACCGGCTTCGACGTGCTCACGCTCTCGGCAGGCTACCCGCCGCTGCCCGACTTCGTCACCGCCACGGCGACCTGACTGCGCCCGCGCCCTTCCCCCCGCGAGGCCGCCCCCATGGCTTGCACCGGCGCCGAACTGACCGCACTGCAGGCCGAACACCGCCAGCGCCGCGCCGCGCTGCTGGCGGCGCTGATGCAGCCTGACCTGCGCCCGCAAGGTGTACGCCGCATCCTGCGCGCGCTCTCGGACGCCAGCGACACGCTGCTGCGTGCGCTCTGGGGGCGTGCGCACATCGGCAGGCAGGCCGCACTCGTGGCCACCGGCGGTTACGGGCGGCGCCAGCTGTTCCCGCATTCCGACGTGGACGTGCTGGTGCTGGTGGGCACGGGCGCGGCGACGGCGGCGATCGAGACCTTCATCGCCTGCTGCTGGGACGCTGGCCTGAGGATCAGCTCCAGCGTGCGCACGCTGCCCGAATGCCTGCAGGCCAGCGGCGCCGATCTCACCTTGCAGACCGCGCTGCTGGAGGCGCGGCGCCTGGCGGGCAGCACGCGCCTGTTTGCCGAGCTGCGGACCGCCCACGCGCGCGCGCTGGACGTGCGCGCCTTCATGCAGGCCAAGCTGCTGGAGCTGCACCAGCGCCACACGCGCCACGAACACACGCCCTATGCGCTGGAGCCCGACTGCAAGGAGTCGCCCGGCGGCCTGCGCGACCTGCACCTGGTGCTGTGGCTGGCGCGCGCCGCACGGCTGGGCACGAGCTGGCGCGAGCTGGCCGAGCGCGGCCTGGCCACGCCCTACGAGCTGCGCCAGCTGCAGCGCAATGAAGCCATGCTCTGGCTGGTACGCGCGCGCCTGCACGTGGTGGCCGCGCGCCATGAAGACCGCCTCGTCTTCGACCTGCAGGCCGCGGTGGCGCAGGCCTTCGGCCTCACGGATACGCAGGGCAGCGGCGGGCGGCTGCTGCGCGCAAGCGAGCAGCTCATGCGCCGCTACTACTGGGCGGCCAAGGCCGTCTCGCAGCTCACGCAGATCCTGCTGCTGGAGATCGAGGAGCGCGTGCAACCCGCGTCCGAGCCGCTGATCCTGATCGATGCGGAGTTCCTGCAAAAAGGCAGTCTGCTGGAGATCGCACGCCGCGACCTGTACGAACGCCGCCCCCAGGCCATCGTGCGCACCTTCCTGCGCTACCAGAGCACGCCGGGCATCACCGGCCTGTCGGTGCAGACGCTGCGCGCGCTGTACAACGCGCGCCCGCTGATGAAGCGGGCGTTTCGCGAGGATGAGGCCAATCGCGCCTGCTTCATGCAGATCCTGCGCCAGGGCTCGGGCGTGACGCACGCGCTGCGCCTGATGAACCAGACCTCGGTGCTGGGGCGCCTGCTCGCGCCGTTTCGGCGCATCGTGGGGCAGATGCAGCACGACCTGTTCCACGCCTACACCGTGGACCAGCACATCCTCATGGTGGTGCGCAACCTGCGGCGCTTCTTCATGCCCGAGCATGCCCACGAATATCCGCTGTGCTCGCAACTGGCCACGGGCTGGGACAAGCCCTGGCTGCTGACCATCGCCGCGCTGTTTCACGACATCGGCAAGGGGCGCGGTGGCAACCATTCGCAGATCGGCGCACGCGAGGTGGCGCGCTTTTGCCGGCGCTACGCCGCGCACGGCATCACCGGCGAGGACGCGGCGCTGGTGGAGTTTCTCGTGGCCGAGCATCTCCTGATGAGCCAGGTGGCGCAAAAGCAGGACTTGAGCGAGCCGGCCGTCGTCGCCGCCTTTGCCCGGCGCGTGGGCAACGAACGGGCACTCACCGGCCTGTACCTGCTCACCGTGGCCGATATCCGCGGCACCGGCCCACGCGTGTGGACGGCCTGGAAGGGCAAGCTGCTCGAAGACCTCTACCACGCCACGCTTGCGGTGCTGGGCGGGCGCACCCCCGAGCCCGCCACCGAGATCGAGGAGCGCAAGCGCGACGCCCGCGTGGTGCTGGCGCTGCACGCGCTGCCCCCGCTGGCCCACGAGCGGCTGTGGCGCACGCTGGACGTGGGCTACTTCCTGCGCCATGACGCGGGCGACATCGCCTGGCATGCGCGCCAGCTCTGGAGCCTGGTGGGCGGGGCGCAGCCGGTGGTGCGCGCGCGCAAGTCGCTGGCCGGCGAGGGCCTGCAGGTGCTGGTGTACACGCCCGACCAGAGCGAGCTGTTCCTGCGCATCTGCGGCTACTTTGACCGCGCCGACTTCTCCATCCTGGCCGCGCGCATCCACACCACGCTGGACGGCCATGCGCTCGACACCTTCCAGGTGATCGCGCGCCACGGCAACACCGGTGTGCGCGAGCTGATGGCGCTGGTGCAGGACGGGCTGCCCCGGGCGCTGGACCCGCGCACCGCCCTGCCCGAGCCACGCCCCCGGCGCCTGTCGCGGCGCGCGCGCAGCTTTCCGATCACGCCGCGCGTGACGCTGCGCCCCGACGAACGCGGCGAACGCTGGATCCTGACCCTCTCCGCCACCGACCGCGCCGGCCTGCTCTACCTGGTGGCCCAGGTGCTGGCGCGCCACGGCCTGAGCGTGCAACTGGCCAAGGTCAGCACCCTGGGCGAACGCGTGGAAGACACCTTCGTGGTGAGCGGCGAGGCGCTGCAAAGCGCCGAGCGACAGCTGCGCATCGAACAGCAATTGCTGCAGGCCCTGGCCCAGCCCTGAGCGGGCGCTGCCCGCACACGGGCCGGCTGACGCCCACCCAATAACCCTTGGCTCCGTGCCAGTATCGTTTTGCCTGGCGCTCCGGCTGGGCTACGGTGGTCCCGTCCGATTCACCCCGCACGCAAGGAGGCCGCGCATGCCCGCAGAGAAATCCACCGCATCCCTCAAGCCGGAGGCCGGCATGCAGCGGCGCGCCCTGATCACGGGTTGCGTCATTGCAGCCATCGCTCTGGCCGCAGGCAAGGTCGAAGCCCAGCCGCGACATGACCGGCACGACCGGCGCGGCCACGGCAGGCCCGCGCCCCACCGTCCGCCGCGCGGGCCCGCCGTCAGGCACCATGGCAACGCCTACCGCCGCTGGCGCAGGGGCGAGCGCCTGCCGTCGCAATACCGCTCGCGCCACTATGTGGTCAACAACTGGCGCGCCCACCGCCTGAGCCGCCCGCCGCGCGGCTACCACTGGGTGCAGTACGGCGCGGACTACGTGCTGGTGGCCATCGCCACGGGCGTGATCGCCCAGGTCATCCTGAACCAGTGAGCTGAACGTGCCGATGCCCACAGGCCTGGCCCGCGCCGTCGGCGCGGGCACGCTGCTCGTCTGCCTGACTGCTTCGGCCCACGCAGCCTTCGACGCGGAATTTGCCAAGGGTCCCTGCCCGCTGATTGCCGACTCCGCCGTCGCCAGGACCTTCGGCTTGCCGGCAAACGCCACCATCGGCCACACCAACGTCAAGCTGGCCGGCCTCAGTTGCAGTTTCGACTGGGACGACAAGCACCAGCTGCTTGTGGCCAAGGTCCGCTTGCAGGAAAAAAAGTCCGTCAAGCAAGCCGCCGACGCCTTCGAACGCTCCACCCGCTCGATGACGAAAGAAGACATGGCCCGGGCCGCCGAGGTGCTGCGCCAGCGCATGGAGAAGTCGGGACAGAACAGCTCGACCAAGGCCGCCGGCAATGCGCTGATCGGCGCCGCGACACGCGAGCCCATCGTCTTCGAGGACGTTCGCAGCGTGGGTGACGAAGCCCGCTACGACGCAAGCGACGAAGGCACGCTGGTGGTGCGCAAAGGCAAGAACATCTACCGCATCACGGCCTACTACGGCGCGCAGATGTCGGGGTCCCGGGACCTCAAGCACCACAAGCAGTGGCTGCAGGACACCCGGGTGCAGCGCAAGCAGCAGGCCGTCGAGCTGGCCAGAGCGGTGCTGAAGGCCGCACGCTGAGGGGCGCGGCGCGGCGCGGCCGGCGCGCGCCTGAACCGCCGAAGCAGCCCCGCGGGCGGGCGCCAACCGGCCAGCCAGCGGGCGACCACGCAGGATATGCTAGGTGGCACCGGCGGCGGGCCCGCCATGCCCAGGCCAGGCAGCCCGCCGCCTTCCCGTCCACCCTGCAGTGGAGCAAGCACCATGGCTCTCGTTCAAGGCCGTCCGGCCCGTCTGCCACCCCGCACCTTACTGGCGATGCTGGGCCTCGCCCTGGCCGTCGCGCTGTGCTGGTGGCCGCGGTTCAACACCGTGGCGGACGAAGCGGTGGACGCCGGCTTCAAGCGCGCGCTGGTGAGTTTCGCCACCGCCCGCACGCTGCACGGCGTGATCGCGGTGGTGCAGGGCACGGAGGTGGCGGTGCAGCCCATGGGCATGGGCGTGACGCTCACGCCCGGTCAGATGCTGGCACCGATCAACGACCTGGCAGCCCAGGTGGCCGACTGGATGCTCTGGGCCAGCGTGGCCTTTGGCCTGCAAAAGCTGCTGCTGGCCATGGGCGGCAGCCTCTGGGTGTCGGGCGCGGTCAGCTTGCTGGCCCTGCTGTGGCTGGCGGCCCGACTCCGCGGGCATGGCCCGCCCTGGCTCACGCGGCTGCTCGTCGTGCTGCTGTTTGCCCGGCTGGTGATGCCGGTGACGATACTGGGCAGCGAACAGCTCTTTGCCCACTTTCTCGCCCAGCCCTACGAACAAAGCCAGCTGGCCAGCGACGCTGCCGCGCAAACGCTGCAGGCGGCGCAGGCGCCCCAGGCTCCGGGCGCCGTGCCGCCCGCCCCCGATGCCCAGGGCCAGGGCCTGCTGGAGCGCCTGAAGCAATGGGGCAGCGACGCGCGCGAGGCCGTGGCCAGCCCCGTGCAGACCGCGCAGGCGCAGCTGCAGCGCATCTCTGCGGCGGTCGACCAGCTGGTGCAGCAGCTGGTCACGCTGATCGTGGTGTTCGCGCTGCAGACCCTCGTGCTGCCGCTGCTGCTGGCCTGGGGCCTGCTGCAGCTCTTTCGCGGCCTGCTTCAGGCGACGTCCGGCGCGATCGCCTCGGCCCAGTCGTAGATCGCCTCCAGCAGCGCCTGGCCGCGCTCGTCGGCCTGCTCACCCAGCGCATCGAGCTGGGCAAACAGCGCGTCGAAGGTGCGCGCACCGCCCTCGCCGTCCACCAGCGTGGCGATGCGATGCTGCTGCCAGCGCTGCTGTTCTTCTTCGCTCAGCGTGTCGGGGAAGTTGCGCGCGCGGTAGCGAAACAGCAGTTCGGCCAGGCGCGCATCGTCAAAGCCCGCGCGCGCCTGGGCCAGTTCGGCCGGCGGCAGGCGGCGCAGACGCTCCAGGCGGCGGCGGTCTTCGTTGCCGAGAAAGCCGCCATACAAATCCTGGTCCACGTCCAGCGCCGCCGCCTGCGGGCGCTGGTACACCGCGGGCCAGATGGCGCTCATGTCGGGCAGGTCGCGCGCGATGGCCGCATGGCGCTCGGCGCGGGCCAGATCAATGCCCCAGCGCTCGGCCATGGCCGGCGTCAGGGTCTTGAGCTTGCCCACCACCATGGGCGACTTGTTCAGGTGCACGCCCTTGAGCGGCAGGCGGCCCGCTCCTTCAGGGAGATCTTCAGCGCGGGTAAACAGGCGCAGACGCAGCTCATCCACCGAAAGACCCGCCAGCTCCGCAGGGTCGTGCGCCAGGTCCCAGGCCAGCAGTTCGTTCTTGTTCGCCGGGTGCATGGCCAGCGGCCACATCACCGCCAGGCAGCCCTGCTGCACCGGGAACATGCCCGAGACATGCAAGAATGGCTTTGCCATGTCTTGTGTCGTTGGCAGGCACAGCTCCTGCGCCACACGCTCCTTTTTATGGAGCGAAAACGCGAAATCGAACAGCCTGGGCTGGCGCTTGCGGATGAGCCGCGCCAGCGCGATGGTGGCGCGCACGTCCGACAGCGCATCGTGCGCCGCCTCGTGCGCAATGCCGTTGGCGCGCGTCAGGTGCTCCAGCCGGAAGCTGGTCTTGCCGTCCACCTGCGGCCAGTGGATGCCCTCGGGGCGCAAGGCATGCGTCATGCGCACGACGTCCAGCAAGTCCCAGCGGCCGCACTGGTTCTGCCATTCGCGCGCATAGGGGTCGATGAGGTTGCGCCAGAACATGAAGCGCGTGATCTCGTCGTCGAAGCGGATGGTGTTGTAGCCCACGCCCACGGTGCCGGGCTGGGCCAGCTCGGCCTCGATGCGCGCGGCAAAGGCGTGCTCGGGCAGGCCTTTTTGCAGGCACTCCTGCGGCGTGATGCCGGTGATCAGGCTGGCGAGCGGGTCGGGCAGGTAGTCGTCGCCCGGGCGGCAGTACAGCATCACGGGTTCGCCGATTTCGTTGAGCCCGGCATCGGTGCGTATCCCGGCGAACTGCGCCGGGCGGTCGCGCCGGGTGTCGGTGCCGAAGGTTTCGTAGTCGTGCCAGAGGAAGGTGTGTGCGGCCATGGCGCGCAGCATACCCAAGCCCTGGGTCAGGCCAGGGCGCGTGCCAGCGCATCGAACACCGCACGCAGCCGGGGCGTGCCGCGCAGCTCGCGGTGCACCACCAGCCAGCAGGGCATGGGGCTGATCGCCAGCTCGGGCAGCACGCGCCGCACCTGCGGGGTGCGCTCGCCCACGCACAGCGGCGCGGCGCCTATGCCCAGGCCTTCGCACACCGCCTGCCAGGCCAGCGCCGAATGGTCGGTGCGGATGGCGAAGAACTCGCGCCCCACGCTGAAGCCGGCGCGCCCGAAGCCGCGCACCATCAGTCCGTGGCGGTCGTCGCCTATCCAGGCGTGCTGCTGCATGGTCTCGGGCGTCACGGGCGCGCGCCCGGCCAGGTAGTCGCGGTGGGCGAACAGGCCCAGCGGCAGGTCGGCCAGGCGGCGTGCGATCAACTCCTTTTGCGTGGGCCGGAACATGCGCAGCGCGATGTCGGCCTCGCGCGCCAGCAGGTCGGCGACCTCGTCTCCAGGGGCCAGTTCGATCTGGATTTCGGGGTGCTGCGCGCGCAGCGGGCGCAGCGCCGGCAGCAGCAGGTGCTGGCTGACCATCTCGCTGGCGGTGATGCGCACCGTGCCCGCGAGGGCCAGCGCATGGCGCTCCAGTTGCAGAGCCATGCGCGCCACCTGCGCGCGCATCTCGCGCGCGGGCTCCAGCAGCACCTGCCCGGCCACCGTGGGCACCAGGCCGCGCGGCGTGCGCTCGAACAAGGCCTGGCCCAGCACGCCCTCCAGGCGCGCCAGGCGCCGGCTCAGCGTGGGCTGGCTGTCGCCCAGCAGGGCGGCCGCGCGGCCCAGCGAACCCGCTTCGGCCGCGGCCAGAAAGGCCTGCAGCAGGCGCCAGTCCAGGCCGGTGGATGCATCGGTTTGCATGGAAAGCTATTCAAAAATGAATCGCAGCAATTCTATGGCGTGGCTTCCGCTGGCGCCGCGCGGCGCCGATGATGGCCGCATGCACCCACCCATACGACACCTGATCCTCGGCGACGGCGTGATCGGCCGCGCCAGCGCCCAGGCCCTGCGCGCGCTCGGCCATGAGGCGACGCTGGCCAGCCGCACCGCGCGCGATGAAGCCGGGCACCTGCAGCTCGATGCGCGGGACCCGGCGGCGCTTGCCCGCGCGCTGCAAGGCCACAGCCATTTGCACCTGACGCTGGGCCTGCCCTACCGCGCCAGCGTCTGGGAGCGCGACTGGCCGCGCATCATGCAGGGCGCGATCGACGCCGCACTCGCCCACGGCGCGCGCTTGCTGTGGTTCGACAACCTCTATGCCTACGGACCGCTGCCGCTGGCCGTGCCCATGCGCGAAGACCACCCGCTGGCGCCACCCTCGCGCAAGGGGCGCGTGCGCGAGGGCTTGATCGGCCAGCTGCAGCGCGCAGGCGAGCAGCGCGGCCTGCGCTGGCTGGTGGCGCGCAGCGCCGATTTCTACGGGCCGCGGGCGCACCTGTCCCTGCTGTACGCGAGTGCGCTGCAGCGCCAGCTGCAGGGCCGCACGGCCTTCTGGCTGGGCGACCCCGATCGGCGCCACAGCTTCACCTACACCCTGGACGCAGCCCGCGCCCTGGCGTTGCTGGCGCTCGACGAGGGTGCCTGGCAGCAAAGCTGGCATTTGCCCACGGCCAGCCCCGCGCCCACGGCGCGCGCCCTGCTGGCCGAAAGCGCCCGCCTGCTGGGCCTGGCGCCGCGCCTGCATGCGCTGCCGGCGGCGCTGGTGCGCCTGGCCGGCCCGCTGCACCCCATGCTGCGCGAGGTGGGCGAAATGCTCTACCAGAACCAGCAGGACTACGTGTTCTGCAGCGACAAGTTCATGGACCGCTACCCCGACTTTCGCATCACGCCCTATACGCAAGGCCTGGCTGCCACGCTGGCCTCGTTCGCCCCGGGTGGCGACCCGGCGCTCGGCTGAGCGGGACGCCCGCAGCGGCGCCGGTGGCCATCGGCGCGCCCCGGACTTGGCGACTTGGGCACAATCACTGTCCATGCGTTCCATTGCGCGCCACCGCACCCATGCACCTGCCCTGGTGCTCATGCTCGCAGCCCTGCTGGGCGGCGCCGGCAGTACCGGGTTTTGCGCCCCGGCCGAGGCGCCCACCGCCGAGCAGACCGACGATTTCAGCGCCTGGCTGGCCACCTTTGCCAAGGAAGCGCGGCAGGCCGGCATACGCCAGAGCACGCTGGACGCCACCCTGGCCAAGGCGCGCCTGCTGCCCCAGGTGCTGGAGCTGGACCGCGCCCAGCCCGAGTTCGTGCGCCCGATCTGGACTTACCTGGACGGCGCGGTGTCCACTCAGCGCATCCTCGCGGGCAAGGCACAGCGCCAGCTGCATGCGCGCGCGCTGGACAGCGCCACCGAACGCTACGGCGTGCCGGCCAGCATCGTCACCGCCATCTGGGGCATAGAGAGCAGCTACGGCACGCACTTCGGGAGCTTTCGCACCGTGGACGCGCTGGCCACGCTGGCCTGGGACGGCCGCCGGCGCGACTGGGCGCGCGGGGAGCTCATGGCCGCGCTCACCATCGCGGACCAGGGGCAGATCCCCGCGGCCAGCCTGGTGGGCTCGTGGGCCGGCGCCATGGGCCACACCCAGTTCCTGCCCTCGGTCTATCTGAAGTACGCGGTCGACGCGGACGGCGACGGCAAGCGCGACATCTGGGCCAGCGTCCCCGACGCGGTCGCCTCCACCGCCAATTTCCTCGCGCAGTCGGGCTGGCGCCCGAGCGAGCCCTGGGGCGCGGAGGTACGCCTGCCGGCAAGCTTCGACTACAGCCGCACCGAGCTGTCGGTGCGCCAGGACAGCGACGCCTGGGCGGCCGAGGGGGTACGCAGCATGGACGGCAAACCCCTGCCGGCCATGCGCGACGCCTCCATCCTCACGCCGGCCGGCCGACTGGGGCCGGCGGTGATGGTGGGCAACAACTTCCGGGTGCTGCTGCGCTACAACAGCTCGACCAACTACGCGCTGGCCGTGAGCCTGCTGGCACGCCAGATCGACGGCGGGCCTGCGCTGCTCGCACCCTGGCCGCGCCAGCTCAAGCCGCTGGCGCGCGGCGAGATCGAAGCCATGCAACTGGCGCTCAACCGCCTGGGCATGGACGCCGGCGAGCCCGATGGCGTGGTCGGCCCCGCCACGCGCGCCGGCCTGCGCCGCTACCAGGCAAGCACCGGCCAGACGCCCGACGGCTACCCCACGCAGGAGCTGCTGCAGCGGTTGCTGCAGCAAACCGAGGCGGACCCGCGATGAGCCCGGCTGCCGGCCCGCCCCTGCTGAGCAGCCAGCTGCGCGCCATCCTCGCGCGCTGCCGCACCATCGCCGTCGTCGGCCTTTCGCCGCAGTGGCACCGGCCCAGCCACTTCGCCGCCCAATACATGCAGGCGCACGGCTACCGCATCGTGCCGGTGAACCCTCTGGTCGCCAGCGCAGGCGGCAGCATCCTTGGCCAAACGGCCTACGCGAGCGTGACCGAAGCCGCCCGGGCCCTGGCCGCGCAGGGGCGCCGCATCGACATGGTGGACTGCTTTCGCCGCAGCGAGGACATCGCGCCACTGGCCGACGAGGCGATCGCCATTGGCGCTGCCTGCCTGTGGTTGCAGCTGGGCGTGGTCAATGAGGAGGCCGCCGCCCGGGCGCGCGCGGCAGGGCTCGATGTGGTGCAGGACCGCTGCGTGAAGATCGAGCATGCGCGCCTGTTCGGCGGCCTGGGCTGGGCGGGGGTGAACACCAAGGTCATCAGCGCCAGACGGCCGCGCCAGCTGCCTTACTGAAAACATAGCTGTCAACGCGCGCCCAGCAAGCGTTTGAGCCACTTTTTGCTTAAAAAAATGACCACATCCCACGGCGACCATGTCTTCGGCTTCGGCACCCGCACCATCCACGCTGGCGCCCAGCCCGACCCGGCCACCGGCGCGCGCGCCACGCCCATCCACCAGACCACCAGCTTCGTCTTCGACGACGCCGAGCACGCCAGCAACCTGTTCAACCTGGCCACCTTCGGCAACGTCTACAGCCGCATCTCCAACCCGACGGTGGCGGTGTTCGAGGAGCGCATGGCCAGCCTGGAAAACGGCCGCGCGGCACTCGCCTGCGCCAGCGGCATGGCGGCGCAGATGACCGCCCTGTTCGCGCTGCTCAAGACCGGCGACCACGTGGTGGCCGCGAGCACGCTGTACGGCGGCAGCGTCGGGCAGCTGGGCACAGGCTTCGAGCGCCTGGGCATCGAGACCACCTTCGTCGATCCGGCCGACCCGGCGAACTTCGAGCGCGCCATGCGCCCCGAAACCCGCGTGGTCTTCGGCGAGACCCTGGGCAATCCGCTGGTCAACGTGCTGGACATCGCCGCCGTGGCCGAGGTGGCGCACGCGCACGGCGTGCCCCTCGTCGTGGACAACACCGTGGCCAGCCCGTATCTGTGCAACCCGCTCGATCTGGGTGCGGACATCGTGGTGCACAGCGCCACCAAGTACATCGGCGGCCACGGCACGACGATGGGCGGCGTGCTCATCGAAAGCGGGCGCTTCCCCTGGGACAACGGCAAGTTCCCCGACATGGTGCAGCCCAGCCGGGCCTACCACGGCGTGAAGTTCTACGAGACCTTCGGCGACTTCGGCTACACCATGAAGGCGCGCATGGAAGTGAACCGCACCTACGGCGGCGTGCTCTCGCCGATGAACGCCTGGCTGCTGCTGCAGGGGGCGGAAACCCTGCACCTGCGCATGCAGGCGCATTGCCGCAATGCGCTGGCCGTGGCGCGGCACCTGAAGCAGCACCCCAAGGTGGCCTGGGTCAATTACCCCGGCCTGCCCGAATCGCCGTACCACGCACTGGCGCGGAAACAGTTTCGCGAGGTGGATGGCGCACCGGGCGCCTCTGGGCTGCTCACCTTCGGCATCCGGGGCGGCGCGGCGGCGGGCGAGAAGTTCATCGATGCCTGCGAGTTCCTGAGCCACCTGGCCAACATCGGCGACGCCAAGACGCTGGTGATCCACCCGGCCTCGACCACGCACCGGCAGTTGAGCGACGAGGAACTGAAGCGCGCCGGGGTCAGCGGCGACATGGTGCGCCTGTCGGTCGGCATCGAGGACGTGGACGACATCCTCTGGGACATCGACCAGGCGCTGGCGCGCTGCGGCGCCTGACGCTGGCCGCGTCTTCTTATTTGCGCGACGGGCTGGCGGGCAGGACCAGCAGCGGCTCGCCGGACGGCGTCACCGTCTCCACACCCTCGGAGGGCGAAGCCGCCTTCTTGTGCAGCGCTACCTTGCCAAACGTGAGCGGTATCGAGACCACCTGCCGCACCGGCCCGTCGCCGCCCTGCTGCGTGACGAAGACGTTCAGGTAGTGGCGCCCGTCCCGCACCCCGCGCAGCAGCGGCGCGTCGCTCGCCCGGCCCTGGGCGTCGGCGGTCAGGGTATTGCGGGCGGCACTTTCAAGCACCAGACCGGGCTCGGGGCGGTAGCTCACCGTGAGGGTGGCGCCGGGGCGCGCATGCACAAAGTCCAGGCTGAGCCGGGCGCTGGCGCCGCTGGCGAAGGCGCTGGCGCCCCGCACCTGCACGGCAAGCGCCGGGCCGGGCTTGGCCGTCGCAGACGTGCCCGCTTGGGCCCCGGCGGGTGCGGAGCCTGCGGCCACGCCGCAGCCGGGCAGCAGCGCCAGGGCGGTGCACAGAAAGACAACGCGGTGGATGGCGGGAAAGTCGGTCATGCTGCGGCCTTTACTGAAACACGCGAACGGAAATGCAGGAACCGGGGGGCGCGGGCCGCACCGACATGACGTAGTCGCCCGGTGCCAGGACTGCGCTGGCGGTCGTGTCGTCCAGCGCCTCGAACTCAACGTCCTCGTCGGCGGAGCGCACTTCCAGGTCTTTCGCCTGGCTCTCACTGAACGCCAGTGTGTAGCTTCCGCCGCTGGCAACCGAAAAGCGGTAGTAGCGCTGATTGCCCAGGTTGATGCCCTTGTTGCCGAACTGGCTGGTGCTGCACGAGCGTGTGGGCGCGGCGCCGACCGCCAAGGGCGTGTAGATCGGCAGCACCGCGTCCTGGTGCCGCGCGCCGTCCGCCAGGCTTTGCGGCCAGCTCTGGTGCGTGCCCCAGATGTCGAGCTGCGGGCCGTTGACGGTCTGGATGTCGGCCAGCAGCGCGTCCAGCACCGCCCGCCCCTCGGGCCCGGCCGCCTCGCGCAGGTAGCTGGCAAAGGAGAACAGGCTGGTGAAAGCCGGCGTGCTCTTCTGCGGGCCGGTCATCACGCGGTAGATGTCGTCAAAACCGAGCTGCGGCGCACGCGAGGCCTTGTAGAGCAGGGTCTGCACCGAGGCCTCGTTGAACCAGCCGCGCGGCTCGTATCCGGGGATCGCATCGAGGTCCATCACCAGCCCCGTCACCGCCTGCCCGGGGTCGCTGGTATCGATGTAGAGCGGGTCTTCGCGCACCATGCCGGCCAGCGCGTTGCCCCAGGCTTCGCCAAAGGCCAGGCGCATGTCCAGCATGTCGCCGCCGCCGTGTGGGCCGCCGGTGCTGTCCGAGCGCGACAGCCGCGACTCGAAGTAGTGCCCCCATTCGTGCACGACGACGCCGGTGTCGTATTCGTCGGTGTCCACATCCTCCTTGCCCAGGATGTACAGACCAGGCGTGTCGCCCGCGGACTGCCAGTGGCTGGTGGTGATCTCGCCCAGCGCCGGTTCGCCCGGCGCGGGGCGGTTGTGGATGCTCCAGTAGGTGTTCATCGGCGGAAAGGCCACGGACGGATCGACGGCGCGCATTTTCTCGATCGCCGAATAGAACTGGTCCAGGATGGCAAAGGGCGCGGCGGCGCGCGCCTGCCCGTAGCCATCGCCCGTCCATCCCGAGGCCGCATGCAGATCCTGGGTGAGCGTGGCCTTGCTGCCGCTGTCAAACGCCTCACCCTGCACCGCATACAGCGCGGCGTTGCCCTGGGCATAGCCGCTGGAGGTGTTGTCGCGGATGCTGAAATCCCAGCTGGCGCCTGCGCCCGGCGGCTGGTGCAGCCGCGCCTTGGCGCGCAGGCGCACCGTGGTCCTGGCCGGCACCGTGAGAGTGAAGCTGCCGTCCACCCCCGCGCGGGAGCTGGCCAGCTCCCGCCCGTCGTCGGCCACGGCCACCACCTCCACACCGCGCGCCGGCCGTGCGGTGGTGTCCGCGTAGTTCAGGCCCCTCTCGGTCGTGGCCGGCACGAAGTCGTAGCTGACCCGGCCCTGGATGGCCACCGCGCTGACATCGGGCTGTGCCCCGCCGCCGCATGACGCCAGCCACAGGGGCAGGACAAGCGCGGGCAGCCAGCGCGGGAAACGGGGTCGCAGACCGTGCGTTCGAGGGGCCATGCAGTGTGCTCCATCATTCATCGGGGGCCAGAAGCCGGCGATCGTAACAGCATGTAGATCAGCTTTCGCAGGAGTCCGGCAAAGGTCAGCGCCCAGGCCAGCAGCCCGCAGTACAGCGACAGGCGCGCCAGCGGCTGCAGCAGGCCCAGACCCAGCGCCACGTCCATCTGCCAGGTGCCGGCCGCGTACATGCCCAGCGGAAACACCAGCGCCCAGTACAGCGGCTCGTAGCGCAGCGGGTAGCGGCGCGCCCCGTGGCGCCACACCCCGAGCAGCACCAGCGCCGGTATCCACCAGCTGCCCGCGGCCCAGTAGAACAGCGTGAAGCCCTTGAGGAAAGGCAGCAGCCCGGCGAGCCAGGGCGAGGCCGCCGCACCCTGCACCAGCAGCGCGCCGGCCAGCGTGGAGATGGCCAACGCACCCATGTTGATCCAGTAGGAAGGCACCAGCGTCTCGGGCGTGAGCCGCAGGAACACGAAGCGGTAGAAGATCAGCGTCATCAGCCAGATGTAGAGCATGCCGGCCGCAAGCCACAGGGACAGCGCCAGAAACTCCAGCGCCAGGCGCGAGGGGTGCGCCGCCAGCGGCGCCAGCAGCACCGCCACCACCGCGATCGACTGCGTGGCCACCACCGCCAGCAGCCAGGAGCCGCTGATGCCCTCGGCCAGCGGCGGCTTCTCCTGCCTGACCATGAAGGCCAGGAACATCGCATAGGTGATGAGGCACCACAGCAGCAGGGCCAGCGCGCCCAGCCACCAGGCAGCGTGCACCGCCCGCGCCTGCAGCAGGCATTGGCTTGCGAGCACGCCCGTGGCGGCCACCACGGTGAAATAGCCCGGGCCAAGGGCGTGATCGAACAAATCGCCGAAGAAGCGGCGCGGGTGCCACAGCGCGCGCAGCAGGTACAGCAGCCACAGCAGCGCGTACTGCAGCAGGTTGAGCAGGAGCAGCACGCGCCCGAGCGCCGTCCAACCCACCATGGAGGCGGCCAGGGCCACGATGCCCGTGGCCATCACCAGTCCGAAGTTGGCCGGAGACAGCTCTGCCAGCGCCGCACGCCAGGCCACCCAGGTGCTCATGCTATTTTTTCGGAAGCTATCAACGCTGTATCTACGGGCGTTACAGGCAATTTTTGTTCAAATATTCAGGAAAAAGAAAACCCGCCAACGGCGGGTTTTCACTCAGCCGCGCAGCTCAATCGGCCGCGGCCGCTTCCTTGTGCTCCACGCCCTTGGAGCGCTCCTTCCTGGGCAGCGGCTCGATGTCGAGCTTGACTTCAAACGTCTCAGCGCCCTTGTCGTCCTTGCCCAGGGCGATGTCCACCGTCACGCGCCCGCCGTCGGTGAGCTTGCCGAACAGCAGCTCGTCGGCCAGCGCCTTGCGGATGGTGTCCTGGATCAGGCGCTGCATCGGGCGCGCGCCCATCAGCGGGTCAAAGCCCTTCCTGGCCAGGTGCTTGCGCAGCTCGTCGGTGAAGGTCACTTCCACCTTCTTCTCGCCCAGCTGCTGCTCCAGCTGCAGCAGGAACTTGTCGACCACGCGCAGGATGACCTGTTCGTCCAGCGCCTTGAAGCTGACGATGGCGTCCAGGCGGTTCCTGAACTCGGGCGTGAACAGGCGCTTGATGTCGGCCATCTCGTCACCCGCCTGGCGCTGCGTGGTAAAGCCTATCGTGGCCTTGTTCATGGTCTCGGCACCGGCGTTCGTCGTCATCACGATGATGACGTTGCGAAAGTCGGCCTTGCGCCCGTTGTTGTCGGTCAGCGTGCCGTGGTCCATCACCTGCAGCAGCACGTTGAAGATGTCCGGGTGCGCCTTCTCGATCTCGTCCAGGAGCAGCACCGCGTGCGGCTTCTTGCTCACCGCCTCGGTCAGCAAGCCGCCCTGGTCGAAGCCGACGTAGCCCGGCGGCGCACCGATCAGGCGGCTGACCGCGTGGCGCTCCATGTATTCGGACATATCGAAGCGGATCAGCTCTATGCCCATGATGAAGGCCAGCTGCTTGGCCGCCTCGGTCTTGCCCACGCCCGTGGGGCCGGAAAACAGGAAGGCGCCGATGGGCTTGTCGCCCTTGCCCAGGCCCGAGCGCGCCATCTTCACGCTGGAGGCGAGCACCTCCAGCGCCTTGTCCTGGCCGAACACCACGCTTTTCAAGTCGCGCTCGAGCGTGCGCAGCTTGCCGCGGTCGTCATTGGAGACATTGGCCGGCGGGATACGCGCGATTTTCGCGACGATCTCCTCGATCTCGCTCTTGCCAATCGTCTTCTTGCGCTTGCTCGGCACCAGGATGCGCTGCGCCGCCCCCGCCTCGTCGATCACGTCGATGGCCTTGTCGGGCAGGTGGCGGTCGTTGATGTACTTGGCCGACAGCTCGGCCGCCGCCTGCAGCGCGGCGGCGGCGTACTTGACCGCGTGGTGCTCCTCGAAGCGGCTCTTGAGGCCCTTCAAGATTTCCACCGTCTCGGCCACTGTGGGCTCGGTCACGTCCACCTTCTGGAAACGCCTGGAGAGCGCCGCATCCTTTTCGAAGATGCCGCGGTATTCGGTGTAGGTGGTCGCGCCTATGCACTTGAGCTGGCCGCTGGAGAGCGCGGGCTTGAGCAGGTTGGATGCGTCCAGCGTGCCGCCCGAGGCCGCGCCGGCCCCGATCAGCGTGTGGATCTCGTCGATGAACAGGATGGCGCTGGGCTTGTCCTTGAGGTTCTTCAAGACGCCCTTGAGGCGCTGCTCGAAGTCGCCGCGGTACTTGGTGCCGGCCAGCAGCGCGCCCATGTCCAGCGCGTACACGACCGAATCCTTGAGGATCTCGGGCACGTCGCCCTGGGTGATGCGCCAGGCCAGGCCCTCGGCGATCGCCGTCTTGCCCACGCCCGCCTCGCCCACCAGAAGCGGGTTGTTCTTGCGCCGGCGGCACAGGATCTGCACCGTGCGCTCGACCTCGTAGTTGCGCCCGATCAGCGGATCGATGCGCCCATCCTTGGCCGCCTGGTTCAGGTTTTGCGTGTACTGCTCCAGCGGCGAAGCCTTTTCGCTGCGCTCGGCCGCGCCCTGGCTGGCGCCGTCTTCGCCCTCGGCCTGCGGGGCCTCGGGGCGGGACTGCTCCGCCCCTTCGCCCTTGCGGATGCCATGGGCGATGAAGTTGACCACGTCCAGACGCGTCACGCCCTGCTGGTGCAGGTAGTACACCGCGTGCGAATCCTTCTCGCCGTAGATGGCCACGAGCACGTTGGCGCCGGTCACTTCCTTCTTGCCGTTGCCGGTGGACTGCACGTGCATGATGGCGCGCTGGATCACGCGCTGAAACCCGAGCGTGGGCTGGGTGTCCACCTCGTCGCTGCCAGCGACCTGGGGGGTGTTGTCCTTGATGAAATTGGCCAGCGCCGAGCGCAGGTCGTCGATCTGCGCAGCGCAGGCCTTGAGCACCTCGGTGGCGCTCGGGTTGTCCAGCAAGGCCAGCAGCAGATGCTCCACGGTGATGAACTCGTGGCGCTGCTGGCGGGCCTCTACGAAGGCCATGTGCAAGCTGACTTCCAGTTCCTGGGCAATCATGTGAGAACTCCTTTTGCTTGCGGTTGGGTCTAACTGTAGATCAGGGCGGGCCGCCTGTCATTCAACAGGCTCGGCAAGGCATTGCAGCGGGTGCCCCGCCTTGTGCGCGGCATCCATGACCTGGGTCACCTTGGTGTCGGCCAGGTCACGCGTGTAGACGCCGCAGACGGCTTTGCCATCGAGGTGGATCTTGAGCATGATCCGCGTCGCGGCTTCGCGGTCCTTGTTGAAGAATTCCTGCAACACCACCACGACGAATTCCATGGGCGTGAAGTCGTCGTTGAGCATCACCACCTGGTACATGCGCGGCGGCTGCAGCTTGCGGGTGCGCCGCTCGGCCACCACCGAACCGCCCTCGTCCCAGGACGGCTCACGCGGTGGCGGCACGGGCACTTTGGTAACCATGAAATCCATTCTAGCCATCCGGGTCCGCGCCTGAACGCACTGCATCTGGTGCTGCGACCCGGCTTTTCAAGCCATATGCCGCAAGGCCCGCCCA
Source organism: Comamonas flocculans (assembly GCF_007954405.1). Lineage (NCBI taxonomy): Bacteria > Pseudomonadati > Pseudomonadota > Betaproteobacteria > Burkholderiales > Comamonadaceae > Comamonas > Comamonas flocculans. The sequence goes on along the minus strand of NZ_CP042344.1, from coordinate 2,379,460 downwards.
GGGCCGCCGGCGCATGCGCGCGGGGCGCCTGCCACCTGCTTCAAGCGCAGGCGTAAACGACCTGGACGGCGCCCTCGCCCGCCTGGGCGCTCCACGCCGCCAGCGCCGCATCCGTGGGGTAGAAGCGGCTGGCCTCGCCCAGCTGCAGCTCGACCGTGGCGGCCTCGCCTTCGGCTTCGCAGCGCAGCGCCAGGCGCACGCGCAGGCCCTGGCTCAGCACATGGCCGTCGTCAGTCTGCTCGGTGCGCGGCGGAAAGCGGCGCACGAAGTCGGCCACGTCCGGCAGCACCGCCCCCGCGCGCACGTGCAGGTAGCGGCCAAAGCGCGCGCGCGCGGCCGCCACGCTCCAGATCTGCTGGGCCTTCAGGCGCAGGCCGCCGTTGAAGTGGTCGGGCTGCACGCGTGCGCTGATCACCAGCGCCTCGTCGTCGCGCAGGGCTTCGGCGGCGGCCGCCGCCACTGCCTCGTCGGCCGACACCTCGATGCTGGCGCTCTTGTCGTCGAGCTTGAACAGCGTGAGCTTGCCGCGCTGGCCGTTGATCGCGCGCAGCTCGGCTGCGATGCCGGCCACCACCACGCTGTCGCGGCTGCCGGCCAGCTCGGCGATCGCGGTCGGGGCGAAGCGGCGCACCTCGGCCTGTACCGCATCGAAGAGGTGGCCCGAGAGGTGAAAGCCGATCGCGGTTTTCTCCTGCATCAGGCGCTCGCGCACACCCCAGGGCAGCACGTCGGCCAGCGGCGGCTCTTCGTCGCTCGCGCCCACCGCGCCCTCGCCCATCATGTCGAAAAGTCCGCCCTGGTTGGCATTGGCCAGCTGCGCCTGAGCGTAGTCGAACGCTATGTCTATGCTAGCTACCAGCGCAGCCCTGTCGCGGCTTAGACCGTCAAAAGCACCTGATTTGACCAGGGCCTCAACGGTGCGCTTGTTGATGCGCGTGCGATCCACCCGCACGCAAAAGTCGAACAGGCTCCTGAACGGCCCGCGCGTGCCACCCTGCGGCCCCTCACCGCGGCCCTCGCGCGCCGCGACGATGGCCTCGATCGCCTGCTGGCCCGTGCCCTTGACCGCGCCCAGGCCATAGCGGATCACCTGGTCGGTCACGGGCTCGAAGCGGTAGACACCGCGGTTGATGTCCGGCGGCTCGAAAGACAGGCCCTCGCGGATGGCATCGTCGTGCAACACCTTGAGCTTGTCGGTGTCGTCCATTTCGATGGTCATGTTGGCGCAGAAGAACTCGGCCGTGTAGTGCACCTTGAGCCAGCCGGTGTGATAGGCCAGCAGCGAATAGGCGGCGGCGTGCGACTTGTTGAAACCATAGCCCGCGAACTTCTCCATGAGGTCGAAGACCTCGTCCGCCTTGGCTTCGCTGATGCCCTTCTTTGCCGCCCCTTCGCGGAAGATCTGGCGGTGCTTGGCCATCTCCTCGGCCTTCTTCTTGCCCATGGCGCGGCGCAGCAGGTCGGCACCGCCCAGGCTGTAGCCGCCCAGCACCTGCGCGGTCTGCATCACCTGCTCCTGGTAGACCATGATGCCGTAGGTCTCGGCCAGCACCGGCTCCACCAGCGGGTGCGGGTAGAGCACCTCTTCCTTGCCGTGCTTGCGGTTGATGAAGCTGGGGATCAGGTCCATCGGGCCCGGGCGGTACAAGGCATTCAGGGCAATCAGGTCTTCCAGCCGGCTGGGGCGCGCCTCCTTGAGCATGCCTTGCATGCCGCGGCTTTCAAACTGGAACACCGCCTCGGTGCGGCCCTGCTGGAACAGCTTGTAGGTGGGCGCATCGTCCAGCGGAATGTTTTCAAACGCAAAATCCTCCTGCCCCTGGTGGCGCGCGACGATGAACTCCCGCGCCAGCTCCAGGATGGTGAGCGTGGCCAGGCCCAGAAAGTCGAACTTCACCAGGCCGATCGCTTCCACGTCGTCCTTGTCGAACTGGCTCACCGCCGAGCTGCTGCCCGGCTGCTGGTACAGCGGGCAAAAGTCGGTGAGCTTGCCCGGCGCGATCAGGACGCCGCCCGCATGCATGCCGATGTTGCGCGTCAGCCCTTCGAGCTTTTGCGCCATCTCGACCACGGTGCGCACCTCTTCCTCGCCCTGCACGCGCGCCATGAGCTGGGGTTCGAGCTCCAGCGCGTAGTTGTGCTTGTCGCCCTCCACCTTGGGCTCGGGCGGGTAGGCCAGGGTGTAGGTCTGCCCCGGCTTGGCCGGCACCAGCTTGGAGATGCCGTCGCAGAAGGTGTAGCTCATGTCCATGACGCGCCCCGCGTCACGGATCGCCGCCTTGGCGGCCATGGTGCCGAAGGTGGCGATCTGGCTCACCGCATCCTTGCCGTAGCGCTCCTTCACGTAGTCGATCACCCGGTCGCGGTTGGCCTGGCAGAAGTCCACGTCGAAGTCGGGCATGGACACGCGCTCGGGGTTGAGGAAGCGCTCGAACAGCAGCTTGTAGTGCAGCGGATCCAGATCGGTGATCTTGAGCGCATAGGCCACGAGCGAGCCCGCGCCCGAGCCGCGCCCCGGTCCCACGGGGCAGCCATGGGCCTTGGCCCACTGGATGAAGTCGCCGACGATCAGGAAGTAGCCGGGGAAGCCCATCTTGTTGATGATGTCCAGCTCGAAATCCAGGCGCTCCTGGTAGCCCGGATGCTGGCGCCGGCGTTCGGCCTCGTCGGGGTAGAGATGGCGCAGCCGCGCCTCCAGCCCCTCTTGCGCGACGTGGCGAAAGTAGTCCTCGACGCCCATGCCCGCGGGGATGGGAAAGTCGGGCAGCTGCGGCTTGCCCAGCTCCAGCGTGAGGCTGCAGCGCAGCGCGATCTGCACCGTATTGGCCACGGCAGAGGGCAGGTCGGCAAAGAGCTGGCGCATCTGGGCGTCGCTCTTGAAATACTGCTCGCGCGTGAAGCGGCGCACGCGCCGGCGGTCGCCCAGCGTGCTGCCTTCGGCGATGCATACGCGCGCCTCGTGCGCGTCGTAGTCCTCGGGCGCGAGAAACTGCACCGGATGGGTGGCGACGACGGGCAGGCGCAGGCGCGCGGCCAGCTGCACCGCGGCCGCCACATGGGCTTCGTCCTCGTCGCGACCGGCGCGCTGCAGCTCCAGATAAAAGCGGTGCGGAAACGCCGTCGCCAGCTGCAGCGCCTGCTCTGCGGCGCCGGCCTCGTTGCCGGCAAGCAGCGCACGGCCCACCGGGCCGGCCTGCGCGCCCGAGAGCGCAATCAAGCCTTCGGCCAGCTCCTGCAGCCATGGCCAGCGGCACACCGCCTGATCGCGCACCACGCCCTGCGTCCAGGCACGCGAGAGCAGCTCGCACAGGTTCAGATAGCCCTGGCGGTCCTGCACCAGCAGCACGATGCGCGCGGGCTCGCCGCCCGCCGTGTCTTCCAGGCAGACTTCGGCGCCCAGCAGCGGCTTGACCCCCTTGGCGCGCGCGGCCCTGTAGAACTTGAGCGCGCCGAACAGGTTGTTCAGGTCGGTGAGCGCCAGCGCCCCCTGCCCGTCGCCGGCCGCCGCCTTCACGACCTGGTCGATACGGGTGGTGCCATCGACCACGGAAAACTCGGAATGCAGGCGCAGATGGACGAACATCGGGCGATTGTAGGAAGCGCCGATGGCCGATCAGCGCTGGCGAGCGCCGGTGCAGTGATGGGGCAGCCAGGGACGCAGCAGTTGCCGGGCGCGCTCAGTAAGCCACCCAGCCGCGGCGTATCAGCGGGCCGAACAGCCGGCGGTAGGCGCCGTTCGCCGGCGCGAGTGCCAGCGCGCCCAGCCCCGGCAGCAGCAGCCGCAGCGCGAGGGCGCTGGCCAGGGCCAGCAACAGCGCGCCCGCCATGTCCAGCGGGAAATGCACCCCGAGGTAGACGCGCGCCCAGGCCACGGGCAGGCCCAGAAGCACCAGGGCGAGGCCTGCGCGGCGCGTCTGCGCATGCAGGCACAGGCTCAAGGCCACGCTCCAGATGCCGGTGAGATGGTTGCTCGGGAACGAGGGCGTGGGAGCGTGCGCCATCAGCGCGCTGCCCAGGCCGAGCACGAAGGGGCGCGGCTGCGGCCAGAGGGCGCCGATCGCGGCCGACGCCGCAAACCCCAGCGCGCTGGCCGCCAGGGCTTCCAGCAGCACGCGGCGCACGCCCTCGCGCCCGCGCAGCCAGGCCACCACCAGGTACAGCGGCACCGCCAGCACCAGCCAGGCCGCGCACAGCCGGGCAAACACCAGCAGGGTGGCTGAGGGCGCAGCCGGGGCATTGATCAGCAGGAACAGGCCGTGGTTGATTTCCTGGAGCATGAAGCGGGGGCGAGTGGGGGCAAGTGGGGGCGGGCGCGATTTTCCACGCAAAGCCGCTGGTTGCGGCGGGCGCGGTTTCATACAATGGCCGGATTCTGTCGTACGGCCCCAAGTCCACGCTTCAATGTTGCGCACTCTTGCACTCCTGTCCTCCGCCCTGCTGCTGAGCGCCGCTCTGTCGGGCTGCTCCAGCACGCCCGAGGACCCCACGGCCAACTGGAGCGTGCAGAAGATCCATGCCGAAGCCAAGGACGAAATGGGCAGCGGCTCCTGGGACAAGGCGGTGCCGCTGCTCGAGAAGCTCGAGGGGCGCGCGGCCGGCACGCCGCTGGCGCAGCAGGCCCAGCTGGACAAGGCCTATGCCCAGTACCGGGACGGCGAGCGCGCCCAGGCCATCGCCACGCTGGATCGCTTCATGAAGCTGCACCCGGCGAGCCCCGCCTACGACTACGCGCTGTACATGAAGGGCGTGGTCAACTTCAACGACGACCTGGGCTGGTTCTCCTGGCTCTCGCGCCAGGACCTGTCCGAGCGTGACCAGAAGGCGGCCAAGGATTCGTTCGAGGCGTTTCGCGAGCTGGTCACGCGCTTTCCCGAATCGCGCTATGCGGGCGACGCGCGCCAGCGCATGGTCTACATCGTCAATTCGCTGGCCCAGTACGAGGTGCACGTGGCGCGCTACTACTATGAGCGCGGCGCCTATGTGGCGGCCACGAGCCGCGCGCAGTCGGCCCTCAAGGACTACCCCAGCGCGCCGGCCAATGAGGAAGCGCTGTACATCCTGGTGCGCTCCTACGAAGCGCTGGGCCTCACGCAGCTGAGCGCCGACGCCCAGCGCGTGCTCGACGCCTCCTACCCCAACAGTGAACTGCCCCGCACGGGGTTCAAGAGCAAATCCGATCCATGGTGGAAGTTCTGGTAGCGCCGTTGCATGGACAAGCCGTTTCGCATCATGGCGGCCACCGGCACCCACAGGGGTGACCGGGACTACCAGCAAGACCGGGTGGAGTTGCTGAGCCACTCGCGCGTGAACGGTTGCGTGCTGGCCATCGTGGCCGACGGCATGGGCGGCAGAAGCGGCGGGCGCAAGGCGTCCGACCAGGTGTTGATGACCGCAAGCCAGCTGTTCGAGCGCTACGACCCGCACACCGACAACGCGCCCGTCTTCCTGCAGAACCTGGTGCAGGAGGCGCATTTGGTGATCCGCCTCACGGCGATTTCCGCCGAACAGGAGCCGCACAGCACCATCGCCGCCTTCATCATCAACCCCGAGGGCGACTGCCACTGGATACACGCGGGCGACTCGCGCATCTACCACTTCCGGCGCAAGAAGCTGCTGCACCGCACGCGCGACCATTCCTACGTGCAGGCGCTGGTAGACCGCGGCGAACTCACCGAAGAGCAGGCGCGCGACCATCCGCATTCCAACATCCTGCTGGGGTGCCTGGGCATGGACGCCGACCCGCCGGCCACCTGCTACAGCATTCCCCAGCTGGCCGTGGGCGAGACCCTGCTGGCCTGCAGCGACGGGGTCTGGCATTACTTCACGAGCAAGGAGCTGGCCGCCGCCACCGCCTCGCTCACGCCGCGCGAGGCGAGCGAATACCTGATCCAGGAAGCGCGCGAGCGCGCCGAAGGCGGCGGCGACAACCTATCGCTGGTGGTGGTGCGCATCGAAGCCCTGGTCGAAGAGCGCAAGGCCACGCGCTTTTCCGGCTTCGAAGCCAAGGCCTGAGCCGCCCGCCCCGCCTTCAGGTCAGCCGGGTATCGACCACGCGGCGTTCGAGCTGCAGGTATTCGCGCGTCTGCATCTCGTTCAGGCGCGAGACGGTACGCGGAAACTCGTGGATCAGCGGCCCTTCGGTGTAGAGCTGCTCGGGCGGCACGGCCGCCGAGACGATGAGCTTGACCCGCCGGTCGTAGAGCACGTCCACCAGCCAGGTGAAGCGCCGCGCGGCCGAGGCCATGTTCACCGGCATGTAGGGCACGTTGGACAGCAGCACGGTGTGAAACTGGCTGGCGATTTCCAGGTAGTCGTTCTGCGAGCGCGGCCCCATGCACAGCTCGCGAAAGTCGAACCAGACCACGCCGCCCGCGCGGCGCAGCGCGTGGATTTCGCGCGCCTCGATGCGCAGCACCGGGTCTTCGTCGCGCGCCTCGGCCAGGCGCTCGAACATGGCCTTCATCGCCGCCTCCGCCTCGGGGCCGAGCGGCGTGTGGTAGAGCGTCGCGTCTTCCAGCGTCTGGCTGCGGTAGTCCACGCCGTTGTCCACGTTGACGATTTCCAGGCGGTCCTTGAGCAGCTCGATCGCCGGCAGGATGCGGTCGCGGTGCAGGCCGTCCGGGTACAGGCCGTCGGGCTCGAAGTTGGAGGTGGTCACGAAGCCCACGCCATTGGCAAAGAGCGCATCGAGCAGCCGGTACAGGATCATCGCGTCGGTGATGTCGGCGATGTGAAATTCGTCGAAGCAGATCAGCTTGTAGCGCCTGGCGACGTTGGCGCCCAGCACGTCGAGCGGGTTTTGCGTGCCCTGCAGCTCGGTGAGCTGGCGCTGCACCTCGCGCATGAACTCGTGAAAGTGCAGGCGCACCTTGCGCTTGATCGGCACGGCCTCGAAGAAGCAGTCCATCAGGAAGCTCTTGCCCCGGCCCACGCCGCCGTACATGTACACGCCGCGCGGTATCGCCGGGTGGTTCAGGAACTTCTTGAGCGCGTTGGAGCGCCGCTGCTTGTAGGCGCCCCATTCGCTGGCGCAACGCTCGAGCGCGTCGACGGCGCGCAGCTGCGCCGGATCGCTCTGGTAGCCCTTGGCCGCCAGAGCCTGTTCGTAAATTCTCCGAACCGACACGCCCACTCCATTCAAGTAAAACGATAGCTGCCAGCGCTTGCCCAGCAAGCGCTAGAGGCATATTTTCCTTGCAAATCAGAAATTAAGCGTGCGCTTGTCCACGGCCAGGGCCGCCTCCTTCATGGATTCACCCAGCGTCGGGTGCGCATGGCAGATGCGCGCGATGTCCTCGCTGCTGGCCTTGAATTCCATGGCCACGGCCGCCTCGGCGATCAGCTCGGAGGCCATCGGCCCGACGATGTGCACGCCGAGGATTTCATCGGTGGCGGCGTCCGCCAGCATCTTCACGAATCCGGTGGTGTCGCCCAGCGCGCGCGCGCGGCCGTTGGCCATGAAGGGGAAGCTGCCGGCCTTGTACTTCACGCCCTCGGCCTTCAATTGCTGCTCGGTCTTGCCGACCCAGGCGATCTCCGGGCTGGTGTAGATCACCCAGGGGATGGTGTTGAAGTTCACGTGCCCGTGCTGGCCCGCCATGCGCTCGGCCACGGCCACGCCTTCTTCCTCGGCCTTGTGCGCGAGCATCGGGCCGCGCACCACGTCGCCCACGGCCCAGACGCCGGGCAGGTTGGTGCGGCACAGCTCGTCCACTTCCACCTGGCCGCGGTCGCTCAGCTTCAGGCCCACGGCCTCGGCATTCAGGCCCTGGGTGTTGGGCACGCGGCCGATCGAGACGATGACCTTGTCCACATCGAGCTTCTGCGCCTCACCCTTGGCGTTGGCGTAGGCAATGCTCACGCCCTTCTTGCCGCTCTTGACCTCGCTGATCTTCACGCCCAGCGCTATCTTCAGGCCCTGCTTGTCGAAAGCCTTCTTGGCCTCTCTGGCGACCTGCTCGTCCACCGCGCCGAGGAAGGTGGGCAGCGCTTCGAGCACCGTCACCTCGGCGCCCACGCGGCGCCAGACACTGCCCATCTCCAGGCCGATCACGCCCGAACCGATCAGCGCCAGGCGCTTGGGAACCGCAGGAATGCGCAGCGCACCGTCGTTGGAGAGGATGTTCTCCTCATCAAACGGCGCGCCCGGCAGCTCGCGCGGGCTGGAGCCGGTAGCGACGATGACCTGCTTGGCCACGAGGGTCTCCTCGGTCTTGCCCGCCACCTTGATCTCGTAGCCGCCATCGACCGCTTTCACGAACGAGCCGCGGCCATGAAAGAACGTCACCTTGTTCTTCTTGAACAGGTAGAGGATGCCGTCGTTGTTCTGCTTCACCACTTCGTTCTTGCGCCCCACCATCGTGGCCACATCCATCTTCACGTCCCGGGCGGTGATGCCGTGCTCGGCGAAGTGCAGCCGCGCCTGCTCGTAGTGCTCGCTCGACTGCAGCAGCGCCTTGGACGGGATGCAGCCGACGTTGGTGCAGGTGCCACCGGGCGCGGGGCCGCCCTTGTCGTTCTTCCATTCGTCGATGCAGGCGACGTTCATGCCCAGTTGCGCGGCGCGGATCGCGGCGATGTAGCCGCCGGGGCCGGCGCCGATCACGACGACGTCAAATGACTTGCTCATCTTCATTCCTTCGGTAAACGGTGAAAACCCACCGCGAGGGTGGGCTGTCAGGTTGAGTCTGGCGGTTCAAATATCGAACAGCAGGCGCGAGGGGTCTTCCAGCGCGTCCTTCATCGCCACCAGGCTGAGCACCGCCTCGCGCCCGTCGATGATGCGGTGGTCGTAGCTGAGCGCCAGGTAGTTCATCGGGCGGATCACGATCTGGCCGTTTTCCACCACCGCGCGCTCCTTGGTCGCATGCACGCCCAAGATGGCCGACTGCGGCGGGTTGATGATGGGCGTGGAGAGCATGGAGCCGAACACGCCGCCATTGGAGATCGAGAAGGTGCCGCCGGTGAGTTCGTCCAGGGTGAGCTTGCCATCGGCCGCCTTCTTGCCGAACTCGGCGATCTTCTTCTCGATGTCGGCAAAGCTCATCTGGTCGGCGTTGCGCAGGATGGGCACCACCAGGCCGCGCGGCGAACCGACGGCGATGCCGATGTCGAAGTAGCCGTGGTAGACGATGTCGGTGCCGTCCACCGATGCATTGACCGCCGGAAACTTCTTGAGCGCATGCACCGCCGCCTTCACGAAGAAGGACATGAAGCCGAGCTTGACGCCGTGCTCCTTGGTGAACTGGTCCTGAAACTTCTTGCGCAGCTCCATCACCGGCGCCATGTTCACCTCGTTGAAGGTGGTCAGGATGGCGTTGGTGGCCTGCGACTGCAGCAGGCGCTCGGCCACGCGCGCGCGCAGGCGGCTCATGGCGACGCGCTGCTCGGGGCGATCGCCCAGGTCGGGCACCACGGGCGCGGCCACCTGCGGCAGCGCCTTGCTGGGCACGCCGGTCGGGATGGCGGCGGCCTTGGTGCCAGCGGCGACGGCGGCCAGCGCGTCGCCCTTGGTCACGCGCCCATCGCGCCCGCTGCCGCTCACATTGGCGGCAGAGAGCTTGTTTTCCGCCAGGATCTTGGCCGCCGCCGGCATGGCGACACCCGCCTTGCTGCCACCCGCCGGCGCGGGCGCCGGGGCTGCGCCCGAAGGCGCGGGCGCTGCGGGGGCGGGCGCCGCCGGTGCCGAGGCGGGTGCGGGGGCCGGCGCGCCCGCCACCGCCTCCGTGTCGATCCTGGCGATCACCTGGCTGGCCGTCACGGTGGCTCCGTCGGCCTGCAGAATTTCACTGAGCACGCCGGCCGAGGGCGCGGGCACTTCGAGCACCACCTTGTCGGTCTCGATCTCGATCAGGATCTCGTCCTGCGCGACCGCCTCGCCGGCCTGCTTCTTCCACTGCAGCAGCGTGGCCTCTTCAACCGATTCCGACAGTTCGGGGACTTTGACTTCAACGATAGACATTTTTGATTCCGTTCAGCGATAAGCGTTATGCATCTGGCCTGCCGTGCGGGGCGCAGCGCGCCCGGGCACGGCGCCCGGGCCGGGGCTCATTTGGTCAGCACGAAGCCCTTGAGCTTGGCAAAGGCGGCCTCCACCAGGTTCTTCTGCTGCTCGGCGTGCAGGTGGGCATAGCCCACCGCCGGCGAGGCCGAGGCCGCGCGCCCGGCGTAACCGAGCTTCTGCCCCGCGAGCATGTTCTCGTGGATGTTGTGCTGGATGAAGAACCACGCGCCCTGGTTCTGCGGCTCGTCCTGGCACCAGACGAGGTCGGTGGCCTTGGAAAAGCGCTTGAGCTCGGCGGCAAAGGCCTTGTGCGGGAAGGGGTAGAGCTGCTCGACGCGGATGATGGCCACGTCCTGGGCGCCCTTTTCCTCGCGCTTCTTCACCAGGTCGTAATAGACCTTGCCCGAGCAGGCGATGACGCGCTTGACCTTGGCGGCGTTCTTGACCACCGCCTCGTCGCGCTCGGTGAGCACCGTCTGGAAGCCCCCGCCGGTGAATTCGGAGATCGGCGAGCTGGCGTCCTTGGCGCGCAGCAGGCTCTTGGGCGTCATGATGATCAGCGGCTTCCTGATCGGGCGGATCATCTGGCGGCGCAGCACGTGGAAGATCTGGCTGGCCGTGGTCGGCTGCACCACCTGCATGTTGGTGTCGGCCGCCAGCTGCATGAAGCGCTCCAGGCGCGCCGAAGAGTGCTCGGGCCCCTGGCCTTCGTAGCCGTGCGGCAGCATCAGCGCCATGCCGTTGACGCGCCCCCACTTCACTTCGCCCGAGGCGATGAACTGGTCGATCACCACCTGCGCGCCGTTGGCGAAATCGCCGAACTGCGCCTCCCAGATCACCAGGGTGTTGGGGTCGTTGGAGGCGTAGCCGTATTCGAAGGCCAGCACCGCCTCTTCCGACAGGATGGAATCGATGACGGTGAACGGCGCCTGGTTCTCGGCCACGTTCTGCAGCGGGATGTAGCTGCCTTCGTCCCACTTCTCGCGCTTCTGGTCGTGGACGACCGCATGGCGGTGGCTGAAGGTGCCGCGCCCGCTGTCCTCGCCCGACAGGCGTATCGGGTAGCCCGAGGCGACGAGCGAGGCAAACGCCATGTGCTCGCCCATGCCCCAGTCCACCGGATGTTCGCCCCGGCCCATGGCGGCGCGGTCGGCATAGACCTTCTTGACCAGGGTGTGCGGCGTGACGCTGTCGGGGATGGTGGTGATGCGCTCGGCCAGGCGCTTCCACTCGGTCAGCGGAATGGCAGTGTCTGCCGCGTCGGTCCAGGCCTTGCCCAGGAAGGGGCTCCAGTCCACCGCGTACTTGCTCTTGAAGTCGGTCAGCACCGGGTCCACGGTGTGCTTGCCGTCGTCCATCGCCGCGCGGTAGGCCTTGACCATCTCGTCGCCCAGGCCCTCGCCCAGGCCCTGCACCGCCAGCTTGTCGGCGTAGAGCTTGCGCGTGCCCGGGTGCTGGGCGATCTTCTTGTACATCAGCGGTTGGGTGAGCATGGGCGTGTCCTGCTCGTTGTGGCCCAGCTTGCGGTAGCAGACGATGTCTACCGCCACGTCCTTGGAAAACTCCATGCGGTATTCCAGCGCCAGCTCGATCGCCAGGCACACCGCCTCGGGGTCGTCGCCATTCACGTGCAGCACCGGCGAATCGATCATCTTCATGATGTCGGTGCTGTAGGTGGTGGAGCGGCTGTCGCGCGGATCGCTGGTGGTGAAGCCGATCTGGTTGTTGATGACAATGTGCACCGTGCCGCCGGTGGTGAAGCCGCGGGTTTCGGACAGCGCCAGCGTTTCCTGGTTCACGCCCTGGCCGGCAATGGCCGCATCGCCATGCACCAGCACCGGCAGCACCTGCTTGCCCTTGGGATCGCCGCGGCGGTCCATGCGCGAGCGCACCGAGCCCTCGACCACCGGATTGACGATCTCCAGGTGCGAGGGGTTGAAGGCCAGGCTCAGGTGCACCGGCCCGCCCACGGTGGACACGTCCGAAGAAAAGCCCTGGTGGTATTTCACGTCGCCGGCCGGCAGGTCTTCGGGCGCGGTGTGCTCGAATTCGGCGAACAAGTCCTTGGGCATCTTGCCCAGGGTGTTGACCAGCACGTTCAGGCGCCCGCGGTGGGCCATGCCGATGACGATCTCCTGCACGCCCTTCTGGCCGGCGGACTGGATCAGGTGGTCGATGGCCGCGATGAAGCTCTCGCCGCCTTCGAGCGAAAACCGCTTTTGCCCGACGTACTTGGTGTGCAGGAAGCGCTCCAGCCCTTCGGCGGCCGTGAGGCGCTCCAGGATGCGCTTCTTCTTGGCCGCGTCATACGCCGGCTTGCTGCGCGTGCTCTCGAGCTTTTGCTGCCACCAGCGCTTGTGGTGCTGGTCGCTCGCGTACATGAATTCGGCGCCGAGCGTGCCGCAATAGGTTTCGCGCAAGGCATTGAGCAGCTCGCGCAGCGACATGCTCTCCTTGCCGAAGAAGGTGTTGCCCACGTTGAACACCGTCTCCTGGTCGGCATCGGTGAAGCCGTAGAAGGAAGGTTCGAGCTCGGGGATGTCAGGGCGCTCCTGGCGCTTGAGCGGATCGAGGTCGGCCCAGGCCACGCCCACGTTGCGGTAGGCCGCGATCAGCTGCTGGACCGCGGTGCGCTTGCGCCCCAGGTCGGAGTCGGCGCCGAAGGCCACCACCACCTGGGTGCCGCCCTGCTTGGCGCGCTCGGCAAAGGCGTCGATGACCGGCTGGTGCGGCACGTCGCGCGCGTCGCTGCCGTCCACCGCAGGCACGTGCTGCAGCGCGTCGAAGTACTCGCGCCAGGAATCGGGGATGCTGCCGGGGTTGGTGAGATAGCTTTCGTAGAGCTCTTCGACATAGGGCGCATTGCCGCCGAAAAGATACGTGTTGGCCTGGAAGGCCTGGTAGATCGATGCTGGTTCACTCATTTCGCGCTGACTTTTGTTTCCCTGAAGGAAACACGAGCTGGTTGAAAACCTTCCGCGACACGGCTGTACCGGATGGCGGATGCGACTGTGGCTGGGGAAGGGCCTGATGTGCGAAGGGTATTGTGCCACCGATCGTCCGCCGGGCGGCGGCGGCGCGCCACCGCGCTCGCCGCGCCAAAGGTTTAGAGTTGCGCGTTCGCGCCACGCGCCCACCCTTCACAGCCCGCCCGCCATGCACCAGCCCACGACCCGCAATCGCGCCCTGCTGCTCCTGCTGTTCGCCGTCACCCTGGCCTTTGGCGCGGTGCTGGCGCCGCTGCATGGCGCCATCTTCTGGGGTGTGGTGCTGGCCATCTTGTTCGCCCCCTTCCACCGGCGCCTGCTGACACGCATGCCGCGCCGCCCGACGCTGGCCGCGCTGTTCACGCTCGGCCTGTGCCTGCTGATCGTGATCCTGCCGATCTTCGCGATCGGCGCGTCCGTGGTGCAGGAAGCGGGCGCAGTCTACCAGCGCGTGCGCTCGGGACAGATCGACTTCGGCGCCTATGCCCAGCAGATCTGGAGCGCGCTGCCCGCGTGGCTGCTCAACCTGCTCGAAAGCCTGCGTCTGGGCAGCCTGGCCGAGCTGCAGGCGCGGCTGGCGAGCTTTGGCGCACAGGCCAGTCAGTTCCTGGCCAACCAGGCGGTGAACGTCGGCTCCAACACGCTGCAGTTCATCGTCAACTTTGGCGTCATGCTCTACCTGCTGTTCTTCCTGCTGCGCGACGGGCCGCAGCTCGGTGTGCGCATCCGCAACGCCGTGCCGCTGGACGAGGCGCACAAGCGCGAACTGGCCACCAAGTTCATCACCGTGATCCGCGCCACCGTCAAGGGCAATGTCGCGGTGGCAGCCACCCAGGGCGCGCTGGGCGGGCTGATCTTCTGGATCCTGGACATCCAGGGGCCGGTGCTCTGGGGCGTGATCATGGCCTTCCTCTCGCTGCTGCCGGCCGTGGGCGCGAGCCTGATCTGGGGGCCGGTGGCACTGTACTTTCTGGCCACCGGCGCCACCTGGCAGGGCATCACGCTGGCGCTGTACGGCATAGGCGTGATCGGCGTGGTGGACAACCTGCTGCGCCCACTGCTGGTGGGCAAGGACACCAAGATGCCCGATTACGTGGTGCTGATCTCCACGCTCGGCGGCATGGCGCTGTTCGGCCTGACCGGCTTTGTCATCGGACCGGTGGTTGCGGCCCTGTTCATCGCCACCTGGGACCTGTATTCGCCGCCCGTGCGCACGCGCTGAGACGCCGCGCGCCGACAACCGGGAATGTCCCGGTTGCGCATCGCGCGGGCGCTGCCACACTTGACAGGTCTTTGCCCTTGCCCACCGCCAAGCTGCCATGTCCCAGATGCCCGACACCGTCTATGCCTGCCTCGATGGCCTGAACACCACCTCCGCCGTGGTCGAAGGCGCCTGCTGGGCCGCGCAGCGCCTGGCTGCGCCGCTCACGCTGCTGCACACGCTGGAACACCCCGAGCCGATGGCGGCCGTGGGCGACTACAGCGGCGTGCTGGGCATGGGCGCGCAGGACCTGCTGCTGCAGCGCCTGTCCGACCTGGACGAGGAGCGCGCCAAGGTGGCGCAGGAAGCGGCGCAGCGCATGCTGGACGAGGCGCGCTCCAGCGTCTGCCGCGACACCGTGCCCGAGGTGCAGACGCTGCTGCGCCAGGGCGACCTGACCGAGGTGCTGCTCACGCAGGAGCCCACGGCGCGCCTCTTCGTGCTGGGCAGCAACCGGCGCCCGCCCACGGTGCGCAAGCTGCGCCTGGACCACCGGGTGGAGACGGCGGTGCGTAACCTGCGCCAGCCGGTGATGGTGATGGACGCGGTGCCGTTTGCCGCGCCGCAGCATTTCGTGGTGGCCTACGACGGCAGCGCCACGGCCGACCGCGCCGTGGAGCGCGTGGCGGGCAGCCCGCTGTTGCGCGGCATGCCGGCTGAGCTGGTGATGGTGGGCGAATGCCCCGCGCGCCTGCAGGAGCGCCTGCGCGCGGCGCAGACCCAGCTCGCCGATGCGGGTTTCACGGTCACCACGCGCACCCTGCCCGGCCTGCCCGAGGAGGTGATTCCGCCGCTGATGGAAGGGCTCGGCCCCTCGCTGCTGGTGCTCGGTGCCTACGGCCATTCACGCATCCGCCAGCTCATCGTGGGCAGCACGACGACGGCGCTGCTGCGCCTGTGCAGCGTACCGGTGTTGGTGCTGCGGTAAAGCCCGGCCTTCAGGGCAGCGCGGCGGCCGCCACCAGCCGCCGGGTATAGGGCTCGCGCGGGTGGTTGAGCACCTGATCCCAGGGGCCGGACTCCACCACTTCGCCGTCTTTCATCACCAGCACCTGATGCGCCATCGCACGCACCACGGCCACGTCGTGGGTGATGAGCAGGTAGGCCAGGTCCTTTTCCTTCTGCAGGCGCGCCAGCAGGGCCAGCACCTGCTGCTGGATGGTGACGTCCAGCGCGCTGGTGGGCTCGTCCAGCACCAGCACCTGGGGGCCGACGATGAGCGCGCGCGCCACCGCCAGGCGCTGGCGCTGGCCGCCGGAGAATTCATGCGGATAGCGCGCGAGCAGCCCGGGGAATTGCGCCTCGGTCAGGCCCACTTCCGCCAGCATGGCCAGCACGCGGCTGCGGCGCCCGGATTCAGCGAGCTCGGGGGCGTGGACTTTCAGCCCTTCGCCGACGATCTCCAGCACCGTCATGCGCGGCGATAGCGATGAAAACGGATCCTGGAACACCACCTGCACGCGCCGGCGCAGCGCCTGGTTGTGCGCGCTGTTGTGCTGCGCCGGCTGGCGCCAATGCTGGTCGGCCAGGGCCAGTTCGCCGGTGCTGGGCAGCAGCCCGAGCAGCGCCTGTGCCAGAGTGGATTTGCCCGAACCCGATTCGCCCACCACGCCCAGCGTGCGGCCTGCGGGTATCTGGAAGTCCGCCCCCTTGACGGCGAGGAACTCGCCCCTGGTGAACCAGCCGCGCACGCCGGGCAGGGTTACGGGGTAGCCCACGCGCAGGCCACGCGCGCGCACGGCAACCGGGGAATCACTGGCCAGCGCGCCCTCCACCACATCCCGGCGCGGCGTGCTGGCCATCAGCCGCCGGGTATAGGCATGCTCGGGCGCGTCAAAAATTTGTGCCGTCGGCCCTTGCTCGACCAGGTGGCCCTGCTCCATCACGGCCACGCGGTCGGCGAAGCGGCGCACCATCAAGAGGTCGTGCGTGATGAGCAGCACCGCCATGCCGGTCTGGCGCTGCAGGTCGGACAGCAGATCGAGAATCTGCCCGCGCAGCGTCACGTCCAGCGCAGTGGTGGGCTCGTCGGCCAGCAGCAGTTGGGGGCGACTGGCCAGCGCCATCGCAATCATCGCGCGCTGGCGCTGGCCGCCGGAGAGCTGGTGCGGGTAGCTGGCGGCGCGGCGCTCGGGCTCGGGGATGCCCGTAGCTGCCAGCAATTCAATAGCTGCTTGCGCAGACTGGGTGCGGCTTAGCGCCTGTTTGAGTACCAAAACCTCGGCCACCTGTGCGCCCACGGGCATCAGGGGGTTGAGCGCGGTCATGGGCTCCTGAAAGATCATCGCGACCTCGCTGCCGCGCACGCCGCGCAGTTCACGCTCTGATAGTTGAAGCAGGTTGCGCCCGCCCAGCATGGCTTGGCCGGCGATTTTTGCCTCAGACGCCAAGCGCAGCAAGGCGAGCGCACTCACCGTCTTGCCCGAACCCGACTCACCCACCAGCGCGAATTTCTCGCCCGCGTCGATGTCGAAATCGATGCCGTGCACCACCTCCTTGGCACCGAAGGCCACGCGCAGATCGCGCACAGCCAGCAGAGGAGCGGCGGCATTCATGCGTCGGCCTTTCGCGGGTCGAGCGCGTCGCGCAGCGCGTCGCCCATGAAGGTGAGCAGCAGCAACGTGAGCACGAGCACGGCGAAGGTGAAGATGGAGATCCACCAGGCGTCGATGTTGTTCTTGCCCTGGCTGAGCAACTCGCCCAGGCTGGGCGTGCCGGGTGGCACGCCCAGGCCGAGGAAGTCCAGCGAGGTCAGCGCCAGGATGGCCGCGCTCATGCGAAACGGCAGGAAGGTAACCACCGGCACCATGGAGTTGGGCAGGATGTGGCGCCACATGATCTGCCCGTTGGAAACGCCGAGCGCACGCGCCGCCTTGACGTAATCGAGCTGGCGGTTGCGCAGGAATTCGGCGCGCACGTAGTCCGACAGGCCCATCCAGCCAAAGAGCGAAAGCAGCACCAGCAGCAGCGCGATGCTGGGCGCGAAGATGGCGCTGAAGATGATGAGCAGGTAGAGCTCGGGCATGGAGCCCCAGATTTCGATGAAGCGCTGGAAGGCCAGATCGATCTTGCCGCCGAAAAAGCCCTGGATGGCACCGGCCAGGATGCCCAGCACCACACCCACGGCCGTGAGCGCCAGGCCAAACAGCACGCTCACGCGAAAGCCGTAGATGAGCTGCGCCAGCAGGTCGCGTCCGCGGTCGTCCGTGCCCAGCCAGTTCTGGCGCGAGGGGCCGGAGGGGAAAGGCGCATCGGCAAAGTAGTTCAGCGTGCCCGCACCGGAGGGGTTCAGGGTGTAGATCGCCCAGTTGCCATCCGCCGACAGTTTTTGGCGCACGTAGGGGTCCAGGTAATCGGTGGGCGTGGCGAAGTCGCCGCCAAACGTGGTCTCGGGGTAGTCGTGCAGCATGGGCAGATAGAACTGCCCCTCGTAGCGCACCAGCAGGGGGCGGTCATTGCTGACCAGCTCGGCCCCCAGGCTCAGCAAGGTCAGCGCACAGAACAGGATCAGGCTCCAGTAGCCCAGCCGGTTGCGCTTGAAGCGCTGCCACGCGCGGCGGGCGGGGGAGAGGCTGTCTGCCAGTGCTTCAGCCATGCCCCCCCCCCGGCCAGCAGGTTCTGAAACGGCGCATGGCTCTTGAAACGGTAGGCGCCAAAGTCGCGCTCATCGGTCGTCAGGATGCGCCCATGCCCCAGGTGCTCGGCCAGCAGCACCAGGGAGCCGTCGGCCAGGTCCATGGGCAGCTTGGCGTAGCGCTGCATCAGGTGCGCCAGCCGCTCGGTTTGCGCTGCTTCCCACTGCCAGACGGCAATGCCACCCGCGGCCACGTCGCCCAGCAGGGCGTGCGCGGCATCCACGCCTATCCAGTGCTGGATCAGATGCGTAGCTTCGGTCAGCACCGGCCAGGTGGTGATCCAGCCCTCTTCCTGCGTGGGCAGCGCCCGTACGGCGCGCGCGTGCCAGGCGTCATCCGCGTCCGCCAAGGCGTAGAAAAAACCGGCGTCGGCAAGGATCACGCGTCACCCTTTTTTGGGGGGGTGGCACCGGCAGCATGGGGCGGTGCGGGCTCATGCACCGCTGGCGCGTGGCCCTGGTGCTTGGCTGCCCAGCCCTCGGCCAGGCGTGCCTTGTAGCTGCCAGCCACATCGCTGCGGCCGCTGCGACCCTTGCCGATGAAGGTGGCGAAATGCGTCAGCCCACCGCGCTGCGCGCGCAACTGCTCGTAGTAGTGCTGCACGCTGGTGCGCAGCACCTCGCTCACCCCCAGGCCAGTGGCCTCGGCCAGGTAGTTGAGCTGCTGCTCGGCGTCGCCTTCAAAACGTGCGTTGACGCGCATGGCGAGGCTCCTTGAAATGAATGTCATGCATTGTATGACAAATCATCTGGTCATGGGTTCCGTCGCGCCGTCTCGGCCGCCGTCAATCAAACTTCACCCGTGGATCGACCCAGACGTAGCAAAGGTCGGAAATCAGCTTGGTGAACAGCCCGATCAGCGTGAAGAGATACAGCGTGCCCAGCACCACGGGGTAGTCGCGCCGGATCACGCTCTCGTAGCTGAGCAGGCCCAGGCCGTCGAGCGAGAACAAGGTTTCGATCAACAGCGAGCCGGTGAAGAACGCGCCGATGAAGGCCGAGGGAAAGCCGGTGACGATGGGAATGAGCGCGTTGCGAAACACGTGCTTGTAGAGCACCTGCCGCTCGGTGAGGCCCTTGGCGCGCGCGGTGAGCACGTACTGCTTGCGGATTTCTTCGAGGAAGGCGTTCTTGGTCAGCATGGCGGTGACGGCAAAGCTGCCCGCCACCATGGCAATCACCGGCAGCGTGATGTGCCAGAGGTAATCGACGATGCGCGCGCCCCAGCCCAGGGTCTCCCAGTTGCTGGAGGTGAGGCCGCGCAGCGGAAACCACTGCAACTGCCCGCCAAAGACGACGAGCAGCGCCAGGCCGAGCACGAAGCCCGGGATGGCGTAGCCGATGAGGATCAGGATGGTCGTCGCCAGGTCAAAGCGCGAACCCGCGCGCACCGCCTTGGCCACGCCCAGCGGCACCGCGACGAGGTAGCTGATGAAGAAGGTCCACAGCCCCAGGCTGACGGAGACCGGCATCTTCTCCTTGATGAGCTGCCACACGTCCTTGTTCTGGAAGAAGCTGCGCCCGAGATCAAAGCGCGCAAACTGCCCGAGCATCTTGAAGAAGCGCACATGCGCCGGCTCGTCAAAGCCGTAGAGCTTCTTGATCTGCGCCAGGCGCTGGCTGTCCACCCCCTGCGCGCCGCGGTAGGCCATGCCCGCGCCCTCGCCCCCGCCGCCATGCCCGGCCATGCCGGCCTTGGCCTCGGCCAGGTACTGCTCCACCGGGCCGCCGGGCACGAACTGGATCACCACGAAGGTGAGCAGCAGCACCCCGAGCAGCGTGGGCAGCATCAGGAGGATGCGCTTGAGGACGTAGGCGGTCATGGCAGGCCATTATGTCGCCCGCCCACCCGGGCACGCGCCCTCTTCAAGCGGCGCGGCAATGACCATCCTTGACAATTCAAGGGCAACAAGATCGACGCGGGGCGCTAGGATGATCGCCGCCATGTTCGACCCAGCCCCCTGCGCGACGCGTCGGCGCGCCTTGCTGGCCCTGGGCGGCGCCTGCATCCTGCCCTGCGCCCACGCCAGCACCCCCGTATTCGTGATGCAGAACGAGCCCCATCTGCGCCACGCGCGGGCGCTGGTGTTCGCCGCCCTGGACGCGGCCGGCCTGCGGGCCCGGTTCAGCGACGCACCGCTGGGCAACGAACAGCGCAACGTGCACCAGATCAGCAGCGGCCTCACGCATCTGGACATGATGCCCGCCACCCCCAAAAGGCTGGAGCTGGTGCGCGAGGGCAAGCTGCGCATGATCCCCATACCGCTCGACCGCGGCCTGCTGGGCTGGCGCGTCAATCTGCTGCTGCAGTCGCGCCGAGACATGCTCGCCCAGGTGCGCGGCGCGGGCGATCTGGCGCAGTTCACCATGGGCCAGAACGTCGGCTGGATGGATACGGCGATCTACCGCGCCGCCGGCATCCCGGTCAAGGAAATCAAGACCTGGAGCAATGGCGAATTCACCGAGCAGATGGAGGCGGGCTTCCTCGACCTGTTCCCGCTCGGGCTGGAGGAGACGCTGAGCTACTTCCTGGCGCATTTCCAGCGGCGCTACCCCCAGCTCACGACCGATCCGCACATCCTCATGCGCTACCCCTGGTTTCGCTTTGCGTGGCTGGCCCCGGGCGCATCCACGGCCGCGCTGCACGATGCGCTGCAGCAAGGGTTTGACCGCATTGTCGCCAATGGCAGCTTCGTGCGCGTCTGGCAGAAACACCGCAAGATCCCACCGCCATCGGTGCTGCGCGGGCGCGTTCCGATCGACATCCCCAACCCGTTCTACGACAACACGCTGGTGCCGGCGCGCTACCGCCACCTGCTGGCGCAGCCCGCCCGCTCATGATGCCCGCCGCGCCCAGGCAGCCGCGCCGCCGCAGCCTGCATGCGCAATTCGTGCGCAGCCTGCTGGGGCCGCTGGTGCTGGCCTTCGCGCTGGCCGCCGGCACCAGCCTGTGGGTGAGCTACCGCAGCAGCACTGCGCAAGCGGCGGAGCAGCGAATCCTCACGCTGCAGGCCTTCAGCCATTCGCTGACCCAACCCCAATGGGACTGCGACAAGACCACCGCGCAAGGCATCATCGACACCCTCGCGCGCATGCCGCAAGTCGATGGCGTGCGCCTGCACGACACCTGCAGCGACACCCTGCTGCACGCCGGCCGAGCCATGGCGGGCCCGCCGCCCGCGGGGCCTGATCACCTGGAAAGCCCCGTGGTCTACCGCGACCCACAAGGGCGCGACTACACCGTGGGGCAATTGCAAATCAGCTACCACCCCTTGTCTGCGCGCGATGCCGCCATGCAGAGCCTGGTGCCGCAGCTCGGCATCTTCCTGACCATGCTGGCCGTGGTGCTGGTGGGCGCCGCCCGGGTGTTCGAGCATGCCGTCGGCCAGCCCCTCGCGCGCTTTCGCGCCGCCATCCTGGCATCGCGGCCGGTGCACGCGGCGCACGCACCCGCGCCGCGCTGGCTCGACGAGCTCGGCGACGTGACGCAGGCCTACGACAAGCTGGTGCACGAGCTCAAGCGCCTGGCGCGCCACGACCCGCTCACCGGACTGGCCAACCGCCGGGCGCTGGAGGAACACCTGGAGCATGCGCTGCACCAGGGCGCGCCGGGTCTGCACGTGCTGCTGCTGGACCTCGACGGGTTCAAGCCCGTCAACGACCGCTACGGCCATGCCGTCGGCGACGCGGTGCTGCAGGGCGTGGCGCAGCGCCTGCGCGCGGCGCTGCGTCAGTCCGATCTGGTGGCGCGGCTCGGCGGCGATGAATTCGTCATCGTCGCGCCCGACCGGGGGGCGCCCGAAGCACTGGAGCGTCTGCTGGACAAGGTGGATGAGGCGGTGCGTGCCCCGCTGGTGTGCGATGAGCACGTGCTGCGCGTACACGCCAGCATGGGCATGGCGCTGTTTCCGCGCGATGGACACAGCGCCGCCGCGCTGCTGGCACATGCCGACGCGGCAATGTATGCGGCCAAGCAAGCCGGCACCCCGTCCGGGCAAGGCCCGGCTTGAGGCCCGGCGGGGAGCGGGCCCGTCGCGCCTGCTAGAATTTGAACGAAAAACGGCTCTATCCCTTATGCAGCGGGCGCAAGCAGCTATGGTTTTTTAG
The DNA here is from genome assembly GCF_007954405.1 of Comamonas flocculans. Classification (NCBI taxonomy): domain Bacteria; kingdom Pseudomonadati; phylum Pseudomonadota; class Betaproteobacteria; order Burkholderiales; family Comamonadaceae; genus Comamonas; species Comamonas flocculans. The sequence goes on along the minus strand of NZ_CP042344.1, from coordinate 2,357,468 downwards.
ACCACCAGGTGTCCACCACCCACATCTCCCCGGGCGAGTAAGGCGGCACCGCCTCGGGCCTGGCCAGGCGCCAGGCGTCATACACCATGCGGTGGGTGCCGGCGAACCACTGGGGAATCAGATAATGCTCGGCCGCAATGATGCGGTCCAGCGCGTGGCAGGCGGGCAGCATCTGCTCCAGGCTTTTGGCCGACACCATGGCCTGGATCATCGCGTCCACCGCCGGGTTCTTCACTCCGGCGAAGTTGCCTGAATCCTCCTGATCGGCCGCAGCGCTGCCGAACAGGTCGGCAAACTCCTGCCCCGGGTTGTTCGTGCCCTGGAAGGCGATGGTGGTGATGTCGAAATCGAACTTCTGCAAGCGCTGCTGGTAGAGCGCGAAATCGACCGAGCGATAGTTCAGCGTGATGCCCAGCTTGGCCAGGTTGCGCTGCCACGAGAAGATGGTGCGCATGCCGCCCTCGCTGCTGTCCATGTATTCGAGCACGAAGGGCTGGCCCTGGGCGTCTTGCAGCACGCCGTCCCTCACCTCCCATCCCGCCTCGCTCAACAGCTTTTGCGCCTGGCGCAGGTGCTCGCGCAGCGCCATCGCATCGGGCGTGACCGGGGGCTCCACCATGGGGCCGAAGGCAGCGGCAGGCAAGCGGTCGCGCCAGGGCGCCAGCAGCGCGCGCTCGGCCGCCGTCGGCGCGCCGTGCGTCTCGCAGCGCGTATTGCCGAACAAGCCGTGCACGCGCTGGTAGGCACCGTAGAACAGGTGGCGGTTCATCCATTCGTAGTCGAAGGCCAGTCCCAGCGCCTGGCGCACGCGCCGGTCCTTGAGCAGCGGACGGCGGGTATTGAGCACGTAGCTCTGAAAACCCGCGGGCAGCTTGTTGGCGAACTCCGCCTTCACCAGCTCGCCGGTGTCAAAGCGTCTGCCGTTCACCCGCCGCGCCCAGTCGCCCGCGCTGAAGAAGCGCATCAGGTCGAATTCGCCCGCCTTGAGCGCCTCCAGCCGCGCGGTGTTGTCCTTGTAGATCTTGACCTCGATGCGGCCGAAGTTGGCCGTGCCCTTTCGCACCGGCAGGTCGCGCGCCCAGTAGTCGGGGTCGAGCACGTAGGTGATGTCCTTGCCGAAATTCACCGGGCCGATCCGGTAGGGGCCGCTACCCATGGGCGTGTCCATCACCACCTGGTCGAAGGGCTTGCCCGCGCCCCAGTCGCGGCTGAAGATGGGCAGGCCGCCGACGGTCAGCGGCAGCTCGCGGTTGGGCGCCTTGAAGCGAAAGCGCACGGTGCGCTCGTCGATCACGTCACAGCCCGCCACTTCCCAGAGCATGGTCTTGTAGCCCGGCGAGACGTGGGGGCCCACCAGCGTGTCGTAGCTGTGCTTCACGTCCTCGGCCGTCACCGGCTTGCCGTCGTGAAAGCGCGCCTCGGGCCGCAGGCGGAAGGTGGCGGAGAGGCCGTCCGGGGCCACGCTCACGTCCTCGGCCAGCAGGCCGTAGCCGGTGGCGGTCTCGTCGAGCGAGCCGGTCAGCAGCGTGTCGAACATCAGCGCGCTCAGGTAGGCGGGGGCGTTGCCGCGGACCGTGAAGGGGTTGTATTTGTCGAAGGTGGAGGCGCGCGAATTGCTCACCAGACGCAGCTCGCCGCCCTTGGGCGCGTCGGGATTGACGTAGGGGAAGTGGGTGAAATTGGCCGGCTCTTTCACATCGCCCCACATCGCGTAGGCGTAGTCGGCGCGCGCGGGCAGCGCCAGCAGGCACAGCGTCAGGGACAGGGCGGCGGACAAAACACGCATGCGACAATTCTGCATTACCCCGCACCGCACACAGGAGAAGAACAATGGGTTTCCTCGCTGGCAAGAAGCTGCTGATCACCGGCGTGCTGTCCAACCGCTCCATCGCCTACGGCATCGCGCGCGCCTGCCGCCAGCAGGGGGCCGAGCTGGCCTTCAGCTACGTGGGCGAGCGCTTCAAGGACCGCATCACCGAATTCGCGGCCGACTTTGATTCCAGGCTGGTGTTCGACTGCGACGTGGGCGACGACGCCCAGATCGAAAAGCTGTTTTCCGACCTGCACGCCGTCTGGGGGCGCTTTGACGGCTTCGTGCACTCCATCGGCTTCGCGCCGCGCGAGGCGATCGCCGGCAACTTCTTCGACGGCCTGACGCGCGAGAACTACCGCATCGCGCACGACATCAGCGCCTACAGCTTCGCCGCGATGGCCAAGGCCGCGCTGCCGCACCTGAACGACCAGTCCGCGCTGCTCACCCTGACCTACCTCGGTGCCTTGCGCTCCATCCCCAACTACAACACCATGGGTCTGGCCAAGGCAAGCCTCGAAGCCAGCGTGCGCTATCTGGCAGAGGCCATGGGCCGCACCGAGGACGGCCGCGCGATCCGCGTCAACGGCATTTCCGCCGGCCCGATCAAGACACTGGCGGCCAGCGGCATCAAGGACTTCGGCAAGCTGCTCTCGCGCGTGGCCGACGCAGCGCCGCTCAGGCGCAACGTGACGATCGAGGACGTGGGCAACGTCGCCGCCTTCCTGCTGAGCAACCTGGCCGGCGGCATGACCGCCGAGATCACCTACGTGGACGCGGGCTTCAGCCAGACCGCGGGCCTGTCGGCCGACCAGGTCTGAAGCCGCGCGCGGGCGCCTTCAGGCGCCGGCCGCGCCCGGGCTGCTGCCCAGCGCGCTGCGGATGGCATTGGCCAGCTCGGTGGCCTCGAACTTGGCCACGTAGCCATTGGCGCCCACCTTGCGCACCAGGTCTTCGTTGGTCGTGCCCGAGAGCGAGGAGTGGATCAGCACCGGCACGCCGGCAAAGCGGGCGTCGTGCTTGATGTTGCGCGTGAGCGTGAAGCCGTCCATCTCGGGCATTTCCAGGTCGGTCAGCACCAGGCCGACCTTGTCGTGGATGGACTTGTTCTCGGCCTCGGCCACCTCGGCCAGGGCGTTGAGCCGCTCCCAGGCTTCGCGCCCGGACTTGACCAGTTCGTAGGACGCGCCCAGGGCCTTGAGCTCCTGCTCCAGCAGCGCGCGGGCGACGAAGGAATCGTCGGCCGCCAGCACGATGGCCTCGCCCTGCATGCGTACCTTGGCGCCCAGTTGCTTGCCTTCAACGGTGTGGCGCTCGGCTTCGGGCGTGACCATCTGCACGATGGCTTCCACGTCCAGCACCTGGGCCAGGCGCTGCTGGCCGCTGCCATCGTCGTCCAGCCGCGCGAAGCTCGTCACCAGCGACTTGACGTTGCCGCTGGCCTCGGCGGGAATCACCTGCTTCCAGTCCAGACGCGCGATGTCCTCGACCGACTCCACCGCGAAGGCCTGGGTGGTGCGCCCGTACTCCGTCACCAGCAGGATGTTCAGCCCCGTCTCGGGCGTGCAGCCGACGATGTGCGGCAGGTCGAACACCGGTATCACCTGGCCGCGCAGGTTGACCACCCCCAGCGAGCACCTGTCCGCCCCGACCACGGGCGTGATCGCGGGCATGGCCATGATCTCGCGGATCTTGAAGACGTTGATGCCGAACAATTCGGACTGGCCCAAGGCCTTGTCCTTGCCCAGACGAAACATCAGCATCTCGAACTTGTTCGAGCCGGCGAGGTTGGTGCGTTCATCGACTTCGGACTGTGGTTTTGCCATGGTGGATCATCCTCTGTGAGCAACGGCAATGCCGGCTGCGGCCATTCTATAAGCCGCCCGCGTGCCCGGGCGGCATCGACGGGCCGCCGGCCTGTTCGCCACCGCGCAAATGCCGCAGCACCCCCTGGGCCGCGCGCACGCCGCTGGCCAGGCAGGCCGTGAGCAGGTAACCCCCCGTCGGCGCCTCCCAGTCCAGCATCTCGCCGGCGCAGAACACGCCCGGCATGCCGCGCAGCTGCAAGTCGTCCGTGAGCGAGGCAAAGCGCACGCCGCCGCCGCTGCTGATGGCCTGCGCCACCGGCCTGGGCGCGCGCAGCGTGACCGGCAGGGTTTGCAGCGCCGCCGCCAGCCGCAGCGGATCGCGCAGCGCCTCGCTGTCGATGCACTCATGCAGCAAGGCGAGATGCACCGCCTGCAGTCCCAGGCGGCTCTTCAGGTGCGAGGACAGGCTGCGGCTGCCGCGCGGATGCGCCACCGCCGCCAGCACCTGCGCGCGCGTGCGGTCGGGCTGCAGATTCAGGTGCAGCGTGGCGTGGCCGTGTGCCGCAATTTCGTCGCGCAGCAGGCTGCTGGCCGCGTAGACCAGGCTGCCTTCCATGCCCGTGGCCGTCAGCACGCATTCACCGCGCCGCTCAAAGCGCCGGCCCTGTCCATCGACAAAGGACAGCACCACGTTCTTCAAGGGCACGCCGGCAAAACGCTCGGCCAGATGGGCGGACCAGCCCACGTCGAAGCCGCAGTTGGCCGGCACCAGCGGCGCCACCTCGGCCCCCGCCTGCGCCAGCCAGGGCGCCCAGGCGCCATCCGAGCCCAGGCGCGGCCAACTGCCACCGCCCAGCGCCAGCACGGCGGCACGCGGGCGCACGGCCACGGCGCCGGCAGGTGTTTCAAAGCAAAAAACGCCTCCAGCGCTTGCTGGGCAAGCGCCAGCAGCTATTGAATCGGAAGTATCCGCCGCCCACCCCGCCCAGCGGTGGCGCATGTGAAAGCGCACCGGCGCCGCACCCGGCGCATCCGGCTGACGCAGCCGCAGCAGCCAGGCGCGCAGCAGCGGGGCGGCCTTCATCTCCGTCGGAAACACCCGCCCGGACGAGCCCACGAAGGTCTGCACGCCCAGCCCCGCCGCCCAACCGCGCACCGCCTCGGGCCCGAAGTCGCGCAGCCACGACGCCACCGCATCCGCCGCCCCAACGCCATCGCCCTGGCGAAAGCGCCCGGTGAACGGCGCCAGCGGCTCCGAATGCGTCAGGTTCAGCCCGCCCTTGCCCGCCAGCAGGAACTTGCGGCCCGCCGAGGGCATGGCGTCAAAGACATCCACCGCCACGCCGGCGCGCGACAGCACTTCGGCGGCCATCAGGCCGGCGGGGCCGGCGCCGAGGATGGCGACTCCTGTCTGCGTCAAAACGCTCACTCGCACGCCACCACCGTGTCATACAGCCCGTAGCGGGTCAGCCCTTCGTGGCTCTCGATCCCCGTGTAGCGCAGCGACGCGTCTTCGTAGCGGCGCAAGGCAAACACCGCCTCCATCCGCGCCAGCTCGGCCACGGTCATCGACGGATACTCCCTGACAGGGGTGAAGATTTCATGCTTGCCGAGGTGGGCAAACAGCGAGTCTTCGGCGCTGAAGGCCGATGAATGCGTGAGCACGTCGAACCGGAAGTCGCGCCGCAGGAATTTGCCCTTGCCCAGGTAGCCCCATTCGGCAAAGGTGATGGGCTGCCTGCAGGCGCTTTGCATGGTCAGGGCGTCGCCATGCACCAGGTTTTGCGTCAGCACGAAGCTGGCCGCGCGATAGAGGTCGTCGTCCTCGTCCAGCCCCAGGTATTGGGCAAAGATTTCCAGCAGGTTGCCGCGGCATTCGGCGATGTTGTCGGGCAACAGCTCGATGCCGTAGATGCACATCAGGCCGTGCAGGGCGAAGTGGCGCTTTTCGAAATCCGATCTGCCGTACTTGAGTTCGACGGCAGCGAGCTTGCGCCGCAGGATCTGCACCAGGAAGTTGCCGCTGCCGCAGGCCGGCTCCAGAAAGCGGCTGTCGATGCGCTCCGTCTCGCCCTTCACCAGGTCGAGCATGGCCTGCACCAGCCACGGCGGGGTGAAGACCTCTCCGTGGTCGGCGACGCGCTGTTTGGATTTGACGAGGGTCATCGGGATGTTTGGGCTGGAGTCCGGTCCACGCGGATCGCTGGATTCTCCCCCCTTGCGAGCGGCGCTGGATTTTTCACACCTTGACCACCCGACCCTCCCCGCTCAAGAACGCCACGCGCACTGTCTGCCCCGGGTGCAGATGCTCGACGGCGGCGCGATAGAGCTGCAGTTGCGCCTGCAGCGCTTCGTCGCGCTCGGGGTGCGCGGCGCTCTTGTAGTCCAGCACCCACCAACCCTCGCTCCCGTGGGCACCGGCGCGCCGGCGCACCAAGCGGTCGATGCGCAAGCGCCGGCCTTCATGCACCAGTTCCACTTCATTGAAGGCTTCGAGCACCTCCTCTGCCGACCAGGCCCAGGCGGCCTCGCCGGTGAGGATGCGCCGCGCCGTGGTCTCGGCCTGCTGCATCTGCGCGGCGCACAGCGCAAAGCGCTGGCGCGCGAGCACGATGCGATCGCTCGGCCAGCCGCCTTGCGCCTCGTCCGCATGTTCCAGCAGCCAGTGCATGGCCTGGCCGATGCGGGAGACATCGCTGTCGGCTTGCGCTTCAGATTGGATAGCTGTTGGCGCTTGCAGGACGGGCGTTTGAGCCCGATTTTGCTCATGGATTGCGCCCCCACCCTCATCCTCGCCCAAGGGGAGAGAAGGCAAATCCAGCAGCGTGAGGCTTGGTGCCAAGGACGCGGCGCAAACCACCTCTTGCGGCAGGTCCAGGACCTGCGCCAGCGGCTCGATGCGCTGCCACCAGCTGCCGCCCGCGCTCTGGTGCGGCTCGAAGCCCGAGAGCACCAGGCGCGCGCGCGCGCGGGTCATCGCCACGTACAGGGCGTTGAGCTCTTCGCGCGCCTGCGCGGCGGCTTCCTGGTCGGCCAGGCCTTGCTCGCTCGCCGGCGGGTTGCCGCCCTTGGCGAGGAAGACCAGGCGAGTGGGCAGCGGCGCATCGCCGGGCCAGTCGATCAGCACCTCGGGCTCGCCGCGGTTCTGCCGGATGCTGGCGCTGTCCAGCAGCAGCACCTCGTCCGCCTCCAGGCCCTTGGCGCCGTGCACGGTGAGCAGGCGCACCGCCTCCGGCGCGGCCTGGGGCGGCAGGGCGATGCGTTCGCGGCGCAGCACGCGCAGCCACTGGTAGGCGGTGAGAAAGCGCCCGCCCTGCACCGACAGCGCGGCCGAGAGCAGCGCGCGCAACTGGCGCAGCACCTGCGTGCCTTCGGCCGGAGGAGCCGCGGCATGAAAGCGCGCGAGCACATCGCGGTGGCGGTAGATGGCCTGCAGCGCGTCGTGCGGGGGCAGGCTCAGCAGCCAGCCGCGATACATAGCCAAATCGGCCGCCAGCGCTTGCTCATCAATCGTCTCCAGCTCCACTTCTGAGAGTACCTCCAGCCAGCAGGGACGGGCTTCACCCGCGGCGCGCACGGCCAGGGCGATGCGCGCGAGGTCTTCATCCGTACAACCAAACAGCGGCGACTTGAGTGCGCGCGCCAGCATCAGGTCGTGCCCGGGCGAGACCAGCGCATCGACCAGCGCGAGCACGTCGCGCACTGCCGGCTGCTCGGCCAGCAGGTTCTTTTCGGGCTGCTCGCAGGCCACGCCCAGGCGACGCAGCTCGGCCTGCAGCACACCGAGCGGCTCGCGCTTGCGCGCGAGCACCATGATCTCTTTGGCCGCCGTACCCGCACCGATGCGCGCGGTGATCCAGCGCGCGGCCTGGCGGCACTCGAGCGTGCGCAGGGTTTCCTCTTCTTCCAGCCGCGCCGTGGTGAGGCTGTCGCGCCAGCTTTCCGGCTCGGCCAGGTCTTTGGTCGCTTTGGGCGGGCGCGGGATGAGGGGCAGCGCCAGCGCGTCGCCAGCGGCGGTGCTTTCGGTGGTGTGCGCGCGATAGTCACTGAACTCGCCCGCCTGCTGCGCGGCCTGCATCACGCCATTGACCAGCGCGAGCACGCCGCGCGCACTGCGCCGGGTGTGGTCGGTGGCAAGCCAGACGCCGCCCAGCGCCTGCACCACGAAGTCGCGCGCGGCGCTGAACACCTTGGGGTCGGCACGGCGAAAGCGGTAGATGCTCTGCTTGGGGTCGCCGACGATGAAGACGCTGGGCGGGCTGTGCCCGCCGCCCGCGCCCGCGTAGCCCGAGAGCCAGGCGTGCAGCGCCTGCCACTGCAGCGGGTTGGTGTCCTGGAATTCGTCGACCAGCAGGTGGCGCGTGCGCACGTCCAGGCGCTGCTGCACCCAGGCCGACAGCGCATGGTCGGCCAGCAGACGCATGGCGGCGCGTTCCACATCGTTCATGTCCACCCAGCCGCGCTCGCGCTTGAGCCGGGCAAAGCACGCGATCAGCACGCGCGCGAGGCGGGTCATGCGCTGCTGGTGCAGGCGTGCCTGGCGCTGCTGCTCGGCCGCAAGCACGGCACGCACTTCCTCCTGCGCGGCGCGCACCTGCTCCAAGCCCGCGACCTTGTCGCTGAACTTGCGCGCCTCGCCTTTCTGCGTGAACAAGGCCGCGCGGGCCGCTTCGAAGTCGGCGGCCTGCAGCGCCGCCAGCAGCTGCTCGCCGCAGGCGGCGAAGGTCTTGGCACTCGCGCCCTGCAGCGCCCGGGCGGCGGTCCGCAGCAGCTCGCGACCGCTCTCGCGCAGCAGCAGCCAATCTGCGGGCTGGGCCACCCCGGCCATGCGCGGGTAGACGGCGTCAAAGTCAGGCACCGCGTCCTGCACCCGCCCGGCCTCATCGGCCAGGCCGAATTCTGTGCGCCGCGCCAGCGCCCCGGCCAGGGCATCGTGCGCGCGGGTGCGGCCCAGCGCCAGCACCAGCGCGCCGTAGTCGGCGCGCAGGGTTTCGTCGCCGGCCACCTCGCGCAGGAAGGGGCGCCAGACCTCGGCCACCGCCTGGGCGTCGTCTTCCAGCAGCTCATGGGCGACGGGCAGGCCAAGCTCATCGAGCACCGACAGCGGCGCCGTCTGCAGCAGCGCGGCAAACCAGCCATGAAAGGTGCGGATCTGCACTGGGCGGCCGTGGGCCAGCAGGGTTCGATACAAATTGCATAGCTGTTCACGCAGTTCCGGCGCGCGCTGCGGCTCGATTCCCCTTGAAACCAGCTCATCGAGCAGGCGCGCCTGCCATTGCGCCGCGGTTTCGGCGGGCTTGCCCTCGTCCGGCGCCGCGGCCTTGGGCTGGGCGAAGTCCTGCAGCCATTGCATCAGCCGCTCGCGCATCTCGCCCGCGGCCTTCCTGGTGAAGGTGATGGCCAGGATCTCGTGCGGCGCGCAGCCGTCGAGCAGTGCGCGCAGCATGCGCGAGACCAGCATCCAGGTCTTGCCCGCGCCGGCGCAGGCTTCGACCACCACGCTGCGGCGCGGGTCGCAGGCGATGGCGTAAAAGCGTTCGCGCGTGCAGGGCGCGCCATCGAGCTGGTAGGCCGCGCGCTGCTCATTCATGCCAGAAGTCCTTGCGGCACAGGCCGCGCACTTCGCACCAGTCGCAAACGCTGCCTTCTCCCAGCGCGGCCAGCGGCATGCCCTCGGCGATGCGCCGCATGTCCTCGGCCATGCCCACCTGCAAGGCGGCGGCCAGGCGCTGCAGATCAGGCAGTTGATGCAGGCTGGGCTGCTCGCGCTCGGCCAGGTTGAGGTAAGCGGCGCGCGGCGCCTCGGCGTCCGAGAGCAGCGCGTAGAACGGCAGCTGCGTCTCTTCACTGCCCGCCTTGGCGCGCGCCCTGGTCTTGCCGAGCGCTTCGGTCTTGTAGTCGATCAGCAGCGCCGCGCCATCGGCGAGCGTATCCATGCGGTCGATGCGCCCGCGCAGCTGCAGCGGGCCGCGCTGCACGCGGATGTCCACCTCGGCGGCGCTGAAGCGCGCGCCGGCCGCCTCGTGCGTCTGCAGCCAGGCGAGATAGGCATCGCGCAGCGGCGGCCAGGCCACCTCGAAGGGCAGGAACTCGCCCCCCTCGCCCTCCAGCCCAAGCGTGCGCGTAGCCTCATGCGCGGCGGCCTCCATCAGCGCCAGGCGCTCGGCCGAGGGATCGCGCTGCAGCGCTTCATGGAAGTGGCGCAGCAGCGCATGCACCCAGATGCCCCAGTCGCGCTTGTCCACGTCCACGTCCAGCTCGCCCTCGTCCTGCAAGCCGAGCTGGCGCAGCGCGAAGAAGCGGTAGGGGCAGCTGCGTAACTGCTCGTAGCTGCTGGCCGAGAGCGGCTGCATCGGCAACTGCCTGCCCACGGCGCGCGGGCGCGGGGTCGGCAGGGGCACCAGCGCCCGCGCGATGCGCGCATCGCTGCCCTCCTGCAGGCGCAGGCCGGGCGTGAGCCGCAGCGCCTGCACGAGCGGCGAAGCGAGCACCGGCTCGCCGCTGTCATCGGCGCAGCGGTGCAGCACGTCCACCTGGCCGGCCGACAGCGCCAGGGCCCAGGCCAGCGCCTGCTCGCGCTGCAGCTCTTCGCGCACGGGCAGGCCCAACGCTTGGCGCTGCGCCGCGCTCCACGGGCCGGGCGGCTCGGGCGCGGCGGGCAGATGGCGCTCGTCGGCGCCCGGCAGCACCAGCGCCGCAAAGCTGCGCCCCAGCAGCTGCGCCAAGGGCAGCACCACCACGCGCGCCGTTGCGCCCACGGCGGGCTGGAAGTTGGCCTGCTCCAGCACCTCGCCCGTCCAGTGCGTGAAGCCGGCACAGGACATCGGCGCCCGCGCGCCGGCCCAGGCCTGCCAGCGCTCCAGCGCCCCATCGTCCAGGCCCAGCGCCTCTATCACCCCCGCGCCCGCCGCGTCGGCCTGCAGCAGGGGCCAGAGGCCACAGGTCTGCAGCGCGGCGCGCAAGTCGCCGAGCCACTGCGTGAGCGGCCGGCGGGCAAGCAGGCCGGTGCGCAGCGCCTGCACCTGCTGCACCAGGGGGTCGTCAGGCAGCAGCGCGGCGGCGGCGCGCCAGTCGCGCACCGCATGCTTGCGCAAGTGCTGCTCCAGCCGCCGGTGGTCCAGCAGCGCCCAGGCGGGCGCAAGCTTGATCCAGTCGAGCACCTCGTCGCTGGATGCGCGCGGCGCGCAGGCGCGCAGCAGCACCAGCACGCAGGCGCCCGCGTGCGTGGTCGAAAGCTTCCAGCCCGTCTCGTCGCGCAGCCCGGTGCCGGCGTGCACGCCGGCACTGCCGAGCAGCGCATTGATGCGACGCACGAGCAGACGGTCGACGGCGACGAGCGCCACCGGCGCGCGGCCGGCGCTCAAGTGGCTGAGCACGCAGGCGGCGGCGCGCTCGGCCTCGTCCTCCGCGTCCAGCGCCAGGTGCAGCGCCACCGCGCCCGCGGCGGCCGGCGCCTCGTGCTCCAGCGTCAGCGTCTTGTCGCCCCAGTGCGCGCCCAAGGCCTGGAGCAAGGGCTCACGGCGCAGGCCGGGCACGATGACCAGCAGGTCGACCTGGCGCGCCAGCGCGGGGGCAAACAACACGTCGGTGGCATGGCTCGAGGTCGCGACCCAGGCGGCCGCGACGCGCCCGAGCACGCCCTCCAGGCGCAGCGGCCCCTCGTGCACGGCGGGCAGCAGCGCGTGGGTGCGCTCCAGCCAGTCGGCGCGCCGGTCAGGGGGTTGCGCCGCGGCCAGCGGGGCCAGCTGCCGCGCCAGCTCCAGCAGCCGCCCGGCCAGCGCCGGCGCCTGCGCACCCAGGCCGGCGTGCTCGAGCAGTTCGCGCGCAGTCAGGAGGTCGCGCGCGTGGTCGAAGCACAGATCGCGCGCGCCGGCAATGAAGGCGCCGGCCTCGGCCGCCCAGCTGCGCGTGGTCTGAAAGCGCGGCATGTAGCCCGCGAAACGTGCGGCCCAGGCGGCGCTGGCCACCGGCAGCAGGTGGGCATAGGGCAGCAGCACCACGGTGCGCGCCAGGTGCGCGCCGCGGCCGCGGGCCTGCGCATGCACCTCGCCCAGCCAGTGCGGCCAGGGTCCGGTCAGCGGCGCCGGCGCGCCCTGGCGGGCAGCAACCATGGCGTCATCAGGTATGGCTGTTTCTGTCACAATCAAACGAATTTACCCCGTGTGCAGCGTCCGGCGCCAGCCCCCTGCTGCCAACCGCCGTACAGGAAAACCATGGCCAGCGCATTGATCAAACACGTCTCGGACGCAAGCTTCGAAGCCGACGTCCTCAAGTCCTCTTCCCCGGTGCTGGTGGACTACTGGGCCGAATGGTGCGGCCCCTGCAAGATGATCGCACCGGTGCTCGACGAAGTGGCGGGCACCTATGAAGGCAAACTCACCATCGCGAAGATGAACGTGGACGATAACCGCGAAGTGCCCGCCAAATTCGGTATCCGCGGCATCCCCACGCTGATGATCTTCAAGGACGGCCAGCTCGCCGCCACCAAGGTGGGCGCGATGAGCAAGGCGCAGCTGACCGCCTTCATCGACCAGACCCTGGCCTGAGCGGCTTCGTGCCGGGCGCATGCCCGGGCGTCGGCCGGCCTGCGGGGGTGCCGGCTTTTCCTGTCATAATCTCTCCCGATCACCACCGCGCAACACCCGATGCGCAGCTGGTTTGCCATCACCGGCCTGCCCCCGCATTCCGAACCCCCGCGGATGCTTCCTGCGGCGCACGGCCAACCCCTCCTTGACCAGACATTGCCACTCCCTGACCGGAGTCTTTTCATGCACCTTAACGAATTGAAGGCCCTGCACGTCTCCGAAGTGCTCAAGCAGGCCGAAGAGCTTGGCGTCGAAAACGGCGGCCGCATGCGCAAGCAGGAGCTGATGTTCGCCATCATCAAGAAGCGCGCCAAGGCCGGCGAGCAGGTGTTCGCCGACGGCGTGCTGGAGATCCTGCCCGACGGCTTCGGGTTCCTGCGCAGCCCCGACACCAGCTACACCGCCAGCACCGACGACATCTACATCTCGCCCAGCCAGGTGCGCCGCTTCAACCTGCACACCGGCGACATGATCGAGGGCGAGGTGCGCATCCCCAAGGACGGCGAGCGCTACTTTGCCCTGACCAAGCTGGACAAGGTCAACGGCAACCCGCCCGAGCAGAACAAGCACAAGGTGATGTTCGAGAACCTGACGCCGCTGTTCCCCAAGGAGCAGATGAAACTCGAGCGCGACATCAAGGGCGAGGAGAACATCACCGGCCGCATCATCGACATCATCGCCCCCATCGGGCGCGGACAGCGCGCGCTGATCGTCGCGCCGCCCAAGAGCGGCAAGACGGTGATGATGCAGCACATCGCCCATGCCATCACCTCCAACTATCCGGACGTGATCCTCATGGTGCTGCTGGTAGACGAGCGCCCCGAGGAAGTGACCGAGATGCAGCGCTCGGTGCGCGGCGAGATCATCGCCTCCACCTTCGACGAGCCGGCCACGCGCCACGTCCACGTGGCCGAGATGGTGATCGAGCGCGCCAAGCGCCTGGTCGAACTCGGCCAGGACGTGGTCATCCTGCTGGACTCCATCACCCGCCTGGCGCGCGCCTACAACAACGTCGTGCCGTCTTCCGGCAAGGTGCTCACCGGCGGCGTGGACGCCAATGCGCTGCAGCGCCCCAAGCGCTTCTTCGGCGCGGCGCGCAACATCGAGGAAGGCGGCTCGCTCACCATCATCGCCACCGCGCTGGTCGACACCGGCAGCCGCATGGACGAGGTGATCTTCGAGGAGTTCAAGGGCACGGGCAACAGCGAGCTGCACCTGAACCGGCGCCTGTACGAAAAGCGCGTGTTCCCCGCCATCGAGCTCAACAAGAGCGGCACGCGCCGCGAAGAGCTGCTGCTGGCGCCCGAGGTACTGCAAAAGACCCGCATCCTGCGCCAGTTCATGTACAACATGGACGAGATCGAATCCATGGAGCTCATGATCAAGAAAATGCGCGAGACCAAGAGCAACGTCGACTTCTTCGAAGCCATGCGCCGCGGCGGTTGATTGAGGGCGCTTTCTATATAATGCGCGGTTTCTCGGAAAGTACGCCAGAAGCGCTGGCGCGGCTCCCGGCTTTTACCCCCATAGGATTTCATCATGCGTGAAGGCATACACCCCGACTACCGCGAAGTGCTGTTCGTGGACCTCTCCAACGGCTTCAAGTTCGTCACGCGCTCGTGCGTCACGACGAAGGAAACCGACACCTTCGAGGGCAAGGAGTACCCGCTGTACAAGCTCGACACTTCCAGCGAGTCGCACCCCTTCTACACCGGCACGCAGAAGTCGGTGGACAGCATGGGCGGGCGCGTCGAGAAGTTCCGCAACCGCTTTGGACGCACCAGCGCCCGCTGAGCGCAGCACCCGCACACCGCGTTCTGTGGGCATGCTGCCCCGGCGCAACCAGGCAGCCCGGCACGCCGCGCTGCCTTTTTTGTTCACGCTTTCCGCCTGATGCACCCCAGCCCCGCCATCGTCGCCCAAGCGGCAGTGCGCCCGCTGCCCCGCAAGGTGCTGTGGTTGCTGTGCGCGGTCTATGTGCTGGCCGGCTTCTTCGGGCGCGACCCCTGGCGCGGCGACGACATGCAGGCCTTTGCCTTCATGCGCGAGATCGCGCTCGGGCAGACGAACTGGCTGCAGCCCACACTGGCCGGCCTGGGCCCGGACACTCCCGGCCTGCTGCCGCTGTGGCTGGGAGCGGGCGCGATCTGGCTGGGCCAGGGCTGGCTGTCCATGGAGGCCACGTCGCGCCTGCCCTTCGTGGCGCTGCTGGTGCTGGTACTGGCAAGCACCTGGCGCGCCGCCTGGCGTCTGGCGCAGAGCCCGCAGGCCCAGCCCGTGGCCTTTGCCTTCGGCGGCGAGGCGCGCGCGGTCGACTATGCCCGCGCCATGGCGGACGCCGCGCTGCTGGCGCTCATCGCCACGCTCGGCCTGGCACAGTTCTCCCACGAGGCCACCAGCTACCTGAGCCAGCTCGCGGGCACGGCGCTGCTGCTCAGCGGCAGCGCCGCCTGGCTGCACCGCCCGGGCGGGCGGGCACTGGCGGCCACGCTCGGCGGTGTCGCGCTGCTTGCGCTCAGCGGCGCGCCGACCATGGCTCTGCTGCTGGCGGCAGGCGCGGCGGCCGTGGCGAGCAGGGCGCGCACGCCCGACGGCACGCCGATCGGGCTTTCGCGCACGCTGATCGCCTTCGCGGCACAGACCGCCGCGATTGCCGTGCTCGCCGGGTGGACCCAGGCCTGGCAATGGCGCCTGGCCTTGCCGGCCAACGCGCAAAGCTGGGCCACGCTGGTGCGGCTGCTGGTCTGGTTCGCCTGGCCGACCTGGCTGCTGGCGCTGTGGACGCTGTGGCGCTGGCGCCACCCGCTGCGCCACGGCGCGAGCCACATCGTGCTGCCGCTGTGGTTTGCGCTGGTCCCGGTGGTGGCCGCCTTCGCCACCGAGCCCGCCGACCGCGCGCTGCTGCAGGGCTTGCCGGCGCTGGCCATCCTGGCGGCGTTTGCGCTGCCCACGCTCAAGCGCGGCGTCGCGGCCGCCATCGACTGGTTCACGCTGCTGTTCTTCAGCGTCTGCGCCATCGCCATCTGGGTCATCTGGCTGGCGGTGCAGACCGGCTTTCCGGCGCAGCCGGCCGCCAATGTGGCGCGGCTGGCACCGGGTTTTCAAAGCCGCTTTGAACCGCTGGCCTTCCTCCTGGCTCTGGCCGCCACGCTGGCCTGGTGCGCGCTGGTGCGCTGGCGCACAGCACGCCACAGGCCGGCCATCTGGAAGAGCCTGGTGCTGCCCGCCGGCGGCGCCGCGCTGGGCTGGGTACTCTTGATGACGCTGTGGCTGCCGCTGCTGGACTACGGACGCAGCTACGCGCCCCAGGTGCGCCTGCTGCGCGAGGCGGTGGACAAGGTCGAACCGGCCAGCCGCCTGCGGTCCGGCGACTGTGTAGCGGGCTACGGGCTGGACCAGCCGCTGGTGGCTGCGCTGCGCTATTACGGCCAGCTGCCCATGGCTACGCCCGAGCAGGCTCCGACCTGCCGCTGGGCCATCGTCGATCCGGACGGCGACTGGGCCGCGGGCCAGGTGTTTGCGGACGCGCAGTGGCAGCAGGCGGCCATCGTCACGCGCCCGACGGACAGGCGCGACCAGCTCGTGCTCATGCTGCGCCACCCGGCGCACTGAAAGCATGGCGGCGCGCTCGGGCATCGCCCACCACGCCCTCACGGTGCTGGTGGGGCAGCTGGCAGTGATGGCCTTCGGGGTGACGGACACCATCGTGACCGGCCGCTATTCGCAGGACTCGCTGGCAGCGCTGTCCATAGGTTCGGCGGTGTTCGTGAGCGTCTACGTCGCGGTGATGGGGCTCTTTCAGGCGCTGTTGCCGATCTGGGCCGAACTGCACGGCGCACGGCGCCCGCAGGCCATCGGTGCCAGCGTGCGCCAGACGCTGTATCTGTGGCTGGCAGCGAGTGCGCTCGGCATGGCCATCCTGCTGCACCCGGGCGCCGTCCTGCGCGCAACCGAGGTGCCGGGCGCCCTGCAGACCGAGGTGCGCAGCTACCTGGCGATACTCGCCTTCGCGCTGCCGCCGGCGCTGCTGTTTCGCATCTACAGCACGCTCAGCCAGGCGGTCGACCGGCCGCAGTTCGTCACCTGGCTGCAGCTGGCTTCGCTGCTGCCCAAGCTGCCGCTGTCGCTGTGGTTCACCTTCGGCGGCGCCGGTCTTGCGCCCCAGGGCGCGCCGGGCTGCGCCTGGGCGACGCTGGTGGTCAACTACCTGCTGCTCGGCGTGGCGCTGGCGATGCTGGCGCGCCACCCATCGTTTCGGCGCCTGGCGCTGTGGCACCGGCCGCAGGCGCCCGACTGGGCAGAGCTGCGGCAGTTCTTGCGTCTGGGCCTGCCGGCGGCGCTGTCCATCACGGTAGAGGTCACATCCTTCACGCTGATGGCGCTTTTCATCGCGCGCCAGGGCGCGCTCGCGGCCGCGGCGCACCAGATTGCCGCCAATCTTGCGGCGGTGCTCTACATGGTGCCGCTGTCGCTGGCGATAGCGGTCAGCGCCCATGTGAGCTTCTGCCGCGGCGCCGGCGAGGAAACTCAGGCTGCCAAGCTGGCTTTGCAAGGTTTTATGGCCTCAGCCCTTATCGGGTGTGCGTTGGCAGCTATCCTTTTTTTATCCCGTACACCTTTGGCGGCGCTCTACACCACGAGCACCGATGTGGCCGCGCTGGCCACTGCCCTGCTGGCCTGGGTAGCCGTCTACCACGTGGCGGACTCGATGCAGACGCTGTGCATCTTCGTGCTGCGCAGCTACCGCATCACGCTGGCGCCGCTGCTGATCTATGGCGTGCTGCTCTGGGGTCTGGGTCTGGGTGGCGGCTACACCATCGCCTATCGCGGCTGGCAGGGTTACGGGCCATGGCCTTCTCCGCTGCCGTTCTGGGGCGCAAGTACCGCCGCGCTGGCCATCACCGCGCTGGTGCTGCTGTGGCTGCTGACCCGCGCCCTGCGCTGGCATACCCGGTCTCCGAGCCAGACCCGCAGGACTGCGGGCGCTTCAAGGATGGACAGCGCTTGAACCTGCAAAAATCGGAGCGAGCAAGCGGCGCTTTCGCCCCCGGCCTTGGTGTGTCGCTACTGCCGAATCGACGGGCTGCAGTGGACCAAAGAAGCGCTTGCCCCGGGCAAGTATCTGATCGAAATGTTCGCCAGCGACCCGCAGCGCCACACCATTTGGGGCTTCGACACCATCACGCTCGAGGGCGCGCGATGGTTTGGCGTCCATGGTATGAACATGCCCGGTGCAACGCCGTGCAGTTGGGGGCCAAAGCGCGTTTCTGCAGCCCGAACAGACTACAATTGCGGGCTTCGCGGAGAGGTGGATGAGCGGTTTAAGTCGCACGCCTGGAAAGCGTGTGTGGGTTAATAGCCCACCGCGGGTTCGAATCCCGCCCTCTCCGCCAGCATTTCTGGCTCATGGCCGCTGATCCCGGCAGGGGCCCCGACGGGCCCGCCGTCGTACACCCTCGTTCCTGTTTCACGGCACAGTGACTGCACCCTCCCCCGGCTGGCGGCTGCGCAGCATTGGTCTGCGCCGCGGCCAACGCACGATCTTCCAGAACCTCAGCCTCGACCTGGATGAAGCGCGCATCGCCCTGATCGGGCACAACGGGGCTGGCAAATCCAGCCTGCTGCGCCTGCTCGTGGGCCTGGACGCGCCGCAACAAGGCAGTCTGAGCTGGGCTGGACAAGCCGCCGATATGGCCCGTCGCGCCCATGGGTCTCCAGGCGGGCGGCTCGCGAGCCTGATGTTCCAGAACCCGGACGACCAGATCATTTTCCCGACGGTTGCGGAAGAGCTCCAGTTGTCATGGC
Organism: Comamonas flocculans; assembly: GCF_007954405.1. NCBI lineage: Bacteria > Pseudomonadati > Pseudomonadota > Betaproteobacteria > Burkholderiales > Comamonadaceae > Comamonas > Comamonas flocculans. The sequence goes on along the minus strand of NZ_CP042344.1, from coordinate 2,339,460 downwards.
GCAGCGCCCATGACGGCAATCGCAAGGGGGCTCGCAGCGGAGCGCTCCAATTTCTGGAGCAACACGGCCTGCTGCACTGGGCCGACAGGGCCATGGGCACGCTGAGCCAGGGCGAGCGCCAGTGGGTGTGCTGGCTGGCGATGCTGCTCGCCCGGCCCCGGGTGCTGCTGCTTGATGAACCCTACGCCAGCCTGGACTTGCCAGGCCAGCTGCGCCTGGCGGCCGACATACGCCGCTGCACGCAACAGGTGATCATCTCTACCCATGTGCTGCATCCCGTGCGCGACTTTGCGCGCGTGATCTGGCTGGAGGATGGCCGGGTACGGGCCGACGGCCCTGGCCGGGAAGTCTGCCCGGCCTATGAAGCAGAGGCCCGGCGCAACTTTGCCAACGCAACCGGCGACGGGTGACCATGGGCAGTCTCTACAGCGAATACACCACCTGGCTGCACCATGGGAGCGCTGGAGCCAAGCTGCTGGCGCTGTCCCTGGCAGGCATGTTGTTGTTTGCCACCAGCCAGCCCGGTGCCCTGGCCGCCGCTTCCCTGCTGTGCGCGGCGCTCTACGCGAGCCTCGGGCAGGCCACGCTGGGCTCGCGGCGCCTGCTTGGGTCGGTCACCGCCGCCGCAGCGCTGGTCGCTGCGTTTCACGCCTGGATGGGCACCTGGCAGACGGGGCTGGCCAGTGCCTTGCGCCTGGCCAGCGTCTGCATGCTCGGCATCGCCTTCACCGTCACCACACGCAGCAGCGATATCGTCGAGGTGCTGCAGCGCCTGCTCGAGCCACTGCGCCCGCTCGGCGTCCAGCCCGAACAGCTGTCGCTGCAGCTGGCCTTGATGCTGCGCTTTACCGAGCATTTCTTCATCCAGTGGAAAAAGCTTGACGAGGCGCACCGCGTGCGCACCGGCCGCGCCGGCGGCTTGCGGCTGGTTGCGCCTCTCACGGTGCAGATGCTCAAGACCATGCGCAGCGCAGGCGACGCACTCTACGTGCGCCTGGGGCGGGACTGAAGCTGCGCGCAATGCCGCGTGAGCGCTACGCGCCTTCCTTCAGATGGGTGGCAAAGGCCTTGCGAAATTTCGCCACCTTGGGTCCCACCACGAAGCTGCAGTACGCCTGGTCGGGGTTGTTGCGGTAGTACTCCTGGTGGTAGGTTTCTGCCGGCCAGAAGGCGGCAAGCGGCACGATCTCGGTCACCACGGGCGCGGTGAATATGCCCTCGGCCTGCAGCTCGCGCACCATCTCGCGCGCAATCTGACCGTGCTCGGGCTCGCTGTAGTAGATGCCGCTGCGGTATTGCGTACCCACATCGTTGCCCTGGCGGTCAAGCTGGGTCGGGTCGTGCGTGGCAAAGAAGATCTCCAGCACGCTCTGCAGGCTGATCTGCGACGGATCAAAGCGCAGCTGCACCACCTCGACGCAGCCGGTGCTGCCCGAGCAGACCTCTTCGTAGCTGGGCGCACGCTCCACCCGACCATTGGCGTAGCCACTTTGCAGCGCGGTGATGCCGCGCACCCGCTCGAAAACCGCCTCCGTGCACCAAAAGCAACCGCCGCCCAGTGTGATGACTTGTTCATTCGCCACAATGCACTCCATGAAAACCGGTTGCGCCAGAGCGGATACAAGCGCCGCTGCGGCAACCGTACTGCCTAAAATAGCAGGTTTGCCACCGTGCCGTGGTCTGCCTTCGGAGTAACTGCATGAATCTGCCCTTGAACACGCTCGCCGACCCCAGCGATCGCCTCGAGCAGGCGCGCTACAACATGATCGAGCAACAGGTGCGCCCCTGGGACGTCTCCGACGCTCAAGTGCTGGAAGTGATGCAGCGTCTGCACCGGGAAGACTTTGTGCCCGCGCCCTACCGCGACATGGCGTTCACGGACATGGAGATCCCGCTGCACGACGATCCGGTCGAGGCCATCCGGCTGGGCCAGATCATGCTGGCGCCACGTGTCGAAGCGCGCATGCTGCAGGACCTCAAACTCAAGGCCAGCGACCGCGTCCTCGAGGTCGGCGCGGGCTCGGGCTTCATGGCCGCGATGCTGGCAAGCCTGACGGCGGACGTCACCTCACTCGAAATCGAAGAACGGCTGGCGCGCATGGCCGGCGCCAACCTGGCCCGGGCCGGCATCACCAACGCGCGCGTGCTGCATGCGAACGCCGCCGAAGCAATCGCGGGTGGCCCCTACGACGTGATCGTTCTCAGCGGTTCGGTCGCACAGGTGCCCCAAGCCTTGCTGGACCTGCTGGCACCGGACGGCCGGCTCGGCGCCATCGTCGGTTTCAAGCCGATGATGCGCGCGACCTTCATGGAGCGCAGCGGCAACGGGTTTTCCACCACCGAGCCGTGGGATGTGGTCACCGCACGGCTGCGCCACTTCCCGCAGCCGTCGCAGTTCAAGTTCTGAAAGCACGCCCGTCTGCCATGGTCCCGCAGGTACGCCCTCGCGATCTCGAGGCCTGGCTGGCCGCGCGCAGCGAGCGCGGTCCACTGCTGCTGGACGTGCGAGAACCCTGGGAGCTGAAGCTCGCGCACGTCGCCCCGCGCGGCCTGGAATGCATCAGCATCCCCATGGCAACACTGCCCGCCCGCCTGGAAGAGCTGGACAAGACCCGCCCGCTGGCCTGCCTGTGCCACCTGGGCGGGCGCAGCATGCAGGTGGCGCTCTATTTGCAGCAGCAAGGCTTCGAGGATGTCGCCAACGTGGCGGGCGGCATCCACGCATGGTCGCTCGAGCTCGATCCAGACATTCCCTGCTACTGAGCCGCAGGCGCGCAAGGCAAAAAAACGCACCACGAGGGTGCGTTCTTTGTCTTGGCGGAGACGAAGTCCGCCATAATGGGTTCTCAAGCATCGTCATGTGGCATCGTAAGTCGCTGATTTATATGAATAATATGAAAAATATCTTCCCGTGAGTTCCCGCGCATTTTCGCGCGTTCCAATGTTTTATGTGGGCGGGATGTGGTAATGTTGAGTTTGGCGGAGACTTCATGCCACGCATCGCAAAACAACTTTCTGAACGTGCAGTAGCTGCCATCAAGCAGCCGGGGCGCCGGGCCGTCGGCGGCGTTCAAGGATTGCATTTGCTCGTGTCGCCGACCGGCTGGCGGTCGTGGGTGCTGCGCGTCGTCGTCGCTGGCACGCGGAAAGATTGGGGGCTCGGAGCGTACCCCGGAGTCAGCCTCGCTGCAGCACGCGACGCTGCGCGCGCGGTGCATGACAGTATCCGCGCCGGCGAAGTGCCCGAGCCCGCGACGAGCAAGCGCAAGCGGCTTGCCGCCGAGCAGCTCGCAAACACAGAAAAAACGTTTGATTTTTGCGTTGAGCGATTTTTGGACGCGAAGGGCGTCGAATGGCGCAACGCGAAGCATCGTGCGCAGTGGCGCAGCACGCTCGCGCAGTACGCCTCTCCGGTGTTGGGAGCGCTGCCTGTTAGCGAGATCGAGCGCCGGCACGTTCTCGCTGTGCTGACTCAGCCGGTCGGCGGCGAGTCAACACTGTGGCTCGCAAAAAACGAGACAGCGTCTCGACTACGCGGTCGCATCGAGCGCGTGCTTGATTGGGCGGCAGCGAGCGGCTACCGCCGCAGCGGCGAGAACCCCGCGGCCTGGCGCGGGCATCTTGACGCGCTGCTGCCGGCCCCGGGCAAGATTCAAAAGACCGAGCACCACAGGGCGCTACCGTATGCTGACATCCCGGCATTCATTGCCGCATTGCGCAAGCGCGACGGCGCAGCAGCGCGAGCGCTTGAATTCGCGATTCTCACCGCTGCACGGAGCGGCGAAGTGCGAGGTGCGACATGGGATGAGCTCGACTTCGAAAATCGACTTTGGACTATCCCTGCGGGCCGCATGAAAGCTGGGCGCGAACATCGCGTGCCGCTCTCCGCAGCGGCGGTCACGCTTCTCAAAAAGCTGCCCGGCGTTGCCGACTCTCCCTACGTTTTTCCAGGCGCTCGGGGCCCGCTGTCGGACATGAGCTTAACGGCGGTGCTGCGCCGAATGAACGTCGATTGCGTGCCACATGGGTTTCGTTCGTCGTTTAGAGACTGGGCTGCAGCCGGCAATTGGCCGCGAGAGCTCGCCGAACTCAGCCTAGCGCATGTCACCAAGGGCAAAGTTGAAGCTGCGTACTGGCGCGCAGATGCACTTGACAAGCGTCGCGAATTGATGCAGGCGTGGGCAGAATACTGCCAAACGCACGAAGAAACGCCCCCGAAAAAAGGGGGCGTGAATCAAGCGAAAAAGACCTGACTGCGTGAAGAACGCAGTCGCCGAGCCATGCCGACGGGTGCCAAAAAAAAATAAGGATTTTTGGCATGGTCTTCGGCTGTATCGTCAATCTATCGCTCGCCCTCGATTCGTCAAAATCGAGTTCTTCGCCCCTGTGCTGCCAAGCACGTCGGGGCTATCACTGCAATGAGCTGCCACGCTCAAAACGCTCTCGCTTGCGAGAGCGCACACGCTTTTCAACCGCTGCCAGCTTTCGCCTGCATCTGCACGGGAATGCAGACGCTCGCTCACCCCTTGTTTGGTTAAAACTCGGAGGTCGCTCGAAGGCTAATCACCAGCGCTCCCTCTCTTGTGCTTGCGTCCCACGGACGCTGCGCGGTGCCACACGCGCTAGCCGTCAGAGATTCCCACGTTAGCTCAAATCGTCAAACCCGCCGCCAGCTTTTCACTGGCGATTTGGGGATACGGAGTCTCGAAGTAGCGACATCGCATACGCTTCGCGGCTTGCGCCGCTTTCGGCCTACGATGTTCCGTAGCTAGGCTTACCCGCCGCTACTTGTCTTCAACTCACCAAGCTTTCTGCAGCTCGTACCCAAGGGTTTTGACTCAGATGGGGGACTCACACCCCCACTTACAGGCTTAAGCTATCCAGAGACCTGCGCTTTCGCGCAGTGCCGAGCAGTCCAGGTTTCCCCTCATGCCCCTGCCGCATTTCTGCGGCCTCATCAGCCCACCTGCTGAGTCCGGGTTGCGCCGTTCGTCTTCCGAACGCCCCCCGGCGCGGATTCGCCACATCGTGGCCCACCGCTTCGATTTGAACAGGGACTGTCTGCAGTGCCGTCGCTCTCCCGAGCGCGCATCTGTGCAGACAGTATCAGTGCATTACTGCACCTCCCGTTTCCGTGTCGCCCAACAATCGATGCACAACAGCGTTGTGCAGAGAGATTGGGTCGAGGGGAGACTGTCGTCTCCCGGCGCCCGACTCAGCCGCACCAGCCAGCGTTACCCGGCATGCAGCTAAAGCGGTTTGCTCTCCCTGGCAAGGAAGAGCGTGGGGTTTCCCCCGCGTGTGTTTTGCAGTTGGCAGTCTGCCCGCTGTACCCGTCCGCGCCCGAGTACGGGTACAGGGGGCAGACTGCGCGCTGCGTGCGTGCGCGTCACATTTCTGTGTCGCGCGTCGCTCACTCGGCCCTGCCTCGTGTAGCGATTGATTGATGCCGCCGGCTGGCGGCATCAAGGAACATCTTTAAATGCAAGCTTGCTTACGCAAATCACATAACAACCACGCGCGCTAGCGCGGAAGTAAAGCGCTAACGCGCCTCACATTGCACGCGTCCGCTCGCAATGTGATTGGGTTGTCGCTAGACGGGTCATCAGCTCAAAAAAAAAGGATGTCGCGATGCCCGCATCGACCCCCATTTCTCGCTCGAAAACCGCGGCGCTCACGCGCGTTCTTGACGCCGCGGGTCGCGGCTATACGCGCTACGTGACTGGAAAAGTCGATGCAAAGAAAGTCGAGCGCGTCATCAAGAAGCTGCACGAGCGACACGCGATTGGCGCAACGCCAGCCCAGCGGCTGACCAGAAAGCAGCATGGTCAGGCAAATGCGATTCTTGCGCTGTACTGGCCAAAGGAAGAGGTGGAGGCCGACTGGGCGCTACTGTTCACCCCCGGCGAGCTCAGCGCGTCCGAGAAGCTAGAGGACGTGGCGAGCAAAAAGCGTCTTGTGTTTTTGGGCTACGAACTTGTGCGGCACGCCGCTCGCGGGCGCGCCGCGTGGACCTGGCGACGGCCGAAGGCGGAGATGAAGGAGCACTATGCGATGCTCGGCGACGCGAGACACCGGCGGCGTCCTGACGAACTCGCGGCGCACTTGCAGCGCCTGGCAAATCAGCCGGGATTTCACGGCGTGCGCGAGCAGTCAAAGACGCTGTTGGAATACGCGCGTCGGCACGGCTATGCAGGCGAGCTGCCGGCGCTTTACTACCTGCGCAAAGTTGCACACGGTGAGTGTTTCGCGCTGTAGCCTCCCCCTCTCTTGGGGGGGGCTGTGCCCCCTCGCTTCGCGAGCCTCCCCCCACCTCGACAAGGCGCTGTTACCTGATATGGCTTCGTGGGACACTTAAGGAAAGGTCTGCAAAAGTCCACCACCTGAGCCCCTCGGACGTTGAACACCCATGAAGCAAATGAGCCTTGCCACAAGCGGATTTGAACTTTCCCCCAAGAGGACGCGCAAGCGTGCATTCCTCGATGAGATGGATGCCGTCATCCCATGGCCTGATCTTCTGGCGCTGATTGCACCGCACGCGCCTGCAGGCAAGACGGGGCGCCCTCCCTTTGCGCTGGAGACGATGCTGCGCATTCACCTGCTGCAGCAATTCTTCGGGCACTCCGACCCGGCGATGGAAGAAGCCTTGCACGACGTTCCCCTGTACCGAGAGTTCGCCCACTTGGACGCGGGCATCACCCGCCTGCCCGACGAAAGCACCATCCTGCGCTTTCGACACCTCTTGGAGAGGAACGAGCTGGCAGCTCAAATCCTTGCCACCGTCAATGCCCAACTGGCCGCCCGTGGTCTGCTGCTCAAGAGCGGCACCGTGGTCGATGCCACCTTGATTGCCGCACCCAGTTCCACCAAGAACAAGGATGGGCAGCGCGACCCTGAGATGCACCAAACCAAGAAGGGCAACCAATGGCACTTCGGTATGAAGGCGCACATTGGCGTGGATGCCGATTCGGGCTTGGTGCACACCGTCACCACCACGGCCGCCAACGCCCACGACATCACGCAGGCAGCGGCGCTGTTGCACGGCGAGGAAACACAAGTCTTTGCAGATTCGGGCTACCGAGGTGTTGACAAGCGTGGCGAAGTACAGGATCAACACCCCGATACCCGTTGGCACATCGCCATGATGCCGGGCAAGCGCAAGAAGCTCGACAAGAACCGCCCCCTGGATGTGTTGCTCGATCAGATGGAGACCGTCAAGGCGCGTATCCGCGCCAAGGTCGAGCACCAGTTCCGAGTTCTCAAGTGCCAGTTTGGCCACCGCAAGGTGCGCTACAAGGGCCTGGCCAAGAACACCAGCCAGCTTCTGGTGCTGTTTGCGCTGTCCAATCTGTGGATGGTGCGCAAGCGCATTTTGCAGGGAGCGCGGGCATGAGTGCGCCTGCAGCACGGGCGAGAGCCCGCAATACGGCTGAAATTGGCCGAAAGAGCGGGAAATCTGACGCAAATTCGGCTTCGGTTTCACCATGTGAATGTTCACGCGTCAGCTTGCGCCATGAGGCGGGTTGTGCAGACCTTCCTAAGGCAATGCTGATTAAGGTCCACGGTCAGCGAGTGTGAGACGTTAGTTGGTAAAGAGAACTGAATTTCTTGATCCGTCGACGATGTGCGACGTGTCATCCAAGTTGGTCGGGGCAAGGCGATCACCGTGGCAGTGGGCCTCGTGGCTTCGTCTTTGCGCGCCCGCGTAGTCTCTTCGATTTTTACCTTGGGCTTATTCGATCTTTCCTTTTGGTAGGGTGTTATTTAGACGTTGTGCGGCTAGTGGGGCGCTGTCGCAGGGCGAAGCTCCCCCAAGGCTGCGGAGCGTGCCGTAGCCTCGAGCGCAGCCCGTGACGTTTGTCAGGGGCGCCGGTTGCGACGCATGCACCGGCGCTCGGTCAGACTGTTTCTCAAGGAAATTCGCATCCCTTGACGATCGTCTCGGGGCGGTTCAACCTGCTGTTTGCGCGGAATGCTGACGAGCCACCGTAGGCCGGACAGCGCACGCCGCTGCAGCAGTGACGAGCCAGAACATATAAAACTCCGCGCTATACACCCCACCAGCATCTACCTGATGCGGGTGGGCATTCGTGTGGCGGGGGCTGGCTCGCTCGTGTGCTCTACCTACCACCAGCGCAAGGTTCAACACCATGCATTTCAATCAAGCTAACTCCGCGCGAAAGGAGCTGCTGCAAACGGTCTGCACAAGCGACATTCTTGTGTCACCCGAGCCTCCCGTACGCTACGTTTGGGAAGGTCGCTGCCCTCGCGGCGTGGTCACGCTGTGGGGCGCATGGTGGTACTGGGAAGAGCCTGGTGGCTTTGATGCTCTCGGTCGCCGCCGCGACCGGGCGCCCACTGTTTGGCGTGCCCACTGAACGCACCTACGTGTTTTTCGCTTCGTTCGAGGATGCCACTCCTGTACTGCGCAGGCGTTTGGCAAACATTTGCCGCGCATGGCGGATTACCTCAGGGGCGCGATCGCGCCTGACGTCAGGTGTCCTGAGATGCGCGAGCGCTCTGCGTGGTCCTGCAGTCCCGAGACAGGCCGCTGCTGTAGGGCCCGCCGACTTCGCTCCCTCGCTTGCTATGCAGGCAAGACGTTTCTTTTTGCCGTGCGCTCGAAAGGTTTATCCGAGCACAGGCACCTCAGCACAGTGCGTTCGACTGGCTGATCCTGAGGATGGATGGCACCTCGATCCCCTGCCCTTCATCCTGGCTGCATTCGGGGTCTTGCGCCTCCCGCGAGGATGTAGCTTGATTGGTGGCGCTCCACTGCACCCTACGCATTCGAAATGCATCGATACACTCAATCACATGCCTCCTCAACCCGCGCTTTCCTCCTTCATCTGGTCCGTTGCCGATCTGCTGCGTGGTGACTACAAACAGTCGGATTACGGTAAGGTCATCCTCCCTTTCACCGTGCTGCGCCGCCTGGACTGCGTGCTCTTGCCTACCAAGGACGCCGTGCTGGCTGAACTGGCCGCCAAAGAAAAACTGGGCGTCAACCCCGCGCCATTTCTCAAGCGCAAGACCGGGCTGCCCTTCTTCAACCAGTCGCCGCTTGATCTGAACAAGCTGTTGGGCGACCCGTCCAACGTGGCGCAGAACCTGTTCGCCTACATCCAGGGCTTCGGGCCCGAAGTGCGCGACATCTTTGAGCACTTCGAGTTCCAGGCCCAGATCGAACGCCTGTCCAAGGCCGGGCTGCTCTACCAGGTTACCGAGAAGTTCTGCCAGGTGGACCTGCACCCCAGCCGCGTGAGCAACGCTGACATGGGGACGGTGTTCGAAGAGCTGATCCGCAAGTTCGCTGAACTCTCCAACGAAACCGCTGGCGAGCACTTCACCCCGCGCGAAATCATCCGCCTGATGGTCAACCTGCTGTACACCGAAGACGGCGATGCGCTGTCCAAACCCGGTGTGGTGCGCACCCTGTACGACCCGACTGCCGGCACCGGCGGCATGCTCAGCGTGGCGGGCGAATACTTGGCCGAACTCAACCCCAAGGCCAGCCTGAACGTCTACGGGCAGGAGCTCAACCCCGAGTCCTTCGCCATCTGCAAGGCGGACATGCTGATCAAGGGCCAAAACGTGGACAACATCGTCTTCGGCAACACGCTGAGCGATGACGGCCACCCCGGCGAGCACTTCGACTACATGCTCTCCAATCCGCCGTTTGGCGTGGAATGGAAGAAGGTCGAGAAGGAAGTGCGCCGTGAACACGAGACCCAGGGCTTCTCCGGGCGCTTCGGTCCCGGCCTGCCGCGCGTCTCAGACGGTTCGATGCTGTTCCTGCTGCACCTGATCAGCAAGATGCGACCCACGGGTGAAGGCGGCAGCCGCTTCGGCATCGTGCTCAACGGCTCGCCGCTGTTCACCGGCGGCGCGGGCTCGGGCGAATCGGAAATCCGCCGCTATGTGCTGGAGAACGACCTGCTTGAAGCCATCGTCGGCCTGCCCACCGACATGTTCTACAACACCGGCATCAGCACCTACGTCTGGATCATCAGCAACCGCAAGCCCGCAGCGCGCAAGGGCAAGGTGCAGCTGATTGACGCGTCAGGCATGTGGCAGAAGATGCGCAAGAGCCTCGGGTCAAAGCGCAAGGAACTGAGCGACGCGCACATCGACCGCATCACCCGCCTGTTTGGCGATTTTGTCGAGGCGCAGGAAGACGACGGCACCCCCATCAGCCGCATCTTCGACAACGAAGCCTTTGGCTACCACAGCATCACCGTCGAGCGCCCGCTGCGCGATGAAGCGGGCAACATCGTGCTGGGCCAGAAAGGCAAGCAAAAAGGCAAACCCCAGCCCGACGCCAGCCTGCGCGACACAGAGAACGTGCCCTACACCGAAGACGTGGGCGAATACTTCAAGCGCGAGGTGCTGCCCCACGCGCCCGACGCCTGGATCGACCCCGACAAGACCAAGGTGGGCTACGAAATTCCGTTCAACCGGCACTTCTACGTGTTCAAGCCGCCGCGCCCGCTGGCGAAGATTGACGCCGAGCTGAAGCAGACCACCGACCGCATCCTGGACATGATCAAGGGGCTGTCGGCATGAGTTTTCCGCGATACCCGGAGTACAAGGACAGTGGGGTGGAGTGGCTGGGGGAAGTGCCGGCGCATTGGGAGGTTGAACGAATTAAGCGTCGCTGCGAGGTTTTCCCAAGCAACGTAGACAAGAAGATGCATGAAGGCGAAAAGCCTGTGCTTCTCTGTAACTACACCGACGTGTACTACAACGACCTCATCGTCGCCGGATTGGATTTCATGGCGGCCTCGGCGACTGATGAGCAGATTGTTCGCTTCACGCTACAGCGTGGCGACACCATCATCACCAAGGATTCGGAGACAGCAGACGACATAGGCATTTCGGCTTTCGTGCCAGATGACCTTCCGGGTGTTGTCTGCGGTTACCACCTAACGATGATTCGACCGAGCGTTGGAATCGATGGCGCATTCGTGAAGCGCTTGTTCGATGCGCACTCAACGAAAGCGCATCTTGAGGTATCAGCCAACGGTTTGACACGCGTAGGGCTTGGGCAATATGCGTTGGACAACCTGACCTTTGCTTGGCCTCCGCTGAATGAGCAGAGGAACATCGCCACCTTCCTCGACCGCGAAACCGCCAAGATCGACGCGCTGGTGGCCGAGCAGGAAAAGCTGATCGCCCTGCTGCAGGAAAAGCGCCAGGCCGTCATCTTCCACGCCGTGACCAAGGGGCTGGACCCGAACGTGCCGATGAAGGACTCGGGCGTGGAGTGGCTGGGGGAGGTGCCAATTCACTGGGAGGTCAGTCCATTCAAATGGCTACTTGATCGAAATGATGGCGGTGTCTGGGGAGACGATCCAGATGGCACTGATGACACCTTGGTACTTCGATCAACCGAACAAACCGTAGACGGTCAATGGCGGCTGGAAAACGCTGCGACGCGCAAACTATCGGCAACGGAACGAGCGGCAGCTCTACTGGAATCGGGCGACCTCGTCGTCACCAAGTCAAGCGGAAGTTCATTGCACATTGGCAAGACCACCCTTGTCACAGATGAAATCGCGCAACTCGGCTGTTGCTATTCCAACTTCATGCAACGCTTGCGAATGAAGCCGTCGTTTAGCCCATTACTCGCTTGGTACATCCTGAACAACGACATTGCCCGACTTCAATTTGATCTGCTATCCAACTCCACGACCGGGCTTGCCAATTTGAACGGCACCATGATCGGCCAGATGATGTTGGCGATCCCACCCGGTGAGGAACAAACCGCCATCGCCACCTTCCTCGACCGCGAAACCGCCAAGCTCGACACCCTGATGACCGAAGCCCGCTCCGCCATCACCCTCCTGCAAGAACGCCGCACTGCCCTGATCTCCGCCGCCGTCACCGGCCAGATCGACGTGCGCGGGCTGGCGGGCGGCGCAATTGCTCCTAATTCAATAGCTGCCAGCGCTTATCCAGCAAGCGATGGTGGCTGATTTTGCTTCAAATTCACCTCTTTCCCTTGCCCCATGAAGCCTTAAAGGCAACAATCGTCGCCTTATGAGCAACACACAGGACGCCATGAACCTGCTGTTCCCCGCCAACCGTCAACAAGTGCTGGCGGCGCTGCTGCTGCAGCCGGGGCACAGCCTGCACCTGCGCGAACTGGCGCGGCTGACGGGCAGCCATGCGGGCACCCTGGGGCGCGAGCTGGGCAAGCTGGCCCAGGCGGGGCTGCTGCTGCGCAGCGACCAGGGCAACCAGGCGCGCTACAGCGCCAATGTGCAGCACCCGCTGTTCCCCGAGCTCTCCGCCATGTTCCGCAAAACGCATGGCGTGGTGCCCGCGCTGCGCACCGCGCTGGAGCCGCTGGCGGGGCAGATTGCGCTGGTGTTTGTCTATGGTTCGCTGGCCAGCGGCAGTGCCACCGAGCACAGCGATGTGGATGTGCTGCTGGTGGGCAGCGTGGATTTTGTGGCGGTGGTGCAGGCGCTGTACCCGCTGCACGAGCAACTGGGGCGCGAGGTGAACCCGGTGGTCTGGGCGCCGCAGGAGCTGGCCGACAAGGCCCGGGCGGGCGATGCCTTTGTGCGCGACGTGCTGCGCAAACCCAAACTGTGGATCAAGGGAGACGACCATGAGCTTGAGCAACTTGCAGGCCATTGGCCGCCTGCAGGCGCAGCCGCCTGACCCGCCCGCCATGGCCAAGCTGCTGCAGGCAGCGCGGCAGAACCTGGCCGATGCGCGGGTGCAGCAGATCAGCGCCAGCAATCGCTTTGACGCGGCCTACAAATGCATCATGCAGTGCGCCATGCTGGGCCTGTGGGCCAACGGCTGGCGCACCTCCACCAGCCAGCCCGGCCACCACCAGACGGCCATCCAGACGCTGGACCAGACCCTGGGCGTGCCCAAGCCCGACCTGATCGTGCTGGACGCCCTGCGCCGCCAGCGCAATGTGAACGACTATGAGGGCGACCCCATTGCCGACGCCACCCTGCACGCCTGCCTGGCGGCCGCAGACAAGCTGCTGGGGCATACGCTGCGCTGGCTGCAGGCCCAGCACCCGGAATGGGGCTTGGTGTGAGCTGCGGTACTGCGTTTTACTATCAATTGAATAGCTGTTTGCGCTTGTATGGCAAGCACTAAAGCTCTGTTTTATTCAAAATTGCCATGGCCCTGCACAACGAAATCGCGTTCGAGACCGACATCTGCAACCACCTGGCGCAGCACGGCTGGCTTTATGCCCCGCCAGGCACCGAGGGTGACGCCAGCGGCTACGACACCCCGCGCGCCCTGTACCCCGCCGACCTGCTGGCCTGGGTACAGGCCACGCAGCCACAAGCATGGGAAGCCCTCACCAAAAACCACGGCAGCGCTGCCGAGGCCATGCTGCTGGATCGCCTGCGCAAGGCGCTGGATAGCCAGGGCACGCTGGAGGTGCTGCGTCACGGCTTCGATGTGCTGGGCCTGAAGGCGCCGCTGCGCATGGCGCAGTTTCGCCCCGCGCTGGGGATGAACGCCGAGCTTGAGGCCCGCTACGCCGCCAACCGCCTGCGCGTGCTGCGCCAGGTGCGCACGAACCACGACGACGTGATCGACCTGGTGCTGCTGCTCAACGGCATCCCGGTCGCCACGGCCGAGCTCAAGACCGACTTCACGCAGGACGTGAACCGGGCCATCGACCAATACCGCTTCGACCGGATGCCGAGGCCCAAGGGTCGCGGCACCACCGAGCCGCTGCTGGACTTCCCGCGTGGCGCGCTGGTGCACTTTGCCGTCAGCAACCGCGACGTGCACATGACCACACGCCTGCTCGGCCCCGCCACGCAGTTCCTGCCCTTCAACCTCGGCGATGCCGGCGGCGCAGGCAACCCGCCGTATGCGGCGGGCCACCGCACCCACTACCTGTGGGAGCAAGTCTGGCAGCGCGATTCATGGCTGGAGATCATCGAGCGCTACCTGGTGACGCTGCGCGACGACAAAAAGCGCATCCAGGCCATCGTCTTCCCGCGCTACCACCAGCTCGACGCCACGCGCCGTCTGGTGCAGGCGGTGCGCACCGAAGGACCGGGTGGGCGCTACCTGATCCAGCACAGCGCGGGCTCAGGCAAGACCAACTCGATTGCCTGGACGGCGCACTTCCTCTCTGACCTGCATGGTAGCGAGAACCGCAAGGTCTTCTCCAGCGTGCTGGTGGTGAGCGACCGCAACGTGCTGGACGCGCAGTTGCAGGATGCCATCTTCGACTTCCAGCGCGTCACCGGCGTGGTGCAGGCCATCACCGGCAACGACGCCAGCAAGAGCAAGCAGCTGGCTGCGGCGCTGTCGAGTGGCAAGAAGATCATCGTCTGCACCATCCAGACCTTTCCGGCGCTGCTGAACACGGCGCGTGAGCTGGCCCACACGCAGGGCAAACGCTTTGCCGTGATTGCCGACGAGGCGCATTCCAGCCAGACCGGCGAAGCGGCGGCCAAGCTGAAGGAACTGCTGAGCGCAGATGAGCTGAAGGAGTTGGCGGACGGTGGCGAGGTCAGCAACGAAGACATCATGGCCGCGCAGATGAGCGCCCGCGCCGGGGCGGACGCGGGAATCACCTACATTGCCTTCACCGCCACACCCAAGGCCAAGACGCTGGAGCTGTTCGGCCGCAGGCCTGATCCCGCCCAACCGGCAGGACCCACCAACCTGCCGCAGGCCTTCCACGTCTATTCCATGCGCCAGGCCATCGAGGAAGACTTCATCCTGGATGTGCTCAAGAACTACACCCCATACAAGCTGGCCTTCAAGCTGACCCACGATGGCCAGGATTGGGACGAGGCCAAGGTGGAGCAAAGCAGCGCCGTCAAGGGCCTGATGCGCTGGGTGCGTCTGCACCCCTACAACATCAGCCAGAAGGTGGCCATCATCGTTGAGCACTTCATCGACAACGTGCAGCCGCTGCTGGGTGGCCACGCCAAGGCCATGGTGGTGACGGCCAGCCGCCTGGAGGCGGTGCGCTTCAAGCGCGCCATCGACCAGTACATCCGGGAGCAGCGCTACGACATCGGCACTTTGGCGGCCTTCTCGGGTGAGGTAATGGATGAGCACAGTGGCGATCCGGTGACCGAGCGCTCGGCCAGCCTGAACCCGGGCCTGAACGGCAAGGACATGCGCGAGGCCTTTGCCACCGAAGCGTTCCAGATTCTGCTGGTGGCCAACAAATTTCAGACCGGGTTTGACCAGCCGCTGCTGTGCGGCATGTATGTGGACAAACGCCTGGCGGGCATCCAGGCGGTGCAGACCCTGAGCCGCCTGAACCGGGCTTACAACGGCCCGTATGGCCTGAAGGACACCACCTATGTGCTGGACTTCGTCAACGACCCGAACGAGGTGCTGGCCGCATTCCAGACCTATTACGAAACCGCGGAGCTGGCGGGCGTGACCGACCCGAACCTGATTCTGGACCTGAAAGCCAAGCTGGACGCGAGCGGCCATTACGACGAGTTCGAGGTCGATCGGGTGGTAAACGCCGAGATGAATCCCAAGGCCACCCAGGCCATGCTGGTGGCGGCCATCGAGCCGGTGGCGGATCGCTTGCTCAAGCAGTACAACGCCGCCAGTGAATCGCCCCAGGTTTCGAGGAGGCTACGTGGTTAAAGTGGCCGCCTCTTCCGAAGCGTGTTTGATTGCCAAGTTACTGAAGTATTTTGCTTCAGCTTCTACTGGTGGAATGTTACCGATGGGTTCAAGCAGTCGTTCGGTGTTGAACCAGTGGACCCAGCGCAGTGTGGCCAGCGCCAGTTGCTCACGAGATCTCCACGGCCCCAGTCGCTTGATCACCTCGGTCTTGTACAGGCCATTGATCGTCTCGGCCAAGGCGTTGTCGTAGGCGTCACCCACGGAGCCCACCGAGGCGGCAACGCCAGCGTCGACCAGGCGCTCGCTGTAGCGCCAGGACAGATACTGTGAGCCTCTGTCCCCGTGATGCGTGAGCGCGCCCTTGTCCGGCTGACGCGCGTGCAATGCCTGCTCCAGGGCGTCCAGCACGAAATCGGTGTTCATGCACGTGCTTGTCTGCCAGCCCACGATACGGCGGGCAAAGACGTCGGTGACGAAGGCCACGTACAGCCATCCCTGCCAGGTGGACACGTACGTGAAGTCGACCACCCATAGCTGGTTGGGTCGCTCGGCGGTGAAGTTGCGATTGACCCGATCGAGCGGGCACGGCTGGGCGGCATCGGCCATAGTGGTGCGCACGCGCCTGCCACGGCGTGCACCTTCGATGCCCAGGTGCTTCATCAGCCGAGCCACGGTACAGCGAGCCACGGCAATACCCTCACGCTGCAACTGGTGCCAGAGCTTGCGCACGCCATAGACCTGCCAGTTGGCGTTGTACACACGCTCAATCTCTACGGCCAGCACCTCATCGCGTTTGGCTCGCTCGCTACGCAGTTCAGGATCGCGCTGACAAGCAGCGTGACGCCAGTACGCCGACGGGGCGACCTGCAACGTCCTGCAGATCGGCTCGACCCCATGCACTTCGCGGTGCCTGTCGATGAACGCGTTCACTTGAATTTGCGGTCGAGCTCCGCCTGGGCGAAAAAAGCGCTGGCAAGGCGCAATATCTCGTTGGCGCGCCGCAACTCCTTGACCTCACGCTGCAGCGCCTTGATCTCATCGCGCTCGTGCGTGGTGACGCCGGGCCGCTGCCCGCCATCAACCTGGGCGCGCTTGACCCAGCTCAGCAAGGTTGTGGGTGTGCAGCCGATCTTGGGGGCAATCGCCGCCACGGCCTTCCACAGGGAGGGATACTCGCCCCGTCCCTCCTGCACCATCCGCACTGCGCGTTCGCGCACCTCTGCGGAAAACTTCGTTGCATTGTTCATGGCTCAATCCTCTCAAAGATTTGAGCCTCCTCGGAAACCGGGGCGATTCACCAGAGACAAGCTGGGCGCCGCCAAGCCAGATAGGGCCGAAGCACAGGCCGCCAAGGACGAACTGGATGCACTGCTCTTGTTCAAGCGCGACCTGGGCACCTATGTGCGCGTGTACGCCTTCCTGGGCCAGCTCTTTGACTACGGCAACACTGCCATCGAGAAGCGCGCCATCTTCTTCAAGCGTCTGCTGCCCCTGCTGGACTTCGGTCGCGAGCGCGAGGGCATTGATCTGTCCAAGGTGGTGCTGACGCATCACAAGCTGAAAGACCAGGGCCAGCGTGCACTGGTGCTGAACGATAGCGGTGGTGAGCACAAGCTCCAGCCCATGACCGAGACCGGCGGCGGGAAGATGCAGGACAAGGAAAAGCTGCTGCTGTCGGAAATCCTGGCCAAGCTCAACGACCTGTTCGAAGGTGATCTGAGCGAGGGCGACCAGCTGAGCTACGTGAACACCCTCAAGGCCAAGCTTGATGAATCGGAAGTGCTGGTGCAACAGGCCAGGAACAACGAGAAGCCGCAGTTCGAGGCCTCGCCTGACCTCGATGCCGAACTGGAAAACGCCATCATTGATGCTTTCGAGGCGCATCAAGTGATGAGTCGCCAGGCGTTGAATTCAACGGTGGTACGCGCTGGACTCAAGGCAATTTTGCTGGGGCCGGCGGGGTTGTATGAGGCGCTGAAAAGCCAGGGCTGATCCTTGGATCTCGGGGTTTGGGGAGAGATGTCTGCCATATGAGCGAAGGAACGCGCGATTCGTCAGTTCAAGGTGGGGATTTCGGCTTAACGCGGCCATCATGGGGCCAATGTCAGCGGCTGGTAGGCAGCGGTTGGAGCCGGTCGCGGATCTGATCCGGCTTCATGATGCCGGGCACCAAGCTGTCATCGGTTCACCAAGCAGCGCGGCCGCGACAATGACCGGTATCGAGGGAACTTCGGTCCTCCGGGGTAGTGGGCTGCACGTCTCCTAGCCAGCTCACTGCCGAATGTCCGCTGTTCGCGGGAGCCAACTCACGCTCTCGACCCAAAGCCGCCGAATCAGTCTCTCGTGCTCCATGGGCAGGTGTTTAAGTGGAGCAGCCGTCCGAGCACAAGGGTCGCGGACAGAGCCTCTCCACAGCTGTCGCTCTAACCCGTGTAATGGAAGGGTGTGGATTACGGTCGCGTTGAGCTGCCGCGGTCTGCATTGATCTCATCGAGTACATCGTGCGGGTTTTGATCATGAACTCTTGCGGGTCTCGGTTAGGCGATCCCTTCTTCGTGGCGCTCAACCCGCACCCTGCAGTCAGCTAGCGTAATCTCTGGTTGATTCTCGCTTCAGTATCCTCCCGAGCAGCTTCCCGCTCGTAGGTATCTGTCAGCTTCATAAGCAGTTCGGAAGCCACGTACGGCGATGACATCCGGAGCTGCTGGGCCCACTTTCTGTATTTCTCGGCCAGTTGGCGTTCCTGATCCCCGCCGGGACCTCGAGTATGAACCCCTCGTGAGTTGTACACGCCAGTATGCGCTCCGCGCATCATATCCTCGGACTGGAGATCTTCCATCACGGTTCTCACCGCCTCACAAGGCCAGGCGCCGTCCTTGCCGATCTGCGCCGAGGCAAGCAGTTCTCCAATTACGACATCAGCGATTCCGATGCGCGACAGCTCCGCGCAGGACTTGCGCACGGTTTCGGTCCACTTTGCCAGGCGCTCAGCATCAATGCTCCCTTGTTCGTCGCTTCCAGGGATTCTTTTCATTGCTTGTATGAGCTTGTATCCCCGTTCAGCCATTGGTCTGGCTTTTTCTGCTTCAACTCTGAATTCAGGAGGGTCCTCCGCTCGGTCACTGCGTTTGTACGTCCATACGATGGCTTGGACCAGTACTTCAGGGTGATCCTCGACGTAGCGCTCGAGGTTCGGAATTGCGGACTTGGCACGCCGGTCCCATCCGCGGTCAAGCACTTCTAGATACGCGAATTCAAGGCCGGCCTTCTGTTCGAGTGACAGTTCGGAAGTCTTGTTGATGCATTCGAAGGCCCTTTCGACGTGGTAGTGCTCAAGCAGGTATTCGCCCGCCTTGTCGTCGCCGTCCTGTGCCATGACCGTGAGAAGTTGGAAGAGCGTGTGGACCGGCAGCTTTTCGGGGTGATACTTCGCGAGTGCAAACGCTGCGCGTGGTCGCCTAGCCTTCATGAGCATGTCGACCGCCTTGGCGATCTCCGCAGGGGAGTCCCGCATCCAGCCGGGAACGACCTCCTTCCAGTACCGCGTTTCAACCTCCTCTCCATATGAGGAGACCAGCGACCAAGTGCCTTCGCCGAAGGGCGCGAGCGCCAGGAAGCGGGCCGCGTTGTCGGGACCAATCGCTGTAATGGCAGAGCTTAAGAATGCTTCGCGTTTTTTGTCGTTGGGCATCACGCCTAAAGCGCCTTGGATCAGCCATTCCGATGCTCGGGTCGCAGACTCACTCTCGCTCCTTTTCTGGAAGGCTTGGGTCGCCAGGGCGAGCAGCTCTTCCTCGTCCAGCACTCGCTCGGCCACAAGGGCGCCGATGATTCCCGATGCTCCGCTACGGATTGCCGTATCGAGCAAGCCGGCGACGCCATACTGCCCGTGGATTTCTTTCAGCGCATCGGACCGCTGCTTCCGGATCCGCGCCTCGCGCTCTTCATAGTCAATATTTTCTAGGTCTTCGAGCTCGCCGGCAGACTCTTCGATCCAAGTGCCCTTGAAAAGCCACGCGTGCTTGTCGAGGAGATTGCTCGGTTCAAGCGCGGTATGGATGTGCTTTGCAGCAGCCGCTACACGGGATTGCTTGCTGCTTTTCCTCGCGCGCAGAGTTGCGCGACGGGACAACGTCGAGACTCGAATTTTTTCGCGCAACGCAATCTTGTCGCTGTCGCTTGCGGTCTTCGCCCATGCCTCGACCAGCGCCCATGCGCGATCCTGATCAGCATCCGCCAGGTCGTGGAGGCGGTCGATTAGGTCGGACAGCATCGACACCGAGTAGCGTGGCTGCGATAAGGCTAGGAAAGGTCTGCAAAAGTCCACCACCTGAGCCCCTCGGACGTTGAACACCCATGAAGCAAATGAGCCTTGCCACAAGCGGATTTGAACTTTCCCCCAAGAGGACGCGCAAGCGTGCATTCCTCGATGAGATGGATGCCGTCATCCCATGGCCTGATCTTCTGGCGCTGATTGCACCGCACGCGCCTGCAGGCAAGACGGGGCGCCCTCCCTTTGCGCTGGAGACGATGCTGCGCATTCACCTGCTGCAGCAATTCTTCGGGCACTCCGACCCGGCGATGGAAGAAGCCTTGCACGACGTTCCCCTGTACCGAGAGTTCGCCCACTTGGACGCGGGCATCACCCGCCTGCCCGACGAAAGCACCATCCTGCGCTTTCGACACCTCTTGGAGAGGAACGAGCTGGCAGCTCAAATCCTTGCCACCGTCAATGCCCAACTGGCCGCCCGTGGTCTGCTGCTCAAGAGCGGCACCGTGGTCGATGCCACCTTGATTGCCGCACCCAGTTCCACCAAGAACAAGGATGGGCAGCGCGACCCTGAGATGCACCAAACCAAGAAGGGCAACCAATGGCACTTCGGTATGAAGGCGCACATTGGCGTGGATGCCGATTCGGGCTTGGTGCACACCGTCACCACCACGGCCGCCAACGCCCACGACATCACGCAGGCAGCGGCGCTGTTGCACGGCGAGGAAACACAAGTCTTTGCAGATTCGGGCTACCGAGGTGTTGACAAGCGTGGCGAAGTACAGGATCAACACCCCGATACCCGTTGGCACATCGCCATGATGCCGGGCAAGCGCAAGAAGCTCGACAAGAACCGCCCCCTGGATGTGTTGCTCGATCAGATGGAGACCGTCAAGGCGCGTATCCGCGCCAAGGTCGAGCACCAGTTCCGAGTTCTCAAGTGCCAGTTTGGCCACCGCAAGGTGCGCTACAAGGGCCTGGCCAAGAACACCAGCCAGCTTCTGGTGCTGTTTGCGCTGTCCAATCTGTGGATGGTGCGCAAGCGCATTTTGCAGGGAGCGCGGGCATGAGTGCGCCTGCAGCACGGGCGAGAGCCCGCAATACGGCTGAAATTGGCCGAAAGAGCGGGAAATCTGACGCAAATTCGGCTTCGGTTTCACCATGTGAATGTTCACGCGTCAGCTTGCGCCATGAGGCGGGTTGTGCAGACCTTCCCTAGCTCTATCATTTTGCCCGCGAACTCTAATATCGGCCCCCACGTCGGAAACGGCTCACCGTGGCCGTATCCGTCCGGGCGCCAAGTCGGCTTGTGGCTGTAGTCCCCGACTTGGTGGTGGTTGCCGAATTGCGCGACGCAAAGCGTCCAGGCGACATCCGGGAACCTGTTGAACAGGACTTTTACCAGCGCCAAGCGCTCGTCATTATTGGCTGCAGTCTGGGGCATCCATGATCGGAATATCGCTGCCAGCGAATGCGCCGGTTTGTTGACCCAGTTGTCGTTGATCTCTATCTGCGCGAGACGTGCGAGAATCATCACCGTACGAGGAAGCGTCTCCGGATTCCATGCGAGCCCTTCCAACGCCCAGAGCAGTCCAGTGCGGCTGGGACTGCCGAATATGCCGGACCCAGCGGGACGAAGGAGGCCGAAAACTGCGGGACTGCTCGTTTTCAGGTCGCGCTCGATGATCGAGAGAAATTCGGTCGGCGCTGCTTCAGCGTAGAGGGGCAGGTCGCGGTCGTTGGCTTCGAGGGTGCGCGTGGTGAGGGGATCGCTAAGTAGGTCGCGCACTACCAGGGCGGCCTCGACCTCCGTATCTATCCCCAAGCGTGCCTTGAAAAGGCCCACCCCGTGAACGGCTAGGAGTACGAGCGTTTCCGAAATGCCCTGACGGAACGCTGGAGAAAATTCCCGAGTCTTGCCGTGAATGGACGCGGCCCATCGCTGGTCTTCGGCGAGATCAAGAGAGGGATCATCCTCGCCCAGCACCATCCGAGCGACGTCGAAATACCGCTTCAGGTCATCGCGGGTCACGTAGCGAGCAATGGCGTAGAGTAGGTCGATCTTCGAGACGACCCCGCGATATGTCCCGATGGACCAAAGCGGTGAGTCGTTCAGTTGGATCAGGCGTTGGAAGTCCTTTTCCAGTGCTTCGTACGCGCGGTCGCCTGCCAGCAGGGACAGTCCTGCCATGTCGGTTTCGTTGAGCGCGTGCCACGCGCCTACCAGCATGAAGGCGATTAGGTTCTCCGGGGCCTGTTGCTGTGTCGCCCAAAGTGGCATTCGTACGGCCTCGACGGTCGCGAGCCGGCGGCGCAGGACGGTAAGTGAGCGTCCCGACTCGTTTGCTAGGCTCTTGATCTCATCCCGGTTCTTGCCAATGCCTTTAAGCGCGGAATCGAATGTTTCGAAACTGACGGGTTCGAGAACGATATCCGGCTCTGCGTTGACGGAGTTCCTTGGATACACCACGATGGAGTGCAATTGTTCAGCGTACGGCGCGAGTTCAAGTTCGACTTCGCGCGAGTGCACTACTGGAATGATCGGCCTCGTTCCGCCTGCAAGTTTCGGTAGGACACCAGCTTTATCGAAAACCAGGATCTGGTACCGATAAGGTTCCAGTTCGGCACTTCCTTCGGGGCCAAAGCACTGGGCAACAAAGGCCAGCGCTTCGTTGGTGGAGTCCGCTGCGACCACGATTGGACCTTTGGGCCCCTTCGCGAGGCGGGAAGCGAGCTTGCGCTTCGCGTCCTCGATGGCCGAACTGAACAGCGAGCCGGGCAGCGGTGGAGTTGCCACGTTCGCCCAGTCTGTCCAGCACTTGTCGAGCGAGCGGACGCTCTGCGTCGGGGATCCTGTCTCGTTGGCAAACCATACTTGGCCGGGCAGAGACTGATCCACCCACTGCTCAAGGTCGCTGGAGTCATAGGCCCGGACGTCTTTCCAGGAACCTTCTTTCTTCTTTTCAGTAACCCAAGCGTTTTTGCCAGCCCATCTGCGAGGAGTGACGAAAACGAATTCCATCGATGCCCTGTCATTTGCATCAGTTGCAGCTACGCTTTTCTTGTAATCTTTGTCCGCTTTCGTCTTAGGATCCTCGTTGGTGCCAAACTCCCAACCCGAGTGGCCAGCCGGCACCCAAGCAGTTCCCTCGTTCGCCACGATTCGACCGTCCCAGCCGGCACGCTGGGAGTCGTCGTTACCCGGGAAGTCGACTTCCGTGAGTCCGCTCCCTGTCGAATGGACCAAAGTCCTCAGGAATACCGCGAACCTGCTGCGAGCGACGATGTTGTGCGAAGCCCAACTCTCTATGTCGTTGGCTTTGATTGCCAGGAACGGGGGGACATACGCTTTCGCGTTCGTCGGGATACTCTTCTGTTTAGCCTTGAAGGCGTCGTACTGAGCCTGCATTTCGAGCAGATCTTTCCTGGGGAATCCGAATGCCTTCTCGATGCGAGTCGCCATATCTGCAGTGAGGGACGCTTTCCCGTTAAGCAGGTTGGAAAGTGCCGGACGTCCGACGCCAATAAGCTCGGCGGCTTTAGTCACGGACATATTCGCCGGGAAAACCTCTGCCTTGATGCGTTCGCCAGGATGACGGACTTCGCTGGTGTCCATATGCTTCCAATCGCTAACTGTTGGCTGTGAATCGATGGCAGCGACCATACTGCATGGTGTAGCGCGACACAATACAGTATTCATCGAATTTGGCGTTGGTCGACCAGCGTCGGGCGAACAACTTGGCTGAATAGTCAGTCGCAAGCATGAACCATCGGTGGTTGCGCTAATCGGCAGGCGGCCGGGCCTGCCGCCGGAGCTTGTGAGTGTCCGCTTAGGCCGCGAGGACTCGTAGCCCGTGCGGCAGGTTTCGCGGTGGACCGGTCTTCTGGGTGTCTGCTCAAGCGGGAAACCGAGCGTCGGCAGTTGGCCGAGAGGACCCGTTCACACACGTTGGAAGCCGCCATTCCCGGAAGTCTCACAAGTCTCCTCCCGCCAAGTGACCGGTTCAAGTGGTAGACCGGTCTCTTGCGGTACTGACCGATGAAATCTCTGCTGTGGCACTTTGAACATGGCACGACGCCGAAGTCGAGCGGCAGCAACCAGCCTGTAAATGCCATTCAGTTATACGTGTGTTGATTTCCCGTCAAACGTGACCCACCGGGGGCAGTGGGTCACGTTTGACGGGAAATCAACAAGCTGGGCTCGGCGCGATCAGACCAATGCGATTTCTCAGAGGCATCGATCAACCGTGATTGAGCCAGAACTTTGCGCTGCGATTGTTCAATCCGCGTGAGTAGGAGTCGAGCTTCACATGAAAGATATCCGGTATTTTTGCTCCGCTACCGCCTTCCTTGAAATAGTCCCGGACGGAAAACAGCGCCTGGTCCTTGAGGTGCTCCCATTCGCTGCAAAGCCGCTCGCGACGCTCTTCTGCAAGCTTCGCGGCGCTCGGTTTGCGGGAGGTCGGCGGCCGGGTGTAAGCGGTTCGCAAATCTACGTCGTAGAGAAAAGTGATGCCTCCGGAGACCCACGCCTCGGGAGTGTCAGGATTTTTGTGTTCGAGGCGGTTAGTTGATTTGCTCTCGACTAATTTCTCCCATTTCTTCAGGCCCCTGCCAGGCCGCCGGAGGCGTCCCTGGTTGAGCCATGTATTCATGGTTCTACCTCCTGCCTAGTTGGCGCCGTGGGCCGGCTGCGTGAAGCGGTCCTCGTAGAGTATCGCGAACTGGTTCATCGCCTCCTTCCAGTCCTTGGCGGCTCGCCCCCAGTCGGCCGTGATGTTGCGCAGCGCCAGCCAGATCAGTTTGGAGGCCGCATCGTCACTGGGGAAGTGCCCGCGCGTCTTGATGATCTTGCGCAACCGCGCGTTGATGCTCTCGATGGCGTTGGTCGTGTAGATGACCCGGCGAATCGAAGGCGGAAACGCGAAGAACGGAATCACGCGGTCCCACGCCCGACGCCAGGCCGCCACCACGGTGGGGAACTTGGTGCCCCACGGGCCTTGTTCGAAGGCCTCCAATTCGACCTGTGCCGCCTCGGCGCTCGTGGCCGTATAGATCGGCCGGATGGCCGCCGCCAGTAGCTTGCGATCCTTCCAGCTGGCGTAGTCCAGCGAGTTGCGTATCAGGTGCACGATGCACGTTTGCAGCGTGGTGGCTGGGTACACCGCCGCCAGCGCCTCAGGCATGCCCTTCAAGCCGTCGGTGACGGCAATGAGAATGTCATTGACGCCGCGAGTCTTCAGGTCGTTGAACACCTTCATCCAGAACTTGGCGCCCTCGGTGCCCTCGATCCACAGCCCCAGAATGTCGCGTGTGCCGTCGGGCAGCACCCCAAGGGCCAGGTAAATGGCTTTGTTGCGCACCACCGCGTCTTCCTTGATCTTCACGCGCAAGGCGTCGAAGAAGACCACTGGGTACATCGGCTCCAATGGCCGCGCCTGCCAGGCGCTGACCTCGGCCATGACGGCATCGGTGACCGAGCTGATGAACTCGGGCGAAACCTCCACCGCGTAGCTCTCCAGCAGGAAGCCCTGGATCTCGCGCATGGTCATGCCGCGCGCGTACATGGCCACGATCTTGTCGTCGAAGCCGGTGAAGCGGCGTTCGTGCTTGGGGATGAGCACCGGCTCGAAGCTGCCGGCACGGTCGCGCGGCACTTCGATGCGAAGCGGCCCATCGTCGGTCAGCACGGTCTTGGCGCTGCGGCCGTTGCGTTGGTTGGCAGTGCCGGCCTCGGGCTTGCTCGCGCCATTGGGGTAGCCCAGATGGTGCGACATCTCGGCACCCAGGGCGCGCTCGATCAGCGCCTTCTTGAATGCCACTGTCGCCGCGTTCACGGCATCGCTGGTCATGGGGCCCGAGACGAACTGCTCAATCAGTTCCTTGGGGATTGCCGGCAGCGCGGCCATCTTCGCGGCAATCGCCGCGTTCTTCATCTTCGTCTTGCTCGTCGGCATACATGCTCCTGGTCGTCATGCTATGCCTCGCACACAAAATTCCGGACAGGCTCGCCCTACATCGGCAGCGCTTGAATTCTCGATTGCCGTGCCACCGCCGTGGACGCCAGCATCATTGATGCGCCCAGCTCGACCAAGAGCGCGAACAAGGCGCGCGACCCCGAGATGCACCAGACCCGCAAGGGTCAGCAATGGTATTTCGGCATGAAGCTGCACATTGGTGCAGGCAGCCAAAGCAGCCTAGCGCACAGCGCCGTGGTCACGCCTGCCAACGTGCATGACAAACACCCACTGGAGACCTGCTTGCCCAAAATTGCGCTGTGCTCAAACCGAATGGGCGCTTTGGCGGCACTTGTTGAGCATTGCCTTAAACACTCATGCAATCCATCTGGCGACGGAGGACTTCGGAGCGCAGAGTTCGGCAGCTATCGCACGCACAGACATGCCGGCAGCTCGTATCAAGCGGGCGCTCGCTCGCTTATCTTCACTTGCCGCAGCGCGCACACGAGCTGACGCAACGCCTCCTTTCTTACCGCGTGCGGCTTGCACAGCGCGAAACCCCGCTGGCGTGAACTTCCCCCATACGTACTTCGCAACACTACGCGCAATTGCCCGGACTTCTGCCAGCGGCAGTGGCTCGGCAAAAGTATTGAGCGAAGCGGCACGGCGCTCGCAAGCATTGCGCCATGCTTTTTCCCCGGTAGGTCGCCAGAAGTCGCGCACTGCGCTGTAAGCCCACATGCGCAGGCTATCGAAGAGATCGCAGTTGCGCCCCAGCCCGACGGGGCGCGGGCGCAGTGGCAGCAGCTTGACAAACTCAGCGAGATAGCTCAGCTCGTAGACCTGCATGCCCGCAGGCTCCCACACGCGCCAGCGCTCGTGCAGGGGGTTCTTTGCGAGTGGGCCACGGAACGCGCCGTCAGCCCCTGCTGCGTCGATATACGCTTGTGAGACGCTCGCGAGATAACGTAGTGGCAGCAGCCTCGCCGCCTGTGTCGTGCAAACCGGCGACGCAAGAGCGTAGCCAATGTGGGCATGGCCGTTTTCGCGGTTCGCAGCAACGTAGGTTGGTGGCGGCAAGCTGCCGCGCTCCCATGCGAGAGCGCCACCCAAACGATCAATGTCGAGCACAAGCCACGCCCACGCGGCGGGCGGGTTGAGCTGCATGTAAGGCGCCAGCAGCGCAGTGGCTAGCGGGCGTACACGTGCGCCGGATTTCGTTTCGGCGCACCAGGGGCGGTGCGGCGCTCGCTCTTCGACGAGCTTTGCGAGTGCTGCGGAAGGCACGGGACACGTTCAAAACGTGCCGCGTCAGTGATGAAAAAATGTCTTTGAGTAGAGTGCTGAAGTGGTGTCCTTGGTCGCTGACGCGGCGCAGTGCATCACGCAGCCGCACGCTGCTCCGAGGGGTGCCATTCGCCCCGCGCAAGGGACAAGATGTCGTCCAAGCGCCAGGCGACAGAACGCGGGCCCAGACGAATAGGCTTTGGCGCGTAGCCTTCAGTAATCATCCGATACCACGCGGACTGTGAGACTGGCAAAATTTGTAGCACAGTGCCTATGCGCACGAGTTGCTGGGCTTCGGGAATGATGAGAGTTTTCATGGCTTCTCCTCTCGCTCTGACTGAGCGCGAGGAGAAGCGAGAAACCCCTGCGCCCGGGCTCCTGCGGTGGAGACCCGAGACGTGTAGCAAGGTTTTTTATATGCCGTGAGCAGTCGGTTGCTCACGCATGCCACCGGCACCATCGGCATAGGGGGCCTCCATCATAGGAGGCACCCCTGCCACACCACCCGGCATGCGGGTCCGCACCGGGCGGTTCAAGAGTTTGAGGTCATGACAGCCTTGGCACGCCCAGCCGATCGAAGTATGCAATGGTGAGCACCGTCTTGAGCAGTCGGTCGCTGTTGCGCCACCAGCGGCGGCTGTTCACCGCCACCTGTCGCGCCACGTTTTCCTTCGCTCCCAGTGCCTTGAGTTCCCGGTAGATCGTGCGGGGCCTTCTCCAGTGCTTGAGTTGGATCGCCCGCAGGCGGTGGCGCAGCCACTCATCGAGCTCGCGCCAGATGCGTGGTGTTTGCGCCAGTCCAAAGTAAGACTTCCAACCCAACAGGTAGAGCCGCAGTTTCTCCACGACTTGCGCCATGCTGCGGCCGCCCATGCGGCCTGTGAGTTGACGTACTCGAGCCTTGAAGTTGTCCAGCGGCTTGTCGGCCACCTTGCATTTGACCTCCCGGCCCTTGCCCGCCCACAGCGCATAGCCCAGGAACTTGCGCCCGAAGGCGCTGCATTGGCCAGCAGCGGGGAGAGTGACCCGCCTTGTGGCGTGCCCAGATGACGCTCCAGCACCACCCCGCCATCCATGATCCCTGCGTTCAGGTACGCCCGCACCAGCCAGATCACGCCGACGTCGTCGATACGTCTCTTGAGCCTGTCGATCAGCGGTTGCAGCACTTGCAGCAGCGCCTGCTGGATCAGTCGATCTGTCACCGTCGGGATGCCCAGCTCGCGCTGGCTGCCGTCGGGTTTGGGAATCATCACCTTGCGCACCGGGCTGGGCCGGTACTTTCCTGCCAGCAGTGCTTGGCGGATGTCGGGCCAAGTCTGGCGTATTACCCGGGCGGCCCGCTCGATGTCGAGCCCGTCCACCCCTGCCGCACCCTTGTTGGCCTTGACCCGCTTCCACGCGGCTTGCAGGTTCTGTCTCGAATCAAAGAACCGCTTCCAGCCCCTTGCGCTCGAGGATGTCCAGCAACTTCTGCGACGGTCCGCTGGGGCGCTTGTCGCCCACCTCCCACTTACGGACGGTGGACGTGCTGGTGTTCAGCACGCTGGCCAGCACGGCCTGACTCAGGTGCAGTCGCTCGCGCAGCGCCTTGACCTTCGAGGCGTCGTAGTCCTGCACCGGCTCCAGGCACAGGGCGTCGTATTTCTGCATCTTGCGCTTGTCGATGAATCCCAGGCGATGCAGATCGCCGGCCGTTTCGTGAACGGCTTCGAGGATGCGGCTCTTGGTCTTGGTGGTCATTGGCAAATCTCCTGCAAAGCGCCGTCGGCAACGGCTTCATCCAGTTGCGGGCCTGTTCGAGCCAGCAGGTCGGCGGCGATGATCTGCAAGCCTTCGAGTTCCTCGTCGCTGATGTTCGCCCGCTCGTTCTTCTCGAAGCCGAACATGAAGAACCAGCGGTTGCCCTTGTTGGTAGCGACCAGCGTCCGCACACCGCCGCGCTTGCCGCGCCCAGCCAATCCGACGCGCTTCTTCACCACGCTGCCGCCGAGGTCAGCATCGATCAGGCCGGCTGCCATCTCCTGAACGGCCTTGCACAGGACGGCATCGGTAAGCTCAGTCTTACGCATCCATCGCTGGAAATGGCGCGTTTTGAATACTCGCGTCATCGGGCTTATTATGCCACTGAGTGGCATAGATTGTCTATCCACCCATTCCGGCCACCTGCCAAGCCGACATCACCCTACAAGATTGCCGACAAACGGCGCCCCCGAATCGACGCGATACCCCATCGCCCGATAACCACGTTGGCGCTTGTCCCACATCCGCAGCAAGGCCGGATGGCCGGTGTTCACGAAGTCGATGATGCGAACGTCGTTCTTGCTGGCGTGTTCCCGGTGCAGGCGACCGGCGTATTGCGCAAGCGTGCCCTTCCACGAGACGGGCATCGCCAGCACCAAGGTATCCAGTGGCGGATGGTCGAAACCTTCGCCAACCAGCTTGCCGGTGGCCAACAACAGGCGCGGCGCGTCCGGCGACAAGCCATCGAGCGCGGCGATCAGTACGGCGCGCTGCTTTTTTGACATTCGCCCGTGCAATACGAACGGCTCCGGCACCTGATCCGCCAACGCAGCGCGGATGGCGTCGATGTGATCGACCTTCACGAAAGCGAGGTTGACATCCCGTTCGATGCCATCACCGATTTAGCCGGCTAAATCGGTGCATCGTCGAAGCTGCAGTTGTACTGTGCCATACAGCGCTCACGGACTAGAGTGCATTAGGGAGCTCAATTTAGCCGGCTAAATCCGTGCATCGTCGAAGCCGCCGATCAAAGGCTTTTGGCGGTGGCGGGCTCGGCTGGTTTGGGCTGTAGCCCCGCCCGCCCGGATTGCTGCGGCGTCTGACGCATGGCCTTTGACATCCCCATGTCTTCGGTCACTCGCTCTCGTTCGGCCCTTCGCCCTTTTGGCTCGACCTCAGCAGCCCCCGACTCGGACTACTACGGCCTCTGCTGACTTCTCGCTCCGGCACGGGCCGTCGCCCTTTCAGGCGCGAGGCGAGATCTCCCCGGGGTAAGAACGCCCTCCTTCGCTGCACAACCGCCGGATCTACGCCGCCTCGCCTTGATCACGAGAGCTTTGCGGTTCATTGCCCGCTCGCCCTGCTCGGCACCGCCTTCTATCCGGTTCTTGTCCATCGGCTCGCAGCTTCGCTCCACGCTTCCTCCCTACAGTCGGTCGCCCTCATGCAGTTGCGCTTCGCTCGCTGTGATCAACTTACGGCGGGACTCGCACCCGCAAGAGTGCGCCCGTGCCGGGCGCACAACAAAAAAAGCGCCCGAATGAGGGCGCTTTAAGTGGTAATTTATGTGGTAAGAAAAATCAAAAGCTCTCTAAGTTGTTGATTTTATTGACTCTCTGGCGGAGACGAAGGGATTCGAACCCTTGATGAGGCTCAACACCCCATACTCCCTTAGCAGGGGAGCACCTTCGGCCACTCGGTCACGTCTCCAGAAACCGCGCATTATGCCTGAATTTGCCTGCCAATCGACGCAGGCTCAGGCGCAAATCACTGATCGAGACCGAAGGCGCGGTGCAGCGCGCGCACCGCCAGTTCGACGTATTTCTCGTCGATGACCACCGAGGTCTTGATCTCGCTGGTGGAGATCATCTTGATGTTGATGCCCTCTTCGCTCAGCGTGCGAAACATCGTGCTGGCCACGCCGACCTGGCTGCGCATGCCTATGCCGACGATGCTGACCTTGGCGATCTTGGCGTCCGTCACCAGCTGATCGGTGCCGAGCTCGGGCAGGACCTTGTCGCGCAGCAGCAGCGAGGCACGCTCCAGGTCGGCACGCGGCACCGTGAAGCTGAAGTCGGTCTTTCCGTCCTTGCTCACGTTCTGGATGATCACATCCACGTCCACCCTGGCGTCGGCCACCGCGCCCAGGATGCGGTAGGCGACCCCGGGGTGGTCGGGCACGCCCAGAATGGAGATCTTGGCCTCATCGCGCGAGAAGGCGATGCCCGAAACGATGGCTTTTTCCATTTGTTCATCTTCCTCAAGTGTGATCAGGGTGCCCGACTTGGCTTCTTCCTCGATGTCGATGTCCCAGGGCGTGAAGCTCGAGAGCACGCGCAGCGGCACCTTGTACTTGCCGGCAAACTCCACCGAACGGATCTGCAGCACCTTGCTGCCCAGGCTGGCCATTTCCAGCATTTCCTCGAAGCTCAGGGTATTGAGCCGCCGCGCCTCGGGCACGACGCGCGGGTCGGTGGTGTAGACGCCGTCCACGTCGGTGTAGATCAGGCATTCATGCGCCCGGATCGCCGCCGCGATCGCCACCGCCGAGGTGTCTGAACCGCCGCGCCCCAGCGTGGTGATGTTGTTGCCGGCGTCGATGCCCTGGAAACCGGTGACGATGACCACCTTGCCCGCGTCGAGCTCGGCTCTGACGTGCTGGTCGTCTATCGATTCGATGCGCGCCTTGGTGTAGCTGCTGTCGGTGCGCACCGGCACCTGCCAGCCGGTGAAACTTACCGCCTGCAGGCCCTCGGCCTGCAGCGCGATGGCCAGCAGCGCGGACGATGCCTGCTCGCCCGTGGCGGCCAGCTGGTCGAGCTCGCGGTGGTAGGCGTCGCCGGCCTTGCCGGGCCAGATTTCCTTGGCCAGACCCAGCAGGCGGTTGGTTTCGCCGCTCATGGCACTGGGCACCACCACCACCTGGTGGCCGGCGCGCACCCATTTGGCAACGCGGCGCGCAACATTGCGTATGCGCTCGGTGGACCCCATCGAGGTACCGCCGTACTTATGAACGTACAAGGCCATGAAGATGTCCGTGAAAAGGCGCGGCGCACGAAGGGCGGCGGCGCTCAGGCAGCGATCACAAAAGCGCGGAATTGTACCAATCGAGCACCGCGTTGTTGCGCTGCACAAAGCCACTGCCGACCTTGAGATGGATGCAATGTCCGCGCGTCGTGCAAGCCTTGATTTGCGCCAGCAAGGCCTGCAGTTGCGCGCTGCTGGGCGTGGTGGCGCAATGCTCGCGCAGCCAGTGGCGCAGCACGTTGGCCTGACGCGCCGCGCCCAATTGCTGCAGGGCGCGGATGGCGGGCGGCACGCCCACCTGGGCAAGGTCGGCCTCGGCCAATTCGCGCAGCAGCGCGGTGGCTTCGGCAGCATGGCGGCTGCTGCGCGCAAAGGTGTCGCGAAATTGCGGAAACACCTCGTCGAGCACCGGCAGCAGGCGCAGGCGGATGCGGTTGCGCGTGTAGCGCTCGTCGCGGTTGCTCGG
This sequence comes from Comamonas flocculans, assembly GCF_007954405.1. Taxonomy (NCBI): domain Bacteria; kingdom Pseudomonadati; phylum Pseudomonadota; class Betaproteobacteria; order Burkholderiales; family Comamonadaceae; genus Comamonas; species Comamonas flocculans. Next base: position 2,307,113 of record NZ_CP042344.1, on the reverse strand, counting down.
ATCCTGTATCCAGCCCACGCCCTGCTCAGCCAGCCACTGCCGCACCGCGCCGCCCGCCACCTGCAGGAGCGGACGGTGCCAGAGCAGCCCCTCGCGCTGCCAGCGCGCGGGCATGGCCGCGAGACCCGCCATGCCCGCGCCGCGCGAAAGTGCCAGCAACAAGGTTTCCACCTGGTCGTCCGCGTGGTGGGCAAGAGCAATGTTTTTGATAGCTGGTTGCCCGCTTGCAGATTGGGCTAGAGCCGAAAAAGCCTGATATCTTGCACGCCGTGCCGCGTCCTCCGGGCTCTGGCCTGGAGCATGGCGCGCATCGACGCGCGCCACCTGCAGCGGCACCTGCAGCCGATTGCACAGCGCCTCGCAGTGGCGCACGAAGTCGTCGCCCGCCTGTTGCAGTCCGTGGTGAACATGAAAGGCGTGGACCTGCCCTGGCCAGCGGCGTGCACAGGCCAGCAGCAGGGCGCTGGAGTCGGCGCCGCCGCTGAGCCCGACGGCCAGCGGCAATCCGGGGGCAAAGGCGGCAATGGCGGCTTCAAACGGCTGGGTCATGGCAAGCATTGCGGCGCCGGCGGGCCGGCGCGGGCCGCGCAGCCGCCCGCGTCAGCGGCTTTCGGCCTTGGTGTCGGTAAAGCGCCCGTAGCTGCGCAGGCGCTCGTAGCGGCGATCGAGCAGCTCCTTGAGCTTGAGATCGGCCAGCTGGCGCCAGGCATCGCCCAGCGCGCGCTTGAGATAGGCCGCCATTTGCTTGGGATCGCGGTGCGCGCCGCCCACGGGTTCGTTGACGATCTTGTCGATCACGCCCAGCGCCTTGAGACGGTGCGCGGTCACGCCCATGGCCTCGGCCGCGTCCTGCGCGCGCTCGCTGGTTTTCCAGAGGATGGACGCGCAGCCCTCGGGGCTGATCACCGAGTACACCGAGTACTGCAGCATGATGAGCTGGTCGGCCACCGAAATCGCCAGCGCGCCGCCCGAGCCGCCCTCGCCGATGATGGTGGTGATGATCGGCACCTCCAGGCGCGCCATCTCGTAGATGTTGCGCCCGATGGCCTCGGACTGGCCGCGCTCCTCGGCGTCGATGCCGGGGAAGGCGCCCGGCGTGTCGACGAAGGTGAACACCGGCAGCTTGAACCTTTCCGCCGTCTTCATCAGGCGCAGCGCCTTGCGGTAGCCCTCGGGGCGGGTCATGCCGAAGTTGCGCGCCGCGCGCTCCTTGGTGCCGCGGCCCTTCTGGTGACCGATCACCATGCAGGCATTGCCATTGAAGCGCGCGAGGCCCCCGATGATGCTCTGGTCGTCCGCGAAGTGGCGGTCGCCGTGCAGTTCGGTGAATTCGGTGAAGATCTCGGCGACGTAATCCAGCGTGTAGGGGCGGTCCGGATGCCGTGCGATCTTGGTGATCTGCCAGGGCGTCAGGTTGCTGTAGATGTCCTTGGTGAGCTGCTGGCTCTTTTTCGTGAGCTGGCCTATCTCTTCGGAAATGTCCACCGCGCTTTCGCTGTCCACATAGCGCAGTTCTTCGATTTTGGATTCAAGCTCCGCGATGGGTTGCTCGAAGTCCAGAAAGGTTTTTTTTGCCAACTTGGTCTCTCCTGGGGCAGCGCGTGTGCGCCGCGCCCGCCACTTGCCGGATCACTCGACGGGAAGCGGTTCCAAAGAACCGTCAAATATACCAACTCACCGCGGGGCTGGGCACGCCGCCGGCCGGCGGGCTCTGCATTCGGTCGATGCGCGCATCAGAGCGCTTCCCAGGTGGTGCCCTCGGGTCCGTCCTTGAGCACGATGCCCGATTCGAGCAGCTGTGCGCGGATGCGGTCGGCCGCAGCCCAGTCCCTGGCTGCCTTGGCGGCCGAGCGTGCGGCAATCTGCGCCGATATCGCCGCTTCGTCAAGCTGCCCGCCCGCCTGCAGGAAGCTCTGCGGATCGGCCTGCAGCAGCCCCAGGCAGGCGCCCAGGGCCTTGAGCAGGCCGGCGAGTGCGCCCGAGCGGCTGCGGTTGACCTCGCCCGCAAGATCGAACAGCACCGCCACGGCCTCCGGCGTGCCGAAGTCTTCGTCCATCGCCGCCTTGAAGCGGGCGGCGTGCGGTTCGCTCCAGTCGAGCTCGATGGGCTCGGGCGCCACCGCGTCCAGCGCGGTATACAGGCGCTTCAAGGCCGCGCGCGCGTCGTCCAGGTGGACATCGCTGTAGTTCAGCGGACTGCGATAGTGGCTGCGCACGATGAAGAAGCGCACCGTCTCGGCGTCATAGACCTTGAGCACGTCGCGGATGGTGAAGAAATTGCCCAGGCTCTTGGACATCTTCTCGTTGTCCACGTTGATGAAGCCGTTGTGCATCCACACCCGCGCAAACGGCTTGCCGCTGGCGCCTTCGCTCTGGGCGATCTCGTTTTCGTGGTGCGGAAAGGCCAGGTCCGCGCCGCCACCGTGGATGTCGAAGCTCTCGCCCAGCAGCGCGCAGCCCATGGCCGAGCACTCGATGTGCCAGCCCGGGCGCCCGGGACCCCAGGGGCTGGCCCATTTCACCTCTTCCGGCTCAGCCGGTTTGGCGCTCTTCCAGAGCACGAAATCGAGCGGATCGCGCTTGCCGTCCTGCACCGCCACGCGCTCGCCGGCGTTGAGCTCATCGAGCGTCTTGCCCGAGAGCCTGCCGTAGCCGGGAAAGTTGCGCACCGCAAAATTCACGTCGCCGCCCTCACCCGCCTGGTAGGCCAGGCCCCTGTCCTGCAGCCGGCCTATCAGCGTGAGCATCTGCGGCACGTAGTCGGTGGCGCGCGGCTCGTGCGTCGGGCGCTCTATGCCCAGCGCGTCGGCGTCCTCGTGCAGCGCGGCGATCATGCGGTTGGTCAGACTGCGTATGCTTTCGCCATTTTCCACCGCGCGCTGGATGATCTTGTCGTCGATGTCGGTAATGTTGCGCACGTAGGTGACGCGCCAGCCGCTGGTGCGCAGCCAGCGCTGTACCACGTCGAAGGCCACCATGGAGCGCGCATGCCCCAGGTGGCACAGGTCATAGACCGTCATGCCGCAGACATACATGCGCACATGGCCGGGCTGCATCGGGGCAAAAGGCTGCACCGCACGCCCCAGCGTGCTGTAGATACGCAAACTCATGGGTGGTTGCGGGGCTGGCCGGCAAGGCGCTGCCGCCGCGGCAGCCCCACCGGAGCGCCAGACCCCCTCGGATAGAATCCGCCGCAGTATAAATCGGCGGTCCACCCCCGCATCCGCCACATCCCCATGCTGCCTCTTCGCCACCCTCTTGCCCGGCTGCTGCAGACAGCGGCAGCCCTGCTGCTGTGCACTGCGGCGGTCCACGCCAGCGACTACGCCGACATCACCGCCCTGCTCAGGGACGGCAAGGCTTCGCAGGCGCTGGTGCAGGTGGAGCAGCGCCTGGCCGCCACGCCCAAGGACCCGCAATTGCGCTTCCTGCACGGCGTCGCGCAAAGCGAGAGCCGCCAGACCCGGGCCGCGATCGAAACCTTCACCGAGCTGACGCGCGACTACCCCGAGCTGCCCGAGCCCTACAACAACCTGGCCGTGCTCTACGCCCAGGAGAACCAGCTCGACAAGGCGCGTGCCGCGCTGGAAATGGCGATACGCACCAACCCGAGTTACGCCACCGCGCACGAGAACCTGGGCGACATCTACGCCAAGCTGGCCGGGCAGGCCTACAACAAGGCGCTGCAGCTCGACGGCTCCAGCAGCGAAAGTCTCAAGCCCAAGCTCGCGCTGATACGCGACCTGGTACCCGCGCGCCCGGTCAACACCGCCGAAGCCACCCCGGCAGCGCAGGCTTCCCCGGCGCCCGCGGCGGCACCGGCAGCCGCGACCTCTCCCGATGCGTCAGCCGCGGACGCGCAGGCGGCCGAGCAGGCCGTCGCTCACGCGGTGCAGGCCTGGGCCCGGGCCTGGTCGGACAAGGACATGCAGGCCTACCTGGGCGCCTATGCCGACGATTTTTCTCCCGCCGGGCAGCAGTCGCGCACCGCCTGGGAAAAGGACAGGCACGCGCGCATCGTCGGCAAGTCCCAGATAAGCGTGAAGCTGCACGACCTCAAGATCAAGGTTCAGGGGGAGCAGGCCAGCGCCAGCTTTCGCCAGGAATACCAGGGCGACGCACTGCGCGTGAATTCTTCCAAGACGCTGACGCTGATCAGGCAGGACGGGAACTGGAAGATCACCCGCGAATCCGTAGGCAGGTAGCGTGCGGCGCCCCCCGGAGGGGGCCGCGGCATTCCTGCACATGCAGCCTTTCATGACCGATTTCGCACGCCACCATGGCCGTTTCGCCCTCGTGGTATTGGCCCTGGCGGCGCTGCTGGCGGGCCCGGTGCCCGCCTTCGCACAGCCGGGCAGCACGGCGGCCCGCACCCACAAGAAGCCCGCCAAGGCCCGGACACCCGCGCCCGCGCAGGGGGCGGACGCCGAGGCGCGCCTGCTCGCTGTATACGCGTTGACCCGCGCCGGGCAGGCCGGCAAGGCGCTGGAACAGGCGCAGAAGCTGGTGCGCGACTACCCCAACTTCCATCTGGCCCAGCTCACACTGGGCGACCTGCTCAGCGCCCGCATGCGGCCGCTGCGCCAGCTGGGCGACGTGCCGCAGGCGCCGCCAGGCACGGCACTGCAGGAATTGCGCACCGAATCGCGCCAGCGCGTGGCGGCCCATGGACAACTGGCGCAGCGCCCGCCCGGCAGCATTCCCACGCAGTTCCTGCAGCTGGCGCCGCGCTACCGCCACGCGATTGCGGTCGATGCATCACTCTCGCGCCTGTACCTGTTCGAGAACACCGCGGCGGGGTTGCGGCTCGTGGCCGACTACTACGCCTCGGTCGGCAAGCTGGGCATAGAGAAGTCGAGCGAGGGCGACCAGCGCACGCCGCTGGGCGTGTACTTCATCACTGCGCGGCTCGACCCCGCCACGCTGCAGGACATCTACGGCATAGGGGCGCTGCCGCTGAACTACCCCAACGCGCTGGACCAGGCGCGCGGCAAGACAGGCAGCGGCATCTGGCTGCACGGCACGCCCTCGAACCAGTTTGCGCGCGCGCCGCTGGCGACCGACGGCTGCGTGGCCCTGTCCAACCCCGATCTGGCCCGGCTGCTGCAGAGGGTGGAGCCGCGCACCACGCCCGTGGTGATCGCCGGCGCGCTGCAATGGCAGGCGCCGGCGGCGCAGCAAAGCGAGCGCGAGCGCCGCGAATTCCAGGCCGTGCTGGAGGACTGGAGCCGCGCCAAGACCCGGGGCAACCTGCAGCAGTTGATAAGCTACTACGCGCCGGACTTCAGGGCGCGCAAGAACCGCGTCGAACTCGGCCTCAGCGACTGGGCGCTCGAGCTGCAGAACGAAACCACCGCGCTGGCCGGGCGGGTGCTGCAGCTCAAGGAGCTGAGCCTGCTGCGCTGGGTGGATACGCACGAGACCATGGTGGTCACTTTCGGTGAAGTGGCCCAGGGCGAGCGCACGGGCCCGGTGCGCCGCCAGTACTGGACGCGCCAGGGCACGCAATGGCGCATTTTCTACGAAGGAATCATAGGATGACTTCTCGCCGCAGTGCCTGCTTGGCCTTGCTCGTGACTGCAGCCGCGCTGCCCGCGCACGCCGCAGACGACAGCCAGCCCAAGGTGAAACTCGCCACCAGCCTGGGTGACATCGTGGTGCAACTGGACTGCGCCAAGGCTCCCAAGACGGTGGACAACTTCCTGCAGTACGTGCGCGAGCAGCACTACGACGGCACCATCTTTCACCGCGTGATCAACGGCTTCATGATCCAGGGCGGCGGCTTCACCACCGACATGGTGCAAAAGCCCACGCGCGCGCCGGTGCCGCTCGAAGCCGACAATGGTCTGAAGAACGACGCCTACACGATCGCGATGGCGCGCACCGCCAACCCGAACTCGGCCACCGCGCAGTTCTTCATCAACGTCAAGGACAACGACGGCCTGAATGCACCCAAGCCCGATGGCCATGGCTACGCCGTCTTCGGCAAGGTGATCGAGGGCAAGGAAGTGGTCGACAAGATCAAGACCGTGGCCACCGGCAACCGCGGGCCGCACCAGAACGTACCCACCACGCCCGTGGTGATCGAATCCGCCACCATCGTCCCTTAAGGAACCACCATGAGCCATCCGCAAGTACAACTGAACCTGACCCTGAACACCGCCGACGGCGCCAAACCCGGGGTCATCGTGCTGGAGCTGGACAGCGACAAGGCGCCCGAATCAAGCGCCAACTTCCTCGCCTACGTGAACAAGGGCCATTACGACGGCACCATCTTTCACCGGGTGATCAAGAACTTCATGATCCAGGGCGGGGGCTTTACCGCCGACATGCAGCAAAAACCCACCGACGCGCCGATCAAGAACGAGGCGGCCAACGGCCTGAAGAACGACAAGTACACAGTCGCCATGGCGCGCACGGGCGACCCGCACAGCGCCACCGCGCAGTTCTTCATCAACGTGGTGGACAACGACTTCCTCAACCACACCGCACCCAGCGGCCAGGGCTGGGGCTATGCGGTATTCGGCAAGGTGGTGCAGGGTCAGGACGTGGTCGACGAGATCCGCAAGGTGCGCACCACGCGCAAGGGCTACCACGACGACGTACCTTCCGAGGCCGTGGTGATCGACAAGGCCGTCGCGCTCTGAGCATGCCCGCAGCCACCCCGCCCATCGCCCGCCTGGACGTGCCGGCGCAGTGGCGGGCGGTGGACTGCATCTCCGACCTGCACCTGGACGCCGCGCACCCCGCGACGCTCGCGGCGCTGCTCGACTACCTGGCCACCACCCCGGCCGATGCGGTATGCATCCTGGGCGACCTGTTCGAAGTCTGGGTCGGCGACGACGTGCTGCAGGATGCAGCCAGCTTCGAAGCCCGGGCCTGCGCCCTGCTGCGCCAGGCGCGCGAGCGCCTGCCGATCTGGTTCATGCACGGCAACCGGGACTTTCTGATTGGCGCCGGCTTTGCCCGGGCAACGGGCATCGCGCTGCTTGAGGACCCGACGCTGCTGCAACTGGGCGAGCAGCGCTGGCTGCTGAGCCACGGCGACGCGCTGTGCCTGGAAGACACGCCCTACCAGCAGTTTCGCGCCATGGTGCGCGCGCCCGACTGGCAGTCGCGCTGGCTCTCGCAGAGCCTGACGCAGCGCCAGGCCCAGGCCAGGGCCATGCGCGGCGAAAGCGAAGCGCGCAAGCACGCGCAAGCGCTTTGGGCCGATGTGGATGCCGCCGCCGCCGGCGCCTGGCTGCAGGCCGCTGGCGCGCAGACCCTGGTGCATGGGCACACGCACCGGCCGGCCGAGCATGCGCTGGCCGCGGGGCGCAGGCGCCTGGTGCTGAGCGACTGGGACCTGGACCATGCACCCCGGCGCGCCCAGGCGCTGCGCCTGGGCACCACGGGCGCGCAGCGCATCGAACTGGCGGGCGGCTGATGCGCCGCGCCGTGGCCCGCCTGCTGCAGCGCCTCGTGGCCATGGTGGCACCGGTGCGGCCCATCAGCGACGCACTTTGGCTGCCCACCATCGCCCACTACGGCTTCCTGCGCGCGCTCAGTCTGCAGGAGCAGGCCAAGCTGCGGGTGCTGGCGGCACTGTTCCTGCGGCGCAAGGAATTTACCGGCGCGCACGGCCTGGAGGTGAGCGACGCCATGGCCGTAGCCATTGCCGCCCAGGCCTGCCTGCCACTGCTGCACTGGGGCGAACCACGCCAGGCGCTGGCCTGGTACGACGACTTCGTCGGCATCGTGGTGCACCCGACCGAGGCGCTGGCGCTGCGCAGCTCCATGGACGCCGCGGGCGTGGTGCACCACTACCACGAGGTGCTGCTGGGCGAGGCCATGGAGCACGGCCCCATCATGCTGGTCTGGCCGGCGGTGCACGAGGCCGGCCAGCGCCACAGCAGCGTGGTGATACACGAGTTCATGCACAAGATCGACATGAAGGCGGGGCGCGCCGACGGCTGTCCGCCGCTGCCGCCGGGTTTCATGGGCATGGATTCGGTGCGTGAGGCGCGGCGCTTGTGGCGGCGCGTCTGGAGCGCGGCCTACGTGGACTTTCGCGACCGGGTGCGCATGGCCGAGCGCTTCGGCGAGCCCTGGCCCTGGCTCGACGCCTACGGCGCCAGCGCGCCGGGCGAATTCTTCGCCGTGGCCTGCGAGGCCTGGTTCGTCGACCCGCCGCGCTTTGCCGAGGAATTTCCCGCGCTCGTGCCCTTGCTCAAGGCATTCTTTCAGCCGGTGCAGCCGGGCTGAGCGCGCGCCGCCACGCCAGGCCCGCACTGGTGGCGGCGCGCGGGCGGTATTCGCAGCCCACCCAGCCACGCCAGCCGCACTGCGCGGCCACATCGTCGAGCACTGCGAACAGGTAGCGGTAGTCGAGCTCGCCCTCGTCGGGCTCGTGGCGCGCGGGCACGCCGGCAATCTGCAGATGCGCCACCCTGCCCGTGGGCAGGTAGCGGCGGATCTTCATTGCCACGTCGCCCTCGGTGATCTGGCAGTGGTACAGGTCCATCTGCACCTTGAGGTTGGCCAGGCCGAGCTCCTGCACCAGTGCGTGGGCCTGCGCCTGGTGGGTGAGGAAGTAGCCCGGAAAGTCGCGCGCATTGAGCGGCTCGATCAGCAGCTGCACGCCCGCCGGCGCCGCCTGCCGCGCGGCCCAGTGCAGGTTGGCGCGATAGCAGTCGGCAAGCTGCGCGGGCGCCGCACCGGCCGGCGCAATGCCCGCCATGACGTGGATCTGCGCGCAGCCGAGCTGCGCCGCATAGTCCAGCGCCTGCAGCATGCCGGCGCGAAATTCGGCCTCGCGCCCCGGCAGGCAGGCCAGGCCGCGCTCGCCCGCCTCCCAATCGCCCGGCGGCGCGTTGAACAGCACCTGGGTGAGGCCCGCATCCCGCAGGCGCTGCGACAGCTCGGGCGCGGCCCAGGCGTAGGGAAAGAGGTATTCCACCCCCTCGAAGCCGTCGGCCGCGGCCGCGGCAAAGCGTTGCAGAAAGCCATGCTCGCCATAGAGCATGGAGAGGTTGGCGGCAAAGCGCGGCATCCGGCTACTGTCCCGCTTTGGGGGGAGCGGCCTTGGCCACCTGGGCGCGCAGTCCGGCGAGCACGCGCTTGAGGCGGCGCTCCTTGTCCAGCCCCACGCGCACCATGATCTTCTGGCCGGCCGACAGCTGCTGCAGTTGCGGGTCGAGGAACTCGTAGCGCACCCAGGGTTGCAGCGACTGCACCTGCCCGGCCACGCTCACCAGATGCACCGCCGGCGGTTCGGCCGGCTCGGGGCTGGCCATCAGGTGGTCGATCACCGCCACCAGGCGGTCGTTGAAGTACTTGCCGGGGTAGCCCAGCTCTTCGTAAGCCACCTGAAACAGCGGGTACAAGCGCGCATACAGCTGCGCCGCCGCGGCAGCGGGCACGCTCTCGGCCAACGCGACGAAGGCTTCGTAGCGCGCGGAATTTTCCGCGGCGATGCGCTGCGCCCCACCCTGTTCGTGCACCGTGAAGCGCCCGGGCATAGGGTGTACCGGCCACATGCGCGCCGGGGCCTGCTCGCGCGCCAGGTTGTCCACCGTGGCGACGGCGCGGCGCACGAAGGCGTCCAGCTGCAAAAAGGCACCGGCACGCTGTCCGCCCAGCAATTGCGCGAGCTCCTTGCCCACGTCGACGTCGGACTCGTCCAGCGCCGGCAGCACGGCCTGCTCGCCCAGCGGCTCTTCGATGGGGTTCTGGATCTCGCCCTCCTGCGGCTCGGCGCCGGGCGCAGCGTCCGTGGGCGCCGGCTGCTGCACCGCGGCCTGCTGGGTGTCCGTGGCGCCCGGCGCTGCCGCACCGCTGGCGCTGCTGCGCACATTCCATGCATACCAGCCTATGCCCGCCGCCAGCAGCACCAGCAACAGCAGCCATCCCGGGCCGCGGCGGCTGCGGGGGCGCGGCGGGCGCAGTTCGGTGGGGTCTGACTGTGGCATGGCGGCTCCGGTGGTGGCAAGGCTGGCGCCGAACGACGCGGCCCCGGAACGGGCGGCGCTCAGGCGCAGCGCTAGCTTAGCGCCTCAACCGCCATGCTCCAACCGGAAGGCGCGGGCCTGGCTGAAATGACCACAGCCGATGAAGGGCCTGGGCGGGCGCAGCGCCGACAGCGGCGAAGGGTGGTTGGCGCAGAGCACGAGATGGCCACGATCCTGGGGAATCAGCGCCCGCTTGGCCTGCGCATGGCTGCCCCAGAGCATGAAAACCAGCGGCCGCTCACCCCCGGCCACCTGGCGGATGACCGCGTCGCTCAGCTGCTCCCAACCCTTGCCGGCGTGGCTCGCGGGCTGGCCCTCTTCCACCGTCAGACAGGTGTTGAGCAGCAGCACCCCATGGCGCGCCCAGCGCACCAGCGAGCCGCCGGGGTCCGGGAAAGCCGGCCAGGGCGTGCCCAGATCGCGTTGCAATTCCTTGAAGATGTTGCGCAATGAAGGCGGGAGCGGCACACCGGGCGCAACCGAAAAGGCCAAGCCCTCCGCCTGCCCGCGGCCGTGGTAGGGGTCTTGTCCGAGGATGACCACGCGCACCGCTTCGGGCGCGGTCAGCTCCAGCGCACGCAGCGGCCGGGGCGGAAAGACGCTGGCGCCGGCGGCCAGGCGCTGGCGCAGGAAGTCCAGCAGGGCCAGCCCGCGCGGGCTGGCAAAGAACTGCGCCACCAGGGGCGCCCAACCGGGCGCGACGGGCCAGGCTGCGGGGTCCGCCACCTGCAATTGGCTTGGTTCCTGCATGCTCATGGGTCAAGAATTATTGGTCAAAATGGGCCTCAGCGCCCGCCCACATTGCGCTTCCAGCTCTCTTTTCAGGGGTCACTGCGGCCGTCGCTGACGCGGTTGCGCCCGGTAAGTTTGGCCCGGTACAGGTGCACGTCCGCCAGTTCGGTCAGCGTCGCCGGGTCGCGCTGCAGGTCGGGGATGGCGCAGGCCACGCCCACGCTGATGGTTACGCAGGGCGCCGCGGACGAGCCCTCGTGCACCAGAGCCTGGCCGAAGACCGCGCCGCACAGGCGCTCGGCGACCACGCGCGCGCCCTCCAGGTCGCATTGCGGCAGCAGGCAGACGAACTCTTCGCCACCATAGCGCGCCAGCAGGTCGTGCGGGCGGGCCATGCTCTCGCTCAGCGTACGCGCCACGGTTTGCAGGCAGGCGTCACCCTTCTGGTGGCCGTACAAGTCGTTGTAGGCCTTGAAGTGGTCGATGTCTATCATCAATACCGACAGCGGCAGCCCCGCGCGGGCGCAGCGGCTCCATTCGGCGGCCAGCGCCTCGTCGAAGCTGCGCCGGTTGGCTATGCCCGTGAGGCCATCGACATAGGCCAGCTTGCGCAGCCATTCATTCTGTGCCAGGTGGGCGGTGTGGTCCTGGAAGGTGATGAGCAGCTTGTCGCCAAAGATCAGCCCGGCGACGTCCATCACATGGTGCGCGCCGTCGCGCGAGACGATGCGGTAGGACTGCGCCGCAATCTGGCCGTTTACCGCCTCGGCTTTGGCCTGCTTCCAGCGCGCGGCGACCTCGGCGCGGTAGTCGGCGTCGGGATAGGCCTTGAGCGCCCATTCACGCAGCGTGGGCACGGCGTGTTCGTCGTAGCCGAGCTGGTCGAGAAAGCGCTGGTTGCGAAAGTACATGTGGTGCCGGGCGTCGACCATGCACAGCCCCACGGGCATCTCGCTCATGAGCTGCTGCAGCACGCGCTCGGTGGCCTGCAGGCGCAGGCTCTGCTCCTTGGCCTCGGTCACGTCGCTGATGTAGCCGTTCCAGAGCGTGGCGCCGCTGGGCAGGCGCTGCGGCCGCGCATGTCCGGACAGCCAGCGCGGGCCGCGCCCCGGAATCTCGTAGCGGTATTCGGCAGTCCATTCGCTCAGCTCGCGCGCCGAACGGCGCACGCCCTCGGCCACCCGCTGCAGGTCGCCGGGGCGGATGTGCGCGAACAGCGGCTCGGCGTCGTGCTTGAGCTCTTGCGCGCTGAAGCCGTAGATGTTCACCACGCCCGGGCTGGCGTAGGGGAAATGGTGGTGGCCATCGGGGTCGAGCTGGTACTGGTAGAGCACGCCGGGCAGGTTTTCCGTCAGGCGCTGCAGCATCTCTTCCTGCTGGCGCCGCTCGGAAACGTCCGAGAGCGTGCCGAACACCCGCTCGGGCAGGCCCCGTGCGTCCTGCGCCGTCACGCGCCCCTGGCAGGCGAACCAGCGATAGCTGCCGTCGGCGCAGCGCAGGCGGTGCGTGGCCTCGAAATGCTCTTTTTCACCGCTCAGCAGCTGCTGCCATTCCTGCGCCACCTTGGCGCGGTCGTCCGGATGGGTGAGGTCTTCCCAGGTCTGGCCGTCGCGCTCGAAGGCCTCTTGCACGTAGCCCAGCAGCCCATACCACTGCGGCGAATGGCTGACCTTGCCGCTGGCGGCGTCGTAGTCCCACAAACCCTGGCGGGTGGCCGACAGTACCACGTCCCAGTGCGCCTGGTTTTCTGCCTCGCGCGCGGCGCGCTCGGCCTGCTCGCGCTGCAGCTGGCGGCGCTTGCGCTGCATCCGCGCCAGCGTGCCGGCAGCCAGCACGCCGGCAGCCAGCCACAGCAGCAGGCTCCAGCGGGCGTCACGGCGCCAGGCGGCGAAGACGGCTGCTTGATCGCGCCCGACGGCCAGCACCAGCGGCTTGTCCATGTGCAGCTCGGGTGGCTGCAGCGTACGCAGCGCCACCATCTGCAGCTTGGCCTCGCCCGGGCGCATGGGCGCGCGCAGGAAGCTGGCGCGCTGGCCGCTGTCGTGGTGGCGCAACCAGGCACTACCGGCCACGCGCAGGTCCACGCCCTCGGCCTCGCCTTCGCGGCCCAGCGCCAGAAAGCGCAGGCCGTCGCCGTGCGACAGGCTCACCAGCATGTCCGGCGCCTGGCCCAGCGGGCGCATCAGCAGGCGAAAGTAATCGGCGTCCACCGCCGCCACCAGCACGCCGGCAAAGCGCCCGTCGGCGGAACGCACCTGGCGCGCCAGCACCATCAACCAGCCGCCCAGGGCGCCGCGAAATGGCGGCGACACCACCAGCGTCTGCGGCGACGCCGCGGCCCGCGCCGCCGCGAAATAGTCACGCTGGCCGGAGTTCTTGCCGACCAGGTTGGGGTCGCTGCTGACAGTGATGTTGCCCTCGGCGTCGAGCAGGCTCAGGTACTGCACCACCGGCATGGCGTCGGCATAGGCGCGCAGCCGCACGGTGAGTTGGGCCGGGCCGTCGCCCAGGGCCTGCAAGTCCGGCAGTTCGGCCAGCAGGCTGTGCAGCGCGTCGTTGGTGGCGTCGAGCTGCAGCGCCAGGTTGTCGTGCAGTCCTGCGGCCTGCAGGCTCAGCTGCTGGCGCGCGCGCTCGGCCGTGGCGCGGTGCTCCTGCCAGCCGTTGAGCACCAGCACCAGGCCCGCCGCCAACCATGCCAGCCCCAGCCACCACCATGGGCTGCGCGCATGCGATGGCTGCAAGGAAGGTGTGGCTGACAAAAAGGACTCCGTCGATCACCCGGGCAGCCGCCACTGTATACGAAGGCCCCCGCACGTCGCGCCGGCCGCGGTGGCGGCGTCATTCGGCCTTGCATTGCAGCGCAGGCCCGGGGCATTGCATGCAGTTGCCACCCTGGAAGGCGACGCCGCGTCAGAGGATCTTGGAATACTGCGCGCGGCTCTCGCGCGCCTGCAGGTACTTGTCGAACACCATGGCGATGCCGCGCACGAAGAACCAGCCCATGGGGGTGACGTCGATGGCGTTGGCGCTCAGATGCACCAGGCCGTCGTCGTGCATGGCGCGCAGACGCGCGAGCTCGCTGGCGAAGGTGGCGCGAAAGTCGATCAGGTGCGCCGCCTCCACCGACTCGAACTGCACGCGGCCCTGGCACATCAGCGCGTTGATGACGGCGCGGCGCAACACGTCGTCATGGCTCAGGGCCACGCCGCGCACGATGGGCAGGTGCCCGTGGTCGAGCATGTCCTGGTATTGCAGCAGGTCCTTGGCGTTCTGGCTGTAGGTGGCGCCGACCTTGCCTATGGCCGAGATGCCCAGCGAGATCAGGTCGCAGTCGGGCTGGGTGCTGTAGCCCTGGAAGTTGCGGTGCAGCCGCCCCTGGCGCTTGGCCACGGCGAGCGAGTCGTCCGGGAGCGCGAAATGGTCCATGCCGATGTAGACGTAGCCCACCTCCTCGAAGGCCGCTATCGAGTGCGACAGCATGGCCACCTTGTGATTGGCCACCGGAATGTCGGCGGTCTTGATGTGGCGCTGCGACTTCACGCGCGCGGGCAGGTGGGCGTAGGCGTAGAGCGCGATGCGGTCGGGCCGCAGCTCGGCCATCTGCGCGATGGTGCGCGCGAACGATTCGGGCGTCTGCTTGGGCAGGCCGTAGATCAGGTCGGCGTTGATGGAATCAAAGCCGATGCGCCGCGCGGCCGCGACCAGCTCGAACACCTGCTCGGCCGGCTGCACGCGGTGCACCGCCTTCTGCACCTCGGGGTCGAAGTCCTGCACGCCGAAGCTCAGGCGGTTGAAGCCCAGCTCGCGGATCACCTGCAGGCGTTCGGCGCTGATGGTGCGCGGGTCTATCTCTATCGAGTATTCACCCTTGGGCGCAAAGGCAAAGCGCTTGCGCAGCATGGCCATCAGGTCGGCCAGTTCCTCGTCGTTCAGGAAGGTGGGCGTGCCGCCGCCAAAGTGCAGCTGGCTCACGCTCTGGCCGGGCCCGCCCAGGTGCTTGACGTGCAGGTCGAGCTCGCGCTCGACGTAGGCAAGATAGGGCGCGGCGCGCTCGTGGTGCTTGGTGATGATCTTGTTGCAGGCGCAGTAGTAGCACAGCGATTCGCAGAACGGCAAGTGCACGTACAGCGACAGCGGCTGCGCCGCCAGGCTCGTGCCGAGCTGGCGCTGGGCGAGCGCATGGCGGTAGTCTTCTTCGCCGAAGGCTTCGACGAAGCGGTCGGCCGTCGGGTAGGAGGTGTAGCGCGGCCCCGGCACGTCGAAGCGGGAGATGAGCTCTGGGGTAATCGTGGGCATGGCAGTCCTGAATGGCAATGCGGCCATCCGATGCAAACGCAGAACTGTCGCCGTCGCTGCTGCCGCTGTCTTTGATCGCCATCAAGGAATCGGGGCGGGCCATCCTAGAATCACCCATCCCTGCCCCAGAGGACAAGCCAGCCATGCCCCACCGCGCCCTCCAGATCGCCTGTTCGCGCTGCAGCCTGCGCGAACTGTGCATGCCCGTGGACATCAGCGCGGCCGACATGGAGCGCCTCGATACGCTGGTGACCACGCGCCGGCGCGTCAAGCGCGGCAAGCCGCTGTATTCGCGCGGCGACCGTTTCAGCGCGCTGTACGCGATCCGCTCGGGCTTCTTCAAGACGCGCGTGACCGCCAGCGACGGGCGCGAGCAGGTCACGGGCTTTCAGATGGCCGGCGAGATCATGGGGCTCGACGGCATCGTCTCGGACGAGCACACCTGCGACGCGCTGGCGCTGGAAGACGCCGAGGTCTGCGAAATGCCCTACGACCGCATCGAGTCGCTGTCGCGCGAGGTGCCGGCGCTGCAGACCCATGTGCACAAGATCATGAGCCGCGAGATCGTGCGCGACCATGGCGTGATGCTGCTGCTGGGCAGCATGCGCGCCGAAGAGCGCGTCGCCTCCTTCCTGATGAATCTGCTGCAGCGCCTGCACGTGCGCGGCTTCTCCGAGGCCGAGCTGGTGCTGCGCATGACGCGCGAGGAAATCGGCAGCTACCTGGGGCTGACGCTGGAGACGGTGAGCCGCACCTTCTCGCGCTTTGCCGACGAGGGGCTGATCGAGGTCAAGCACCGCCAGGTGCGCATTCTGGACGGCGCCGGCCTGCAGACCATCGTGGACAGCGCCGGAAGCCGGCGTTGAGAACTCTGTTTTACATAGCTTGATGCGCTGGATGGGCGGGCGTTTCAGCCGGATTTCATTCTCAATCTCGGGGCTGGCCGCGCAAGGCTTTCACGGCCCCGCGCAGGCGCTTGGCCTGCAGGCGCCGCTCCCGCGAGGCGCGCGTGGGCCGCGTCGCCTTGCGTGGCAGGACGGGGCGCGCCGCCTGCTCCACCAGCTCCCGCAGGCGC
The DNA here is from genome assembly GCF_007954405.1 of Comamonas flocculans. Classification (NCBI taxonomy): domain Bacteria; kingdom Pseudomonadati; phylum Pseudomonadota; class Betaproteobacteria; order Burkholderiales; family Comamonadaceae; genus Comamonas; species Comamonas flocculans. Next base: position 2,291,018 of record NZ_CP042344.1, on the reverse strand, counting down.
GCCAGCGCGTCGCGCCGGTTGGCCTGCTGCGTGCGGTAGCGCTGCGCCTTGATGAGCACCTGGCCCTCGGTGGTGACGCGGGCGTCGGACAACGCCAGGATGCGCTGCTTGAGCTCGGCGGGCAGGGCGGAGGCGGCCACGTCAAAGCGCAGGTGCACCGCGCTCGAGACCTTGTTCACGTTCTGCCCGCCCGCGCCCTGCGCGCGGATCGCGGTGATCTGCGCCTCGCGCTCGAGCAGCGCTGCCGTGGTTACCATCCCCGCCCCTTCTAGCCCTCGCCGATTGCCCCCAATGTCCCTGCTCTCGCGCCGACAAACGGTCGGCCTCGTCCTGCTGGTGCTTGCCTGGGGCATCAACTGGCCGGTCATGAAGGTGACGCTGCGCGAGATGGGGCCCCTGCATTTTCGCGCGTTGACCATGTTCGGCGGCGCGCTGGTGCTGGCGCTGTATTTTCGCTCGCGCGGCCTGCGCCTGCTGCCGCACGGCTGGGCCGAATGGCGCGCGGTGGTGGTGCTGGGGCTGCCCAACATTCTGGGCTGGCACGCCCTGTCCATCATCGGCGTGGCGCAACTGCCTGCGGGACGCGCGGCCACGCTGGGCTTCACCATGCCGGTCTGGACGGTGCTGCTGTCGGTGCTGTTCTACCGCGAAAAGCTCACCGGACGGCTGCTGGTGGGCGTGCTGGCGGTCCTGGCGGGCATCACGCTGCTGCTGTGGAACGAGCTGGCCCAGATTGCCGGGCGTCCGGCCGGCATCGCCTGGATGCAGGGCGCGGCCTTCAGCTGGGCGCTGGGCACCATCTGGATGCGCCGCGCCCACCTGAGCATGCCGGCCGAAACCCTGGTGGTCTGGATGATGGTGCTGGCCTCCCTGGCGCTGTGGCCGCTGGCCATCTGGCTGGAGCCGCCGCAGCAGTGGCATTTCAGCGCCCCGGTCTGGGCCAGCCTGGTGTGGAGCGTGTTCATCAACTACGGGCTGGCCCAGGTGATCTGGTTTGCGCTGGTGCGCGTGCTGCCGCCCACCACCAGCGCGATGAGCGTGATGGCCGTGCCCATGGTCGGCATCCTGAGCGCACCCTTCGTGATCGGTGAATGGCCGCACTGGCAAGACCTCGCGGCCATGGTCTGCGTGGTCGTCGCCATCGGCGCGGTGCTGCTCAGGCGCGATTAGGGCGACGCTGAACAAGTTCCCGCGATGGCGCGCGCCCAGCCTGGGGATGGGCTGCAAGGCGCAAACCGCAGCGACAGCCGTAGCTATCGCGAGGATTTGCAACGCCGCAGACCGCAGCAAGCCGGGATGCGCGGCGCGCGAGGGACTTGTTCAGCGTCGCCTCAGGGCGCAGGCGCGTCCAGCAGCTGCAGCAGCAGCTGGTTGAAGGCCGGCGCCTGCTCATAGGGCGCCCAGTGCCCGACGCCCTCCAGCAGGTGCAGGCCGCGAAAATCGCGGGCGCTGGCGGCCCAGGCCGCGCGCAGCTCGGCAAAGCGCCCGCGGTAGAGCGCGTCGTGCTCGCCATAGATGGCATGCACCGGGCAGGCGACCCGCTCCAGCGCACGCGCAAGGATGTCGGTATTGGACAGACGCCGGCGCGTCAGGCGGTCGCGCTCGGCATTGCGCGCGTGCAGCTGCAGCGCCGCCTCGTCGATGCGCGCCGCATCGGCAAACATCATGGCCGCGAGGTTGTGCCGGTGCACCGCCAGCTGTGCGGACAGCTCCGGCAGATGGCGCCAGCCACGCAGGTCCACGCGGTTCGGCCGCGTCGTCGTCATGCCGGGCGCGCCCACCAGCACCAGGCTGCGGGCCAGCCCGGGCCGGGCGGCCTGCAGCAACCCGGCCGCCATGGCCCCGAAAGAAAAGCCCACCAGATCGCAGGGCGCGCCCGGAACCACGCTGCGCAGCGAGGCCAGCAGCGCGGGCAGCAGTGCATCCACGTCCTGCGCGCCGGGCACCGCGGCCGAATCGCCGAAGCCCGGAAGGTCCACCGCCCAGACCTCGCGCCCGCTGGACGCCAAGGCTTCGATATTGCGCAGCCAGTGCGTCCAGCTGCCGCTGCCGCCATGCAGCAGCACCAGCGGGGCATGGCCGCCCCGGCGATCGGCCCAGACGTGCCAGACGATGGCGCCGCCCGAGCCCGCCAGCGGGCTGCGCACGCAGCGCGCCTGCGCCTGCAGGCGCACCACCGCCTCGGGCTGCCCTACCACCGGGCGATGGCATCTATGGCCAGAGCGTAGCCCTGCACCCCCAGCCCGCAAATGAGACCGCGCGCGACCGGCGAAATCCAGGAATGGTGGCGAAAGGCCTCGCGTGCGAAGACGTTGCTGATGTGCAGCTCGATCAACGCCACCCCGGTGCCCTTGATGGCGTCGGGCAGCGCCACGCTGGTGTGGGTGTAGGCCCCGGCGTTGAGCACCACGCCGGCCAGCCGTCCGGCCGCATGCTCGCGTCCGGCTTCGTGGATGCTGTCCACCAGCGCGCCCTCATGGTTGCTCTGGCGAAATACCAGCTCCAGGCCGTGGCGCTCGCAGGCTTGGCGGCACAGCTGCTGCACGTCGGCCAGGGTCTGCGCGCCATAGACCTCGGGCTCGCGCGTGCCGAGCAGATTCAGGTTGGGACCGTTGAGAACGTAGACGAGTTGCGGCATGGCGGCGGACGCGGGGCGACAGAGCCGCGATTATGCGGCCCGCCCCGCCCGCAACGCGCCTCAGCGCCGGTCGCGCCGATGGCCGCGGTGCTCCCAGCCCCGATGGTGGCCGCGCCAGTGCGGGCGCGGGGCGTAGTACACCGGCGGCGCATAGACCACCGGCGGCGGTGCGTAATACACCGGCGCGGGTACGCGGTAGACGGGCGGCGGCGTGTAGTACACCGGCGCCGGCGCGTAATAGCCCACGCCCGCGTTGGAAGCGCCGACCACCACGCCAGGCACGCCTATGCCCACCGACCAGCTCACGTCACTGCGCGCCTGGGCGCTGCCCGCAGCCAGCACCAGCGTGAAGACCAGGCCCGCCGAGGCAATGGCCGAAAACCAGGAACGACGAACCAACATTGTTTGCTCCTTGAAAACGCGGCCCATGCCGCTAGACGTGCAACCAACGCACGAGGGAAGCCTCAGGATGGCACAGGAAGGTGTTTTTCTTGTGTCCGAACGTTGTGCTCCGCGTGTCAGAAGGTAAATGGCGGCGCATGCCCGCCGCCTAAAATCACGGCCATGAGTACGTCCGCCCAACCTGTCCCGCCACCCACGAACTTCCTGCGCCAGATCATCGAGGCCGACCTGGCCCAGGGCACGCACGCGCAAAAGCGCTGGGCCGGCAGCCCGGGCGATGCCGCGCACCAGGCGGGCGGCGCGGTGGACACGGCGCGCATCCGCACGCGCTTTCCGCCGGAACCCAATGGTTACCTGCATGTGGGCCACGCCAAGAGCATCTGCCTGAACTTCGGCCTTGCGCGCAACTATGGCGGGGTCTGCCACCTGCGTTTTGACGACACCAACCCCGAGAAGGAAGAGCAGGAGTACGTCGACGGCATCATCGACGCGGTGCGCTGGCTGGGCTTCGACTGGCGCGACACCAACGGCCGGGAGAACCTGTACTGGGCCAGCAGCTATTTCGACTTCATGTACCGGGCGGCCGAATACCTGATCGAAGCCGGGCTTGCCTACGTGGACGAACAGACGGCCGAAGAGATGCGCGCAAGCCGCGGCGACTTTGGCAAACCCGGCGTGAACAGCCCGTTTCGCGAGCGCAGCCCGGTAGAGAACCTGCGGCGCTTTCACGAGATGCGCGCCGGCCTGCATGCCGATGGCGCGATGGTCCTGCGCGCCAAGATCGACATGGCCTCGCCCAACATCAACCTGCGCGACCCGGCCATCTACCGCATCAAGCATGCGGAGCACCACGCCACCGGCAACCGGTGGTGCATCTACCCGATGTACACCTTCGCGCACCCGATCGAGGACGCGCTCGAGTGCATCACCCACAGCATCTGCACGCTGGAGTTCGAGGACCAGCGCCCGTTCTACGACTGGCTGCTCGACCATCTGGCCGACGGCGGCCTGATCGCCCGGCCCCAGCCGCGCCAGTACGAGTTCGCACGGCTGAACCTGACCTACGTGCTCACCAGCAAGCGCAAGCTCAAGCACCTGGTGGACAGCGGCACCGTCAGCGGCTGGGACGACCCGCGCATGCCCACCATCGTCGGGCTGCGCCGGCGCGGCTACACGCCCGCCTCCATCCGCGCGTTCTGCGAGCGCATCGGCGTGACCAAGGACTACGCCTGGATCGACTACGCGACGCTGGACGGCTGCCTGCGCGAGGACCTGGAGGCGCAAGCGCCCCGCGCGATGGCGGTGCTGGAGCCGCTCAAACTGGTGCTGACCAACTGGGACGAGGTGATGGGCGCCGGCCACCTCGAGCCCTGCGAGCTGCCCGCCCTGCCCCACGCCACCGAAGGCGCGGCGCCGCCCGTGCGCCGCTTCCTGCTCGGGCGCGAAGCGTGGATCGAGCGCGAAGACTTCGCCGAAGCACCACCCAAGGGCTACAAGCGCCTGTTCGTGGGCAACCGGGTGCGCCTCAAGGGCGGCTACGTGATCGAATGCACCGGTGCTGCCCGCGACGCCACCGGCGCCGTGACCGAAGTGCACGCCGTGGTCCTGGCCGATACCAAGAGCGGCACGCCCGGCGCCGACAGCGTCAAGGCCAGGGCGGCCATCACCTGGGTGGGCGTGCACGACGGCCTGGCTGCCGAGGTGCGCCTGTACGACCGGCTGTTCACCGACCCGCAGCCCGACGCGGGCGGCAAGGACTACCTGGCGCTGCTGAACCCCGACAGCCTCAAGACCGTGAGGGCCTGGGTCGAGCCTTCGCTGGCTGCGGCCCGGCCCGACGACAAGTTCCAGTTCGAGCGCCACGGCTACTTCGTGGCCGACCGCCAGGACCACGCGGCGGGGCGGCTGGTGTTCAACCGCATCACTGCGCTCAAGGACTCCTGGGGCAAGTGAGGCGCGGCGGCCCGGCGCCGCGCACGCGTCAGGCCATCAGCGGCGGCTCGCGCAGGGCCTGCACCTGCTCGCGCAGCAGCGCCACCTGGCCGCGCCAGTAGTCGCCCGAGCCGAACCACGGAAAGTGGATGGGGAAGGTCGGGTCGCCCCAGCGCCGCGCCAGCCAGGCGCTGTAGTGGATCAGGCGCAGGGTGCGCAGCGGCTCGATCAGCGCCAGCTCGCGCCGGTCGAAGGCGCGCACCTGCTCGTAGCCGTCGAGCAGCGCCGACAGCTGCAGCGTGCGCTGGCGCCGCTCGCCCGAGAGCAGCATCCACAGGTCCTGCACCGCCGGGCCCATGCGCGCGTCGTCCAGGTCCACGAAGTGCGGGCCGCCCTCGGCCTCCTCCACCGGCGTCCAGAGCACATTGCCGGGGTGGCAGTCGCCATGCACCCGCAGCAACTGCGCATCTTGCAAGCCAAATCTGGCTGCAACACCCGTACCGCCTGCGCCAGCAGCTATCTCTTCAATAGCTTCTTCGACCACCTCGCGCCATGCACCGCGCACCTCGGGCGCGACGGCCTCGTGCGCCAGCAGCCAGTCGCGCGGCTCCAGGGCGAAGCTCTGAAGGTCCAGTCGCGGGCGCTGCGTGAAGGGCCGGCGCTCGCCCACCAGGTGCAGCCGGGCGATGAAGCGGCCCAGCCATTCGAGCACCTCGAAGTCGTCGAGCTCCGGCATGCGCCCGCCGCGCCAGGGGCTGACCGAAAAGGCGAAGCCCGCATGCTGGTGCAGGGTCTGCCCGGCCAGCGCCAGCGGCGCGACCATGGGCACTTCGGCCGCGGCGAGCTCCCCGGCGAAGGCGTGCTCCTCGCCTATCTGCGCGGCGCTCCAGCGCCCCGGGCGGTAGAACTTGGCGACCACGCGGCTGCCATCGTCCAGGCCGACCTGGTAGACGCGGTTCTCGTAGGAACCGAGCGCCATCAGGCGCCCATCGCCCTGCAGGCCGCAGGCGGCCAGCGCGTCGAGCACCACGTCGGGCGTGAGCGCCGCGTAGGCGTGGGCGCCGGCTTCAGCCATGCGCGCCCCACGCCCGCGCCTGCAGCTCCTGCGCCAGCTCCAGCGCCAGCGTGCCCTCCTCGCGCTGGTGGTGGTGTTCCAGCACGTGGCGCAGCGGATGCGCGGCGTCGATCAGCCACAGCGCCGCGCGGCGCTGCGGCGCGCCCTCCCCGGGCGGGCTGGCCAGCACCTGCGCCAGACGCGCTGCATGCTCCTGCGCCAGCAGCGCGATGCGCTCATGCTCGGCGACGTACACCTTGGCCGCCCAGCGCGCCCGGGCGGGCAGATGCGGCAGCAGCTCGCGCTCTTCAATCGCGATGTGCGCGGCAAGCGCGCTGCGCCAGCGTGCGAACGTTTCCCCGGCACGCGCGAAATCGCCGCCGATCAGCTCCAGCAGATGCGCCTGCAGCAGCGCGTCCAGCCGCGCATGCTGGCGCACGAAATGGCTGGCGGGATCGATGCCCGGCGTCATGCGGTCCAAAGGGCCTGCAAGGCTTTACAGGCAAGCGCCTTGCGCTCCTGCTTGTGCAGCATGCGCGGCAGGACAGCGCTCATTCGGCGACCGTGAGCGTCACGTCGATGTTGCCCCGCGTCGCATTGGAGTAGGGGCAGACCTTGTGCGCGGCGGCAACCAGGGACTCGGCCTGGCTGCGCTCCATGCCCGGCAGGTGTATCTGCATGCGCACGGCGATGCCGTAGCCCCCGGGGATGGGCCCGAGGTCCACCTCGGCATCCACCGCCACGTCCGCGGGAATGGCGGTTTTCTGCTTTTCGCCCACGGCCTTGAGCGCGCCGATGAAGCAGGCCGAATAGCCGGCGGCAAACAGCTGCTCGGGGTTGGTGCCGCTCGCCGAGGAGCCGGGCGAGGACATCTGCACGTCCAGACGCCCGTCGTCGGAACGGGCTGCGCCGTCGCGCCCGCCGGTGGTGTGGGCGCGGGCGGTGTAGAGGACTTTGTCGAGCTTGGTCATGGTGCTTTCTCCTTTGCGAGGTGCCCTGTGCGGGCGGGGTGGAACCGATGGGCTTCAGGCCTGGCCGAGCCGGGCGCGCAAGCCCTGCAGCTGGCGCGTGAGCGCCTGCAGCTCAGCCAGGGTGGATTGGCTGGCGCGCAGCATGCAGGCGGGCACGCGCTCGGCGCTGGCCTGCAGTGCGCGGCCCTGCGGCGTGAGCGAGACGCGCACGCGCCGCTCGTCGCGCGCGTCGCGCTGACGCGCCACGAGGCCGGCGGCCTCCAGGCGCTTGAGCAAGGGGGTCAGCGTGCCGGAATCGAGGAACAGGCGCTCGCCGAGCTCGGAGACGGCCCTGGCGTCCTGCTCCCACAGCACCAGCATCACGAGGTACTGCGGATAGGTCAGGCCGAGGGCGTCGAGCAGCGGCTTGTACAGCCGGGTCACCGCCAGCGAGGTCGAATACAGCGCAAAACACAGCTGGTTGTCCAGCTGCAGCAGCGGCGGACTGCAGGGCCTGGCGGCGGCTTCGGTGGCGGGCATGGGGCGTATTGTTGCTCACAATTGAATTGTGTACAATTGAATAAGCGGCAGGGCAAACGTACCTCAGACGGTGCAAGATGCTCCTGGAAAGAGAGCCTCCGGCGCATGCCAGGCAGCCCTCTCAGGCCGCCTCGATGGCCAAAAATGGGCAATGGCCCGGATGGGACCGCCCGGCCGTCACAGCGCGGCTACGCGGCTACGCGGCAACCCCGCTGTCCGGATCGCGGCCGCTGGCGGGACCCGCCGGTCCGCCCCGGCGCCGCCCCGTGCCCTCAGTACCGGTACACGCCCTGCCCGCTCTTGCGCCCCAGGCGCCCGGCGGCCACGTATTCCTTGAGCAGCGGGCAGGGACGGTACTTGCTGTCGCCGAATTCCTTGAGATAGACCTCCATCACCGCAAGGCACACGTCCAGGCCCACCATGTCGGCCAGCGCCAGCGGGCCTATCGGCTGGTTGCAGCCGAGCTTCATGCCGGCGTCGATGTCCTCGGGCGTGGCCAGGCCTTCGGCCAGCACGAAGAAGGCTTCGTTGATCATGGGCACGAGGATGCGGTTGACCACGAAGCCGGGCGCGTTCTTCACGGTGATCGGCGTCTTGCCCAGGCGTTCGGCCAGCGCCTTGACCGCGTCGTGCGTGGCGTCCGAGGTCTGCAGGCCGCGGATGATCTCCACCAGCGCCATCATGGGCACAGGGTTGAAGAAGTGCATGCCGACGAAGCGGTCCGCGCGCCCGGTGGCGGCTGCCAGCTGGGTGATCGAGATCGACGAGGTGTTGGTGGCGATGATGACCTCGGGCGCCAGCAGGGCGTCGAGCTGCCCCAGGATCTTGTTCTTGAGCTCGTGGTTCTCGGTCGCCGCCTCGATCACCAGTTGGGCGCTCTGGAGGTCCTCGTAACGGGTCGAACCTTTGATGCGCGCCAGCGCCGCGGCCTTGTCCGCCTCGGTGATCTTTTCCTTGGCCAGCAGCCGCTCCAGGCTTTTGGCGACGGTGGCCAGGCCCTTGTCCACCGCGCCCTGGGCGATGTCGATCATGACGACCTCGATGCCCGAGACCGCGCAAGCCTGCGCGATGCCGTTGCCCATGGTGCCCGCGCCCACGACGCCGACGGTGTGGATGTGCATAGTGTTCTCCTGATGGTGCAAAACCCGCAATCGGCCGATATTAGCGGTGCGCCGCGACCCTCCAGGCTGCGGGCGAGACAGACGACAGGAGAACTCTGCATGGACTATGTGATCGTGGGCGCCGGCTCGGCCGGCTGCGTGCTGGCCGCCCGATTGAGCGAAGACCCCGGCGTGCAGGTCACGCTGCTCGAAGCCGGCCCGGTGGACAAGAGCGTGCTGCTGCACTGCCCCGCGGGCCTGGCCCTGCTGGCCCGGCTGGGCTCGGCCAACTGGGGCTTTCAGACGGTGCCGCAGGCCGGGCTGGGAGGACGGCGCGGCTACCAGCCGCGCGGCAAGGTGCTGGGCGGTTCGAGCTCGGTCAACGCCATGATCTACATGCGCGGCGCGCCCGAGGACTACGACGCCTGGGCCGCCGAGGGCAATGCCGGCTGGGGCTGGGACGAAGTGCTGCCGGTCTTCAGGCGCGGCGAAGACAACCTGCGCGGCGCCGACGCCTGGCACGGCACGGGCGGGCCGCTGCACGTGATGGACCTGTGCGACCCCAACCCCTATGCGCACGCCTTCGTGCAGGCGGGCGTGCAGGCGGGCCATGCGCACAACCCGGACTTCAATGGCGCCAGCCAGGAGGGTGTGGGGCTGTACCAGGTCACGCACAAGGCGGGCGAGCGCTTTTCCGCCGCCAAGGCCTACCTCGCGCCCCACCGGCAGCGGCCCAACCTGCACGTGATCACCGGCGCCCATGCCACGCGCGTGCTGCTGCAGGGCCAGCGCGCCGTGGGCGTGGCCTACCGCCATGGCGGGCAGGAAAGGACGCTGCACGCCGAGCGCGAGGTCGTCCTGAGCGCCGGTGCGTTCCAGTCCCCGCAGCTGCTGATGCTCTCGGGCATAGGGCCGGGCGCGCACCTGCGCGAGCATGGCCTGCCCGTGGCCCTGGACCTGCCCGGCGTGGGCGCGCACCTGCACGACCACCCGGACGTGGTGCAGGTCTGGGACGTGCCGGGCGCGCGCGAGCTCTTCGGCCTGTCGCCCGCCGGGGCCTGGCGCACCGTGGGCGACATCCGGCGCTGGCGGCGCGAGCGCCGCGGTCCGCTGACCACCAACTTCGCCGAGGCCGGCGGCTTCATCAGGAGCGAGCCGGGCGAGCCGCGGCCCGACCTGCAACTGCACTTCGTCGTCGGCAAGCTGGTGAACCACGGTCGCACCGCGGTGCCCGGCCACGGCTTTTCCTGCCATGTCTGCGTGCTGCGCCCGCGCAGCCGCGGCAGCGTGCGCCTGGCCAGCAGCAATCCGCTGGCCGCCCCGCTGATCGATCCGGCCTTCCTGCAGGAGCCCGACGACCTGCGCCGCCTGGTGGCCGGCTTCAAGCGCATGCGCGAGCTGCTGAGCCAGCCGGCGCTGACCGGGCGCGGCGCGCGCGAAACCTCGGCGGGGGTGCGCAGCGACGCCGAGATCCAGGCCTTCATCCGCCAGCATGCGGACACCATCTACCACCCGGTGGGGAGCTGCCGCATGGGCAGCGGCGCGATGGACGTGGTGGACAGCCGCCTGCGCGTGCACGGCATCGAGCGGCTGCGCGTGGTGGACGCTTCCGTCATGCCCAGCGTGGTCAGCGGCAACACCAACGCGCCCACCCTGATGATTGCCGAGCGCGCTGCGGCGTGGATGAAAGAGGCTGCGTGAAGCGCCGGCGGCTGCCTGCTGCCGAAACGCAAAAATCAGCAACAAATCCGGCCCTGACGCCTGCCCAGCAAGCGCTGGCAGCTATGCTTTCAGGAATTTTTTACTGGAATGCGACTTCGGCGAAGCTGCGCAGCTTGCGGCTGTGCAGGCGCGCCGCGCCGCCGGCCTGCAAGAGCTCGATGGCGCGCATGCCGATCAAGAGGTGCTGCTGTACGCGCTCGCGGTAGAAGTGGTTGGCCATGCCGGGCAGCTTGATCTCGCCGTGCAGCGGCTTGTCGGAGACGCACAGGAGCGTGCCGTAGGGCACGCGAAAGCGAAAGCCGTTGGCCGCGATGGTGGCGCTCTCCATGTCCAGCGCGACCGCGCGGCTCTGGCTGAAGCGCCGCTGCGGGGTGTTGTCGGGCAGCAGCTCCCAGTTGCGGTTGTCGGTGCTGGCCACGGTGCCGGTGCGCATGATGCGCTTGAGCTGGTCTTCGGGCATCTGCGCCACGTCGGCCACCGCCTGCTGCAGCGCGACCTGGATTTCCGCCAGCGCCGGCAGCGGCACCCACAGCGGCAGCTCTTCGTCGAGCACGTGGTCCTCGCGCACGTAGGCGTGGGCCAGCACGTAGTCGCCCAGCTGCTGGCTGGTTCTGAGCCCGGCGCAGTGGCCCAGCATCAGCCAGGCGTGCGGTCGCAGCACGGCCACGTGGTCGGTGATGGTCTTGGCGTTGGCCGGCCCAACGCCGATGTTCACCATGGTGATGCCGCCATGGCCTTCGCGCACCAGGTGGTAGGCGGGCATCTGCGGCAGGCGCTCGGGCAGCGCGCCCTGCGCGTCGGCCGGCTGCGCCGCCAGACCCATGCGGCGCGTGAGCACGTTGCCCGGCTCGACGAAGGCCTCGTAGCGGCTGGCGGGGTCTTGCATCTGCGCGCGGCCCAGGCGCACGAACTCGTCGATGTAGAACTGGTAGTTGGTGAACAGCACGAAGTTCTGGAACCACTCGGGGCGCGTGCCGGTGTAGTGGCGCAGGCGCTGCAGCGAATAGTCCACGCGCGGCGCGGTGAACAGCGAGAGCGGCTGCGGCTCGCCCGCGCGCGGGCGCCAGGTGCCGTTGGCAATGCCGTCGTCCATGGCGTTGAGGTCGGGCAGATCGAACAGGTCGCGCAGCAGCAGGCGCCGCTGCTGGTCGAGCGAGCCTTCCAGCGCGTCGTCCGCATCGAGCGCGAAATACACCGGTATCGGCTGGTTGCTGGTGCCCACCTCCAGCTCCACGCCGTGGTTGTGCTGCAGCAGCGAGAGCTGCTCCAGGTAGTAGTGGGCGAACAGGTCCGGGCGGGTCAGCGTGGTCTCGTAGTGCCCCGGCCCCTGCACGAAGCCGAAGGCCAGGCGCGAGGGCGCGCGCGCCACGGTGTCGGTGCGCAGGCGCACATAGGGGTAGCAGGCGCGCACCGGCTGGCCGGGCGTGTCCCCGGCGACGAAGCGCTGCATGGCCTCGCGCAGGTGGCTGGTCTGGCGCTGGTAGATCTGCTGGATGTGGGCCAGCGCCGCGGCAGCGTCACGGTGGCGGGTAGGGGCGATGTATTCGGGTGTCAAAGGCATGGCGCTATTGTCCGTGGCGCAGGCCGCACCGCGCAGGCGGGCGGCATGGCCGCAGACAAAAAAAAACCGGGCACAGGGCCCGGTTGCATGGCGCAGCGCCGTCCACGCGCTACTGCAGCAGCTTGACGCCGGTCTTGGACTGGATCTCGTCAAAGCTCACGTCGGGCGCCAGTTCCTTGAGCTTCAGGCCCTGGGACGTGACTTCCATCACGCCCAGGTCGGTGATGATCTCGTGCACCACGCCCACGCCCGTGAGCGGCAGCGTGCACTGCGGCAGGATCTTCAGGTCGGTGCTGCCGTCCTTCTTGCGCGCCACGTGCTCCATCAGCACGATGACCTTCGGAACACCTCCCACCAGGTCCATGGCGCCGCCCATGCCCTTGACCATCTTGCCCGGGATCATCCAGTTGGCCAGGTCGCCCTTCTCGCTGACCTGCATCGCACCGAGGATGGCCAGGTTGATCTTGCCGCCGCGGATCATCGCGAAGCTGTCGTGGCTGCCGAAGATGGCCGAGCCGGGCAGCGTGGTCACGGTCTGCTTGCCGGCGTTGATCAGGTCGGCATCGACCTGGTCCTCGGTCGGGAAGGGGCCGATGCCCAGCAGCCCGTTTTCCGATTGCAGCCAGACCTCCTTGTCGCCGGTGTAGTTGGCCACCAGCGTGGGGATGCCTATGCCCAGGTTCACGTAGAACCCGTCCTGCAACTCCTGCGCGGCGCGCGCCGCCATCTGTTCCTTGGTCCACGGCATGTCAGGCTCCTGCTTTCTCGGTGATGGTGCGTTTTTCGATCTGCTTGGTCGGGTGGGCGTTGAGTACGATGCGGTGCACGTAGATGCCCGGCAGATGGATGTCGTCGGGCGCGAGCTCGCCCGGCTGCACGATCTTTTCCACCTCGACGACGCAGATCTTGCCGGCCATGGCCACGGCCGGGTTGAAGTTGCGCGCCGTCAGGTTGAAGCGCAGGTTGCCGGTGGTGTCGGCCACGGCCGCATGCACCAGCGACACGTCGGGCAGCAGCGAGCGCTCCATCAGGTAGGTGTGGCCGTCGAACTCGCGCGTTTCCTTGCCTTCGGCGACGATGGTGCCCACGCCCGTGCGGGTGAAGAAGGCCGGAATGCCGGCGCCGCCGGCGCGCAGCTTCTCGGCCAGCGTGCCCTGGGGGGTGAACTCCAGCTCCAGCTCGCCCGCCAGGTACTGGCGCTCGAATTCCTTGTTCTCGCCCACGTAGGAGCTGATCATCTTCTTGATCTGGCGCGTGTTGAGCAGCTTGCCCAGCCCCACGCCGTCGATGCCCGCGTTGTTGGACACCGCGGTGAGGTTCTTCACCCCGGCGGCGCACAAGGCTTCGATCAGCGCCTCCGGGATGCCACACAGGCCGAAGCCGCCCACGGCGATCATCTGGCCATCGTGCACGATCCCCTTGAGCGCCTCTGCGGCGGAGGGATAAATCTTGTTCACGAGTCTTCTCCTGAATCGGTATTGAACGTTTTACGATACTACGCAGGCGATTTTGTTGCGCCGCACAATCAGTGTCAACACGGCCGCGGCGGGGTTATCCCTGAGCCGGGCCCAGCCGCACTCAGGCCGCGCCGGGCCTTGCTGCGCCGCCATAAGGGACGAAGCGGCTGCGGTTCTCGTCCACCTCCAGCGGGCGGCCGATGTAGGGAAAGGCGCGCTGCGGGCAGTTGGCGCGCTCGCACACCTTGCAGCCCATGCCTATGGGCGTGGGCGCCTCGGGGTCGCGCAGGTTAAGACCGCTGGAATACACCAGGCGCGGCGCATGGCGCACGTCGCAGCCCAGGCCGATGGAGAAGGTGCGCGCCGGCGTGCCCCAGCCGCCGCGGTGGCTGGTGACGGTGCGCGCGATCCACAGGTAGGCGCGCCCGTCGGGCATGCGCGCCAGCTGCGTGAGGATGCGCCCCGGCTGGGCAAAGGCTTCGTATACCTTCCACAGTGGGCAGGTGCCGCCGGTGCGGCTGAAGTGAAAGTGCGTGGCCGACTGGCGCTTGCTGATGTTGCCCGCCCGGTCCACGCGGATGAAGAAAAACGGTACCCCCGGCGCGCCCGGCCGCTGCAGGGTGGAGAGGCGATGGCACACGGTCTCGAAGCCCACGCCGAACTGCTGGCCCAGCAGGTCGATGTCATGGCGCAGGCGCTCGGCCGCCGCCAGAAAGGGCGCGTAGGGCAGCAGCAGCGCCCCGGCAAAATAGTTGGCCAGGCCAATGCGCGCCAAGCGGCGCGAGGCCGCGTCCTCCCGCAGCGGCGGCGCTTCGGTCAGCGCATCGAGCAGCGGCGCGTGCTCGATCAGCGCCAGTTGCGTGGCCAGCTGAAACACCTGCTGCGCCGCCGCCAGCCCCGGCGCCAGCCGCAGCAGGCGCCGCGCGGGATCGTAGGCGCGCTTGTCCTCGCCCTCCTGCGCCTGCTCCACCTGCACGCCGTGGCGCGCCTGCAGCCGCCGCACCAGCCACGGCGCCAGCAGATCGGTGCCGACGCCGGCCTCGCTGGCCAGGGCTTCGGCGCGCCGGTCGACTTCGTCGAAGTAGTTGCGGTGCTCGAAGAAGAAATCACGCACCACCTCGAACGGCATGGCGCGCGCCACCGGCGTGCCGCCACGGTCGTCCCCCAGGCGCAGCGCCATCGCCTCCAGCTGCGCCTGCGCCTGCAGCGTGCGCTGGTGCAGGCCCACCAGCGCGCGGCCCAGCTCGGGCATGTGCGCGGCCACCTCGCGCAGTTCAGGCAGGGAGACGGGCGCGGCCGCATCCACCAGCGCCTCGCGCATCGCGGCGGCCAGGCGCTCTTCTTCATCTTCCGAGAACTGCTGCACGTCCACGCCCAGCGCACTGTGGATCTTCAGCAGCACCGCCACCGTCAGCGGCCGCTGGTTCTGTTCCAGCTGGTTCAGGTAGCTGGGCGACAGGCCGAGCAACTGCGCCATGGCCACCTGCGTCAGGCCGCGCTCACCGCGCAGACGGCGCAGGCGCACGCCCATGAAGGTCTTCTTCATCGCTGCCTCGCCGGGGCGCAGTGATTTGCAAAATTTGCAATTTTCAGGTTTTTGCTTCGCAAGATTTCGCCTTTTCAGTGCTGGGCAGAGCTTGCGATTTTGCGTAAATTGCGAATCAACACAAGCCTTTCTTTTCCCGAACACCGCACCAGGAAGCCGCATGAGCATGACCACCCAAGCCCCCGCTCCAACCACCACCCCCAAGGCCAAGAAGGCCGTCGCCCTTTCGGGCGTGGCGGCGGGCAACACCGCGCTGTGCACCGTGGGGCGCTCCGGCAACGACCTGCATTACCGCGGCTACGACATCCTGGACATCGCCGAGGTCTGCGAGTTCGAGGAGATCGCCTACCTGCTGGTGCACGGCAAGCTGCCCACGCGCGCCGAGCTCAAGGGCTACAAAGCCAAGCTGCTGGCGCTGCGCGGCCTGCCCGGCAGCGTCAAGGCGGCACTGGAGCAACTGCCCGCCGCCAGCCACCCCATGGACGTGATGCGCACCGGCGTCTCCGCCCTGGGCTGCGCCCTGCCCGAAAAGGACGACCACAACCTGGCCGGCAGCAGAGACATCGCCGACCGGCTGCTGGCCTCGCTCGGCTCCATGCTGCTGTACTGGTACCACTACAGCAACTCGGGCCGGCGCATCGAGGTGGAAACCGACGACGACACCATCGGCGGGCACTTCCTGCACCTGCTGCACGGCAAGCGGCCCGGCGCGGGCTGGGTGCATGCCATGCACACCTCGCTGAACCTGTACGCCGAGCACGAATTCAACGCCTCCACCTTCACCGCGCGCGTGATTGCCGGCACGGGCAGCGACATGTATTCCAGCATCGCCGGTGCCATCGGTGCGCTGCGCGGCCCCAAGCATGGCGGCGCCAACGAGGCGGCCTTCGAGATCCAGAAACGCTACGACACGCCCGACGAGGCCGAGGCCGACATCCGCCGCCGCGTGGAGAGCAAGGAGGTGGTGATCGGCTTTGGCCATCCGGTCTATACCGTGAGCGACCCGCGCAACACCATCATCAAGGGCGTGGCCCGGCGCCTGTCGCAAGAGGCCGGGTCCACCCGGATGTTCGACATCGCCGAGCGCCTGGAGGCCGTGATGTGGGACGTGAAGAAGATGTTCCCCAACCTGGACTGGTTCAGCGCCGTGAGCTACCACATGATGCAGGTGCCCACCGTCCTGTTCACGCCGATCTTCGTCATCGCCCGCACCAGCGGCTGGGCCGCGCACGTGATCGAGCAGCGCCAGGACAACAAGATCATTCGCCCCAGCGCCCACTACACCGGGCCCGAGGACCAGGCCTTCATCCCGATTGCCGAGCGCGCCTGAAGACCAACCCACCACTCCTTCCCCCTATGGGGGAAGGCCGGGATGGGGGCCTTGCGCCACACGAACGCCGTCTGCGCCGCTGGCCCCCACCCCCGCTCTCCCCCAGAGGGGGAGGGAGTAAAAGCAACCCAAACCTTCCATCCAAGCAGAGCCTTTTCATGTCTTCCCCCATCTCCAACATCCGCCCCGACTACGACCAGGTCATCCAGGACATCGTCGACTACGCACTGGGCTACGAGGTCACGTCGGAGCTCGCCATCGAAACCGCCCGCCACATCCTCATCGACACCCTGGGTTGCGGCCTGGAGGCGCTCTCCTACCCGGCGGCCTGCAAGCTGCTCGGCCCGGTGGTCAAGGGCACGGTGGTGCCGCACGGCGCGCGCGTGCCGGGCACGCAGTTTGAGCTGGACCCGGTGCAGGCGGCGTTCAACATCGGCACGCTGATTCGCTGGCTGGACTTCAACGACACCTGGCTGGCGGCCGAATGGGGCCACCCCAGCGACAACCTGGGCGCCATCCTGGCCGTGGCCGACTGGCTCAGCCGCAACGCCGTGGCCGCGGGCAAGCCGCCACTGACCATGAACGAGGTGCTGCACGCCATCGTCAAGGCGCACGAAATCCAGGGCGTGATCGCGCTGGAAAACTCCTTCAACCAGGTAGGTCTGGACCACGTACTGCTGGTCAAGGTGGCCTCCACCGCCGTGGTCAGCCGCCTGCTGGGTCTCACCCGGGACGAAGCGCTGGCCGCCGTCTCGCTCGCCTGGGTGGACGGGCAAAGCCTGCGCACCTACCGCCACGCACCCAACGCTGGCAGCCGCAAGAGCTGGGCCGCGGGCGACGCCACCAGCCGCGCGGTGCGCCTGGCGCTGATGGCGCAAACCGGCGAGATGGGCTACCCCAGCGCGCTCACCGCCAGGACCTGGGGCTTCTACGACGTGCTGTTCAAGGGCCAGCCGTTCAAGTTCCAGCGCTCCTACGGCAGCTATGTGAGCGAGAACGTGCTGTTCAAGATCAGCTTCCCGGCCGAATTCCACAGCCAGACCGCGGTGGAGGCGGCCGTCACGCTGCACCAGCAGCTCAAGGATGCGGGCAAGCGCGTGCAAGACATCGAGAAGATCACCATCCGCACGCATGAGGCCTGCATCCGCATCATCGACAAGCAGGGGCCGCTCAACAACCCGGCCGACCGCGACCATTGCATTCAGTACATGGTGGCCGTGCCGCTCATCAAGGGCAACCTGACGGCCGCCGACTACGAAGACGCCGCCGCGGCCGACCCGCGCATCGACGCGCTGCGCGCACGCATTCAGTGCGAGGAAGACCCGCAATACACGCGCGACTACCACGACCCGGACAAGCGCAGCATCGCCAACGCGCTCACCGTGCAGTTCAAGGACGGCAGCCGCCTGCCCGAGGTGGCGGTGGAGTACCCCATAGGCCACCGGCGCCGCCGCGCCGAAGGCATCCCGCTGCTTCAGGCCAAGTTCCGCACCAACCTGGCACGGCGCTTTCCGCAAAAGCAGCAGGACGCCATCCTTGCCGCGTCACTCGACACCCCCGCGCTGGCGGCGATGCCCGTGCATGAGTACGTCGATCTGTACGTGATCTGACGCCATGAGCAACACCAAGCAGACCCTCAAGACCCTGGCCCAGGCCAGGCGCGGCGCGCTCGTGCCCGGCGCCTTCAATGCGCTCTCGGCCAGGGTCATCGAAGACCTGGGCTTCGAAGCCATCTACGTGACCGGTGCAGGGGTGACCAACATGCACTTCGCCCTGCCCGACCAGGGCTTCATGGGCTTGCATGAGATCGCCGAGCACACCGCGCGCATCCGCGATGCGGTAGAGCTGCCCTTGATCGTCGATGCCGATACCGGCTTTGGCAACGCACTGAACGTGCACCACACGGTGCGCGTGCTCGAACGCGCCGGGGCGGACTGCATCCAGCTTGAAGACCAGGTGGCGCCCAAGCGCTGCGGCCACTTCAGCGGCAAGGCGGTGATCAGCGCCGAAGAAGCCGTGGACAAGATCAAGGCCGCCGTCGACGCCCGGCACGACGATGATTTGCTCATCATGGCGCGCACCGACGCTGCCGCCACCCTGGGCTTTGAAGCCGCGGTGGAGCGCGCGCAGCAGATGGCCGAGGCGGGCGCGGACATTCTCTTCGTCGAAGCCGTCACCCAGGCCGAGCAGGTGCGCGCCCTGCCCCGGCGCCTGGCCGCGCCCCAGCTGATGAACATGGTGATAGGCGGCAAAACCCCCATCTTCAACGCCGAGCAGCTGGCCACGCTGGGTTTTGGTCTGGTGCTCTACGCCAATGCCGCGCTGCAGGGCGCGGTCATGGGCATGCAAAAGGCCTTGCGCGTGCTGCGCGACGAGCGCGAGTTGCAGGAGACCAGCGGCCTGGTCACGCCCTTTGCCGAGCGCCAGCGGCTGGTGGGCAAACCGGCCTGGGATGCGCTGGAGCAGCGCTACCGCTGATCTGATTCTCTATTGATAGCTGCAAGCGCTTGCCAGGCAAGGGTTTGCGGCACAAAACATCCAAATTCCGGCTTGAACCCAGCCGCGTGCTCGGCCGGGCGCGGCCGCGCCGGCGGCGGGGCTGCTTGCCTGCGCGGCCCGCATGCCCCACCATGGCGGCCTGCGGCAGGCGCTGCCAGCCTGCACGGGAAGCATGCGCCATGTCCAAGCTGTTGCTCAGAATCGGGCTGTGGGGCGTTCAGGAACGCTCCCCGCGGCGCGTGCGCCAGATCCTGCTGGTCAACCTTGCGGCTCTGGGCGCGGCCGTGGTCACGGTCAGCTACCAGCTCTTCTACCTCGCCTATGGCCTGGCGCCCTTCGCGCAGGTCGTCGTGCTCAATGGCTGCTGCCTGGCCGCCTATCTGCTGTGCCTGTGGCTCAACCGCCGGGGCCGCTACCAGCTGGCGCGCGACGGCCTCGTCGCGACCACCAGCGTGCACCTGTACCTGGTGGACCTGCTGGCCGGCATCGAGGTGCACCTGTTTTACTTCACCCTGCTGTTCATGCTGCCGCTGCTCTACCACCGCCAGGGCGCGCGGCGCCTGGCGGTGCTGGGCGCCGTGGTGCTGCTGCTGTTCGTGCTCGCACATTTCGGCCGGACACCGGCGATGCTGCCCGAACCCATCCTCCGGGTGATGTACGTGGCCAACGCCGCCGGTGCGATGGGCATGATCGGCGTGATCGCCTACCTGTTCAATGCCGAGATCATCCGCATGGAAAACACGCTGGCGCGCAACAACCGCAGCCTGCGCCGGCAGAGCCTGACCGACGAGCTCACCGGCCTGATGAACCGGCGCAGCCTGATGCAGTTCCTCAAGCGCGAATGGTCGCGCATGCAGCGCGAACAGGGCAGCCTGAGCATCCTGATGTGCGACATCGACGACTTCAAGAGCTACAACGACCATTACGGCCACCCGGCCGGTGACCAGGTGCTGCGCAGGATCGCGCTGCCGCTGGCCACGGCTGCGCAGCGCCCCACCGACATGGTGGCACGCTACGGTGGCGAGGAATTCACCATCGTGCTGTCCAATACGCCCGCCAGCGAGGCACTGCACCTGGCCCGGCGCCTGCTGGCCGAGGTGCGCGCACTGCAGATCGCGCATGCCCACTCGCGCGCCGCTGCGGTGGTCACCATGAGCGTGGGCATGGCCAGCACCACGGTGCAGGCGCCGGGCGGCTTTCAGGAGCTGCTGCAGCAGGCCGACCAGGCGCTGTACGAGGCCAAGAAGGCCGGGCGCAACCGCGTCGCCGTCCATCGCCGCGGCGCGGCCGAGGAACACCTGAGCGTGGTCTGACGCGCCCCTGCCCTCAGGGCGCTGAGCGCAGCAGCGGCGCCAGGCGCGGCAGCGCGGCCAGCGCGTTGCGCGTGCAGGCCTGGGCCAGCGCCTCGGGCTCGATGCCGCGCAGCGCCGCCAGTTCGCGCGCGATGCGCGGCAGCTCCGCCGGGCTGTTGCGCCCCTGGGGCGCGCCGGCCGCCCGCTCGGCCCGGCTGCGGTAGAGCCACTGCGGCGGGATGTCGGGCGCGTCGGTTTCCAGCACCAGCGCATCGAGCGGCAGTTCCGCGGCCAGGCGGCGCAGGTGGCGCGCGCGCTCGAAGGTCAGTGCGCCGCCGAAGCCCAGCCTGAAGCCCATGTCGATGAAGGTTTGCGCCTGCTGCGCGCTGCCGTTGAATGCGTGCGCAATGCCGCCGGCCACGGGCAGCTCGCGCAAGGCCTTGTGCACGCGGTCCACGCTCTTGCGCACATGCAGCAGCACCGGCAGATCGAAGCGCCGCGCGAGCCTGAGTTGCGCGCGCAGCATGGCCTCCTGGTGCGCACTGTCCAGCCCCGGTGCAAAGTAGTCCAGCCCGATCTCGCCCAGCGCCACCAGCCGCTCGTCGCCGCAGTGCTGCTCGAGCAGCGCGGCAAGCGCCTGCAGGTCCGCGTCCTGCGCCCCGGGCGTACACAGCGGGTGTATGCCCAGCGCATAGCTGTCGCCCCAGCCATGCGCCAGCGCGCGCACCGCTTCCCAGTTGCCGCGGTCCACCGCCGGAATCACGCAGTGCGCCACCCCGGCCGAGCGCGCGGCTGCGCGCATGGCGTCGCGGTCGGGCGCGAACTCGGGCGCGTCCAGATGGCAATGGGTGTCGATGAAGAGGCTCACACGCGCCCGAGCACCGGCAGCAGCGCGCCATGCACCGCGCGCGCCGCGTCCGAAGCCAGAAAGCCGATCACCTCGGCCAGCGCCTCGGGCGCGACCCAGCGCGAGAAATCGGCATCGGGCATGGCGCTGCGGTTGGGCGGCGTGTCGATGATCGAGGGCAGCACCGCGTTGACGTTGATGTCCTCGTCGCGCAGCTCGGCCGACATCGATTCCACCAGCCGCATCAGCGCGCTCTTGGACGCGGCATAGGCCCCCGCCGCCGCGCCGCCCTTGAGTCCGCCGGCGGCGCCCACCGCAACGATGCTCCCGCGCCGCTGGCGGCGCATCTGCGGCACCACCGCCGCCGCCATGTGGATGAAGCTGCGGGCGTTCAGGTCCATCATGAAGTCCCAGGCCCGGGCGGGCGTCTCGTGCACCGGCTCGCCCATGTGAAAGCCGCCCGCCAGGTGGCACAGCGCGTCGATGCGCTGCACGTGCGCCAGCGCTCCTTCGATGGCGGCGCGCACCGCGTCCGGCGCCAGCAGGTCGACCGGCACCAGCAGCGCGCCCGCAAGCGCGCCGCAGCGGCGCTGCAGTTCGTCCTGATTGCGGTCCAGCAACACCAGGCGCGCGCCGCGCTGCCCGAACCATGCGGCCACCGCAGCGCCCAGATTGCCCGCGGCGCCGGTGATGCACACCGTGCTTGTGTCCTTGTCCATGAGAAAACTCCGAATGCGATGCGGCCATCATAAAAGCGCCCGCCGCGGCGCGTTTGTCCGCTACGCTAGCGTTTTCTGGCATCCCAACCCAAGGAAATCCGATGAGCGCAGCGCTGACCACCACCGACTACAAGCAACTGACCACCGCCATCTCCGGCAACATGCGCAAGCTCAAGGCGGGCGTGCCCGAGGTCATCGCCGGCTTCAACGCCATGGGCAAGGCGGCGCTGGCCCCGGGCGTGCTGGACGCCAAGACCAAGGAGCTGATTGCGCTGGCCATCGGCGTGGCGGCGCGCTGCGACGGCTGCCTGGGCTTTCACACCCAGGCGCTGGCCCGCCTGGGCGCCACGCGCGAAGAAGTCAACGAGATGCTGGGCGTGGCGGTCTACATGGGCGGCGGCCCCTCGCTGATGTACGCCGCCAACGCCGTCGCCGCGTTCGACGAAGCCCTCGGAGCCCAAGCCCAATGAAGCGCATGCAACGCCGACATTTCACCCTGGCCGCCGCCGCGCTGGCCGGTGCCGCCACCCTGCCCGCAGCCATGGCCCGCGAGGCCGCGTGGCCGAACAAGCCCGTGCGCCTGCTGGTGGGCTTCCCGGGCGGCTCCACGCCCGACATGGTGGCGCGCGACCTGGCCGAGCCGCTGGCCGCGCTGCTCGGCCAGCCCGTGGTGGTGGAAAACAGGCCCGGCGCCAGCGGCAACATCGCCACCGCCCAGGTGGCCAAGGCCACGGACGACCACACCCTGGGGATCGTCATCAACGGCAACCTGACCTCCTCGCCGCTGCTGTATTCCTCGCTGCCCTACGACGCCGCGCGCGACTTCTGTCTGCTCAGCCTGCTGAGCACCGCGCCGCTCATCCTGGTCACGCCCGCCAGCCTGCCCGAAGGCCGGGCCTTCTTCGCCGAGGCCGCGCGCCAGGGCGACCGCTGGAACTACGGCTCGGTCGGCGCGGGCTCGGTCGCACACCTCGGCATGGAGCTGCTCAAGCAGCGCGTGAGCGGCCTGAAGCCGGTGCACGTGCCCTACAGCGGCAATCCGGCGGTCGTTACCGCCCTGATCACCGGCGAGGTGCAGATGGCGCTCGTGCCTCCGGGCCTGGCCATGCCCCAGGTCAAGGCCGGCAAGCTGCATGCGGTGGGCGTGAGCAGCGCGGGGCGCAGCACGCTGGTGCCCGAGCTCGAACCGCTGAGCGCGCTGGGCGTGAAGGACTTCAACCTCGAGGTCTGGACCGCGCTGGTCGGCCCGGCCAGCCTGCCGGCCACCGTGCAGGCGCGCCTGGCCAGCGCGGTCACCGACATCCTGAAGAGCGCGCCGGTGCGCCAGCAGTTGCTGCAGCAGGGCTGGCAGGCGGTGGGCACCTCGCCCGAAGGGCTGGCCCTGCGCGTGCGCCAGGAAAGCGCGCTGCTGGGCGGCATCATCAAGGCCCAGGGCATACGGCTGAACTGAGCGGACAGCCGCCGCCCGGGCGCGCGGCGCCTCAGCCGCGGCCGACCTCGATGCTGTACAGCCCCCAGGGGCAGGCGGCAAAGCGCTCGGCCAGCGGCTTGTCCCTGAATTCGGCCAGCTGGTCGGCGTCGTACACCGCCCACTGCGGGCCCAGGCCCCCGAGCGCCAGCGGCTTGCCGTCCATCTCCAGCGCCACCAGCATGTTCCACTGGCGCACCTGCCGCAGGCTCACCGGCGCACGGTAGCCGTCGACCGCGCGCAGGCCCAGTTGCACGCCCTCGGCGTCGCGCACGCCGGCCACCATCAGCACGTCGCTCAGGCGCGGACCGAGCAGCGTGTGCTTCTTGCCGTCGTATTCCAGCGTGGTGCGGATGGATTGCGCGGCCAGCTTGCGCAGCGCCAGCGCATCGAACGACCAGGCGCGCTGGAACTGGATGCCGTGCTTGAACATCATCTGGTCCATCACCGGATCCAGCGGCCCGCGGTTGGAGCGGGCGATGTCGCCGCTGACCGTGAGCAGCGTGGGGTTGGCCGGCGTCGTGCCCGGCGCCGGCGCGGCCCGGCTGGCCAGCGGCAAGAGCGCACCAGCCGCGGCGGCCGTGAGAAAACCACGTTTTTGCATGAACGACTCCTTCCTTTGCAACAGGGCAGACAGCTTGCGGGGCGACGCGAGCCTCAGGCGAGCACGCCGCCCGTCAGGCGCAGCATGCGGTCGCACTGGCGCGCGAGCTGCTCGTCGTGCGTGACCAGCACGAAGGCCGTGCCCCGTTCACGCGCCAGACGCAGCATCAGGGCGAACACGTTCTGCGCGGTACTGCGGTCCAGGTTGCCCGTGGGCTCGTCGGCCAGCACGCAGGCCGGGCGCGTCACCAGCGCCCGCGCAATCGCCACGCGCTGGCGCTCGCCGCCCGAAAGCTCGGCCGGGCGGTGCGCCAGGCGCGCGCCCAGGCCCACCTGGGCGAGCATGGCCGCGGCCTGCTCCAGGCACTGCGCGGCCGGCAGGCGGCGAATGGACAGCGGCATGGCGACGTTTTCCTGCGCGCTGAATTCGGGCAGCAAATGATGAAACTGGTAGATGAAGCCCAGCTCGGCATTGCGCAGCCGACCGAGCGCCGCCGGCGACAGCCGGGCCAGCGCCTGGCCCTTGAGCGCCACGCTGCCCTCGGTGGGCGCGTCCAGGCCACCGAGCAGGTGCAAGAGCGTGCTCTTGCCCGAGCCCGAGGCGCCGACGATGGCCAGCGTCTCGCCCGCCTGCACGGCAAGGTCCACGCCCGAGAGCACCGGCACATCGAGCGGGCCTTCGCTGTAGCGCCTGGCCAGGCCGCTGGCCTCAAGTACCACTTCACTCATAGCGCAGCGCCTGTGCGGGGTTGACGCGGCTGGCGCGCCAGCTCGGGTAGAGCGTGGCGGCAAACGCCAGCAGCAGGGAGATGACGCCGATCGGCGCGATGTCGCTCGCCTGCGGGTCGCTGGGCATGCGGCTGATCAGGTAGATGTCCTTGGGCAGGAAGCTCACGCCCAGCAGGTGCTCTATGGCCGGCACGATCACGTCGATGTTGAAGGCCACCAGCAGCCCCAGCAGCAGCCCGGCGAGCGTCCCTATCACGCCCACCGCCGCGCCCTGCACCACGAACACGCCCATGATGCTCGCGGGGCTTGCGCCCAGGGTGCGCAGGATGGCGATGTCGGCGCGCTTGTCCTGCACCGTCATCACCAGCGTGCTGACCAGGTTGAACGCGGCCACCGCGACGATGAGCGTCAGGATGATGAACATCATGCGCTTTTCCACCTGCACCGCGGCAAACCAGGTTCGGTTCTGCTGCGTCCAGTCGCGCAGCAGCAGGTTGCCCGAGAGCGTGCCCGCCAGCTGCTGCGTGACCCGCGGCGCATCGTGCAGATTTCGTAGCTTGACACGCACGCCCGTCGGGCCCTCGAGCCGGAAAATGCGCTCGGCGTCTTCATGGTGCAGCAGCACCAGCGCGGAGTCGTATTCATAGTGGCCCGAGTGGAACATGCCCGAGACCGTCATCTGCTTGAGCCGCGGCACCACGCCCGCGGGCGTGACCTGGCCGCTGGGGGCCACCAGCGTTACCTTGTCGCCCACGCCCACGCCCAGCGCGCGCGCCAGGTCCGAGCCCAGCACCACGTTGAAGCTGCCCGGTGCCAGGGTATCGACGGCGCGGCGGTTGGCATCTTGCAGCTCGGTCACCTGGCCCTCCTGCGCCGGGTCTATGCCGCGCACCAGCACGCCCTTCATGTCCTCGCCGCGCGCCAGCAGCGCCTGGGCGGAGACGAAGGGCGCCGCGCCCACCACCTCGGGGTTGGCGCGCACCTCGGCCAGGGTGCGGTCCAGATCGGGCAGCGCCGCGCCGCCGGGCGCGAACACCTCGATGTGCGCGACCACGCTGAGCATGCGGTCGCGCACCTCTTTCTGGAAGCCGTTCATCACCGACAGCACGATGATCAGCGCCGCCACGCCCAGCGCGATGCCCAGCATGGACACGCCCGAGATGAAGGAGATGAAGCCATTGCGCCGCGTGGCGCGGCCGGCGCGGGTATAGCGCCAGCCCAGCGCCAGTTCAAAGGGAATTTGCATGGTAGGAGCACAGCCACCCTGAGCGGGTGGGGGCGATTGTGGCATCCCGGACAATAGGCGCCATGCCTTCAGCGCGCCATCTACTGATTCCCATGGCCGCGGCCGATCTGCCCGGCTGCACCCAGGCGCTGCAAAGCCTGCGCCTGCCCGGGCTGGAGCGCCTGCTCGCCCGCCTGAGCCTGCAAGGCGCCGACGCCGGCCGCGAAACCGACTACGCCCCGCCGCACGAACGGGCGCTGGCCCGCACCCTGGGCCTGCCCGCCGAGGCCACCCCCTGGGCCGCCTGGCAGACCCGCACCGTGGGCGAGCCCTGCGCCTGGGTCAGCCCCTGCCACTGGCAGATCGGCGCCGACCACGTGGTGCTGTTGCCGCCCGAGCACCTGGGCCTGAGCGCCGAGGACGGCCGGGCACTGGTGGACATCCTCGCCCCCTGGCTGGCGCAGGACGGCATCCGCCTGAGCTACCACGAACCCACGCGCTGGCTGGTGCAAGGCCCGCCGTTTGCCGGGCTGCAGTGCGCGCCGCTGCAGCGCGTGCTGGGGCGCGACGTGCGCCCCTGGCTGCCGCGCGGCCCCCAGGCCACGCGGCTGCAACGCCTGCACAGCGAGCTGCAGATGCTGCTCTACACCCACCCCTGGAGCGAGGCGCGCGCCGCCCGTGGCCTGCCGGCGGTGAACGCGCTGTGGTTCCATGGCGCGGGCATGCTCGCCCGCCTGCCCGAACACCGGCCCGAACCACGGATGCCGATGGCGCTGCTGCAGGCCGCCCAGCGCCAGGACTGGGCCGCCTGGGCCGCCGCCTGGCAACAGCTGGACGCCACCGAAGTGGCCGCGCTGGCGCAAGAGCTGGCCGGCGGCGAGACGGTGGAGCTGACGCTGTGCGGCGAGCGCAGCAGCCTGCACTTCAGCAGCACCCATCGCGGCCTGGGCGCAAGGATTACAAGCATTTTCCAGCGCAAACGCTTGTCTGACCTGCGCGAACAGCTATGAAAATAGTGGTTCGTGACGTACCGCCCCGCAGCGCCTGGGCGCTGGAGCAGGCGGGCGTGCACCCGCTGCTGGCGCGCCTGTACGCCGCGCGCGGCGTGCGCAGCGCGGGCGAGCTGGACGACGCCCTGGCCCGGCTGCTGCCACCCGCCACGCTCAAGGGTGCGCAGCCGGCGGCGCAGCTGCTGGCCGACGCCATCGCGCGCCAGGCCCGCATCTGCATCGTGGCCGACTACGACTGCGACGGTGCCACCGCCTGCGCCGTCGGCCTGCGCGGCCTGCGCCTGCTGGGCGCGCGGCACGTGGACTACCTCGTGCCCAACCGCGTGGTGGACGGCTACGGCCTGACCGCACCCATCGCCGAGCGCGTGGCCGCGGCCGGGGCCGAGCTGCTCATCACCGTGGACAACGGCATCGCCAGCGTGCAGGGCGTGCGGCGCGCGCGCGAACTCGGCCTGCAAGTCGTCGTCACCGACCACCACCTGCCCGGCGGCGAATTGCCGGCGGCGCACGCCATCGTCAACCCCAACCAGCCCGGCTGCAGCTTTGCCAGCAAATGCCTGGCCGGCGTGGGCGTGATGTTCTACGTCTTGACGGCCCTGCGCGCCGAACTGCGCGCGCGCGGCAGCTTCGACGCCGCCCGCCAGCCGCGCCTGGAGCCCCTGCTGCCGCTGGTGGCCCTGGGCACCGTGGCCGACGTGGTGCCGCTGGACGCGAACAACCGCCGCCTGGTGGCCCAGGGCCTCAAGCGCGTGCGCGCCGGGCAGATGCCGCCGGGCATGGCCGCGCTCTTTGCCGCCGCCGGGCGCAGGGCGGCGCAGGCCAGCAGCTTTGACTTCGGCTTTGCGCTGGGCCCGCGCATCAACGCCGCCGGGCGGCTGGCCGACATGACCCTGGGCATAGAGTGCCTGGCCACCGACGACACCGGCCGCGCGCAGGAGCTCGCGCGCCAGCTCGACGCCATCAACCGCGAACGCCGCGAGATCGAAGGCGGCATGCGCGAGCAGGCGCTGGCCACCATCGACGCGCAACTGGATGCAGCAGCCGACCCGCCGCCCGCGATGGCGGTGTTCGACGCGAGCTTTCACGAAGGCGTGGTCGGCATCGTCGCCTCGCGCATCAAGGACAGGCTGCACCGCCCCACCTTCGTCTTTGCCCGCAGCGGCGCGCCGGGCCACGCGCACGAGCTCAAGGGCTCGGGGCGCTCCATTCCCGGCTTTCACCTGCGCGACGCGCTGGACCTCATCGCCAAGCGCCACCCCGGCGTGCTGCTGCGCTTTGGCGGCCACGCCATGGCCGCCGGCTGCACCGTGGAGCGCACGCAACTGGCCACCTTCGAGCAGGCCTTTGCCCAGGTGGCCAGCGAATGGCTGGACGCTGCCACGCTCACGCGCCGCGTGGAAACCGACGGTCCCCTGGCCCCCGAATACCTGCGCACCGACCTGGTGGACCTGCTCGCGCTGGAAGTCTGGGGCCAGGGCTTTGCCGCGCCCACCTTCAGCGACCAGGTGCAGGTGCTCAGCCAGCGCCTGGTGGGCGAGGCGCACAACCACCTGCAGCTCAAGCTGCGCTATCTGGGCCAGGAGGTGGACGCGATCTGGTTCTCGCGCACCGAACCCGTGCCCGCACAGGCGCTGCTGGCCTTCCGGCTGGACGTGAACGAATGGCGCGGCCAGCGGCGGGTGCAGTTGCTGGTGCAAGGGATGCAGGAGAGGGCCTGAACCCAGGCAGCCGGGCGCGGAGCCACGCGGGCGCCGCGCCTGCCGGGCGCCGAATGCCGGGGCGCCTTGCGCCATGCCTCCTAAAATGACCGGCATGTCCTGCCCATCGCGCGCCGATCTGCACTGCCATTCCACCATCTCCGACGGCACCCTCAGCCCCGAAGATGTCGCCGCGCGCGCGCACGCCAATGGCGTCACGCTCTGGGCGCTGACCGACCACGACGAGGTCGCCGGCCAGCAGCGCGCGGCCGCGAAGGCAGCGGCGCTGGGCATGGATTACCTCACGGGGGTGGAGATCTCGGTCACCTTTGCCGACACCACGGTGCACATCGTCGGCCTGGGCTTCGACCCCGAAGACGCCCAGCTCATGCGGGGCCTGGCCGCCACGCGCGGCGGACGCGATGCCCGCGGGCGCGAAATGGCCGAACAGCTGGCCAAGGCGGGCATCCCGGGCGCCTACGAGGGCGCCATGCGCTACGCCGGCAACCCCGCCCTGCTGGCGCGACCGCACTTTGCGCGCTACATCGTCGAGCGCGGCATCTGCACCGAGGTGAGCGAGGTGTTTCGCAAATACCTCACCGAAGGCAAGCCCGGCTACGTGCCGCACCGCTGGGCGCGCCTGGGCGATGCGGTGCGCTGGATCACGCAGGCAGGCGGCATGGCGGTGGTCGCCCACCCGGGACGCTACCGTTTCACGCCCAATGAGGAATACGCGCTGTTCACCGAATTCATGGCGCACGGCGGGCAGGCCGTGGAGGTGGTGACGGGCAGCCACACCCGGGGGGAATACGCCACCTACGCCAGGACGGCGCTGGAGTTCGGGCTGTATGCCTCCACCGGCAGCGACTTTCACAGCCCCACGGAATCGCACGCCGATCTGGGCGCGCTGCCACCGCTGCCCGAGGAACTGACCCCCGTGTGGCAGCCGCTGGCCGAGCGCATCCGGCGCGCCCACTGAACCGCCAACGAAGCTGCACATGGCCCAATACTTCGAGGTCCACCCCGACAACCCCCAGCCGCGCCTGCTCAAGCAGGCTGCGGCGCTGCTGGCCGATGGCGGCATCCTGGCCGTGCCCACCGATTCGAGCTACGCCCTCGTCTGCCAGCTCGACGACAAGGCCGCAGCAGACCGCCTGCGCCGCATCCGCCAGGTCGACGAGAAGCACCACCTCACGCTCTTGTGCCGCGACCTGTCCGAGCTCAGCAGCTACGCGCACGTGGACAACCGCCAGTACCGCCTGCTCAAGCTTGCGACGCCAGGCCCCTACACCTTCATCCTCGACGCGACCAAGGAAGTGCCGCGGCGCCTGAGCCATCCGCAAAGGAAGACCATCGGCCTGCGCGTGCCCACGCGCAGCACCACGCTGATGCTGCTGGAGCTGCACGGAGCGCCGCTGCTCTCGACCACCCTGATCCCGCCGGGCGAGAGCGAGCCGCTGAACGATCCCGAGGAAATCCGCGAGCACTTCGAGAAGCTGATCGACGGCATCGTCGATTCGGGCGCCTGCCCGCTGCAGCCCACCACGGTGCTGGACCTCACGCCCATGGGCACAGGAGGCGCGGCCGTCGTGCTGCGCGAAGGCGCGGGATCGCTCGCTGCGCTGGGCCTGTAGCGCCGCGCGGCGCTACAGCGGCAGCACGTGCGTGCGCTTGATTTCCTTGAGCACGAAATTGGTTGAAATCTCGCGCACGCCGGGCAGCGAGCGCAGCGTGGTGCGCACGTAGTCGGAAAACGCCTGCAGATCGGGCGCCACCACCTCCAGCTGGTAGTCGAAGCGTCCCGACAGGTTGTGGCAGGCCAGCACCTGGGGGGCCGCGGCAATCTCGCGCTCGAATGCCGCCATGGTCGCCGGGGTGTGCTCGTGCAGGGTCAGGTGCACGAAGCCGAGCACGCCAAAGCCCACGGCCTCGCGGTCCAGGTGGGCGTGGTAGCCGGCGATGACGCCACCCGATTCCAGCTGGCGCACGCGCCGCCAGCACGGCGAGGTGGAAAGCGACACCGCATCCGCGAGTTCGCCCACCGTGGCGCGCCCGTCGCGCTGCAGCCGCCCCAACAGCTCGCGGTCTACCGCATCCAAGTTGATCTTGCTCATGACCTCGCTCACCAGAGGCAATTTTTGCCGATAAAGATATTTTGCTTGATAAATAGAGCTGAATTTGCCCCGGTACTGGCGCAACAATGGGCGCAGGCACCCGCCCCTCAAGGAGATACCGCCATGCGCACCCCCGCCACCCACACCGGCTTTTCCACCCGCGCCATCCACCACGGCTACAACCCGGCCGAAAACCAGGGCGCGCTGGTGCCGCCCATCCACACCTCGGCCACCTGGGTGTTCCCCGACACCGCCTACGGCGCGCGCTGCTTTGCCGGCGAAGAGCAGGGCTACATCTACACGCGCATTTCCAACCCCACGCTGGCGCTGCTCGAAGCGCGCCTGGCCAGCCTGGAGCAGGGCGCGGGCGCGGTGGTCTTCGGCTCGGGCATGGGGGCGATCACCGCGACGCTCTGGTCGATGCTGGAGCCGGGCGACGAGATCCTGACCGACCAGACGCTGTATGGCTGCACCTTCGCCTTTCTGCACCACGGCATCGGGCATTTCGGCGTGCAGGTGCGCCACGTGGACATGACCGACCCGGCCAACGTGGCGGCGGCCCTCAGCGACAAGACGCGCGTGCTCTACCTGGAGTCGCCCGCCAACCCCAACATGCGCCTGGCCGACATTGCAGCGATCGCTGAACTGGCCCACGCCAGGGGCGCCAGGCTGGTGGTGGACAACACCTATTGCTCGCCCTACCTGCAGCAGCCGCTCACGCTGGGCGCGGACGTGAGCGTGCATTCCATGACCAAGTACCTGAGCGGCCACGGCGACGTGACCGCCGGCGCGGCCATCTTTGCCGACGCCGAACTGGCGCAGCGCGTGCGCCTGTACGGCCTCAAGGACATGACGGGCGCGGTGATGTCGCCGCAGGACGCGCACCTGGTGATGCGCGGCATGAAGACCCTGGCGCTGCGCATGGACCGGCATTGCGAGAACGCGCAAAAGGTGGCGAAATTCATCGAAATCCACCCTACCACCGCACGGGTGTTCTACCCGGGTCTGGCGAGCTTCCCCCAGCATCAGCTAGCACGCCGGCAGATGCGCCAGATGGGCGGCATGATGGCCTTCGAGCTGCACGGTGGCCTGCAGGCGGGCATCTGCTTCATGGATGCGCTGCAGCTCGTGGCGCGCGCGGTCAGCCTGGGCGACGCCGAATCCCTGGCCCAGCACCCGGCGAGCATGACGCACTCCACCTACAGCCCCGAAGAGCGCGCGGCGCACGGCATCTCCGAAGGGCTGGTGCGCCTGTCGGTCGGACTGGAAGACGTGGAAGACATCCTGGCCGACATCGGCCAGGCGCTGGACCGGGTGCACGCCGCCCATGCGGCGCGCATCCCGCCGCAACCCTGCACCGAGCCGGCCTGAGCCGCGCCGGGCGGCGGACAATCGGCCTCGATCAAAACCAAGCACGTCCCGAGACCCACGATGACCGCCCTGGCCTCCTCGTATCCCCTGGGCAGCCCCGGCCAGCCCTGGGGCCCCGCTGAAATCCATGCATGGCGCACCCGCCAGCGGCGCCAGCGCAGCTACGCCGAGGACGTGCTGCGCGAGGTGCTGCGCCCGCGTGCCGGCCTCGCATGCCTGCCCTATGGCGAGCTCGTCTACGGCCAGGACCGCTACCCGGTGCATGCGCTGGCCAGCAGCGACTGGCAGGCGGGCCGCCCCACGCTGCTCGTCACCGGCGGCGTGCACGGCTACGAGACCAGCGGCGTGCTCGGCGCGCTGGCCTTTGCCGACGCGCATGCGCCACGCTACGCGGGCCGCGCCAACCTGCTCATCGCGCCCTGCGTCAGCCCCTGGGGCTGGGAGCACGTGCAGCGCTGGAATCATGATGCGGTCGATCCCAACCGGTCCTTCCGCGCGGACAGCCCGGCGCAGGAAGCGCGCGCGCTGCAAGCGCTGGTGGCCCGATACGCGGGCCAGTTCAGCGCCCACATCGACCTGCACGAAACCACCGACAGCGACGAAACCGAATTTCGCCCGGCGCTGGCCGCACGCGACGGCAAGGCCTTCGAGCCCGGCACCATCCCCGACGGCTTTTACGTGGTCGACGACACCGAAGCCCCCTGCCCCGCGTTGCAGCGGGCGGTGATCGAGGCCGTCTCGCGCGTCACGCACATCGCCCCGGCCGACGACAAGGGCGAAATCATCGGCTGCCCGGTGGTGGCGCCCGGCGTCATCCGCTACCCGCTGCGCGCATGGGGCTTGTGCACCAGCGTGAGCGCTGCCCGCGCCACCTGCACCACCGAGGTCTACCCCGACAGCGCGCGCACCACCCCCGCCGAATGCGTGGCCGCGCAGGTCGCGGCGGCGAATGCGGCGCTTGAATTCATCCTGGCGGCGTAGCACGATGGTGCGCCGCCCGCCCTGCTCCAAGGCCTTGCCATGACACTCGATCCGCCACCCGCCACCGACATCGATCCACAGGAAACCGCCGAATGGCGCGACGGCTTTCTGGCCTTGATGGCGACGCACGGCCCGGAGCGCGCGCGCTTCATCCTCGACGCGCTGGTGCGCAGCGCGCACGCCCGGCAGATCGGCTGGCAACCCGACCTGAACACGCCCTACGTCAACACCATCGCCGCGCAGGAGCAACCTGCCTTCCCCGGCGACCTGGCGGTGGAAGAGCGCCTGGGCTCGCTGATGCGCTGGAATGCCCTGGCCATGGTGGTGCGCGCCAACAAGGCCTATGGGGAGCTTGGCGGGCACATCGCCAGCTACGCCAGCGCGGCCGACCTGTTCGAGGTCGGCTTCAACCACTTCTTCCATGCGCGCGAGGGCCTGGGCGCGGGCCAGCACCGGGGCGACCTGGTGTTCTTCCAGCCGCACAGCGCACCCGGCGTGTACGCGCGCGCCTTCCTCGAAGGCTTTTTGAGCGAGGACGACCTGCTGCACTTTCGCCAGGAGATCACCGCGCCCAGCGAAGGCGCGCGCGGGCTGTGCAGCTACCCGCACCCCTGGTCCATGCCGGACTTCTGGCAGTTCCCCACGGGCTCCATGGGCCTGGGGCCGATCAGCAGCATCTACCACGCGCGCTTCATGCACTACCTGAGCGACCGCGGCTTGCTGGACTGCGGTGGCCGCAACGCCGCCACGGGACGCACCGCGACGCGGCGCGTGTGGGGCGTGTTCGGCGACGGCGAGATGGACGAGCCCGAGAGCACCAGCGCACTCACGCTCGCCTCGCGCGAACGCCTGGACAACCTCGTGTGGGTGGTCAACTGCAACCTGCAGCGCCTGGACGGCCCGGTGCGTGGCAACGGGCGCATCGTCGACGAACTGGAGCGCCTGTTTACCGGCAGCGGCTGGAACGTCATCAAGCTGATGTGGGGCAGCGACTGGGACGGGCTGTTTGCGCGCGACCTCACCGGCACGCTGGTGCGCACCCTGGGCGAGACGGTGGACGGCCAGATGCAGACCTTCGCCGCCAAGGACGGGCGCTACAACCGCGAGCACTTCTTCGGCCAGCACCCCGAGCTCCAGGCCCTGGCGCAGGGCATGACGGACGAGCAGATCGACCGCCTCAAGCGCGGCGGCCACGACCTGGTGAAGATCCACGCCGCCTACGCTGCCGCCTGCGCGCACAAAGGCCAGCCCACCGTCATCCTGGCACTGACCAAGAAGGGCTACGGCATGGGCACGGCGGGCCAGGGCAAGATGACCACGCACAGCCAGAAGAAGCTGGACGAGGCCGCGCTGATCGAATTTCGCAACCGCTTCAACCTGCCTTTGAGCGACGAGGAAGCGGTGAACCTGCGCTTTCTCAAGCCCGCAGACGACAGCCCCGAGATGCGCTACCTGCGCGAGCACCGCGAAAAGCTCGGCGGTCATCTGCCCCGGCGCCAGACGGCGTGCGAGCCGCTGCCCGTACCGCCCGTCGACCAGTGGGCCAGGTTCGCCCTGAACGCCCAGGGCAAGGAGATGAGCACCACCATGGCCTTCGTGCGCATGCTCGGCGCCTTGCTCAAGGACGCGCAGCTCGGCCAGCGCGTGGTGCCCATCGTGGCCGACGAGGCCCGCACCTTCGGCATGGCCAATCTGTTCAAGCAGGTGGGCATCTACAGCGACGTGGGCCAGCGCTATGCGCCCGAGGACATCGGCTCCATCCTGAGCTACCGCGAGGCGCGCGATGGCCAGATCCTGGAAGAAGGCATCAGCGAAGCCGGAGCGCTCGCAAGCTGGACGGCCGCCGCCACCAGCTACAGCGTGCACGGTCTGGCCATGCTGCCCTTCTACATCTACTACTCCATGTTCGGCTTCCAGCGCGTGGGCGACCTGATCTGGGCCGCCGCCGACCAGCGCGCGCGCGGCTTTTTGCTCGGCGCCACCAGCGGGCGCACCACGCTGGCGGGCGAAGGCCTGCAGCACCAGGACGGCAGCAGTCACCTGGTGGCCAGCACGGTGCCCAACTGCAAGGCCTATGACCCGGCGTTCGCCGGCGAGCTCGCCGTGATCGTGCAGCACGGCATGCAGGAGATGCTGGCCGAGCAGCGCGACGTTTTCTACTACGTCACGCTGATGAACGAGAACTACGCCCAGCCCGATCTGCCCGACGAGGCCCGCGAAGGCGTGGTGCGTGGCTGCTATTTGTTCCAGAGCTCTCAGCGCTTGCTGGACGGGCGTGAAAGCCGGATTTCATTCACAAAACATGCCACACTCATGGCCTCGGGCGCGATCCTGCCCGAGGCGCTCCAGGCGGCCGAGCTGCTGGCGCAAGACGGCATTGCGGCCGACGTGCTCAGCGTCACGAGCTGGAGTGAACTCGCACGCGACGGCCGCGCCTGCCTGGCCAGCGGCGCCGCGCCCTGGCTCGCCCAGGTGCTGGCGCAGACGCAAGGCCCCATCGTCGCCGCCAGCGACTACGTGAGCAGCGTGGCCGAGAGCGTGCGCGCCCACCTCCCCGCCGGGCGCGGCTACCGCACGCTGGGCACCGACGGCTTTGGCCGCAGCGACACCCGCGCCGCGCTGCGCGCGCACTTCGGCGTCGATGCCGCCCACATGGCTGATGCGGCGCGCCAAATGCTCTTGGATCAAGAGCTGGCAGCGCAATAGCCACGGGCGCCAGAGCCATTTTTTGCATCCAAAAACAACGTCGGCGCCAAGCTTCGCCAGATCGTCCCATCCTGTCACGCCACTGTCACATGGCGCCTGCATCATCGGCCGCGTCAACCACACCGCCTGCTGAAGGCCCAAGCTGATGAACGCATCGATCAAACATCTCCTCCTGAGCGCCCTGCTGTGCGCCGCGGCGGCCACCCCGGTCCTGGCGCAACAGGAAGCCACCGGCGCCGGGGCCAGTTTCCCCGCGCCGCTCTACGCCAAGTGGGCCGCCGACTACCACAAGGCAACCGGCGTCAGGATCAACTTCCAGTCGGTCGGCTCCGGCGCCGGGCTGCGCCAGATCGAGGCGAAGACGGTGGACTTCGGCGCCTCGGACGCGCCGCTCACCGACGCCGACCTGAACAGCAAAGGCCTGGTGCAATTCCCCACCGTGGTCGGCGGCGTGGTGCCCGTGGTCAACCTCAAGGGCGTCGCGCCCGGCGCGCTGCGCTTGACGGGCCAGGTGCTGGGCGACATCTACCTGGGCAAGATCGCGCGCTGGGACGACCCGGCCGTCAAGGCGCTCAACCCCGACCTCGCCCTGCCCGACGCCGCGATCACCGTGGTGCGCCGCGCCGACGGCTCGGGCACCAGTTTCATCTTCACCAACTATCTCTCCAAGGTGAATGCCGACTGGAAGGCCAAGGTCGGCGAGGGCACGGCGGTGAACTGGCCCACGGGCGCGGGCGGCAAGGGCAACGAGGGCGTCGCGGCCTTCGTGGCTCGCCTGCCCCACGCCATCGGCTACGTGGAATACGCCTACGTCAAGCAGAACAAGATGGCTTGGGTAAGCATGCAAAACGCCGCCGGCGCCTGGGTGGCGCCGAAAGACGAGGCCTTCAAGGCGGCTGCCGCCTCGGCGGACTGGAGCCAGAGCTTCCACCAGATACTGACCAACCAGCCGGGGCCGGGTGCATGGCCGCTGACCGGCGCAACTTTCATCCTGATGCACCGGACGCAGGACCAACCGGCACAAGCCGCCACGGTGCTGCAATTCTTCGACTGGGCCTACCGTCAGGGCGACCCCTCGGCGGCGGCGCTGGACTACGTGCCCATGCCCGATGCGGTCAAGGGCGTGATCCGGCAATCCTGGAGCCGGATCACCGACGCCGCGGGCAAGGCGATCGCGCTTCCGTGATGCAGCGGCTGCCGCGCCTGCAGACCCTGGCAGACCGGTGCTTCGCCGCCGCCGCGCGCGCGGCGGCGCTGCTCACGCTGGCGCTGCTGCTGGGCATCCTCGCCTCGCTCGTGGTCGGCGCCTGGCCGGCGATCGAGCGCTACGGCCTGTCGTTTCTCACGCGCAGCCAGTGGGACCCGGTGGCGGGCGAGTTCGGCGGCCTGGCGATGATCCATGGCACGCTGGCCACCTCCTTCATCGCGCTCGCGATCGCCGTGCCGGTGAGCTTCGGCATCGCGCTCTTCCTGACCGAACTCGCACCCGCCTGGCTCAGGCGGCCCCTCGGCACGGCCATCGAACTGCTGGCCGCCGTGCCCTCCATCGTCTACGGCATGTGGGGCCTGATGGTCTTCGGCCCCATCCTCGCCGCCTGGGTGCAGCAGCCGCTGCAAGCGCTGTTCAACGGCGTGCCCGTGCTGGGCGCGCTGGTGGCGGGGCCGCCCGTGGGCATAGGCATCCTGTCGGCCGGCATCATCCTGGCGATCATGATCATTCCGTTCATCGCCTCGGTCATGCGCGACGTGTTCGAGCTCACGCCCACCCTGCTCAAGGAATCGGCCTATGGCCTGGGCGCGACCACCTGGGAGGTGGTGTGGAAAGTGGTGCTGCCCCATACCAGGGTCGGCGTGCTCGGCGGCGTGATGCTGGGCCTGGGCCGCGCGCTGGGCGAGACGATGGCGGTCACTTTCGTGATCGGCAACATGAACCAGTTCCAGTCGTTCTCCCTGTTCGAGGCGGCCAACTCCATCACCTCGGCATTGGCCAACGAATTCGCCGAGGCTGGCGAAGGCCTGCACCAGGCTTCGCTGATCTACCTGGGCCTGGTGCTGTTCTTCATCACCTTCGTCGTGCTGGCGCTCTCAAGGCTGCTGCTCAACCGCCTGCAAAAAGGCGAAGGAGCGCGCGCATGAAGGCTTCCGGTTTCTGCTCCTTCCCCCTCTGGGGGAAGGTGGGGATGGGGGCCCGCCCCGACCTGCGCGAACGCCACGCCAAAGCGCTGGCCCCCACCCCTGCCCTCCCCCAAAGGGGGAGGGAGCATCAACGCACAACCGCATGACCAGCGCCGTGAATACCAACGAACTGGCCCGCCTGCGCCAGGCCAGCTTCGCGCTCCGCCGCCGCGTCAACCGCATCGCCCTCGGCCTGTCGCTGGCGGCGATGGCCTTCGGTCTGTTCTGGCTCGCCTGGCTGCTCTGGGAGACGCTGCGCCTGGGCCTGGGTGGGCTGTCCCTGCAGCTTTTCACGCAAATGACGCCACCGCCCAACGAGGCCGGGGGGCTGGCCAACGCCATCGCGGGCTCGGCGCTGATGGTGGGCCTGGCGACGGCCATCGGCGCGCCGGTGGGCGTGATGGCCGGGGTCTACCTGGCCGAATACGGCGGCAAGAGCTGGCTGGCGAGCGCAGTGCGCTTCGTCAACGACATCCTGCTGTCGGCACCCTCCATCGTCATCGGCCTGTTCGTTTACGCGGTGGTGGTCGCGCGCTTCAAGAGCTTCTCCGGCTGGGCCGGGATCATGGCGCTGGCGCTGATCGTGATTCCGGTGGTCATCCGCACGACGGAAAACATGTTGAGCCTGGTCCCCGCCGCCTTGCGCGAGGCCGCCTACGCCCTGGGCGCCCCCAAGTGGCAGGTGATCGGCCGCATCACGCTGCGCGCGGCCGCCAGCGGCGTCGTCACCGGCGTGCTGCTGGCGCTGGCGCGCATCGCGGGCGAGACCGCGCCGCTGCTGTTCACCTCGCTGAACAACCAGTTCTGGAGTACCGACCTGTCCAGGCCGACGGCCAGCCTCACGGTGACGATCTTCAAGTTCGCGATGAGTCCTTACGAAAACTGGCAGCAACTCGCCTGGGCGGCCGTGCTCCTGATCACCCTGGCCGTGCTGGCGCTCAACATCCTCGCCCGCGTGCTGACGCGAAGGAAATGATTTCCATGTCCAAGCCCTCTGCCGCGCAGTCGCCCCAAAACGCCAAGCTGGCGGTGCGCAACCTGCGCTTTCACTACGGCCAGTTCGAGGCCCTCAAGGGCATCAATCTGGACGTGCCGCCCAAGCAGGTCACCGCCTTCATCGGCCCGTCGGGTTGCGGCAAGTCCACTTTGCTGCGCACCTTCAACCGCATGTTCGAGCTCTACCCCGAGCAGCGCGCCAGCGGCCAGGTGCTGCTCGACGGCGAAGACCTGCTCACCAGCCGGCAGGACGTCGCGCTGCTGCGCGCCAGGGTCGGCATGGTGTTCCAGAAGCCGACGCCGTTTCCGATGTCGATCCGCGACAACATCGCCTTCGGCGTGAAGCTTTTCGAACGCCTGAACGCCGCCGACATGGACGAGCGCGTCGAGCGGGCGCTGAGGAAGGCGGCGCTCTGGGACGAGGTCAAGGACAAGCTCGGCCAGAGCGGCGCGGGCCTGTCGGGCGGCCAGCAGCAGCGCCTGTGCATTGCGCGCGCCATCGCCGCGCAACCCGAGGTGCTGCTGCTCGACGAACCCTGTTCGGCGCTCGATCCGATATCGACTGCCAGGATCGAGGAACTGATCGCCGAGCTCAAGAACGACTACACCGTGGTCATCGTCACGCACAACATGCAGCAGGCCGCGCGCGTGAGCGACTACACCGCATACATGTACCTGGGCGAAGTGGTGGAGTTCGGCGCCACCGAGCGAATGTTCTTCAAGCCCGAGCGCAAGGAAACCGAGGACTACATCACCGGAAGATTTGGCTGATTCTTTGACTCCCTCCCCCTTTGGGGAGGGCAGGGGCGGGGGCCAGCGGCGCTGGCTTGGCGCCCCCGCCATGCATGGCCAGCCCCCATCCCCGCCTTCCTCCAAAGGGGGAAGGAGCAGATACCGCAACACTCTGGACGCACCATGACCGACAAACACCTTTCCACCCAGTTCGACAGCGAACTCAGTACCGTCTCCACCCGCGTGATGGAGCTGGGGGGCCTGGTGGAGGAACAGATCCGCCAGGCCATCCTGGCGCTGTCGCAGTTCAGCCTGGAGGCGGTCGCCCAGGTGCAGGCGATCGAGCAGCGCGTCAACGCGATGGAGGTGCAGATCGACCACGAGCTGATCACCATCATCGCGCGGCGCCAGCCCACGGCGCGCGATCTGCGCCTGTTGATGGCCTTCTCCAAGGCCACCGCCAACCTGGAACGCATGGGCGACGAGGCCGAGCGGATGGCGCGCATGGTGCGCTCCATCATCGAGGCCGGTTCGGCGCGCGCGCTGCCTACCAGCGACCTGCGCCTGGCCGCGGATCTCGCCTCCGGGCTGCTGCGCAAGGCGCTGGACGCCTTCGCCCGCCTGGACACGCAGGTCGCACTGGCGATCCTGAAGGAGGACGACCTGATCGACCGTGAATTCGACGGCTTCGTGCGCAAGCTCATCACCTACATGATGGAAGATCCGCGCACGATCTCGGCGAGCCTGGATCTGCTCTTCCTGGCCAAGGCGATCGAGCGCATCGGCGACCACTCCAAGAACATCGCCGAGCTCATCATCTACCTGGTCCAGGGCAAGGACGTGCGCCACACCGCTCTGCAGGACATTGAATCGGCACTGAAATGAAACCGTTCACACGCGTCCTGGTGGCCGAGGATGAACCGGCGATCGCCGAACTCATCGCGGTGCACCTTCG
The DNA here is from genome assembly GCF_007954405.1 of Comamonas flocculans. NCBI lineage: Bacteria > Pseudomonadati > Pseudomonadota > Betaproteobacteria > Burkholderiales > Comamonadaceae > Comamonas > Comamonas flocculans. Next base: position 2,250,667 of record NZ_CP042344.1, on the reverse strand, counting down.
CCACCACGGCTTCGAGCCGGTCATCGCCGCCGACGGGCTCGCGGCGCGGCGCGAGGTGGACGCCGCCCTGCCCGACGTCATCCTGCTGGACTGGATGCTGCCCGGCGAGGACGGTCTGCGGCTCACGCGCCGCTGGCGTCAAGATGCGCGCACCCGCCTCGTGCCCATCCTGATGCTCACCGCGCGCGGCGACGAGGCGGACAAGGTCGCCGGACTGGAAGCGGGCGCGGACGACTACATCGTCAAGCCCTTCTCCCCCGCCGAGCTGCTGGCACGCATCCGCGCGGTGCTGCGCAGGCGCGCGCCCGAGCACGCGGGCGAGCCCCTCGTCCTCGGCGCCTTGCGCCTGGACAGCGGCACGCGCCAGGCCAGCCTGTCGGGCGCGCCGCTCAAGCTCGGCCCGACCGAATTCAGGCTGCTGCTCTACCTGATGGGCCGCGCCGAGCGCGTGCACAGCCGCGCGCAGCTGCTCGACGGCGTCTGGGGCGATCAGGTGTACATCGAGGAGCGCACGGTGGACGTGCACGTCAAGCGCCTGCGCGAGGCCCTGGGCGACGCTGCCTGCATGCTGCAAACCGTGCGCGGCAGCGGCTACCGGCTGACGGCGCAGCCGCCAACACCGGCTGCGGAAGCTGGCGCCGCGCCCTGACCGCACGCTGGCCCCTCTCCTTGCATCATGACCGGGCGCTTTTTCCTTTTCCTTGGATCGCTGTCGATGGGTGCGCTGATCGGCGCCTGGCTGGGCGGCCCCTGGGTGGCGCTCATCGCCGTCATGGCATTGGCCTGCGGCTGGTTCGTGCGGGATGCATGGCGCGCCACCCGGGCGCTGGCGTGGCTGCGCCAGGGCGAAGGCGCGCCCGGCACGCGCCTCGGCGGCGCATGGGGCGAAGCGCTCGATCGCGTGCGCCGCCTCCTGCACGAGAAAGCGCGTGAACGCGCCGCCAGCGAGCAACGCCTGCACACCTTCCTCGCCGCGCTGCAAGCCTCGCCCAACGGCGTGCTGCTGCTCGACGCGACAGGGCACATACAGTGGTGCAACCAGATGGCGGCGCAGCACTTCGGCCTCGATGCCCAGCGCGACCACATGCAGTCCATCGCCAACCTGCTGCGCGACCCGGCCTTCGGCGGCTACCTGGCGACGGGCGACTTCACGGGCGACGTGGTGCTGAATGGACGCGAGAGCACGCCCGCGCACCCGGTACGGCTGTCGGTGCATCTGTACCCCTACGGCGACGGCCAGCGGCTGATGCTCTCGCGCGACATCACCGCACTGGAGCAGGCGGAGGCCATGCGCCGGGACTTCGTCGCCAACGTCTCGCACGAAATCCGCACCCCGCTCACGGTGCTCGCGGGCTTTGTTGAAACCTTGCAGACCCTGGCGCTGCAGCCCCCCGAGCGCGCACGTTACCTCGATCTGATGGCCGGGCAGGCGCGGCGCATGCGCGACCTGGTGCAAGACCTGCTCACGCTCTCGCGCCTGGAAGCGGACACGCCGCCGCCGCTGGACCACTGGACGCCGGTGGACGAGCTGCTCACGCGCTGCGGCCAGGAAGCCCGCGCCTTGTCGCGCCAGTTGCTGCCCGCGGACCAGGCGCCCCATCGCTGGCGCTTTCCCGCGCCCGAACAGCTCGTCGATGCCGGCGCCATCGCGGGCGCGCCCAGCGAGCTGCACAGCGCCCTGTCCAATCTCTTGGCCAATGCCGTGCGCCATACGCCAGCGGGCGGCTGTATCGCGATGAGCTGGGAAAGACAAGCCGATGGCAGCGCGCGCCTGGCGGTATGCGACGACGGCCCCGGCATCGCCCCCGAGCACCTGCAGCGCCTGACCGAGCGCTTCTACCGCATCGATCGCGACCGTTCCCGCGAGCACGGCGGCACCGGCCTGGGCCTGGCCATCGTCAAGCACGTGGCGCAGCGCCACGGCGCCCAACTGCAAATCAGCAGTACGCTCGGCGAAGGATCGCAATTCGCTCTGGTGTTTCCCTCGGAGCGCCTGGTCTCCGGCACGAGCTCCGGATCCTGATCGGCCCCAGGGTACGGGGCCGCGTCTGAGACAATCGCGCCCCGTGAACGCCGACACCATCCAGACCATCCTCATCTACGCCCTGCCCGTGCTGCTGTCCATCACGGTGCACGAGGCAGCCCACGGCTACGCCGCGCGCCACTTCGGCGACCACACCGCCGAGAGGATGGGGCGCATCACGCTCAATCCGCTCAAGCACATCGACCCGATCGGCACCATCGCGATGCCGCTGTTCCTGTATTTCGCCACCGCCGGCAGCTTTCTCTTTGGCTACGCCAAGCCGGTGCCGGTCAACTTCGGCGCGCTGAGGAACCCCAAGCGCGACATGGTCTGGGTAGCGCTGGCCGGCCCCGCATCCAACCTGGCGCAGGCCATAGGCTGGGCGCTGCTGCTGGTGCTCTACGCGGCGCTGGGCGTGAGCGAGGTCTTCTTCGTCAAGATGGCTCAGGGCGGCATCCTCGCCAACCTCGTCATGTGGGCCTTCAACCTGTTTCCGTTGCCCCCGCTCGACGGCGGGCGCGTGCTCGTGGGGCTGCTGCCCTGGCGCCAGGCGCAGATGGTGGCGCGTCTGGAGCCCTACGGCTTCTTCATCGTCATGGCGCTGGTCCTGGTGGGCGTGGTCGGCACCTGGTGGCTGATGCCGTTGATGCAGTTCGGCTACGCGCTCATCCACTGGCTCATCACACCCATCGTAGCCCTGCTCAACTGACTTTTTTCGCATGTCCATCACCCGTTTTCTCACCGGCATCACGCCCTCGGGCACGCCGCACCTGGGCAATTTCGTCGGCTCCATCCGTCCCTCGGTGGCCGCCAGCCGAAACCCGGCGGTGCAGAGCTTCTATTTCCTCGCCGACTACCACGCGCTCATCAAGTGCCAGGAGCCCGAGCGCGTGAACCACTCCACGCTGGAGATCGCCGCCAGCTGGCTCGCCGCCGGCCTGGACCCCGAGCACGTCACCTTCTACCGCCAGAGCGACATCCCGGAAATCCCCGAGCTGCACTGGCTGCTCACCTGCGTGGCGGGCAAGGGGCTGCTCAACCGTGCCCACGCCTACAAGGCGGCGCAGGACAAGAACCGCGAGGCCGGGCGCGAGATCGACGACGGCGTGAGCGCCGGCCTGTTCATGTACCCGGTGCTGATGGCCGCCGACATCCTGATGTTCAACGCGCACAAGGTACCCGTGGGGCGCGACCAGGTGCAGCACATCGAGATGGCGCGCGACATGGCGGCGAGCTTCAACCACCTCTACGGCGAGCACTTCACGCTGCCCGAGGCGGCCATCGAAGAAAACGTGGCCACGCTCGCGGGGCTCGACGGCCGCAAGATGAGCAAGAGCTACGACAACACCATCCCGCTGTTTGCCACGCGCGCCGAACTCAAGAAGCTGATCGCCACCATCGTCACCGACTCGCGCGCGCCGGGCGAACCCAAGCAGGTGCAAGGCTCGGCGCTGTTCCAGATCTACCAGGCCTTCGCCACGCCCGAAGAAACCGAGGCCATGCGCCGCGCCTACGCCGAAGGCATCGCCTGGGGCGAGGCCAAGCAGCTGCTGTTCGAGCGCGTGGACAAGGAACTGACCCCGATGCGCGCACGCTACGAAGACCTCATGGCCCACCCCGAGCAGGTGGAAGCGGTGCTGCGCGCCGGTGGCGAACGCGCACGCGCGCTCTCCCACCCCTTCCTGCTGCGCCTGCGCAGCGCCGTCGGCCTGCGTCCGCTGCAAGCCGCCCCGCGCTCGGCGACGGCAAAACCCAAAGCGGCCACCGCCGAGCTGCCGCAGTTCAAGCAATACCGCGAGAAGGATGGCAGGTTCTACTTCAAGCTGGTTGCGCCCGATGGTGCGCTGCTGCTGCAAAGCGAGGGTTTCGCGGCGCCGCGCGACGCCGCCCGCCTGATCGCCCAGCTGCGCCAGGATGCGGGCTCGCTCACCGCCCTGCCGGCCGGCGCAGCGGCGGCCCCCGGGGTGGCGCTTGCTACCATCGCGGCTGCCCTTGAAGCGCTGGTGGTGGATTGAACCCATAGAATCGCTCTTCATTCCATAGCTGTAAGCACAGTCAGGACAAGCGCCAGAGGCATAAAACACTCTAATCAGGAGATGCCAGCATGCGCATTGCTGCGGTGGACGACGACCCGCTACAGCTCGAGTTCTATGCCAAGGCGCTTGGCGCGCAAAACCATGGCTTCCACGGTTTTGCCGACGCCGAGGCGCTGCGCCGCCATCTGCGCCGCGAGACCTTCGACCTGCTCATCGTCGACTGGCAGCTGCCCGATGCCGACGGCCCCGACCTGGTGCGCGAGATCCGCACGCAGTACGGGGCCGACATGCCCATCCTCTTCGTCACCCTGCGCGACAGCGAGGCCGACCTGGTTCGCGGTCTGGCCAGCGGCGGCGACGACTACATGACCAAGCCGGTACGCCTGGCCGAGTTCAACGCCCGCCTGAACGCCCTGCTGCGCCGGGCCTGGCCCCACAGCCAGGAATCGACGCTGGAATTTGGCCGCTACCGCTTTCACGCCGACCGGCGCCGCCTGGAGATGGATGGCCAGCCCCTGGCCCTGAGCGAACGCGAATACGACATCGCGCTGCTGCTGTTCACCAACATGGGCCGCCTGCTTTCGCGCGACCATCTGCGCGAGGCCGTCTGGGGTTACAGCGCCGGAGTGATCTCGCGCTCGCTCGACACCCACATCTCGCGCCTGCGCGCGCTGCTGGACCTGCAGCCGGCCAGCGGCCTGGTGATCACCGCCGTCTACGGCATAGGCTACCGGCTCGAGCGCGTGCCGGACCCCGAGCCGGCGTGCGCCGCCCAACCCTAGCGGTCCGGCCCCGGCGCTGCACCACGGAGAGAACATGAGCACAAGGACGCGACCCCCACGCAAGGCGCTGGCCGCCTGGCCGGCGCTGGCGGCGCTGACGTGGGCTCTGCCCCAGGCGTTGGCGGCGCAGACGCTGGCCGGCGCGCAGGACCTCACCCACCAGGTGGTACGCGGCGACACCCTGCATGCGCTGGCCGCGCGCTACCTGGACGACGCCGCGCAGTGGCCCGCGCTGGCGCAGGCCAATCGCATCGCCAACCCGCGGCGCCTGCAGCCGGGCAGCGTGCTGCACATTCCACGGACCCTGCAGCCCTGGGCCAGCGCGAGAGTGCAGTACGTGCGCGGCGACGCCCAGGCCGCGCTTCCCGGCAAGGAGAGCACCAGCCCCGTCGCGGCGGACGCCGAACTGCCCGAAGGCACGCGGCTGCAGCTGGGGCCGGACGCCTACCTGAGCATACGGCTCAGCGACGGCAGCATCGTGCGCGTGCACGCCGACTCCGATCTGCAGCTGCAGCGCCTGCGCAAGCGCGCGCGCCCAGGCAGCGCACGTTCGGTTCTGGAGCTGCAGCGCGGCAGGCTCGAGCCCAGCGTCACCCCCGATCCGGCCGGGCAGCAGCAACTGGACATCCACACGCCCCATGCCACCGCCAGCGTGCGCGGGACCCGGTTTTCGGTTCAGACGGATGCGGCGGGCCGCACGCTCACCGCGGTCTCCGAGGGCATGGTCGCGGTGCGAGGCGGTGAACGCGCAGGCGGCGAAGCGCTGCTGCAGCACGGCTGGGGTGCGGTGGTCGATGCCAGCGGCCGGGCCGCGGCGCCCGTGGCCTTGCTCGCGGCGCCCGATGCGCGCGCCCTGCCCAGCCATGCCCACGACGCTGACTTCCTGCGCCTGAAGCTGCCCCCGGTGCAAGGCGCCCGGGCCTACCAGGTACAGCTTGCCCGCGACCCCGAGTTGACCGAGGTGGTGCGCGCTGCCACCGCGCCGGGGCCCGAGCTCAGCCTGCCGGCGGTGGCGGACGGCAACTACCACCTGGCGGTGCGCGCCATCGACACCCACGGGTTGCCCGGCCAGGGAGCGCAAGCCGAGTTCACCGTGAAGGCGCACCCGATCGCACCGCTCTACCAGAGCCCGCAGCGGGACGCGCACCTCACTGGCCCGACGGTGCAACTGCAATGCACGCGCGTCGCCGAAGCGGCGCGCTATCGCATTCAGCTGGCCACCAACGCCGACTTCGACGCGCCCCTGTTCGACGCCACCAGCGACGGCGACTGCCAGGCGCTCACGCCGACGCTGGCGCCGGGGCGCTACCTGTGGCGCATGGCCAGTCTGCGCGCTCTGGACGATGGCCGCTGGGACCAGGGGCCCTACGCCGAGCCGCAGGGCTTCACCCTGTTGCCCGAGGCGCCATCCGCAGACGCGCTGCGCAGCAGGCAGTCCGCCGACGCGGCTACCGTGCTGAGCTGGCCGGCCCGGCCAGGTCAGCGCTACCGGCTGCAACTGGCCCGCGAGGCCGGCTTCGCCACCCTGCTGGTCGACGAGACACTGGAGCAGGCCACCTGGTCCGCCGCGGCCCTGCCCGCCGGCCATTATTTCGTGCGGCTGCGCAGCATCGACGCCTCGGGCCTGGAGAGCGCGTTCTCCGCCCCCCATGTGCTGAGCGTGATCGCGCCGCTGCGCAGCTCCGCGGGCCAGGCCATCACCAGCGGCGATGGCACTGCGGTACAGCGCCCCTGAGGCACGCGCCAGCGCACGGCCATGACCAGGGCGCTGCCACGCCGGCTGGCCTACCTGCGCGAATGGCTGCTGCTGGCCGCGGTGCTGCTGGGTCTGACCGCGCTGGTAAGCAGCCGCGCCAGCCTGCCGCGGCTGGACTATCTGGTGCAGGACCTCGGCACCCGGCTGCTGGCGCCGCCGGCCCGCACCGACATCGTGCTGGTGGCCATCGACGACCGCAGCATCGCCGCCATAGGCCGCTGGCCCTGGCGGCGCGCGCTGCATGCCGAGCTGATCGGCCGCATCTCGGCGCAGCGGCCGCGCGCCATCGGCCTGGACGTGCTACTGGGCGAGGAAGACCCCGAATACCCGCAGGACGACCTGCTGCTCGCACGCGCGATCGCGCGCAGCGCGCACCTGGTGCTGCCGGTGGCGCGCCGCGGCCCGGGCGGCCTGACCGTGCCCGACCTGCCGCTGCCGATTTTTGCCGCGGCGGCGGCCGAGCTCGGGCATGTCCAGGTGCAGATCGGCAGCGATGGCGTCGCTCGCGGCATCTACGAACTTGAGGGTCCGGCCGACGCCGCCTGGCCGCACCTGAGCAGGGCACTGCGCTGCGCCGCCGGCGAGGCAGACCCCGCCTGCCGCGGCCATGCCGAAGCCGGCAAGGGCCCCTGGACGCGGCTGCAGCCGCGCCAGCTCGTCTTCGCCCGCGGCGACCCGGCGTTTGCAAGCCATTCCTACATCGACGTACTGACCGGTCGCATCCCCGCCGACGCCTTCGCCGGCAAATACGTGCTCATCGGCGCGACCGCAACCGGCCTGGGCGACCACTACGCCATCCCGGCCGGCATCGGAGCCAGCCGCATCGCCGGGGTGCAGTTGCTCGCCCACGCCCTCAATACGGAACTTTCGGGGCAAGGCATCGCCAGCGCCGGCACCGGGGCCACGCTGGCGCTCAACCTGGCTGCCGTCGCGGCGGCGCTGATGGGGCTCTGGCTGTTCGGTCCGCTGGGCAGCCTGCTGGCCTGCATCGGACTGGCACTGCTCACGCTGACACTGGCCTTGCTCGCGCCCGCGCTCTGGGGCTTGCAATGGAGCCCCTCGGGCGCGCTGGTCGGCATCGCCGCCGCCTACCCGCTGTGGAGCTGGCGGCGCCTGAGCTTTGCGGCGCGCTTCCTGCAGCGTGAACTGGCCGCGCTGCACCGGGAGGGCCTGGCCGGGCCGGCCGAGGACACGGCGCGCCGCCTGGGCGCAGACCGGCTCGGCCAGCGCATCCATGCGGTGGAAGCGGCGACGCGCCAGCTGCGCAGCCTGCACCACTACATCGCCGACAGCCTGAAACACCTGCCATCGCCGACCTTCGTTTGCGACGCGGCCGGGCGCATCACTCTGGCCACGCAGGCCGCCGACGTCTTTGCCGATGCGGCCCGGCCGCTGCTGCGCGAGACGCTCCCGCAGGTGCTGGCAGGGCTGGTGCACCCGGCCAGCGGCGCGCCCCTGCTGGCCAGCTGGCCACCGGGCACCGAGCACCTGCACAAGCCCCAGGAAGGCCGCGACGCCCAGGGCCGGCGCTGGCTGATGCTGACCAGCACCTTTGCGCAGGCCGAGCAGCAGCACTGGCTGATCACGCTGGTGGACCTGACCGAGATGCGCCAGGCGCAGGAGCAGCGCGACCAGGCCCTGCGTTTCATATCGCACGACCTGCGCAGCCCCGCCAGCGCCATCCTGACGCTGCTGGAGATGCAACACAGCCTGCCGCAGCCGCTGGCCGAAGCGCAACTGCGGGCGCGCATCGCGCGCCACGCCCGCTCGCTGCTCACCATGGCCCAGGACTTCACCGAGCTGGCCAGCGCGCAGACGCAGAGCCTGCGCCGCGAGGCGCTGGACCTGGTGGCGCTGCTGCACGAAGCGGTGCAGCAAAGCTGGGCGCAGGCGCAGGCGCGCGGGGTGCAGGTGCGCATTGTCCGGGCCCCGGCGCAAGCCCCGTTCGAGGGCGACCGCCAGATGCTCACGCGCGCCATCGCCAATCTGCTGAACAACGCCATCAAGTTCACGAACGCACGCACGGACATCGAATGCTCCCTCACCGCGGTGCAGGGCTGCTGGCAGATCGGTGTGCGCGACCACGGCCCGGGCATCGCGCCCGAGCAGCAGCAGCGCATCTTCAACGTCTTCGAACGCCTGCCCTCGCCCGGGCCCAGCCAGCCCGAAGGCTTCGGCCTGGGCCTGGCTTTCGTGCAGGAAGCCATGCGCCGGCACGCCGGCGCGGCCCGGGTGCGCAGCGACGGCGAGAGCGGCAGCGAATTCCTGCTGTTGCTGCCCGCGGCGCCGGCATCGGGCGCGGAAAGGTTCAGCGGTTGAGCCCGTGGTACTCGAGGTTGGGCATCATGCTCACGCCGGTAGACATGCGATTGGTCATGTTGTAGAAGCCCGTGGCGGACACGATGTCCCAGATGTCGCGATCGGAAAAGCCGGCGTCGCGCAGCGCCTGGCGGTCCTCCTCCTGCACCTTGGCCGGCGTCTCGGTGAGCTTGGTCGCGAAGTCCAGCATCGCACGCTCGCGCGGCGACAGCTTGGCGCTGCGGTAGTTCATCACCAGCAGCTCGCCGAGCGTCGGGTCGCCCGAGAGCTTGCGCACCGCCTGCCCATGCGAGACCAGGCAGTAATAGCAGTGGTTGATGGATGAGATCACCACCGCGATCATTTCGCGCTCCAGGCGCGACAGGCCCGAATCGCCCAGCATCACCTCGTTGTAGAAGTTGGCGAAGTTGCGCAGCTTGTCCTGGTTGAAGGACAGCGCGCGCAGCACGTTGGGCACCATGCCGAGCTTTTCCTGGCAGACTTCGAAGTAGCGGCGCATGTCCTCATCGAGCTCGGACGTTGCCGGCACCGGAAGGTCAAGCGCGGTGAGGTAGTCGGGCTGGTGCATGGCGCTTCTCCTGAGGGTTGGTTGGCGTGGGGCTCAAGTATCGAACCTTACCCAGCGACCTCGCGCGAGACTGTCGCCCGCCAGACATTTCCCGGGGTTTACACCCACACACCCGCGCGGCAATTGACGCTAACGTAAGCCCCCATGGACATTGCGGCGCCCCGGTCCCCGTGGCGCGTTCAGCCAACGGAGACAGATTTGGGCCATCCAGCACCTACGCCATCGCCGGGCCAGCCGGTTCTGCGCTGCGAAAACATCAGCCGCTGGTTCGGCGGCGTGCGCGCCCTCACCGATGTGTCGCTGGCGGTCGATCAGGGAGAGATTTTCGGCCTCGTCGGGCCCAACGGCTCGGGCAAGACCACGCTGGTCAATTCCATCACCGGCTTCTACCCGCCGCAGCAGGGCAGCATCCATTTCGAAGGCCAGAAGATCAACGGCGTGCGCCCGCACCGCATCGCCTCGCTGGGCATCGCGCGCACCTTCCAGAACGTGGCGCTGTTCAAGGGCATGAGCGTGCTGGACAACATCCTCATGGGGCGCCACGCCTTCATGCACCCGAGCGCCCTGGCCTCGCTGTTCTACTGGTGGTGGGCCGAGAAGGAAGAGATCCGCAACCGCGACAAGGTCGAGGAGATCATCGACCTGCTGCAGCTCGAAAGCGTGCGTGACGAACCGGTGGAAGTCATCCCCCTGGGCATGCAAAAGCGCGTGGAGCTGGCCCGCGCGCTGGCCGCCGAGCCGCGCATGCTGATCCTGGACGAGCCCATGGCCGGCATGAACCAGGAAGAGAAGGAATACATCGTGCGCTTCATCCTGGACGCCAAGGAAGCGCTGAACCTCACCATCCTCATCATCGAACACCACATGGACGTGATCACCGCCATCTGCAACCGCGCGCTGGTGCTCAACAACGGCAGCATGATCGCGCAGGGGCCGGTGCGCGAAGCGGTGAACCATCCGGCCGTGATCGCGGCCTACATCGGAGGGGTGAGCGATGCGGCATGAGCAGCCATCCAACCCCGCGCCGGGCGCGGCCGGCGACCAGAACGATCACCTGATCGCCATCCTCGCAGCCAACGCCAGGGCGCATGGCGCAGAGGTGGCCATGCGCGAGCGCGACCGCGGCATCTGGCAGGAGACCAGCTGGCAGGCCTACCTGCAGCAGGTGCTGGAAGCGGCGGCCGGCCTGGAGCAGCTGGGCGTGGCCGAACACGAAAAAGTGCTGGTCGTGGGCGACAACCGGCCGGCGCTGTATTTCGGCATGCTCGGCGCCATCGCGCTGCGCGCCATTGCCTCGCCCGCCTACCCCGACTTCACGCCCGAACAGCTGCTCGGCCAGCTTGCGCGCGAGGGGGTGCGCTTTGCCATTGCCGAAGACCAGGAACAGGTGGACAAGCTGGTCGCGCTGCGCCAGCAGCATGCTCAGCTCGAATGGATCATCTACGACGACCCGCGCGGCCTGGTCGGTCACGAGCCCGAGGGCGTGATGGCCTTCACCGAGCTGCTGCGTCGCGGCAGAGAGCGCCTGGCGGCCGAACCGACGCTTGCCAACGCGCTGCAGAACCGCCCGCGCGCCGACGACGTGGCCATCCTGCTGCACTCTTCGGGCACCACGGGTGCGCCCAAGGGCATACCGCTCAAGCACCGCCACGTGCTGTTCGCGGTGCGCAGCGCGGCCGCCGCCGGCTATTTCGACCGCGGCGAAACGCACATGGCCTACATGCCGATCGCCTGGGTCGGCGACTTCATCTTCACCATCGCCGCCGCGCTGGCGCTTCAGTTTTCGGTCAACATCCCGGAAAAGCAGGAGACGGTGCAGCGCGACCTGCGCGAGATCGCGCCCACGGTGTACTTCACCTCGCCGCGCGCATGGTCCACCATGCTCACCCGCGTGCAGGTGGGCATCGCCGAATCCACCGCGCTCAAGCGCTGGCTCTACGGGCGCTTCATGCCGCTGGCCATCGAAATCGAGCGCGCGCGCCTGAAGGGGCGCGAACCCAGTGCCGGCCAGCGTTTGATGCGGGCGCTGGGTGAGCTGCTGGTCTATGGGCCGATCAAGGACCAGCTCGGCCTGGCGCGCGCCCACCATGCCTATACCGCGGGCGAGGCCATAGGCGAAGAGATCTTCCTGTTTTTTCGTGCGCTCGGCCTGCCGCTGCGCCAGTTCTACGGCCAGACGGAGAACTCCGCGCTGTGCGCCGCACAGGCCCTGGATACCGTCAAGCTGCACACCGTGGGCAAGCCCTTCCCGGGCATGGAACTCAAGATCAGCGACAGCGGCGAGATCCTGGTGCGCGGCGGCAACGTGTTCGACGGCTACTTCGACGACGAGGCCGCCACCGCCGAATCGCTCAAGGACGGCTGGCTGCACACCGGCGACGCCGGCTACCTGGAGGACGACGGTCAGCTCGTGGTACTGGGACGCGTCTCCGAGGTGGTGTACACCAGGGCACGCGATCGCTTCATCCCCACCTTCATCGAGAACCAGCTCAAGTTCAGCCCTTACATCAAGGACGTCTGCGTGCTGGGCGACGGACGCGACTACCTTGCGGCCCTGGTGGCCATCGACTGGGAGGCCGTCGGCCACTGGGCACAGGAGCACGGCGTGGCCTACACCTCGTTCGCCGACTTGTCGCAGCAAAGCGGCGTCTACGACCTGCTGGCCGGGCTCATGGCCTCGGTCAATGCCAGGCTGCCCCAGGGCACGCGCATACACCGCTTCGTCAACCTGCACAAGGAGTTCGATCCGGACGACGGCGAAGTCACGCGCACGCGCAAGCTGCGCCGCGGAGTGATCGCCGAGCACTATGCCGACATCATCGAAGCCATTTACGCAGGCCAGAGCAGCGTGGAATCGATAGCAACCATCACATACGAGACGGGCGAATCGGGTGTCATCAAGCGTCAGCTGGCGATCCGTGACGTGCCGGCCGGCAGCGGGGTGAACGCATGAGCTACTTTCTCGAACTGCTGGTCAACGGGGCGCTCACCGGGCTGATGTACAGCATGGTGGCGCTGGGCATCGTGCTGATCTACAAGTCCTCGGGCGTACTCAATTTCTCGCAGGGGGCGCTGGTGATGATGGGCGGCTACGCGGTGTGGCAGCTCACCGAATGGGGCCTGCCGATCTGGCTCGCCGCGATGGCGGCGCTGGTGGTGATGTTCGTCTTCGGCCTGCTGATAGAGCGGGTGCTGCTGCGCACCATGGTCGGGCAGCCCATCATCATGATCGTGATGCTGACCCTCGGGCTGGACGTCTTCCTGCGCGGCTTCGGCCCCGGCCTGCTCGGGACCGAGCCCAAGCAGCTTGACATCGGCGTCGGCCTGGCGCCACTCATCATGGGCGACATCCTGGCCAACCGCACCTATGCCGTGGGTGCGCTGATCGCGCTGGCGCTGGTGGTGCTGGCACTGCTGTTTTTCCGCACCCGCCTCGGAACCAAGCTGCGCGCCGTCTCGGACGATCACGTCTCCAGCTGGTCGGTGGGCATCTCCGTGGAGCGCGCGGTAGCCATCTCCTGGGGCCTGGCCGGCCTGTGCGCGGTCGCGGGCGGCACCATGTGGGGCGCTGCCCAGGGCGTGGACTGGTCGCTCACCGCCCTGCTCTTTCCGGCCGTGGCAGTGGTCATCCTGGGCGGCATCGACAGCATCGTCGGCGCGCTGCTGGGTGGCCTGATCATCGGCATCCTGGGCAGCGTGATCCCGGGCTACGTGGACTCCATGGTGGGTGGCAGCACGCGCGACGTGGTGACCTCGCTGGTGATCCTGCTCACCATCCTGATCCGGCCCTACGGCATGTTCGGCCGCGAAGACATCGAACGCATCTGACCGAGACCCCGCCATGTTCTATCGCCTCTCCGGTGTCCACCACACGCGCTACAGCCAGACGCGCCAGCTCTGGCCGATTCCGGCCGACCGCTGGCAGGTCGGCATCCTGCTGGTGCTGGCGCTCGCCGCGCCGCTGTACATGTCGCAGCTGTACCTGTCGAGCTACATGCTGCCCTGGCTGATCTTCAGCACCGCCACGCTCTCGCTCACGCTGCTCATGGGCATGGCCGGGCAGCTGCACTTCGGCTTTGCCGCGGTCATGGCCATCGGCGCCTACACCAGCATCCACCTGACGCGCTTCGGCGTACCGCTGGAGCTGGCGCTGTTGTGCGCCGGGCTGATGTCCGCCGTCATCGGCTGCCTGTTTGGCGCGGCCGCGCTGCGCGTCAAGGGCCTGTATCTGGTGATGGCCACGCTGGCCATGCAATTTCTGGTGGATTGGGTCATCGTCAACGTCACCGCCATCTCGGGCGGGGCCGTGGCCACGCTGCAGACGCCCAAGGTGCGCTTTCTGTTCGTCCCGCTGGAGAGCCTCGCGGCACGCTACTACCTGGCGCTGGCGTGGATGGTGGTGGTCACGCTGCTGATCCTGAACATCAAGCGCACCAGCCTGGGGCGCGCGCTGGTGGCCGTGCGCGACAAGGACTTCGCCGCCGCAGTGATCGGCGTGAACATCTTCCGCTACAAGCTGCTGGCCTTTTTCGTCAGCAGCTTCCTCGGCGGCGTGACCGGCGCCATCCTGGCGTTCTGCTTCTACAAGGCGGTCACGCCCTCGCAATTCAACTTCGACGTGACTATCCAGCTCGTGGCCATGGCGCTCGTGGGCGGACTGGGCAGCGTCATCGGGGGCTTTCTCGGCGCGGGCTTCGTGCTGCTCGTGCCCATCGTGCTGCTCAACCTGATCGCCTGGCTGGCGGGCACCGGCTGGCTGAGCATTTCCACCTCGATGATGGCCCACATCCCGCTCATGCTCTACGGCGCCATGATCATCGGCTTCCTGCTGTTCGAGCCGCTGGGGCTGGCCAAGATCTACGACAACGCGCGCAAATACCTGCTGGTCTGGCCTTTCCGCCACACCCAGAGCTGAAGCGCCGCGCCCGGCACTCCGTTTCGAGTTCATTCACGCCAACCACCCTAAGGAGACATACGCGATGAAACACACCGACCTGGCGCTTAGCCGCCGCACCGTGCTCGGGGCCGCTGCCGCAGCGGGCCTGGGCGCCACCCTGCCCGTCTGGGCCCAGGGCAAGGACCCGATCCAGTTCGCCACGCTGCTGGACTTCACCCGCGTCTACACCTTCCTGACGGACGAATACAGCCAGGGCCAGCAGGACTACATCAAGCTGGTGAACCTGGAGGGCGGCGTGGACGGCCACCCGATCAAGCTCATCATCAAGGACCACGCCAGCTACCCCGAGCGCGGCATTGCCCAGTACAACGAAGCCAAGGCGGCCGGAGCCGTGTTCTTCGACTTCCTGAGCTCGCCCGTGGCCAACGCGCTGATGCCGCGCGTGGACGAAGACCACCTGCCGATGATCGCCTTCGCCCACGGCCGCGCCGACGCTGCCGACGGCCAGGCCTTCCCCTACGTATTCCCCTCCGCGGCCATCTACCGCTCGCAGGCGGCGCTGCTGCTCAAGTACATCGACGAGCACGAAGGGGGCCTCAAGGGCAAGAAGATCGCCTTCGTGCACATCGACTCGGCCTTCGGCAAGGAGCCCATCGAGTTGCTCGAGCGCGTGGCCAAGACCAAGGGTTTCGAACTCAAGCTCTACCCCTACCCCGTGCCCGGCACCGAACAGGCGGCCACCTGGAGCGAGGTGCGCAAGAACCGCCCTGACAAGATCATCATCTGGGGCGCCGGCCCGGGTCAGGCGGTGTCGATCCGCGGCGCCGTGACCAACGGCATTTCGCCCAAGGACATCCACTCCGTGCTCTGGCTGTCGGAGAGCGACATGTCGGCCTTCAAGGGCAACGAGGTTGTCGGCGTCAAGCGCGTGACGCTGGTGAATACCGGCAGCGACAACCCCATCCTCAAGCGCATCATCGAGAAGGTGATCACCCCCGGCAACGGCAGCGGCGACAAGAAGCGCGTGGGCTGGAGCGGCTACAACATCGGCGTGGCCAGCATGGCGATCGCGGTGGAGGCGGCCACGCTCGCCCTGAAGAACGGCGGCGGGCCGCTCACGGGCGAGAAGCTCAAGGCCGGTTTCGAGATGATCAAGGGCTATACCGCCGACGGCCTGATGCCGCCGCTGACCATCACGGCGCAAGACCACCAGGGCGGCGGCCAGGGCCTGATCTCCGAATGGGACGGCAAGCGCTGGGCGCCCAAGTCCGAATGGGGCAGCGCCTACCAGGACGTGGTCTGGGATCTGATCAAGGAAGACCAGGCCAAGGCCAAGGAAAAGAAATGAGCCTGCTCTCCCTGAACAACGTCGAGGTCGCCTACGACCGGGTGTTTCTCGCCATCAAAGGCGTCTCGCTGGAAGTTCAGGAGGGCTCGATGGTGGCCCTGCTCGGTGCCAATGGCGCCGGCAAGTCCACCACGCTCAAGACCATCAGCGGGCTGCTCGCGCCCGAGCGCGGCGAAGTGCGCCGCGGCGAGGTGCAATTCATGGGCCAGGACATCCTGAGCCTGTCCCCGCCCGAGCGCGTGCGCATGGGTCTGGTGCACGTGATGGAAGGCCGGCGCATCTTCGAGCATCTCACGCCCGACGAGAACCTGCTGGCCGCCTACCGCGGTCCCGGCGCGAAGAAGAGCTTCGACGAGCTGCGCGAGCAGGCCTACCGCTATTTCCCGCGGCTGAAGGAGCGCATCCGCAGCAAGGCCGGCTACCTCTCGGGCGGTGAGCAGCAGATGCTGGCGATCGCCCGCGCCCTGGTGACCGAGCCCAAGCTCATCATGCTCGACGAGCCCTCGCTGGGCCTGGCGCCCGTGCTGGTCAAGGAGATCTTCGCGATCATCCGCGAGATCAACCAGAACCAGGGCGTGAGCGTGCTGCTGGTGGAGCAGAACGCCACCGCCGCGCTGAACGTGGCCGACCACGCCTACCTGATCGAAAACGGCAACATCGTGATGAGCGGTGAAGCGGCCGTGCTCAAGCAGAACCCCGACATCCAGGAGTTCTACCTGGGCGGCGGCGAGCGCGTGGACTACCACAACGTCAAGCACTACCGTCGGCGCAAGCGCTGGCTGGCATGAGCCGACGAAGGGCCTTCAGGCCCTTTTTTGTTGGTGATCGAACCGCTCAATCCATCACGATGCAGTCGCGCAGGCCCGCACCGCTGGCCAAGTGGTCGAAGCCCTCGTTCACCTGGTCGAGCGTGAAAGCTTCACCCAGCAGCCTGTCCACCGGCAGGCGCCCGGCGCGATACAGGTCGATATAGCGCGGGATGTCCACCGCCGGCACGCCCGAGCCCAGATAGCTGCCGCGGATTTCGCGCTCTTCGCCGACCAGCTGCGAAATCGGCAATGCAAAGGTGGTCTGGGGGTGGGGCAGGCCCGAAGTGATGGTCATGCCGCCACGGCGCGTGAGCGCATGCGCCGATTCAAAGGCGGCGAGCACGCCCGCGGTGTCGTAGCCGACGTCCACCGGGCCCTCGGCCGCCGCCAGCAGCTGCGCCTTGTCCTTGACGGCGCGCGGATCTATCGCGCGGGTGGCACCCAAAGACAGTGCTAGCGTGCGTTTGCGCTCGTCCGGCTCGACGGCGACGACGCGCCGCGCTCCCGCCACCACCGCCGCCAGCAGCGCGCTCAGGCCCACGCCGCCCAGTCCGACGATGGCAATGCTGTCGCCTGCCTTCAGACGCGCCCGGTGGATCACCGCACCGGCGCCGGTCAGCACCGCGCAGCCGAACAGCGCCGCCTCACGGTGGCTCAGGCCCTCTGCCACCTTGACGCAGGAACGGCTGGAAACCACGGCGTATTCGGCAAAACAGGACACGCCCAGATGGTGGTTGAGCTCCCCGCCTTCCGTGTGCAGGCGCCGCCCGCCGCCCAGCAGCAGCCCTTGGGTGTTGGCCTGCGCACCCGGCTCGCACAGGGCCGGGCGCCCGGACATGCAAGGCCCGCAGCCGCCGCAACTGGGCACGAAGACGGTCACCACGTGGTCGCCCACGCGCAGGTCCTTCACACCCGCTCCGACTTCGACCACCTCGCCCGAAGACTCGTGCCCCAGCGCCAGCGGCATGACGCGCGGCCGGTCGCCGTTGATGACCGAGAGGTCGGAGTGGCACAGGCCCGCCACCCGGATCTTGAGCAGCACCTCGCCGGCGCCGGGCGCGTCCAGCTGCACTTCTTCAACCTGCACCGGGCGGCTCAGGGCATAGGGCGCGGGCAGGCCCATCTGCCGCAATACCGCAGCACGCATCTTCATCTTTGGTCTCCTTTTCCTGCCGATGGCGCCAGGGCCGGGCGCGCGAGCCGCTGCGCAAACACCCTCAACGCACTACAGTTGTCCACGAGTATGCGCGCGCCGTCGCGCATGCGGCAGACACCGACAGGACACTTCGCGAACGCGCAGGAGATTCAGACATGGACACACGCACCTCCCCCCTGGCCGACCTGGCCGACCCCAGCCTCCTCATCACCGACGGTCTGATCAATGGCCGCTGGCTCAAGGGCCGCCAGCGCTTTGACGTGCTGGACCCGGCCAGCGGCCACAAGCTCGCCGACGTGGCCGACCTGGGCGCCAGGGAGACGCGCACGGCCATCGAGGCGGCCAACGCCGCCTGGGGCCCCTGGCGCAGCAAGAGCGCCAAGGAGCGCTTTGCCGTCCTGATGCGCTGGTATGAGCTGCTCATGCAGCACCAGGAGGATCTGGCGCGCCTGATGACGGCCGAGCAGGGCAAGCCCCTGGCCGAGGCACGCGCCGAGGTGGCCTATGGCGCCAGCTTCGTGCAGTGGTTTGCCGAGGAGGCCAAGCGTGTGAGCGGCCAGACGCTGGCCACCTACGATGCCAACAAGCGCTATCTGGTGCTCAAGCAGCCCATAGGGGTGTGCGCGGCGATCACGCCGTGGAATTTCCCGCTGGCGATGATCACGCGCAAGGTGGCTCCGGCGCTGGCGGCAGGCTGCACCGTGGTGATCAAGCCGGCCGAGCTCACGCCGCTCACGGCGCTGGCGGCGGCCGAGCTGGCCCAGCGTGCGGGCTTCCCCGCAGGGGTGGTCAATGTGGTGACGGGCACGGATGCGCCGGCCATCGGCCAGGCGCTGTGCGAGAGTGCCGTGGTGCGCCATCTGTCGTTTACCGGCTCCACCGAGGTGGGGCGCATTTTGATGGCGCAGTGCGCCCCCACGGTCAAGAAGCTCTCGCTGGAGCTGGGGGGCAATGCGCCTTTCATCGTGTTCGATGATGCCGATCTGGATTCGGCGGTGGAGGGGGCGCTGGCGAGCAAGTACCGCAATGCGGGTCAGACTTGCGTGTGCGCCAACCGGCTGTATGTGCAAGACGGTGTCTATGAGGTGTTTGTCAAGAAGCTGGCTGCGCGCGTGAAGGCGATGAAGGTGGGCAATGGCTTTGAGGAGGGGGTGAGTGTGGGGCCCTTGATCGAGCCGGCGGCGCTGGCCAAGGTGGACAAGCATGTGAAGGATGCGCTCAAGAAGGGCGCGCGCATTGTCACGGGGGGCAAGAGGCTCAGGGGGCAGTTTTTCGAGCCGACGGTGCTTGCCGATGCGTCGGACAAGATGCTGGTGGCGCGTGAGGAGACGTTCGGGCCGCTGGCGCCAGTGTTTCGCTTTCACACGGAGCAGGAGGCGATTGCCGCGGCCAATGCCACGGAGTTCGGCCTGGCGAGCTATTTCTATGCGCGCGACGTGGGGCGCATCACGCGCGTGAGCGAGCAGCTGGAGTACGGCATGGTGGGCATCAACACCGGGCTCATCTCCACCGAGCATGTGCCCTTTGGCGGCGTCAAGCAGTCGGGCCTGGGGCGCGAGGGCTCGGTGCACGGGATAGAGGAGTACTTGGAGATGAAATACCTGTGCATTGCCGACGTGAGCCGCTAGCGCCTGCGCGCAGGCAGCGCCGGCCGGCGGCCGGCCCCGAGGCTCAGGCGGGCGGATACAGGCCAAGCTGGCGCGCGTGCAGCCGCGCCAGGCCCAGCAGGGCGTCGGTGAACGGCGTCTGCAGGCCCAGCAGCTGGCCGATCTCGCGCACCGAGGCGAGCAGCGCGTCGATTTCCAGCGCCTTGCCCGCGCGCACGTCCTGCAGCATGGAAGGGCTGAAGTCGCCCAGCGCCTGGGTGACGCGGTGCCGGTCCTCGGGCGACTCGCTCAGGGGCACGCCGATGCGCTGACCGATCTCGCGCGCCTCCAGCATCACGCGGCTGGCAAAGTCGCGCACCAGCGGGTCGCTGAGTACCGGCGAGCTGCTTGCGCCGGTGAGCGCGCAGATCGGGTTCATGGTCATGTTGCCCCAGAGCTTGTACCAGATGTCCTTCTGGATGCTCGCCGAGCGCGTGGCTGCCAGGCCCGCCTGCTGCAGCAGCGCCTGCAAGGCGCGCACGCGTTCAGTGTCCGCGCCCGAGGGCTCGCCGAGGATGAGCTCGTTGCCAAAATGGTGGCGCACCACGCCGTCGGCCTGCACCGAACAGCTCGCGTGCACCACGCAGCCCAGTACCCTGGCGAGCGGGATGCCGCGCTCGATCGCGCCGTCCGGGTCGACGCTTTGCAGCCGCCGCCCTGCCACCGGTCCGCCAAAGCCCTGCAGAAACCACCATGGCACGCCGTTCATCGCGGTGAGCACCACGGTGTGCGGCGCAAGCAGCGGGGCGACGTGCGCCGCGACCTCGACCAACGCCGGCGCCTTGACCACGACAACCACCAGGTCCTGCACGCCCAGCAGCGCGGGCTCGTCGCTCGCCCGCACCACATGGCGGCTTTCCTGCGGCGTGCCGTGCGCACCGGTCTCGACCAGGCGCAGGCCCTCGGCGCGCAACGCCTGCAGGCGCGCGCCGCGCGCCACCACGCTGACGCTCAGGCCGGGCTGGGCAGCCAGGCGCGCGCCCAGCCAGCCGCCGACCGCGCCCGCTCCGTAGATGCAGATCTTGCGCAACATGGCCCTTCAGAAGGTGCGCGGCATGGTTCGGGGGTCGAGCTTGAGGTCGATCAGCAGCGGCCGGTCGCGGCGGCGCTCGCGTATCGCCTGCTGCGCCGCGGGCAGGTCGGCGCGCGTGCGCAGCACCAGACTCTGGCCGCCCATGGTCTGCGCGATCTCGGAAAACTCGGGCCAGTCGAACAGCGCCAGCGAGGGGTCCATGTCGCGGTCGGTGAAATGCAGGTATTCGGCGCCATAGCCGCCATCGTTGCACAGTACGACGATGAAATCGAGCTTTTCGCGCACGGCGGTGTGGAATTCCGTCAGCCCGCCCAGCATGAAGCCGCCGTCGCCCACCACCGCCACCGTCGGCATGCCGCGCTCGGCCACCGCCGCGCCGATCGCATAGCCTATGCCGGTGCCGATGGCGCCGAACAGGTTGCCGGCGATGAAGTGGCGCGGCTGCCGCACGCGCATGAGCTGCCAGGGCTGGCGCATGAAGCGCCCGCCGTCCGTGACCAGCAGGCGCTCGGGCTCGACCGCATGCTCGATCGCGATCAAGGCCTCCTGAATGGTGACGGGCGCGTCCAGCGGCTCGGCCAGCGGCGCCTCGTAGGCCTGCGCGATCGCGGCCACCGCGCCCGTGACCACCTCTTCCGAAGCGAACTGCGAGGGTGCGATCTCCGCCTCCTCGATCCAGTAGAGCATGCGCTCGGCCACCGCACCCGGCTCGCCGAGCACGGTGGCATCGGCCGCCATGGTGCGGCCTACTTCGCCACGCTCGGACACCACCATCACCAGGCGCTTCTTGTTCAGCAGCGTGCCGTTGGCGGTAGTGAACATGTGCAGGCTCGCGCCGAAAGAGACGATGCAGTCGCTCAAGGCCACCGCTTCGGTGACCTCCTCGCGCCCGGAAATCCCCAGCACCCCGAGGTTGGCCGGCTCGCCGCGGAACAGGTCCTTGGCGCGCAGCGTGGTCATGAGCGGCGCGTCCAGCCGCCGCGCCAGGCGCGCCACCGCCTCGGCCTGGCCGCTGGTGACCACGCCGTAGCCGGCCAGTACGATGGGGCGGCGCGCCGTCGCGAGGATGCCCACGGCCAGCTCCAGCGCTTCGCTGTCGAGTTCGGCGCAGTGGCGCTCGGGATAGCTCACGCGCGGCGCCTGGTATTCGCCCACGTCTTCCCATTGCAGGTCGTAGGAAGGGAAGTTGACGACCACGGGCCGGCGCTCGGCCCAGGCGCGCTGGAAGGCATAGGCCAGGTCGCGCGCCACGTCCTCGACGCGCGCCGGCGCCTCGTAGGCCGCGCCCGTGGCCAGCACGAACTCGCGGTGCGAGGCGCTTTGCGGGTGGTACTTGAACCGGGCGAGGCTGTCGCCGGTGATGATCACCATGGGCACATGGCCCTTGACCGCCTCGACGATGGGCGTGAGCGAATTGACCAGGCCCGGCCCGCAGGTCACGGTGGCCACGCCGGTGCGCCCCGTCACCTGGGCATAGCCCGAGGCCATCAGCACCGCCGCCGATTCGGTGGTGGCGCTGGTGTAGCGCCCGCCCTCCTTCATGAAGCGGTCGACGACGAACAGGTTCACGTCGCCGATCACGCCAAACATCTGCTCCACGCCCAGGTCCTTGAGCAGGCGGGCGATGGTGTCGTTCATTTTCATCCAGCAATCCTTGGACTGTTTTATGGCTCAAACGCTTGTCCAGCAAGCGCAAGCAGCTTCATTGTTTGTAGCTGTCGTCGCCGCGCTCGAGCAAGCGCACCAGGGCGTCGAACACGTCCTGGCCGGCGCTCATGGCGGGGTCGAACTGGAAGGAGTCGCGCGTGCACTGCGCGGCAATCGCTTCGGGCACGGGCAGCGGCGCGCCCATGCTCTGCGTGGCCAGTTGCACGTCGCAGGCGCGCTGCAGCGTCCAGAGCACGGCAAAAGCCAGCGGCAGCGTCTCGCCCCAGGCCAGCAGCCCGTGGTTGCGCAGGATCACCGCCTTGCGCCGCCCTATGCTCGCGACCACGCGCGGGCCTTCGTCGGCACGGATGGTGATGCCCTCGAAGTCGTGGTAGGCCACCATGCCGTGCAGCTGGGCGCTGTAGAAATTGCTCTGGCTCAGGCCGGTGGCAAGCGAAGCCACCGCCACGCCCGCCGTGGTGTGGGTGTGCATCACGCAGTGCGCGCCCGGCACGCCCGCGTGGATGCAGCTGTGCAGCACATAGCCCGCCGGGTTGATCGGATGGGGCGAGCCGTCCAGGATCTCGCCCGCGAGGTTGATCTTGACCAGGTTGCTCGCGCACACCTCGCTGTAGTGCAGGCCGAAGGGGTTGATCAGGAACTGCATCTCGCCGCCGCTGGCGCTGTCGGGCACGCGCAGCGTGATGTGGTTGTAGATCAGCTCGGTCCAGCCGAGCATCGCGAAGATGCGGTAGCACGCCGCCAGCTGCACGCGCGCAGCCCATTCGTCGGGATGCACGCGCTCGCGCAGCGCAGCGCCGTCGTTGTGCGCGGCGCTCATGGCGCGTCCTTGAAGGTCTTGGCCAGGCGCGCGGTCTCGCGCGCCAGGGTCACGGTATCGAGCCCGACAGCCACGAAGCTCGCGCCCCACGACAGATAGCGGCGCGCCATGGCCTCGTCCACCGCCAGACTGCCCGCGGCCTTGCCGGTGGCGACGATGCGCCGCGTGGCATCTTCGAACAAGGCCTGCATCTCCGGGTGGGCCGGATTGCCCCGGTGGCCCATGGAGGCCGACAAATCGGCCGGGCCGATGAACACGCCGTCCACGCCGTCCACCGCGGCGATGGCTTCCAGGTTGTCGATGGCAGTGCGCGTCTCGGCCTGCACCAGCACGCAGATGCGCTCATTGGCCTCGTGCATATAGCGCGGGTAGCGTCCCCAGCGCGCCGCCCGGCCGCCGGCCATGCCGCGCACCCCGCCCAGGCCCCCGGCGCCGGGGTAGCGCGCCGCACGCACGATCTCGGCCGCCTGTTCGGGCGTGTCCACCATGGGCACGAGCAGGTTGCTCACGCCCAGGTCCAGGTACTGCTTGATCAGCATCTGCGCCAGCGGCCCCTGGCCCATGGGTATGCGCGCAACCGCCTGCACGCCGGGGTAGGCGGCGATGGTCTGCAGCTGGTGCAGGATGCTGCCCAGGTCGTGCGCGGTGTGCTCGCCATCGACGAGCAGCCAGTCGAAGCCGGCGCCCGCGGCGATCTCGCCCGCGACGGTGTCCCTGAGGTTGAGCCAGTAGCCGATCTGGGGGCGCTTTTCACTGAGCGCCTGCTTGAACAGGTTGTGTGGTGTTTCCATGAAAACTCAGACAAACATGAATTGCAGCCGGCCCAGCGGGCCGTAGTCTGCGTCGAAGACATCGCCGGCGCGGGCTGCGACCGGGCGCGTGAAGGAGCCGGCCAGCACGATGTGCCCGGCCTTCAGGCGCTCGCCCCAGGGTGCGAGCTTGTTGGCCAGCCAGGCGATGCCGACGGCCGGGTCGCCCTGCACGCCGGCGGCCAGGCCTGTTTCTTCCACCACGCCGTTCTGGCGCAGGATGGCGCCGACCCAGGGCCGGTCGATCGCGCGCGCGCCGCTGCGGCCCGCGCCGACCACGATGGCGGCGTTGGCGGCGTTGTCGCTGATGGTGTCCTGCACCTTGCGCATGGCGCGGCTGTGGCGGTCGAACTGCTCGATGCGCGCATCGATGATCTCGACCGCGGGCGTGACGTAGTCGGTGGCGTCGAGCACCTGCTCGACATCCACCTGCGGACCCTGCAGGTCGCGCTTGAGCACGAAGGCCAGCTCCACCTCGACGCGCGGCGCGATGAAGCGTTCTGCCGGCAGCTCCAGCACCTGGCCCGGCGTGGCCTGGTAGAGCATGGAGTCGAGCAGCGTGCCGTAGTCGGGCTCGCTGATCTGGCTGCTCAGCTGCATCGCGCGGCTGGTCAGTCCTATCTTGTGGCCTATGACGCTGCGGCCTTCGGCCAGTTGCAGCGCGACCCAGGCGCGGCTCACGCGGTAGCCGTCTTCGATGCTCATGCCGGGAAAGCGCTTGGAAAAATGCTCGACCTGCTGGCGCGAGCGCTCGCTGGCGTGCAGCTCGGCCGCCAGCTGGGCGATGTGGGCGTCACTCAGCATGGCTCAGTCCTTGCGAAACAGCGGGTGCAGGGTGCTGTGCTTGGCGCCGAACACCTCCTGGCCTTCGTCCACCTGCACGGTCAGGCCGATGTGGCGCGTGGCCATCACCGGATCGAGATGGGCGCGCAGCGCCGCAAGCACCGCCGCGCCGGCGCGCTGCTGCGTGGCGCTGCTGCGCCCGCGCGCCATGCGCAAGTTGGCGTAGAGAAAGCCGTACTCGCCCGGGTCGGCGCCGGAAAGACCGGTCTTGCCGGCACCGGCCGCGCGCCCTGCGGGGCCGCCGTCGGCCAGCGCGAAGTGCGGCGCAGGGTAGGCCAGCACGCGGGTGCCGCCCGTGGGAAAGACCTGCGCGCCGTGTTCGTCGCGCACCGCCAGCATGGCGTCGGCCGCGTCGCGGCACAGGCGCGGCATGTCGAGCACGGCGTCGAGGTTGCCGGAATAAAGCATTACCAAATGCGGCATGTCGCCCTCACAGTCTGGGAAAAGCCTTGAAGCTGGTGGCGCGCGAAGCATCGGGCGCTGGCACGGCATGGCCGTCCTGCGCGCTCACCGGGAAGACGGCGTTGATCTGCCCCGTGCCCGAGGCGCCGAAATACGGCGTGAGCACTTCGGCCTTGCCCTCGTAGGCGGACCAGCCGAGCGCACCCAGCAGCATGGCGGTGTCGTGCATCATGCCCTCGCCGTGACCCTTGACCGCGTACTCGGGCAGCATGGCGCAGAAGTCCTGCCACTGGCCGTCCTGCCACATCTGCACCACCTCGTGGTCCAGGCGCTCCAGGAAGGGGCTCCAGATCTTGAAGGCCATGTCCGGCGCCATGCCGTTTTGCGCAAAGCGGTGGGAGAGCGAGCCGCTCGCCAGGAAGGCCACCTTGCCGTCGTAGTGCTTTTCCACCGCTTCGCGCATCGCCCAGCCCAGACGCGCGCTGTCGTTGAGGTAGTGGCTGGTGCACAGCGCCGAGACGGACACCACCTTGAAGTGCTCGTCCTCGTTCATGTAGCGCATCGGCACCAGCGTGCCGTACTCGGGCTGCAGCGTGGTCGCGTCGTGCGCCAGCGTCTCCACGCCCTGGGCATTGCATTCCCGCGCCAGCAGGCGGCCGAGCTCGGGGTTGCCGCTGAAGCCGTAGGCCATGTTGCTGATGAAGTGCGGCAGCTCGTTGCTGGTGTAGTTGCCCTGCCAGTGCTCGGCACAGTTGAGGTGGTAGCCGGCGTTGACCAGCCAGTGCGTGTCGAACACCACCAGCGTGTCCACGCCAAGCGCGCGGCAGCGCCGGCTGATCTCGCGGTGGCCTTCGATCGCCGCTTCGCGCGTGCCCTGGCGCGTGCCCGGCAGTTCCGAAAGGTACATGCTCGGTACGTGGGTGATCTTGGCTGCCAGTGCCAGTTGTCCCATGGTGCTGTCTCCTGAAAATGCTGCAAAGGTGTCAGCGGCATCGCTTGCCGCTGCATGGCGTGCCGGCCGGCGCGCGCTGGCGCCGGCCAACGCCTCACGGCGCTACTCCCCAGCGCGGGATGGCGTGGCTGCCCATGGAGACCGCCACGTTCTTGGGCTCGAGGAACACCTCGTAGCTCCAGCTGCCGCCCTCGCGGCCGGTGCCGCTGGCCTTGGTGCCGCCGAAGGGCTGACGCAGGTCGCGCACGTTCTGGCTGTTGACGAAGCACATGCCGGCCTCGATCGCCGCGGCCACGCGGTGGGCGCGGCCGATGTTCTCGCTCCAGACGTAGCTGGAGAGCCCGTAGTCGATGTCGTTGGCCTTGGCGATCGCGTCCTGCTCGTCCTTGAACGCAATCAGGCAGGCGACGGGGCCGAAGATCTCTTCCTGCGCGATCTTCATGCGGTTGTCCACGTCGGCAAACACCGTGGGCCAGACGAAGTTGCCGCCGGCCACGCGCGCGGACAGCTCGGGCGCGTAGGAGGGGCGGTCGACGCCGCCGCACAGCAGGGTCGCCCCCTCCCTGGGGCCCAGCTCGATGTAGCTGCGTACTTTCGCCAGATGGTTCTTGCTGACCATGGGGCCGATGATGGTTTGCTCATCCCGCGGATCGCCGACGACGATCTTCCTGGCGCGCTCGGCAAACCTGGCTGCAAAGTCGGCATAGATGCTCTGCTGCACCAGGATGCGGCTGCCCGCGGTGCAGCGCTCGCCGTTGTTGGAGAAGATCATGAAGACGGCGGCATCCAGCGCGCGTTCCAGGTCGGCGTCGTCAAAGACCACGAAGGGGCTCTTGCCACCGAGCTCCATGCTGAACTTCTTCAGCCCGGCGCTGCGCACGATGCGGTTGCCCGTCAGGGTGGAGCCGGTGAAGCTGATGGCACGCACGTCCGGATGCGCTACCAGCGGCTCGCCCGCCTCCTTGCCATAGCCGTGCACCAGGTTGAGCACGCCCGCGGGTATGCCCGCTTCGAGCGCCAGCTCGCCCAGGCGCGCGGCGGTGAGCGGGCTGAGCTCGCTCATCTTGAGCACCGCGGTGTTGCCGAAGGCCAGGCAGGGCGCAACCTTCCAGGTGGCCGTCATGAAGGGCACGTTCCAGGGGCTGATCAGCGCGCACACGCCCACCGGGTGGTAGAGCGTGTAATTCAGGTGCGTGGGCGTGGGGTAGGTGTGGCCATCCACGCGCGTGCACATCTCGGCGAAGTAGTGGAAGTTGTCCGCCGCGCGCGGCACCAGCGCCTTGCCGGTCTGGGCGATGGTCTGGCCGGTGTCGTCGGTCTCGGTGGCCGCAAGCTCGGGCACGTGCCGCGCGATCAGGTCACCGAGCGCGCGCAGCTTGCGCGCGCGTTCGGGCGCGGGCAGGCCGGCCCACTTGGGGAAGGCCGCCTTGGCCGCGGCCACGGCGGCGTCCACCTCGGGGGCGCCGCTGCTGGCCACCTCGGCCAGCACCTCTTGCGTGGCAGGGTTGATGGTTTCGAAATAGTCGCGCGCTGCGACCGGCTTGCCGTCGATGAGATTCTCAATTTTCATAGCTGCTACCGCTTGGCTGGTATGGGTTGGATCGGGTTTTTGCCGATAATCGTGTTTTCCAGGCTACCCAGGCCTTCGATGCTGCACACCACGTGGCTGCCTATGGGGCAGTCGACCACGCCATCGGGCGTGCCGGTCAGGATCAGGTCGCCCGGGTACAGGGTCATGAAGCTGGAGAAATGTTCCACCAGCGTGGGTACGTCGAACACCATGTCCGCGGTGCTGCCCTGCTGCGTGAGCTGCCCGTCCACGTGCGTGCTCAGGCGCAACGCCATCGGGTCGGGCACGTCGCCCGCGTCCACCAGCCAGGGGCCGATGGGCGTGCAGGTGTCGCGGTTCTTCACGCGCAGATTGGGGCGGTACCAGTTCTCCAGATAGTCGCGGATCGCGTAGTCGTTGGCCACGGTGTAGCCGGCGATGAAGTCGTAGGCGTCGTCCTTGCCCACCTTGCGCGCCTCGCGCCCGATCACCACCGCCAGCTCGCATTCGTAGTGCATGTGGCGCACGCCCTCTGGGCGCAGCGTGAAGCCGCGGTGGCCCGTGAGCGAGCCGCTGCCCTTGGCAAAGGCCAGCGGCTCCTCGGGCGGCTTGAACGCCAGTTCGCGCGCATGGTCGGCGTAGTTGAGCCCCAGCGCGAGGATGGTGCGCGCGCGCGGCGTGGGCGCCAGCGGCGGCAGCCAGACCACTTCGTCGAAGGACAGGCGCCGTCCGCGCAGGGCCGGGGTGCGCAGCTCCAGCGCGCCACCGGCTTCAACGGCCTCGTGGATGGCGCCGCCCCAGGCAATGCGTGCGTGTTTCATGCGTGCTCCTCCACCAGTGCGTGCGCCAGCGGTGCCAGGCCCGGCGCGCTGAGCTCGATGCGCTCGCCCGCCGCGGCCAGCAGCGGCCTGCCATCGGGCAGGCAGTCGGTGCCCAGCATCAGCACGTCACCGAGCTGCAGCGTCATGAAGGCCGATACCTCGGCCCAGAGGCCGAGCGCCGGGCGCACCAGCGTCGCCAGGTCCACGCTCTGCACCAGCGCGCCGTTGATGTGCACCGCAATCTGCAGCGTGTCCAGCGCAAGTTGCGCCAGCGGCGTGCTCCGCGGCGCGCAGACCAGAAAACCGTCGCGGTTGCGGTAACGGATCGGCGGGCGAAAGTAACTCTCGTGCGGCAGGCACAAATCGTCCAGCAGCACGGCGTGCGTCGGCTCGCCCGCGGCGCCGGCGATCAGCCCCAGCGTCGCGCCCACACGCACCGGGCCGGGCACGGGGACGGCGGCGCCATCGGGTGCAAAGGTGTTGGCGGTCTTCACGTAGAGCACGGGGGCCGCGGGCGGCGCCTCGTAGGGCGCCTCATGCATCTGCGGCGCCCACAGCTCGAATTCACGGCGCAGGTTCAGCAAGGCGCCATAGACCGTGCCCTGTGGCTGCCAGGCCAGTTTGGCTTTCATCTGCATCACGACTCCGGTGTGCCCGCGGGCGCCGCGGCAGCGCTCTCCGCGGGTTGCGGCGCGCGGCCCTTGCCGGCGCCCAGATAGGTTTCAATCACGCGCCGGTCGCTCATCAGGCTGCGGGCCGGGCCGCTGAGCGCGATCGCGCCCATCTCCAGCACGTAGCCGCGGTCGGCCACCTGCAGCGCGGCGCGCGCGTTCTGCTCCACCAGCAGCACCGACACGCCCATGCCGCGCAGCGAGGCGACGATCTTGAGCACCTCGCGCACGATGAGCGGCGCCAGGCCGAGCGAAGGCTCGTCCAGCATCAGCAGGCGCGGGCGCGCCATCAGCGCGCGGCCGATGGCCAGCATCTGGCGCTCGCCGCCCGAGAGCGTGGCCGCGAGCTGGGCGCTGCGCTCCTGCAGGCGCGGAAACAGCGCAAACACTTCCTGCATGCGCTCGGCCTGGTCGCGCTGCCCGCGGCGCCAGCGCGCAAAACCGCCCAGCAGCAGGTTGTCCTGCACCGACATCTCGCCGAACAGCTCCCGCTTCTCGGGCACCAGCCCGACGCCGTGCGCCACCATGGCCTCCACCGAGGGGCGCGGCACCGGCGCGCCTTCGAAGCGCAGCTCGCCGCGCGAGGGCAGCAGCCCCATGGCCGCGTTCAGCAGCGTGGACTTGCCCGCGCCATTGGGGCCGATGACGGTGACGATCTCGCCCTCGTTGACCGTCAGGTCCACCTGGTGCACCGCCTCCACCGGTCCGTAGGAAACAGAAAAACCCTTCAGTTGCAGCAAGGCCCTGGCTGTCATGCGGCATCTCCCTCGATGTCTTCCACGCCCAGGTAGGCCTGCATCACGCGCGGATTGGCCTGCACCTCGTCGGGCGTGCCCAGCGCGATCACGCGGCCGAACTCCAGCACCGTGACGCGGTCGGCCAGGTTCATCACGAACTCCATGTCGTGCTCGACGACGAGCACCGCCAGGCCCTCGGCGCGCAGCTGCACGAGCAACTGCACCAGCGCCTGCTTTTCCAGGTGGCGCAGACCGGCTGCCGGCTCGTCCAGCAGCAGGATCGAGGGCTGCCCCGCCAGCGCGCGCGCGATCTCCACGATGCGCTGCTGGCCCAGCGGCAGCGATGCCGCCGGCGTGTCGATGTAGCTCTGCAGCCCGCAGCGCTCGATCTGCTTGCGCGCCTCGGCCAGCAGCGCCGCCTCTTCGTGGCGGTCGGTCTGCAGCATGGCCGACAGCCAGCCGCGGCGCCCGCGCAGGTGCGCGCCCAGTGCCACGTTCTCCAGCACCGTGCGCTGTCCGAGCAGGCGCACGTGCTGGAAGGTGCGCCCCATGCCCAGCGCGGCAAACGCGCGCGCCGGCTTGCCCGTCATGGGCTGGCCGAGCAGCGCCACCTGGCCGGCGCTCGGGTCGTCCACGCCGGAAATCATGTTGAAGAAGGTGCTCTTGCCTGCGCCGTTGGGCCCGATCAGCGCATGCACTTCGCCGGCCTTGACTTCCAGGTCCACCGCGTCGTTGGCCACCAGGCCGGCAAAGCGCTTGGTCACCTGCTCGGCGCGCAGCACCACCTGGCCCGGTGGCGGCAGCTTGCGCCGGCCCAGCGCCGCCTGCGTCGTTCGGGCGGTGCGCGCCGGCGCCGGCTTGATCCAGCGTCCTGCGCGCGCGGCGATCAGGGGCCACAGGCCATCGGCCGCGCGCTGCAGCAGCAGGATCATCAAGAGACCGAAGACGATCGCCTCAAAGTTGCCGCTGGTGCCCAGCAGCTTGGGCAGCCAGTCCTGCAGCTGCTCCTTGAGCAGCGTGATCAGCGTCGCACCGAGGACCGCACCCCAGAGGTGGCCGGAGCCGCCGACCACCGCCATGAACAGGTATTCGATGCCGATTTCCAGGTTGAACGGGGTCGGGTTGACGAAGCGCTGCAGATGGGTGTAGAGCCAGCCCGAGATGGCCGCCAGCAGCGCCGCCAGCAGGAACAGCTTCATGCGCTGGCGCGAGGTGTCGACGCCCATGGATTCGGCCATCACCCGCCCGCTCTTGAGCGCGCGGATCGCCCGCCCCTCGCGCGAGTCGAGCAGGTTGTGCATCGCCCAGATCGCCAGCAGCAGCACGGCCCAGATGACGATGCCCATGAGGCGCGGCGAGGCCAGCTCCAGTCCTGCGATCGACAGCGGCCGCACGCCGGCGATGCCGGTGAAACCGCCCAGCCCCTCGATGTTGCCGAACAGGTAGTACAGGCTCAGACCCCAGGCCAGCGTGCCCAGCGCCAGGAAATGCCCCGACAGCGGCAAGGTGACCGCGCCGAGTATCCAGGCGATCAAGCCGGTCACGAGCAGGCCCAGCAGCAGGCCCAGCCAGGGCAGCAGCCCCGCAGGCAGCCCCGAGAGCGCCTGCGCCGCCAGCGGCGAGGTGCAAACCCAGGCGGTGGCATAAGCGCCAAGCCCGACGAAGGCCGCCTGGCCGAAGGAGGTGATGCCACCCACGCCGGTCAGCAGTACCAGGCCGACGGCAACCAGCGCGTACAGCCCGATGTAGTTGAGCAGCGTGATGGAAAAGGGCGAGAGCAGCGGCCAGGCGACCGCGAGCAGCGCGATGGCGAGCCAGGTCCAGTGGCGTGAACTCATTCCTCGTCCTCCACATGGCGGGTGTTGAGCGAGCGCCACCACAGCACCGGGATGATCAGGGTGAAGACGATCACCTCCTTGTAGGCGCTGGCCCAGAAGGAGGAAAACGATTCGAGCTGCCCCACCAGCACCGCACCGGCCACGGCCGCCGGATAGCCGGTCAGCGCACCGACGATGGCCGCCACGAAGCCCTTGAGTCCGATCAGGAAGCCGGTGTCGTAGTAGATCGTCGTGACCGGCGCGATCAGGATGCCCGACACCACGCCGATCAATGCCGCCAGGGCAAAGCAGACGTCGCCCGAGAGGTCGGTCGGCACGCCCATGAGGCGCGCGCCGACCCGGTTGATCGCCGTGGCACGCAGGGCCTTGCCGATGATGGAGCGCTCGAAGAACAGATACATGGCCACCAGCAGCACCGTGGCCGCGCACACCACCACGAGCGACTGGCCGCTGACCGGCACACCGCCCAGATCCCATGACGCGTCCCAGACGGCGCTGGTGCGCGAACCTTCGGCACCGAAGAAGTACAGCCCCAGGCCCGCCATCACCAGATGCAGCGCCACCGAGACGATGAGCAGGAACAGCACGCTCGTGTGCGCCAGCGGCCGAAACACCAGGCGGTACAGCAAGGGGCCCATGGGCACGATCAGCGCGAGCACGACGGCAGCCTGCATCCAGGCGCTCTGCGGCTTGAAGCCGAAGACCATCGCGGCCGCAACCGCCGGCAGCACGACGGCCCAGACCACCGTCGACTTCCAGTCCACGCGCAGGCCCTGGTGGTGGCGCCAGGCCTCCATGAGCAAGGTCAGCAGCGCCAGCGCCAGCAGCAGCCAGACGATGGCCGGGCGCGTCCCGGCCTGGATGGCCGCCATGGACAGTGCCGCATAGGTGACGAACTCGCCCTGCGCGATCAGGATGACGCGCGTCACCGAAAACACCAGCACCAGGGCCAGTGCCATCAAGGCGTAGATGGCGCCGTTGACCAAGCCATCCTGCCCCAACATCAAAGCTATCTGCAGATCCATGTGACTACACCACCTGTGCGTTTCCGAGAGCGTGAGAGACACCGCCGTGGGCTGGCGATGAAGCGCGCCGGTTCAGCTTGCGGCACGATGCGAAGGCCGGCCGCAGCCATGGCGCCGCAACCGTTCTTGCGTCGGCCGCCATGCACCTGCTCGCACCTGCGAGCCGGGCGCGCCGCGGCCACGCGCTGGCATGCCGCCGCTTCACGGAACATGCCGCGCGGCCGCGCGCGACTGCAGACGCGAAGGCCAGGGTTCATGGCAGCAGACTGAAGCCCGACTCGAAGCGCGTCTTGCCCGACGACGCCAGCACGATCTGCAGATAGCCCATCGCCTCCAGCTGTACCGACCGCGGAAGGGGCCCGACGTCCACGGCGCGCAGCCCCGCGGCCTGCAGCAGCTCGGTGAGCGCGAGCTTTCCCGCCGCATCGTCCCCGGCGAACAGCACCGTCGTCGCCGTCATGCCGTTCGTGCGGGTCTTGAGCGTGTCCGCCAGGTTCACGTTGAAGGCCTTGAGCACCGCCACGTCCTCGGGCAGCTCCCTGGCCAGCTCCAGCGCGGTGGAGGTGTTGCGCAGGGCTTCGGGCTGCTCGTAGGTCGTGAAATCCATCGGGTTGCTGATGTCGATGACGACCTTGCCACCGAGCCGATCGCGGTAATGCTTGAGGATGTTGGGGTAGGCGCCGTGCGGAACCGCAAGAACGACGATGTCCCCGGTGAGGTCCTCGCCCAGAACCGCGTGGGTGGTGTCGGGGCGGTCGTCGGCTGGCGTGGCGCTGCGGTTGACGAGTTGTATCTGCGCTCCCGCGCGCTGCGCGATCCCGGCGATTGCCGAGCCCATCTTGCCTCTGCCAATGATGCTTATCGATGTCATGCGAGTAAATCCTGTTGGTACGTTGGGGTGCTGACTGCGCGATGTCCAATGCGAATCAAAGCTTCTTGAACCGCTTGAGCGCCATCTCGGCAACCTTGAGCGCGTCGTAGTCGAAAACCGCGGCGCGGCGGAAGTCGCGCCCCGAGGTGATGTCGACGTCGCGCTTTTCGGTATCGGTGAACTGGAACTGCGAATCAAACATCCAGCCCGCCCGGCGCGAACCCACCTGCAGGATGGTCGCGCGCTGCATGCGCACGGCGGTGTAGCGCCTGAAGGCCAGCGCAATGTCGCTGACGCTGTCCGCCTCCTTGAGGAAGTAGGCCAGGGTGAGACAGTCCTCGAAGGCCTGGTTCACGCCCTGTCCCTGGTGCGGGATCATGCTGTGGGCCGCATCGCCCAGCAGCGCGATCGGCCCGCGCGACCAGTTGGTCAGGGGCTCGATGTCAAACAACCCCCACCAGAATGTCTCCTTGATGTGCGAGAGGAACTCATGCACCCGCGGGTCCCATTTCTGGCGTTCGAATTCGGCATGCACCTCGGACACCTGTGCGGGGCCGGACCAGGGGCCGTGCAGGGGCCGGCTGCTGGGCACGCAGGCCACGTAGTTGTAGAGCTTGTGCTGCTGCAGCGGGTAGGTCATCAGGTGGCGGTCGTTGCCCATCCAGGTCTGGCTGATCCTGTTCCAGTCCCTGGGCAGGTCCGCGGCATCGATCACGCCGCGGTAGGCGATGAAGCCGGAATAGACGAAGCCGGTCTGCTGCCCCACCGCCGCCCGCACCACCGAACGGATGCCATCGGCACCGATGACGGCGTCAAAGTCTTCCTGCTCGCCATTGGTGAAATGCACGCGCACGCCCTTGTCCAGCAGCTCGACCGAGCTGGCCCGGTGGTGCAGCCGGATCATGTCGGGATCCACCGCCCCGGCAAGGATGTCGATCAGGTCCGGTCTGAATATGCCGACGTTCTGGTACTTTTTCGCGCTGTCTTCCCAGGCGGCGTCGGTCACCACATTGCCCAGCGCATCGAGATAGACCCCGTGCCCGTCAGGGGTGGCCCCGGCATCGCGGATGGGCTCGAACAAGCCCAGCTTGTCGAGCATGCGCGAGCCGTTGGGCGCCACGGTAACGCCCGCACCGACCTCGTCGTGCTTGTTCGACTGCTCGAACACCGTGGCCCTAACGCCGGCTATCTTCTGCAGGGCGACCGCAGCCGTGAGTCCGGCCAGCCCGCCGCCCACGATCGCGATCCTGGTATCTTGACTAAGCATTCATTCTCCTTCGTTTGGTTTGATTGGTGCCCGCATGTCCATGCGCTGCACGCCGGCTTGAAATTTGATGCAATCGCCCCGCCGCAGCGAGGCGCCCGCGGCGGGAAATTCCGCTCACGGACCGTGCGGGGCACGGGCAGACAGGGCAAACGGCCATGCATGCAGCTCGGGCTGCAACCGCGCCCCACCGGACGGAGCGCCAAGGAGCGCTCGCGAGCTCGCGCCGCCCCGTGCCGGCGCTGGCGGCGCGCACACGCGCCCACAGGCCGCCGTGCGGTGCCGGCTACATGACTCAGTCCTGGCCACTTGCGATGTCTCCTTCAGGTCCATGCGAGTCGCCCGCAGTCTAGGAGTACGGCAGCGGCAGATAAACCGACGCCAGCCGGACACACTGTCCAAATTTTTGGATAATCTTTTTCCATGAACTGGAACGATTGCGAAATGTTCTGCCATGTTGTAGAGCACGGCGGTTTCTCGGCGGCGGCGCACTATCTGGGGCATCCCAAATCGAGCATCAGCAGCGCGGTGCAACGCCTGGAGCAGGAGCTCGATACACGGCTGCTGGAGCGCACCACACGCAGCGTGCGGACCACCGAGGCCGGTGAAATCCTCTACAAGCGCGCAGCCCATCTGTTCACCAACCTGCACGAAGCCTGCAACGAGGCACTGTCGAGCCGGCGCGAAGTCGCGGGCACGCTGCGCATCGCCGCGCCCTACGAGTTCGGCGCCCACCACCTCGGGCCGGTGGCCTGCCGCGTGATGGAAACCTATCCGCACCTGCAGCTGCAGATCGACGTGGAACACCGCCAGATCAATCCGCACGTCGAGCCCTACGACATCGTTTTCGCCATGCTCGAGCACCAGCTGCCCTCGTCGAGCATCGTGATACGGCGCATGTTTTCGCTCGAGCGCGGCCTGTTCACCTCGCCGGCGCTGCTGCGGCAGATGGGGCAGCCGCTGCACCCCGCAGACCTCAAGTCCTGGCCGCTGGTGGTGAGCAGCGCGGACACCGAATGGACCTTCACCGACAAGGACGGCGTGGACCATGGCGTGCCGATCCAGAACCCGCGCGTGATCAGCGCCAACGCCGACTTTCGCCTGCAGGCGGCGACCAGCAGCTTCGGCATCACGCGCGTCACGGCCAATTTCTGCGCGCCGGCAGTGTCCCGCGGCGAACTGGTGCGCGTGCGCCTGCCCGACTACACCTGCGAGCCGCTGCGCATCTACGCCTTGCTGCCGGGCAAGCGCATGGTGCCGGAGAAGGTGCGCTACTTTCTCGAAGCCTTGGCGGCGTATTCGCACGCTCTGCGCTGAGCCCATCCGGGCCAAACCGCCTGAAAAGCCGGCTTCGGCCCCCAAGGATTGTTCAATTTCGTGAACATTATGTCCACACAAGCTTCATTGATTGATGGCCTTGGCGTCGCTACGGTACAGGGCTCCATCGACCCGCGGGCGGGCGCTGGAGCCTTTCCATATCCGGAGACAACCAAGGAAACCACGATGAATTGCAGCAACCTGTATCGGGCCGTCTTCACGCTGGCCGCCCTCACGCTCGCGGCGGCGAGCGCGCACAGCCAGATCAAGATCGGTGTCGTGCTGTCCACCACCGGTCCGGCCGCTTCCCTCGGCATACCCGAGCAGAAAACGGTGGAGCTGTTCCCCAAGCAGATCGGCGGTGAAGCGGTGCAGTACATCATCCTCGATGACGCTTCCGACCCCACGGGCGCCGTCAAGGCGACAAAGAAGCTGGTGACCGAGGACGGCGTGCATACCGTCATAGGCTCGACCACCACCCCGAGTTCGCTGGCCATGCGCGACACCCTGGCCGACGCCGGCGTGCCGCAGATCTCGGTGGCGGCGGGGCGCTCCATCGTGTACCCCATGGACGACAAGCGCCGCTGGGTGTTCAACACCGCTCCTTCCACGGCGCTGATGGCCAACGCCATCGCGCGCCACATGAAGGACCAGGGCGTGAAGAAGGCAGCCTACATCGGCTTTGACGACGCCTTCGGCGAAGACTGGTCGATCAACTTCGCGGAATCGGCCAAGGCCAACGGCATCGAGCTCGTGGCTTCGGAGCGCTACAGCCGCGCCGCCACCTCGGTGACCGGACAGACCCTGCACATCAGGGCCGCCAAGCCCGATGCGGTCATGATCGGCGCCTCGGGCACGGCCGCGGCGCTGCCCGAGCGCTCCTTCAACCAGATCGGCTACAAGGGCAAGCTCTACCAGAGCGGCGGCGTGGCCAACCCCGACTTCCTGCGCATCTGCGGCGCCGATTGCAACGGCACCATCGTCGCGGCGGCGCCGGGGCTGGTCGCTCCACAGCTGCCGGACAGTGCCTCGTTCAAGGCTGCGGCCATGCGCTTCGCCGACACCTACCAGGCAGCCCACGGCCCCAAGACGCTGACGCAGTTCGGCGCCAACGCCTGGGATTCGGGCGTGCTGCTGGAGCAAGCCATCCCGGTGGCACTCAAGAGCGCCAAGCCGAGCGACCGCAAGGCCTTCAGTGCTGCGCTGCGTGATGCGCTCGAAGGCCTGAAGAACGTGCCCGCCGCGGGCGGTGTCTACACCATGACCGCCACCGACCACAACGGCCTGGACGAGCAGGGCGTAGTGCTGGTCGAGATCGTCAACGGCGACTGGAAGCTGATGAAGTAAGGCACCCGCCTTGCACGATCTGCCGCTGGCCAGACGCCAGCGCGCCCTCTTCCTCCTGCCCCGCCACAGTGCGGGGTTTTTTCACCCTTCACGGCACAAGGCCATGCCATCTACTGTCTCTTCCTCTTCCGTCTCCCCGCTGGCCGACCTGGCCGATCCCAGCCTCCTCATCACCGACGGTCTGATCAATGGCCGCTGGCTCAAGGGCCGCCAGCGCTTTGACGTGCTGGACCCGGCCAGCGGCCACAAGCTCGCCGACGTGGCCGACCTGGGCGCCAGGGAGACGCGCACGGCCATCGAGGCGGCCAACGCCGCCTGGGGCCCCTGGCGCAGCAAGAGCGCCAAGGAGCGCTTTGCCGTCCTGATGCGCTGGTATGAGCTGCTCATGCAGCACCAGGAGGATCTGGCGCGCCTGATGACGGCCGAGCAGGGCAAGCCCCTGGCCGAGGCACGCGCCGAGGTGGCCTATGGCGCCAGCTTCGTGCAGTGGTTTGCCGAGGAGGCCAAGCGTGTGAGCGGCCAGACGCTGGCCACCTACGATGCCAACAAGCGCTATCTGGTGCTCAAGCAGCCCATAGGGGTGTGCGCGGCGATCACGCCGTGGAATTTCCCGCTGGCGATGATCACGCGCAAGGTGGCTCCGGCGCTGGCGGCAGGCTGCACCGTGGTGATCAAGCCGGCCGAGCTCACGCCGCTCACGGCGCTGGCGGCGGCCGAGCTGGCCCAGCGTGCGGGCTTCCCCGCAGGGGTGGTCAATGTGGTGACGGGCACGGATGCGCCGGCCATCGGCCAGGCGCTGTGCGAGAGTGCCGTGGTGCGCCATCTGTCGTTTACCGGCTCCACCGAGGTGGGGCGCATTTTGATGGCGCAGTGCGCCCCCACGGTCAAGAAGCTCTCGCTGGAGCTGGGGGGCAATGCGCCTTTCATCGTGTTCGATGATGCCGATCTGGATTCGGCGGTGGAGGGGGCGCTGGCGAGCAAGTACCGCAATGCGGGTCAGACTTGCGTGTGCGCCAACCGGCTGTATGTGCAAGACGGTGTCTATGAGGTGTTTGTCAAGAAGCTGGCTGCGCGCGTGAAGGCGATGAAGGTGGGCAATGGCTTTGAGGAGGGGGTGAGTGTGGGGCCCTTGATCGAGCCGGCGGCGCTGGCCAAGGTGGACAAGCATGTGAAGGATGCGCTCAAGAAGGGCGCGCGCATTGTCACGGGGGGCAAGAGGCTCAGGGGGCAGTTTTTCGAGCCGACGGTGCTTGCCGATGCGTCGGACAAGATGCTGGTGGCGCGTGAGGAGACGTTCGGGCCGCTGGCGCCAGTGTTTCGCTTTCACACGGAGCAGGAGGCGATTGCCGCGGCCAATGCCACGGAGTTCGGCCTGGCGAGCTATTTCTATGCGCGCGACGTGGGGCGCATCACGCGCGTGAGCGAGCAGCTGGAGTACGGCATGGTGGGCATCAACACCGGGCTCATCTCCACCGAGCATGTGCCCTTTGGCGGCGTCAAGCAGTCGGGCCTGGGGCGCGAGGGCTCGGTGCACGGGATAGAGGAGTACCTGGAGATCAAGTACCTGTGCCTGGCGGATGTGCAGCGCTGAGGGGGTAGCTCAGGCGCCGCAGCACTTCTTGTACTTCTTGCCGCTGCCGCAGGGACAGGGGTCGTTGCGCCCCACCTTGTCGCTTTGCGCCGGCGGCTGTCGCGGCCCCAGGCTGCGCGCGATGTCGTAGAGGTCGTACACCGCCCAGACGGCATCCCCAAAGGCTTCGACGCGCGCCTGGCTCACGCTGGGCGCGCACGCCTCGTCGTAGAGATTGAATTCGGGCACGCCGCTGTCATCGTGCAGCAGCACGCCGATGGCGGCAATCGCCTCGCGCATCTCGGCAGCGATCTCCTTGTCGCGCGGCGGAGCCCAGTCCTCCATCCAGTGGTCCACCGCATCGAGAAAGCCCGCCGCCCAGGCCTGGGCGAAGGCCGGCGGCGCCTCGGCGTCCTGCAGTTTCGCGCGCTCGGGCTCGGGCAGGCTCAGCAGCAGGCCGCGCCAGTCCAGCACGCCGGGATCCAACGCACGTTCATCGTCGAGCGCCTGTACCGGCGCCTGCAGCGCGCTGCGCAGCTGCTGCTCGCGCTCGAGCCAATGCATCATGAAGCGGGTTTGCTCGGCGGGGCTGGCAAAAATCTCCTGCGTGCTTCGCTCGAACAGCATGGCCAGCCATTCATCGGCGGGCACCTCGCGGCGTGTGCACAGCAATGCCGTCAGGACGCCTTCGCAGTACTCCCATTCGGGCACGTCGCCGCCGTGTCTGCCCTGCAGCTCCTGCAGCAGGTCTTCCAGCGCTGCCAGGGTGGCGCCGTGCGCAGCGGGGGCCGCGTCCTGGCCGGTGGGTACGTGGGTGGTGGGCTGGGTCATGGCGATGCCTTGCTTGGACAAGGCGGCATGGTAAGCCTCAGCGCCGTCGCGAACCGAGCCAGAGCACGGCGGCGACGACGATGATGGCCCCGAGCATCTGCATCCCCGCCACCGACTGGCGCAGCACCAGCCAGCCGACGATCAGGGCAAACACCGGCTCCACATTGAGCACCGCGGAATTTCCCACCACCCCCAGGCGCGGCAGGACCGTGAACAAGATCGTGATGCCCGTGCCATAGAGCACGGTGAGCAGGACCAGGCCCCACCAGCCGGGCGCCGCATCGGGCAGCTGGAAACCGCCCTGTGCCGCCGCCGCGGCGCAGGCCACGACCACCACCACCGCCATCGACACCAGGGTGCGCACGCGCCCGTCGACTGCGCCCGCCTCATGCTGGGTGAGCACCAGAGCCAGCGCGAACATCACCGCACCGGAGAGCGCAAAGGCCACGCCCGCGCCAATCTCGCGCCATTGACCCGCTGCGCCCAGGCCGGAGGCCGCGCCCAGCACGTCGAGCGCCAGCACCAGGCCGATCAGGATCACCGGCATGGCCACGAGCACCGCGGGCTCGGGGCGGTGTCCATAGAGCACGCGTGCCCAGAAGGCGGTGAGCAGCGGAAAGGTGTTGAACACCAGCAGCGCCAGCGCCACCG
Source organism: Comamonas flocculans (assembly GCF_007954405.1). Taxonomy (NCBI): domain Bacteria; kingdom Pseudomonadati; phylum Pseudomonadota; class Betaproteobacteria; order Burkholderiales; family Comamonadaceae; genus Comamonas; species Comamonas flocculans. The sequence continues at coordinate 2,210,308 of NZ_CP042344.1, read as the reverse complement.
GCAGGCGTGCCACCGCCGAATACAGCAGCAGGCTCTGCACCCCGATCAGCGCGCCGATGAACAAGAGGCTGCGCCATTCGCGCGCGCGCAGGGAGCGCCAGGCACCCTGGCGCCACACCAGCAGCGTCACCACCAGCGCAGTGCCCAGGCTGCGAAAGCCGACGGCAGTGGCAACGCTCGCGCCATGGTCGAAGGCCAGGCGCGCGGCCACGTGGTTGCAGGCCATGAGCAGCGCAATGAGCAGGAGCAGGGCAAATCCCGCACCGGCGCCGCGGCGAACCCCGCTCATGCCGGCCCTCGCCCGCGGGCGCCACTGGCCAGGCTCGCGGGTCCGCAGTCCGGCAGCTTGCGCATCGCTTCAGTCTTCAAAGGCAATACCGGTGCGGTAGATGACGTCTGCATTGCGTTTGACTTCGCTGCGCAGAAACCGGGCAAACTGATCGGTACTGCCGGCGATCGAGACAAGACCGTGCGCCTGCAACAGGCTCTGCGCGGATTGGGTCTGGAACACCGCAGCAATCGCCTGGCTCATCTGCTGCACCACGGCCTCATCGACCCCGGCCGGCGCCATCACGCCGCTCCATGAAGCCGACTCGACGCTGGCGCCCTGCTCGCCCAGGGTGGGCAAGTGCGGCGCGAAGCCCGAGCGTTTCTCGCTGGCCACGCCCAGCGCATTGAGCTTGCCTTGGGCGATCGCAGTGCGCAGCTGCGGCCAGGTGCCGAACATCAGCGCGACCTTGCCCTGCAGCAGCTGGGCAAGCGCCGGCGCTTCGCCGCTGTAGGGCAGGTGCACGATGCCCGGCGTACCCAGGATGGTCTTGAGCAGCTCGCCCGCCAGATGGGCCGAGCTGCCCGGGCCGAAAGAGGCATAGCTCAACCCCCTGCCGCTCTCGTACTGGGCGACGATGTCGGCCACATTCTTCAGACCGCTGCCCGGATAGGCCACGAGCACGTGTTCCGAGCGCGCCATGGCCGAGACCGGTTGCAGATCGTGCATGCGGTAGGGCAGACGGCGCACCAGGGTTTCATTGGCGCACAAGCTGTTGGTGACGGAAAGCCAGGAGTAGCCGTCCGCCGGCGCGTCGGCCACCTGCTTGACGCCATGCACCGTGCCGCGGCCGGGCACGTTGTCCACCTCCACGCTCTGACCCAGCAGCGGCGCGAGCGCCTGCGCCAGCATGCGAGTCACGAAATCGGTGGTGCCGCCAGGCGAAAACGGCACGACCCAGCGCAGCGGCTGCTCGGGCCAGCGCGCGCACAGCGCCGCGCCTGGCAGGAGGGTGGCCAGAGCGCTGGCATGGATCAGTTGGCGTCGTCGCATGGTGTCTCTGGGGGGCTGCCGGCCGGCTTGGCAGATCGCCTCGCCCGCAGACTCAGGCAAGGGTCGGGGCGCGCAGGCGGCGGGCGATCTTCGCACACATGCCAGCGGGCTGCCAGACGGGGCGGGCGCGACACGCGGTCCGCCGCCACCTGAAACGCAAGGGCGTGCCCGCGCATCCAATGGGCCACAACGGTTGCGGACACGGCGGGAGCACCACAGCCTGCGTGCCGGCGCATCCCGCTCCGGAAAACAGGCCCGCCTCCATGCTCAGCCGAACCGTCGTCGCCTTGTTGGCCCTCGCCTCGTGGCGTTTGCGCGAGCGGCAACCGTGCCAGCGCTTGATTTTTCCTGCCCGCAGGGCAGACTGATTTGGAACCACACGAAAGGGAGCCGCAAATGCTCATGCATGTACAAGCCAGTCCCGACAACGAGAAGCAAGCCGGTGCAGGCATGGCGGTCTCCGAACGCATACGCTATCGCCTGATGTGCGCCGGCCAGCGCTTCAACGCCAACGACAACATTGCCGACTTCATCGAGGAAGGCGAGCTCGACGAACTGCGCGACGAGGTGCAGGCCAGGATGCAGGCCGTGCTGCGCGCGCTCGTCATCGATACCGACCACGACCACAACACCTTCGATACCGCGCGGCGCATGGCCAAGCTCTACATCGACGAGGTGTTTGGCGGGCGCTACGAGGCCGCGCCGCAGGTGACGGCCTTTCCCAACGTGGCGCAGCTCAACCAGCTCATGGTGATCGGGCCGATCACGGTGCGCAGCGCCTGTTCGCACCATTTGTGCCCGATCGAGGGCAAGGTCTGGGTCGGCGTGCTGCCCAATGCCGAATCCGACCTCATAGGCCTGTCGAAATACGCGCGCATCTGCGACTGGATCATGCGCCGCCCCCAAATCCAGGAGGAGGCCATCACCATGCTGGCCGATGAGCTGCAGCGGCGCATCCAGCCCGACGGCCTGGCGGTAGTGATGCAGGCCAGCCACGCCTGCATGCACTGGCGCGGCGTGAAAGACGAGGGCGCGCGCATGAGCAACTCCATCATGCGCGGCGAATTCCTCACGAACGCGGCGCTGCGCCGCGAGTTCCTCGGGTTCGTCAGGTAAGACGCGCAAAGGGCTGGGGCGACACCGCCCTCAGGTGTCCTTGCTGATGATGATGTCGGGGAAGGCCGGCAGCTCGTTGCCAGCCTGGCGCGCGACATTGCTCGCGAGCTGGCGCGCCATCGCCTTGTACAGGCGCGCGACCTCGCCATCAGGCTCGGCAAAGACCGTGGGGCGGCCCGAGTCGGCCTGCAGGCGGATGTGCAGTGCCAGCGGCAGCGCGCCCAGGTAGGGCATCTCGTAGTCCTGGGCCAGGCGCCTGCCACCGTCTTCGCCAAAGATGTGCTCGGCGTGGCCGCAGTGGCTGCAGATGTGCACCGCCATGTTCTCCACGATGCCCAGGATGGGCACGCCCACCTTCTGGAACATGGTGATGCCCTTCTTCGCGTCCAGCAGCGCAATGTCCTGCGGCGTGGTGACGATGACCGCGCCGGTCAGCGGCACCTTCTGCGCCAGCGTCAACTGGATGTCGCCCGTGCCCGGCGGCATGTCCACGACGAGGTAGTCCAGGTCCTGCCAGCGCGTCTGGTTGATGAGCTGCTCCAGCGCATTGCTCGCCATGGGGCCGCGCCAGGCCATGGCCTGCTCCTCGCGCACCAGAAAGCCTATGGAATTGATCTGCAGCCCCATGGCGCGCTTGGGCTCCATGAGCTTGCCGTCGCGCGTCTCCGGCTTGCCCGAGGTGCCGGTCATCATCGGCTGGCTCGGGCCGTAGATGTCGGCATCCAGAATGCCCACCTGCGCACCTTCGGCCGACAGCGCCAGCGCCAGGTTCACCGCCGTGGTGCTCTTGCCCACGCCGCCCTTGCCCGAGGCCACGGCGATGATGTTCTTCACGCCCGGAATCAGGCGCGCGCCGCGCCCCGCCACCTGTGCAGTAATTCTGCTGCTGATGTGCACCGCCGCGCTGCGCACCCCGGCCAGGCTGCGCGCCGCAGCCGACAGCTGCGCCTGCAGATCGGGCACCAGACTTTTGGCCGGGTAGTCCATCTGCACTTCGAAGGAAATGCTGTCGCCCGCCACCTGCAGGTTGCGCACGCTGCGGGCCGTCGCCAGCGGCTTGCTCGAGACCGGGTCCTTCACGCCGGCGAGCGCCGCCAGCAAATCCTGTTCGGTAATGGCCATGTCCTGTGGTTTCCGTACCTCTGGTCTGTGAACCCGGCTAGTCTAGTCAGGGCGGCTAGCCATTTGAGCAAGTGCGGTGATTTCAAGCAAAATATGCCCCAAACGCTTTGTTGGCAAGCGCTACAAGCTATTATTTTCATAGGCCACCGCGCCACGGCGGTGCGTGGGCGAAAATACCGGCCCGCTGCACGCCTGCAGCCGAGCGGCCCGCCGCCTTCGATTGCCGTGTCCCACCCCTGCCCCATACGCCCCGCCGACATCGGCCGCTTTGATGCGCTGATCGATGCGCGCTCGCCCGCCGAGTTTGCCGAAGACCACCTCCCCGGCGCGATCAACTGCCCGGTGCTGGACGACGCCGAACGCGCCACCGTCGGAACGCTGTACGTGCAGCAAGGCGCCTTCGAGGCGCGGCGCGTGGGCGGCGCGATGGTGGCGGCGCACCTGGCCGAGCACCTGCGCGGCGCCTTTGCCGAGCAGCCCGCCGGCTGGCGCCCGCTGGTGTACTGCTGGCGCGGCGGCATGAGAAGCGGCGCCATGGTGCAGTGGATGCGCCTGGTGGGCTGGAAGGCCGAGCAGCTCGCCGGCGGCTACAAGGCTTTTCGCCGCCATGTGATCGATGGCCTGCAGGCGGGTGCGGCGCAGCTGCAGATTCGCGCGGTGGTGGGCGCCACCGGCAGCGCCAAGACCCGCATCCTGCACGCCCTGGCCGCACGCGGCGCGCAGGTGCTCGATCTGGAAGGTTTGGCACGGCACAAGGGCTCGCTGCTGGGCGGACTGCCGGGGGTGGAGCAGCCCTCGCAAAAACACTTCGAGACCCGGATCTGGCACGCGCTGCAGGCCATGGACCTGGCGCAACCCGTCTATGTGGAAGGCGAGAGCGCGCGCATCGGCCGCCTGTCGGTACCGCCGGCGCTGGTGCAGCGGCTGCGCCAGGCGCCTTGCATCGAGATCGATGCGCCGCTGGACGAGCGCCTGCGCTACCTGCTGCGCGACTATGCCTACCTCGGCGACGAACCCGAAGAGCTGGCCGAGCGCCTTGCGATGCTGACCGAAATGCACGGGCACAAAACCGTGCAGCGCTGGCAGGCCTGGGCGCATGGGCGCGAGCTCGCCCCGCTGTTCGGCGAGCTGATTGCACGTCACTACGACCCGCACTACGGGCGCTCACAACAGCGCAACTTCGCGCGCTGGGACGCCCGCCAGCGCATCGCCGCTGGCGATCTGTCCGATGCGGGCATCGCAGCGCTGGCCGAGACGCTGCTCGGCCAGGCGCGGGCCGCCGCCTAAAATGCCCCGCTTCAGCCCCTGGATGAACACCATGAACCGCTGTCGCCGCCTACTCGCCCCCGCCGCGCTGGCCCTGCTGCTGGCCGGCCCGGGCCTGCCCGCACAGGCCCAGCAGCAGCCGCTGGCGCCTTCGGGCGGCGCGGCACGCAACTTTCCCGATGCGGCGCTGCGCGGCAGCGTCACCTTCGAGTCGGCACAGCGCGTGCTGCTCAACGGCCAGCCGCTGCGCAGCGCACCCGGGCTGCGGGTGTTCGACACGCACAACCGCCTTGTCATGGCGCACACCCTGCGTGGCAAGACCTTCACGGTGCACTACGTGATCGAACGCTCCACCGGCATGCTGCACACCGTCTGGCTCCTGAGCGAGGCCGAAGCCGCGCGCCCGCGCGCCGCGCCCGGCATGCAGTTGCGCAACTTCCGCTTCGAGTCCGAACTGCCGGACGGCGGCATCCAGCGCCACTGAGCCACCGCGCCCGGACGCCGCGCCTGCGTGCCGCTGGCCGGTGCCCGTCCTGACCCCTTCCCCGCGAGAACCCCATGAGCAAGAAAGTCTTCATCAAAACCTTCGGCTGCCAGATGAACGAGTACGACTCGGGCAAGATGCTGGACGTGCTGGCCGATGCCCGGGGCTATGAAGCCACCGACAACCCCGACGAGGCCGACCTGGTGCTGTTCAACACCTGTTCGGTACGCGAGAAGGCGCAGGAGAAGGTGTTCTCCGACCTCGGGCGCGTCAAGCACCTCAAGGACAAGGGCACACTGATCGGCGTGGCCGGCTGCGTGGCCAGCCAGGAGGGCGAGGAGATCGTCAAGCGCGCGCCCTTCGTCGACCTGGTCTTCGGCCCGCAGACCTTGCACCGCCTGCCGCAGATGCTGGACGCGCGGTTGAAGGAAAACCGCCCGCAGGTGGACGTGAGCTTTCCCGAGATCGAGAAGTTCGATCACCTGCCGCCGGCGCGTACCGAAGGCTGCACGGCCTACGTCTCGATCATGGAAGGCTGCTCCAAATACTGCAGCTACTGCGTCGTGCCCTACACGCGCGGCGAGGAGATGAGCCGCCCCTTCGAGAGCGTGCTGCTCGAGATTGCGCAGCTGGCCGAACAGGGCGTCAAGGAGGTCACGCTGCTGGGCCAGAACGTCAACGCCTACCGCGGACCCATGGGCAAGAGCAAGGAAATTGCCGACTTTGCGCTGCTGCTCGAATACGTGGCCGAAATCCCCGGCATCGAGCGCATCCGCTACACGACGAGCCACCCCAACGATTTTTCGCCGCGCTTGATCGAGGCCTACGCGCGCATTCCAAAACTGGTGAGCCACGTGCACCTGCCGGTGCAGCACGGCAGCGACAAGATCCTGTCGTACATGAAGCGCGGCTACACCGCCGCGCAGTACAAGAGGACCATCGCCGCGCTGCGCGCGGTGCGCCCGGGCATGGCCATAGGCAGCGATTTCATCATCGGCTTTCCGCGCGAAACCGAGGACGACCACGCCCAGCTGCTCGCACTGATCGAGGAAGTGGGCTTCGACAACTCCTTCAGCTTCATCTTCAGCGCCCGCCCCGGCACCCCCGCGGCCAGCCTGCACGACGAAACGCCGCAAGAGGTCAAGCAGCGCCGCCTGCTAGAGGTACAGGCGCTCATCGACCGCCAGATGCACGCGATCAGCGAAGAGCGCGTGGGCACGGTGCAGCGCATCCTGGTGGAAGGCCCGAGCAAGCGCGACCCCAAGGAACTCATGGGCCGCACCGAATGCAACCGCGTGGTCAACTTCGCGGCCGACGCCGCGCTGGTCGGCCAGATGGTGGACGTGCGCATCACCGAAGCGCGCCACTACACGCTGCGCGGCGAGCTCTGCCGCGAGACGGCGAGCGCCTAGAAACAGGTATGGATGGCGCCGCTCACCGCGCCATCGTCTTCCACCAGCGCCATCCAGCGCCACTTGTCGAAGGTGGTGCAGGGGTGGGAAATGCCCAGCTCCACGCGGTCGCCCACAGCCGGTGCAGCGGCTCCGGCGGGAAAGCGCAGGTAGGCGTGCTGGTCGTTGAGCGCGCTGATCTTCCAGCCCTCGGGCGCCGGGCGCGCAACGCGCGTGGCGGCCGCGGCCCAGCGCACCGGCTTGGGCAGGTCGATATCGAAGGACAGGTCGCGCCGCCCTGCATTGAGCAACGCCAGGCCGGGTTCCGGCACGGACTGCACCAATGCCCAGACGGTGAGCGCGGGCTGCAGGCTGTCTCGCAAGCCTTCGCGCTCGGCCACCAGATGCACGAAACGCTGGTAGTTGCCATGGTCGTGCGTGAGGTAGCAACCCGAACGCAGCACGCCGGTGACGGGGCGCGACAGCCCCTGTGCCCGCAGCAGCGGCAGCACCAGGTCGAACACCGCCGAGCCGCCCGCGGAAAGCAGGATTTGCGCCTCGCCCGCGGCCCACAGGTCTTCGGCATCCACGGCGCGCGCCAGCGCCAGGGCGCGCCGCACCAGCTCGGTGACGGCCAGCGCGTCGTGCGCGCTGTCGCCGGTGGCAAGCAGCCCCTCGTAACACTCGATGCCGCACAGGCGCACCGCCGTGCTGGCCGCAGCCGCGCGGGCCAGCGCCAGCGCCTGCTCGTGCGTACGGTAGCCCGTGCGCTGGCCCGGGACACCCAGCTCCAGCAGCACGTCGAACACCCGCGCGCTGGCATGGCGGCGTTCCCAGTCTTCGATCAAGGCCAGCTGGCGCAAAGAATCAACAAGAAAGTACACGCGCAATCCCGCATGGCTGGCCAGCAGCGCATCCAGCGCATCGAGATCCGCATCTTGCAATACCTGGTTCGCGATCACGATGCGCACCGCGCCCGCGGCCACACCCAGCTGCGCCTGCCAGACGTTGGCAAAGCTCAGGCCCCAGGCGCCGGCAGCCAGCTGCATGGCGCACAGCTCGGGCGACATCGTGGTCTTGCCGTGGGGCGCCAGCACCACGCCGCGCGCGCTCGCGTAGCGCTGCATCCACGCAAGGTTGTGCGCCAGCGCGCCGCGGCGCAGCACTGCCAGCGGCAGCGGCAGGTCGCCGGCGAGCACGTTCCAGCCCTGCCCGCCGATCTCGCTGGCAAGGCAGGGCGCGGCAGCGGGCGGATAACCCTTGAGCGATGCGTCCAGCCGGAAATCCGCCGCCATGAAATACTCCGAATTCAATAGCTGCCAGCGCCTTGCCAGAAAGCGCCAGAGGCCAAAAACACTCTTGCTTTCATGGGCCTCAGAACGGCATGCCCGGCATGCCCGGCATGCCCTTCATCCCGCCCATCTTCTTCATCATCTTCATCAGGCCGCCGCTCTTCATCTTCTTCATCATGGTGCGCATCTGGTCGAATTCGTTGAGCAGGCGGTTCACCTCCTGCACCTGCACGCCCGCGCCGGCCGCGATGCGCTTCTTGCGCGTGGCCTTGATGATGTCGGGGCGGCGGCGCTCGTGCGGCGTCATGCTGCAGATGATGCCTTCCTTGCGCCGGATGTCGCGCTCGGCCTTGCCCATGTCCACCTGGCCGGCCTTGGCGGCAAGCTGCGCGGGCAACTTGTCCATGAGGCTGGACAGCCCGCCCATCTGCTTCATCTGCTGCAGCTGGCCGAGGAAGTCGTTGAGGTCAAAGCCGTCGCCGCTCTTGACCTTGGCCGCGAGCTTTTGCGCCGCCTCCATGTCCACACCCTGGGCCACCTGCTCGACCAGCGCGACGATGTCGCCCATGCCCAGGATGCGCCCGGCATGGCGCTCGGCGTCGAAGACCTCCAGTCCGTCGAGCTTTTCCGACACGCCCGCGAACTTGATCGGCGCGCCGGTGATCTGTCGCACCGACAGCGCCGCGCCGCCGCGCGAGTCGCCATCGAGCTTGGTGAGCACGATGCCGGTGAGCGGCAGCGCCTCCTTGAAGGCGCGGGCGGTGTTGACCGCGTCTTGGCCCTGCATCGCATCGACGACGAACAAGGTCTCCACCGGGTTCAGGACGGCATGCAGCTCCTTGATTTCCTGCATCAGCACTTCGTCGATGGCCAGGCGCCCGGCGGTATCGACCAGCAGCACGTCGAAGAAATGCTTCTTTGCATAGTCCAGTGCGGCAAGCGCGATCTCGCGCGGCTTCTGTTCGGGGCCGGAGGCAAACCACTCTGCCCCGGCCTGCGCGGTCACGGTCCTGAGCTGCTCGATGGCGGCCGGCCGGTACACGTCGCCCGAGACGGTGAGCACCTTCTTCTTGCGCTTCTCTTGCAGGTGTTTCGCCAGCTTGGCGGTGGTCGTGGTCTTGCCCGCGCCCTGCAGGCCGGCCATCAGGATGACGGCGGGCGGCTGCGCGGCCAGGTTGATGTCGGCCACGCCCTCGCCCATGGTCGCCGCAAGCTCCTTGTTGACGATGCCGACCAGTGCCTGCCCGGGCTTCAGGCTGCCCAGCACCTCCTGGCCCAGCGCCTTTTCCTTGACGCGCGCGATGAAGTCGCGCACCACCGGCAGCGCCACGTCCGCCTCCAGCAGCGCCATGCGTACCTCGCGCAGCATGTCCTGCACGTTGGCTTCGGTGATGCGCGCCTGGCCGCGCATCTGTTTGACCAGGCGCGAGAGCTTGTCGGTAAGGGCGGACGCCATGCGGTGGTGCTCCTGCGGGGCGGCTGGGCCCCAATGGGTGGCGCTCCAGCCACGACGGCCAGAGGCTAAACTGACGGGACCATGATTTTACCGACCGCATCATCGCCGGGATGGCCGCTGGCAGGCGCGGCGGCGCTCGCCTATCTGGTGCCGGTCTTCATGGGACGCCAGGTGTCGGGCCGCGCCCAGCGCCTGGCCATGACGCCGGGCTGGCTGCTGCACGCGCTGGCGCTGGCTGCCGGCGTGCTGGGCAGCACCCCGCATTTCGGTTTTGCGCCGGCGCTGTCGATGACGCTGTGGCTGGTGCTCGCCACCTACGCGGTGGAGCACCAGGTGCTGCCGCAGATGCAGTCGCGCGGCGCGGTGGTCGGCATGGCCATCCTCGCCGCCGTGGTGGTGCTCGCAGCCGCCGTCTTTCCGGGGCTCGCGCTGCAGGAGCGCTCATCTCCCTGGCTGGCGCTGCATCTGACGCTGGGCATCGCCAGCTACGGCCTGATCGCGGCGGCCGTGGTGCACGCCTGGCTCATGGGCCGCGCCGAGCAGCGCATACGCCAGGCCGAGCAGGTGCCCGGCAGGCTGCCGCTGCTGGCGCTGGAGCGCCTGACCTTTCGCTTCATCACCGCCGGCTTCGTTCTGCTCAGCGCCACGCTGGCCGAAGGCTGGCTGTTCGGCGAGCAGCTCTACGGCCATGCGCCGCGCTGGGACCACAAGAACGTGTTTTCGCTGCTGGCCTGGCTGACCATCGCCATCTTGCTGGTCGGGCGCGCGCGCTTCGGCTGGCGTGGACGCAAGGCCAGGCGCGTGCTGTATGCGGGCGCGGCGCTGCTGCTGCTGGCCTACGTGGGCTCGCGCTTCGTGCTGGAGGTCGTGCTGGGACGTTCGGCATGAGCAAATACCTGCTGATCCTCCTCATCGTGGTGCTGCTCTACGCGCTCACGCGCAGCGGCCGCAAGCCACCCTCGCAAGGCGCGACGGCGCCGCGCCGGCTCAGGAAGCCGCAGGCCATGGTGGCCTGTGCCCGCTGCGGCCTGCACCTGCCCCAGGCCGATGCGCTGGCGCAGGACGGGCAGTTTTACTGCTGCAGCGCCCACCGCGACCAGGGCCCCGCTTGAAACGCGGCACCCTCAGCCCCGGCAGCGCCCAGGGCAGCGCACGCCTGTGGAGCGGTTTTCTCTCCGCACGCGTGCTGGTGGCGCTGGCCCTGCTGGGACTGCACTTGGCCGCACTGGCCTTGGGCCAGCCGGTGACCGCGCGCCTGCTGCTGGCCAGCGGCGCCTATCTTGCGGCCACGCTCGCGCTGCGCTCGTGGCCGCGCTCGGACAACTGGCCCGGCACTTCCGCCTGGCCCTGGCTCGCCTCCATAGGCGTGGACCTGCTGGCCTACACCGGGCTGCAGCTGCTGCAGATGCAGACGCAGGAGCCTATGAGCTACACGCCGCTGTTCGGCTTTGCCGTATTGATGGCGGGCGTGCTGGGCAATCGCAGCGTGGCCCTGGGCGGCGCAGCCGCCGCCACGCTGCTGCTGCTGGCCCTGGCCTGGTGGACCGGCTGGCGCGGCGGCACCGAGACGACCGGCGCCTACCTGGGCGCCGCGCTCACCGGCACCGCCTACTTCATCGTCGCCTGGCTCGCGCACCAGCTGGCCACGCGCTTGCTGCACGAACAGCACCATGCGCGCCAGAGCCGCATCGCCGCGCACACCCAGGCGGCCATCAGCCACATGGTGATGCAGCATGTGAGCGACGGCGTACTGGTGCTGGACCCGCACGGGCGCGTGCGCCTGGCCAACCCCGTGGCACTGGTGCTGATGGATCGCAAGGGCGACGAGCCCCTGCCCTTCCCGCTGGCCCCCGACCTGCGCTGGCGCCCGCTGCTGCAGCTTGCGCACCAGACCTGCTGCGAGCTGCAATCGCAGGCGGCCGACGTGACCATCACGCACGAGGGCCAGAGTCCGCTGGTGCTGCGCGTGCGCACCTGGCTGACCAGTACCGCGCAGCCCGGCGCACGCGACGAACAGGAACAGTTGTGCGTCATGTTCCTGCAGGACCTGCGCGAGATGGAAGCGCGCCTGCGCACCGAGAAGATGGCCGCGATGGGACGCATGTCGGCCGCGGTGGCCCACGAGATCCGCAACCCGCTGGCCGCCATCATCCAGGCCAATGAACTGCTGGCCGAGGACTTGAGCGACCCGGCGCAGCAGCGCCTGTCGGCCATGGTGGCGCAAAACGCCGAGCGCCTGGCACGCATCACCGAAGACGTGCTCGACATCGCCCGGGTGCACCACCAGATGGGCAACGCCAGTTCGCGCGCGCTGGTGCTGGACGAGGCGGTGCAGCGCATCGCCGCCGACTGGCAGGCGGCCCACCCCGGCACCGCGGTGACGCTCAATCTGCTGGCACGCCAGGCGCAGGTGGTCTTCGACCCCGAACACCTGCGCCGCGTGCTGGTGAACCTGCTGGACAACGCGGCGCGCTACGCGAGCACAGAGGCCGACGCGCTGCAGCTCATCACCCAGGGCAGCGTCGGACGGCCGGCAACGGTACAGGTATGGAGCGACGGAGCGCCGCTGGACCGCTCGGTGCAGCAGCACCTGTTCGAGCCCTTCTTCTCGTCCGAAAGCCGCTCCAGCGGCCTGGGTCTGTACATCTGCCGCGAGCTGTGCCAGCGCCACGGCGCCACGCTGCACTACGCACGCCGCGCGCTGGAGCTGGCGCGCGGCACGGTGCAGGGCAATGCCTTCACCCTCACCTTCCGCGCCTCCAGCCGCCCGCCCGATGCCTCCTCGACGCTGGACGCGATCGTGGTTTGAACCCGCCGCGGGCTCTCTGCAACAATGAACGCGACCATGACCGGCAACGCCCCCTCCCAGGTGCTCGTGATCGACGACGAGCCTGACCTGCGCACGCTGTGCGAGCTAACCCTGCTGCGTGAAGGCTACCGCGTGCAGACGGCGGCCAGCCTGGAACAGGCACGGGCCGAGCTGGCGCGCCAGAGCTTTGACGTGGTGATCACCGACATGCGCTTGCCCGACGGCCTGGGCATGGAGCTGCTGCACGAGATGCACGCCCAGCGGCGCGGCGAACGCTGCATCGTCATGACCGCCTACGGCTCGGCGGAAAACGCGGTCGAGGCGTTGCGCGCCGGCGCCTTCGACTATCTGACCAAGCCGGTCGACCTCAAGCAGGTGCGTAGTGTCGTCGCCTCCGCCGCGCGGCAGGCGCCGGGCACGGCCATGCTCGCTGCGGCAAGGCAAAAGCCCCGGACCGACGCGGAGGCCGAGGTGCGGCCCGCGGCGCTGGCGCGGCTGGTCGGGGTGTCACAGGCCATGCGCCGGCTGCGCACGGACATCGCCAAGGTGGCGCGCAGCATGGCGCCGGTGCTGGTGCGCGGCGAATCGGGCACCGGCAAGGAACTGGTGGCGCGCGCGCTGCACGCCTGCAGCCCGCGCGCGGCCGGCCCGCTGGTGGCGGTCAACTGCGGCGCCATCCCCGAAGCGCTGCTCGAGGCCGAATTCTTCGGCGCGCGCAAAGGTTCCTACACCGGCGCAACGCAGGACCGCGTGGGCTATTTCCAGGCGGCCAGCGGCGGCACGCTGTTTCTCGACGAGATCGGCGAGCTGCCGCTGTCCATGCAACCCAAGCTGCTGCGTGCGGTACAGGAACGCACCATCCGCCCGCTCGGCGCCACGCAGGAGGAAACCGTGGACGTGCGCATCGTCAGCGCCACCCATCGCGACCTGGCGGCCGACGTACACAGCGGACGCTTTCGCCAGGACCTGTACTACCGGCTCAACGTCATCGAGCTGGCCACCGCCCCCTTGCGCGAACGTCTGGAGGACCTGCCGGTGCTGTGCGCCACGCTGCTCGAGCGCCTGGCACAGGAGTCGGGCGTAGCCACACCGACGCTGGACGAGGCGATGCTCGCGCGGCTGGCGCAGTACCCGCTCAGCGGCAACGTGCGCGAGCTCGAGAACCTGCTGCACCGCGCGCTCGCACTGAGCGACGGCACCGGCCTGCAGATACCCCCATACCTGCCGTCCGGCGATGCGCCCGAGTCGGCCCTCCGCAACACTGCCGCAGCGGCACCGGCGCAGCATGATCAGGACGGCGCAGCGGCGCGCAGCGGCGGCTCGTTGCTCGCCTGGCTCGATGCGCGCGAAGCCGCCCTGCTTCGCCACACCCTGGACGAATGCGCCGGCGACCACGGCGCAGCAGCGGCCAAGCTGGGCCTGAGCGCGCGCCAATGGACGGTGCGGCTGCGGCGCCTGGGCCTGCCGCACGCGCCCGAGGCCGACGTGCACCATGGCGCGCAGTCCTGAGCCCGGCGTCTGGCGCGGCGGCTGGCTGGCCTGCGCGCGCACCCGCCCTTCGCCGAATTTCGACGCACGCCCGCAGAACGCCTGCGTCGATCTGATCGTGCTGCACTCCATCAGCCTGCCACCGGGCGCCTACGGCACTGGGGCGACAGCCGCGCTGTTCCTCAACCAGCTGGACTGGGATGCCCATCCCTATTACGCGCAGATCCGGGGTCTGCGCGTATCCAGCCACTTCTTCATCACGCGCAAGGGCGTGCTTTGGCAGTTCGTCGATGCGGACCAGCGCGCCTGGCATGCGGGCGCCTCGCACTGGCGCTTGCGCGGGCGCTGCAACGACGACGCGGTCGGCGTGGAGCTCGAAGGACTGGAGGGCGAATGCTTCGAGCCCGCGCAGTACGCGACGCTGCTGTGCCTGTTCGATGCCCTGCGCACACGCTATCCGGTGCGCTACGTCGCGGGCCACGAGCACATCGCGCCCGCACGCAAGAACGACCCCGGATCGGGCTTCGACTGGGAGCTGCTGTCGCGCCACTGCGCGGGCAGCGGCATCCTGCTGGCGCCCACCGTGCGCCGCTGAAGCACGGGCTCGCACCGCAGCATGAACCGGTGCATGGCATGCGCGCGGCGTGATGGCCCGCGCAAGCGCTGCATGCAAGCAACAGAACACCGCCTGGCAAGCCTGGTGTGCTTTTCATTCTGAAGCACTGCTTTCATAATCCGTGCGTGATGGACAGCTGCACCACGATAGACATGCCACTGCAAGCCCGTGCTGATCGCATGGCTCTCCAACCCAACGCCGGCCTCCACGCGTCAGGGCGTTGAATCACCCCGCCATGGTTTTGCGCCACCCATCCACCACGCATTTCACGGCGCCCCCGACCCCTGCCATGCAAGGCCATGCGACAGGTGCGGGGCGTTTCCATATTCGTGACCCCAGGCACCCCGCCCGGTGGCCATGGATCGCTGCATGCGCCATGCAAGCAGGCAGTGCTCTTTGCTAATCGACTCAAGGAGAACATGATGGCAACTGCGAAGAAGCCCGCCGCGAAGAAGGCGGCACCAGCGAAGAAGGCTGCCCCTGCAAAGAAGGCAGCAGCGCCGGCCAAAAAAGCCGCCGTGAAGAAGGCGGCGGCCGTGCCCGCCAAGAAGGCCGCGCCGGCAAAGAAGGCGGCAACGCCCGCCAAGAAGGCGGCGGTGAAGAAGGCGGCGCCGACCAAGAAGGCTCCCGTGAAGAAGGCCGCAGCGCCGGCCAAGAAGGCCGCGCCCGCCAAGAAAGCTGCGGCACCGGCCAAGAAGGCGGCGGTGAAAAAAGCCGCTCCGGCGAAAAAGGCCGCACCCGCAAAAAAGGCGGCAGTGAAGAAGGCGGCCCCGGCCAAGAAGGCCGCAGCGCCAGCGAAGAAGGCCGCAGCACCGGCCAAGAAGGCGGCGCCTGCAAAGAAGGCAGCGGCACCGGCCAGGAAGGCGAGCGCAAAAAAGGCCGCCCCCGCCAAGAAGACGGCGCCGGCCAAGACCACGCTGAACCCGCAAGCCGCCTGGCCCTTCCCGACCCAGAGCAAGCCCTGAGCCTTTTGGCACCTGCCCGACCCTCCGCGGCCTTGATGGCCCGGAGGGTTTTGTCATTGCGCCCCGCGTCGCACGGCTGCGCTGCTGCCGCCCGCCGGCGGCGGGCCCGCAGCGCAACTCAGGCGACGGAAAAATCGAGGGTGTAGTTCTGCGGCCCTTCGTGCGCCACCTTGAGCGCGCCCAGGCGATTGCCCAGTTCAGCGCAGCGTGCAAGAGGCCAGCCGCGCTCCAGACCATAGAGCAGCGCGCCCCGCCAGGCGTCGCCGCAGCCCGTGGGGTCGCGCACCTCGCGCGGCTTTGCAGCAGCAAGGGCCTGGCTCTGCCCCTGCTCCCAGACCTCGCAGCCCTGGGCGCCCAGCGTGACGAAGAGGCCGCGCACCTGACGCGAAATCTGCGCCTTGCTCCAGCCGGTGCGCTCGCACAGCATCTGACCCTCATAGTCGTTGACCGCGACCCAGCTCGCCAGGCCCACGAAGCGGCGCAAGGCATCGCCATCGAACATGGGCAGGCCCTGGCCCGGATCGAACACGAAGGGGATGCCGGCGGCCGCCATCTGCTCGGCATGTTCGAGCATGGCTTCGCGTCCGTCCGGCGCGATGATGCCCACGCGCACGCCATCCTCGGCCACCACGCGGTTGCGGTGCGCAAGCGCCATCGCACCGGGATGGAAGGCGGTGATCTGGTTGTTGTCGCGGTCGGTCATGATCATGGCCTGCGCGGTGTAGACCTCGCTGAGCAGTTGCACCGCGTCGGTGCGTATGCCCAGCGTGCGCAGTCGCTCGAGATAGGCCTCGCCATCGCTGCCCAGCGTAGCCATGGGGCGCGGATCGCCGCCGAGCAGCTTGAGCGCATACGCGATGTTGCCGGCGCAACCGCCAAAGTCGCGGCGCAGGCCCGGCACCAGAAAGGACACGTTCAGGATATGCAACTGCTGCGGCAGGATCTGGTCGGCAAAACGCCCCTCGAATCCCATGATGGTGTCAAATGCCAGCGATCCGCAAATCAGTGCAGCCATGTCAGGTCCGTAGTCCGAAGAAATCAGGGATAAAAGGCGAGCAGGCGATAGCCGCTCACCCGCGCGGCGTCGGCATGCAGACGCAGCTGCAAGCCACCACTCCATTCGCCGTGCGCCGCAAGCTGCACCGGCGCGTTCAGCTCCTGAACGGATAGCACGCGGCGCAGCACAGGCTGCTCCTGCACGTCGAGCAGCGTGAGCTCGAAGGCGGGCATCGCGAGCGCCACCGAAGCCTTGTTGCGCACCAGCAGCTGCAGCGCGTAGCTTGCATCGTCAGCGTTCTGGCGCACGAAGGACGAGCCTTCGATGACGACGTCGGCAATGCGCCGCAACGGCGCCACGCGGCAGGCAAGCGGCTCGCACAGGCGCTCCAGCCAGGGCCGCGCCTCAGGGTAGGCGGCGGCGATACGGTCGCGCTCATGCAGCGCCAGCTGCAGGGCCAGCATGCCGATGAGTGCGAGCAAACCGAGAAACAGCACGGAGCGCACCAGGGGCCGACGCCAGAAGGCCTTGCGCCGCGCCGAACGCACGAAATCAAAATCATCGCCCGCGTCGTGCTCCGGGGACGGGAAGGATGGCACCTGCAACACCCGGGCGCCCGTCGACGCGGCCTGGGCGGCGCCAGCGCGCGCTTCGGGCTGCGGCTGGGGCTCCAGCGCCCACGATGGCTCCGCCTGCCCATCCCGGGATTGCGACAGTCCGGCGGCGGGCCTTGGTCCCGGTTCTGACTCCGGCTCCGAATCAGGCTCAAGTTCTACCTCGGGCTCGGGCTCGGGCTCGGGCTCGGGCTCGGGCTCGGGTTCTGGTTCTGGTTCTGGTTCTGGTTCTGGTTCTGGTTCAGGTTCAGGTTCAGGCTCAGGCTCAGGCTCCGCAGGGCTCTGCACAAGCGTTTGCGTCCCGGGCGACAGCGTTTCGTCCCAGGTCGGCTCCACCCTCGCTTCCAGGGCGTCGGCCTGCGCCAACGGCACCTCTGCTGGTCCTTCGAAATCCGACTCCTGCTGCAATCCCGATTCCGGCGGCGCGGCCGACCGCGGCCGCGCGTCGTCCACCGTCTCCCGCTGCGCCGGGGCCGCGGGCGCAGGAGCTTGCGGCGCATCGGCCGCCACGTCGACCGCGGGTTCCGCGGTAGGCGCCACCGCCCTCTCTGCGGACGGCCCGGCGGCATCGGGCACGGAAAACACCCGGGGCGCCGCAGCCTTCGGCTGCGGCAGTCCGGTAGTGCCCGTGGCCACCACGAAGTCGTGCAGATGGGCGCGCCAGCCTGCGGCGCTGCCGCGGGACGTCGGCGCGTCAGCCGCTGCCCGAAACCCGGGCGTCACATCCGGCGCTGTGGCCGCGGGCAGAGGCGGCGGATCGCGCGTGAGCTCGGGCGGCAGCGACAGCAGCGGCTCGGCCGGCAAGGTGGGCGCGAAGTCCTCAACCAAGCCTTCGAAGGCGTCGAAGATTTCCTTGCAGCGTCCGCAACGCACCCAGCCTTCGGCCAGGCGCAACTGGTCCGAGACGACCTTGAACGAGGTCCTGCAATGGGGGCAGCGCGTGATCTGGCTCATCGGGCAGCGATTGTAGAAAACGCCTGCAGCCAGCGCGCCCGCGCTTCAGCGGCTCGCGCTCATCAGTATCCAGCCGTCCTCGTGGTCTGCCACTTCCAGTGCCAGCCAGGGGGCATAGGCCTGACGCAGCTCGTCGGCCTGGCGCTCGAGGATGCCGGCAAGCACCAGCCGGCCTCCGTCGGCCACATGCGCGCACAGCAGTGGCGCCAGCACCTTCAGCGGCGTTGCCAGGATGTTGGCGAGCACGGTACCGTAGACACCCTGGGCGAGCTCCGGCGTGCCGGCGTTGAGCTGCAGGGCATTGGCCCGGGCGTTGGCGCGCGTGGCCTGCACCGCCGCCTCGTCAATGTCCACCGCATCGATCTCGCGCGCGCCGAAGCGGGCCGCCCCCATGGCCAGGATGCCGGAGCCGCAGCCGTAATCGAGCACGCGGTGCGCGCCCACATGTTCGGCGTGCGCGGCAAGCCAGCGCAGGCACATGCGCGTGGTCGGATGCGTGCCGGTGCCGAAGGCCATGCCCGGGTCCAGCCGTATGGCAAGCCGCGCCTGCGCAGGCGGCTCGTGCCAGGTGGGGACGATCCAGAATTCGGGCGTGATCTGCACCGGCGCAAACTGGGCTTGCGTGAGGCCTACCCAGTCCTGCTCGGCGACGGGCGCCACGCCGATCAGCGTGCAGTCCGCGAAGAAATCCTGCAGCAGCAGCAGCGCGGCGGCCTCGTCCGCCGCCTCGTGGCTGGCGAACAGCGCGCTCACCCGGCTGCGCTGCCAGCCCTGCTGGGGTGCAGGCATGCCAGGCTCGCCGAACAGCGGGCGTTCGTGCTCGGTCAGTGCATCGGCATCTTCAACCGAGACGCTGAGCGCGTCCAGCGCATCGAGCGCCTCGCTCATCGGCTCGACCCCCGCCTCGGGGCAGAGCAGGCGCAACTCGAACAGGCCCATCGCGCGTCGTCAGCGCTTGCGCGCCGCGAGCCACTCTTCAAGATAGTGGATGCTGGTGCCGCCGGCGACGAAGCGCGCATCCACCATGAGTTCGCTGTGCAGCGGGATGTTGGAGGAAATGCCCTCGACCACGGTTTCGTTGAGCGCGGTGCGCATGCGCGCCAGCGCCTGCTCGCGGGTGTCGCCATGCACGATGATCTTGCCGATCATGGAGTCGTAGTTCGGCGGCACGTAGTAGTTGGTGTAGATGTGCGAATCCACCCGCACGCCCGGTCCGCCCGGCGCATGCCACTTGGTGATGCGCCCCGGCGAAGGGGTGAACTTGTAGGGGTCCTCGGCATTGATGCGGCACTCGATGGCGTGACCCCGCACCTGCACGTGTTTCTGCGCGAAATCGAGCTTCTCGCCCGCCGCCACCTTGATCTGCCAGCGCACGATGTCCACGCCGGTGATCCATTCGGTCACCGGGTGCTCGACCTGCACGCGGGTGTTCATCTCGATGAAGTAGAACTCGCCGTTTTCGTACAGGAATTCGAAGGTGCCCGCGCCGCGGTAGCCGATCTTCTTGCAGGCGCTGACGCAGCGCTCGCCGATCTTCTCGATCTGCTTGCGCGGTATGCCCAGCGCCGGCGCCTCTTCCACCACCTTCTGGTGGCGCCGCTGCATGGAGCAGTCGCGCTCGGCCAGGTAGACCGCGTTCTTGTGCTTGTCCGCGAGGATCTGGATCTCGATGTGGCGCGGGTTCTGCAGGAATTTTTCCATGTAGACCGCAGGGTTGCCGAAAGCCGCCTCGGCCTCGGCCTTGGTCAGCTGCACCGCATTGATCAGCGCCGCCTCGGTGTGCACCTCGCGCATGCCGCGCCCGCCACCGCCGCCCGCGGCCTTGATGATGACGGGGTAGCCTATGCTCTTGGCGATCTTGCGCCACTGCGCCGGGTCGTCGGGCAGTTCGCCATCGGAGCCGGGGACGCAGGGCACGCCGGCCTTGATCATCGCCCTCTTGGCCGAGACCTTGTCGCCCATCATGCGGATGTTCTCGGGCGTCGGGCCGATGAACTGGAAGCCGCTTTGCTCCACGCGCTCGGCAAAGTCGGCGTTTTCCGACAGGAAGCCATAGCCGGGGTGGATGGCTTCGGCGTCCGTCACCTCGGCGGCCGAGATGATCGCCGGCATGTTGAGGTAGGACTGCGCAGACGGCGCGGGGCCTATGCACACCGCCTCGTCGGCGAGCTTGACGTACTTGGCGTCGCGGTCGGCCTCGGAATAGACCATCACGGCCTTGACGCCGAGCTCGGCGCAGGCGCGCTGGATGCGAAGGGCGATTTCGCCGCGATTGGCGACCAGAATCTTTTTAAACATGGCTGCTCTCGCGGCTCATCGCCCGCGCGCTGGCGCGCGCCAGTGCGATTTGCTTCGCCTTGCCTGCGGCAAGAACGCCGCGATTGGCGACCAGAATCTTTTTAAACATGGCTGCTCTCGCGGCTCATCGCCCGCGCGCTGGCGCGCGCCAGTGCGATTTGCTTCGCCTTGCCTGCGGCAAGAACGCCGCGATTGGCGACCAGAATCTTTTTAAACATGGCTGCTCTCGCGGCTCATCGCCCGCGCGCTGGCGCGCGCCAGTGCGATTTGCTTCGCCTTGCCTGCGGCAAGAACGCCGCGATTGGCGACCAGAATTTTCTTGAACATGGCGTCCTTGTGCTTGGCTGATCGGGCGCCCGGGGTCGACCCCGGCGCCCAGACACATCACTCGATGACGAACAGGGGCTGGCCGTATTCGACCGCCTGGCCGTTTTCCGCGAGCACGCGGGTGATGACGCCGCTCTGGTCTGCCTCGATCTCGTTGAGGATCTTCATGGCTTCGATGATGCACAGCACGTCGCCCTCCTTGACGTGGCTGCCCACGTCCACGAAGGCCGCGCCGCCCGGGCTGGACGAGCGATAGAAGGTCCCGACCATAGGCGACTTGACCACGTTGCCGGCAATGGCCTCTTCGGCCGGGGCCGCGGCCGGCGCAGGCGCAGCCTGGGCCGGCACCTGCACCACGGACGCCGGAGCGGGCGCCTGCATCGCCATGGGCACCATCTGGCCGGCCGCCCCCGCGCCGCTCTTGACGATGCGCACCTTGCCCTCGGCCTCGGTGATTTCCAGTTCGGAGACGTTCGACTCGGATACGAGATCGATCAGAGTCTTGAGTTTTCGCAAATCCATGAATATTCCAAAATGATGCGAACAAGCGGCAATTTACCGCAATCTGCATTCAACAGACAAATTCTTGCGGAACTTATTGGCTTGCCCGGAGGGCGCGACCGAAGGCGGAATTCAGAGGGCAGCCCGCCACTGCTGCAGGTCGACGCTTGAAAGTTCGCCGATTTTACGCTCGACGATCTGGCCGCTCGGCGCGAATAAGACGGAGAAGGGCAAACCGCCGCCGGGGTTGCCCAGACCGCGCACCAGCGCCAGTCCCGCCGCTCCCGGCAAGGCCTGCGGAAAGCCGAGCGGCGTGCGCTGCAGGAAGCTGCGCACGCTGGCCAGCTGGTCTATGGCCAGGCCCAGCACCTGCCAACCCTGGGCCTGGTGCGCCGCGTGGAAGGCGTTCAGGCGCGGCAGCTCCTGCACGCAGGGCGGACACCAGGTGGCCCAGAAGTTGAGCAGCAGCGGGCGCCCGCGGAATGCCGCCATCGCCAGCGGCTCGCCCTGGGGGCTTTCGAAGCTGGAAGACCAGAATTGCGCCAGCGCCTGCGCGTCCTCGTTGCGCGGACTGAAGCGCCACCACGCCAGGCCCGCACCCGTAGCGGCCGCCGCCAGGCCCACGCCCAGCAACAGCCCATGCCGGCGCTGCCTGCTCGCGGGACCGGCAACGCCGGTGGCGGCGTCCCTGGCTTCGCTGTGCTCTTGCGCGTTCATGGTGCGAGCGTAGCAGACCCGTCGCCCTGCAGGAGGCGCTGCACCGCGGCGATGTCGCCACGCGGCAGGCGCCCGCGCGGATCGGTGCGCAGGGCGCCACGCAGGTCATCGAGGTCGTAGATCAGCAGGTGTACCCAGACGTCTTCATTGAACTCGGCCAGCCTGGCCGGTACCGCCAGGGCGTCGACCTGCTCGCCGCGCAGGCCGGTGGTGGTGTGCGGCTCATAGCTTTGCTGCAGATTGATCAGGGCGATTTCGGCCGACTTCGGATCGTCGCAGAACAGCGAAATCACCACGTCGCTGCGCCGCGTGGCCGTGCCCCACCAGACCGCGCCGCCAAGATAGGGGCGAAACGCCTGCATGCGCCGCATCCAGGCCAGCGCCAGCTCGCGCAGCGCACGCAGCTCGCCCGGCTGGGTGTCGGCGTGAAACAGCGCGATGTGTTCACGCACCGCGTCTTCCAGCTGCAGGTTGTCGGGCAGCGGTGTGCGCGCCGGCAGGCCCAGCTCGCGCAGCGCCCGGCGCTTGGCACTGCCCCAGTCCATGCCTTCGTCCACCGCCAGGCGGGCGGCCGTCTGCAGGATCTCGGTGGTGTGGTCGGCGCGCATGCGCCACAGGATGCCACAGCCGCGGCGCCCGGCCTCGCAGGTCGGTAGATCAAACACCATCAATTTGCTAGCTGCTCGCGCTTTATCCACGGGCGTTGAAGCCCGATTTGGCTTGAAATTCTTGGCAGATGAACCGCTTAGAATCGGCCCATGCACATCCACATTCTTGGCATCTGCGGCACCTTCATGGGCGGGGTGGCGGCGCTGGCGCGCGAGGCGGGGCACCGGGTGACGGGCTGCGACGCGGGCGTCTATCCGCCGATGAGCGAGCAGCTGCGCGCGCTCGGCATCGAGCTGATCGAAGGCTACGGCGCCGACCAGCTGCAGCTCAAGCCCGACGTGTTCGTGGTCGGCAACGTCGTAAGCCGCGTGCACCTGGCCGATGGCACGGCCAGATTCCCGTTGATGGAAGCGATTCTGGACGCCGGCCTGCCCTACACCAGCGGGCCGCAATGGCTGGCCGAACACGTGCTGGCGGACCGCCACGTGCTGGCCGTGGCCGGCACGCACGGCAAGACCACGACCAGCGCCATGCTCGCCTGGCTGCTCGATGCCTGCGGGCTTGCACCCGGCTTCCTGGTGGGCGGCGTGCCGCTGAACTTCGGCGTTTCGGCGCGCCTGGGCCAGCAGGCCGCGGGCCAGGCGCGGCCGCTGTTCGTGATCGAGGCCGACGAGTACGACACCGCCTTCTTCGACAAGCGCAGCAAGTTCGTGCACTACCGCCCGCGCACCGCGGTGCTGAACAACCTGGAGTTCGACCACGCCGACATCTTCCCGGACCTGGCGGCGATCGAGCGCCAGTTCCACCACCTGGTGCGCACCGTGCCGCAGAGCGGGCGCGTCGTCGTCAACCGCGATGCGGAGAGCCTGGAGCGCGTGCTGGCCCAGGGCGTGTGGAGCGAGGTGGCCGGCTTTGGCACAAGCGCCGGCGACTTCCGCGCCCGGGGCGAGCCGCACGACTTCGAGGTGCTGCGCAGCGGCCAGGGCCTGGGCCGCGTGCGCTGGAAGCTGACGGGCACGCACAACCAGATGAACGCCCTGGCCGCGATCGCCGCCGCCGAACACGTGGGCGTGGCGCCCGCGCAGGCAGCGCAGGCGCTGGCGGACTTCGAGAACGTGCGCCGGCGCATGGAGCTGCGCGGCACGGCGGGCGGCATCGCGGTCTACGACGACTTCGCCCACCACCCTACGGCAATCCGCACCACGCTGGACGGTCTGCGCCGACGCGTGGGCCCGCAAGCACGCATCCTGGCGGTCTTCGAGCCGCGCAGCAACACCATGAAGCTGGGCACCATGAAGGCGCGGCTGCCCTGGTCGCTCGAGGCCGCGGACCTTGCCTTCTGCCACACCCTGGGTCTGGACTGGGACGCCGCCGCAGCGCTCGCGCCCCTGGGCCAGCGCGCCTGGGCCGGCGGGGACTTGAACACGCTGGTGGCGCAGGTGGCAAAGGCGGCGCGGCCGGGCGACCATGTCGTCTGCATGAGCAACGGCAGCTTTGGGGGCATTCATGCGATGCTGCTGGAAATGCTCTCAAACCGATAGCTTGCCGCGCTTTCCCAGCAAGGGATTTGGCCATATTTCTTCACCCATTCCCCAGCCTGCCGGCCCGCCGGTGGGCACACGTCTCCAGCCAGGCGGCATGACCACGCCACGCACGGCGCCGGCGCCTCACCGCCTCACTGCCGAAATGCCTCGATCGTCGCGGTGATGCGAACGCTCTTGGGCATGCCCACGGCCACCAGGTAATCCATGCCCCACTCGGTGCGGTCGATCACCGCCTCGAAGTCGCCGCCGCAGGCCTCGGTCTTGGCGCGCTTGTTCGGGTAGCACTTGAACTGCAGCGCCTTGAGCGTCAGCGGCCGGGTCTGGCCGAGCAGCGTGAGCTGGCCCGCGACCTGCACGAGCCGCTCGCCGTCGAAGTCCAGCCGGTCGGCGACGAAGCGCATCGTCGGGTGCCTGGCGGCGTCGAACAGATCGGGGCTCTTCAGGTGTTCGTCAAAACCCCTGGAGCCGCTGTAGATGCTGTTCGTGTCCACCGTGATGTCGAACTGCCCCTGCCGGGCCGCCGGGTCGTAGCGCACGCTGCCGCTCACGGCGTCGAAACGCCCGCGGTTGACCGAGGCGCCGTAGTGGTCGATGGCGAAGGTGACGTAGGTGTGGTCCGCGTCGATCTGGTAGCTGGCGGGTTCGGCCCGGGCGGCGCCCATGCCCAGCGCGAGTGCGGCAGCAAGCAGGCAAGCGGTCTTCTTCATGGCGGACGGTCCTTGTGGTGGGCGCACTCGGCGCGGTTGGGAGGTGCGCAAAAGCGCAGGTCTGCACGCGATGGATGAGGGCGGCGGATCAGGGTTCAATGCCGCCGGCGCACTTGTTTGATCTGCATCAGGAAGGGCGAGCAGGCACCAGCCTGCTCAGACCTTGCGCCGCAGGCCCATGCCGCTCACCGTGACAAGCCCGAGAACAATGAGCACGATACCCAGTCCCTCGGCCGCATCCGGGCGCTCGCCAAGCAAGCCCCAGGCCATCAGGATGGCGGTGATCGGCACGCACAGGCTGGACAGGCCGGCCACCGTCGCGGGCAGCCGGTCAATGATCAGAAACCACAGCACCCAGGCCAGGCTGGAAGCGAACACCGCCGCGTACAGCAGCCCCAGAACCATGCCCGTGGTCCATTCGATCGCGCGCTGGGGCACCAGCCAGGCCACCAGCGCCAGCATGAGGCTGCCCAGCAGCATCTGCCAGGCGGTGAAGGACAGCGCAGGCGGGCGGTGCAGCTGGAACATGCGCTTGGTCAGCACCGTGCCCAGGCCCCACAGGCCGCCACTGGCCAGCGCCAGCAGCGTGCTCTGGCCGCTGCCCAGCGCATGCCAGGGTTCGATGATGAACACCAGGCCGACGACGGCCAGCGCGATGCCTGCCCACTGGCGCCGGCCGGGACGCTCGCGCAACAGCCACCAGGCAAACAGCACCGACCAGAAGGGCATGGTGTAGGCCAGCATGGACACGCGCCCCGCGCCGCCGCTGACCAGCGCCCACTGCGACAGCCCCTGGAAGGCCGCCGTCTGGCACAGCCCCACCGCCAGCGTCAGGCCCAGCGGCGGCGGCCTGAGCGAATGGCCGCGCAGCACCAGCACCGCGAACAGCACCAGCGCACCCAGGCCGAAGCGCAGCGCCGCAAAGTCGAACGGGCCGGCCCAGCGCATGACCTGCTTCATCACGATCCAGCTGTAAGCCCAGATCGCGACCATGAGCGCGAGCGCCAGCAGTGCGCCGCGCCTGGATGGGGGGGCACCGCTCATTCCACCGTCACGCTCTTGGCCAGGTTGCGCGGCTTGTCCACGTCGGTGCCGCGCGCGCAGGCGGTGTGGTAGGCGAGCAGCTGCAGCGGCACCACGTGCAGCAGCGGGCTGAGCTGGCCGTAGTGCTCGGGCATGCGGATCACGTGCATGCCCTCGCTGCTCTCGATCTGGGTGTCGGCGTCGGCCAGCACGTAGAGCACGCCGCCGCGCGCGCGCACCTCCTGCAGGTTGCTCTTGAGCTTTTCCAGCAGCGCATCGTGCGGCGCCACCGCCACCACCGGCATGCTGCTGGTGACCAGCGCCAGCGGCCCGTGCTTGAGCTCGCCCGCGGGGTAGGCCTCGGCGTGGATGTAGCTGATCTCCTTCAATTTCAGCGCGCCTTCGAGTGCGATCGGATAGTGCAGGCCGCGGCCCAGAAAGAGCGCATTTTCCTTCTTGGCGAATTCGTCCGCCCAGCCCATGATCTGCGGCTCCAGCGCCAGCACCGCCTGCAGCGCCACCGGCAGGTGGCGCATGGTCTTGAGCTGCGCCGCCTCCTGCTCGGGCGTGAGCCGGCCCTTGGTCTGGGCCAGCGCCAGGGTCAGCAGAAACAGGCCCGCCAGCTGCGTGGTGAAAGCCTTGGTGCTGGCCACGCCGATTTCCACCCCGGCGCGCGTGACGTAGGCAAGCTTGCATTCGCGCACCATGGCGCTGGTGGCCACGTTGCAGATGGTCAGCGTGTGCTGCATGCCCAGGCTTTGCGCGTGGCGCAGCGCGGCCAGGGTGTCCGCCGTCTCGCCGCTCTGGCTGATGGTGACGACGAGCGTGCGCGGATCGGGCACGCTGGTGCGGTAGCGGTATTCGCTGGCCACCTCCACCTGGGTCGGGATGGCGGCGATGTCCTCGAGCCAGTATTTGGCGGTGCAGCCGCTGTAGTAGCTGGTGCCGCAGGCCAGGATCAGCACGCGGTCTATCTCCTTGAACACGCGCCAGGCGGCGGCATGGGGGCCGTCAAACAGCTCGGGCACGACGGCCTCGATGCCGTCCAGCGTGTCGGCAATGGCGCGCGGCTGCTCGAAGATTTCCTTCTGCATGTAATGGCGGTACGGCCCCAGCTCCGCCGCGCCGCTGTGCGCGGCCACGGTGCGCACCGGGCGCTGCTGCGCATCCATCGGTTTGCCGCCCTGCGTGGTGAGCCAATAGCGCCCCGGCTGCAGGTCCACCAGGTCGCCCTCTTCCAGATAGACGATCTGGTCGCTCACGCCGGCCAGCGCCATGGCGTCGCTGGCCAGGTAGTGCTCGCCCGCCTGCGCGCCCGTGCCCACGCCCAGCACCAGCGGCGAGCCGGCGCGGGCGCCCACCACGCGGTGCGGTTCGTCCTTGTGGATGACCGCTATGGCATAGGCGCCGCGCAACTGCTGCACGGCCTGCCGCACCGCGGCAAACAGGTCGCCGTCGTAGAGGCTGTCGATGAGGTGGGCGATGACTTCGGTGTCGGTCTGGCTGGCGAACTCGTAGCCGCGCGAGCGCAGGTGCGTGCGCAGCGCCTCGTAGTTCTCGATGATGCCGTTGTGCACCAGCGCCACATGGCCGCCGCGCGTGGAGTCGGCCGGTGCCACGTTCGGGCCGTAGCTGGCGTGCGGATGGGCGTTGAACACCGCCGGCGCGCCGTGCGTGGCCCAGCGGGTGTGGGCGATGCCGGTGGCGCCCTGCAGATGCTCGTGCTGCACCTGGGCCATGAGCTCGGCCACGCGGGCCGTGCTGCGCGCGCGGCGCAGGCCGCCGGCGCCGGTGTTGCCCAGGCTGGCCTCATGCACCGCCACGCCGCAGGAGTCATAGCCGCGGTATTCGAGCCGCTGCAGCCCCTGCACCAGGATGGGAACGATGTTGCGCGACGCAACGGCCGCCACGATGCCGCACATGTCTGAACCCTCACGATGAATCGCAAAGGCCCGATGCTAGGGCTGGAACGTGTTTTTTGCAGGTCATTTTTCAGCGTGTTTTGATCAAAAATTGCATCGACTCTGGATAATGCAATTTTCATTCATTTTGTATTTCAAAACGAAATTCCATGTACACGCCCGATGCCACCGATCTCGCCCTGCTCGCACTGTTGCAGCACGACGCCACACCCAGCAACCAGGCGCTGGCACAGGCGGTGGGCATCTCGCCCGCCACCTGCCTGCGCCGGCTGCGCACGCTGCGGCGCGAAGGTTTGATCGAGCGCCAGGTGGCGCTGCTCTCGCACGACAGGCTGGCGAGCGCTCTCGGGCATGGCCTGGCCGCGATCGTCGAGGTCACGCTCGACCGCCAGGGCGCCGAGCTGCTCGACGCCTTCGAGGCGCGCGCGGTGGCCGAGGCGGCGGTGCAGCAGTGCTGGCGCGTCTCGCCCGGGCCGGACTTCGTGCTGGTGGTGCAACTGCGCGACATGCCGGCCTATCAGGCGCTGGCGCAGCGCCTGTTCACCCAGGACGCGAACGTGCGCAACGTGCGCGCCTTCTTCGCGACGCGGCGTGCAAAATTCCAGACAAATCTGCCTCTCGGGCAAGTCTGACAAGCGCTTGCAGCTATGTTTTTCAAGTTGCCCCGCTCCGCTTTTGCCGCATCGCTCTTGACCTTGGGGCGCTTCGCCGTAATCTGTGGCTGATGCATCGCCGCTGACAGGAAGCGGCAGGGAGCGAGCATGGAGTTCAAGGATTACTACAGGATCCTGGGCGTGGCACGCGACGCCGGCAGCGAAGAGATCAAGAAGGCCTACCGCCGCCTGGCGCGCAAATACCACCCGGACGTGAGCAAGGAAAAAGACGCCTCGGCGCGCATGGCCGAGGTCAATGAGGCCAACGCCGTGCTCTCCGACCCCGAGAAGCGCGCCGCCTACGACGCGCTGGGCAGCGGCGGGGCACAGGCCGGTGCGCAGGACTTTCGCCCGCCGCCCCACTGGGACGCGGGCTACGAATTTTCCGGTGCGCCCGGCGCCGCCGGCGGCATGGACGAGGCGCAGTTCAGCGAATTCTTCGAGCAGCTGTTCGGCCGCGCCGCACAGGCACGCCGGGGCCAGGGGCGCGCATCCACCGCCAGCGCCCAGCGCGGCGCGGACCACCATGCGCGCATCGAGCTCGACCTGCGCGACGCCTACCAGGGCGGCGAGCGCCTGCTCACCCTGCAGGGCGCGCATCTGGACGCGCAAGGCCATCTGGTACGTGAGGAGCGCCAGGTGCAGGTCAAGATCCCCAAGGGCGTGCGCGAGGGCCAGTTGATCCGCCTCAGCGGCCAGGGCGGACCGGGCCTGAACGGCGCGCCGGCTGGCGACCTGTTCCTTGAGGTCCTGTTCAAACCCGACGCGCGCTGGCGCACCCAGGACCGCGACGTCTACCTGAGCGTGCCCGTCGCCCCCTGGGAGGCGGAGCTGGGCGGCCCGATCGAGGTGAGCACCCCCGGCGGCGCCACCGTGCAGGTGACGGTGCCGGCGCGCTTCAAGAGCGGGCGCAAGCTGCGCCTGAAAGAGCGCGGCATACCGGCCGCCACGCCGGGCGACCTCTACCTGGAGCTGCAGGTGGCGCTGCCGGCCGCCGAAACGCCCGCCCAGCAGCAGGCCTACCGCACCCTGGCCGAGGCCTTTCCCCAGTTTGCGCCGCGCACGGCGGCAGGAGTCTGAGATGTCGCAAGCCACCGAACTGCACCGCGCGATGATGCAAATCCTGGACGACAGCGCCTGCCTGAGCGTGCAAGAACTGGCCCACGCCACGCAGATGCAGCCCGAATGGGTGCTGGAGCGGCTGAGCGCAGGGCTGCTGCAGGGCGAGCTGCAAGGCGGCCAGTGGCGCTGCCTGGGCACCACCGTGGTGCGCGCGCGCCGTCTGGCGCAACTGGAAACCACCTTCGACGCCGATCCGCAGCTGGCGGCGCTGACCGCCGACCTGATGGAAGAAGTGGCGCAGCTGCGCCGCCAGCTTCAGCAACTGCAGCGCCACCTGAGCGAGGCGCTCTGAGCCCGCCGCCTCAGACTGGGGCGGCCGGCCAGTGCAGGGTGACGGTGCAGCCCCGGCCCGCGCCGGGACTGTCGGCCGCAATCCGCGCGCCGTGGCGCTCGGCAATGCGCCGGCACAGCGCCAGACCCGCGCCCACGCCCGGGAAGTCGCCCTCACGGTGCAGGCTCTGGAAGACCTGGAACAGCGAGTCCGCCCGCGCCGGGTCGAAGCCCGCACCCTGGTCGGCAACCTCCATCTGCACCTGCTCGCCCACGCGGCGGGCGCTGACCTGCACCAATGCCTGCGCGCTGCCCTGCGAGAACTTCACCGCGTTGCCCAGCAGCTGCTCCAGCAGCTGCTCCAGCAGCGCCGCATCGGCCTGCACCGCCGGCATGGGGGCCTGGATCGCCCAGCGCACGCCCGATGCGCCCGGCAGCCGCGCCTGCGCCGCCCGCACCGCGGCCTGCAGATCCACCGCCGCCAGATGCAGCGGCGCGCGGCCGGCGCGGCTGATGGCGAGCAGCCCGTCGAGCATCTGCCCCATGTGCCGGGCCGAACGCTGCAGCGTGGCGGCGAAGTCCAGCGCCTCGCCCAGCGGCTGCGGCGGCGGATCCACCTCGGCCAGCACCTCGCGCAGCAGACCGGCGTAGGACACCACATGGCGCAGCGGTGCGCGCAGGTCGTGCGAAACGGCGTGCAGCAGCTCGTCGTGGGCAGCGCCGAGGCTGCGCAGCTGCGCGCGCAGCGCATCGCGCTCGGCACTCAGGTGCTGCAGCTCGGGCGACATCTCAGCCCTTGTCCTTCTTGTCCGGGCGGTGCCATTCACTCTTGCTCACCTGGCGCCCGCGCCCCAGGGTCAGCACGCCGGGCGGCGCATCCTGCGTGACGACCGAGCCCGCGCCCACCACGCCGCCCGCACCTATGCGCACTGGGGCCACCAGCACGCAGTTGCTGCCCACGTGCACGTCCTCGCCTATCACCGTGCGGTGCTTGTTCACGCCGTCGTAGTTGGCGGTGATCGAGCCCGCGCCGTAGTTCACGCGCGCGCCCACCGTGGCGTCACCCAGATAGGCCAGATGGTTGGCCTTGGCACCATCGGCCAGTTGCGAATTCTTGATTTCGACGAAGTTGCCCACATGCACTTCGCGCCCCAGGCTGGCGCCCGGGCGCAGGCGCGAAAACGGCCCCAGGCGCGCACCCTCGCCCACCTGCACGCCGGCCTTCTCGCCATCGATGTGGGTATAGGGCTGGATCACCGTGCCCGCGCCGATGACGGCGTTGGCGATCGAGCAGTAGGCGCCCACCTGCACGCCATCCCCCAGCACCACCCGGCCGGTGAAGAGGCAGCCCACGTCGATTTCCACATCCTGCCCGCAGGCCAGCTCCGCCGGGATGCCCAGGCGCGGGTCGTCGCGCAGGTCCAGACGCGCCGGGTCGGCCAGGCGCACGCCCTGCTCCAACAGCGCCCGTGCCTGACGCAGCTGGTGCGCGCGCTCCAGCTCGGCCAATTGCACCGGGCTGTTCACCCCCGCTACCTGCAGCGCGTCAGTGATGCAATGCGCCACCACCGGCACGCCGCCAGCCACCGCCATGGCCACCACGTCGGTCAGGTAGTACTCCTGCTGGGCGTTGTCGTTCTTCAGCCGCGCAAGCCAGGCACGCAAGCGCGCGGCGGGCACGGCCATGATGCCGCTGTAAATCTCGTTGATGGCGCGCTCGGCCTCGCTCGCGTCCCTGTGCTCGACGATGCGCTCCACCTGCCCATCGCCCGCGCGCACGATGCGCCCGTAACCCGCGGGATCGTCAAGGCGCACGGTGAGCAGCGCCAGCCGCTCGCCACCACTGGCCGCCACCAGCGCGCGCAGGGTCTCGGCCTGCGTCAGCGGCACGTCGCCCGAGAGCACCAGTACCGTGGCATCGTCCTGCAACAGCGGCAGCGCCTGCTGCACCGCATGGCCCGTGCCCAGCTGCGGCTGCTGCAATGCAAATTTCAGGTCAAATTGGCCTGCAGCGCCCGCCCAGCCTGCGCAAGCAGCTTGTACTTCAGTAGCGCCATGGCCGGTGATGACCACCACCCGCCGTGCCCCCAGGCTGGCCGCCTGGCCCAGCACGTGAAACAGCAAAGGACGCCCGGCCAGGCGCTGCAACACCTTGGCCGTGCGGCTCTTCATCCGCGTGCCCTTGCCCGCGGCCATCACCACCACGTCCAGCGGCCTGCTCATGACAATTGCACCCGCGCGAATTTGCGCTTGCCCACCTGCACCACATAGCTGCCGGCCGCCAGCTTCAGGCCCCGGTCGCTGACCACGGCGCCGTCAATGCGCACGCCACCGCCGTCGATCAAACGCCCCGCCTCGCTGCCCGACGGCGCCAGGCCCGCCTGCTTGAGCAGGGCCGCCACGCCCAGCGGCGCGCCGCCGAGCCGCACCTCGGGAATATCGTCGGGCACACCGCCCTTGCTGCGCAGCATGAAGTCCTGCTCGGCCGCCTCGGCCGCGCTGGCACTGTGAAAGCGCGTGGTGATCTCCTTGGCCAGCATCACCTTGGCGTCCTTGGGGTTGCGCCCGTCTTGCACCTCCTGCTTCAAGGCCGTGATCTCCGCCAGGCTCTTGAACGAGAGCAGCGTGTACCAGTCCCACATCAGCGCGTCCGAAATGGACAGCACCTTGGCAAACATGGTGTTGGCCTCTTCGGTGATGCCGATGTAGTTGTTCTTGCTCTTGGACATCTTCTCGACGCCGTCCAGCCCCACCAGCAGCGGCATCGTCAGGATGCACTGCGGCTCCTGCCCGTATTCCTGCTGCAGGTGGCGGCCCACGAGCAGATTGAACTTCTGGTCGGTGCCGCCCAGCTCCAGATCGCTCTTGAGCGCCACCGAGTCATAGCCCTGCATCAGCGGGTAGAGAAATTCATGCACGCTGATCGACTGCCCGGCCTTGAAGCGCTTGTCAAAATCGTCGCGCTCCATCATGCGCGCCACGGTGTACTTGGCCGCCAGCTCGATCATGCCGCGCGCGCCCAGCGGGTCGCTCCATTCGCTGTTGTAGCGGATCTCGGTCTTGGCCTCGTCCAGCACCAGCTTGGCCTGGGCGAAATAGGTTTCCGCATTGGCGCGGATCTGCTCGGCCGTGAGCGGCGGGCGCGTGGCGTTGCGCCCGGAAGGGTCGCCAATGAGACTCGTGAAGTCGCCAATCAGAAAGATCACCTGATGGCCCAGGTCCTGCAACTGGCGCATCTTGTTGAGCACCACGGTATGGCCGATGTGGATGTCGGGCGCCGTGGGATCCAGCCCCAGCTTGATGCGCAGCGGCTGGCCCGTAGCCTCGGCGCGCGCGAGCTTTTGGGCCCAGTCCGGCACCGGCAGCAGCTCGTCGGCGCCACGCAAGGAAACCTCCAGCGCATGCCGGACGCCATCGGTCACCGGGAATTTTGTAACAACGGCTTGATTCATAAGGGTTTTCGACCATGCATGGCAGCCATGCGGGGCTATACTCTTGCGGTTTTCGCAGTGGCGGATTCTAGTGGCCACCCGAGGCAGCGGGATTTCGGCCCTTTCGCCGCGGATTGTTACAGGCGTGACGCAGCGCACTTTTGCCAAGGCTTGCCGCGTGCACGCCCACTTGCCTGGGGCCCAGCTTGACCAACGGATTGAACAGCGCCGGTACGGCGTTTTTGACTTCCCTGAAACAATCCCTGCACAAGCATCCCAAACGCGTCAGCGCCGCCGTTGCCGCGGTGCTGCTCACCGGCGGCGGCGGCGCCTTCGCCGTGGCATCCCTGGGTCCGGACGCGGCCGATCTGCCAATGGTGACCCTCACCGAAAGCGTTCCCTCGCTCGCCACCGACCTGGAGCTGGCCGACCTCTCCGAGCTCAACGCCCTGGCGCTGTACCGCTCGGACGTCACGCGCAGCAACGACAACCCCGAAGCCATGCTGCAGCGCCTGGGCATCGCCGACCCGGCGGCCTCGGCCTTTCTGCGCGCCGATGCGCTGTCGCAGCAGAACCTGCTCGGACGCACCGGCCGCGTGCTCTCCGCCGAAGCCGACAGCGAGCACCGCCTGGGCCGGCTGACCGCACGCTGGGCGCCGGACGACAGCGGCAACTTCAAGCGCCTGGTGATCGAGCGCCAGGCCGACGGCAGCTTCAGCTCGCAGCTGCAGACGGCCGAGCTTGCCATAGGCAATCGCCTGGGCAGCGGCGTCATCACGAGCTCGCTGTTCGCCGCGACCGACGCGGCCGGCATTCCGGACGCGGTCGCGGTGCAGCTGGCCGAAATCTTCTCGGGCAACATCGATTTTCGCCGGGCGCTGCGCAAGGGCGACCACTTCAGCGTGGTCTACGAAACCCTGGAGGCCGACGGCGAGCCCATGCGCACCGGCCGGGTGCTCAGCGCCGAATTCCACAACAACGGCAAGACCTTCAACGCCGTCTGGTTCCAGGACAAACCCGAGGCCAAGGGCGCCTACTACACGCTCGATGGCAACAGCATGAACCGCGCCTACCTGACCTCGCCGGTGGCCTACACCCGGGTCTCCAGCGGCTTCAAGATGCGCTTTCACCCCATCCAGAAGACCTGGCGCGCCCACCTGGGCACCGACCTGGCCGCCCCCAGCGGCACGCCGGTGCGCACCATCGGTGACGGCACGGTCAGTTTCGCGGGGGTGCAGAACGGCTATGGCAACGTGGTCTACGTCAAGCACGCCAACCAGCACGAAACCGTCTACGCGCACCTGAGCCGTATCGATGTACGCAAGGGCCAGGCGATCTCGCAAGGCCAGACCATAGGCGCCGTGGGCCAGACCGGCTGGGCCACCGGGCCGCACCTGCATTTCGAATTCCGGGTCAACGGCAAGCAGCAGGATCCGATGGCCATGGCCCTGCGCAGCGAGGCCGCCGCGCCCATCGCCGCAGCGCAGCGCAGCGCCTTCGAGCGCCTGGCCGGGCAGATGCGCGTGCAGCTCGACTACGCCCAGCAGACGCTGCAGACCGCGCAGGTGGACTGAGCGGGCGAGCGAACACCACCCTGCATCGCCTGCGCCCGCCGATGCGCGCCGCTGCCGCGAGCCGCTACATCGGGCTGATGTCCGGCACCTCGCTGGACGGCATCGACGGCGTGCTCGCCGATTTTTCACAGGGAAAATGCCTTGTAACGCAGCATGCGTCTGCGCCGCTAGCTCCTGAACTCAGAGCAGAACTGCTCGCGCTCAACACCCCGGGCGACAACGAGCTGCACCGTGCGCAACTCGCTGCCAACGCGCTGGCGCGCGCCTGCGCCGCCCTGGTGCAACAGCTGCTGCGCCAGGCGGCGCTGGATGCGGCCGATATCGCCGCCATAGGCGCCCACGGCCAGACCGTGCGCCACCGCCCCGGCGCCTTTGACGCCACCGGTTACACCGTGCAGCTGAACAACCCAGCGCTGCTGGCCGAACTCACCGGCATCACCGTGGTGGCCGACCTGCGCAGCCGTGACTTGGCCGCGGGCGGCCAGGGCGCACCGCTGGTGCCGGCCTTCCACCAGAGCTGCTTCGCGCGGCCGGGACAGGACATGGCGGTGCTGAATCTGGGCGGCATGTCCAACCTCACGGTGCTGTCGGCGACGGGGCAGGTACGGGGCTGGGACTGCGGGCCAGGCAACGTGCTGCTCGACCTCTGGTGCCAGCGGTACACCGGCCAGCCTTGCGACCGCGACGGCGCGCTGGCCGCCAGCGGCCAGGTACAGGATGCGCTGCTGCGGTCGCTGCTGACCGAACCGTATTTCTCCCGGCCTGCGCCCAAGAGCACCGGCCGCGACCTGTTCAACGCGCGCTGGCTGCAGCAGCACCTGGCGGCCGCGCCCGGTGCGCGCGTGCAGGACGTGCAGGCCACGCTGACCGAGCTCAGCGCGCACTGCTGCGCCCAGGACCTGCGCCGCCACGCACCGGCCACGCGGCAGCTGGTGGTCTGCGGCGGCGGCGTGCGCAATCGCGAGCTGATGCGCCGGCTGCAGGCGCAGCTGCCCGATGTGCGCGTGATGTCCTCGGACGCGCTGGGCATCGCGCCCGAACAGGTGGAGGCCGCCGCCTTCGCCTGGCTGGCCCGCCAATGCCTGCACGGCGAGCCGGGCAACCTGCCTGCCGTCACCGGCGCCCGCGGCCCGCGGATACTGGGCGCGATCTACCCCGCCTGAATCGGCCAGCCCTTGCCCGTTGCGGGGCGCGCCATGACAAAGGCCGCCCGAGGGCGGCCTTCCACTATCGAACCCGCAAGCGGGCGTTCAGCATTCGCAGCCGACTTCCTCGTTCGGGTTGACGACGATGAAATGCGCGCCGCCCGAGCCTTCCAGGCAATCGATCTGCGAGCCCACGAGGTGCGGATAGCTCAGCGCATCGACCACCAGCGTCGCGCCGGCGTCGCTCACGGTGATGTCCCCCTCGCGCACCGCATCGTCGAGCGAAAACAGGTATTGAAAGCCCGCGCAGCCGCAGCCGTCCACGCGTGCACGCAACTTGAGCGCTGCATTGCCCTTTTCGGCGATCAGGCCGGCCAGGCGCGCCGCCGCGCTCTCGGTCAGTTGAATCGAAGCATTTGCCATCGTTGCCGCCACAAGACTCCAAGTAAGAAGGAAACGGAATGCCTGATGCTAAGTCATCGCGCGAATTTCTGCTGGCTCAGCCCCCGGACGAGGCAAGCTTGAGCGGGGGCGCCTCTTGCAGCACCACCTCGCTCGGACGCATCTGACCGGAAATCAGCGCGCCCTGGTGCATCTCCAGCGCCTTGTAGTGCACGTCGCCGGTCACGCGCGCACGCGGCTGCAGCTCCAGCAGCTCGCCGGCATGCACCGGCCCGAGCACCGTGCCGTTGACGATGACGTGCGCGGCCTGCACGCGCCCCTGCACCTGGGCCGATTCGGAAATCACCACGATGCTGGGCTCGACATCGGCGCGCACGTCGCCGTGTACCTCGCCGTCGATGCGCAGGCCGTCGGTGAACAAGACGTCACCCTGCACGCAGGTGCCCTTGGCAATCAGGCTTTTGATCAGGGGTTGCTTCTTGCGCGAAAACATGGGCTGGACTCCCTGAGGCAGCGCGGCGCGCAAAGCGGGCGCCGCTGCCGTATCAGTCTTGCAAAGTGAGGGATTGCTGGGCGCGCACCGAGCTGCCCTGCAGCAGTCGCACCGTCACGGTTTTTACCATAACGCGCTCGGGCAGATCGACCAGGCCCTCGACGCGGCGGTACTGCTGCATCTGCAGCGGTCGCACTACGGCGGGCGGCCTGGACGTCCAGGGCTTGCCGTCGCGCAGCCCGGCCAGCACCAGTTCGAGTTGGCCCTTGAACTCGGGCGCGTTGCGCACCGGCTGGATCACCAGCACCTGCCAGCGCAATTGCACGCCGCCCAGCACGTCGGCCTGCAGGCCGCGGATATCGAGCGTGCTGTTGCTGGCCGACGAGGCGGCCGGGATCAGCTTCTCGAAAAACGCCAGATCGTCGCGCAGGCTGCGGTTGTCCGCCTCGAGCGCGCGCAAGCGCTCGCCCAGCGCATCGGCCGCGGCCCGTTCGGTGGCGCGCAGGCTGTCGGCCGCGGCGCTCTCCTGCTGCAGTTCGTTGATGCGCGCGTGCAGCAGGCGTGTCTGGCTGCGCAGCTCGCCGAGCTCCTGCTTGGCGCTCGCATCCAGCCCGGCAATCGCCTTGCCGAACTCGAAGGCCCAGAGCGCGACGGCGGCGCTGAGCCCCAGCAGCACCGCCAGCGCCAGCCAGCGCAGCGGCCAGGGCAGGCTGCGGCGCACCACCAGGCGTGGACCGCCAAGCGAGAAACGGCGACGCAGGCGGCGCAGGCGCATCAGCGGCCCTCATCCCGGCCCCGGGGCCCGAGCGCCGGCGAACCGCACCCGTGCGCCAGAGACACAAAAACCGCCACGGGGGCGGTTTTGATGTCGCTGCTGCAGCCCGCATGGGCCGCCAAGGCTGCGCGCATGTCGCCTTTCCGCCCGCACTGCGGGGCGGCAGGCAGACGCGAATGCGGCGGCGGCATGGCGGCAGCGCTTGCGCCGCGGATCAGCGCTTGGAGAACTGCTTGGCGCGGCGTGCGGAGTGCAAACCGACCTTCTTGCGTTCCACTTCGCGCGCGTCGCGGGTCACGAAGCCGGCAGCGCTGAGCTGGGGCTTGAGCGTGTCGTCGTAGTCGATCAGCGCGCGCGTGATGCCGTGGCGGGTGGCGCCGGCCTGGCCGGATTCACCGCCGCCGTGCACGTTCACCTGGATGTCGAACGTGGCGACATGGTCGGTGAGCACCAGCGGCTGCTTGGCGATCATGATCGAGGTTTCACGGCCGAAATACTGCTGAATGTCCTTGCCATTCACCGTGATCTTGCCGCTGCCTTTTTTCAGAAACACGCGGGCGACGCTGGATTTGCGACGGCCGGTGCCATTGTTCCATTCACCTATCATGGTCCGGCTCCTCAGATTTCCAGTGCCTTGGGCTGCTGCGCGGTGTGCGGATGTTCCGCGCCGCCGTAGACCTTGAGCTTCTTGATCATGGCGTAACCGAGCGGACCCTTGGGCAGCATGCCCTTGACGGCCTTCTCGAGCGCGCGGCCCGGGTGCCTGGCCTGCATGTCGCGGAAGTTGGTCGCACGGATGCCGCCCGGGAAGCCCGAGTGGCGGTAGTACATCTTGTCGATGCTCTTGGTGCCGGTGACCTTGAGTTTGGAGGCGTTGACCACGACGATGTAGTCGCCGGTGTCGACGTGAGGCGTGTAGATGGCTTTGTGCTTGCCGCGCAAACGGTGGGCCACTTCGCTGGCGACCCTGCCGAGCACCTTGTCGGTGGCGTCAATCACAAACCACTCGTGCACGACCTCAGCGGGCTTTGCGCTGAAAGTAGTCATGAGTTTTCTTCGGAAAGAAGGTTTGCAGGCCCTTTTCCACGGTCGGTGCTCTTCTTGGAAGCGGAGCCTCTTAGGTGGGGTTCACGGCTTGCGCCATGCTTCGCCGCGGGGCCAGGAAATCGCTGCGAAGCCGGGCATTATAGCGGGCTGCGGGAAAGCTCCCGCCCCGCCGCAGACGCCGGACGCGCAGGCGCCGGCCATGCTAGGCGGCGGCCTGCGCCGCTTCGCGCAGCGGCGTGGGCACGCGCAGCTGGCGCGCTGCCGCCACCATGTGCGCGAGCGACGGCACAACCTCCTTCCACTGACGCGTTTTCAGCCCGCAGTCGGGGTTGACCCAGAGCTGGCTGGCCGCGATGCGCCGCGCCGCCGCGCGCATGCGCTCGACGATCTGCGCCTGCGTGGGCACGTTGGGCGAGTGGATGTCGTACACGCCCGGGCCGATGCCGTTGGGGTAGGCAAAGTCCTCGAAGGCGGCCAGCAGCTCCAGGCCCGAGCGGGAGTTTTCGATGGTGATCACGTCCGCATCCATGGCCGCGATGGAGGCGATGATGTCGTTGAACTCCGAATAGCACATGTGGCTGTGGATCTGCGTCTCGTCACGCACGCCGTTGGCCATGAGACGGAAGGACGCAATCGCCCAATCCAGGTATTCCTGCCAGTGCGCACGGCGCAGCGGCAAGCCTTCACGAAAGGCCGCCTCGTCGATCTGGATGATGGGCACACCCGCTGCTTCCAGGTCCAGCACCTCGCCGCGCAGGGCTAGTGCCAGCTGGCGGCAACTGAGCGAGCGCGGCTGGTCGTCGCGCACGAAGGACCAGTTGAGCATGGTGACCGGGCCGGTGAGCATGCCCTTCATGGGCCGCCGGGTGAGCGACTGCGCATACTTGATCCAGTCCACGGTGATGGGGCGGGTGCGCTTGACGTCGCCATAGAGAATCGGCGGCTTGACGCAGCGCGAGCCGTAAGACTGCACCCAGCCATGGCTGCTGAAGGCATAGCCCGCCAGCTGCTCGCCAAAGTATTCGACCATGTCGTTGCGTTCGGCCTCGCCGTGCACCAGCACGTCCAGGCCCACGGCTTCCTGCTCGCGCACGCAGTGGGCGATCTCGGCGCGCATGGCCTTTTCGTAATCCGCATCGGACAAGTGACCGGCCTTGTGCTCCTTGCGCGCACGGCGGATTTCGGCGGTTTGCGGAAACGACCCTATGGTCGTCGTCGGCCACGCGGGCAGGCCGAGCTTCTTGGCCTGCAGCGGCGCGCGCACAGCGTAGGCGCTGTGGCGCTGCTCCAGGGCGGGCGTGGCCTGCTGCAGCGCCTGCGCCACTTGTGCATCGTGCACTCGGGGGGAAGCGCGGCGGCTGGCGAGCGCGGCGGCGTTGTGCGCCAGTTCGCTGGCCACGGCTGCGCGCCCTTCGTTGAGCGCGCGGCCGAGCACGCGCAACTCATCGAGCTTTTGCAGTCCGAAGGCGAGCCAGGATTTGATTTCCGGATCCAGCGTGGTTTCACTCTCCAGATCGACCGGCACGTGCAGCAGCGAGCAACTGGGCGCCAGCCACAGGCGCTCGCCCAGCTGCGCGGCCAGGGGTTCGAGCCAGGCCAGCAGCTCGCCGAGGTCGCTCTTCCAGACGTTGCGCCCGTCGATCACGCCCAGCGACAGCACTTTGTGCGGCGGCAGCAGGCCGATGAGTTGCTGCACGTCGGCGCGGTCGGCCAATGCATCCACGTGCAGCCCGGCCACCGGCAGGTTGGCGGCCAGGTATTTGTTGTCCAGCAGCGGCCCGAAATAGCTGGCCAGCAGGATCTTCACGCGGCAGCTCTTGAGCTGGTGGTAGGCGGTGTTGAAGGCATGCTGCCAGTCGGCATCAAGCTCCGTCACCAGAATCGGCTCGTCGATCTGCACCCACTGCACGCCCTGAGCCGCCAGTTGCTCCAGCAGCTCGGCGTACACCGGCAGCAGGCGATCCAGAAGCTCCAGCCGGTCGGAGCCATCGTGCGCCTTGCCCAAGGCCAGATAAGTCACCGGGCCTATGAGCACCGGCTTGGCATTCACGCCCTGTGCCTGCGCTTCGGCCAGTTGCGCCAGCAGGCGCGAGGCGTCGAGCTTGAAGGCGGTGTGGGCGTTCAGCTCGGGCACGATGTAGTGGTAGTTGGTGTTGAACCACTTGGTCATCTCGCCCGCGGCCACGCCGCCGCAGCAGGCGTGGTGCTCGTCGTGTCCGTGGGCGGCGCTGTCGGCGCTCCTGCCGCGCGCCACGCGGAAATAGTTGTCCAGTTCGTCACCGTGGTAGCCGCGCACGCGCTCGGGCAGATTGCCCAGGGTGAAGCTCATGTCCAGCACCTGGTCGTAGAGCGAAAAATCGCCCACCGGCACCGCGTCCAGCCCCTGCTGCGCCGCCCAGTGGCGCGCACGCAGTTCGGCGGCGGTGGCCAGCAGCGCCTCGCGCCCGCTCTCGCCCTTCCAATAGCGCTCCAGCGCCCATTTGAGTTCACGCTGCGCGCCTATGCGCGCAAAGCCCAGGTTGTGCAGTCTGGCCACGGTTTCCTCCTTCAGATTCGGGTTGACTGCGGGCATCGTAGGCAAGCCAACCCATGAAGTAAAATGGTATTAATTCACCGATTGATGAATTTGATTCATTCATATGCTGGAACGCATCCACCTGTCCGTCGTGGCCGAGGTCGAGCGGCAGGGCTCGCTCACCGCCGCCGCCGAGCAGCTGTGCCTGACCCAGTCGGCGCTGAGCCACAGCATGCGCAAGCTGGAAGAGCAGCTGGGCACCGCCATCTGGCTGCGCGAGGGGCGTGGCCTGCGCCTGACGCAGGCCGGGCGCTACCTGCTGGCCCAGGCCCAGCGCCTGCTGCCCCAGCTGGAGCTGACCGAAGCGCGCCTGCGCCAGTTCGCCCAAGGCCAGCGCGGCACGCTGCGCATAGGCATGGAGTGCCACCCCTGCTACCAGTGGCTGCTCAAGATCGTCTCGCCCTACCTCAGCGCCTGGCCGGACGTGGATGTGGACGTACGCCAGAAATTCCAGTTCGGCGGCATCCAGGCACTGCAGAACCACGAGATCGACCTGCTGGTGACGCCCGACCCGGTGCAGCACGACGGCCTGCTCTTCGAGCCGGTGTTCGACTATGAGCAGGTGCTGCTGGTGGCCGCCAGCCACCCGCTGGTCGGGCGCGAATACCTGCGCCCGCGCGACCTGGCGGGCGAGACCCTGATCACCTACCCCGTGCCCAGGGACAGGCTGGACGTGTACACGCAATTCCTGCTGCCCGCCGGCCAGGCGCCGCGCGAGCACAAGACCATAGAGACCACCGACATCATGGTGCAGATGGTGGCCAGCGGCCGCGGCGTGGCGGCGCTGCCGCGCTGGCTGGCACTGGAATACGCCGGGCGCATGGCGGTGGCGGCGCTGCGCCTGGGCAGGAAGGGCATCGCCAAGCAGATTCATCTGGGCGTGCGCGAGGGCGAGCTGGCCACCGACTACCTGGGCGCCTTCGTGCAGCTGGCACGCGCCTATCCGGCCGCCGCCGGGGCCGGTTCCAGCAACGGTGCGGGATAGAAAAACCCGCCCGCTTATACTTTTGCGCCTCAAAACACCTCTTTCAGGCAGGGCCACGAGCCCCTCGCCTTCTTGCTCCGGGAGACCCCATGAAATTCACCCAAACCCTCAAGGCGGCCGCCGTCGCCCTCGCCATGACTCTGGCCATGCCGGTCACGCACGCCGCCGACAAGACCCTGGTCGTGGCCACCGACACCGCCTTCGTGCCCTTCGAGTTCAAGCAGGACGGCAAGTACACCGGCTTCGACATCCAGCTGTGGGAAGCGATCGCCAAGCAGGCGAACCTGGAGTACAAGCTGCAGCCCATGGACTTCAACGGCATCATCCCGGGCCTGCAGACCAAGAGCATCGACGCGGCCCTGGCCGGCATCACGATCCGCGAGGACCGCGCCAAGGTGGTGGATTTCTCCGACCCCTACTATGAGTCGGGCCTGGCCATCCTGGCACCGGAAAACAGCACCATCAAGACCGCCAAGGACCTGGACGGCAAGACCGTGGCGGTGAAAACCGGCACCGTGGGCGTGGACTACATGAAGGCCAATGTGCCGGGCGCCAAGCTCAAGCTCTTCCCCAACATCGACAACGCCTTCCTGGAGCTGGCCACGGGCCGCATCGACGCCGTGGTGCATGACACGCCCAACGTGCAGTACTACGCCAAGACGGCAGGCGCGGGCAAGGTGAAGGTGACAGGTTCGCTCAAGAGCGGCGACTTCTACGGCATCGCCTTCCCCAAGGGGAGCGATCTCGTGCCCGTGGTGAACAAGGCGCTCAAGGAGCTCAAGGCCAACGGCACCTACGACAAGCTGTACGAAACCTGGTTCGGCAAGAAGCCCGACTGATCAGCCGCATTTGCGCCTGAAGACGCCGCCCTCTCCCGCAGGAGGGGCGGCTTTGTTTTTACTAGCGGAGCATCACGATGGTCTTTGACTGGTCTTCCATCTGGGCCGCCTGGCCCGACCTGATGGCGGGCGCCTGGATGACGCTGAAAATCACCGCCCTGGGCCTGCTCGGCGGCTGCGTGATCGGTGCGCTGTCGGGCATCGTCGTCACCTACATCCAGGTGCCCATCAACCGGCGCAGTGCGCTGTACGGTGCCGCCGTGCTGGTGCTGATCGGCCTGGTGGCGCACTTTGCCGGCGGCCCGCTGGCCCGGGTGCCGGGCGGCGTGCTGGCGGCCGCGGTGCTGGCGGCGCTGGCCCTGCTGCTGTGGCGCTGGCCCGAATGGCTGGGGCGCGGTGCGTCTATGCTGGCGCAGCTCTTCATCCTGGTGATACGCGGCACGCCCATCGTGGTGCAGGTGATGTTCATCTACTTCGCGCTGCCGCTGCTGGTGAACCTGCGCATCGACGGCTACACCGCGGCCATCTTCACGCTGATGATCAATTCCGGCGCCTACATCGCCGAGATCGTGCGCGCGGGCCTGCTGTCGGTACCCAAGGGACTGCACGAGGCCGGCCTGGCGATGGGCTTGCCCTTCCACAAGATCATGGCCTACATCATCGGCCCGGTGGCGCTGCGCCGCATGATCCCGACCATGGGTAACCAGTGCATCATCAGCCTGAAGGATTCATCGCTCTTCATCGTCATCGGCGTGGCCGAGCTCACGCGCCAGGGCCAGGAGATCATCGCGACCAACTTCCGCGCGGTGGAGATCTGGGGCACGGTGGCCATCATCTATCTGTTCATGACGGGCTGCATCGCGCTGGTGCTCAAGGTCGTGGAACACCGGACGCGCATCCTATGAGCATCGTCGAATTCAGGAACGTCACCAAGCGCTTTGGCAGCAACACGGTGCTCGACGGCATCAGCCTGGCCATCGAGCCGGGCGAGGTGGTGGTGATCGTGGGCCCTTCGGGCTCGGGCAAGTCCACGCTGCTGCGCTGCATCAACGCGCTGGAAACCATCGAGGGCGGCGACATCGTGGTCGATGGCCTGAGCGTGCGCGGCAAGCCCGCGCAGGTGCGCCTGCTGCGGCGCGAGGCGGGCATGGTGTTCCAGCAGTTCAACCTGTTTCCCCAGCTCACCGCGCTGGAGAACGTGATGTTCGGCCCCCTGCACACCCGCGCCGTGCCCAAGGCACAGGCGCGCGAGCAGGCACGCGCGCTGCTTTCACGCGTGGGCCTGGCCGAACGCGAGAACCACTACCCCGGCCAGCTCTCGGGCGGGCAGCAGCAGCGCGTGGCGATTGCGCGCGCGCTGGCCATCAAGCCCAAGCTGATGCTGTTTGACGAGCCCACCTCGGCGCTGGACCCCGAGCTGCGCCACGAGGTGCTCAAGGTGATGCAGGACGTGGCCGAAACCGGCATGACCATGATCGTCGTCACGCACGAGATGGAGTTCGCGCGCAAGGTGGGCAGCCGCCTGCTGTTCATGGACGGCGGGCGCATCGCCGAGGACGGCAACCCCGAGGAGTTGCTCACCCGCCCCAGTTCGCAACGCCTGCAGGAATTCTTGCAGCACGTGGCCTGAGGCGACGCTAGGCAAACGCCAGGCACACGCACAGCCCGCCCAGGCGCTCGGAGCGCCCAAGCCTCAGCCGCGCACCGTGGCGCTGGGCCACCGCCTGCACGATGGCCAGGCCCAGGCCGCTGCCCGGCGCCTGAGGCGCGCTGTGGGGCGAGCGGTAAAAGCGCCCCAGC
Organism: Comamonas flocculans; assembly: GCF_007954405.1. Classification (NCBI taxonomy): domain Bacteria; kingdom Pseudomonadati; phylum Pseudomonadota; class Betaproteobacteria; order Burkholderiales; family Comamonadaceae; genus Comamonas; species Comamonas flocculans. The sequence continues at coordinate 2,165,658 of NZ_CP042344.1, read as the reverse complement.
ACGCGCTCGCGCTCGGCCTCGGGAATGCCGGGGCCGCTGTCTTCCACGCGCAGCTGCACCGCCGCGCCGTCGCAGGCCAGCACCACGTCCACGCGCCCGCCCTCGGGGGTGTATTTGATGGCGTTGTCCAGCAGGTTGCGCAGCAGCAGGCGCAGCTCTTCGGCCACGCCTTGCACCGGGCAGGCAGCTGGCGCGGGTTGGGCAAGCCCGGCGTCGATGCCGCGCGCCTGGGCGCTGGCGGCCACGTCGGCCAGGGCCAGGCGGGCCACCTGCAGCAGATCGACCGGCGCCATGGCCCCAGCCGCGGCCTCCTGGCGCGCCAGCACCAGCAACTGCTCCAGCAGCCGCGCGGCGCGGTCGATGCCGGCTTCGAGCCGGGCCACGGCGCGCTCGCGCGTGGGCGCGTCGCCAGCGCGGCGCAGGCCCTGGGCCTGCAGCTTGAGCGCGGCCAGGGGCGAGCGCAGCTCGTGCGCGGCGTCGGCCACGAAGTCCTGCTGCGCGGCGAAGGCCCGGCGCACGCGCTCGAACAAGGCGTTGAGCTCATCGACCAGCGGCTGCACCTCGGCGGGCAGATCGGCCGCGTGCAGCGCGGACAGGTCCTGGGGCTGGCGCCGCGCCACCTGGGAGCGCACGCGCTCCACCGGCACGAACAAGCGCCCGAGCAGCCACCACACGGCCAGCGCCAGCAGCGGCGCCATCACCGCCAGCGGCAGCAGCGAACGCCAGGCCAGGCCGCGCGCCATCTTGCGCCGCACCGCCAGGTCCTGCGCCACCTGGATGACCTGCGAGCGCGTCTGCAGCGAGAACACGCGGTAGCTCCTGCCGTGGGCGCGCACGTCCTGAAAGCCCAGCACCGCGCGCTGGGGCAGCAGGTCGCCCAGGGCGGATTCAAAGATGCGCAGGCCCTCGTTGGTCCAGACCTGCACGATGAACTCGTTGTTCGCGTATTCCGGGCGCGGGCGGCCCATGCCCTTGGCGTCCGCGGGCAGGCCGGCGCGCAGCGCAAACGCCGTCTGCTGCATGTGGTAGTCGAACAAGGCGTCCGCCTCACCCAGCGCGGTTTTGTAGGCAAAAAGGCCTTGAACGCCCGCCGTCACTGCGATGGCAGCTATCAAGACGATGAGCAACCGCAGGCGCAGCGATTGCGGCAGGCGCCAGCGCGGACTCATTTGGGCACCATGTAGCCCACGCCGCGCACGTTCAGCACCAGCGCCGCGCCCAGCTTCTTGCGCAGGCCGTGGATGAAGACTTCCACCGCGTTGCTGCCTATCTCTTCGCCCCAGCCGTAGAGCTTGTCTTCCAGCTGCTGGCGCGAGAGCACCATGCCGGGGCGGGCAATCAGGGGCTCCAGCACCGCCCATTCGCGCGCCGAGAGCACCACCGGCCGGCCCTGCACCGTGGCCTCGCGCGTGGCCGGGTTGATGGCCACGCCCTTGTGCTCGTAGACCGGCTCGGCGCGCCCGGCGGCGCGGCGCAGCAGCGCGCGGATGCGCGCCAGCAGCTCATCGAGGTCATAGGGCTTGAGCACGTAGTCGTCCGCGCCCGCGTCCAGCCCCTCGATGCGCTGGGCCACGCCGTCGCGCGCGGTGGCGATCAGCACCGGCGTGCGGTCGCGCCGCGCACGCAGTGCGCGCAGCACCGCCAGGCCATCGCGCCCGGGCAGTCCCAGGTCCAGCAGCACCAGGTCGTAGCCCTGGGCGGCCAGCGCGGCATCGGCCTGGCGGCCGTCGCGCACCCAGTCCACCGCATAGCCCTGGGCGCGCAGCAGGTCGTGCACGGCTTCGCCGATCATGGCGTCGTCTTCCACAAGCAAAAGGCGCATGGGCGTCAGGATAAGACAAGGGACGGCGCGCCCGCGCGCGGCCCCTGCGCGCCAGGGGCCGGGCGGCTCAGCCGACGTTCACCGGCACGAAGATGCGGCTGCCATCGCGCTCGATCAGCAGCGCCACCGACTTGCCCGCCTTCTGCATGGCGGCGCGCACCTCGGACATGCTCTTGACCGGCGTGCCGTTGATGGCCAGCAGCACGTCGCCGCCCTGCACCCCGGCCAGTGCGGCCGGGCCGCGCGCCTGGGCGATGACCATGCCCTGGTCCACGCCCGCGGCCTGCGCCTCTTCGGGCTGCAGCGGGCGCAGCATCAGGCCAAGCTGGCCCTTGCCCAGCGCTTCGTCGGCGCGCGCGCTGGCCACGCCCTTGTCGCCGGCGTTGCCCAGCGTGGCCACGAGCGTGCGCGCCTTGCCGTCGCGCCAGACTTCGAGCTGCACCTTCTGCCCCGGCAGCGACTGGCCGATGTAGGCGGGCAAGTCGCCCGAGGTGACGATGGGCTCGTCGTTGATCTTCAGGATCACGTCCCCGCTCTTGAGGCCCGCCTTGGCCGCCGGGCCGTCCTCATCCACATTGGCCACCAGCGCGCCTTCGGGCTTGGCGAGCTTGAAGGAATTGGCAAAGGTCTGGTTCACGCCCTGCACCGTCACGCCCAGGCGCGCGTGCTCCACCTTGCCGGTCTTGACGATCTGCTGCTCCACGTGCTGCGCCACCTCGATCGGGATGGCAAACGACACGCCCTGGTAGCCCCCGGTGCGGCTGTAGATCTGCGAGTTGATGCCCACCACCTCGCCGCGCGTGTTGAACAGCGGCCCACCCGAGTTGCCCGGGTTCACGGCGGCATCGGTCTGGATGAAGGGCACGTAGCTGTCGTCGGGCAGGCTGCGGCCCTTGGCGCTGACCACGCCCGCGGTCACCGTGTTCTCGAAGCCGAAGGGCGAGCCGATCGCCAGCACCCACTCACCCACCTTCAGGTCGGCGGAGTTGCCCAGCTTGACCGTGGGCAAGTCCTTGGCGTCGATCTTGAGCACCGCGATGTCGGTCTTGGGGTCGCTGCCCAGCACCTTGGCCTGGAACTCGCGCCGGTCGGTGAGCTTGACCGTCACGCGGTCCGCGCCCTTGACCACGTGGGCATTGGTCAGCACCAGGCCGTCGGCGTCGATGATGAAGCCCGAGCCCTCGCCACGCATGGGCTGGGGCTGCATCTGCGGGCCGCGCAGGGCGCCGCCGGGTATGCCGAAGTGGCGAAAGAACGGCGCAAACGGGTCGTCGGGGTCGATCTGCGGGCCACGGCGCGCAGGCGCGCCGTCGTCCTCATCGTCCGAGACCTTGCGCACGCCGCTCACGCTGATGTTGACCACCGCCGCGCCATAGCGCTGGGTGATCCGGGAAAAGTCCGGCAGCGTGACCAGCGGCGGCGCGGCCTGCGGCGCACCGGCCGTTGCGCCCGCCACCGGCACATTGCCGAAGGAAAACGCGTGCGCGTCGCGCGCCGTCACCAGCCCGGCGCCCGTGGCGCCGAGCGCGCCGGCCGCAAGCAGCGCCACCACCAGGCGGCGCGGAGTGGAAATCAAGCGGTTCATGGTTTGCCCTTCCTTGGGAGATTGCTTCAATGCAAGGGCAGTGTGGACAAGCGCGCTTAGCGGAAACTTAAGCGCTGGCAGCAACAGCAGGCAGATGGACTAGGATTTGCATAGCGTCTTGCGCTCGCCACATAAGCATTTCAAATACAAAACACCCCCAATCTCTTTCACCACCAGCGCATACAGCTCTGTTTTTTGAAGATTCCCTTCCATGACGAAGACGCAGACCCGGCCCCGCCCGCTCGACGGCATCACCATCGTCTCGCTGGAACACGCGGTCGCCGCGCCCTTTGCCACGCGCCAGCTGGCCGACCTGGGCGCACGCGTCATCAAGGTGGAGCGCCCCGGCAGCGGCGACTTTGCGCGCGGCTACGACCAGCGCGTGCGCGGCCTGTCGTCGCACTTCACCTGGATCAACCGCAGCAAGGAAAGCCTGGCGCTGAACCTGAAGCAAGCCCAGGCCAGGGCCGCACTGATGCAGCTCCTGCAAACCGCCGACGTGCTGGTGCAGAACCTTGCGCCCGGCGCGACGGCGCGCATGGGCCTGTCGTACGACGCCTTGAAGGCGCACAACCCCAGGCTCATCGTCTGCGACATCTCCGGCTACGGGCAGGACGGCCCCTGGCGCGACAAGAAGGCCTACGACCTGCTGATCCAGAGCGAAGCCGCCTTCCTGTCCGTCACCGGCACGCCCGAAGCCCCCGTCAAGGCCGGCATCTCCGTGGCCGACATCGCCGCGGGCATGTACGCGTACAGCAGCGTGCTCTCGGCCCTGCTGCTGCGCGGCAGGACCGGCGAAGGCAGCCACATCGACGTCTCCATGCTCGAAGCCATGGCCGAATGGATGGGCTACCCGCTGTACTACGCCTTCGACGGCGCGCCGCCCCCGCCGCGCACCGGCGCATCGCACGCCAGCATCTACCCCTACGGCCCCTTCACCGCGGGCGACGGCGCCAGCCTCATCCTGGGCGTGCAAAACGAGCGCGAATGGCAGGCCTTCTGCGAAGGCGTGCTGCAGCGCCCGGAACTCGCCCGCGACCCGCGCTTTGCGGGCAGCAGCCAGCGCAACACCCACCGCGCCGAGCTGCAGGCGCTGATCGCGCAAAGCTTCGGCCGCCTGAGCGCCGCCGAACTCGCCCAGCGCCTGGACACCGCCGGCATCGCCCACGCCCGCGTCAACGACCTGGCCGGCCTGTGGGCCCACCCCCAGCTTGCCGCCCGCCAGCGCTGGCGCGAGGTCGGCTCCCCCGTCGGCCCCCTGCCCGCGCTGCTGCCGCCCGGCGCCAGCAACGCCTTCAGCTGCCGCATGGACCCCATCCCCGCCGTCGGCCAGCACACCCGCGCCATCCTGGCCGAACTGGGCTGGAGCGAGGAGCAGATCACCCGGCTGCAGGCGCAAAGCTGAACGCGGCGGCGCCGCCGGCATGCGCCAAACAAAAGCCTTGCAGGTGCTGTGCCTGCAAGGCTTTGCGGGTACGGGATGCGGCTGCCCACCGGCGGTCCCGAATTCAGCACCTGATGGAAGATCCTTGCCAGTCGGCGCCGGCAGGCCGCGCGCAGGGCGTTATCCTGCGGCCTTCGCCATGCTGCCCGCACACGCCCCTCGCCGCCATGCCCTGGCCCGTCGCATCGGGCTGTGGTGGCTGCTGCTTGCGCTGGTGCTTGCCCCCGCGCTGGCGGGCATGCACCGCGTGCTGCACCTGCCCACGGCCCCGGCGGGCAGCGTGCAGCAGCATGGCGGCGCGCACGGACTGGGCGCGCTGTTCGCAGGGCATTCCGCGTCCGACTGCCAGCTGCTCAACCAGTTGGCCCACGGCAGTGCGCCCGGCGCCTCCTGGGCCCTGCCCGTCACGGCTGCGCTGCCCGCATACCCTGCCGCGGCGCCCGTGCAGGCAGCGCTGCCACGCGCTCCGCTGCCCTTCCTGGCGCGCGCGCCGCCCCTGGCCTGAGTTCATCCTTTCGATAGCTGCCAGCGCTTGCTCCGCAAGCGCTGGCAGCCATTTTTTGCCGTGGCCGCCTGCTGGCCCACGGCGCTGCCGCGGTCGTGCGCCGCGGCCCACTCAGGAACCCTTTACATGCCTTGCTTTATCTCTCTGGGCGCCCGGCTGCGGCTGGCCGCCCTCGCCGGCGCACTGCTGGCCGGCACCCCGGCGCGGGCCCAGACAGCCGCGCCCGACGACGCCCCTACCCTGCTGCCCGAGGTCAACGTCTCGGCCAGCGGCCTGCAACTGGGCAGCAGCGACATGGCCACGCCCGTGAGCGTGCTCGAAGGCGACGAGCTCGTGCGCCGCCGCGCCGCCACGCTGGGCGAGACGCTGGACGGCGAACCCGGCATCCAGTCCACGCACTTCGGCGCGGGCGCGAGCCGCCCGGTGATCCGCGGCATGGACGGACCGCGCGTGCAAGTGCTCTCCGACGGCTCCGAGCTGCAGGACGCCTCCACCGTCAGCCCCGACCACGCGGTGGTGTCCGAGCCCCTGCTGGCGCGCCAGATCGAGGTGCTGCGCGGCCCCTCGGCCTTGATCCATGGCGGGGGCGCCATCGGCGGCGTGGTCAACGTGCTCGACGACAAGATCCCCACGGCCATCCCCGAAAAGGGCTACGAGGGCAGCGTCGAGCTGCGCGGCGCCAGCGGCGCGCGCGAGCAGACCGGCGCGCTGCAGCTCACCGGCGGCGCTGGCCACGTGGCCGTGCACGTCGAAGGCCTGGCGCGCGATGCGAGCGACTACCGCGTGGGCAGCGGCTGGAGCGGCGGCGCCGCGGTGCCCGGCAGCTTCAACCGCAGCGACGCGGGCAGCGTCGGCCTGTCCTGGATCGCCGACCGGGGCTACCTGGGCCTGGCTTATACGCGCCAGGGCGCACGCTACGGCCTGCCCGGGCACAACCACGGCTTCGAGGGCTGCCATGCCCACGGCGACCACCTGCATTGCGGCGACGACGGCCACGACCACGGCGGAGCGGACGAGCCGGAGCACGGCGCAAACGACGTGCCCGTGGTGGACCTGCGCAGCGGCCGCTGGGACCTGCGCGGCGAACTGCGCCGCCCCTTCGCCGGCGCCGAAGCCCTGCGCCTGCGCGCCAGCAGCACCGACTACCGCCACGACGAGGTGGAGGACGGCAGCATCGCCACCACCTTCCGCAACAAGGCGCACGACCTGCGCGTGGAACTGCAGCACGCGCCATTGGCGGGCTGGCGCGGCGTGCTCGGCGTGCAGGCGATGCAGCGGCGCTTCAGCGCCGAAGGCGAGGAAGCCTACGTGCAGCCCACCGAAACGCGCCGCGCCAGTCTCTTCATGCTGGAAGAAACCCAATGGCGGCAATGGCGCTTCAGCGCCGCGCTGCGCCATGAACGCCAGACGGTAGACGCGCTGGAATCAGGGCTGCGCAGCAGCCTGGGCGGCAGCTCGGTCGCGCTGGGGGCGGTATGGAAGTTCACGCCCGGCTACCAGCTTTCGGTCTCGCTCACCCATGCGCGGCGCATGCCCACGGCCGAGGAGCTCTATGCCAAGGGCCTGCACATGGCCACCAGCACCTATGAACGTGGCAACCCGGCGCTGCGGCCCGAGCAGGCGCGCTCCATCGATTTCGGGCTGCGCAAGACCGCTGGCGACACCACCTTTGCCGTGAGCCTGTACCGCAACCGCGTGAAGGACTATATCTACGGCCGCACGCTGGACGTGCTCGACGGCCTGCAGCTGCTGCAATACAGCCAGCAGGATGCGAGCTTCACCGGCATGGAGGCACAGCTGCGCCAGCGGCTCAACCGCTACCTGGGCGTGACGCTCTTCGGCGACCTGGTACGCGCGCAGCTGGCGGGCGGCGCGATGCTCGCGCGCATTCCCGCCGCGCGCGCCGGCCTGCGCCTGGATGGCGCCTGGCAGGGCTGGGACGGCCAGATCGAGTGGGTGCAGGTGATGCGCCAGAACCGCATCGCCGAGTTCGAGACCGCCACCCCCGGCTACGGCATGCTCAATGTCGGCGCCACCTACAACGGCCGCTTCGGCGACGGCACGCCCTGGCAGTTCTACGTGCGCGCGGGCAATCTGACCAACCGGCTGGCCTGGGCCCACACCTCGTTCATCAAGAACGCGGCGCCGCTCATGGGGCGCAACATCGTGGTGGGCATGCGCGTGCCGTTCTGAAACCCCGGCCCCGGGTGCGGCGCAGCCGCGTCCCGCCCGTCGCCGGCGCCACAAGGCGGCTCACGCGCAAAACAAAAGCCTTGCAGGCTCGGCACCTGCAAGGCTTTGCGGACTCTGGCGGAGAGGGTGGGATTCGAACCCACGGTACGCTTGCACGTACGCCTGATTTCGAGTCAGGTACATTCGACCACTCTGCCACCTCTCCGCGACTCGAACCGGCGATTGTAGCGGGGATTTTCAGGGTGCCAGCCGCGCGAGTCCGCCCATGTAGGGGCGCAGTACTTCGGGGATGGTGATGCTCCCGTCCGCCTGCTGGTAGTTCTCCATCACCGCCACCAGCGCGCGGCCGACGGCCACGCCCGAGCCGTTCAAAGTGTGCACCAGCTCGTTCTTGCCCTGGGCGTTCTTGAAGCGCGCCTGCATGCGCCGCGCCTGGAAGGCTTCGCAGTTGCTCACCGAGCTGATCTCGCGGTAGGTGTCCTGCGCGGGCAGCCACACCTCCAGGTCGTAGGTCTTGGCGGCGCCAAAGCCCATGTCGCCGGTGCTCAGGCTCACCACGCGGTAAGGCAGGCCCAGGCGCTGCAGGATGGTTTCGGCGTGGCCGGTCATCTGCTCCAGCACCTCGTAGCTTTGCTCGGGGTGCACGATCTGCACCATCTCCACCTTGTCGAACTGGTGCTGGCGGATCATGCCGCGCGTGTCGCGCCCGTAGCTGCCGGCTTCGGAGCGAAAGCAGGGCGTGTGCGCGGTCAGGCGGATGGGCAGTTCGGACTCGGGCACCACCACGTCGCGCAGGAAGTTGGTCAGCGGCACTTCGGCGGTGGGGATGAGGTAGAGCTGGGCATGGTCGGGCACGGGCTCGGCGTCCTGCCCGCCCTTGTGCGCGGCAAACAGATCGCCCTCGAACTTGGGCAGCTGGCCGGTGCCGCGCAGGGTGTCGGCGTTGACGATGTAGGGCACGTAGCATTCGGTGTAGCCGTGCTCGGCGGTGTGCACGTCCAGCATGAACTGCGCCAGCGCCCGGTGCAGGCGCGCGATGGCGCCCTGCATGACCGCAAAGCGCGGGCCGGTGAGCTTGGTGGCCAGGTTGAAGTCCAGGCCCAGCGGTGCGCCCAGGTCCACGTGGTCCTTGACCGCGAAGTCGAAGTTGCGCGGCGTGCCCCAGCGGCGCACTTCCACGTTGGCCGATTCGTCCGCGCCCACGGGCACGCTCTCATGCGGCAGGTTGGGCACGGCGGCCAGCATGGCCTGCAGCGCATGCTGGATCTGCTCCAGGCGCGCGGCGGACGTATCGAGCTCGCCCTTGAGAGCACCGACCTCGGCCTTGGCCGCCTCGGCCGCGTCCTTGTCGCCCTGGCCCATGAGCTGGCCGATCTGTTTGGACAGGCGGTTGCGCGTGGATTGCAGCTCTTCGGTGCGCGTCTGGATGGCCTTGCGTTCGGCCTCCAGCGCCTGGAAGGCCGGCACGTCGAGCCAGGGCTGGGGGGTCTTGCGGGTTTGCAGGCGCGCGACAGCCGTGGCGAGGTCTTTGCGCAAAAGGAGAATGTCAAGCATAGTCTGGCGATTTTAGGGTGGCGCCGCGCCCGTCCATGCAAGGCGGCGCGCCCTGGATCGGCATGGGATGCAAGCCGGCTCGGGGGCGCGCGCAACGGGCGGACGCGGCCTTGTTTCGGCGGGCGGACGCCGGCCCGCGCGGGCCGGGAGGGTGGCGCGATGTTCTTCGTTTTCGGCCCGACGGGGCGCGTGCTGCGCGGCGATGCGGACGCGGTCTCGCGGTTCGGGCTGGTCAAGCGCGTGGGGCGCCCGCAGGCGCTGCGCACGCGGGTCGGGCAGGAGCAGGCTCCGGCTTTTTCGGCCGGCGAAGCCGCCGCGCGCGAAGGGCCGGCGAGCCGCCCCGCGCCCATCCTGGCCTACGAGGAAACCGCCGCCGGCCCCGGTGCGCAGCGCCGCGTACTGCGCCACGTGAGCGACGTGATGACGCGCGGCGCCATCACCGTCAGCCCCGGCGCGCGGGTGAACGATGCCTGGCAGACCATGGCCCAGCATGGCGTGGCCCAGGCGCCGGTGGTGGACGAGCAGGGTCAGCTGCTGGGTCTGCTGCTGCGCGCGGACATGGCGCCGCTGGACCTGCTGCCCGAACCCGGCGCGATCGAGCAGGCGATTGCGCTCGCGCGCCGGCCGGTGGCACAGGTGATGCTCAGCCCCGTGCCCGCGGTCTCGCCCGATACCGACCTGCGCCGCGTGGCGCGGGTCTTCCTGGACACCGGGCTGCCGGGCCTTCCGGTGACCGACGAAGCCGGGCACTGCACCGGCTTCATCTCGCGCACCGACATCCTGCAGGCCCTGGTGGCCGACCCGCCGCTGGATTTGTGGGGCTGAGGGCGCCCACGCCCGGCCGCCGGCGCGCTCAGGTGGCCGGCGAATCGACCGGCAGGCGTGAGGCCAGCACCTTGTCTATGGTCTTGCCGTCCATGTCCACGATCTCCAGGCGCCAGCCTTCCCACTGCACCACGTCGGTTTCGCTGGGCAGCTTGCCGGTCAGCAGCATCAGCATGCCGCTGAGCGTCTGGTAGTGGCCCCGGTCCTCTTCGGGCACGCTCGCCAGGCCCAGGCAGTCCTTGAGCTCGGGCACGGGAATGTGGCCGTCCAGCAGCCAGGAGCCGTCGGCACGCTGCACCGCCCAGGCGTCGCCCGGGTCGGGTGTCTGGAATTCGCCGGTGATCGCCTCCACCACGTCCGTCACGGTGACGATGCCCTGCACCTCGCCGTACTCGTCGACGACGAAGGCCATGTGCACCGCGGAGCTGCGAAAGTCGTGCAGCAGCTCCATGCCGTCTATGGTCTCGGGCACGTACAGCGGCGGCTGCAGCTGCTCGCCATCGAGCGCCTGCGCGGCCGGATCGCGCAGCACGCGGGTGAGCCACTGGCGCGCGCGCACCACGCCCAGGATGTGCTCCATGCCGCCGCGCACCACCGGAAAGTGCGCGTGGCTGGAGCGTTCGATCACCGAGAGGTTGTGCTCGAAGGGCGCGAGCACGTCCAGGAACACCACGTCCGAGCGCGGCACCATGAGCGAGCCGATCTGGCGCTCGTCCAGGCGAAAGACGTTGCGCACCATCTGGTGCTCGTGGCTCTCGATCACGCCGGCGGTGGTGCCTTCGGCCAGCATGGCGTGGATCTCGTCCTCGGTCACCGCCTCGCGCCCGGTGTGCACGCGCAGCAGGCGCAAGAGCGCCTCGGTGGAGACGGTCAGCAGCTTGACGAAGGGCTGCGTGGCGCGCGCCAGGCCGTTGATCGGCCGCGCCACCCAGCGCGCCACCAGCTCGGGCTGGCTCTGCCCCAGGCGCTTGGGCACGAGCTCGCCCACGACAATGGAAAAGTAGGTGATGACCACCACCGCCACGCCGAGCGCCAGATAGCCGGCGGTGGCCGGCTGCATGCCCAGCCGGATGAGCCAGGCGGCCAACGGCTGGGCCAGCGCCGATTCACCGACGATGCCGTTGAGCACGCCGATCGAGGTGATGCCGATCTGGATGGTGGAGAGAAAGCGCGTGGGGTCCTCGCCCAGGCGAACGGCGGCCAGCGCGCCCGCGTCGCCCTCGTCGATCAGCCGCTGCAGCCGGGCCCGGCGCGCGGATACCAGCGCCAGCTCGGACATGGCAAACAGCCCGTTGAGAAAGATGAGCGCAAGAAGAACGAGGATTTCAACCATGGAATCAGGGCCGGCGCGATGCCCTGATTGTGGGGCCAATCCTGTGGCGGGTTTCGGGTTTCAAGCCAAATCGGCCGCTAACGCTTTCGGGTATTGCGCATACAGCTATCAAAAAAATACCTCCCAGGGCACGCCACCACCTGTCCCCCTCTGGGAGAGGGCCGGGGTGGGGGCCTGCAGCCAGCCGCAACTTGCAACGCCCGCTGCCCCCATCCCCACCTTCCCCCAAAGGGGGAAGGAGCGGCGCCACGGTGGCCACCGGGTCTTGCGCTCTGGGTATTTCCCCCTCCCCCTCTGGGGGAGGGCTGGGGTGCGGGCCAGCAGCCAGCCACGGCTTGCAATGCCTGCAGCCCCCCGTCCCGGCCTTTCCCCAAAGGGGGAAGGAGCGGAAATACGGAGGCCGCGCAAGCCCTCAGGGCTGCGCGTCCTGCGCGCGCACATGCAGCGCCGAGCGCTCGGGCTCGGCGTCGCCCTCGAGCTTGAGGCCCTTGGGCAGCGGAAAGCGCATGTCCTCGGTCACGCCGTCCATGGTGCGCACCGTGACGCCGCTGATCTGCTTGATGCGCTCTATCACCTGCTGCACCAGGATTTCCGGGGCCGAGGCGCCTGCCGTGAGGCCGATGCGCGCCATGCCCTTGAACCAGGCGTCCTGCAGCTCGGAGGCAGAGTCCACCATGTAGGCCGGCGTGCCCATGCGTTTGGCCAGTTCCAGCAGGCGGTTGCTGTTGGAGCTGGTCTGGCTGCCGACGACGATGACCATCTGCACCTGCCGGGTGAGCAGCTTGACCGCGTCCTGGCGGTTTTGCGTGGCATAGCAGATGTCCTGCTGCTTGGGCTCGCGCACGGCCGGGAAGCGCGCGCGGATCGCGGCGGTGATCTCGCGCGCATCGTCCACCGACAGCGTGGTCTGCGTCACCAGCGCCAGTTTTTCCGTCTGGCGCGGCTGGATCTTGTTCACGTCGGACAGGTCCTGCACCAAGTAGATGCCGCCTTCCAGCTGCCCCATGGTGCCTTCCACCTCGGGGTGGCCGGCGTGGCCGATCATGATGAATTCATAGCCCTCGCGCGCGAGCTTGGCCACTTCCACGTGCACCTTGGTGACCAGCGGGCAGGTGGCGTCATAGACTTTCAGGCCGCGCTCCACCGCCTCCTGCTGCAGCGCGCGGCTCACGCCGTGGGCCGAGAAGATCACGATGGAGCCTTCGGGGATGCCCTCCAGCGTGTCGACGAAGATCGCGCCCTTGGCCTTGAGGTCGTTGACCACGTAGGTGTTGTGCACGATCTCGTGGCGCACGTAGATGGGGGCGCCGAACTTGATCAGCGCGCGCTCGACGATTTCGATGGCACGGTCCACGCCGGCGCAAAAGCCGCGCGGCTGCGCCAGCACGACTTCCTGGGGTAGGTTCACGCTCATAACACTCCGATGATCTGCACTTCAAAGGTGACGGGGCGACCCGCCAGCGGATGGTTGAAATCCACGCGCAGCGCGCCGTCTTCCCGCACCTGCAGCACCGCACCGGCGTAGGTGCCGTTGCCGTCGGGCGTGGCGAACTCCACCACCTCGCCCACATGGTATTCGTCCTCGGGGTCGCCCATCGCGTCGAGCAGCTTCTTGGCCACCCACTGCTGCATCTCGGGGTTGCGCTCGCCGAAGGCCTCGCCCGCGGGCACCTCGAAGGTGGCGCGCGCGCCCTCGGTCAAGCCGATCAGGCGCGCTTCCAGCGCGGGCGAGAGCTCGCCCGCGCCCACCGACAAGGTGGCCGGGCGGCTGCCGAAGGTGTTGATCACGTCGCCGGCCGGGCCGGCCAGGCGGTAGTGCAAGGTGAGGAAGGAACCGGGCTCGACCTTGGCAGGCTCGGCAGCGGCAGTGGAGTCGGTCATGGCGCAGGCTCTGGATAAACTGGCCGATTCTAAGAAGCACGCGCAAACCCCTACCGCCATGCCGCTCAAAGACCTGCCTGCCGACAGCCAGCCGCGCGAAAAGCTGCTGGCGCGCGGCGCCGCCGCGCTCACCGATGCCGAGCTGCTGGCGCTGCTGCTGCGCACCGGCATCCAGGGCAAGGGCGTGCTGCAGCTGGCGCAGGAGCTCCTGCAGCCCGCGCCGGCGGCCAACGGCGCAGGCCAGCGCGGCGGCTTTGGCGGCCTGAGCGGCTTGCTGGCCGCCTCCAGCGAGGACCTGGGGCGCATCAAGGGCCTGGGCCCGGCCAAGCGCGCCGAGCTGCTGGCGGTGATGGAGCTCGCGCGCCGCGCCCTGGCCGAACAGTTGCGCTCGCGCGCCGTGCTGGACACGCCGCAGGCGGTGCGCGAGTACCTGCAGCTGCACCTGGCACGCCAGCCGCACGAGGTCTTCGCCCTGCTGCTGCTGGACAGCCAGCACCGGCTGCTGGCCTACGAGGAGCTGTTTCGCGGCACGCTCACGCAGACCGCCGTCTACCCGCGCGAGGTGGTGTTGCGCGCCCTGCACCACGGCGCGGCCGCCGTGGTGCTCGCGCACAACCACCCCAGCGGCAGCCTCGCGCCCAGCCGCGCCGACGAAGCCCTGACGCAAACCCTCAAGAGCGCGCTGGCGCTGGTGGACGTGCGCGTGCTCGACCACATCATCGTGGCCACGGGCGGCGCGCTGTCCATGGCCGAGCGGGGCCTGGTGTGATGCGTTCGCGCCTGGCGGTGCTGGCGCTGGTGCTGGCGGGCTGCGCCTTTGCGCCGGCGCCGCCGCAGGCGCCCGCGCCACCGGCGCGCCTGCAGCTGATCGGCGTGGCCGAGCTGCCCACCGGCAGCGAATACGGCGGCACCACCGTGGGCGGGCTCTCGGGCATTGCCTACAGCGCGGCGCGCGACGAATACCTGCTGATCAGCGACGACCGCGGCAACGACGGGCCGGCGCGCGTCTACCGCGCCCGCATTGACATTGGCAAGGCGCCGCTCGCGCCGCCGCGCCTCACCGGCGTGCTGCACCCGCGCCATGCGGGCGGCGCGCCGTTCGCGCCCTGGTGGCGCCCCGCCGACGGCGTGGACCGGCCCGACGCCGAGGCCCTGCGCTGGCTGCCCGGCAGCCAGGCCTACGTCTGGAGCAGCGAGGGCGACTTTGCCCGGGGCTTTGGCCCGCGCGTGCGCATCAACCGGCTCGACGGCGGCTACCTGCGCGAGCTCGCGCTGCCCGCCGCGCTGCAGCCGGGCAAGGGCGAACAGGGCGCACGCGGCAACGCCGCGCTCGAGGGCCTGGCGCTCACGCCCGACGGGCGCACGCTGTGGCTTGCGATGGAGCTGCCGCTCAAGCAGGACGGACCGGCCGCCACGCCCCGGGACGCGGGCGCGCCGGTGCGCATCACCGCGCTGGACCTGGCCAGCGGCCGGCCGCTGCGCCAGATCGCCTACCCGCCAGAGCGCGTGCCGCTGCCGCGCCGCCTGCCCGGCCCGCAGCTCAACGGCGTGAGCGAAATCCTGATGGAGGACGCGCACCACATGCTGGTGCTCGAACGCTCCTACAGCGCCGGCGCGGGCTTTGGCGCGCGCCTGTACCGCATCGACACGCGAGGCGGCAGCGACACGCTGGGCGTGGACGCGCTTGCGCCGGGCGGCGCCTGGCAGCCCGTGCCCAAGCAGCTGCTGGCCGACCTGGGCGCGCTGGTGCCTGGGCTGGACAACATCGAAGGCATGGCCTGGGGAGCGCACCTGGCCGACGGCGGCTGCACGCTGGTGTTCGTCTCGGACAACAACTTCAACCCCGCGCAGACGACGCAGTTCATCGCTGCGCGCTACCTGGGGCCGCCCGGCGGCGCCAGCAACTGTCCGGAGCCGGCGCGGTGAAGGGGCCGCTGGCGCGCTCCATGGGCGAGCTCGGCCTGCTGCGCCGCGCGCTGCAGCACGCGCGCGAGCAGGAGGCGGCGCGCCAGCGCGCCCAGGAGCAGGCGCGCCAGCAGGCCTGGGCCGCGCAGCATCTGTTCGAGGCGGCGGTCGGCGAGGTCACGCCGCTCAAGAGCGGCGCCAAGCGCCACTGGAGCGCGCCGCCCGCGCCCGAACCCCGGCCCGTCCAGCGCGAGAAGGACGAGCGCCAGGTGCTGCAGGAATCGCTGAGCGACGAGTTCGACGTCTCCACGCTGCTGGACGTGGACGACCAGATGAGTTTTCGCCGCCCGGGCATAGGCCTGGACGTGACGCGCAAGCTGCGCGCCGGCTACTGGAGCCTGCAGGGCCAGCTCGACCTGCACGGCCTGCGCCAGGGTGAAGCACGCGAGGCGCTGGCCATGTTCATCCGCCTGTCGCACCGTGCGGGGCTGCGCTGCGTGCGCGTGGTCCATGGCAAGGGCCTGGGCTCGCCCGGCAAGACGCCGGTGCTCAAGGGCCGGGTGCAGGCCTGGCTGGCGCAAAAGCGCGAGGTGCTGGCCTTCGTACAGGCGCGGGCGGCCGAAGGCGGCGCCGGGGCCTTGGTGGTGCTGCTGCAGCCGAACCGGAAAAAATATTGAACAAATCCGCCTCCAGCCCTTTCCCAGACTGCGCTGGCAGCTATCGTTTGAGCAAAATCACCAGCCGCACCGCGGTGCGCTCCGGGGTGGCCGGGCTCTGCTCACCCGGCCTGCCTGCGGCGTGCGAATGGGTCGAACCGGGCGGCCAGCGGCAACGCGCCTGCGGGCGCGGCTTCGCGCTGCGCAGCCGGTTCGGGCGCGGCCGGCAGCGGCCGCACCGGCAGCGGCGGCATGGGGTGGCCGTAGATTGCGCGCACGCGCTCCCTGAGCGGCGGATGGCTGTCCAGGCGCTGCATCCAGCGGCGCTCGTCGGGCGCCTGCACCAAGAGCAGGTGCTGCAGCGCCGGATGCGCCAGGCCGCCGTAGTCCCGCATCAGCGAGCGCCGGCGGCGCTCCCCCTGTGCGCGCTGCGTCATCACCTTGCGCAGCACCTGGCCCAGGCCGTCGCGCGAGCGCGTCCACTGCACCGCGCGCGCATCCGCCAGGTGCTCGCGCTGGCGCGAGACCGCCGCCTTCAGCAGGCGCCCGGCCAGCCAGCCGGCGCTGCCCGCGAGCATGATGGCGCTGCCGAACCACCAGGCCAGGCCGCCGCGGTCGCGCACCGTGTCGCCGAAGTGGTAGATCAGCTCCAGCCCGTAGACCATGCCGATGAGCTGCATGTTCAGCCGCGTGTCGCCCTCGTGCAGGTGGCTGAGTTCGTGCGCCACCATGCCCTGCAGCTCTTCGCGGCTGAGGTAGTCCAGCGCCCCCTGGGTGACGGCGACGACCGCGTCGCCGGCGTCCCAGCCCGCGGCGAAGGCGTTGATGGCGTCGGCGCGCGGCATCACCATGACCTGCGGACGCGGCATCTGGGCGGCGATGCACAGCTCGTCGACCACGTTGCACAGGCGCTGCTCGGCGTGCGAGACGCCCGCTCGCGCCTCGCGCGCGCCGATGCGCCGGGCCAGCCTGGGGCCGCCGCCGCGCAGGTTGGAGGTCTCTATCCACCAGCCGCCCAGCACCAGCATCAGCGACACGCCGACGTTGGTGACGAGAAAACCCGCGGGAAACGGCAGGTGCACCGGCAGCACCCAGGCCATCAGCACCCAGGCCAGCGCCAGCGCCAGGTGCACGCCCAGCAACAGCAAGCCCACCGCCAGCGCGAACGCCAGCAGCAGGCGGCGCGTCTGCGCGCGTGCGGCGTCCTGCCGGTCCCAGAACTTCATGGCGCGTGGCGGTGCTCGGCGCGCCTAGAACTGCACCCGGGGCACCTCGCGCTCGGCCGGCCCCTGGGTGGAGCGCAGCATGGGCGCGCTGCCAAAACCGAACAGGCGCGCGACGATGAGCGCGGGGAACTGCCGGGCCGCGTCGTTGAATTCCAGCGCCTGATCGTTGTAGGCCTGGCGCGCAAAGCCGATGCGGTTTTCGGTGCTGGTCAGCTCTTCGGAGAGCTCGCGCATGGTGGCGTCGGCCTTGAGCTCGGGGTAGTTCTCGGTCAGCACCATCAGCCGCCCCAGGCTGCCGCCCAGCAGCCCCTCGGCCTGCGCCAGCGCCCCGATGCGCGCCGCGTCGCCGGGCGCGGCGCGCGCCGCGTCGGCCGCACCCACGGCCTGCGCGCGCGCCTGGATCACCGCTTGCAGCGTCGAGGCTTCGTGCTTGAGGTAGCCGCGCGCCACCTCCACCAGATTGGGCACGAGGTCGTGGCGGCGCTTGAGCTGCACGTCGATCTGTCCGAAGGCGTTGGCGATGCGGTTTCGCAGCACCACCAGCCGGTTGTAGGCGGCCACGGCCCAGACCAGCACCACCACCAGCAGCGCCAGCATTGCCCATCCCGTCTGCGTCATCGCGTCCTCCTAGCTCCGTCCTGCGTTGTTTTCGCTGCGCGCCGCGGGGGGCCGCTCCTGGCCGGGCCCGGCGCGTGCGCCGCGCCATTGTCACCCAGGGACCGGTCCCGGGGGCACGCAACCGGGGCGCAGGCGCACGCTGGCGTCCCAGTGCGCATCGGGCGCGCCGGCGCCGGCAAACTGCTGGTTGCGCGAATTCGAGCGCCACACGCCGCCGGGCCAGTTCAGGCGCGGCTCGGTGCGATACCAGAACCAGCGCCCGTCCGCATCCTGCGCCAGCCAGTTCCAGCCTTCGCCCTCGGGCGCATCGGCCCAGTCGGGCACGGCGCCCGCGGCGGGGATCGTCTCGTTCATCGTTCACCCCTTTTTTACTGCGCCGCCGCACGCAAGGTCTGCACCACCGGGCGGCGCAGCACCTCGCGCAGGCCCCACCAGCCCGCAAGCCACGCCAGCAGCGCGCCGGCCACGGCGCCGGCCAGCGGTATCCAGGGCGGCGCCGTCCAGGCGAAGTCGAACACCTTGAGCGCCAGCAGGCCGCCCAGCAGCATGGCCACGGCGCTGGCCAGCAGCCCGGCGAGCAGGCCCACGCCCAGCAGCTCGGCCCGCTGCACCTGGCGCAGCAGGCGCGCGCGCGCACCCATCGCCCGCATGATGGCAAATTCCCTTGTCCTTGCTTCGCGTGTGGCCGTCACCGCGGCAAACAGCACCAGCAGGCCGGCGGCGAGCGTGAAGGCGAAGAGGAATTCCACCGCGCGCACCACCTGCGCCAGCACCGCCTGCACCTGCGCCAGCGCCGCGCTCATGTCCACGTTGGTGACGTTGGGAAAGCGCCGCACCAGCGCGTTGTCGAAACCCGCCACGGCGGGCGCGCGGTAGGCCGCCAGGTAGGTGATGGGCAGCTCGGGCATGTCCGCCAGCGGGTAGAGCACGAAGAAATTGGCGCGCATCGTCGCCCAGTCCACCTTGCGCACGCTGGTGATGCGCACCTCGCTGTCCATGCCTGCTATGTCAAAGCGCAGCAGGTCGCCCAGCTTCAGGCCCAGGGTCTTGGCAATGCCCTCTTCCACGCTGACCGCGCCCGCCTCGCCCGGCGTCCAGCGCCCCGCGACGATGGGGTTGTGCTCCGGTGCCTGCAGCGTGTGCGAGAGGTTGAATTCGCGCTCCACCAGCCCGCGGGCGCGCTCGTCGGCGTAGTCGGCGGCGCTCACCGGCCGGCCGTTGATCGCCGCCAGCCGGCCGCGGAACATCGGATACCAGTCGTAGCGCTGCACGCCCGCGCCGGCCAGCAGCGCGCGAAAGTCCGCCGCCTGGTCGGGCTGGATGTTGATGACGAAGCGGTCGGGCGCATCGGCGGGCGTGGCCTGCTGCCAGCTGGCGATCAGGTCGGTGCGCAGCAGCACCAGCAGCACCAGCGCCAGCAGCCCCACCGCCAGGCTGCTGACCTGCACCACCGCATAGGCCGGGCGCGCGGCGATCTGGCGCGTGGCCAGCACCAGCCAGCGCGGCGCGCTGCCCTCGTGCACCGCCAGGCGCAGCGCCCCCACCGCCAGCCAGGCCAGCAGCGCGAACACCAGCACCGCGCCGGCAAAACCGCCCACGGCGATCAGCCCCAGGCGCCAGTCGCGGCTGACGATGAGCAAGAGCGCGGCAAAGCCGGCCACGCCCAGCAGCAGCACCGCGGCCGAGGCCGGCTTGATCGCGCCCACATCGCGGCGGATCACGCGCAGCGGCGGCACGCGCGCCAGCTGCAGCACCGGCGGCAGGCCGAAGGCCGCCAGCAGCGTCAGCCCCACGCCCAGGCCCAGCAGCGCCGGCCAGGCGCTGGCCGGTGGCAGACCGGCGGGCACCAGCGCCGCCAGCAGCCAGACGAAGACCCAGTGCACGCCCCAGCCCAGCGCCACGCCGGCGCAGCTCGCCAGCAGGCCGGCCAGCGCGAACTCCACCACGTAGGCGCCGGCGATGCGCCGCTGCGCCAGGCCCAGCACGCGCAACAGCGCGGCGCCGTCCAGGTGCTGCGCGGCAAAGGCGCGCGCGGCCAGCGCCACCGCCACGGCCGCCAGCAGCGCCGCCAGCAGCGCCACCAGGCTCAGGAACTGCTGGGCGCGCTCCAGCGTCTGGCGCATTTCGGGGCGCCCGCTCGCGAGCGTCTCCACGCGCACCCCGCGCACGCCCGCGGCCTTTGCCTGCTGCTCGGCCCAGGTGTCGTAGCGCGCCACCGCACGCGGCGCGCCCGCCACCGCATAGCGCCAGGTGATGCGGCTCGCGGGCTGGACCAGCGCGGTGGCGGGCAGGTCGGCGGCGTTCATCAGCACGCGCGGCGCGAAACCCATGAAGCCGCTGCCGCGGTCGGGCTCCAGCGTGATGACGCGCGCGATCACGAGGCGCGCATCACCGAGCCAGAGCGCGTCGCCCACGGCCAGCTCCAGCGCGCCAAGCAGCGGCGCGTCGACCCAGACCTCGCCGGGCGCGGGGATGTCGGTCGTCGCCTGGCCGGGCTGCTGCGGGTCGGGAGCGGTCTGCACCTGGCCGCGCAGGGGGTAGCCGGGCTCCACGCTCTTGAGCGCCACCAGGCGGCTGGCGCCGCCCTGGGCGTCGTCGGCGCGCGCCATGGTCGGAAAGCTCAGCGTCTGCACGCCCGCCAGGCCCAGCGCCTGCGCCTCGCGCACGAAGGCCTCGGGCGTGGCCTGGTCGCTCACGATCACCGCGTCGCCGCCGAGCAACTGCACCGCGTCGCGCTGCAGGCTGCCCTGCAGCCGGTCGGCAAAGAAGCCGACGGCGCTGAGCGCGGCCACCGCCAGCAGCACCGCCAGCATCAGCAGGCGCAACTCGCCTGCGCGCAGATCGCGGCGCAGCGCGCGCCAGCCCAGCAGCAGGGCACCGGGGGGACGGGCGTCGGCCCGGAGTGAAGGATGGTGTGGCATGGCTGTGATTGTCCCCAATGCGCGTCCGGTCATGCGCCCGCCGCGGGGGCTGTGGGAATATCTGCGCTGCCTTGTGCATCCAATGCCAGGAAAACAAAGCAGGAGGTCTGTCCATGACAACACAAACGGTGCATCTGAAATCGAAAAACGAAGTCGCCCACGGCACCAAGGCGTTTCACTTCGACAAACCCGCGGGGTTCGAGTTTCGGCCCGGCCAGGCGCTGGACCTGATCCTGAGCAACGCGGGCGCCGACCCCAACAGCTCGGACGTGCGCCACGCGTTTTCCATCGTCAGCGCGCCGCACGAGGACGAACTCGTGATCACCACGCGCATGCGCGCCAGCAAGTTCAAGAACGCGCTGGACAGCCTGCCGCCGGGCGCGGCGCTGGAGCTCGACGGGCCCTTCGGTTCGCTGACCCTGCACAAGAAGGTCGAGCGCGCGGGCGTGCTGATCGCCGGCGGCATAGGCGTCACGCCCTTCATGAGCATGCTGCGCCACGCGGCGCACCAGCAAAGCGCCCAGCCGCTGCTGCTGCTGTATTCCAACCGCCGCCCCGAGGACTGCGCCTTCCTGGACGAGTTGCGGCAGCTTGAGCGGCAAAACCCGCACTTCAGGCTGCTCGCCACGATGACGGCGATGGACAAGTCCAGCCAGCCCTGGAGCGGCGCCACCGGCCTGCTGGACGCCGCCTTCATCCAGAAGGCCATCAAGGGTCTGCCCGCGCCGGTGTTCTACATCTCCGGCCCGCCCGCGCTGGTGCAGGCCATGCGCGAGACGCTGGAGCAGGCCGGCGTGGACGAGGACGACGTGCGCAGCGAGGAGTTCTATGGCTACTGAATCCGCCGCAGTGCGCGCACCGCAGGCTCCGGCGCCGTCCAAGCTGGGCGTCGAGGCCGGCGACGCGGAACTCGTTGCGCAGGCGCTGGCCGGCCGGCGCCACGCGTTCGAGGCCATCATGCGCCGGCACAACCAGCTGCTGTTTCGCACCGCGCGCGCCATCCTCAAGAACGACGCCGAGGCCGAGGAGGTGGTGCAGGACGGCTACCTGCAGGCCTGGCGCGCGCTGGCGACGTTCCGCGCCGAGGCCCGCCTGTCCACCTGGCTGGTGCGCATCGTGGCCAACGCGGCGCTGGCACGCCTGCGCCGGCGCCACGGCCAGGTCATCCCGCTGGACGCGGCCATGCTGATACCGGACGCCCAGGTGCAGGCGCACTTCACCGCCGATCCGGATCTGCAGCCCGAAGGAACTGCCATGCGAGAAGAGTTGCGAAAGATGCTGGAAGAGCGCATCGACCAGCTGCCCGACATCTACCGCGCCGTCTTCGTGCTGCGCGCGGTGCAGGAGCTCAGCGTGGCCGAGGTGGCGCACGCGCTGGGCGTGCCCGAGGCCACGGTGCGCACGCGCTTCTTTCGCGCGCGCAGCCTGCTGCGCGAGGGCCTGGCGAGCGAGATCGACCTGACGCTGGGCCAGGCCTTCGCCTTTGACGGCGAGCGCTGCGACCGCCTCGTCGAGCACACGCTGCGCCGCGCCACGCGCGAGGGACTGATCACCGCGGCCTGAGCGGCCCGCCGCCGCGGGCCCGGCGGCACGAAAGGCCCCTTCCAAGCCTGCGCCCAGGCGCGTGACGCCAGCGCGGCGGCCGGGCGCCGGTCCCGGGAGCGACATGAGGCCCCGCCCCTTGGCGCTACAAAGCCCCTCTGGCATGCTTGCAGGAAAAGCCGCCGCACAGGAGACAGGACTTGGCAGACCAACAGGCAGACGTGGCCGTCGTGGGGGGCGGTCTTGCGGGCATCGTCGCCGCGCTCGAACTGCTGCGCGCGGGCCAGCGCGTGGCGCTGATAGACCGCGACACGCCCGAGCGCTTCGGGGGCCTCGCGCTCTGGGCCTTTGGCGGCATGGCGCTCGTCGGCACGCCGCTGCAGGCGCGCATGAAGATTCCGGACACGCCCGAACGGGCGCTGGCCGACTGGCTGCGTTTTGCCGAACTTTCGCCCGACGACGCCTGGCCGCTGGCCTGGGCGCGCCACTACGTGGAGCATTCGCGCACGCAGGTCTACGACTGGCTGCTCTCTCACGGTCTGAAGTTCATGCCCGCGGTCAACTGGGTGGAGCGCGGCATGCAGGGCGACGGCAACAGCCTGCCGCGCTACCACATCGTCTGGGGCACCTCACGGCACATGGCGCGCACGCTGATCGCCGCGCTGCACGCGGCGGCCGACGGGCGCCTGAGCCTGCTGCACCGCCACCGGGCGACGGCGCTGGAGCATGCGGGCGGGAGCATGGCGGGCGTCCTCGCCACCCACGAAGACACCGGCGCCGAGACGCGCATTGCCGCCCCCGTGGTGCTGCTGGCCACCGGGGGGCTGAACGGCAGCCACGAAGAGGCGCGGCGCAACTGGCCCAAGGAGCGCCCGCTGCCCGCCGCCATGCTCAACGGCGCCCACCCCCATGCCGACGGACGCATGCACCACTGGGCGGCCGAGCATCTGGGCGCGCAGATCACCCACGCGGGCGAGATGTGGAATTACGCGGCCGGCATACCGCACCCCTTCCCGCACTTTGCGGGCCACGGGCTGTCGCTGATCCCGTGCAAGTCGGCGCTGTGGCTGGACCACACGGGGCGACGCATCGGCCCCGAGCCGCTGGTGACCGGCTTCGACACCCACTGGCTGTGCCAGCGCGTGGCGGCCCAGGAAAAGCCCTGGACCTGGCAGCTCATGAACTGGCGCATCGCGGCCAGGGAGTTCGCGATCTCCGGCGCCGAGCACAACGCGCGCATCCGCGACCGCCAGTTCCCCGCCTTCCTCAAGGAAACCCTGCTGGGCAACCACCGGCTGCTGCGCCAGATGCAGCGCGAGAGCCGCCACTTCCTGGTGGCCGGCACGCTCGCCGAACTGGCGCTGCGGATGAACCAGCTGAGCGCCTCGCACGACGTGGACGCCGCCGTGCTGCAGGCCACGGTGGACGCCTTCGACGCCAACTTCGCCCTCGGCCGCAAGCTGGAGAACGACGACCAGATCCGCCGCATCCTGCACGCCCGCCAGTGGGGGCCGGACCGGCTGCGCACCTGCAAGCCGGCGCCGCTGCAAAAACCGGGCAGCGGCCCGTTCATCGCGATCCAGACCCAGCTCATCACGCGCAAGAGCCTGGGCGGCCTGCAGACCGACCTGCAAAGCCGCGTGCTCGGGGGCGATGGCGCGCCCGTCGCCGGCCTGTACGCCGTGGGCGAGGCGGCGGGCTTTGGCGGCGGCGGGGCCTCTGGCCGGCGCTCGCTGGAAGGCACCTTCCTGCCCGGCTGCATCCTGACCGCGCGGGCCGCCGCGCGCGACATTACCCATGGAGCAGCGCCATGAGCCTGGCCTATCCCGCCACCACCGACGACTGGCAGCGCCTGGCGCAACGGCGCCTGCCGCGCTTCTACGCCGACTACATCGACGGCGGCGCGGGCGCGGAACGCACGCTGGCGGCCAACGTGCAGGCCTTTGCCGCGCTGCGCCTGCGCCAGCGCGTGCTGGTGGACGTGGCGCAGGTCAGCACCCGCGCCCGCCTGGCCGGCGAAGACTGCGCGCTGCCACTGGCGCTGGCCCCCGTGGGCCTGGCGGGCATGGCCGCGGCGCGCGGCGAAGTGCAGGCGGCGCGCGCGGCCCAGGCCGCGGGCGTGCCCTTCACGCTGTCCACCGTCGGCATCTGCCCCTTGGGCGAAGTGGCGAGCGCGGTGCAGGCCCCGTTCTGGTTCCAGCTCTACATGCTGCGCGAGCGCGGCGCGGTGCAGGCCCTGCTGCAGGACGCCTGGGCCAGCGGCTGCCGCACCCTGGTCTTCACGGTCGACCTGCCGGTGACCGGGCTGCGCTGGCGCGACGTGCGCCACGGCCTGGCCGACGGCGGCGCGCGCGCCGCGCTCATCAAGGCCTGGCAGGTGCTTGCGCGTCCGGGCTGGGTGCGGCGCGTGGCCCTCGGGGGCAAGCCGCTCACCTTCGGCAACCTCGCGGCGCAGGTGCCCGGCGCGCGCGACCTCAACGCCTTTCGCGCCTGGGTGGACGCGCAGTTCGACCCCAGCGTGACCTGGCAGGACATCGCCTGGCTGCGCCAGCAATGGAAGGGGCGGCTGCTGCTCAAGGGCATCCTCACGGCCGAGGACGCGCAGGCCGCGGTGGATGCGGGCGCCGACGGCGTCGTCGTCTCCAACCACGGCGGGCGCCAGCTCGACTCGGCCCCCGCCACCGCCAGCGTGCTGCCCGCCATCGCGCAGGCCGTGGGCAGCCGCACCGAACTGCTGGTCGACGGCGGCATCCGCTCGGGCGTGGACGTGTTCAAGGCGCTGGCGCTGGGCGCGCACGGCGTGCTCATCGGCCGCCCCTGGGTCTGGGCACTGGCCGCCGGCGGCGAGGCAGGCGTGGCCCGGCTGCTGGCGCACTGGCAGCGCGAGCTGCGCACCACGATGATGCTCACCGGCGTGAGGCGCACGGCCGACATCAACGCCAGCCATCTGGAACGCTTTTCATGAACAAAATCAGGCTCTATCGCTTGCCAGACAAGCGTTGGCAGCTATCAAGGACATAGTGAACATGAACGGAGCCCACGCCCTCATCCAGACCCTGGCCGACGCCGGCATCGAAGTGGTCTTCACCAACCCCGGCACCAGCGAGATGCACTTCGTCGCCGCGCTGGACGACGAACCGCGCCTGCGCGCCGTACTCGCCTTGTTCGAGGGCGTGGCCACCGGCGCGGCCGACGGCTACGCGCGCATGGCCGGCAAGCCCGCGGCCACGCTGCTGCACCTGGGCTGCGGCCTGGGCAACGGCCTGGCCAACCTGCACAACGCACGCAAGGGCAAGGTGCCGGTGCTGAACATCGTGGGCGACCACGCCACGCACCACGTGCAGTACGACGCGCAGCTGCAGTCGGACATAGAAACCGTGGCGCGCAACGTCTCGCCCGGCTTCGTGCGCACCTCGCAAAGCACCGCCGCGCTGGCGCAGGACGCGGTGGACGCGCTGGTGGCCGCGCGCGGCCTGCCCGGACAGGTGGCTACGCTGGTCCTGCCGGCCGACGTCTCCTGGGGCGAAGGCGGCCTGCCCTGCGCCGCGCCGCCCGCAAGCCCCGCGCCGCCCGCCGATGCGCAGACGGTGGCGCAGATAGCCGAGCTGGTGCGCTCGGGCGAACCCGTGGCTCTGCTGCTGGGCGGCCAGGCCTTGCTGGAGCCCGGCCTGGTGGCCGCCGCGCGCATCGCCGCGCAGGCGGGCGTGAAGCTCCTTGCCGAATGCTTTCCCACGCGCATGGAGCGCGGCGCGGGCCTGCCGGCGGTGGAGCGCATTGCCTATCTGGCCGAGCTCGCGAGCGTGCAGCTTGCGCCCTTCAGGCACCTGCTGCTGGTGGATGCCAAGAGCCCGGTCTCCTTCTTCGCCTACCCCGGCAGGCAGAGCGACCTGGTGCCCGAGGGCTGCACCGTGCACACGCTCGCCAGCCCGGCGCAGGACGCCGTCGCCAGCCTGCAGGCCCTGGCCGCCGCCCTGGGCGCCAGCGGCGAGGCAGCCGCGCTGCAGCCGGCGCGCGCCCCCGGGCGCCCGCGCGGCAGGCTCACCGCGCCCAAGGTCTGCAAGGCCGTCGGCCACCTGCTGCCAGAGCGCGCCATCGTCGTCGACGAAGCCATCACCAGCGGCCTGATGCTGGGCGTGATGACCGCGGGCAGCCCGCGCCACGACCTGATCACGCTCACCGGCGGTGCCATAGGCCAGGGCCTGCCCAGCGCCGTGGGCGCAGCCATCGCCTGCCCCGACCGGCCGGTCATCGCCCTGGTGGGCGACGGTAGCAGCATGTACACCATCCAGGCGCTGTGGACCATGGCACGCGAAGGGCTGAACGTCACCGCCATCATCTTCAACAACGCCAGCTACTCGGTGCTCAACGTGGAACTGGAGCGCGTGGGCGCGGCCGGCGGCGGTGGTCCCAAGGCACGCGCCCAGCTCGATCTGCAAGGCCCGGCGCTGAACTTCGCGCAGCTCGCCCAGGGCATGGGCGTGCACGCGGTGCGCGCCGATACCGCCGAGGGCTTTTGCCGCGCCTTCGAATACGCCCTGGCCCGGCCCGGCCCGCATCTGATCGAGGCGCTGGTGCCCGAGTCGCTCGCCGGCGCCAAGCGCCGCGTGCTGCCCTGGATGCTGCGCGCCCTGCCCAGCCTGCCGCCCGCGGTGGCGCTGGCCATCAAGCGCAAGATCGCGCCGTGATGCCGGAAACGGCCCTCGGACATCCCTGCGCGAGCGGCTTCGGCCGCTACTGCGCCGAAGGCAGGTCTTCGTGGCTGCCCGCGCGGCGCACGCGCCCGTCGGGGCCGAAGGTGGCGGTGAACACCATGGCGCGCGTCGGGCCGTCCAGCCACTTCCAGTCCCAGTCGGTCTCGCGCGTCAGCTCGTAGGTCACCTTGCGCGCGGGCTGGCCCAGCAGGCGGCGTACGCCGAGCATGTCCGCGCCCGGCTGCACGCGGGCAAAGTTCTCGGGCACCAGCACCTGGCGCGTCTGGCGCAGCGTGCCGCCCGGCGCCAGCGTGATCATGTAGTTGACGTGGCCCTCGGGCTGGCGGTTGTACTCGAAGGTGCGCGCGCCGTCGGCCTCCGGCCAGATGCGTTCGGGCTCGCCAAATCGTGCGCGCACGTCGGCTTCGGTGGAGACGCCTTCGTGCAGCTCGGCCAGACTTTGCTGGTCGCAAGCCGCCAAGGCGATGCAGGTGCCCGCCAGGGCTGTCAGCAATGCCATCGTGCGCATGGGAGCCTCTGTTCGAATCAGTAAAATGGCGGATTACCGGAGGTTGCCAGACATGCATCTTATTCGCCGCCCGGACTACCAGTCCGACACCACGCAGTTCATCCATCAGCTGCGCGAGAAGAAGCCGGGCCTGGAAGAGCGCCAGTTCCAGGGCCGCGAGCTGCTGTGGGACAAGGACGTGGACCGCGAACTCTGGCAAGACCTGCAGGCCGGCCGCCTGCGCCAGAAGGCCTACGTCTACTACTCCTTCGACGAAAACGGCTACGACTCCATCCCGACTTGAGGCAAATCGCCCTCCAGCCCAATGCAGGCCAGCGCAGACAGCTCTGTATTGGATAGCGCCGCGACGGCTGCGCAACAGCCGGGCGTAGTGGACCAGGTGGCGCTGGCCAGGCTCTACGGCGAGCCCCTGTTTGCGCTGCCGCAGGACTTGTACATCCCGCCCGACGCGCTGGAAGTCTTTCTCGAGGCCTTCGAGGGGCCGCTGGACCTGCTGCTCTACCTGATCCGCAAGCAGAACTTCAACATCCTCGACATCCCCATGGTCGGCGTCACGCGCCAGTATCTGGCCTACGTGGACGAAATCCGCGGGCGCAATCTGGAACTGGCCGCCGAATACCTCCTGATGGCGGCCATGCTGATCGAGATCAAGTCGCGCATGCTGCTGCCCACGCGCTCTGAGCAAGGCGCGCCGGAGCCCGAGGACCCGCGCGCCGACCTGGTGCGCCGGCTGCTGGAGTACGAGCGCTTCAAGCTTGCCGCGCAGCAGCTCGGCGAGCTTCCGCAGCACGGGCGCGACTTCCTGAAGGCGCGGATCACCGTGGAGCAGAGTCTGCAGCCGCGCTTTCCCGAAGTGTCCGTCGCCGACCTGCAGGCCGCCTGGGCCGAGGTGCTCGGGCGCGCCCGGCTGGTGCAGCGCCACCACATCCCGCGCGAAGAGCTTTCGGTGCGCGAGACCATGAGCCAGGTGCTCAAGCGCTTGCAGGGGCGGCGTTTTCTCAGTTTCGAGGAGGTGTTCGAGCCGGCGCGCGGCGTGGCCGTGCTCGTGGTCACCTTCGTCGCGCTGCTCGAGCTGGCCAAGGAGGCGCTGATCGAGCTCACCCAGGGCGCGGCCTACGCGCCGATCTACCTGCGCCTGGCCTATACGCCGAGCTGAGACGGAGCCGACGCGCTCAGGCGCATCAGCTCGCGCGTGGACGCGTCCACGCCCGCCCAGTCGCCCGAGCCCTGGCGCGCCACCAGCTCGCGCGCCAGGCACTTGCCCAGCTCCACGCCCCACTGGTCGAAGCTGTTGATGCCCCAGACCGCGCCCGAGACGAAGACCCGGTGCTCGTACAGCGCGATCAGCGCGCCCAGCGCTTGCGCGTCCAGCCGCTCGAGCAGCAGGAAGGTGCTGGGCCGGTTGCCGGGGCAGCGCCGGTGCGCGGCGTCGGACGCATGGCCGAGCATCAGCGCCTGCGCCTGCGCCACCGCGTTGACCAGCAGGTCGTGGTGGTGTTCGGCCGGGCCGCCCACGGGCTCGCGCGCGGCGATGAATTCCACCGGCACCACGTCCTGCCCCTGGTGCAGCATCTGGAAGAAGGCATGCTGGCCGTTGGTGCCGGGCTCGCCCCAGACCACCGGCGCCGTGGCCACCGCCAGCGGGCGGCCGTCGCGCGTCACGCCCTTGCCATTGCTCTCCATCTCCAGCTGCTGCAGATAGGCCGGCAGACGCCGCAGGCCGTGGCTGTAGGGCGCGATGCAGCGGCTGCCCAGACCGCAGAAATCGCGGTACCAGACATCGAGCAGGCCCAGGCGCAGCGGCAGATTGGTCTCGGGCGGGGCGGCAAGAAAATGCGCGTCCATGGCGTGCGCGCCGGCCAGCAAGGCGCGAAACGCCGCGCTGCCCACGGCGATGGCGATCGGCAGGCCGATGGCCGACCACAGCGAATAGCGCCCGCCGACCCAGTCCTCGAAGCCCAGCACCCGCGTGATGCCAAAGCGCGCCGCGGCCTCGGGCTGCGCCGTCAGCGCCACGAAATGCCGGGCGATGCCCCGCGCATGCGCCGCATCCTCGCTGCCGCCCTGGGCCAGGAACCAGGCGCGCGCCGTGTGGGCGTTCATCATGGTCTCGGCCGTGGTGAAGGACTTGGAGGCGATCAGGAACAGCGTGTTTGCCGCCCGTACCCGGCCCAGCACCGCACCGAGCTCCCCGCCGTCGACGTTGGCCACGAAATGGATGCGCGGCCCGCCGGCGGCCAGGTGCTGCAGCGCCTGCACCGCCAGCTCGGGGCCCAAGCAGGAGCCGCCGATGCCGATGTGCACCACGTCGGTGATGGCAGCGTCGGCACGCACTTCGTCGGCCAGGTGCAGCATGGCCTGCAGCGTGCGCGCCGTCTCCTGCAGCGCGCCGCGCACGCCCGCGCCCCAGCCCCGCGCGGGCGGCAGCGCCCCGAGCAGCCCGGCATCGGGCGGCGTGCGCAGCAGCCAGTGCATGGCGGCGCGCTGCTCGGTGGTGTTGACCGCCACGCCCGCGAACATCGCATCGCGCCAGTCAAGCACCCCGCAGCCATCGGCCAGGCGGCGCAGCAGCGCCTCGGTGCCGGGCAGCAGCCAGTTCTTCGACAGGTCGGCCCACAGGTGCGGTGCGCGCTGGCTCAGCGTGGGCAGGCGCTGGCCATCACGGGCGAACTCGGCACGCAGGTCGATGTGGCTTGCCTCCTGGCGCCAATGCGCCTGCAACCGCGCCCACGCGGGGGTTTCATGGCACAGGGGCGAATCAATCATCGGCAGCAGCCCCCATCCCTGCCTTCCCCCAGAGGGGGAAGGAGCGATACCAGCACCGCCCGGCTTGCCTCCCTGCCCCGACCGGACAGCCACAAGGGCGGCGGAGTCTTGCCGCCAGCAGCGGGGCCGGGGTGCTGCCCGGCATGGAAGCGTGCGACGCGCCGCCTGCCTCCCTCCCCCTCTGGGGGAGGGCCGGGGTGGGGGCCTGCGGCGCCCGATGCGGCCACATGTCAGCCATGAGCCATCAAGCCTGCATCAGCGCTTCGAGCTTCACCGCGTCCGCCGCAAAGGCGCGGATGCCCTCGGCCAGTTTCTCGGTTGCCATGGCGTCTTCGTTGAGGGCGTAGCGAAAACTCGCCTCATCGAGCTGCACATGCTCGATCTGCAGGGCCCGCGCCGCCTCGGCGTCCAGCGCCCGGGGCAGCGGCGCCTCGCTCGCGGCCAGCTCGGCCATCAGCGCGGGCGCGATGGTGAGCAGGTCGCAGCCGGCCAGCGCACGGATCTGGCCGACGTTGCGAAAGCTCGCCCCCATGATCTCGGTGGCGATGCCGAAGTGCTTGTAGTACTCGAAGATGCGACGCACCGATTGCACGCCGGGGTCCGCGCCGCCGGACATTGCCGTTGCGTCCCAGCTGCTGCCCGCCCTGGCCTTGTACCAGTCGTGGATGCGTCCGACGAAGGGCGAGATCAGCTGCACCCTGGCCTGCGCGCAGGCGACGGCCTGGGCAAAGGAAAACAGCAGCGTCATGTTGGTGGCAATGCCCCGGCCCTGCAGCCGGCGCGCCGCCTCTATGCCTTCCCAGGTGCTGGCCACCTTGATCAGCACGCGCTCGATGTGCACGCCCTCGGCCTGGTAGAGCTCGATGAGCCGCTCGGCGCGCGTGACCATGGCTTCGGTATCGAAGGACAGGCGGGCGTCGACCTCGGTGGACACGCGCCCCGGGATGTGTGCCAGGGTCTCGCAGCCAAAGCGCACGATGAGCCTGTCCATGCGCTCGGCCAGGTCGCGCCCGCTCCAGCGCGCGGCGTTGTCGCGCAGCAAATGGGCGTAGTCGCTCTTTTGCACCGCCTTGAGGATCAGCGAGGGGTTGGTGGTCGCATCCTGCGGCGCGAAACGCGCGAGTTCGTGAAAGTCGCCGGTGTCGGCCACGACCGTGGTGACTTGCTTCAAGGCTTCGAGTTGGTTCACCGGGCGTCCTTTAGTTCAATAAACATAGCTGCTAGCGCTTTTTGCATCAGCGCGCAAGGCCGATTTTGCACCAATGTTCAGTCGCCCGGCGGCAAGGGCATGGCCTGTTCGACCAGGCCCGCGTGCAGCGCCGCACCCAGTGGCAGCACCTCGTCGTTGAAGTCGTAGCGGCTGCTGTGCAGCGGCGCGCCGCCCTGGCCCAGGCGCAGGTAGGCGCCGGGCTTGTGTTGCAGCATGAAGGAGAAATCCTCCGCGCCCATGCTGGGCTCGAGCTTGCGCTGCACCTTGGCCTCGCCCACCAGCCGGGCGGCGACGTCGCCCGCGAAGCGCGCCTCGGCGGCGGTGTTGATCGTCGCCGGGTAGATGCGCTCGTAATGCACGCTGGCGCTGGCGCCAAAGCCCAGCGCCACCGCCGCGCAGACCTCGTGGATGCGCCGCTCCATCAGGTCCTGCACCTCGGGGCTGAAGGTGCGCACCGTGCCCACCAGCGTGGCTTCGCCCGGCATCACGCTGAAGGCGGCCAGGTCACCGGCCTGCGCCGCGCAGATGCTCAGCACCGCACTGTCGATCGCGCGCACGTTGCGCGCAACGATGCCCTGCAAGGCGGTGACGATGTGCGCGGCCACGAGCACCACGTCCACCGTCTGGTAGGGGTGCGCGCCGTGCCCGCCCTTGCCGCTCACCTGGATGGTGATGCGGTCGGCCGCGGCCATCATCGCGCCCTCGTTCAGCCCCACGGTGCCCGGCGCCATCATCGGCCAGTTGTGCAGCGCATAGACCGACTGCACCGGGAAGCGCTCGAACAGGCCGTCCTCGATCATCACGCGGGCGCCGCCAAAGCCCTCCTCGCCCGGCTGGAATATCAGCACCGCCGTGCCGTCGAAATTGCGGCTCGCCGCAAGATAGCGCGCCGCGCCCAGCAGCATGGTGACGTGCCCGTCGTGCCCGCAACCATGCATCAGGCCGCTCTTGTCCGACTTCCAGGCGAAGTCGTTGTGCTCGGTCATGGGCAGCGCGTCCATGTCGGCGCGCAGTCCGACCATCGCGCCGCTGCCCCGGCCGCGCCCGTGGATCACGGCGACCACGCCGGTGCCGCCCACGCCCTCGTGCAGCTCATCGACCTGACAGGCGCGCAGCACCTCGCGAACGCGCGCGCTGGTGCGGTGCTCTTCAAAACCCAGCTCCGGATGGGCGTGCAACTCGCGCCGCAGCGAGGTCAGCTCGGGATGAAAGCGCGCGATGGCCGCAAAAGCCCGCCCGCCCGCCTGGTAACGCAGGGTCTGCATGGGTGTTCCTTTTCACGATGGGCTGCCGCCAGCCACCGCATGAGTATCTCGCGGCAGGCGGCTCATGAAGCATCTCGGATGGTTTCAAATCGGACTGTCTCGCGAATTCCACAAGACCAACGTGTTCCGACCGGAAAACACTTGCACGACTTCCATAGGTCATGCACGATCAAGGCTAGGGGAACATGTTTGATCTATAAAGGAGCGAATCATGCAAAGCATGACACTAGAGCAGCTGCGCGCCACGGCCAGCGCCGGCGGCGTTGTCGGCGTCACCTTGAAAGGGCAGGGCAGCAGTTTCTTCATGGAGATTGCCACCCGCAGCGGGCAAGACGCATTTTTAGTGAAGGCCCGCGGCACCGAGCCGCGCCGCTTCGGCAGTCCGAATTCCGCGCTGATCGTGTTGCGCCATCTTGGCATTGCCGTTGTGAAGCTCGACGCGACCCACTGGAACCCCGACCAAAAAGAAGTCACGCAGAACCGGGACAGCCGCGCTCAAGCGATGCGTCAAGCGCACCAAGCCGCCGCCTATAACCAGTGGCTGACCGGCGAAATTCAGGAGGCCATCGACGACCCCCGCCCGAGCGTGCCGCACGATGAAGTCATGGCCCGAATGGATGCCCGCATTCAGCGGCACAAGACGGCCTGAGTGAAGCGAGCATGAGCCAGCAGGCCATTGACCCATGACAAAGTGACCGATGGCAAAGCCCAAGACCCCTTACAGCATCGTCTGGCGACCGATCGCCGAGGCCGACTTGGACCACATCGTTGACTACATCGCCCAGGACAACCCGATCAAGGCCGAAGAATTCGGCCAGGAGCTGCGCGACAAGGTGCTCCCGCTTGCGCAGCACCCAAGACTTGGCCGCACCGGCAGGCCCGGCCTGCCGGACTTCCTGCGCGAGTTGGTCGCACATCGGAACTACATCATTTTTTATCGCGTGCTGGACGAGACGCGCACCGTCGAGATTTTGAGAGTGAAGCACGCGGCCCAACAGGTGCCGTGAGGTTGAGGTCAGGAGCGATGACCCAAGTTCTTGATGCCCAGCGGTCGGCCCATCAAACCGTCACCAGAATGCCCGGTGCAAGAAGTCGGGAGAGAGCAAGCGCGCCTTTCCCGGCCCTCATTCCGCATGCTGCAAGTCTGCTTCCAGCACCATCCGCACATAGCGGGAATACGGGATACCTTTGGCTTTGGCCTTGGCGCGTACCGCGTCCAGCAGGACGGCGGGCAGGCGCATGTTCAGGGCGGCTTCCTTCTTCACCACCTCGAACCGCATCGGCTTGAACTGCTTGAGGTCAAGGTCGGAAAGGTCTTGCTCCAAGAATGCCTCGGCTTCGTCATCGGTCTTGAACTCAGGTACTCGTTTCATGGTTGCTCGCCTCCTTGGCGTGCATGTAGCGGGCGCTGATTGGGCGAATGAGACCGCCCCGGAAAGCAAACGCCACGAACATTGCCCGGCCATCCACCCGGCCCGCCGCAATGTGGCGGCTCTCGGTCGGTTTGGTGTGCTTCAGGTCAGGCGCAACGCGCGCTTGACCTTCAAGAAATAGCCGTTCGATTTCTTCACGGGAAACCCCATGCTTCCCGCACTTCGGCCGGTTACCTCTGTCCCAATCAAACCCGCCGATTTTCATGGTTTATTGTAGATGAATGTCTACACAATTGGAAGGTGTTCAAGGCCGTTTCCTCAAATGTCATCGTTCCTGTCCCGCCAGGCCGCCAGGCCGTTCAACCTTCCGTATCCACTCTACCTGGTACAGCAACCCGGAAATATCGAAACATGAAACCGCGTCTTCGCACCCATGGCGGCGTTGCAAATCCTCGCGATAGCTACGGCCTTCGCCAGCGGAGACAGCCGGTACGGCTTGGCCATTGCGCGCATGCATGCGGCGCAGAAATGCGTCGCTATCAAACAAGCGCGGCTCGCCAGACTCAAGACCGGCGTTCAAGGCATCTTGCAGTGCCTTCACCTTGGATTCGTGTTCTTCCAGCAAGCGCAAACCTGCCCTGATGACATCGCTGGCAGAGCCATGGCACCCATCTTGCACTTGAGCTTCGATGAAGCCGGTGAAATGCTGCCCGAGGAATACGGACGGGTTTCGCATGGGTGCCCCTCTGGAACAGCACTCAATACATACCCATGATTGGTATCGAGCCATGGCTGATCGCTTCGGCAAACGCCTTGTCTGCCTTGGCCTGCGCTACGCCCGCAGTCCCGCCATGGCTAACGCAGACAGCGACTTTCACCTGGCTATTGCGCCGAAGAATGCGGGACGCAGCCACGCAAAAAAGCCGCCCGAAGGCGGCTTTGACTGATTCAGGCGCTGCCCGTGGGGGCAGCGGCGTCATCAGAAGTTGTGGCGCAGGCCCACACCGTAGTTGTTGGTGCCGTCCAGCTTCAGGTAAGCAGCGTACGCGAAGGTGCGCTTGGACAGGCTGTACTTGCCTTCGAGCAGAACGTTGGTGAACTTGTGACCATAAACACCAGTGACCTCGTTCTTGGTGTCGCGGGTCAGGTCCAGCGTGACGGAAGCGGGGCCGAAGTTGGCCGTGCCACCGATCGCAAAACCACGACGGCGATATTCAGTACCAGCGGCATTAACCCCGATGTTGTGATACGAAGCAGCCACCACGAATTGGCCGAAGTTGTACTTGCCGCCCAAAGCGAAGTTGGTCGGCTGATCCTTCGTCTTGTTCACGCCCAAGCTGGCGGCGATCGGGCCATTGGCGTAGATCAAGTTGGCATCCCACTTGGCATTGCCACTGTTGTCATCCTTGAAAACGTAGCCCAACGTTCCGGAAAAACCACCGAAATTCGGCGTCTTGTACTGGAACAGGCTGCTGGAACGCGGGCCAATACCAGTGAAGCTGTAGGTATTGCCAATCACCGAATAGTTGGCGGTGCCGGTCAGTTCATAAGTAGCCAGAGCAAAGAAGGACGGGTTCAGCGTACGGCCCATCAAGAAGGTACCCCAGCCACCACCGACGTACATGTTGGCGGCACGGCCCCAGAAACCACCACCCGAACCCTTGGCTTCCCCGTCCTTGAGCGAGAGACCCGATTCAAAATTGAAACCAGCCTTCAGACCGCCACCCAGATCTTCCACACCGCGCACGCCCAGACGGCTATTGCCGTTGTTCATCGTGTCGGCGGAGGACATGCCGGTCCGGCTGGTCTTGTCCGCACCCAGCGCCCAAGCAGCGAGCGTACCCGCGCCAGTGCCAGGACCGCCAACATAGGTTTGAGCACGTGCCAAACCAGCGTCGGCCACGCCATACAACGTCACCGACGATTGCGCCATCGCAAAGCCCGAAGCGCCCAAGACTGCCAAGGCAATCAGAGATTTTTTCATTACCAATACTCCAAGGTTAAATAGAAGGCTCCGGCCTGAAAGACTTTGTCCATGCGAGCACTGCCTCGCCGGGCCAACCTCCTGGTGGGGAAGTTCTACGTATTGCAACAGAGACCGGGCGGATAAGCAAAGCAAATCGCCTCGAAAGCGGCCACTGCCACGGGTTCTGTTGTTCAATGACAACAACCCGCCGCAGCTCAGGACTCGCGCAGTTCAAAGCCGGTGGTGATTTGCGCCGTGCCCGAGAGCATGGCCAGCGCCGAACAGTACTTTTCGTGGCTGAGCTGCACCGCGCGCTGCACCGCCTCGCGCGGCAGCTGGCGCCCGGTGACGGTGAACTGCAGGTGGATGCGCGTGAACACCTTGGGGTCGGTGCTGGCGCGCTCGGCCTTCAGGTGCACGCTGCAGCCGCGCACGTCGTGGCGGCCGCGGCGCAGGATCAGCACCACGTCGTAGGCGCTGCAGCCGCCGGTGCCCGCCAACACGGTCTCCAGCGGACGCGGGGCCAGGTTCAGGCCGCCGTGTTCGGGGCGCTCGGCGTCGGGCGCGCCGTCCATGTTGAGGATGTGGCCGCTGCCGGTCTCCGCGACGAAGCCCATGCCCGAGCGCGGGCCCGCAGCGCCCGTCCAGCTGACGGTGCATTCCACCATGGCAAGTTTCCTTTCGACGTGATCGGCGCGACGCGGCGCAAGGCCGCCATTGTCCCACCGCCCCTGCGGCGCCCGCCCGCCGGGGCGCGAGGCCTATGATTGCCGGTTTTGCCGCCCCTGCACCGACCGCCCATGGCCCCAGCGCTCACCCCCTTCGACTACCTGACCCGGATATTGACCGCACGGGTGTACGACGTGGCGATCGAGTCGGCGCTGCAGCCGGCCAAGGCGCTGTCGCGGCGCCTGCACAACAAGGTGCTGCTCAAGCGCGAGGACCAGCAGCCGGTGTTTTCCTTCAAGCTGCGCGGGGCCTACAACAAGATGGCCAGGCTCACGCCCGAGCAACTGGCCAAGGGGGTGATCTGCGCCTCGGCCGGCAACCACGCCCAGGGGGTGGCGCTGAGCGCCGCGCGCATGAACGCCCGTGCGGTGGTCGTGATGCCGACCACCACGCCCCAGGTCAAGATCGACGCAGTGAAGAACCTGGGCGCCGAGGTGCTGCTCAGCGGCGAGAGCTATTCGGACGCCTACGAGGAGGCGGTGCGCCTGCAGCGCCAGCAGCAGCTGACCTTCATTCACCCTTTCGACGACCCGGACGTGATCGCCGGCCAGGGCACGATCGCGATGGAGATCCTGCAACAGGTGCAGCAGCTGGGCAGCAGCCGGCTCGACGCCATCTTCGTGCCCATAGGCGGCGGCGGCTTGATCGCCGGCGTCGCCAACTACGTCAAGGCCGTGAATCCCGAGGTCAAGGTGATCGGCGTGCAGATGAGCGATTCCGACGCCATGGCCCAATCGGCCGATGCGCGCAAGCGCGTGCAGTTGCAGGACGTGGGTCTGTTTTCCGACGGCACCGCGGTCAAGCTGGTGGGCAAGGAAACCTTTCGCATCGCCAGCGCGCTGGTGGACGAGTACGTGCGCGTCGATACCGACGCGGTGTGCGCGGCGATCAAGGACATCTTCATCGACACGCGCAGCATCGTCGAGCCCGCCGGCGCGCTGGGCGTGGCGGCCATCAAGCAGTACGTGGCCGCGCACAAGCGCCGTGGCGAGACCTATGCGGCCATCCTCTCGGGCGCGAACATGAATTTCGGACGCCTGCGCTTCGTGGCCGAGCGTGCCGAGGTCGGCGAAGAGAAAGAGGCGCTGTTCGCGGTCACCATCCCCGAAGAGCGCGGCAGCTTCAAGCGCTTTTGCGAAGTGGTCGGCGCGCTGCCGGGCGGGCCGCGCAGCGTGACGGAATTCAACTACCGCATCAGCGACCCGCAGCGCGCGCACGTCTTTGTCGGCCTGTCCACCCACAGCCGCGGCGAATCGGAAAAAATCGCCCGCTCCTTCGAGAAGAACGGCTACGCGGCGCTGGACCTGACGCACGACGAAATGGCCAAGGAGCACCTGCGCCACCTGGTCGGCGGGCATTCCAGCCTGGCACGCAACGAGCGGTTGATGCGCTTCACCTTCCCCGAGCGGCCGGGTGCGCTGTTCAAGTTCCTGAGCCTGATGGCGCCGGCCTGGAACATCTCGCTGTTCCACTACCGCAACCAGGGCGCGGACTATGGCCGCATCCTCGTGGGCATGCAGGTGCCGGCACAGGACAGCGCGGCGTTCGATGCGTTCTTGAAGGCGCTGGGCTATCCGTATATCGAAGAGACGCAAAACCCGGCCTATCGCCTGTTTCTGGAGGCCAACGGGCACTGAGCCTGGTTGGGTCCTTGTCCCTTTGGGGAGAGGATGAGCGGGGGAGCAAGACGGTGCTCGGGCTGGCTCCTCGCCCCTTTGGGGAGAGGCTGGGAGAGGGGCTGCCCGATCGCAGCAGGGGGCATGAATGCGCCGCTGGCCCTCAGCCCTTCCCTCTGCCTGGGGGCGAGGGGGAAAGAGAAGGAGAAGGGCGCGGCAGCTCCAGCGTCATCGTGGCCGCGCCATCGAGT
Organism: Comamonas flocculans; assembly: GCF_007954405.1. NCBI lineage: Bacteria > Pseudomonadati > Pseudomonadota > Betaproteobacteria > Burkholderiales > Comamonadaceae > Comamonas > Comamonas flocculans. Next base: position 2,127,252 of record NZ_CP042344.1, on the reverse strand, counting down.
GCCGCGCCCAGCCGGGCCTCGCGCGCGCCGAGCGACTGCACGACCAGGCCGGGCGCGACCTGAGCCCCCACCCGATACGGCTTGGCCGGCTTGTCGCCCACGGCGATCAAGGCCGCGCCCTGCCCGCTGCGCGTGCCCGCCAGCACGCCGCGCAGCACCAGATGGGCGGACTCGGGTTCGGCGGCGTCCGAAACCACGGCCGGGCTGGCGCCCAGCAGACGTGCCAGCGCGGCGGCGTCCACCGCCGGTGGCTCGGCGGCGGCCACGGGCACCGGCGCGACGGCGGGCGCGCGCGCGAGCCGGATCGCCCACCAGGCAAGGCTGGCGCCGCACAGCAGCCACAAGCCCAGCGTGGCAAGGCGCAGGCTCCAGGGGTGGCGGGCAGGGGCGGACATGGGCCCATTATCATTGAGCGGCTTGCCATTTTTCATCCTGCCGAAAGAGCCCTTCCGTGCCCCTGTCTTCCATTTCTGGCCGCTTGCGCCGCGCTGCGGGCTTCACCCTGATCGAGCTGATGGTGGTGCTGGTCATCATCGGGGTGCTGGCCGCGCTCATCGTGCCCAATGTGCTGGACCGTGCCGACGACGCGCGCGAGACGGCCGCGCGCACCGACGTGACCAACCTCATGCAGGCGCTCAAGCTCTACAAGCTGGACAACCTGCGCTATCCCACCGGCGAACAAGGCCTGCAGGCCCTGGTGAGCAAGCCGACCGCCGCACCGGTGCCGCCCAACTGGCGCCCCTATCTGGAAAAATTGCCCACCGACCCCTGGAAGAACCCCTACCAGTACCTGAACCCGGGCATCAAGGGCGAGGTGGATGTGATGTCCTTCGGCGCGGACGGCCAGCCCGGTGGCGAGGGCAAGAATGCGGACATCGGCAGCTGGCAATAGCGGCACCTGCGTACGTACGCCGCGCACCGCGTCCCGCCCCGCCAGGGGCTTGCGCGGCTTCACGCTGCTGGAGCTGCTGGTGGTCGTGGCCATCATCGCGGTAGCCAGCGTGGGCGTGGGTTTTGCGCTCGGCGACACGGGCCGCCACGCGCTTGAGCGCGAAGGCGAGCGCCTCGCGGCGCTGCTGGAGTCGGCGCGGGCGCAGTCGCGCGCCTCGGGCAATGCGGTGCGCTGGCGTGCCGAGCCGGGCGGCTTTCGCTTCGAGGGCCTGACTGGCGAGCCGCTGCCCCGGCACTGGCTGCAGGCGCAGACCCGGGTGTTGACGCCGGCGCCGCTGTGGCTCGGGCCGGAGCCGCTGATCGGTCCGCAGGAGGTGCTGATCGTCAACCCCGAACTGCCCGGACAGACGGTGCGCGTGGCCAGCGACGGACTGCGCCCCTTTGCCGCGCACGCGCTGCATTGAAGTCCATGCGCGCACGCGGCTTCACGCTGGTGGAGGTGCTGGTGGCGCTGGGCATCGTGGCGATTGCGCTGCTGGCCGGCTCGCAGGCCAGCAATGCGCTGGTGCGCAACAGCGCGCGCCAGACCGACATCACGCTGGCCCATGTCTGCGCCGAGAACGCGCTGGTGGCGGTGCGCCTGTCGCGTCAGATGCCCTCGCTGGGCGACAGCAGCGGGCCCTGCGTGCAGGCCGGGCGCGACTATCTGGTGCAGTTGCAGGTCACGCCCACGCCCAATCCGCAGTTTCGCCGCGTGGATGCGCAGGTTTTTCAGGCCAAAAACCCGGTTTTGCGCCTGTCCACCATCGTGGGACGCTATTGATGAAGGAGCGCGCCGGACCCTCTCCCGGCGGCTTCACGCTGGTGGAGCTGCTGGTGGCGATCGCGGTGCTGGCGCTGCTGGCCGTGGTCAGCTGGCGCGGGCTCGACGCCATGGTGCGCGCGCAGCAGCAGACGGGCGCGCACACCGACGCGGTGCTGACGCTGCAGACCGTGCTCGACCAGTGGGAGACCGACCTGAACGCGGTGCAGACCCTGGAGCACACCACCCCCATCGCCTGGGACGGCCAGCTGCTGCGCCTGACGCGGCGCAGCCCGCAAGCCGAGGACCCGGGCCTGCGCGTGGTGGCCTGGGCGCTGCGCAGCGTGGATGGCAGCGACCAGTGGCTGCGCTGGCAGTCGCCGCCCGTGGCCACGGCCGCGCAGTGGCAGCAGGCCTGGGACCAGGCGGCGCTCTGGGCGCGCACCCCGAGCGCGCAGACGCGCCGCGGCGAAACCGTGTTGCTGCCGCTGGCCGGCTGGCAGCTGTTCTTCTATCGCGAGGGCGCCTGGGCCAACGCCTTGTCCAGTGCCAGCGCGCCGCGGCCGGTGGACGGCGGCGCGCAGCCGGTGGCCACCCCCGCGGTGACCCTGCCCGAGGGCGTGCGCCTGCAGATCACGCTGGCACCGGGCGGCGCGCTCAGCGGCCAGATCACGCGCGACTGGGTCAACCCGACGCTGGGAGGCAACAAGTCGTGAACGCGCGGCGCGACCAGCGCGGCGCGGCGCTGCTCACCGCGATGCTGGTGGTCACCCTGGTTGCGGCCTTCGCCGCCAGTGCGCTATGGCAGCAATGGCGCGCGGTGCAGGTGGAGGCGGCCGAGCGCGCGCGCGTGCAGTCGGCCTGGATCCTGGTGGGCGCGCTGGACTGGGCACGGCTGATCCTGCGCGAAGACTCGCTGGCACGCGGCGACGGCACGGACAACCTGAGCGAGCCCTGGTCGGTGCCGCTGGAAGAAGCGCGCCTGTCCACCTTTCTTGCGGCCCAGCATGGCGCGGTGAGCGACGCCAGCACCGACGTGGCCGATGCCTTCCTCTCGGGCGAGATCATCGACCAGCAGGGCCTGCTGAACCTGCGCAATCTGGCCCAGGGCAACGCGGTGGACCCGGTGGCGCTGCGCCAGTTCGCGCGGCTGTTCTCCTACCTGGGGCTGGACACCGCGCTGCTCGATCGGATCGCCCGGCACATGGTGCAGGCCACGCGCGGCGACACCGGCGGCGAAGCGGCCGCGGCCGCGCCGCTGCTGCCCCAGACCCTGCAGCAACTGGCCTGGTGGGGCGTGCCCGCGCCGGTCGTGCGCCAGCTTGCGCCCTACGCCACCATCCTGCCGGTGCGCACGCGGCTGAACCTCAACACCGCCAGCGCCGTGCTGCTGTGGGCCGGCATGGACGGCATTTCCATGGCCGACGCGCAGCAGCTCGCGCAGCAACGCCAGGCGCGCTATTTCACCCGCGTGAGCGACGCCGCCAGCGCGCTCGGCAAGCCCGACGCGGTGCGCGTGGACGTGCACGACGTGGCCTCCAGCTACTACGAGGTGCGCGGGCGGCTGCGGCTGGAGGACGTGGTAGTGCAGGAACGCTCGCTGGTGTTCAAGCAGCGCGGCGCGGCGCGCACCCTCTGGCGCGAGCGCGGCGGCTGGCCGCAGGACGCGGGCACCCCCGCACCTACAATGCCCGACCTGCCCCCGCCATGAGCACGCTGATCGTTCCCCTGCCGCCCGAGTCGCCCGGGCCCAGCACCGAGCTGGGCTATGTGCTGACGGACGATGGCTATGGCGCCGCACGCACCGGCCAGTGCACCGCGGCCCTGCTGCCCGCGCCGGGGCGCACCGGCGAAACCGTCGCCGTGGTGCCGCTGTCGCGCCTTTCCTGGCAGCGCGTGACGCTGCCGCAGGGCACGCTGGGCCAGGCGCAGCGTCTGCGCACGGTGCTGGAGGGCCTGCTCGAAGAGCAGCTGCTCGATGAGCCGGCGCTGCTGCATTTTGCGCTGCAACCCGAGGCCGCCACCGGCACGCCGATCTGGGTGGCGGTGTGCGAGCGCGCCTGGCTGCAGGGCGCGCTGCAGGCGCTGGAAGCCGCCGGCCACCGCGTGGCCCGCGTCGTGCCTGCCTGGGCGCCCGGGCCCACCGCCAGCGGGCAGATGGAATGCACCGTCGTCGGCGAGCCCGAGCACGCCATGGCCGTGCTCACCGGCATGGGCGAGAACCTGGCCCTGGGCCAGCTGCCCCTGCACGCGCCGGCGCTGCGCAGCCTGCTGCAGCCGCAAACGCCGCTGCGCGCCGAGCCCGCCGTGGCCGAACTGGCCGAGCGCGTGCTCGAACGCAGCGCCGCCCTGCTGCCGCGCGCCGAGGCCTTGCTGGCCGCTGCGCGCGGCTCCTGGAACCTGGCGCAGTTCGACCTCGCGCGCAACCGCCGCCAGCGCACGCGCCGCTGGCTGGGCGCGGGCGTCAGCGCGCTGCTGCATGCGCGGCAGTGGCGCGCCGCACGCTGGGCGCTGGTGCTGCTGGTGGCCTTGCAGCTGCTGGCGCTGAACCTCTGGGCCTGGCAGGACGCGCGCGGGCTGCGCCAGCGCCAGGAGGCCACGCGCAAGCTGCTCACCCAGACCTTCCCCCAGGTCAAGCTGGTGGTCGACGCGCCGGTGCAGATGCAGCGCGAGGTGGACGAGCTGCGCCGCGCCTCCGGTGCGCTGGCGCCGGGCGACTTCGAGGCCCTGCTCGCCATGGCCGCCGCCGTGCTGGCGCCGGGGCAGGTGCCCAGCGGCATCGACTACGGCCAGGGGCGGCTGCGCCTGGCAGGCCTCTCGCTCAGCGAGGAACAGCTCGGCGCGGCGCGCCAGCAGCTGGCGGCAGCGGGCCTGCAGCTCGGCCGCGAAGACCAGGCGCTGGTGCTGCAACTGCGGGGCGCTCCATGAAGGCACTGGCTTCCGCTCGCAGCGCCTGGGGCGCACTGGCGCCGCGCGAGCGCACGCTGGTGCGCGCGGCGCTGGGCGTGGTGCTGCTGGGGCTGCTCTGGGGCCTGCTGCTGGCGCCGCCGCTCAAGGCCTTGCGCAGCTCGGCCGAGCGCCATGCGCGCGTGGATGCGCAATGGCAGCAGATGCAGCAGCTGCAGGCCCAGGCTGAGCAGCTCAAGGCCGCGCCGCGCCAGGACGAGGTCGATGCCCCCGCGCAATTGCGCCAGAGCAGCCAGGCGCTGCTCGGCGCGGGTGCCACGCTCAGCATCAGCGCGGGGCGCGCCACCGTGGTCCTGACCGACGTGCCCGCCGCCGCGCTGGCCTCATGGCTGGCTCAGCTGCGCGCCAGCGCCCAGGCACTGCCCGAGCAGGTGCAGCTGAAACAGGTGCCGGGCGACGAGGCACCGCGCTGGAGCGGCAGCGTCGTCCTGACCCTGCCCGCGCCGTGACGAGCACCCGCGCGAACGCCGCGCCGCGCCCGCCCTGGAGCTGGGCCGGCCTGGGTCTGACCTTGGGGGTGTTGGCCGTGCTCGTGCTGCAGCCCCCCGCGCACTGGCTCGCGGCCGCGCTGGAGCGCGCCAGCGCCGGACAGCTGCGCCTGACGGCGAGCGAGGGCACGCTCTGGAGCGGCTCGGCACAGCTGCAATTGACCGGCGGCCAGGGCAGCCACGACGCGCTGGCCCTGCCCGGGCGCGTGCACTGGCAGATCCGGCCCGCATGGGCCGGCGCGCGGCTGCAGCTGCGCCTGGACTGCTGCACGCCCACGCCGCTGCAGGCGCGCCTGCGCCTGGGCTGGGGCACGGCGCAAGTACAGGTGGGCGACGGCCAGAGCCTGTGGCCGGCCGCGCTGCTCGCGGGCCTGGGCACGCCCTGGAACACGGTGCAGCTGCGCGGCCAGCTGGCGCTGGACACCAGCGCGCTGGAGCTCGCCTGGGCGCGCGGGCGCATGGAGCTTTCCGGCACGGCGCAGCTCGAGCTGCGCCACATCTCCTCGCGCCTGTCGACGCTGCAGCCCATGGGCAGCTACCGGCTGGTGCTCAGCGGCGGCGCTGCCCCGCGCCTGACGCTCTCCACGCTGGAAGGCGCGCTGCGCCTGTCCGGCAGCGGCCAATGGGTGGGCCAGCGCCTGCGTTTTGCCGGCGAAGCCACGGCGGCGCCGGGCAGCGAGGCGCAGCTGGCCAACCTGCTCAATATCATTGGGCGGCGCAGCGGTGCGCGCTCCGTCATCACGATTGGTTGAATCCATGTACTTCCGGCCTCTGCCGATTCTGCGGCAAACTATTTTTTTAATAGCTGCTTGCGCTTTGTGGACGGGCGCTTGGGGCCAAAATCATTCAAAAACCGCCAGAGCGGCGGGCAGCGTGCAGGCCAGCGAGCCGGTGACGCTGAATTTCGCCAACGCCGACATCGAGGCGGTGGCGCGCACCATGGCCACCATCACCGGACGCAACGTGGTGGTGGACCCGCGGGTGAAGGGCCAGCTCACGCTCTCGACGGAAAACCCGGTGCCGCCGATGCAGGCCTTCAACCAGTTCCTGGCGGCGCTGCGCCTGCAGGGCTACACGGTGGTCGAGTCCGGCGGCCTGTACAAGGTGGTGCCCGAAGCCGACGCCAAGCTGCAGACCGGCACGGTGAGCGTCTCGCCGGGCGGCGGCAGGGGCGTGGCCGCGGGCGGGCAGATCGTCACGCAGATCTTCAAGCTCAATTTCGAGAGCGCCAACAACCTGGTGCCGGTGCTGCGCCCCCTGATCAGCCCGAACAACACCATCAACGCCAACCCCGGCAACAACTCGCTGGTGATCACCGACTATGCGGACAACCTGCAGCGCATCGCGCGCATCATCGCCGCGATGGACGTGGCGCACGCCACCGACCTGGAGGTGATGCCGCTGCGCCACGCGATCGCCTCCGAGCTGGCGCCGCTGGTGGCGCGCCTGATCGAAGGCGGCACGCCCACGTCCTCCACGCCCGGTGCACCCGCGGCGGTGCAGGCCCAGGCGGACACCGCGTTCAAGACCACGCTGCTGGCCGAGCCACGCAGCAACGCCCTGATCGTGCGCGCAGCCAATCCGGCGCGCCTGGCGCAGGTGCGTGCGCTGGTGGCGCAGCTGGACCAGCCGGCCATCAGCACCAGCGGCGCCGCCAGCGGCAACATCCACGTGGTCTATCTGAAGAACGCCGACGCGGTGCGCCTGGCCACCACGCTGCGCGCCGCGCTGGCGGCCGAGGCCCCCGGGCACGAGGGCGCAGGCGGCGGTATCCCGGCCAGCACCCCGAGCACCGGCGCCGCCCGTCTGCGCGGCGCCGGCGGCCTGGGCGCGGCAGGCATCGGCGCCGCGTCCGGCCTGGGCGCGTCGTCCGCCGGCGGCCTGGGCAGCAACGCGGCGGCGGGCGGCGCGGGCGCCCCGCCCGAAGCCATCTCCACCGGCGGCATCATCCAGGCCGACCCGGCGACCAATTCGCTCATCATCACCGCGCCCGAGCCGCTGTTTCGCCAGATCCGCGCCGTCATCGACAAGCTCGACGGGCGGCGCGCGCAGGTGCTGATCGAGAGCCTGATCGTCGAGGTGAGCGCCAACAAGGTGGCCGAATTCGGCATCCAGTGGCAGGGCGTGCTCGGGCGCTACGGCGGCACCCTGGGGCTGCTGGGCACCAACTCGGGCGTGGGCGGCACCAACATCCTGGACCTGGCGCTGGCCGCGGCCAGCGGCGACGCCAGCACGCTGGCCGAAGCCCGCCCGAACGCGGGTTTCAACCTGGCGGTGGCGCCGCGCATCAACGGCAAGTACTACCTGGGGGCGCTGGCCAACTTCCTGGAAAACAGCGGCAGCGCCAACGTGCTGTCCACGCCCAACCTGCTGACGCTGGACAACGAGGAGGCGCAGATCATCGTCGGCGAGAACGTGCCCTTCCCCACCGGCCAGTACACCAATACCGGCGGCAACAACGGCTCGGTCAACCCCTTCACCACGGTGGACCGCAAGGACGTGGGCCTGATGCTGCGCGTGCGCCCGCAGATCAACGAGAACGGCACCGTCAAGCTCACGCTCTACCAGGAAGTCTCCAACGTGGACAAGTCCACGCTCTCCAGCCCCTACGGACCTTCGACCAACAAGCGCTCGATCGAATCGACGGTGCTGGTGGACGACGGCAACATCATCGTGCTCGGCGGCCTGCTCGAAGACGCGTATTCGCTGGGCGAGGACAAGGTGCCGGTGCTGGGCGACGTGCCGGTGGTGGGCAACCTGTTTCGCAGCGAATCGCGCACGCGCCAGAAGTCCAACCTGATGATCTTCCTGCGCCCCGTGGTGGTGCGCGACAGCAGCACCAGCGACACCCTGGTGATGGACCGCTACGAAGCCATCCGCGCACTGCAGCAGGCCACCCAGCCCGAGCAGCGCGCGGTGCTGCGCAGCGTGAGCGACGCTCCGGTGCTGCCGCCGCTGCCCGCCGGCGCGGCCGCGGGCGTGCCGCTGCCACTGCCCCCGGCCGGCATGCCGGCCGCCGCACCGCCCGCCGAAGCTGCGCCCGCCGCGCAGCAGATGCCGCTCGCAGGCGACCTGCCACCCAGCCCCTGAGTGCGATGCGCCACCCCCTGCCCTATGCCTTTGCGCGCGCCAACCAGCTGCTGCTGGAAGACGACGGCCAGCAGCTGCTGCTGTGGCACGGCCCCGAGCCCGGCGCCGCCGCCCTGTCGGAGGTGATGCGCAAGCACGCCGTCGCCCAGCTGCTGCCCCTGCCGGCGCCCGAGCTGGCCCAGCGCATCAGCGCGGCCTATGCGCAAAGCGAATCGAGCGCCGCCACGGTGGTGAGCGAGGTGGAGGGCGAGGCCGACCTGTCGCGCATGATGCAGGAGCTGCCCGCGGTGGAGGACCTGCTGGAGAGCGCGGGCGACGCGCCCATCATCCGCATGCTCAACGCCCTGCTCACGCAGGCGGCGCGCGACGGCGCGAGCGACATCCACATCGAGCCCTACGAGCGCCATTCCAGCGTGCGCTTTCGCGTCGACGGCCAGCTGCGCGAGGTGGTGCAGCCCAACCGCGCGCTGCACGCGGCGCTGATCAGCCGCCTGAAGATCATGGCGGACCTGGACATTGCCGAAAAACGCCTGCCGCAGGACGGGCGCATCAGCCTGCGCCTGGGCACGCGCGCCATCGACGTGCGCGTCTCCACCCTGCCCAACGCCCACGGCGAGCGCGCGGTGCTGCGGCTGCTGGACAAGAGCGAGAGCAAGCTGAGCCTGGAGGCCGTGGGCATGCAGGGCGAGGTGCTGGCGCGCTTTACGCACCTGATCGCCCAGCCGCACGGCATCCTGCTGGTGACCGGGCCCACGGGCTCGGGCAAGACGACGACGCTGTACGCCGCGCTCTCGCGGCTGGACGCGGCGCACGCCAACATCATGACGGTGGAAGACCCGATCGAGTACGAGCTGCCAGGCGTGGGCCAGACGCAGGTGAACGCGCGCATCGAGCTCACCTTCGCCAAGGCGCTGCGCGCCATCCTGCGCCAGGACCCGGACGTGATCATGATCGGCGAGATCCGCGACTTCGAGACCGCGCAGATCGCCATCCAGGCCAGCCTCACCGGCCACCTGGTGCTGGCCACGCTGCACACCAACGACGCGGCCAGCGCCGTCACCCGGCTGATCGACATGGGGGTGGAGCCCTTTCTGCTTTCCTCATCGCTGCTGGGCGCGCTGGCCCAGCGCCTGGTGCGCAAGCTGTGCACGCAGTGCCACGGCGCGGGCTGCGAAGCCTGCGGGCAGACGGGCTACCAGGGCCGCACGGGGGTGTTCGAACTGCTGACGGTGGACGATGCGATCCGCGGCCTGGTGCACCGCCAGGCCGGCGAGGCCGAAATCCGCGCGCAGGCGCAGGCCGCGGGCATGCAGCTGATGCGCGAGGACGCCGAGCGGCTGATCGCCAGCGGCATCACCAGCCGCGAAGAGGTGCTGCGCGTGACGCGCGATTAGCCCCTTGAGGGCAAGTCTGTACCACCGGAGCCTTGGGTTTCAGCCACCGCCGCTGGCCCCCACCCCCGCCCTCCCCCAAAGGGGGAGGGAGCAAAACCGGCGCAGCCAGTCACCTTTGCCACTTTGGGGGAAAGAGTGCAAAACCGGCACAGCCGACCGCCCTCGCCCCTTTGGGGAGAGGGAGGGGTGAGGGGCTTGCGCGGCATGCAAAGAGCGGCCACGGCGGCGCCCGCGATCAGCGCTCGTACTGCGCGGTGAGTCTTGCCTCGCCCAGCCGGGCAAAGTGGATCATGAAGCCCACGTAGGCCGCCGACGCATCGTCAGGCACATCGAGCTTGTCCACGTTCAGCGCATGCAGCGTGAAGACGTAGCGGTGCGGGCCATGGCCGGGAGGCGGCGCGGCGCCACCGTATTCCTTGCTGCCAAAGTCGGTGCGACCCTGCTTCGCCCCGGCAGGCAGCGCGCCGCCCGGGTTGCCCGCGCCGCGCGGCAGGCCGGCGCAATCCGCCGGGATGTCGTAGACCACCCAGTGCCACCAGCCCGAGCCGGTGGGCGCGTCGGGGTCGTACATCGTCAAGGCAAAGCTCTTCGTGCCCTCGGGCACGCCGCTCCAGGCCAGTTGCGGCGAGACGTTGTCGCCGCCCGCGCCCATGGCGCTGTGCACGAAGGTCCTGGCCAGCGTCTGCTGCTCGGCCACGTCGCTGCTGCTCAATACCAATCCCATGGTCCATCTCCGTTGTGCATGCAATGGCCATTATCGGCAGGCCCGCCCAACCCATGCGGGCCCCGGCACAATCTGCAGCCATGAAGACTCCGAAACTCTCCATGCTGGACCTGGTGGCGGTGCGCGAAGGCGGCACGCCCGCCGAGGCGATCGCCACCACCGTGCGCACCGCCCGCAAGGCTGAGCAACTGGGCTTTGCCCGCTACTGGCTGGCCGAACACCACAACATGCCGGGCATCGCAAGCTCGGCCACCGCGGTGCTCGTGGGCCATGTGGCCGGGCAGACCGCGCGCATTCGCGTCGGCTCGGGCGGGGTGATGCTGCCCAACCACGCGCCGCTGGTGGTGGCCGAAGCCTTCGGCACGCTGGCCAGCCTCTACCCCGGGCGCATCGACCTCGGCCTCGGGCGCGCGCCCGGCACCGACCGCGCCACCATGCGCGCGCTGCGCCGCGACCGCGTGGAGACCGAAGCGGACTTTCCGCGCGACGTGGCCGAGCTGCAGCGCCTGCTCGGGCCGGCGCAGCCGGGGCAGGCGATTACCGCGGTGCCTGGCGCGGGCACCGAGGTGCCGATCTGGCTGCTGGGTTCGAGCCTGTTTTCCGCCCAGCTGGCGGCCGAGAGGGGACTGCCCTACGCCTTTGCATCGCATTTCGCGCCGCGCCTGCTGCTGCCCGCGCTGGAGCTGTACCGCCGCCAGTTCCGCCCGTCCAAGGTGCTGGCAAAGCCCTACACCCTCATCGGCGTACCGCTGGTGGCCGCGCCCACGGACGAAGAGGCCGAGCTGCTGGCCAGCAGCATCCAGCAGCGCGTGCTGGGCATAGTCACCGGCCGGCGCGGCCTGCTGGCGCCGCCGGTGCCCGGCTTCATGGCCAGCCTGGGCGAGGCCGAACGTTCGGCGATCGCGGACTTCCTGGCGCTGGCCGTGATCGGCGGCCCGGACACGGTGCGCGAGGGCTTTGCCGCCATCGCCCGGGCCACGCAGGCCGACGAATTCATGCTGAGCTGCGACGTCTTCGAGCCGGCGCTGCGCCTGCGCTCGCTGGAGATCGCGGCGCAGGCACTGGGCGCGGGCGATTGAGTCCGCACAATCAGCATCGGTCTTTCCATGCCTGCCTTTTCCTTTGAAGCCCTGGACAGCGAAGGCCGCGTGCGCCGCGGCACGCTGGAGGCCGACACCGCGCGCGCCGCACGCAGCCTGTTGCGCGCGCAGGCGCTGGTGCCGCTGGAGGTGGGCACGCTGCAGGGGCAGGACGGCGCCGCGCCGACGCTGCTCCAGCGTCTGCTCACCCGGCCGGTGTTCAACAGCACCACGCTGGCGGTGTGGACGCGCCAGCTTGCCGGGCTGGTCGGCTCGGGCCTGCAACTGGAGCGCGCGCTCACCGCGCTGGCCGACGAGGCCGAGGACGAGCGCCAGCGCCAGCTGCTGGCCACCCTGCGCGCCGAGGTCAACGCCGGCAGCCCCTTTGCCCGGGCGCTGGCGCAGTTTCCGCGCGAGTTCTCGCCCATCTACTGCGCGGTGATCGGCGCAGGCGAGGCCAGCGGCGGCCTGGCGCAGGTGCTCGAGCGCCTGGCCGACGACCTGGAAGAGCGCCAGCAGCTGCGCGGCAAGCTCATCGGGGCGGCGCTGTACCCGGCCATCGTCACCGTGGTGGCGATCGCCATCGTGCTGTTCCTGGTGGGCTATGTCGTGCCCCAGGTGGCCAGCGTGTTTGCCGGCAGCAAGCGTGCGCTGCCCCTGCTCACGGTGGTGATGCTCGCGATCAGCGACTTCGTGCGCGACTATGGCTGGCTGGTGCTGATTGCTATTGCGGCGATAGCTCTCAGCGCCCGCCTGGCCTTGAAAAATGCCGGTTTTCATCAGAAATTCGATGCCTGGTGGCTCAGGCTGCCGGTGGTCGGGCGCCTTGCGCGCGGCTACAACGCAGCGCGTTTTGCCGGCACCCTGGGGATGCTCGCCGGCGCCGGAGTTCCCATCCTCAAGGCCCTGCAGGCGGCGGCCGAGACCCTGTCCAATCGGGCGCTGCGCGCCGATGCGCTCGAGGCCGTGGTGCTGGTGCGCGAGGGCGCGCCCCTCGCTTCGGCGCTGGCGCGCACGCGGCGCTTTCCTTCGCTGCTGGCGATGTTCGCGCGCCTGGGCGAGCAGACCGGGCAATTGCCCCTCATGCTGGAGCGCGCCGCACGCCAGATGGGCGCCGAGGTACAGCGGCGCGCGCTGCAGCTGGCCACCATCCTGGAGCCGCTGCTCATCGTCGCCATGGGCCTGGTCGTGATGCTCATCGTGCTGGCGGTGCTGCAGCCCATCATCGAGCTCAACCAGTTCGTCAAGTAGAAGACCATGGCAAGCACCCTGAGCGGCAAGCTCGTCGTCGCGATCTCCTCGCGCGCGCTGTTCGACTTCGAGGAAGAAAACCGCCTGTTCGAGACCGGCGACGAGGCCAAGTACATGCACTACCAGCTCGAACACGTGCAGCAGCCGCCCGGCCCGGGCGTGGCCTTTGCGCTGGTCAAGAAGCTGCTGGCCTTCAACACCAGCGAAGCCCAGCGCGTGGAGGTCGTCATGCTCTCGCGCAACGACCCGGCCAGCGGGCTGCGCGTCTTCGCCTCGGCCCAGGCGGCGGGCATGCGCATCGAGCGCGGCGTGTTCACGCGCGGCCGCGACCCCTTCGGCTACCTGCGCCCGCTCGGCGCCCACCTGTTTCTTTCGGCCAATGCGGCGGACGTGCAGCAGGCGCTTTCCATGGGCTACCCGGCCGCGCGCGTGCTGACCGAGTCGCGGCCCGCGGGCGCGCACTATCCGCTGGAAGTGCGCATTGCCTTCGATGGCGACGCGGTGCTGTTTTCCGACGAAGCCGAGCTTGTCTACCAGCAGGGTGGCCTGCCCGCCTTCGTGCAGCACGAAACCGAACTGGCCACCACCCCGCTGGCCGGCGGCCCTTTCAAGCCGCTGCTGGCGGCGCTGCACCACCTGCAGCAGCAGGCCCAGGCCTCGCAGACCATGCGCATCCGCACCGCGCTGGTCACCGCCCGCAGCGCTCCGGCGCACGAGCGTGCGGTGCGCACCCTGCTCGACTGGGGCATCACGGTGGACGAGGCGATGTTCCTCGGCGGCCTGGAAAAAGGCCCTTTCCTGCGCGAGTTCGAGCCGGACTTTTTCTTTGACGACCAGCGCAGCCATGTGCTGAGCGCCGCCCGGCATGTGCCGGTCGGCCACGTGGGCGCCCTGCAGCCGGCGGCCAGGCAAGAAAAAGGGTAGCGCAAAGGCTACCCTGGTACGGAAAAGAAAACCGCGCCCTCCCCACCAGGCGTGCGCGGAAAGCGCGGCCCTGCGGCCGGCGCTCAGGCCGTCACAGACCGCCCGAGCGCTTGACCGAGGGGTCGGCGTAGGTCAGCGGCTGCTCGCGCGGCGGCGGCGCCACCTGCTGGTTCAGCCTGTCGGTGAGCGTGGTCTGGTTCATCTCCTCGGCGATCTGCACCGCCTGGCCGCTGGCACGCCACATCGATTGCACGATGTCGATGAGCTGCTGGTACAGCGGCGGCTCGCGCGGCGGCGGCTCTTCGACCTTGGGCTTTTCCTTCTCGGTTTCGGCCAGGGTCCAGTCGCGCTGCACCGGCTCGGGCACGCCGGCCTTTTCGGACAGGCGCACGATGGCGCCGCCGCCCAGCGCGTCCGTGGATTCGACCGCGTTGGCGGGGTTGATCGGGCGCACGGGCACCGCGCCAGAAGCGCCTGTGGAGTACAGGTCGCTCTGCGGACGCAGTTGCGTCCACTGCGCGGCACTTCGGTCTACAGGTGATAGTGGCATGGCGTGCTCCTTGAGGGCGGCAGCGACCAGCAGATACAGCTAGCACTACGTCGTACCTGCATAACGGCAAACAAAAGGGCAAATAAAGGCTATTTTGTCTTTTGTTACAAATTAGTCTCCCTCGGCCCTCGCTCAAGGGGAAGGTGTTTGAGCATCAAATCCGGCTCAAACCCTTTGTCCTATTGCACAAACAGCTATAAAAACCGCTCAAGCAGCTTGCGCGACGTCTTGTCCAGCTGGCGCAGGTCGGGAATGCGCAGCTGCAGCCCGTCGCTCGCGCTGATGCGCAGCTGCGTGCGCTCGGCGAGGCGGCGGATGTCCTCCTCGCCCTTGAGCACGAAGCTGGTCGCCCCGCGGTCGGTTTCCACCTGCCAGGTGCTGGGCGTGGAAAAGCTCGACACCGAGACGATGCGCCGGATCTCGGGCACCAGCTCGCGCACGCGCAGGTCGTCCTCGACGAGCGCGCGCGCCGGCGCGGGCAGATCCGCCAGGCGCTCTATCCAGATGAGTTCCTTGCCCTCGGGGCCGACCAGCGACAGGCCCTCGTCCGGCGCGGCGATCGGAAAGGCGCGCACCGGCGTGACGCCCACGTGCTCGCTGCCATCGGCCAGATGCAGCACCAGGCGGCCATGGGCATTGCGTCGCAGTTCGAACAATCGGCTCATGCGGCCACCCCTTCTTCTTCGGCGGCGCGCCGGGCCTGGGCCTGGTACAGGCGCCAGTAGGCGCCCTCGCGCGCCATGAGTTCATCGTGCGGGCCGACTTCGACGATCTCGCCGCGGTCCATGACCACAAGTCGGTCGGCCTTGCGCAGCGTGGACAGGCGGTGGGCGATCGCGATCGTGGTGCGCCCCTGCACCAGGTTGTCCAGCGCCTTCTGGATTTCCTTCTCGGTCTCGGTATCCACGGCCGAGGTGGCTTCGTCCAGAATGAGCACGCGCGGGTCGATCAGCAGCGCGCGCGCGATCGAGATGCGCTGGCGCTCGCCGCCGGACAGGCCCTGGCCGCGCTCGCCCACCAGCGAGTCGTAGCCCAGCGGCAGGCGCAGGATGAAGTCGTGCGCATGCGCGGCGCGCGCGGCGGCGATGATCTCGGCGCGCGTGGCCTCAGGCTTGCCGTAGGCGATGTTCTCGGCCACGGTGCCAAAGAACAGGAAGGGCTCCTGCAGCACCAGGCCGATGTGGCGGCGCCAGTCGCTCACCGCCAGGCGGCGGATATCGACACCGTCCACGCTGATGGATCCATCGGCCACGTCGGAAAAGCGGCTGATCAGGTTCACCAGCGTGCTCTTGCCCGAGCCGCTGTGGCCCACCAGGCCGATCATCTCGCCGGGTCGTATCGCCAGCGACAGGTTCTTGATCACCGTGCGGC
Organism: Comamonas flocculans; assembly: GCF_007954405.1. Lineage (NCBI taxonomy): Bacteria > Pseudomonadati > Pseudomonadota > Betaproteobacteria > Burkholderiales > Comamonadaceae > Comamonas > Comamonas flocculans. The sequence goes on along the minus strand of NZ_CP042344.1, from coordinate 2,111,721 downwards.
TGCCGTAGCGAAACACCACGCCCTGCAGCGCGATCGCGCCCTCCACGCGCGGCAGGCGCACAGGGTTGACCGGCTCGGGCACGTTGCTCACGTGGTCCAGGATGTCGAAGATGCGCTTGGCGCCGGCCGCCGCCTTCTGCGTGACCGAGACGATGCGGCTCATGGAATCGAGCCGCGTGTAGAAGCGCCCGATGTAGGCCAGGAAGGCGGTGAGCACGCCGACGGTGATCTGCCCGCCCGCCACCAGCCAGATGCCGAAGGCCCAGACCACGAGCAGGCCGATCTCGGTGGCCAGCGTCACCGTGGGCGAGAACAGGCTCCAGGTCTTGTTCAGCCGGTCGTTGGCCTGCAGGTTGCGCTGGTTGGCGACGCGAAAGCGCTCGGCCTCGCGCGCCTCCTGCGCGAAGGCCTTGACCACGCGGATGCCAGGGATGGTGTCGGCCAGCACGTTGGTCACCTCGCTCCAGATGCGGTCCATCTTCTCGAAGCCGGTGCGCAGGCGGTCGCGCACGCTGTGGATCATCCAGGCGATGAAGGGCAGCGGCACCAGCGTGACCAGCGCGAGCCAGGGGTTGATCGACACGAGGATGACGGCGGTCATCACCATCATCAGCACGTCGGTGGCGAAGTCGAGCGCGTGCAGCGACAGGAAGACGTTGATGCGGTCCGTCTCCGAGCCTATGCGCGCCATCAGGTCGCCCGTGCGCTTGCTGCCGAAATAGTCCAGCGACAGGCGCAGCAGGTGCTCGTAGGTGGCGGTGCGCAGGTCGGCGCCGATGCGCTCGGACACCAGCGCCAGCACCCAGGTGCGCGCCCAGCCCAGGCCCCAGGCGACGAGCGCCGCCGCGAGCAGGCCACTCAGGTACAGCGCGACGGTGGACACTGGGATGCTCTTGCCGTCCTGAAACGGGATCAGCACCTCGTCCATCAGCGGAATCGTCAGGTAGGGCGGCACCAGCGTGGCGGCCGTGGAGAGCAGCGTGAGCACGAAGCCCAGCAGCAGCTGCCTCCTGTAGGGCCGGGCAAAGCGCCACAGCCGCAGCAGCACCCAGGTGGAGGCGCGCGGCTCTTCCTCGCGCAGGCCGCAGACCGGACATTCGTCGCTGCCCTCGGGCAGCGGGGTGTGGCAGCGCGGGCAGTTCTGGCCGTCTTCGGGCTCGGGCGCCATGCCGCCGTGCTGGCCCAGCGCGGCGACCGCGCGCTGGAAGTGGTGCTGGAAATCGAGCGCCCCGGGGTGGTGCGTGAGCGTGAAGCGCCACAGCGCCAGGCGCTCGTGCGCGTCGTGCAGCTCCAGCGTGCCCACGCCCGAGGCGTCGAACTCCTGCAGCAGCAGCCCGGGGGCCAGCGGCCACTGGCGCAGCGCGCCAGCGGCGGTGCGCGCCAGCAGGCGCCGGTCGGTCAGCGCCAGGGTGGTGGCGGCAAAGTGCAGCTGCTCGTCCAGGTCAACCTGCAGCACGGCCAGCACGTTCTCGCTGGGTGCAAGCATGTCTTGCCAATCGGTTTTCAGGGAATCTGCCAGGGCGCCCGGGGCGCCCGTCTCACGGTGATGTTGCATTGCTTGATTCTTGAACACGGCGGCCGCTCGCGCCCGCCCGCCGGCGATGCACCAGGGTCCGGGCGAGCTCCCCGAGCCTGCGCATGCCGCAGTCCAGAGTAACGCCCGCACCCGCCCGGCGGCTGACAGCGGCTTGTAGCATCATCGCGTTTTTCGCCCCGCGGCGGCCTTTTTCCACCCTCCACGCCTGACCCATGCCACGCTTCGACGACATACAACTGCTGCGCACCACCTACCTGCGCGGGCCCAGCATCTGGACCTACCAACCGGTGCTCGAAGTCTGGCTGGCGCTGGGCGCGCTGGAACAGCATCCGTCCAGCCAGCTCGCGGGTTTCAATGAACGGCTGACCGCCTGGCTGCCCGACCTGATCGAGCACCACTGCGGCGTGGGCACGCGCGGCGGCTTCATCGAGCGGCTGCACGAGGGCACCTGGATGGGGCACGTGCTGGAGCACGTCATCATCGAGCTGCTCAACCTCTCGGGCATGCCGGTCAAGTTCGGCCAGACGCGCGAGACCTCCACCAGCGGCACCTACCGCATGGTGTTCCGCTGCCCCGAGGAGGCGGTGGCGCGCGAGGCGCTGGCGCGCGGCCATGCGCTGATCATGGCGGCGATCAACGACCAGCCCTTCGACCTCAAGGCCGCCATCCAGGCGATCAAGACCGCGATCGACGACAACTACCTGGGCCCGAGCACCGCCTGCATCGTGGACGCCGCGCAGGAGCGGCGCATCCCGCACGTGCGCCTGAACGACGGCAACCTGGTGCAGCTGGGCTACGGCGCCGCGCAGCGGCGCATCTGGACCGCCGAGAGCGACCAGACCAGCGCCATCGCCGAAGGCATCGCCCAGGACAAGGACCTGACCAAGCGCCTGCTGGCCGCCGCCGGCGTGCCGGTGCCCGAGGGCGTGATCGTGGCCAGCGCCGACGAAGCCTGGGAAGCGGCGCAGGACATCGGCCTGCCCGTCACCGTCAAGCCCAGCGACGGCAACCATGCGCGCGGCGTGACGCTGGAGCTGTACAAGCAGGAGAACATCCGCACCGCCTTCGCGCTGGCGGACCAGGAAGGCTCGCAGGTCATCGTCGAGCGCTACATCCAGGGCATGGAACACCGCGTGCTGGTGGTCGGTGGCAAGGTGGTGGCCGCCTGCCGCGGCGAGCAGGTGTTCGTGACGGGCGATGGCAAGCAGACGCTGGCCGAGCTGGTGGCCGAGCTCAACCGCGATCCGCGCCGCGGCATCGAGGAGGAGTACCCGCTGGAACTGCTGGATCTGCAGCTGCCCAACATCCAGCTCGAGCTCGCGCGCCAGGAGGTGACGCCCGAGACCGTGCCGGCGCCCGGCCGCCAGGTGCTGCTGCAGCGCAACGGCAACATGGCGATCGACTGCACCGACGAGCTGCACCCCGACGTGGCGTATTACGCCGAACTGGCGGCGCGCGTGGTGGGGCTGGACATCGCCGGCATGGACCTGATCCTCAAGGAAGCGGGCCGGCCGATGAAGGAGCAGGACGGCGCCATCCTCGAGGTCAACGCCGGCCCGGGCCTGCTGATGCACCTCAAGCCCTCCAGCGGCGCGCCGCGCCCCGTGGGCCAGGCGATCGTCGAGCACCTGTTCCCCGGCAGCAGCGAACCGGGCAGCGACGCCGGGCGCATTCCCATCGTCGGCGTCGCGGGCTCGCGGCACAGCGCCTTCATCGCGCGCCTCGTGGGCTGGATGCTGCAGCTGTCGGGCAAGCTCACCGGCATCGCCAGCAGCGAGGGCATGTTCATCGCCGGGCGCCAAACGCAGACGATCGACACCGCCAACTGGACCGGCGCCCACCGGCTGCTGACCAACCGTCTGGCCGAAGCGGTGGTGGTGCAGACCAGCGCCCGCTCCATCCTGCAGGAAGGTCTGGCCTACGACCGCTGCCTGGTCGGCCTGGTGACCGACATGGACGGCTGGGAGCAGCTGGCCGACCACGATGTGCGCGCGGCCGAGCAGATGGTGCGCGTGCTGCGCACCCAGATCGACGTGGTGCTGCCCCACGGCGCGGGGGTGCTGAACGCCGACATCGCCAGCGTGGCCGAGCTCTCGGTGCTGTGCGACGGCGAGGTGCTGCCGTACTCCCTCTCAGCCGACAACGCCTTCATCGCCACGCACCGCCAGAGCGCAAGCGCCCGCGCGGTCTTCCTGCGCGGCGAGGACTTGGTGCTGGCCACCGGCGCCAAGGAGCGCGTGCTCGGGCGCCTGGCCCTGCTGCGCCCCGCCCAGGGCGACAGCCACGCGCCCGCAGCGCTGCTGGCGGCCAGCGCCTGCGCCTGGGCGCTGGGCATAGCGCCGGACCTGATCGCGGCCGGCATCAGGACCTTTGAGTACAAAATTTGATAGCTGTTACCGCATATCCCATAAGCGTAAAACCCCGATTTCACTTGAATTTTTACCATGCAGATCCTTCGCACCCGCGCCTTGCGTGGCCCCAACCTCTGGACGCGCAGCACCGCCATCGAGACCATCGTGCACTGCGACGCGAGCGAGCACGACATCGGCAGCGGCTCGGCCTTTGAAGAGCGCCTGCGCGCACGCTTTCCCGAAGTCGGCGCGCTGCTGCCGCAGGGGGCGGAGCAGGCGGTCTCGCTCGCGCACGTGCTGGAAGCGGCCGCGCGCCAGCTGCAGGCGCAGGCGGGCTGCCGCGTCACCTTCAGCCGCACGCACGAGACGGTGGAGGCCGATACCTACCAGGTGGTGGTCGAATACACCGAGGAAGAAGTCGGGCGCCGCGCCATGCTGGAGGCCGAGCAGCTGATCCGCGCGGCCCTGGCCGACACGCCCTACGACACCGCCACCACCCTGGCCGAGCTGCGCGAGCTCGACCAGGAAGTGCGCATGGGCCCGTCCACGCGCAACATCATCGACGCGGCCCTTGCGCGCGGCATACCCTACCGGCGCCTGACCTCGGGCTCTCTGGTGCAGCTGGGCTGGGGCGTGAAGGCGCGGCGCATCCAGGCGGCGGAGCTGGACATGACCAGCGCCGTGGCCGAATCCATCGCCCAGGACAAGGATCTGACCAAGCGCCTGCTGCACGCCGCCGGCGTACCGGTGCCGCTGGGCCGTCCGGTGCACGACCTGGACGACGCCTGGTCGCTGGCGCAGGAGGTGGGCCTGCCGGTGGTGGTCAAACCGCGCGACGGCAACCAGGGCAAGGGCGTGACGGTGAACATCAGCTCGCGCGAGCAACTGCGGGCCGCCTGGGCGACGGCGCTCGAATACGGCAGCGAAGTCATGCTCGAGCGGTTTCTGCCGGGGCACGACTTTCGCCTGCTGGTGGTGGGCAACCAGATGGTCGCCGCCGCGCGGCGCGAGCCGCCGCAGGTGCTGGGCGACGGCGAGCACAGCGTGCGCGAGCTGGTGGACATCGTCAACCAGGACCCGCGCCGCGGCAGCGGCCACGGCACCGCGCTGACCAAGGTGCGCCTGGACGACATTGCCCTGGCGCGCCTGGCCAACGAGGGCATGACGCCCGAATCCGTGCCGGCGCAGGGCCAGCGCGTGGTGCTGCGCCACAACGCCAACCTGTCCACCGGCGGCAGCGCCACCGACGTGACCGACGACGTGCATCCCGACATCGCCGCGCGCGCGGTGGACGCGGCCCAGACCATAGGCCTGCACATCTGCGGCGTGGACGTGATCTGCGAATCGATGCTCAGGCCGTTGGAGGAACAGGGCGGGGGCATCGTCGAGGTCAACGCCGCGCCGGGCCTGCGCATGCACCTCTCGCCCTCGTTCGGCAAGCCGCGCAACGTGGGCGTACCCATGATCGACGCGCTCTTTCCCCCGGGCGAAGATGGCCGCATTCCCGTGGTCGCCGTGACCGGCACCAACGGCAAGACCACCACCACCCGCCTCATCGCCCACCTGTGCAGCGCGCATGGCTGGACCACCGCGATGACCAACACCGACGGCGTGTACGTCGGCGGGCACCAGATCGACAGCGGCGACTGCTCCGGCCCCAAGAGCGCGCGCAACGCCCTCGCCCATCCCGACACGGAGGCGGCGGTGCTCGAATGCGCGCGCGGCGGCATTCTGCGCGAGGGACTGGGCTTCGACCAGTGCCAGGTGGCCGTGGTCACCAACATCGGCGCGGGCGACCACCTGGGACTGAACTACATCACCACGGTGGAAGACGTGGCGGTCTTGAAGCGCGTGATCGTGCAGAACGTGGCGCCCACCGGCTGGGCCGTACTCAACGCGGCCGATCCGCACTGCGCGGCCATGGCGCACGTGTGTCCGGGCAAGGTGATCTTCTTCGCGCAAGACCGCCACCATCCGGTGATGGTCACGCACCGCGCGCAAGGCGGGCGCGTGGTCTACGTGGACGAGGGGCGGATCGTGGCCGCCGAGGGCTCCTGGCGCGAGAGCATCCTGCTGCGCGATATCCCGCTCACGCATGGCGGGCTGATCGGCTTTCAGGTGGACAACGTGATGGCGGCCGTGGGCGCGGCCTGGGGCACGGGCCTGCCGTGGGACACGGTGCGCCGGGGCCTGGCAAGCTTCGAGAGCAGCACCGACAGCGTGCCGGGGCGCTTCAACGTCATGGACTACCACGGCGCCACCATCATCGCCGACTACGGCCACAACCCCGACGCCATCCGCGCGCTGGTGCAGGCGACGCAGGCCATGCCCGGCGCGCACCGCGCCGTGGTCATCAGCGGCGCGGGCGACCGGCGCGACCAGGACATCACCGAGCAGACGGAAATCCTGGGCAGCAGTTTCGACGACGTGATCCTTTACCAGGACGCCTGCCAGCGTGGCCGCGCCGACGGCGAGGTGCTCGCGCTGCTGCACAAGGGCCTGCAGGGCGCGAGCCGGGCAAGCTACGTCACCGAGGTGCATGGCGAGTTCCTGGCCATCGACCACGCGCTGGCGCGCCTCAGGCCGGGCGACCTGTGCCTGGTGCTGGTGGACCAGGTGCAGGAGTCGCTTGCGCACCTGCAACAACGCTGCCAGGAGCCACACCTGTGAAGCGCCTGGCGACCCTGTTTGCGACCGGCGCCGCGCTGCTGCTGGCGGGCCTTGCCGCCGCGGCCTCGGGCGAGCGCATCGGCAGCGTGGACACGGCCTTTCAGTGGCTGGGGCGCGACCACGACATCATCGTCGAGGCCTATGACGACCCGCGCGTGCAGGGCGTCACCTGCTACCTCTCGCGCGCCCGCATGGGCGGCATCAAGGGCACGCTGGGCCTGGCCGAAGACCGCGCCGAGGCCTCGATTTCCTGCCGCCAGGTCGGGCCCGTGGCCTTTGCCCAGCCAATCAGGCAGCAGGAACAGGTGTTCAGCGAACGCATCTCGCTCGTCTTCAAGCGCCTGCGCGTGGTGCGCATGGTGGACGAGAAGCGCAATGCGCTGGTCTACCTGACGTATTCGGACAAGCTGATCGACGGCTCGCCGCAGAACAGCGTCACCGCCGTGCCCCTGGATCCGGCGGCTCCGATTCCGCTCAGGAAGTAGCCCGCAGGGGGTTTGCCCTTGCGCCGGGCAGCCCCGCGGGATGCCGCAGGCACTGTCGCGGCAGGGCCACGCGCACCCAGACGGCCCGCGCTTGCGGGCGAAAGCGCATCACCAGGCGGCGACCGGCCGGCTGAAGCCCTGGGGCGCTTCGCGCTCGCTGTCGAAGCTCACCAGCTCCCAGGCATCCGGCTGCGCCAGCAGCGCGCGCAGCAGCTGGTTGTTCAGCGCGTGTCCGCTGCGAAACGCGCTGTAGGCGGCAAGCAGCGGGTGACCGACGAGGTAGAGGTCGCCCATCGCATCCAGGATCTTGTGCCGCGCGAACTCCTCGTCGTAGCGCAGGCCGTCGCTGTTGAGCACCTTGTAGTCGTCCATGACGATGGCGTTGTCCAGCCCGCCGCCCAGCGCCAGGCCGTTGGCGCGCAGCATTTCCACGTCCTTGGTGAAGCCGAAGGTGCGCGCGCGGGCAATGTCGCGCGCGTAATTGCCCTGCCCCAGATCGAACTCGGCACTCTGGCCGGTGGAATCGACCGCAGGGTGCGCGAAGTCGATCTCGAAGCGCAGCTTGAAGCCGTGGTAGGGGTCCAGGCGCGCCCACTTGAGCTGCTGGCCCTCACCGTCCCGCACTTGCACCGCATGCTTGATGCGCATGAAGCGCTTGGGCGCGTTCTGCAACTGCACGCCGGCCGACTGCAGCAGGAACACGAAGGAGGCCGAGGAGCCATCCAGGATGGGCACTTCCTCGGCGGTGATGTCCACGTAGAGGTTGTCCAGCCCCAGGCCCGCGCAGGCGGACATCAGGTGCTCGACGGTGTGCACCTTGGCGCCGTGCGCGCCTATGGTGGAGGCCATGCGCGTGTCCACCACCGCCTCGGCCGAGACGGGGATGTCCACCGGCTCGGGCAGGTCGATGCGCCGGAACACGATGCCGGTATCGGGCTGCGCCGGGCGCAGCGTCAACTCCACCCGTTGGCCGCTGTGCAGGCCCACGCCCACGGAGCGGGTCAGCGTCTTGATCGTGCGTTGCTGCAGCATGCGGCGATTTTAGTGGGCCGCCGGCTTGTCGGCCGGCCCGGCGCCGCTATCGCTTCGATAGAGGACAAGCGCCTGCGCACGCGCACGCAGCAGGGTGGCCGCGCAAGGGCCGCCGCGCCGCGCCGGCTGCGTCCCCCTGCCCAAGCGCACAAGCGCGCAGAGCGAGGGGGAAGGCGCGAAAGCCCCTCAGGGCGGTCCCTGTTCAGTCCGCCTGCTTGCGCAGGAAGGCGGGGATTTCCAGCTCGTCCATGCCGCCCGAGGACATCGCATCGACGCGCGCGCTCGCCTGCGAGCGGTTGTTGCGCCAGACGCTGGGCACGGCCATGCTGTTGTAGTCGCCGCGCACGCCGCCGGTGCCGAGCGCGCCGGCCATGGTCGCCGGCACGTAGGGCAGGTTGTCGGTGCCGGTGCGCTGGCCGCCCTGCACCACCTGGATGTTCTGGCGCCGCGCGGCGACGCTGGACAGGCCGGTGGCCACGACGGTGACGCGGATCTCGTCGCCCAGGCTGTCGTCGTAGGCGGCACCGAAGATCACGTGCGCATCGGGCGAGGCGTAGGCGTTGATGGTGTTCATCGCCAGGCGCGACTCGGACAGCTTCAGGCTGCCCTTGCTGGCCGTCACCAGCACCAGCACGCCCTTGGCGCCCGACAGGTCTATGCCTTCGAGCAGCGGGCAGGCGATGGCCTGCTCGGCGGCAATGCGCGCGCGGTCCGGCCCGTTGGCGGTGGCCGTGCCCATCATGGCCTTGCCGGGCTCGCCCATGACGGTGCGCACGTCTTCGAAGTCGACGTTGATCTGGCCGTACTCGTTGATGATCTCGGCAATGCCGCCCACGGCGTTCTTGAGCACGTCGTTGGCGTGCGCAAAGGCCTCTTCCTGGGTGATGTCGTCGCCCAGCACCTCGAGCAGCTTCTCGTTGAGCACGACGATGAGTGAATCGACGTTGGCTTCGAGGTCCGCCAAACCCTCGTCGGCGTTCTTCATGCGCCGGCTGCCCTCCCAGGCAAAGGGCTTGGTGACCACGCCCACGGTGAGGATGCCCATCTCCTTGGCGACGCGCGCGATCACCGGCGCGGCGCCCGTGCCCGTGCCCCCGCCCATGCCGGCGGTGATGAAGAGCATGTGCGAGCCGGCGATCGCCTGGCGGATGTCGTCCTCGGCCAGCTCGGCCGCCTCGTGCGCCTTCTCCGGCTTGCTGCCCGCGCCCAGGCCGTTGGCGCCCAGCTGCACCGTCTGGTGCGCCGAGCTGCGCAGCAACGCCTGCGAATCGGTGTTGGCGCAGACGAACTGCACGCCCTGCACGCCGCGCGCGATCATGTGCTCCACGGCATTGCCACCGCCGCCGCCCACGCCTATCACCTTGATCTGCGTGCCCTGGTTGAATTCTTCGGTCTCGATCATTTCGATGGCCATGTGCTTGCTCCTGAGTGGATTTGAAAAACGCTGGAAACGGATGGAAAACGGGAATCGATGGGACGCTCTCGCGCGGGCGGAGGAGGTCGGCCGCAACATCGCCATCGACCGCGCTTGCGTCGCGGGGCGTGTGCCCTGACTGGCAGGCTGGCCCGGAAAGTGTCAAAACTGCACATCAGAAATTCCCCACGATGAAATCCTTGAAACGGCCCAGCGCGGTCTTCATCGAACCGTTCTTGGACGCCACCTTGAAGCCGCGCATGTGGGCGATGCGCCCCTCTTCGAGCAGCCCCATGACGGTGGCCGCGCGCGGCTGGGCCACCATGTCGGACAGTGCGTTGGCGTAGTGCGGCAGGCCGCGGCGCACGGGCTTGAGGAAGATGTCCTCGCCCAGCTCCACCATGCCCGGCATGACGCTGGAGCCGCCGGTGAGCACTATCCCCGAGGACAGCACCTCCTCGAAGCCCGAATCACGGATCACCTGCTGCACCAGCTGGAAGATTTCCTCCACGCGCGGCTCGATCACGCCGGCAAGCACCTGGCGCGTGAGCATGCGCGGGTCGCGGTCGCCCAGGCCCGGCACCTCCACCTGGGCCTCGGGGTCGGCCAGCAGCTGCTTGGCGCAGCCGTGCTCCACCTTGATGTCCTCGGCGTCCTTGGTCGGGGTCCTGAGCGCCATCGCGATGTCGCTGGTGATCAGGTCGCCCGCGATCGGCAGCACCGCGGTATGGCGGATCGCGCCGCCGGCGAAGATGGCGATGTCGGTCGTGCCCGCGCCGATGTCCACCACCGCCACGCCGAGCTCGCGCTCGTCGTCGGTCAGCACCGCCTGGCTGCTGGCCAGCGGGTTGAGCAAGAGCTGCTCGACTTCCAGCCCGCAGCGGCGCACGCACTTGATGATGTTCTCCGCCGCGGCCTGCGCACCGGTGACGATGTGCACCTTGGCCTCCAGGCGGATGCCGCTCATGCCGATCGGCTCCTTGACCTCGTTGCCGTCGATGACGAACTCCTGCGGCTCCACCAGCAGCAGGCGCTGGTCGCTGGAGATGTTCACCGCCTTGGCCGTCTCCACCACGCGCGCCACGTCCGCCTGGCTCACTTCCTTGTCCTTGATCGCCACCATGCCGGCCGAATTCAGTCCGCGGATGTGGTTGCCGGTGATGCCGGTATAGACGCGCTGGATCTTGCAGTCGGCGATCAGCTCGGCTTCCTTGAGCGCCTGCTGGATGCTGTGCACCGTGGCCTCGATGTTCACCACCGCGCCGCGCTTGAGGCCGTTGCTCGGCGCGACGCCCAGGCCGGCCAGCTTGAGCCCGCCGCCCTCGAGCACCTCGGCCACGGCGACCATGATCTTGGCCGTGCCGATATCCAGGCCCACGATGACGTCTTTGCTGTCCCTTGGCATCTGCTCTTCCTAGCCTCTGTGGTTTTTCGGTGCGGCGCGCGGCGCGGAGGGGGCGTCGCCACCGAGGGTGTTCACGCCCTTCAGGCGCAGCGCGTAGCCGTTGGGGTAGCGCAGGTCGGCGTACTGCAGCTGCGCCAGGCTGCGCTGCTGGCCGTGCGCCACCTGGGCGAGCGTTGCCGCCAGGCGGCGCACGCGCGCCAGCAGCAGCGGCGCCTCGCCACTGCCCAGCTCCAGCGCCGCGCCACTGTCCAGTTGTACATGCCAGCTGCCGTGCGCACTCAGTGCCAGCGTCTGCACCCGCGAGTCGAGCGGCGCCAGCGCCGGCACGAGCTGGCGCAGCATGGCCAGCATGGGGCCCGCCTGCTCCTTCGGACCGACGAGGCGCACCAGCGCCTCATCCTCCACGGCCGAGACGTCGGCGTGGAAGACCTCGCCCTCGGGGTTGACCAGCGCCTCGGCGCCCTCTTCACCCCAGAGCGCCGCGGCCTGCTGCTCCTGCACGCGCACCTGCAGCGCATGCGGGAAGATGCGCTGCACCTGCACGCTCTTGACCCAGGGCACCTGCTCGAAGGCGCGGCGCACGCGCTGCAGATCGACGGTGAAGAAGTTGCCTGCCAGCGCCGGCGCCACCTGGCTGCGCAGCCGCGCCGCGTCCACGCGCGCGAGCTCGCCGCCCACGCTCACGCGGGTGAGCGCAAACAGCGGCAGGCGCGCGGCCCAGCTGCCCAGCGCCCACAGCAGCGCGGCGGCGCAGCCCAGCAGCAACAGGCCCGCCGTCCAGTTCATCAGGCGCACGTCCAGCGGCAGCGGGCTTGCGGGGTTCATGCCCTCACCTCCCTGCCCTGCCAGGCGTCGAGCGACGCACCGGCAAGAATCTGCAGGCACAGCGCTTCATAGCTCAGGCCGCTGGCGCGCGCGGCCATGGGCACCAGCGAATGCCCGGTCATGCCCGGCGAGGTATTGATCTCCAGCAGAAAGGGCTGGCGGTCGCTGGCGCGCACCATGATGTCGGCGCGCGCCCAGCCGCGGCAAGCAAGCGTGCGGTAGGCCGCCAGCGACAGCGCGCGCAGGGCCTGCTCCTCCTGCTCGGGCAGGCCGCTCGGGCAGTCGTAGCGCACCACGTCGGTGTAGTACTTGTTCTGGAAGTCGTAATTGCCGCCCGGCGCGACGATGCGGATGATGGGCAGCGCCTGCGCACCCGCACCCTGGCCGAGCAGCGCGCAGGTGGTTTCCTCGCCCGCGACGAACTGCTCGCACAGCACCTCGCTGTCGTGGCTCGCGGCCAGCCGGTAGGCGGCCTGGCACTGCCCGGCATGCAGCACCTTGGTCAGGCCGAGCGTGGAGCCCTCGCGCACCGGCTTGACGATCATCGGGCTGCCCAGCTCGGCAAAGGCCTGGGCGCATTCGGCGGCCGAGCCGACGAGCCGCCAGTCGGGCGTGGGCAGGCCTTCGGCGCGCCAGATGCGCTTGGTCATGGTCTTGTCCATGGCGACGGAGGAGGCCATCACGCCCGGGCCGGTGTAGGGAATGCCCAGCAGTTCCAGCGCGCCCTGCACGGTGCCATCCTCTCCATGGCGCCCATGCAGCGCGATGAAGCAGCGCGCGTAGCCTTCACGCCGCAGCTCGCACAGCGCGCGCGCCGCGGGGTCGAAGGCGTGCGCGTCGACGCCGCGCGCGCGCAGCGCCTGCAGCACGCCCTGGCCGGAAAGCAGGGAGATCTCGCGCTCGGCCGAATCGCCACCCATGAGCACCGCGACCTTGCCCAGTGCAGCGACGTCCATTTTTGGGTCAAACTGGCTCATTGCGCCCGTCCTTCCTGCGCATGCAGCTCTCTTTTTTGTATCAACTGCGCGGTACGGGCGGCCGCCGTGCCGATCGAGCCCGCGCCCATGCACAGCAGCACGTCGCCGCCGCGCGCCAGGCGCGCGATCTGCGCGGGCAGCTCGGCCACGTCCTCGATGAAGACCGGCTCCACCTTGCCGGCCACGCGCAGCGCGCGCGCCAGGGCCCGGCCGTCGGCCAGCGCGATCGGCTCTTCGCCGGCGGCATAGACCTCGGTGAGCAGCACCGCGTCGGTGCTGCCCAGCACCTGCACGAAGTCTTCGAAGCAGTCGCGCGTGCGGGTGTAGCGGTGCGGCTGGAAGGCCACCACCAGGCGCCGCCCGGGGAAGGCGCCGCGCGCGGCGGCGATGGTGGCGGCCATCTCCACCGGGTGGTGGCCGTAGTCCTCGATCAGCGTGAATTGCCCGCCGCCCGCGGCCGGCAGCTCGCCATGGCTCTGGAAGCGCCGGCCCACGCCGGTGAAGCCGGCCAGGGCCTGCAGGATGGCCTCGTCGGGCACGCTCAGCTCGGTGGCCACGGCGATCGCGGCCAGGGCGTTGCGCACGTTGTGCTCGCCCGCCAGGTTCAGCACCACCTGCAGGTCGGGCAGCGTCACACCGTTGCGCCGCTGCACGGTGAAGTGCATCTGCGTGCCCGCGGCGCGCACGTCCAGCGCACGCACCTCGGCGTCTTCGCCCAGGCCGTAGCGCGTGATCGGGCAGGTCAGGCGCGGCGCGATCTCGCGCACCGCGGGGTCGTCCACGCAAAGCACGGCGGTGCCGTAGAAGGGCATGCGGTGCAGGAAGTCGACGAAGGCCTGCTTGAGCCGGCCGAAGTCGTGGCCGTAGGTGTCCATGTGGTCGGCGTCGATGTTGGTGACGACCGCCATCACCGGCAGCAGCTTGAGGAAGGACGCATCCGACTCGTCGGCCTCCACCACGATGTATTCGCCCTTGCCCAGCCGGGCGTTGCTGCCCGCGCTGTTCAGCCGCCCGCCGATCACGTAGGTCGGGTCCAGCCCGCCCTGGGCGAGCACGCTGGCCACCAGGCTCGTGGTCGTGGTCTTGCCGTGGGTGCCGGCGATGGCGATGCCCTGACGCAGACGCATCAGCTCGGCCAGCATCACCGCGCGCGGCACCACCGGGATCTTGCGCGCGCGCGCCGCCAGCACCTCGGGGTTGTCGCCGTGCACCGCGGTCGAGGTGACCACCGCATCGGCCCCGGCCACATGCGCGGCCGCGTGGCCGACGTGGGTCTGCACGCCCAGCTGCTGCAGGCGCCTGAGCGTGGCGCTGTCGCTCTGGTCCGAGCCCGAGACGGTGTAGCCCAGGTTGTGCAGCACCTCGGCGATGCCGCACATGCCCGAGCCGCCCACGCCGACGAAGTGGATGTGGTGGATCACGTGCTTCATGCGGCCAGCTCCTCGCAGGCGGCAGCCATCTCGCGCACGGCCTGAATCTTCTGCATTTTTTTGGCTTCCAGCGCTTTGTGCACAAGCGCTGGGCGCTCCCATTTTTCTATCATTTCGGCCAGTCCCTCGGGCGTGAGGTCGGCCTGCTGCACCAGCCAGGCCGCACCCGCATCCACCAGAAAGCGCGCATTGGCCGTCTGGTGGTCGTCGACCGCGAACGGGAAGGGCACGAAGAGCGCGGCGCAGCCCACGGCGGCGATCTCGGCGACGGTGCTGGCGCCGGCGCGACAGACCACCACGTCGGCATCGGCAAAGGCCTGCGCCATGTCGTCAATGAAGGGCAGCAAGCGGCCTTGCACGCCGGCAGCTTCATAGTGGGCGCGCAAGGCGTCGAGCTGCTTGTCGCCGCTCTGGTGGGTGACGACGGGGCGGCGCTCGGGCGCGATCAGGGCCAGCGCCTTGGGCACTACCTCATTGAGTGCGCGCGCGCCCAGGCTGCCGCCCACCACCAGCAGCCGCAAGGGGCCGCTGCGCCCGGCAAAGCGCTCCTGCGGTCCGGGTTGGGCGGTGAAGGCGGCGCGCAGCGGGTTGCCCACCCACTGGCCCTTGCGAAACACGCCGGGGAAGGCGGTGAAGATGCGCTCGGCCACACCGGCCAGCACCTTGTTGGCCAGGCCGGCGACGGAATTCTGTTCGTGCAGCACCAGCGGCTTGCCCGCCAGCACCGCCATCATGCCGCCGGGAAAGCTCACATAGCCGCCAAAGCCCACGACCACGCCGGGCTGGACGCGGCGCACCACGACCAGCGCCTGCCAGAAGGCCCTGAGCAGCCTGAGCGGCAGCAGGGCCAGCGCCACCACGCCCTTGCCGCGCACACCGGAAAAATCGATGGTCTCGAGCGCAAAGCCCTCGGCCGGCACGATGCGCGCCTCCATGCTGCCCGGCGTGCCCAGCCAGTGCACGCGCCAGCCGCGCGCGCGCAGCTCCTGCGCCAGGGCGAGGGCCGGAAAGATGTGCCCGCCGGTGCCTCCGGCCATGACGAGAGCGGTCCCGGGGGCGGTCATGTGCGGCCTCCGCGCATGACGGCGCTACGCGCCTTGCCGCGCTGACGCGCAGCATGCAATTTGTTTTGATGAAACAAGCTTCTCATACGCGGCCTCCGCGCATGAGAAGTTTGTTTTCATAGTCCACCCTGAGGACGACGGCGAGCGCCACCAGGTTCATCAGGATGGCCGAGCCGCCATAGCTCATCAGGGGCAGCGTCAGCCCCTTGGTGGGCAGTGCGCCCAGGTTCACGCCCACGTTGATGAAGGCCTGAAAGCCTATCCACACCGCCACGCCCTCGGCCACGAGGCCGGAGAACACGCGGTCCAGCGCGATCGCCTGGCGGCCGATCAGCATGATGCGCCGCGTGAGCCAGAGAAAGGCGACGATGAGCGTGAGCACGCCCACGAGGCCCAGCTCCTCGCCGATCACCGCAAGCAGGAAGTCGGTATGCGCCTCGGGCAGCCAGCTGAGCTTTTCCACGCTGGCGCCCAGGCCGACGCCGAAGATCTCGCCGCGGCCAATCGCGATCAGCGCATGCGAGAGCTGGTAGCCCTTGCCCAGCGCATGGTCCTCGCTGAACGGGTCGAGGTAGGCGAAGATGCGCTCGCGCCGCCAGGGCGAAGACCAGATCATCAGCGCGAACGCCGCCACCAGGATGAGCGCGATCAGAAAGAACATGCGCGCGTTCACCCCGCCCAGGAACAGGATGCCCATGGCGATCACCGCGATCACCATGAAGGCGCCCATGTCCGGCTCGGCCAGCAGCAGGCCGCCGACGATGGCCACCGCCGCGGCCATGGGCAGCACCGCGCGGAAAAAGCGCTCCTTGACCTCCAGGCGGCGCACCATGTAGCCGGCGGCGTAGATCAGCACCGCGAACTTGGCCAGCTCCGAGGGCTGGAAGTTCATTACCCCGAGGCTGAGCCAGCGCCGCGCGCCGTTGACCATCACGCCCACATGCGGGATCAGCACCACGACCAGACTGGCAATCGATGCGATGAACAGCCAGGGCGCAATACGCTCCCAGGCGTCCATCGACACCTGGAACGCGAGCAGCGCCGCGACGAAGCCGACGGCGATGGCCGACAGGTGGCGCAGCACGAAGGTGGTGGCGCTGACGTGGCCGAAGCGCGGGTTGTCCTGCATCGCGATCGAGGCGGAATAGACCATCACCACGCTGAAGGCCAGCAGCAGCACCACCACCCAGAGCAGCGACTCGTCAAAGCCCAGCACCCGCGCAGGCACCGCGGCGGTGCGGCGCAGCTCCATGCCGCCGATGCGCACCGGCAGCTGGTCCACGCTTTCGCGCGGCTCGGCGGCGCGCCGGCCCAGCCAGCGCTGCCACAGCCCGGGCTTGAACGTGGCCGTCATGCGCCGCCTCCCGCGGCCGCCACGCCGCCAGCTGCGGCCAGCTCCCGCACTGCCTCGCCGAAGACGCGGGCGCGGTGCTTGTAGTTGTCGAACATGTCCAGACTGGCACAGGCGGGCGAGAGCAGCACCGCGTCGCCCGAGTGCGCCGCGCGGGCCGCCTGCACGACCGCCTGCTCCAGCGTGGCGGCTTCGACCAGCGGCACGCCACAGGAAGCCAGCACCTGCGCGATGCGCGGGCCATCACGCCCGATCAGCACCACCGCACGCGCATGGCGCGCCACGGGCCGGGCCAGCGGCGAGAAGTCCTGCCCCTTGCCGTCGCCACCCAGAATCACCACCAGACGGCGATCAACCCCCAGGCCATCGAGGGCCGCCACGGTGGCGCCCACGTTCGTGCCCTTGCTGTCGTCGAAATACTCCACGCCATCGACCACGGCAAGCGACTCCACCCGGTGCGGCTCGCCCCGGTATTCGCGCAGCGCATGCAGCAGGGGCCCCAGCGCACAGCCGGCCGCCTGCGCAAGGGCCAGCGCCGCCAGCGCGTTGCTGGCGTTGTGCCGACCGTGGATGCGCAAGGCATCGACGGGCATGAGGCGCTGCAGGCTCACGTCCTGCGCGCCGGCCCCGCGCCGGCCGGTGTCTTGCTCGTTCAGGGCATGCACCAGCCAGGCGATGCCATGGGCGGTTTCCATGCCGAAGTCGCCCGGCGCACGCGGCAGGTCGGTGCCAAAGCTCAGATGCGGGCGCTGCCGGGGCCCGCGCAGCTTGACCGGCACCGGCGGGGGCAGCATCTGCATCACCAGCGGGTCTTCGCGGTTGAGCACCATCAGCGCCTGCGTGCCGAAGATGCGCGCCTTGG
Organism: Comamonas flocculans; assembly: GCF_007954405.1. NCBI lineage: Bacteria > Pseudomonadati > Pseudomonadota > Betaproteobacteria > Burkholderiales > Comamonadaceae > Comamonas > Comamonas flocculans. Next base: position 2,094,318 of record NZ_CP042344.1, on the reverse strand, counting down.
CGTCGGCATAGGCCTGCATGCTGGCGTGCCAGTCCAGGTGGTCCTGGCTCAGGTTGAGCACCGTCGCGGCGGTGGGCTCGAAGTCCTGCACGCCATCGAGCTGGAAGCTCGAAAGCTCCAGCACCCAGACCTCGGGCAGGCTCGCGGCCCGCAGGTGCTGCTGCAGGGTATCGAGCAGGGTCGGGCCGATGTTGCCCGCCACCGCCACGCTGCGCCCGGCCTGCGCCACCAGTTTGCCGGTGAGCGAGGTCACCGTGGTCTTGCCGTTGGTGCCGGTGACCGCCAGCACCGCGGGCGCGTAGCCGAACTGCGCCTTGAGCAGGCGCAGCGCATCGGCGTACAGGTCCAGCTCGCCCACCACGCGCGCACCGGCTTCCCGGGCCGCCTGGCCAAGTTCGGCAATCTCGCCGGGGCGCAGGCCGGGCGAGCGCGCCAGCATGGTGATGCCTTGAACCAGGGCCGGCGTGAAGGCACCGCCGGTGAAGGCGACCTGCGGCAGCTCGGCTTGCAGCTCGGCCAGGTGCGGCGGCGCCGCACGCGTGTCGGCCACGGTCACCTGGGCGCCGCGCGCGGCGCACCAGCGCGCCATCGCCAGGCCCGAATCGCCCAGGCCCAGCACCAGCACGCGCTGGCCGGCCAGGGGTTGCCAGCCATCGCCCACGGCGAGTGGGTCGGCCTGCAAGGCCGCCTCTTGCACGGCCGGCCCGGCCTCGGCGGCGGGCGCGGCGCCAGCCGCCAGTTCGCCCTGCTGCACCTCGGCAAACAGGCGCGCCACGTACTCGGCGGCCTCGGCCGCTTTCGATGGCGGCGCCTCGGCCGGCGCGGGACTGTGGGTGGGCAGTGGCTCGTTCATCGCAGTTTCAGCGTGGCCAGGCCCACGAGGCACAGCAGCATGGTGATGATCCAGAAGCGCACCACCACCTGCGTCTCCTTCCAGCCGCTCTTTTCGAAATGGTGGTGCAGCGGCGCCATCTTCAGGATGCGCCGCCCCTCGCCGTAGCGGCGCTTGGTGTACTTGAACCAGGTGACCTGCGCCATCACCGAGATGGCCTCGACGACGAAGATGCCGCCCATGATCGCGAGCACGATTTCCTGGCGCACGATCACCGCTATCGTGCCCAGCGCCCCGCCCAGGGCCAGCGCCCCCACGTCGCCCATGAAGATCTGCGCCGGATGGGTGTTGAACCACAGGAAGGCCAGGCCCGCCCCCGCCATGGCCGCGCAGAACACCAGCAGCTCGCCCGAGCCCGGAATGTGCGGAAACAGCAGGTAGCGCGCATAGACCGCATTGCCCGTCACGTAGGCAAAGATGCCCAGGGCCGAGCCCACCATGATCACGGGCATGATGGCCAGGCCATCCAGGCCGTCGGTGAGGTTGACCGCGTTGCTCGCCCCCACGATCACCAGGTAGGTGAGGATGACGAAGCCCAGCACGCCCAGCGGATAGCTCACCTCCTTGAAGAAGGGCACGAGCAGCCCCGCCTTGGGCGGAAGATCCAGCGAAAAGCCCGACTGCACCCAGGTGAGGAAGAGCTCGAACACCCGCACGTTGGAGTCGCCCGAGATGCTGAACACCAGGTAGAGCGCGGCAAACAGGCCGATGAGCGACTGCAGCAGGTACTTCTGCCCCGAGCGCATGCCTTCGGGGTCCTTGTTCACCACCTTGCGCCAGTCGTCCACCCAGCCGACCGCGCCCATGCCCAGGGTGACGGCCAGCACGATCCAGACGAAACGGTTGGACAGATCGAACCACAGCAGGGTGGAAACCGTGATGCCCAGCAGGATCAGCACCCCGCCCATGGTCGGCGTGCCGCTCTTGACCAGGTGCGACTGCATGGCATAGCCGCGCACCGGCTGACCGATCTTGAGCGCGGTGAGCATGCGGATCACGCGCGGGCCCGCCACCAGGCCGATCACTAGCGCCGTCATCGCCGCCATCAGTGCGCGCAGCGTCAGGTACTGGAACACGCGCAGGAAGCCGAACTCGGGCGACAGGCCCTGCAGCCACTGGCTGAGCCACAGGATCATGCGCCGCCCTCCTCGATGGCCCGCACCACGCGCTCCATGCGCATGAAACGCGAGCCCTTGACCAGCACGCTGGCCGTCTGCGGCAGACATTCGAGCAGCCTGGCGATGAGCGCCGGCGCATCGTCGAAATGCCGGGCACCCTCACCAAAGGCCTGCGCCGTGTGCCGGGAGAGCTCGCCCAGCGCAAGCAGCTGCTCCACGCCCTGGGCACGCGCATAGCTGCCTGCCTCGGCATGGAACTGTGGCCCCTGGCTGCCGACCTCGCCCATGTCGCCCAGCACCAGCAGGCGCGGCGCGGGCAAGCTCGCCAGCACGTCGATGGCGGCGAGCACCGAGTCCGGGTTGGCGTTGTAGCTGTCGTCCACCACGCTCAGGCGGTGTCCGCGCCGCTGCAGCGCAAACGCCCGCGAGCGGCCGCTGACCGGGCGAAATTGCGTCAGTCCCTGCGCCAGCACCTGCAACGGGGCACCGGCGGCCAGAGCACAGGCCGCCGCCGCCAGGGCATTGCGCACGTTGTGCCGCCCGGCAATCGACAAGCGCGTTGCAAAATCGCCCGCGGGCGTGCGCACCGCCAGCTGCCACGCGCCGTCCTGCCACTGCGCCTGCGTGCAATGCACGTCGGCCGCGGCACCGTCACCGAAGGTGACGACGCGCCGCTGGCCAGCCAGGTCATGCCACAGCGGGCTGTATTCGTCGGCATGCGGAAAGACGGCCACGCCGTCGGCGGGCAGCGCCTGCAGCACCGCACCGTTTTCACGTGCCACCGCCTGCACGCCGTGCATGAATTCCTGGTGCTCGCGCTGGGCGTTGTTCACCAGCGCCACCGTGGGCTGGGCCATGGCGGCCAGCGCGGCGATCTCGCCCGGATGGTTCATGCCCAGCTCGACCACCGCGGCGCGGTGTGCGGGGCGCAGCCCCAGCAGCGTCAGCGGCACGCCGATGGCGTTGTTCAAGTTGCCGCGCGTGGCCAGGGCGGCGTCGCCCAGCCAGGCCCGAAGGATGGCCGCCACCATCTGGGTGACCGTGGTCTTGCCGTTGCTGCCGGTCACCGCCACCAGCGCCAGCGCATGCTGCGCGCGCCAGGCCGTGGCCAGCGCGCCCAGGGCCTGCAGCGTGTCGGGCACGGTGATGCCGGGCAGGCCAGCGGCTTCAAGCCCGTGCTCCGCCAGCGCCCCGGCCGCACCGGCGGCGCGCGCCTGGGGCAGAAAGTCATGCGCATCGAAGCGCTCGCCCTTGAGCGCGACGAACAGGTCGCCCGGCTGCAGGCTGCGGCTGTCGCTGTGCACACGCATCAGGGGCGTGGCGCCGTCGCCCACGAGGCGCGCCGCCGGCACGCGGGCCTGCAGCAGCGCATGCGCCTGTGCCAGCGTGCACATCGGGGCCGGCGCGCCCGCGCGGCGCCGCAGTGCGGCCCGTGCGTGCTCGGCGTCGGAAAAAGGGTGGCGCACCCCGGCCGCTTCCTGGTAATCCTCATGGCCCTTGCCGGCGATCAGCACCACGTCGCGCGCATCCGCCTGCGCCAGGGCCTGGGCAATCGCAAGCGCGCGGTCGGCTTCGACCTGAACCGCGTCCGCCGCCGCGCGCATGCCGGTCAGCACCTGGGCGATGATGGCCCCCGGCGCCTCGCTGCGCGGGTTGTCGCTGGTGAGCACGCAGCGCTCGGCACCGGCCTGCGCGGCGGCGCCCATCAAGGGGCGCTTGCCGGCATCGCGGTCCCCGCCGCAGCCGAACACGCACCACAGCCGCCCGCCGCGCTGGCGTGCCAGCGGGCGCAGCGCCGCAAGCGCCTGGGCGAGCGCATCGGGCGTGTGCGCGTAGTCCACCACGGCCAGCGGCTGGCCGGCGAGCGCCACCTGCTGCATGCGTCCGGGCACCGGCACCAGATCGGCGCAGGCCGCGCAGGCAGCCGCCAGCGGCACGCCAAGCGAGCGCAAAGTGGCAATCACGCCCAGCAGGTTGGCCACGTTGTAGTCGCCCACCAGACGCGTGGCCAGGCTGGCGCACTGGCCGCCCTCGACCACGTCGAAGCTCAGACCCTCGGGCGCATGGCACAGGTTTTCGGCGCGCAGGCGCGCGGGCACGGCGACGGCCACGCTCCACAGGTCCAGCGCCCGCGGCGCAAGCTCGGCATGCAGGCGCGCGCCGTGCGCGTCGTCCACGTTGACCACGGCTGCGCGCAGGCCCGGCCAGTCGAACAGGGCACGCTTGGCCTGCCAGTAGGCCGCCATGCTGCCGTGGTAGTCCAGGTGGTCCTGGGTGAAATTGGTGAAGATCGCGGTGTCGATGCGCGTGCCCCCCAGGCGCTGCTCGACGATGCCTATGGACGACGCCTCGATCGCGCAGGCACGCAGACCCGCGCCCAGCAGGTCCGCCAGCGCCTGCTGCAGCACAACGGGGTCGGGGGTGGTCAGACCGGTGCGCGCGAGCCGGGGCAGCATTCCCACACCCAAAGTGCCCACAAACCCGCACCCACCAAGCGCAATCAGCTCCTTTTTTGCAAGTTTTTCAACAGCCTGCGCCAGCCACCAGGCCGTGCTGGTCTTGCCGTTGGTTCCGGTCACCGCCAGCACGCGCATCTGCGCGCTGGGCTCGCCCAGCCAGGCGCTGGCGATGGCGCCGGCCCGCGCCTTCAGGTCGGGGCAGCGCACAACCCGGGGCGCATTGGCCTCGGGTACGACCGTGGCCGCGTCCAGCACGCAGGCACCGGCGCCGCGCGCGAGTGCGTCCCGGGCGTGCGCCCATGCCGCCTCCGGCGCGCTGTTCCAGGCGAGAAAGCCGTCGCCGGGCGCCACCTTGCGGCTGTCGGCGCGCAGCCTGCCGCCCACCCGCGCGCGCAGGAAGGCCAGCGTCTGCTCCACGGTGCCAGGCACGGTCGCGCTCACAGCAGCGGCTCCTCGATCGGGTTGGAGACGATGAGCGGCTTGACCGCCAGGTCGGGCGCCACGCCCATCAGGCGCAGGGTCTGCTGCACTACCTCGCTGAACACCGGGCCCGAGACCGCGCCGCCGTAGTACACGCCGGCCGAGGGCTCGTCGATCATCACACCCACGATGATGCGCGGCTGGTCGATGGGGGCCATGCCGGTGAACCATGCACGGTACTTGCCGGCGGCATAGGTCTTGCCCACCTGCTTGCGTGCGGTGCCCGACTTGCCGCCTATGGAGTAGCCCATGGTTTGCGCCTTCTGGCCCGTGCCGCCCGGCCCGGCCGCCAGCCACAGCATGTGGCGCACCAGCCGCGCATTGGCCGGGGAGAACACCCGCGTGCCGACGGGCGCCTCGCTGCGCCTGAGCATGGTCGCCGGGATGACCACGCCGTCGTTGGCAAACACGGTGTAGGAGCGCGCCATCTGGAACAGCGATGCCGAGAGCCCATAGCCGTAGGCCATGGTGGCCTGCTCCACCGGCTTCCAGCTCTTCCAGGGCCGCAGGCGCCCGCTGGCCGCGCCGGGGAAGGCGAGCTCGGGCCTTTGCCCGTAGCCCAGGGCGGTGTGCACCGTCCACATCTCCTGCGCCGTCATGCGCTGGGCGACCTTGAGCGCGCCGATGTTGCTGGACTTCTGAATCACCCCGTCCACGGTGAGCGCGCCGTAGTTGTGCGTGTCCGAAATGGTGAACTTGCCCAGCGCATAGCGCCCCGGCGAGGTGTCGATGATGGTGTCGTGTCTGACCCGCCCAAGCTCCAGCGCCATCCCTATGGTGATGGGCTTCATGGTCGAGCCGGGCTCGAAGGTGTCGGTCAGCGCGCGGTTGCGCAGCTGCTCGCCGGTGAGGTGGCGCCGGTCGCTCGGGTCGTAGCTGGGGTAATTGGCCAGCGCCAGCACCTCGCCGGTGTGCGCGTCGAGCACCACCACGCTGCCGGCCTTGGCCTTGTGCGCGATCACGGTGTCGCGCAGCTTCTGGTAGGCGAAGAACTGGATCTTGCTGTCCACCGACAGCTGGATGTCGCGCCCGTCCACCGGCGGGGTTTCGGTGCCCACGCCCTCCACCACGCGCCCGCGCCCATCCTTGATCACGCGCAGCGAACCGGGCTTGCCCGCCAGTTCGTCGTCGAACGCGAGCTCCATGCCCTCCTGGCCGTGGTCCTCGACGTTGGTGAAACCCACCACGTGGGCCACCGACTCGCCCTCGGGGTATTCGCGCTTGTACTCCTTGCGCAGGTACAGGCCCTTGATGCCCAGCGCCATGATCTTCTGGCCCACGTCCCAGTCGAGCTGGCGCTTGAGCCAGACGAAGGTCTTGTCCTCGTCGGCCAGGCGCGCCGTGAGTCGCTCCAGCGGCATGTCCATGAGGCGCGCCGCTTCCTTCAAGCGCTGGCGCACCGTGGGCTGCTGGTCTTCCACGTCCTCGGGAATGGCCCAGATGCTGGCGGCCGGCACGCTGGAAGCGAGGATCAGGCCGTTGCGATCCAGCAGGCGGCCGCGGTGCGCGGGCAGCTCCAGCGTGCGCACGAAGCGCACCTCGCCCTGGCGCTTGAAGAAGTCGCTGTGAATGACCTGCACGTAGGTCGCGCGCACCGCCAGCGTGAGAAAGCCGAAGGCCACGAGCGCGACCACGAACTTGCTGCGCCACACCGGGGTGCGCGCGGCCAGCAGCGGGCTGGAGGCGTAGTTGACGCGGCGCCGGCTCATGGCTTGACCTCCGCGGCGGGCAGGAGAGGCGTGCCGTCGGCCGCGACGTACAGCGTCGTGGCGGGCGTGGGCGTGCGCATCTGCAGCTTGTCGCGCGCCAGGCGCTCGACGCGCAGCGGCGTGGCCTGCGCGCGTTTTTCCACCAGCAGGCGCTGGCGCTCGACCTCCAGCCGGCGCGCCTCGACGTTGGCGCGGTGCCATTCGGTGTTGAGCCGGCGCGACTCGTACTGCACCTGCACGAGCCACATGCCGCTGGCCATGACCGCCAGCAGCAGCACGATGCTCAGGCGCGTCACGCCGGCGCCTCCGTGCGTTCGGCCACACGCATCACGGCGCTGCGCGCGCGCGGATTGGCGGCAAGCTCGGCCGCGCCGGGGCGGATGCGCTCCAGCGCCTTCAGCGGCATGGCGCGCGGCGCGCTGGGCGGCAGGCGCCGGTCCACCGCTTCACGCGCATGGCGGGCGATGAACTGCTTGACGATGCGGTCTTCGAGCGAATGAAAGCTGATCACCACCAGCCGCCCGCAGGGCGCCAGCACCGTGAGGCACGCCTCTAGCGCCTGCCGGAGATCTTCGAGCTCGGCATTGATGAAAATCCGAAGAGCCTGAAATGTGCGCGTTGCCGGGTTCTGCCCGTGCTCGCGGGTGCGGACCGCGCCAGCCACGAGGTGGGCGAGCTCGGCAGTGGTCTGAACAGGCCCCTGCTTCTCGCGCCGAGCAACAATCGCCTTTGCAATGGCGCCAGCAAACCGTTCTTCACCATAGTCACGTATCACCTCCGCAATTGCAGACGGCTCGGCATGCGCGAGCCACTGGGCCACACTCTCCCCGCGCGTCGGGTCCATGCGCATGTCCAGCGGCCCGTCGAAGCGAAAGCTGAACCCGCGCCCGGGGGCGTCGATCTGCGGCGAGCTCACGCCCAGGTCGAGCAACACGCCCGCGACGCTGCCCGGCGCGAGCTGCGCCAGGCCCTTGAAACTCTCGTGGCGTATCGAAAAGCGCGTATCCGCCAGCGCCGCCGCCGTGGCGACGGCCTCGGGGTCCTTGTCAAACGCGATCAGGCGCCCGCCCGGACCGATGCGCTCGAGAATGCGGCGCGCATGCCCGCCGCGCCCGAAGGTGCCGTCGACAAACACGGCATTGGGCGCGGGCACCTCGCCCAACAGGGCGGTGACCGCCTCGTCGAGCAGGACCGAGGTGTGTGAAGCGGCGCAACCCACCTGCCGCCCTCAGAAAGAAAAGTCCTTGAACACGTCAGGCATCTGCGCCTGCATGGCCGCGGCTTCCTTGGCCTCGTAGGTGGCCTTGTCCCAGAGCTCGAAGTGCGTGCCCATGCCCAGCAGCACGGCCTCCTTGACCAGGCCCGCCGCCGCACGCAGCTCGGGCGAGATCAGCACCCGGCCGGTGCCATCCATCTCCACGTCCATGGCATTGCCCAGAAAGATCCGCTTCCACCACTGCGCCTGCATGGGCAGTTGGGCGATGCGCGCGCTGAAGGCTTCCCACGCCGGGCGCGGAAAGACCATCAGGCAACCGTCGGGGTGCTTGGTGATCGTGAGCTGGCCGGCCGCCTCGGCCAGCAGCGGCTCGCGATGGCGCGTGGGCACCGCCAGACGCCCCTTGGCATCCAGACTCAGCGAAGATGCGCCTTGGAACACGGACTTGAGACCCCCCGGGTTGAAACTTCCACCGCCGTCCACCGAATTGGGCCTAGACGGCACTTTTTACCACTTCAGTGCACTTTTTTGCACTGTAGCAGGAAAGTAGGTCCACGCAAGAGGGTTGCGCCCTAAAAATGGTGAATGAAATCAAGGGTTTAGCCCCAACACCTCAAAATGCAGGGCAGAAAAAACCTTGATAGTCAAGAACTTGGATCACATTGCGCAAGTGATCCATGAAGCGCGGGCGCCAGGGCCCGAGCTGGTCACAGGATGTAGCGCGAGAGGTCTTCGTTGGCGCTCAGGCTGGCCAGACGGCTGTCCACCAGGGCTGCATCGACCACCACGGTCTGGCCCGAGAGCCGGGTCGCATCGAAGCTCACCTCGTCAAGCAGGCGCTCCATGACGGTGGCCAGGCGCCGCGCACCGATGTTCTCGGTGCGTTCGTTGACGTCGAAGGCGATCTGGGCGATGCGGGTGATGCCTTCGGGCGTGAATTGCAGCGTCACGCCTTCGGTCGCCAGCAGCGCCTGGTACTGGCGCACCAGGCTGGCATGGGTCTGCGTGAGGATGGCCTCGAAATCCTGCACCGACAGCGAGCCGAGCTCGACGCGGATGGGAAAGCGCCCCTGCAGTTCCGGGATCAGGTCGCTGGGCTTGGACAGGTGAAACGCGCCCGAGGCGATGAACAGGATGTGGTCCGTCCTGACCATGCCGTACTTGGTCGATACGGTGGTGCCCTCGACCAGCGGCAGCAGGTCGCGCTGCACGCCCTGGCGCGAGACGTCGGCGCCACTCGCCTCCTGGCGCGTGGCCACCTTGTCGATCTCGTCGAGGAAGACGATGCCGTTCTGCTCGAGATTCTCGATCGCGCGGCTGCGCACTTCTTCCTCGTTGACCAGGCGGTGCGCTTCCTCGTCGCCCACGAGCCTGAGCGCCTCGGCGATGCGCAGTTTGCGCGTGCGCCGCTTTTCCTGGCCCATCTGGGAAAACAGCCCGCGCAACTGCTCGGCCATCTCTTCCATGCCCTGGGGGCCCATGATCTCGACCTGCGGGCGGGCGTCGGCCACCTCGATCTCGATCTCCTTGTCGTCGAGCTCGCCCTCGCGCAGCTTCTTGCGAAACACCTGGCGCGCGGTGCTGTCCGCACCCGCGCCCTCGCTGCGCGCGGGCGGCACCAGCACGTCGAGGATGCGCTCCTCGGCCGCGTCCTCGGCGCGCGCACGCAGCTTCTTCATGTCCTGTTCGCGCGTCTGCTTGACCGCCACCTCGGCCAAGTCGCGGATGATCGCGTCCACGTCCTTGCCGACGTAGCCAACCTCGGTGAACTTGGTCGCCTCCACCTTGATGAAGGGCGCGTGCGCCAGGCGCGCCAGGCGCCGCGCGATCTCGGTCTTGCCGACGCCGGTGGGACCGATCATGAGGATGTTCTTGGGCGTGATCTCGCCGCGCAGCCCCGCCTCCACCTGCTGGCGGCGCCAGCGGTTGCGCAGCGCGATCGCCACGGCCCGCTTGGCGCTTTGCTGGCCGACGATATGGCGGTCGAGTTCGGAGACGATCTCCCGGGGGGTCATGGCAGACATTTTGTATGAAATATGGCTCTAACGCCCGCCCATCAAGCGCAGGCAGCTATTGAAAAGAGACTAAAGCGTCTCTATCGTGTGGTGCATGTTGGTGTAGATGCACAGCTCGCCGGCAATCTCCAGCGCCTTGCGCGTGATCTCCAGCGCCGACAGGTCGGTGTTCTGCAGCAGCGCCTTGGCCGCCGAATGGGCATAGGCGCCGCCCGAGCCTATGGCCACCAGACCGAGCTCGGGTTCGAGCACGTCGCCGTTGCCGGTGATGATGAGCGAGGCGCTTTCGTCGGCCACCGCCAGCATGGCTTCGAGGCGGCGCAGCACGCGGTCGGTGCGCCAGTCCTTGGTGAGCTCGATGGCCGCGCGCGTGAGCTGCCCCTGGTGCTTTTCCAGCTTGGCCTCGAAGCGCTCGAACAGCGTGAAGGCGTCGGCCGTGGCACCGGCAAAGCCGGCGAGCACCTTGTCGTGGTAGAGCCTGCGCACCTTGCGCGCGCTGCCCTTGAGGACGATGTTGCCCAGCGTGACCTGGCCGTCGCCGCCAAGCGCGACCTGCATGCTCCCGTCGGGCAACTGACGGCGCACGCTCAGGATGGTGGTTCCGTGAAACTGTTCCATAGCCCCGACAGATGGCGGCGCAACGGCACTTTTGCAAGTGCCCGCGCGCGGGTTCAGTTCTTGCGCGGCTCCACCCAGGCGTGTTCGCTGATGCCGATCACGTTGAAGAACACCGCGACGAGCCGATGCAGGTTGCGAAAGTGCAGCTCGCGCCCCTGGGCCTGCTGGTTCGCGGCCCAGTTGAGCACCGAACCCACGGCGGCAAAGTCGATGCGGATCAGCCGCTCGCAGGCGACCACGAAGGGCTGGCCGGGGCGCATCAGCCGCTCCAGCGGCTCGAGCTGGGCCTGTGCGTCGCCTTCGATCTCGCCCGTCAGCTCCGCCTTCGTCGGGACCGCACCCGCATCGGCCAGTGCCTGCTCGTCCAGGCCCGCCTCGGCAAAAGCTCCGCCCGGCGCCTCGTCGCCGAGCAGCTGGCATTGGGGATCAGCCCAGGACGGGGGCGAGACCTCGTAGGTGACGCAGTAGTCCAGCGCCACCTCCTCGAACTCGTCGGCCTCGCGCAGCAGGCGCAGCAGCGCCATGCGCAGCAGCCACCACTGGGGGTCGACCTCGCGGTCGTCGGCCACCGTATGGGCCTGCAGCACCTTCTGCAACACGGCCAGGCCCTGCAGGCGCAGCTCCGCCTTCTGTCCGGCCCACTGGCCAAACAGCTCGACCAGGGCTGGCAGCGCCGCTGCTTCGATGCTGGCCAGGCGCGCCCAGTTCAGAGTCCATGGCGGGCTGGAGCGCGCCAGGCTCGCCTGCAGCGCCGCGACCGACTGCTGCCCGAGCGTGGCGGGCGCATTCCAGTGCAGCTCGCGCTGCGCCGCCCCTTCGCTCTCGGCCACCGGCTCCACGCCAAGCTGCGCGGGAATGGAAAACCACAGCGGCGCCGAGCGCCCGTAGCGCGCGGCGTATTCGATCGCCAGCGCGTCGAAGGACGCCTGCTCGCCCGTGGCGCGGTACAGGTCGAACAGCGTCATCCAGATCTCGTGCTGCTGCTCGGGGTCGTCCTGCTCGTGCTGCTTGAGCACATTGGCCAGGCAGCGCCCGGCGCCCGCATAGTCGGCATTGGCGAACAGGATCGCGGCTTCTTCCAGATCAGGTTCGTGCACGAATTTTTCCTCTCTCGGCCCATCCGCCGCGCCGACGCCTGCCTCCAGCGCCGACGCGGTGAACGGATAAGCTGCATTCTCGCCGGTGAACAGCGCGCTGGGCACTTCGCTGTTGACCAGGCTGTCGACGCGCAGGCCCGCGGGCGCCGTCGGGGCGAAGGCCTGCAGCGGATCGTGCCAGCTGGCCGCCTCGGCGCCGGAGACCGGCGGCGGCAAGGTGGTCTCGCCCGGCGTGGCTGCGGGCTCGCTCACCTCCTCGGCCAGCGGGGCCGGGCGCGTGGGCGTGGGCGGCGCGTTGCCGTGGGCCTTCCACCACTGCTGGGACATCTGCTGCTCGATCGCGTTGATCTTGCGCAGTGTCTCGGCGCGCTCGGAGCGCTCGCCCAGGCCCGTGCTCAGGAACGAGGTCTGCGCGCGGGCGTCGTCGTAGGCGACGTCGGGCGAGGCCTCCTTGCGGCGCAGCTTGCGCAGCTGGTCGAACTCGCGCTTGCGCACGAAGTCGTTGCGCCGCTTGCGCTCTATCATCTCCTTGAGCTTCTGGCGCGTGTACTGCGACTCGCGGTTGTCGCCCAGAGCATCCAGTTCGCTCCAGTCCACCGAAGGGTTGCGCACGAAGCGCACGACCTTGGACAGCAAACCACCGGGGACGGTGTCTTCCTTGGCCATGCGCTCCTGCCCGTGATCGCCTGCGCAGCCGCCCGGCTCAGTCGCCGAACATCTTCTGCTTGAGCTCGCGCCGCTGCTGGGCTTCCAGGGACAGCGTGGCCGTGGGACGGGCCAGCAGCCGGCCCACGCCTATGGGCTCGCCGGTCTCGTCGCAATAGCCATAGTCGCCGGCATCGATGCGCGCGATCGATTGCTCGATCTTCTTGAGCAGCTTGCGCTCGCGGTCGCGCGTGCGCAGCTCCAGCGCATGCTCTTCCTCGATGGTCGCGCGGTCCGCCGGATCGGGCACGACCACGGTGTCCTCGCGCAGCGTCTCGGTGGTCTGGCCGGCGTTGTCGTGGATGTCCTGCTTGAGCCGCACCAGCTTCAGGCGAAAGAAGGCCAGCTGTTTTTCGTTCATGTATTCGCTGTCGGGCATGGCGAGCACTTCGGCGTCGCTCAGCTCCTCGGCGGGCTTGGTTTTCCAGTTGTTGGCCAGCTTCGAATCTTTCTTGGCGGCCGCCACAGGTTTTTGCAGGGTCGTATTCATGGTGAAGGTGTGCTGGCTAAAGGTCCAAAGGACGAACGCGGGGTTAACCGGGCGATGGTAACCCCACTTGGTTGCAAGCCAAAACCCGAACGCGCGCTGCGCGCCGGCCCTTGCCGCCCGGGGTCTGCGCCGCGGGTCGGACTGTGAACGGGCCGCGATTGTATCGACCCGAACCCGCCATTCCCGGCAAGCGGCATGCCCGGCTGCAGCACCCCGTTCAGGCGGCCACCAGGCACTGCTCCAGCCCTTGCAGGAAGATGTCGCGCGGCAGGTCGATGCCGATGAACACCATGCGGCTGTGGCGCGGCTCGTCCTTGCCCCACTCGGGCCCCAGGTCGCTGCCCATGAGCTGGTGCACGCCCTGGAAGATCACCTTGCGCTCGGTGCCCCGCATGGCCAGCACGCCCTTGTAGCGCAGCATGCGCGGGCCGTAGATGTTGACGATGGCGCCGATGAAGTCCTCCAGCCGCGCCGGATCGAAGGGGCGGTCTGCACGAAAGACGAAGCTCTTGACGTCGTCGTCGTAATGGTGGTGGTGCAGGTGGGCACAGTGCTCGCCGTGTTCATGGCCATGCCCCTCGTGGTCGTGGCCGTGCCCATGATCGTGCTCGTCCTGCGCCACGAGGAAGTCCGGATCCACCTCGAGCTTGTCATTGAGGTTGAAGCCGCGCAGGTCCAGCACCTCCTTGAGTGGCACCTCGCCGAAATGCACCGCGCGGATCGGCGCACGCGGGTTCATGTGCTTGAGGCGGTGGATCAGCGCCTCCTTGTCCTGTTCGCTCACGAGGTCGGTCTTGGACAGGAAGATCTGGTCGGCGAAGCCCACCTGCCGGCGCGCCTCCTGGCGCGTGTCGAGCTGCTCGTTCGCGTGCTTGGCGTCCACCAGCGTGATGACCGAATCGACCAGATAGGTCTCGGCGATCTCGTCGTCCATGAAGAAAGTCTGCACCACCGGCCCGGGGTCGGCCAGGCCCGTGGTCTCTATCACCACGCGCTCGAAGTCGAGCAGGCCCTTGCGCTTCTTGGCCGCCAGGAGCTGCAGCGTGTCGCGCAGGTCCTCGCGGATGGTGCAGCAGACACAGCCGTTGCTCATCTGCAGGATCTGCTCCTTGGATTCGGTCACCAGCAGGTCGCTGTCGATGTTCTCCTCGCCGAATTCGTTCTCGATCACGGCGATTTTCTGGCCGTGGGACTCGGTCAGCACCCGCTTGAGCAGCGTGGTCTTGCCCGAACCGAGAAAGCCGGTGAGGATGGTGGCAGGAATGAGTGGCATGGTGAACCCCGAAACAAAAAACACGACCACAGCTGGGGTCGCGGCACGGGCAATTCTAGGGACGGCGGGGCCGCGGCGGCGGGCGCACCGCGGGTATGCACGACGTGACAAGCGCCGCCTTCGCGCGCAGACTGGCCCTCTCGTGCCCAGGGGCAAGGCGGCGCAAGCCGGTCCCGGGCTTACATTCGGTCTCCTCCCCCAGCATCCCCGGGGCGCTTGCAGAGCGCTGCAGTCATGTCGATCCAACACCTGAAAATCCGTACCCGGCTCATCCTCGCCTTCGGCCTGATGGCGGCCCTGATCCTCGCCATCGGCGCGGCGGCGCTGCTCAAGAGCCAGCAGCTGCTGGGCGAGTTCGGCACCGTCGTGCGGGACCAATACCCCAAGATCACCCAGGTCCACCAGATCAAGGCCGCGGTAGCCGCCAGCGAGGTGGCGCTGGCCAACATGCTGACCTACCGCATGCCCGACGCGGTGAAGGCGCAGGCCGAGACGCTGCAGTCCACGCGCCGGGAGATCGCGCGCCTGTTCGGCGAACTCGAACGCAGCATTGCCAGCAGCGACGGCAAGGCCGCGCTGCAGGACGGGCAGGCGGCACGCGCCCAGGTTCTGGGGCTGCAGGACAAGTTCCTCGAAGCCATGGACATGGGGCTGAGTGGTGACGCGGCCACGCTGCTCGAGAAGGAAATGCCCGGGCCGCTGGGCGCCTACAAGCAGGCGATAGACAAGCTGCTCGACTTCCAGGGCGGGCTCATGGACCGCTCGATCGCCCAGGCCGATGCCTCGGTGCAGGCCATGCAGTGGATCGTGGCACTGGCTTCGCTCGCGGCCATAGCGATCGGGCTCTTGCTGGCCTGGTCCATCATCCGCTCCATCACGCAACCGTTGCACGAAGCGGTGGTCCTGGCCGGCGCGGTGGCCGGCGGCGACCTGACGCGGCGCATCCACGCCCCGGGGCAGAGCGAAACCGCGCAGCTGCTGCAGGCCTTGCAGCGCATGCAGGACGGGCTGGTGCGCGTGGTCGCGCACGTGCGCCGGGACTCCGAAGGCGTGGCCACGGCCAGTGCCGAGATCGCCCAGGGCAACCAGGACCTGTCCGCGCGCACCGAAAGCCAGGCCAGCGCGCTCGAACAGACCGCGGCGTCGATGGAGGAACTCCACTCCACGGTGCGCCAGAACGCCGACAACGCGCTGCAGGCCAACCAGCTCGCGCAGAACGCTTCCGAGGTGGCGCGCCGCGGCGGCGGCGTGGTGGCCGACGTGGTGCGCACCATGAAGCAGATCAACGACAGCTCGGGCAAGATCGCCAGCATCATCCAGGTGATCGACTCGATCGCCTTCCAGACCAACATCCTCGCGCTCAACGCCGCCGTCGAGGCGGCGCGCGCGGGCGAGCAGGGACGCGGCTTTGCCGTGGTGGCCAGCGAAGTGCGCAGCCTGGCCGGCCGCTCGGCGGCAGCAGCGCGCGAGATCAAGCAGCTCATCGACGCGAGCGTCGAACAGGTGGAGGCCGGCAGCACGCTGGTGGACCGAGCCGGCCGCACCATGGACGAGGTGGTACAGGCCATAGAGCGCGTGACCGGCATCATGGGCGAAATCAGCGCGGCCAGCAGCGAGCAGAGCCAGGGCGTGGCCCAGGTGGGCGAAGCCGTTGCGCAGATGGATCAGGCCACGCAGCAGAACGCCGCGCTGGTGGAACAGATGGCAGCCGCGGCATCGAGCCTGAACACGCAGGCGCGCGACCTGGTCGGCGCCGTCGCAACCTTCCGCCTGAGCGAGGCACCGGGCGTGCGCCCCGCGGGCGCCGCGGGTACGGCGCAGTTTCTGCCCGTAGCCGGGCCGCAGCCGGGCGCCACGCCGGCCCGCCTGCACGCCGGCGACCGCGCAGCCGCGCCCGCGCGCAAGGCGGAGGCGACCGGCAAGGACGGCGCGCGGCGTCCGGGCGCCGGCAAGACCGCACCACGGCTGCCGGCCGCGGGCAGCGGTGGCGGCGATCAGGACTGGGAGAGCTTCTGAGCAGCCGGAAAAAAAGACCCCGCCAGGCGGCAAGCCTGCGGGGTTGCGCGGCGCGCGGCCTTACTTGCGCCAGTAGTTGTTGGCCGCTGCGATGGTCTGAAAGTTGAGCGCGATCACGTGCGAGGCTGCGGTCAGCGCCCCTGCGTCGTGCGCATATTCGGGGCGCAGCTTGTGCAGCACCTCGGTGTCGGGCTGGGTGTACTTGACACCGCGGCGGCTGAGCGTGATGGCCAGCTCAAAGCCCTGCTGGGGCGTTTCGGTGATCAGCGTCGCAAGCCAGGTATCGGCCATGGTTCTCTCCTTCGTGGTGCGTTGAAAAGAAGCCATTTTGCGGATTCCCGCATAACCGCAGCGCCGGCAGCGGAAATCCGCGAGGCCCGCTAGGGTTTTCGGTGCGCCCGCGGATGCGCCTGGTCGTAGACCTTGGCCAGGTGCTGGAAATCGAGCCGGGTATAGACCTGCGTGGTGCTGATGTTGGCGTGGCCCAGCAGTTCCTGCACCGCGCGCAGGTCGCCGCTGGACTGCAGCAGATGGCTGGCGAACGAGTGGCGCAGCATGTGCGGGTGCACGGGGACGGCCAGACCCGCGAGCTGGCCGCGGCGGCGCAGCCGCTGCCAGACGGATTGCGCGCTCAGGCGCGTTCCGCGCCGGCCGATGAAGAGTGCCTCGCACGCAGTGTGGCGCGCCGGCGCCGGTTCGCGCAGCGCCAGCCAGGCCCGCAGCGCCGCAAGCGCCGCGCGACCCACCGGCACGGTGCGGCGCTTGGAACCCTTGCCAAGCACATGGGCCTCGGCCGCCTGCAGGTCGACCCAGCCACGGCCCTGCGCCTGTCCCGGCGCGCTCGGCGCCACGTCCAGCCCCACCAGCTCAGCCACGCGCAGGCCGCAGCCATAGAGCAGTTCGACCATGGCCACGTCGCGCGCCTGCAGCCAGGGGTCGGCGCCGTCCTGCACGAAGTCGGCCAGACGCACCGCCTCGTCGACGGGCAGGGCCTTGGGCAGCAGGCGCGCGGCCTTGGGCGCGCGCAGGTCCTGCGCCGGATTGGCCGCCACCAGGCCCTGACCGCCGGCCCAGACGTAAAAGCCGCGCCAGGCCGACAGGGCCAGGCTCAGGCTGCGCGGTCCATGGCCCGCGGCATGCAGGCGTGCGATGCCATGGCGCAGATCCGCCGGCCCCAATTGCAGCAACGGCCTGCCCGGGAACAGGGTGAGCAGGCGGCGCAGCTCCCCCTCATACAGTCGCAGCGTGCGCTGTGCGAGACGCTTTTGCACCCGCGCGTATTGCAGGTAGTGCGCAAGCTCGGCGGGAAGCGGCCCGGGCATGGAGGGCGCTCAGGCGGCGCGCAGCCGCGTCAGGGCAGCGGCCGCAAGCTCGGCCATGTGGGTGAGGAAGTCGGTGCCCATGGTGCTGTCGAAGCGGTCGGCGTCGTCGGAAGCGAGCACCAGCAGGCCGAAGGCGGGCTGGGCCGCGTCGTCGATCACGCCGGGACGCAGCGCCAGCATGGCGACAGAGCGCACCTGAGCCGCCTGGGGCAGCCAGCCTATGGCCTCAAAGCCCAGATTGGGGCCGCAAAACGGCATGGTAAGCGACGAGGCAAAAGAGCGTACGTCCTCGCTTGCCCCCTGCGTCCACTCCGCCTGCTGCCACTGGGGGGCCACCTCCCACAGGCGCAGCGCTACCTTGGGCACGTCAAAGCATTCGCGCAGCCCGTCCTGCACCTGCTCGACCAGCTGCGCCGGGTCGGCCACGGCCAGCAGCCGGCGGCTCCATTGCTGCACGCGGTTTGCAATCGCGGCGTTCTCGCTGCCGTTACGCACCATCTCGACGATGCGCTGCTCCAGCGCCTTGATCTTGTCGCGCAGCATCTCGGCCTGGCGTTCGAGCAGGCTGACGGCGCGCTGCCCGTGCTGGCTGGTGAGCACCACGCTGGTGAGCAGCTGTGCGTGGCGCTCGAAGAATTCCGGCGTGTTGGCCAGGTATTGCGCAATGTCGTCTTCGGTAATGGGTGGCACGGCGGAGGAATTCATGGGCGGGCGCTCACTCGAATGCACGAAGGCTACATCTTAAGACGCGCAGCGGCGACGCCCGCCTCGGGCGGCCATTCAGCCTGTCTTGCAAAACCATCTGCAGCGCCTGACAACATGCCGCAACGCATGCAATAATTGATAGCACCGCAGGCGATACCTTCACTGTGGTCTTCCGCCAGTCCTTCATCCACCCACGAGGTCACTGCCATGAACGCTCTCTACCAACCCCGGCTTGGCGCCATCATCCTGCGCACCGTGCTGGCCGTGCTGCTGCTGTTTCATGGCTGGGCCAAGATCAGCGGCGGCGTGGGCTGGCTCGTCGGGGTGCTCGAGAAGACCGGCATGCCCGGCTTTCTCGCCTATGCCGTCTATCTGGGCGAGGTGCTGGCGCCGCTGCTGCTGCTGGCCGGCATCTTCGTCGTGCCGGCCGCGCTGCTGGTGATGATCAACATGGTGGTGGCGGTGGTGCTGATGCACCAGTCGCAGATACTCACCTTGAACAACTCTGGCGGCTGGTCGCTGGAGTTGCAGGCCTTCTACTTCTTCACTGCCCTGGTGGTGCTGCTCACCGCCAAGCCACGGGGCTGAGGGCGCCGCCCGCGCGCGACGGCCCCGCATAATGCGGGGCATGCCGCGTACCAGCCAACTCCTGTATCCGCAGCGCGAGCCTGCGCCGCTGCTGTCCGCCGCCACCGTGCTGCTTCTGCGCGACGAGGACGCAGCCGGCCTGCAGGTGCTGATGACGCGCCGCTCGCCCCGGGCCAGTTTTGCCCCCGGTGCCTACGTCTTTCCGGGCGGCGGCATCGAGCCGGGCGACGCCGCGGCCCACGCGCTGGCCGACCACCGCCCGCAACAGGCGGGCGAAGCGCTGACTCAGGCGCTGGCCGCCATCCGCGAAAGTTTTGAAGAACTGGGCGTGCTGCTCGCGCGCCGCAGCGATGGCAGCTGGGCCGGCGCCGACGACATCGCCGCGCTGCAGCGCCAGGGCGACTTTTTTGCCCAGTGCGCGGCGCGCGGCCTGCGCCCGGCGGCGGATGCGATGTTCCTGCTGGCGCACTGGAACACCGACCGCGACCTGCCCAGGCGCTTTTCCGTGCCCTTCTTCGTGGCGCGGATGCCGCCGCTGCAAGACGCCGTGGCCGACGACGCCGAACAGTTCGCGCCCGAATGGGTGCGCCCCGCCGATGCCCTCGCGCGCCATCAGCGGGGCGAGTTCTTCATGATCTTCCCCACCGTGCGCACGCTCGAGCGTCTGCAGCACTTCACCAACGTGCAGACGGTGCTGGACGCGCTGGCCGACGAGCGGCCGCTGTGGACGAGCTGCCCGCGCGCCGGCCTGCGCAACGGCCAGGAAGAGCGCTTCATGGAGCACGAGGCCGAGTACGGCGAACTCGCACTGACCTGCCCGGACGGCCAGATCCGCCACGAGCTGGACTGGCAGAGCCTGCGCCCCGTACCCCTGCTCAACAACCTGCAGCGCCTGACCGCGCCCAATCCGGGCGTGATGACCGGCCCCGGCACCAACAGCTACATCGTCGGTACGCCGGAGAGCGGCCACATCGTGATCGACCCGGGTCCGAACGATGCCGGACACCTGCAGCGCCTGTGGCGTGCGGCCGGCGGCGACATCCGCGCCATCGTCTGCACGCACTCCCACCCCGACCACTTTCCGGGAGCTGTCCCGCTGCAGCAGCTGTGCGAGCAGGCGGGCCAGCCACGCCCGCCCATCCTCGGCCTGCCCTCGGGGCCGGATGCCCGCGCGGACAGCTTTTTCCGCCCGGACAGGACGCTATCAGATGGAGAGCTGCTGGCGCTTGCAGGCAAAGGGCTGGAGGCTGAAAACACCCATACTCTTGAGGTTGTCTTCACCCCGGGGCACACCTCCAACCATGTCTGCCTGCTGCTGCGCGAGGACGGCCTGCTGTTCACCGGCGACCACATCCTGAACGGCAGCACCACGGTCATCGACCCGCCGGACGGCAACATGGCCGACTACCTGGACGCGCTGGACAAGCTGGACGCCCTGTGCCAGACAGGGGGGGTGCAATTCATCCTGCCCGCGCACGGCTACGTGCTGGGCGAGCCCCGCGCGGCCATTGCCCATCTCAAGCAGCATCGCCTGGCTCGCGAGGCCAGGGTGCTGGCCGCCATGCAGCGCCTGCCCGGCGGCACGCCGGCGCAGTGGGTGGAGCTGGCCTACGACGACGTGCCCCCGCGCATGTGGCCCGTGGCCCAGCGCTCGCTGCTGGCGCATGTGCAGCGCATACGCTCGCTTGCGCCCGGCAACGACTGAAAAAAGTGTGAAGCCCGCCGATAAGCCGGATTCTGTGCATGCGGTCGCCCGCATGTGACCGCCATCAATCTGGGCCGGGGGTCGCCCCGCCGGCTCGATGCCACCTACCCGCACACTCGGGGGGCCCCGTCAACGTGTGCCTACTTGGTGTTGCTGCGCGCAGAGATTGCCCGTTGCACTCACCCTGGATGCTCGTGCCTTCGGTTTTCACCTCCGGCGCGGCACCCAAGGTGACTCGTCTCTGTTGCTCTGATCCTCACCTCGCGGTGGACAGCCGTTGGCTGCTGCGCTGCCCTGTGCAGTCCGGACTTTCCTCCAGTGCGGCCTTTTCAAGCGCGCACCAGCGGCGGTCTGGCGTGCTTCACGCCGGCGATTATCCGCGAGCCGGCTACCATGCGGCATCCGCCGCTTCGCCCTGTGCCATGTCCCTCCGAGAACAGCCCGATTCCCTGGTCCATGTTGCCCACCGCCTCGCCCAGCGCCAGACCAGCGCCGAGCAGCTGGCCGAACAGGCGATCGCCCGCGCCGGTGAAGGCGAAGGGCCGAGCACCTTCACCCGCGTGCTGGCACGCACCGCCCGCGCCCAGGCGCAGGCCAGCGACACGCTGCGCGCAGCCAACCTGGTGCGCTCGCCGCTGGAAGGGGTGCCGATCTCGATCAAGGACCTGTTCGACGTCTCGGGCTACCGCACGCGCGCCGGCTCTACGCTGCTGAAATTTGCGCCGCCGGCCACGCGCAATGCGCTCGTCGTCGACCGGCTGCTCGCGGCCGGCGCGGTGATCGTCGGCACCACCAACATGACGGAGTTCGCCTTTTCGGGCGTGGGCATCAACCCGCACTACGGCACGCCGCGCAACCCCTGGGGGCGCACGGGCGGAGGCCGCATCCCTGGCGGCTCGTCCTCGGGCGCGGCGATCAGCGTGACGGACGGCATGGCCTTTGCGGCCCTGGGCACGGACACCGGCGGCTCGGTGCGCATCCCGGCCGCGCTGTGCGGGCTCACCGGCTTCAAGCCCACCGCCCGGCGCATTCCGGCGGCGGGGGCGCTGCCGCTGTCCACTTCGCTCGATTCGATAGGCCCGATTGCGCACACCGTGCGCTGCTGCGCGCTGCTGGACAGCGTGCTCGCGGGCGAGCCGCCGGTACGCCCCGAGCCGGCGGACCCCGCGCGGCTGCAGCTGCTGGCGCCTGCCAACCTGGTGCTCGACGGCATGGACGCCACGGTCGCCGAAGCCTGGCGGCGTGCGCTGGCGCGGCTGGCGCAGGCGGGCGTGCGCATCGTGCATGCGCCGCTCGCCCCGCTCGATGAGCTGGCGGCCATCCATGCGCACGGCACTTTTTCCAATGCCGAGGCCTGGGCCTGGCACCGGCAATACCTGCCGGCGCGCCAGAGCGAGTACGACCCGCGCGTGGCCTCGCGCATCCTCGTCGGCAGCCAGATGAACGCCGCAGACTACGTGGACCTGCTCGCCGCACGGCGCGACTGGATTGCCAGGATGGAGGCCGCGCTGGCCGACTACGACGCCTTCATCATGCCGACGGTGCCCATCGTGGCGCCCGAAATCGCTCCCCTGCAGGCCAGCGACGAGGCCTTTTTCGCTGCCAACGGCCTGTTGCTGCGCAACCCTTCGGTGGTGAATTTCCTGGACGGCTGCGCGATCTCGCTGCCCATTCACACGCCCGGCGAGGCGCCGGCGGGGCTCAGCCTCGCCTGCCCCGGCGGGCAGGACCGGCGCCTGCTGGCCATGGCACTGGCGGCCGAGGCGCTGCTGCGCGGCTGAGCGCCGCCCTCAGCCGCGCAGGGCCTGCAGCGCGGCCACGCGCTGCTCTATCGGCGGGTGCGAGGAAAACAGCGCGCCTATGCCACCGGTGATGCCCATGGCCTGCATGCTCTTGGGCAACTCGCCCGGCCGCATGCCGCCCAGGCGGTACAGCGCGTTGATCATGGGCTGGGTCTGCCCAAGCAGCTGGGCCGAGCCGGCATCGGCGCGAAACTCGCGGTGGCGCGAAAACCAGGCGACGATGATCGCGGCCAGGAAGCCGAAGACGACGTCCAGCACCAGCGTGGTCACGATGTAGCCTATGCCCGGGCCGCTGTCGCGGCTGTCGCCGCGGCGCAGGAAGCTGTCCACCAGATAGCCGATGGCGCGCGAGGCGAACACCACGAAGGTGTTCATCACGCCCTGGATCAGCGTCATGGTCACCATGTCGCCATTGGCCACGTGGGCGATTTCATGGCCGAGCACCGCGCGCACTTCTTCGCGCGTCATGCCCGAGAGCAGGCCGGTGGAGACCGCCACCAGCGCGGAATTCTTGAATGCGCCGGTGGCAAAGGCGTTGGCCGGGCCCTCGTAGATGCCGACCTCGGGCATCTGTACGCCGGCCTTGTCGGCCAGTTCGCGCACCGTCTCGACAATCCAGGCCTCGTCCGCATTGCGCGGCGCGCTGATGAGTTGCACGCCCATGCTGGCCTTGGCAATCGTCTTGCTCAGCAGCAGCGAGATGATGGACCCGCCGAAACCCATGACCAGCGCAAAGCCGAGCAGGCTGGTCATGTCCAGGCCATTGGCCGTGAGGTAGCGGTTGACGCCAAGCAGGCTGGCAACGATGCCGAGCACCGCCACGACGGCGATGTTGGTGAGCAGAAAGAGCGCGATACGTTTCATGCAAGGGCTCCGGATGAGCGACAGTCGGGAAATCGATGCAGACAAATGGGTGCCGCTGGCGGCTCTTCAAGGGGCAGGCCGGCGGCTGCAGGATCTGCGGGCATCATAAGAGCGAAGCCGCGAGCGCAGGCCCCCTCAGCCCGCCTCGCCGCCGCCGCGTTCGGCCTGGCGCAGCAGATAGTCCCAGAGCTTCTGCGTCAGGTTCTTGTTCGGTTCACGCTGCGACGGCTTCTTGCGATAGGCGCGGACCTCCATGACCATGCGCAGGCGCTCGGGCTCGTGCAGCGGCGCCGCGCTGGCCAGCTTGCGCGCGCGCACTTCGCCGCGCACCGCGCTCAGCGGCAAGAAGGCAATGCCGTGGCCCTCCAGCGCCATCGCCTTCAGGCCCTCGGCCATGTCGGTCTCGTAAACCCGGTCCAGGTGCACCGCCGTGCCCGCCTGGCGCAACACCAGGTCGGTCATGCGCCCCAGGTAGGCGCCGGGCGCATAGCCGAGGAAGGGCAGCGGCTTGTCCGCCGTGCCCGGCAGTCGATAGACCGGCTCGCCCCCCGGGCCGGTTCGGGCGTAGGGCGCGAGCGGTTCGTCGCCGATGGCGATCATCTGGAAATGCTGCGGATCGAGCTGCAGCGGCTGCGACGGATGGTGGTAGGTGATGAGCACGTCGCAGCTGCCCTCCACCAGGCGCACCACCGCGTCGTGCACGTTCAGCGCGATCAGGCGGCTCTTGAGGGGCCCGAAGCCCTTGCGCAGGCTGGTCACCCAAGTGGGAAAGAAGGTCAGCGCCAAGGTGTGCGGCACGGCAAATTCGACCACGTCGTCGCTCGGCGCGGTGTGCGCGCGCAACACCGCGCGGGTGTTCTGCAAGGTCTGCAACACTTCCAGCGCCTGGTCGTAGAGCGTGTCGCCCGCCGCGGTCAGGCGCGTGGGGTAGGACGTGCGGTCCACCAGATCCGTGCCGGCCCAGGCCTCCAGCGCCTGGATGCGCCGCGAAAACGCCGGCTGCGTGACGTGGCGCAGCTGGGCCGAACGGCTGAAGCTGCGCGTCTCGGCCAGGCTGACGAAATCTTCGAGCCATTTGGTTTCCATGGCGCGCATTATCGGGCGGCGGCGCGGGTGCCGAGATGACGGGTTTTTGCGTGCAAAATAGCCCGTCCGCCTTGCGCAAGTGCACGGCATGTCTGTCGTCCCCTTCACCGCACACCCATGTCCCCCACCCCCACCGAAGAGCACCAGGGCAGCCAGGAGCAGCGCAGACAGGGCGAGCCCCGGTCCCTGCGCCTCGAAGACTGGTGCGTGGTCGTCGCCATGGCGCTGCTGGCGCTGATCACCTTCGCCAATGTGCTGGTGCGCTACTTCACCGATGCCTCGTTTGCCTGGACGGAGGAAATCTCGGTCTTCCTGATGATCGTGCTGGCCATGGTCGGCGGCTCGGCGGCAATCGCGCGCGACACCCACATCCGCATCGAGTTCTTCGCCGAAGGCGGCTCGGCGCGCCGGCGCCGGCGCCTGGCGCAGCTGGGCGCAGCGCTGGTGGCACTGCTGTTTGCCTTCGTGGCGGTGATCAGCATCCGCATGGTCTGGGACGACTTCCGCTTCGAGGAAACCTCGCCCGGCATCGGCGTGCCGCAGTGGTGGTATTCGATCTGGCTGCCGGTGCTGTCGGCGCTGATGTCCGTGCGTGCCATAGGCCTGTATCGGCGCCGCTCGCGCCAGAGCGACGCCCAGTATCTGGCGCGCGACGAGAGGCGGGCACCGTGATCGCGACGCTGCTCTTTACCGCCTTCGTCGTCTTCATGTTCCTGGGCGTGCCGATAGGCGCTGCCCTGGGCCTGGCCGGCGCGGCGGCGATTGCGCTGGCCAACCAGGACGCCCAATGGTTCGGCCTGCTTGCGGTACCGCAGAATTTTTACGCCGGCCTGGGCAAGTACCCGCTGCTGGCGATTCCGATGTTCGTGCTGGTGGGCTCCATCTTCGATCGCTCGGGCGTGGCGCTGCGGCTGGTCAACTTTGCCGTCTCCATCGTCGGACGCGGCCCCGGCATGCTGCCGCTGGTGGCGATTTCCGTGGCGATGTTCATGGGCGGCATCTCGGGTTCCGGGCCGGCCACGGCGGCGGCCGTCGGCGGCGTGATGATCGCGGCGATGAACCGCGCGGGCTACCCGGCGGCGTTCTCGGCCAGCGTGGTGGCCGCGGCCGCATCGACCGACATCCTGATCCCGCCCTCGATCGCCTTCATCGTCTATTCGGTGCTGGTATCGGGCGCCTCGGTGCCGGCGCTGTTCGCAGCGGGCATGCTGCCGGGCATCCTCGCGGGCCTGGCGCTGATCATCCCTGCGGTATGGCTCTCGCGCCGGCACAAGATGGGACAGAACGAAGCCGGCGAGCCGCGCCCGCGGTTCTGGAAAAGCCTGCGCGAGGCCTCCTGGGGCCTGATGGCGCCGGTCGTCATCCTCGGCGGCATGCGCATGGGCTGGTTCACGCCGACCGAGGCGGCCGTGGTTGCGGTGTTCTATGGCCTGTTCGTCGGCATGGTGGTGCACCGCACGATAGGGTTGCGCGACCTGTACGAAATCCTGCGCGAGGCGGGCGAGCTGTCGGCCGTGATCCTGATCGTGGTGTCGCTCGCCGGGATCTTCGCCTTTTCGCTTTCCACGCTCGGCGTGATCGACCCGGTGACCCAGGCCATCGTGCACTCCGGCGTGGGCGAATGGGGCGTGATGGGCGCCATCCTGGTACTGCTGCTCATCATGGGCATGTTCCTGGACGGCATCTCCATCATGCTGATCTTCATCCCGCTGATGATGCCCATCCTGCAGCACTACCACTGGGACGTGGTGTGGTTCGGCACCATCCTGGTGCTGTGCATCGCCATCGGCCAGTTCACCCCGCCGATGGCGGTGAACCTGATGGTGGCCGCCAAGATCGCCAACGTGCGCATGGAATCGACCACGCGCTGGGTGCTGTGGATGGTGCTGGCGATGACGCTGGCCACGCTCATCGTCGTGGCCTTCCCGCAGATTTCGCTGTGGCTGCCGGCCAAGCTCGGTTACTGATTTTTTACCCACCAGAGGAGACCCTTGTCATGAAACTTCGCAGCTTCCTGAGCACGGCCGTTGCCGCTGCCACCTTGCTCACCCTCGGCCTGCCGCCGGCCCAGGCGCAGTCCAGTTACAAGAGCGAATACCGCATGTCGCTGGTGGTCGGCACCGCCTTCCCCTGGGGCAAGGGCGGCGAGATCTGGGCCAACAAGGTCAAGGAAAAGACCAATGGCCGCATCAACATCAAGCTCTACCCCGGCGTGTCGCTGATCCAGGGCGACCAGACGCGCGAGTTCTCCGCGCTGCGCCAGGGCGTGATCGACATGGCGATTGGCTCGACCATCAACTGGTCGCCGCAGGTCAAGCAGCTCAACCTGTTCTCGCTGCCCTTCCTGATGCCCGACTACGCCGCCATCGACGCGCTGACCCAGGGCGAGGTGGGCAAGCAGATCTTCACCATCCTCGACAAGGCCGGCGTGGTGCCGCTGGCCTGGGGCGAGAACGGCTACCGCGAACTGACCAACTCCAAGCACGCGGTCAAGACCCCGGCGGACATGAAGGGCCTGAAGATCCGCATCGTCGGCTCGCCGCTGTTCATCGACACCTTCACCGCGCTGGGCGCCAACCCGACGCAGATGAGCTGGGCCGACGCGCAACCGGCGTTCGCCAGCGGCGCGGTGGACGGGCAGGAAAACCCGATGAGCATCTTCACCGCCGCCAAGCTGCAGAACGTCGGCCAGAAGTACCTGACGATGTGGGGCTACGTGGCCGACCCGCTGGTCTTCGTGGTCAACAAGGAGGTGTGGAACTCCTGGACGCCCGAGGACCGCGAGCACGTGCGCCAGGCGGCGATCGAGGCGGGCAAGGAAGAAATCGCGATCGCGCGCAAGGGCATGATCGAGCCGGGCCAGCCGCTGCTCAAGGAAATCGAAGGCATGGGCGTGACCGTCACCCACCTGAGTCCGCAAGAGCGCGAGCAGTTCGTCAAGATCACGCGCCCGGTCTACACCAAGTGGAAGAGCCAGATCGGCACCGCGCTGGTGAACCAGGCGGAAAAGGACATCGCCGCGCGAAAGAAATAAGGGCCACCGCCCGAGAGGCTGCGCCGCTTCCCCTTCCCTCGCGCTGCGTGCGGGAAGGGGGCGCTTGCCCAGCGCTGCGGGGCGGCCCTTGCGCGGCGTCCGCCGGTCCAGACTCCCCATGCCAGCGCCGGCGCATGTCCGGCGCTCCTTCTCCCCCTCCTCCCATGTCTGAATTGCTTGATCTGTACCGCACCATGGTGCGCATCCGCGCGTTCGAGGACGCGGCCGAAGCCGCGAGCCAGGGCGGCGTCTCCTGGGGCGGCGCGGCGACCGACAAGGTGGCCGAAGTGCTGGTCAAGGGCCCGCTGCACCTGTCGACCGGCCAGGAGGCCGTCGCCGCCGGCGTGTGCGCGCACCTGGGCCACGCCGACCTGCTCACCTCCACCCACCGCGGCCACGGCCACACGCTGGCCAAAGGGGCCGATCCGGCACGCATGATGTGCGAGCTGTTCGGCAAGGCCGGCGGCTACAACGGCGGCAAGGGCGGCTCGATGCACATCGCGGACTTTTCCGTCGGCATGCTGGGCGCCAACGGCGTCGTCGCCGACGGCCTGCCGATCGCCGTGGGCGCGGCACACGCGCTGAAGATCCAGGGGCTGGACGCGATTGCCGTGGCCTTCGTCGGCGACGGCGCGCTCAACCGCGGGCCCTTCTTCGAAGCGCTGAACTGGGCCAAGGTCTACCACCTGCCGGTGCTCTTCGTCTGCGAGGACAACCGCATCTCGGCGACCACGCCCTCGGCCGCGATGACGGCCGGCGAGAACGCCGCCAGCCGCCGCGCCGAAGCCATGGACATCCCGGCGCTGCGGGTCGATGGCAACGACGTGCAGGCCGTGAGCGAAGCCGCCGGGCGCCTGGTCGCCGAAATCCGCTCGGGGCAAGGCCCGCGGCTGCTGCACGCGATCACCTATCGCCTGAAGGGCCACGTCTCGGTCGATCCCGCCAGTTACCGCGACCCGCTGGAAGTGCAGGCCGCGCTGGAAAACGACCCGATCACCCTGGCGCGCGACAAGCTCGCGACGCGGGGCCTGGCGCGGGAAGCCGAGGGCATCGAGCGGCAGGCGCGCGACGAAATCGCCGCCGCCGTCGCCACCGCGCGCAGCGCGCCGGCGCCCGAAGCCGCCAGCGCCTACACCGACGTGCTCACCGTCGGCGAAGGGATGTGGCAATGAGCGCCCCGCAGCAACTCAGCTACGCGCAGGCCGCCTCGCTTGCGCTCGAAGAGGCCATGGGCGCCAACCCCAAGGTGGTTGCGCTTGGCGAGGACCTGGGCCGCGGCGGCGTGTTTGGCCAGTACCGCACGGCCGACGGCCGGCCGCTGGCCGCCGCCTTTCCCGAGCGGGTGCTGGACACGCCGATATCGGAAGCCGCGATCATGGGCGCGGGCGTGGGCATGGCGCTGGCCGGCCTGCGCCCGGTGGTGGAACTGCGCGTGGTCGACTTCGCGCTGTGCGCCATCGACGAACTGGTGAACCAGGCCGCCAAGAACCGCTTCATGTTCGGCGGCCAGGGCCGCGTGCCGCTCGTCGCGCGCATGCCGATCGGCATCTGGACGGCGTCGGCCGCCCAGCACTCGCAATCCTTCGAGAGCTGGTTCGCCCACGTACCCGGCCTGGTCGTCGTCGCGCCCGGCACGCCGGCCGACAACTACGGCCTGCTCAAGAGCGCGCTCGAAGGCGACGACCCGGTGGCCTATCTGGAACACAAGGAGCTCTGGGGCCTGCAGGGCGAGGTGCAACCCGGCGTCGCAGTGCCTCTGGGCCAGTGCCGCGTGGCTTTTGATGCGGGCAGCGATCTCACCCTCGTCTCCTGGTCGCGCCAGGTGCAGGTGTGCGTGCAGGCCGCCGGGCAGCTTGCCGCGCAGGGCGTGCATGCGCAGGTGATCGACCTGCGCACCATCTGGCCCTGGGATCGCGAGACGGTGCTGGCCAGCGCAGAAAAAAGCGGCCGCCTGCTGGTGGTGCATGAGTCCATCCAGGCGGCGGGCTTTGGCGCCGAGATCGCCGCCACCGTGGCCGAGCACACCGGCGCGCGCGTCGCCCGCCTGGGTGCGCCGCGCATCCCGGTGGGCTACGCGCCGGTGCTGGAGGCGCAGTCGCGCATCGGCGCGGACGCGGTGGTGCAGGCGGCGCGGCGGCTGCTGGCCCGCTGAAGGCGCAAGGGCTCGAGCGCCGCACGCGCCCGGGGCCTGCACCCGTCGCCGGCGCGCCGCCCGATGCCGCGCTACTGCCACGGCATGCGGGCGCCCACCGCCCTGCGCCCGGAGCAAGCCGTGATTTGCTATTGCAAAAATAGCTGTTCACGCTTTACTGGCAAGCGCTAGAGCCTGTTTTCATTCATATTTCTTTGCAGCGCCCACATGCCGGCATAACGCCCTTGCGCGGCCAGCAGCTGTGCATGCGTGCCGCGCTCGACGATGCGTCCGGCGTCCATCACCAGGATCTCGTGCGCATCGACCACGGTGGACAGGCGGTGCGCGATGACCAGGGTCGTCTTGCCCCTGGCCACCTGGCGCAGCTCGGCCTGGATTGCGCGTTCATTGGCCGAATCGAGCGCGCTCGTGGCCTCGTCGAAGACCAGGACGGGCGGGTCCTTGAGCAGCGTGCGGGCGATGGCCACGCGCTGCTTTTCTCCGCCCGAGAGCTTCAGTCCGCGCTCGCCCACCATGGCCTCGTAGCCCTGGGGCGTGGAGACGATGAAGTCGTGGATGTGCGCCGCGCGCGCCGCCTGCTGCACCTGCTCGGGCGTGGCATCGGTGCGGCCGTAGGCGATGTTGTAGGCGATGGTGTCGTTGAACAGCACGGTATCCTGCGGCACGATGCCGATCGCGCGGCGCAGGCTGTCCTGCGTCACCATGCGGATGTCCTGCCCGGCGATGGTGATGCGGCCCTGCTGGACGTCGTAGAAGCGAAACAGCAGGCGCGCCAGCGTCGACTTGCCCGCGCCCGAGGGGCCGACCACCGCCACCGTGGTGCCGGCGGCGATCTCGAAGCTCACGCCGCGCAGGATGGGGCGGTCCGCGGCATAGGCGAAATGCACGTTCTCGAAGCGCACCACGGGCGCCCGCAGCCCCTGCAGCGGCTGCGCGCCGGGCGCGTCGCGCACCTCGCGCGCGGTGTCCATCAGCGTGAACATGCGCGCCAGGTCGGTCAGGCTCTGCTTGATCTCGCGGTAGACCACACCGAGGAAGTTCAGCGGGATGTAGATCTGGATCATGAAGGCGTTGACCATGACCAGGTCGCCCAGGCTCAGGCGCCCCTGCACCACCCCTTGCGTGGCCAGCCACAGCATCGCCACCAGGCCGCTGGCGATGATGAGCTGCTGGCCGATGTTGAGCAGCCCCAGCGACGAGCGGCTCTTGAGCTGCGCCAGACGAAAGCGCTCCAGGCTTTCGTCGTAGCGGCGCGCCTCGAAGGCCTCGTTGTTGAAGTACTTGACGGTTTCGTAGTTCAGCAGCGAGTCCACCGCCCGGGTGCTGGCCACCGAATCGGAAAGGTTGGCCTCGCGGCGGAATTCGATGCGCCACTCCGTCACCCAGACGGTGAAGCCGATGTACAGCAGCAGCGCGGCGAAGGTCACCGCGACGAAGCGCCAGTCGAACTTGGCGCCGAGCACCGCCAGCACCAGCAGCACCTCGATGAAGGTGGCGACGATGTTGAACATGGCGAACGACACCATGGATTCGATGCCGCGCACGCCGCGCTCGATGTCGCGCGTCATGCCGCCGGTCTGGCGCTCCAGGTGAAAGCGCAGCGACAGGCTGTGCAGGTGCTCGAAGGTGGCCAGCGCGATCGAGCGCGCGGCGCCGTGCGTGGCCTTGGAGAACACCAGCTCGCGCAGTTCGTTGAAGACCGAGGTGGACAGCCGCAGTCCACCGTAAGCGAGCAGCAGCCCCACCGGGACGACGAGCAGTGCCGCCGCGCTGGCGCTCTTGACGTCCATGGCGTCGATCAGCTCCTTGAGCAGCAGCGGCACGCCGATGTTGGCCAGCTTGGCACCAAGCATGAAGGCAATGGCCGCCGCCACGCGCCAGCGGTAGCGCCACAGGTAGGGAAGCAGCCGCGAGAGGGTACGCCAGTCCGAGGGTTCAGGCCCCGCAGGGTGCGCGCCGCGCGGCGCGGCGGGGGGCAGGGGTGATCCACCTCGGTAACGCATGAAGGGCTGCTGTCCAAGTGCTCAAAAGCACTGATTCTTGCGCAGGCCCGCCCCGGGCGCAGGGCCGATGGCAAAGCCCGAGTACGCCGCTGCGCCGCCGCCCGCCGCGCGAGAGCGCGGCGGCGGGGCGCGGTCTCAGGAAGTGACCACCGGCGCGCCGGCGGCGGGCACGAAGGCGTCGGAGAAGCAGGCGCCCTCCGACAGGCCCTGGTCGATGAAGGCCGGCACCGCGTTTTCCACCATGCGCACCGAGCCGCACAGGTAGACCTCGTGCCCGCTCAGGTCGGGAAAGTCGGCCAGCATGGCCTCGTGCACCAGGCCGGTGCGGCCCTGCCAGCCGTCGCCCTCGGTGGGCTCGGAGACCACCGGCACCACGGTGAAGTTGTCGTGTTCGCGCTGCCACTGCTCGCACAGCTCGAGCATGTACAGGTCCTGCGGATGGCGCACGCCCCAGTACAGCCGCATGCTGCGCTTGACGTCGCGCGCGAAGGCGTCTTCCACGATGCTCTTGATCGGCGCAAAGCCCGTGGCCCCGGCGACGAACAGGATGGGGCCCTGCCCGTCGCGCAGCGTGAAGCTGCCCAGCGGCCCTTCGAAGCGCAGGAAGTCGCCCTCTTTCATGCTCTCGAACACCCTGGTGGTGAAGCGCCCGCCCGGCATGTGGCGCACGTGCAGCTCGATGTCGTTGCTCACGCCCGGCCGGTTGGCGAACGAGTACGCGCGGCGCTCGCCGTTTTCCAGCACGATGTTGATGTACTGGCCCGCGGCGAAGTCCAGCGCCGGCTCGCCCACGGGCAGGCGCAGCACGACGTGCATCACGTCGGGCGACAGGCGCGCCATCTTCGCCACGCTGGCACTGTGCTCCTTGACGCGGTGGCCCGGGTCGGTGGAGAGCAACTCGACGCCGATGGCCATGTCCTCGCGCGGAATGGCGCAGCACATCAGCGCCATGCCGCGGGCCTTCTGCTCGTCGCTCAGCGCGCTGAGCTGGTAGGAGCGGTGCTCGTAGGTGCCCTGCTCCACCGTGCAGATGCAGCGGCCGCAGGCGCCGTTGCGGCATTCATAGTCCAGCCCCACGCCCGCACCCAGGCCGGCGTCCAGGATGGTCTCGCCCGGGCGCACCCGGAACTGCGCGCGCACGCCCTGCCCCTGCACCACCACCTGGTGCACCTCCTTGGCCGGGTTGCGCCGCAGCTTGAGCGGCAGCCAGGGCTGCAGCGCGGCCAGCAGACCCACGCCCACGAGCAAGGCCCACACCCACCCCATGGGCCATTCCGAGATCAGCGGAAAGAGCGGCAGCAGGAACCAGTCCAGTTCGATGCTGGCCACCGCCTGCGACAGGTCGCTGATGCCGCCCTGGCTGTGCACCGGCACCGCCACGGAGAGCACCAGCAGCGTCGCCAGCAGGCCCCAGACGATGGGCCGGGGCGGCGTGGTGCGCGCCTTGGGCACGCGCTGCACGTGCACCCACATGATCATCAGGACGATCAGCGGCAGCCCGATGTGCATGAAGGACAGCAGCGTGAACAGGCGCCCGCCGACATGGTCGGAATAGAGGAAGTTGCGCATCAGCGCGCCGTCGAAGATGGGCAGCCAGTCCAGCCACTCGAAGCTCGTCACCGTCACGTATTGCGCCAGCTTGTCCCAGGGCAGCATGTAGCCGTTGATGCCCGAGGCATAGACCATGACGACGAGCACGATGCCGGTGATCCAGGAGAACCAGCGAAAACCGCGATAGCGGTTGAACGCGAAGTAGCGCAGCATGTGCAGGCCCATGGTGAGCACCATGGCGTCAGAGGCGTAGCGGTGCACGCTGCGCAGGATGCCGCCCAGCCACCATTGCTTTTCCGAGATGTTCACCACCGAGGCATAGGCGTCGGTGATGCCGGTCTCGAAAAAGACGTACAGGTACAGGCCCGAGCCTGCCACCACCCAGAACAGGAAGAAGGTGATCGCACCCAGGTGGTAGTAGGGGTTGATGCGGTCGCCGAACGCGCGGTTGAACAGGTTTTCGACGCGCAGGAAGATCCACTGCAGCAGACTCTGGATTTTTTCTATCATGTCTTGCGCTCCTTCAACGCGCCGACCGGGCCGGGGCGCGCATGGCCTGCAGCACCACCACCACGAACAACAAGCCACCGATGATGGCAACGAGGCCACCCAGGCCCATCAGACCCATGCCCGCCACTTCGGCGGCGCTGCGCAGCACCTGCTCGCTGCCCGCCACCTTGCGCTGCACCCCGTAGCCGCCCGACCAGACCAGCCCGACGATGTGCATGAGCTGCCCGATGCCGTAGAGCCAGGGCTGCCAGGTTGCCGTGCGCCCCTGCGGCGCCTGATAACCCATGGAGGGCAGCACGCGATAGACCGCGCCCATGAGCGCCAGCGTCACGCCGACGATGCAGCCGTGGTAGTGCGCGGGTATGCGCACATTGCTGCCATTGATGAA
This sequence comes from Comamonas flocculans, assembly GCF_007954405.1. Lineage (NCBI taxonomy): Bacteria > Pseudomonadati > Pseudomonadota > Betaproteobacteria > Burkholderiales > Comamonadaceae > Comamonas > Comamonas flocculans. The sequence continues at coordinate 2,060,520 of NZ_CP042344.1, read as the reverse complement.
GATGCCGATCACGCCGCCGGCCGCAAACAGGACGATGGAGGACAGCAGCGCGGCGCGCAACGGCCGCAGAGCGGTATCGTGCAGCCGGGTCGTGGCCATGCCCAGCACCACGGCGAGCCCCAGCGGCAGGATGGCCGGCCCGCCACCCAGGCGCATGGCCCAGGTCAGCAGCGCGCGGTGCTCCACCGAGCTGATGTCGTGCGAGACATAGGCATAGGGCGTGATGAACACACCCACCAGCGCCAGCAGGAAGAGCAGCACCACCACGCGCGGCGTGAGCAGGATGCGCGCGCCGCATGCGCTGGCCAGCCACAGCCAGGCCACGAGCATCAAGAGCGTCCAGGTGAACTGCAGCGCGTGGCCGCCGCCCCAGAACAGGATTTCATAGTAGGTCTTGGCGTCCAGGTCGGTCTGCAGCACCACCCACGACCAGCCAAACGCCAGCAGCGCCACGGCGGCCGAAACCGCAGCCGCGCTCAGGCCGAAATGCAGCGCGCCATGACCGTCGTAGTGCAGCCCCAGGCGCGGCGCGGTGTTCAGGCTGCGCAGCACCAGCAGCAAGGTGCCCGCCGCAAACACCACGAGTCCGAAGAGGAACAGGCGCGACTGAAGCACCGGGATGTAGTTGGACATGACCGGCTCGCCCGGATCGAGGAAGGGTGCCAGCGCCATGGCCAGCGTGCCCGCGCCCGTCACCCACAGGCCCAGCCAGCCCGCAGCCTGCGCGTTGGTGCGCCCGTACAGGCTCCAGAGCATGCCCGCCATGGCCACGAACCAGACCATGACCGACAGGTCCACATGCAGCACCAGCGCCACATGAAAGAAGTTGGCCGTCGGCAGCCACTCGTTGACGCCAGGTGTGCGCGATGCCACCAGCAGCACCGAGAACACGCCCGAGCCGATCAGCGCCGCCAGCGCCAGCCAGAGCCAGCCGCGCGCCAGGCGCACCCGCGCGTCCTGGCCTATGTGCAGTTGGTAGTCGGCACCGCTGCGCGCCGGCATCGGAGGGGCGGCGGCACGCGCTGTTTCGCGCCGCCCAAGCAGGGTGGTATTCATTGAAGGACCACGCCTCCGCGGCTCTGGTCATAGTCGATCACCAGCACCTGCGCGCTCTTGAGTGCCACGGTCTTCTCCAGCTGCTGGGTGGGCTCGGGGCTGCTCATCCTGTCCTTGAAGCGCACCGTGATGCGGTGCTCGCCCGCCGGAACGTTGAGCCGCCGGTACATGGTGGAGGCCCCGTCGCGCGAAAGCCCCGCAGGCACGGCCGTGTGGCTCAGCACCTGCTGGCCATCGATGTCCACCTCGATATGCACTGGCGAGCGTTCGCGCCCGCACTTCATGCTCTTGCGCATGTTGGGTGCCATCTTGGCTTTCTCTTCCTCGGTGTAAGGGCGGCATTCCTCCACCCGTTGTCCATGGTGCAGAAAGCTCACCTTGATCTGCGCCGTCTCCGGCGGCAAGGGGTGGTAGACCGGCCAGCGCGACAGAACCCCGAGGGCGATGGCGAAGCAGGCGTAGAGCACGGCCTGCCCCAACCAGTTCAAGGTGCGATTCATGAAGCAAACTCCTCAATACAAGCCGTGTTGCCGGCAGCCTGCCGGCGCAATTCATCCAGCCGCGCATGCACCGCTGCCTCGTCGCCAGGGTCTGCCCAGACGACGCTCGGCGGCGGCGCGCCCTCGGAGCGCTTGAAACGCGGCTCGCGCCGGCCTGCAAGGCGCTCGGCGCTCCAGCGCTGGCCCAGACGGTATGCGCACGCGCCTTCGCGACAGGCGGCGATCAGCACGCCCGAGGCTCCGGCGCGTACAGCGTAATCGACAAAGGAAGGTGGCAGCATTGCCGCGCAGATCAGATCCACCTGGACCACATCCCGGGCCTGAAGGTGCAACGCAGCGCCCTCAACACAGCCAAAGACAACCAGTTTGCTCGGGCCGGGCAGCGCCGCAAGCCCCTGCAAAAGCTCGCCGCGAAGTGTATCGACGCTGCGCTGCGGCATGTCGATGCCCGTAACCAGTTCGTGGATACTGCGAAACGGCGTGGAAGACGGGCAGGAGCCTGCGCAAATGCCGCAACTGGCGCACAGGTCGGGATCGACCTGCGCCATGCGCGCGCCCGGTTTGCCGCTGGCATGCGCCACCATGGTGATGGCGGAGTAGGGACAATCGTCAAAGCAGCGCTCGCAGCCGCTGCAGTGTTCGGGCTGCACCTCGGCCACGGCCGGTCGCGGACGCGCCGGCAGCAAGGGTGGCAGCAGCAGCGCCACCAGCAACGCAAACACCAGCAACCACACGAAGGCGGGCGAGGTCGCATCGAGCAGCGGATGGATGAAAAGGATCAACCAGTCCATGCGCAGCCGTTCAGGCAGCGAGGACAGATCCGCTGCTTCCTGGCTCGTGACCGGCAGCGCCAGCGACAGCAGCACCAGCGCCACCAGGGTGCCGGCGGACAGCGCCCGCGGCGGCAGCCAGTCCGCGCGAGCCAGGCGCTGCACGTGAAACCACAGGCCGAACATCAGCATCAGGGGCAGGCCGATGTGCACGAAGAGAAACAGGGTGAAGAGCCGCTCGCCCAAGGCTTGCCCGCTGAGAAAATTGCGCGCCAGCGGCGCGCCGAACAGGCCCAGGGCATCGAGCCACTCGGCGGTGGAGACGGCCGAGTACTGGCCAAGCCGGTCCCAGTTGAGCCAGAAGCCGCCAATCGCGCTGGCAAAGACCAGCAAGACCAGCGGCACCCCGGTCAGCCAGATGGGGCGGCGCACATGGGTGTAACGCCCCAGCGCCCATTCGCGGGCGATGTGCAGGGCCAGCACCAGCACCAGGGCATCGGCGCTGTAGCGGTGCAGGCCACGCAGGACGAGGCCCAGGCCGAGGGGCACCTGAACCAGGCCGGCGATCGAGGCGTGGGCCCCGGCGGCGGAGGTGTCCAGCACCACAAACAGGACGACGCCCGTGGCCAGCAGGATCCACAGCAGCAACACCGCCAGCGCGCCCAGGTGCTTGAGCGGATTGCCCGCAGCGCCGAACACCGGGTCAAGACGGTGCTCAAGCCAGCGCACCAGGGCGGCGCAGCGTGCGCTCGTGGGTGTCACCCCGGCGCGCACGGCCGCATGGGTGGGAGATGCCTGGGCGGGCACGTGGCTCTGGCAGGACGAAGCGTCAGTTGGCGCCGCGCTCCCGCTTGCGACGCGCCCTGCTGGCGCGCCATTCGTTGAAGAAGAACGCCATCATCAGAATGAAGAAGGTCACACCGCCGCCGATCTGCAGCGGCAGCGTGTAGTCCACCTTGTAGCCACCGGTGCGCGGGTCGTAGACGGTGCACAGGATGCGCACGCGGTCCACGAGGTTGGACAGGAAGCTGTTGGAAGGGTGGTAGGTGTCGCCGTTGAGCAGCATCTTCAGCGGCTCGCCCAAGTCGCCGGCGGCCAGCTTCTCGCCATAGACCTGGTGCACGATGCGCCCCTGGGCATCGAGCACCGACACCTGCAGCACGTGGTCGAAGCCCGCCGGCGTGGCGGCATAGATGAAGCCGAAGTCCTTGGCCAGCGCACCCACCGTGGCCATGGGTGGGCTCAGGAAGTTCCAGTTGGCGTTGTGGATGCCGTTCTGCCGCGCAAAGGCCTTGAGCGCCTGCGGGCTGTCTTCGGGCTGGTTGAAGCCCACGCTGACCACGTTGAACTGATTGGGCCCGACGGCCTTCTCCAGGTCGTTCACGGCGCTTTGCAGCGAACGCGTGGTGGTCGGACAGATCACGAAACAGCCGGTGTAGATGAAGCTCACCAGCAGCGGCTTGCCGCGGTAGGACGAGAGCAGCACCGGTTTGCCCTCGCGGTCCAGCAGGATGTGCTCGCCGATCTGGCGCCCTATGGCCTCCTGGCTCACCGTCAGAGCCCGATCGACATCGAGGCCGGAGCGCCCCTGCGCATGAACCGGCGAAGCGACCGCGAGCACCCCGGCCACCAAAGCCGCAGCCAGAGTCGCCCCCCAGCGCGAGTGCCAGCGGCTGCGCAGCGAAAGACGGGCCGCCACCGCCAGCCTCCCCTTCAGCGCAGCCAGGCGTCGAAGCAGGCCGCCACCAGAAGCACGCTCAACTGCACCAGCGAAGCGAAGAACGCGCCCATCGCGGCCGAGCGCTCGGTCGGCCGGCGCACCAGTTGCCAGGACTTGCGCACGAAATGCAGGCCGCCCAGCGTGGCACCCACACCATAGATCCAGCCGGCGCCAAAGAACACCGGCGCCACGGACGCCAGGAACAGCGCCACGGTACTCACCAGCACCGCCCGGGCCGCGCGCTCGGGGCCGACCACCACGGGCAGCATGGGCACGCCGGCCTTGGCATAGTCCTGGCTGTTGGCAATCGCCAGCGCCCAGAAATGCGGCGGTGTCCAGAGGAACAGCACCAGCGCCAGCAGCCAGGGCAGCGGCCCGAGCGCGGGGTCGACCGCGGCCGCGCCGGCGAGCACCGCAAAACTGCCCGCCAGGCCGCCGATGACGATGTTCATCGAGGTGCGGCGCTTGAGCCACAGGGTGTAGACGACGCCATAGAAAAACGCGCCCAGGAACACGTAGAGCGCGGCCGCGCCGTTGAACGCCACCCAGGCAGAGGCCACCGCGCCCGCCAGCATCAGCGCCATCAGCGCCAGCCACAGCGGATGGTGGGGCAGCGCGCCGGTGGCAAAGGCGCGCCTTGCGGTGCGCTTCATCAGCCGGTCGCTCTCGAACTCGACGTACTGGTTGTAGGCCCCGGCACTGGCCGAGGCCACAAGCACCGACAGCGCGAGCACCGACACCTGCAGCCAGTCCATGGCCGGCCCCGGCGTGATCACCATGCCCACCACGGCGGTGATCATGATGAGCACGCCGATGCGCAGCTTGAACAGCGAGATGACGTCGCGCGCCACCTGCGCCGTGCCGCGCCGGGAAATTTCAAGCGTCGTGGTATCCATCGCCTGATTATCCAATGCCGGTACGAGGAGCGATCAGCTAAGCCCCCAGAGCTGTCCGAGATACTTCCAGTTGACGAAGTAGTACAGGATGAAGGTCAGCAGGAAGATCATGGTCAGCACGAAGGTGCCGGGGGCCACGAAACCGGCCGAGCCGTAGGTCTGCAGCGGAGCGCTGGGCGCGGCGCGGTTCAGGAAGGTGAAGGTGTTGCTCACCTTGCCGCCATCGAGCCGCTTGCCCCACAGGAGCGAGCCGACCACCAGGTAGATGAATACCGCACCGCCGATGATCGCGATCACGCCGGTGATGCCGACCAGGCCCATCATCAGATAGGCCGCACCCGGCCATTCATAGGCCAGCGCATTGCCGTTGAAGGCCATGTCCCAGTGGCGGCGCGACACACCCAGGGTACCCGCGCCCATCATGACGATGGTGAAGGCGTACATCGCGAAACCGAACAGGAAGGGCTGCAGCCGCGCCAGGCCCGGGTTGATGATCTCGCGGCGGAACAGCACCGGCACCAGGAAGTAGGTCATGCCCATGAAGGTCATGGTGGTCCCGATCACCACGGTGGCGTGGAAATGCCCGGGCACGTAGATGGTGTTGTGGATCAGCAGGTTGAGCTGCTCTGTGCCCATCATCACGCCGGTGATGCCGCCCAGGAAGCCGAAGCCCACCAGCGAGATGAAGATGCTGGAGAACACCGGGTTGCCCCAGGGCGCCTTGCGCAGCCACTCGAACAGGCCCTTGTTGAAGCCCCTGGCACGCTGGGCCACTTCCATGGCACCGGGCACGGACAGCGCGTGGATCATGGAAGCCAGCACGGCAAAGTACATGAAGTAGCTGGTGTTGACGATCTTCCATTCGGTGCTCACGCCCGGATCGGCGAGGATGTGGTGGGCGCTTGCCAGCTGCAGGAACAGGATGTAGAGCAGGAAGGCGCCACGGCTCACGCGCTCGGACATGGGCTTGGCGCCCAGCACGATGGCGGCAACCGCATACCAGATCGAGATGTGGGCGGCCACGTTGATCTGCTGCGAAGAATGGCCCAGCGCCCACCAGATCACGCGGTAGGCCAGCGGGTCGACGTTCTGCACCAGGCCCCAGGACAGGAACAGCGTCGGCACCAGGATGATCGCGCCCGACAGCAGCGTGAACACGGCAATGATCGCGGCGGTCATGGCGCCGAAAGTCACCAGCGGGACGGAACCCTCGTAGGTCTTCTCGCGCTTGGCGACCACCAGCGTGCCGAAGAACACCGCGCAGGCGATGAGCGCGCCGACGGCGAACACCACCAGACCCAGGTAGAAGGACCAATGGGCCATCATGGGCACGTAGGACGTCATCATGACGCTGGATTCACCCTGGAACACCGCGACGTTGTTGATCACCGCGCCCACCAGCATCAGCCAGTAGGCGGCCCAGGCAATCCTGGGCGTGGCAATGCGACAGCGCAGCAGCGTGGACGAGGCGAAGTACAGCACCGCGATCTCGAAGAAGATCATCCAGAAGATGAGCATGTCCAGGCCGTGGGCGGTGAGCACCATGTAGAAGGCGTCCGCAGACAGCAGGTGCACCGCGGGCCAGCGCGTGAGCACCACGCCCAGCGCCAGAATGCCGCCCACGAGCAGCGCGACGATGGCGGTGAAGGCGTTGGCCTTGATGAGTTTTTCGGCCTGGTCTTCAAACTGCAGACCAGAGCGCGGGCAGGTACGGTAGGTGGTGGAGACGGTCATGGCGCTTCCTTCGCTTTACTTCACGTACAGGCGACCGACCATCTCGTGGTGCCCGATGCCGCAGAATTCGTTGCAAACGATGGCGTAGGTGCCCGATTCATTGGGCGTGACCTTGATCACGTGCTCATAGCCCGGCACGACCTGGATGTTCAGGTTGATCGGCTGCAGCGAGAAGCCGTGGTTGTAGTCCATGGAAGTCATGTGCAGCTTGTAGGTCTTGCCCTTTTCCAGCTCGAGGATGGGCCACCAGTTCCACAGGCGACCGATCATGTAGACGTCGCTGCCTTCAGGCGGCGCGACCACGGGAACTTCCTGTTCGGTCTCCGTACGCACGGTGTACTTCTTGGCGAAGGCCTCGGCGCGCTCGGCAAAGGCGGCCGGGTCGACCTTGTAGGTTTCGGTGGCCAGATTCTGTTTGCCGAAGAAGTGCCAGCCGACCATCATGGCGAACATCACCATGCACCAGATGAAGGAAATGATGATCCAGATGGTCTCCTGGCGATCCATCGGGTGTTTCCACCACAGCCGGTCTGAAGGAGGCAGGATTGCGGTCATGGACGTGCTTCCTTGGTTGTTATTTGGCCAGCGGGATGGTCAGGGTGTCGATGTAGCCCCAGAGGTTGTAGACAACCATGGGAATCATGACACCCAGAAAGAGCAGCAAGAAAGGGCTGTCTAGCAGCTGCTGCATGAAGGGCACAGGCTCGTTTTCGTCGTCATGATGGCTCATGCTGATCGCTCCTTGACAAGGTCGGCTGAATCCGGATTTACGGCTCAGGCAGTCTACAAGCCGGGCCCGGCCTGAAACGTGATCTGGATCAAAAAGTAAGAGGATGCCCGCGGGGTGAGCCCGCTTGCCGGCGCGCAGTAAGGGTAGTGCAGCGGCAGCGCAAAAGCAACGCTTGCCCCGCACCGGTCTGGGGTAGATTCGCACACCACGGTTTTCATCCTCCGCCCCATGGACGCAACGCTCTCCCCTGCCCATCCGCCTGCCGGCATGCCCGCGCGCCGCTGGCTGCGCCGCCTCGCCTGGCTGTGCGCAGCGATGGTGCTGGCAATCACCAGCCTGTCGGCCTTCGTGCGGCTGGTGAACACCGGCGTCGGCTGCGAGCCCTGGCCCGCCTGCTACGGGCAGCTCCAGCTCGCGCGCGCCCAGTCGCCTGCGGCCACGCCGCTCACGCAAGCCGGCGCCAGCGACACAGCCATAGCCGTGGCACGCACCGCGCACCGCATCATCGCTTCTAGCAGCCTCGTGGTGGTACTGGCACTGCTGGCGCTCGCCCTGCGCCAACGCTGGCGTCCGGAGACGGCGCTGGCCGGCGGCCTGCTGACGTTGGCGCTGTTTCTGGCCGTGCTCGGGGCAGCGACGCGCAGTTCGCTGCTGCCGGCAGTCACGCTGGGCAACCTGCTCGCAGGCTTTGCCATGCTGGTGCTGGCCGTGCGCCTGGCGCGCCGCTCTGCGCCCGGGGCGACCGCTTCACCGCTGGCGCGCTGGGTCTGGGTGGCCCTGGCCCTGTGTTTCGTGCAGATGGCCCTGGGCGGCCTGGTCAGCAGCGGGCATGCGGGCCTGTCCTGCCCGGCCCTGGGAAGCTGCGACGTCTCCAGCGGCACCTGGCGCACGCTCAACCCCTGGTTCGTTCCGGTGGCAGGCACCGCGCCCGACCATGCGGGCGGCGCGATCGCGCACCTGTTGCACCGCGCCGCCGGCCTGGCCTTGTCGGGTTTTCTGGCCATCATGGCCTGGCGCGCCTGGCGCATGCAGCGCAAGGCAGCGGCGCTCGCGCTGGTGGCGCTGCCCCTGCTGCAGGTCGGCCTGGGGCTGGGCATCATTGCGCAGCAGCTGCCGCTTGCGGGCACCTGGGCACACAACCTCGTGGCCGCACTGCTGGTGGCGCTAGTCGCAGCCCTGGGGACGAGCACGCAGCAGCGCCCGCGCTGACGCGGACTGCGCCAGCGCGCGCCCGGCGCACGCAGACTGCAGGACAATCGCCCCACCCTGACTGCCGACCACGCTTGCATGCCACAGCCCGACACCACGCCCGCCACCACGCTGCCCCAGGACAAGGAGCTGGTGCTCAAGGTCATTCCCCTGCCCAGCGACACCAACAGCAACGGCGACATCTTCGGCGGCTGGGTGATGTCGCAGGTGGACCTGGCCGGCTCGGTGCTGAGCGCACGCGTTGCATGCGGGCGCATTGCGACGGTGGCCGTCAATGAATTCGTCTTCAAGCAGCCCGTACGCGTGGGCGACTTGCTCTCTTTTTATTCGTCGGTGTTGCGTGTCGGGCGCACCTCGATCACCGTGCAGGTCGAGGTGTTTGCCGAGCGCATCCGCGCCCAGGGACAGTACCTGAAGGTGACCGAGGCACGCCTGAGCTACGTGGCCATCGACGAGCAGGGCCGCCCGCGCCCCATCCGTGGCGACGACTGAACGCCCATGCTCCGCAGCCACCCGTCCCGGCGTTCGCCACACGCCTGGATGGAGCCGCGCGCTCAGGCGACGATATAGGAGGCCGCGCCCGTGGCCAGCAGCTGGCCGTCAGCGCCCAGGCATTCCATGCGCGTGCTGGCCACGCGCGAGCCCAGGCGCAGCACCTGGGCCTGCAGCTCGAACGACGGGCCTATGGCGGCCCGAAGATAGTCCACGCGCAGGTCTATCGTGCCCAGCCTGGAAAAATACTGCAGGCGCTGTTCGGGCGTTTTGTCCGCATGCCGCGCCGCCATGGCCGCGATGATCGCAAGACCCCCCATGGCGTCCAGCGCCGCGCTGATCGCGCCACCGTGCAGGCGGTTGTAGGCAAAGTGGCCCACGAGCTCGGGGCGCATCGCTATGCGTCCCCGTGCATGGCCCGCGGCCACCTGCGTCACCTCCAGCCCGAGCGTGCGGTTGAAGACGATTTTTTCTTCGAACAGCTCGCGCAGCAGCGCCATGAATTCGGCGTCGAAAGGGTCGGTCGTCGTAGCGGTCGGCATGGGGCGAGCATCCATCAAAATACCTGGCTACACCAGGAGTTTACGAAATTCATAGCAACAGACGCTTTGTTTGCAGGGGCTACGAGACGCAACATCAAATTTTAAGGGTATTCACCTAACGCGAAGGCCCATCGGAGCATGCATTATCGGCATTTATGCAAAGCGGACGCTTTGTGAAAATAACGGGAACGCACAGGTGCAATTTGTCCAACTCCTGATCAGTGGCGTAGCCCAGGGCTGCATCTACGGACTGATCGCGCTGGGCTTCGTGCTGATCTACAAGGCCACCGAGATCGTCAGTTTCGCCCAGGGCGAATTCATGATGGTCGGCGCCTTCATCGGCGTGGCCGCGATGTCCTGGCTGGGCTTTCCCTTCTGGCTGGCGGTGATCGCCGCGATGCTGGCCATGGGGCTGCTGGGCCTGCTGCTCGAGCGCGTGGTGATACGCCCGGTGCTGGGTCAGCCGGCGTTTTCCATCGTGATGCTGACCATAGGCATAGGTTATCTGCTGCGCGGCCTGGTCACGATGATTCCGGGCATGGGCACGGAGACGCACACGCTGGACGTCCCCTACAAGGATGCGACGCTGCAGTGGGGCAGCCTGGTGGTGGGCGCCGAGCAGATCGCGGTGATCCTCACCACGGTGCTGCTGTGCGCCTTGCTGTTTGCGATGTTTCGCTACACCCGCCTGGGCGTGGCGATGCAGGCGGCCTCGCAGAACCAGCTGGCGGCGTACTACATGGGCATACCCGTGCAGCGCATCAACGGCATGGTCTGGGCGCTGGCCGGCATGGTGGCCGCGATCGCCGGCCTGCTGCTCGCGCCCATCACCTTCGTGCACGCCAACATGGGCTTCATCGGGCTGAAGGCCTTCCCGGCCGCGGTGGTCGGCGGCTTCGGCAGCCTGCCCGGGGCGATCGTCGGCGGGCTGGTGATAGGCAGCATCGAATCGCTCTCGGGCTTTTACCTGCCCGAAGGCTTCAAGGACGTGGCGGCCTACGTCGTGGTGCTCATCATGCTGATGGTCAGACCCAACGGCCTGTTCGGCGAGCGGCTGGTCAAGAAGGTCTAGACGATGCGTTTCATTTTCAAGACCTCCTACCAGCAGGACATACGCCTGGCCAAGCATGGTGGCCATCTGTTCTGGTATGGCCTGCTGGTGCTGGGTCTGCTGGCAGCACCGGGGCTGCTGCCCGAATACTGGCTGGCGCAGCTGACCTTCGTGCTGATCTACGGCATCGCCGGCCTGGGACTGATGCTGCTGGCGGGCTTTACCGGCCAGTTCTCGCTCGGGCACGCGGCCTTCCTCGGGGTCGGCGCCTACACCCAGGCGCTGCTCACCACCATGGGCTGGCCCTTTTTGCTGTCGCTGTCGTGCGCCGCGCTGCTCTCGGCCGCGGTGGGCATCGTCGTGGGCCTGCCGGCGCTGCGCGTCAAGGGCATTTACCTGGCCATCGCCACGCTGGCCTTCGGCTTCATCGTGGAGGAAATCTTCGCGCGCTGGGAATCGGTCACCGGCGGCAACAAGGGCATCTTCCTGCAGCCGCCGCAGATCATGGGCTATGCCTTCGAATCGTCAGAGGCCTTCTATTTCCTGTGTCTGGTGATCGCCATCGTCTGCACGCTGGCCATCCTGAACCTGCTGCGCGCACCCACGGGACGCGCCTTCGTCGCGATCCGCGATTCGGAGATCTCGGCGCAGAGCATGGGCATCCACCTGGCGTACTACAAGACGCTGTCGTTCGCGCTGTCGGCGGCGCTGGCAGGCATCGCCGGCGCGCTCTATGGTCACAAGCTGCAGTTCATCACGCCCGAGCAGTTCGACATCGTGCAGTCCATCGACCTGCTGTTGATGATCGTCATCGGCGGCCTGGGCTCGGTGCATGGCGCATTCCTGGGTGCGATGTTCCTGATCTTCATGCCCCAGCTCATCAGCCTGTCCAAGGACTGGCTGCCCGATTCGATAGGCCAGTCACCGGGCCTGCAGACCTTCGTCTATGGCGCGGTGCTGATCGTCTTCGTGATGTTCGAGCCGCTGGGCATCTACGGACGCTGGATCAAGGTGCGCGCCTGGCTGCAGCTGTTTCCCTTCTACCGGCGCGGGATGTTCAGGCGCCAGAAGTCCTTCCAGAAATCGGAGCGCCTGAGATGAGCGGCAACCTCCTCTTGAGCGCGCAGCACCTGAGCGTGCGTTTCGGCGGCCTGCTGGCCGTGAACGACGTCGGCTTCGAGGTGCACGAGGGCGAGGTCTTTACGCTGATCGGCCCCAACGGCGCGGGCAAGACCACGGTATTCAACCTGATCAGCCGCATCTACCAGCCCACGAGCGGCCACATCGACTACGTCGGCCCCGGCGGCACGCTCAGGCTGACCGGGCAGGCGCCGCATGCGGTGGCCGAGCTGGGCATCGCGCGCACCTTCCAGAACATCGAGCTGTTCGAGCACGCGAGCGTTCTGTCCAACCTCCTGATCGGGCGGCACATCCGCCGGCGCACCGGCCTGCTGAGCGACATGCTGTTCACCGGGCGCGCCCGCGCCGCCGAAGTGCAGGCGCGCGAGAAGGTGGAGGAAGTCATCGATTTCCTGGACCTGCAGCACTACCGCGACACCCTGGTGGGCGGCCTGCCCTACGGCGTGCGCAAGGTGGTGGAGCTGGGCCGCGCCCTGTGCACCGAACCGCGCCTGCTGCTGCTCGATGAGCCCTCGTCCGGCCTGAACGTGGAAGAAACCGACGACATGGCCTTCTGGATCGAGGACATCAGCAAGGACCTGGGCATCACCGTGCTGATGGTCGAGCACGACATGAGCCTGGTCTCGCGCGTGTCCGACCGCGTGCTGGCGATGAACCAGGGCGAGGTCCTGGCGCTGGGCACGCCCGCCGAGGTGCAGGCCCACCCAGGCGTGGCCGAGGCCTACCTGGGCACGATAGACGACGTGAGCAACCTGCGCCGCCCCGCCGGGCAGCAGGTGGGAGGGCGCGCATGAACACGCCAGCCGCCACCGTGCAGACACCGCTGCTGCAGTTGCAGAACGTGGAGAGCGCCTACGGTCCGATCAAGGCGATACGCGGCGTGAGCCTGGCGGTGCACGCGGGCGAGATCGCCACGGTGCTGGGCAGCAACGGCGCGGGCAAGACCACCATCCTCAAGACCATCTCGGGCATCATCGATCCGCTCAAGGGCAGCGTGCAGTTCAAGGGCGCGGACATCACCGCCAACGACCCCACGAGCATCGTGCGCCGGGGCTTGATGCACGTGCCCGAGGGGCGCGAGGTGTTCCCGCTGCTGTCGGTGCGCGACAACCTCATGATGGGCGCCTACACGCGCAGCGACCGCGACGCGGTGGCGCGCGATCTGGAGACGGTGTTCGGGTACTTCCCCATCCTCAAGGAGCGCAGCCACCAGGACGCCGGCCTGCTCTCGGGCGGGCAGCAGCAGATGCTGGCCATCAGCCGCGCGCTGATGGCCAAGCCCGAACTCATCCTGCTGGACGAACCCAGCCTGGGCCTGTCGCCGCGCCTGACCAAGGAGATCTTCGAGATCGTGGTGCGCATCAACCGCGAGCGCGGCACCACCATCTTGCTGGTGGAGCAGAACGCCAACATGGCGCTGAACGCCGCCGACTTCGGCTACGTGCTGGAGAACGGCCGCATCGTGATGGAAGACCGCTGCAAGCGCCTGCGCGAGAAGGAGGACATCAAGGAGTTCTACCTGGGCATGAAGGACACCGGCGTGCGCGGCGAGCGCCGCTGGAAGAAGAAGAAGACCTGGAGGTAGGCAGATGGCGACGCTCTGGAACCCCGACTGCAAGCCGCGCGAAGGCATCGCCATGGCGGGCGAGACCATCGCCGCCATGTTCTGGAACGCCGTGCGCGAGCGCGGCCCCGGGGTCTGGCTGCGCGAGAAAAAGCTCGGCCTGTGGCGGGCATGGACCTGGAACCAGGTGGGCGAAGCCGTGGGCGAAGTGGCCGGCGGCCTGATGGCGCTGGGTTTCGCGCCGGGCGACACCGCCTCCATCCTGTCCAACACCATCCTCGAATGGGTGCTCGCGGACCTGGCCGTGCTCTCCTGCGCCGGCGTGGCCAGCGGCATCTACCCGACGGACGCGGCGTCCCAGGTGCACTACCTGACGCAGGACTCGCACAGCAGCATCCTGTTCGTCGAGGACGACGAGCAGCTGGACAAGGCGCTGGAGGTGCGCGCGCAGCTGCCGCTGCTGAAAAAAATCATTGTCTTCGACATGGACGGCCTGCACGAACTCGACGACGAGGGCGTGATCAGCCTGGCGCAGCTGCGCGCGCTGGGCCGCCAGTGGAACGCCGAGCACCCGCAGATGCTGCCCGAACGCGTGGCCGCGATCACGCCCGGGCAGCTGGCGATCCTGGTCTATACCTCGGGCACCACCGGCAAGCCCAAGGGCGCGATGCACACCCACGCCGCGCTGGTGCAGACTGCGCGCGGGCTCAACAGCGTGATCTCGCGCAGCGAGCAGGACGAAGCCATGGCCTTCCTGCCGCTGTGCCACATCGCCGAACGCATGGGCGGCGAATACCTCTCGCTGTACACCGGCTGCAAGCTCAACTTCGTGGAAAACCCCGACACCGTGCCCGAGAACGTGCGCGAGATCGCGCCCACCGTCTTCGTCGCGGTGCCGCGCGTGTGGGAGAAGTTCTATTCGGGCGTGACCATCGCCATCCGGGAAAGCTCGCGCCTGCAGCAGCGCGCCTATGCCTGGGCCATCGGCGTGGGGCGGACGATCGCCGACCTGGTGCTGGCGGGACAGAACGTGCCCGCTTCGCTCAGGTGGCGCTTTCAGCTCGCGCGCTGGCTGGCGCTGGACAACGTGCGCAAGATGATAGGCATACACCGGGCGCGCTACCTCGTCACCGGCGCCGCGCCGATCTCGCCCGAGCTCATCAAGTGGTATTTGTCGCTGGGCGTGCCCATGCTCGAGGTCTGGGGCATGACCGAGACCTGCGGCGTCTCCACCGCCATGCTGCCCACGCGCATCAAGCCCGGCTCCATCGGCCCGGCCGCGCACTACAACCAGGTGCGCCTGGACCCGCAGACGGGCGAGATCCAGGTCAAGGGCCCCAACGTCTTCGCCGGCTACCTGAACCTGCCGGACAAGACCGCCGAGACCTTCACCGAGGACGGGTGGCTGGCCACCGGCGACGTGGGCACGGTGGATGCCGACGGCTACTACCGCATCACCGACCGCATGAAGGACATCATCATCACCGCGGGCGGCAAGAACATCACGCCAAGCGAGATCGAGAACGAGCTCAAGTTCAGCCCCTACGTCACCGACGCGGTGGTCATAGGCGACAAGCGCCCCTACCTCACGGTGATCGTCATGATCGACCAGGAGAACGTCGAGAAATACGCGCAGGACCACGACGTGCCGTTCTCCAACTACGCCAGCCTCACGCGCGCGGCCGAGGTGCAGGCGCTCGTCCAGGGCGTGATCGACGAGGTGAACACGAGGTTCGCGCGCGTGGAGCAGATCAAGAAGTTCTTCCTGCTCGACACCCAGCTCACCGCCGAGGACGAAGAGCTCACGCCCACGATGAAGCTCAAGCGCAAGCTGGTCGAGAAGAAATACGCCGGGCAGATCGAGGCGATGTACCGCGGCGCGGGAAAACCCTGAGCCACGCGCCGGCACCAGCACCCACAATCATTTCAAACCACACAAGGAGACCTGACGATGCGCATGAAGACCACCCTTTTGGCCACCGCCTGCGCCCTGGGCTTTGCCGGGAGCGCCCTGGCACAGAACCTGGGCGTGAGCAAGTCCGAGCTCAAGATCGCCACCATCCAGGACCTCTCGGGGCCGCTGGCCCCGATCGGCAAGCAGGCGCGCGACGGCATGCAGCTGCGCGTCGATGAGGCCAACGAACAGGGCGGCATCAACGGCCGCAAGATCACCTTCAAGGTGGAAGACGACGGCTACGACCCCAAGCGCGCGGTGCTCGCGGCGCAAAAGCTGGTGAACCAGGAAAAGGTCTTCGCGATCATCGGCCACATCGGCACGGCGGCCAACCTGGCCACCTTCCCGGTGATGTTTCCCAAGAAGGTGGTCAACTTCCTGCCGCTCACCGCCGCGCGCGAGATGTACGAGCCGCTGAACCCGCTGACCTACGCCTTCATCGCGCCTTACTACCAGCAGATCCGCGAGGCGGTGCCGCAGCTCGTGAAGGACAAGAAGCTCTCCAAGGTCTGCACCATCTACCAGGACGACGAGTTCGGCGCCGAAGTGCTCAAGGGCACGGAAGACGGCCTGAAGGACATCGGCATGCAACTGGTCGAGAAAGCCAGCTTCAAGCGCGGCGCGACCGATTTCTCCTCGCAGGTGGCCAAGACCAAGGCCGCGGGCTGCGATCTGGTGACCCTGGGCGGCGTGATACGCGAGACCATAGGCACGATAGGCACGGCCAGGAAGATGGGCTACAACCCGGTGTTCCTGGGCTCGGCCGCGTCCTACAGCGAGCTGATTCCCAAGCTCGGCGGCAAGGCCATGGACGGCCTGTACGCCACCATGGCGGCCCAGGTGCCCTATGCGGACGACGCCAGCAACAAGCCGCTCGCGTTCTGGGCCACCAAGTACAAGACCAAGTACGGCGAGGATGGCGGCATCTTCTCGGCCTATGGCTACATCGTGATGGACATGTTCCTGCAGGCCGTCTCCAAGGCCGGACCCGGCCTCACGACCGATGCCTTCATCAAGACCATGGAGTCCATGAGCTTCCCGACCGACATCTTCGGCAGCGCCCCGGCCACCTACACGGCCACCAAGCACCTGGGCAGCACCGCCTGGCGCCTGTCGCTGGTGGAAGACGGCAAGTGGAAGGTGGTGTCCGACTACTCCACCAAGTAGCACGCCCGCACTGCCCATGCAGACCGCCTTCGGGCGGTTTGTCGTTTCTGCGACTGGACATCCGGGAAAAAGCTGTCAGACTTTAACCAAGCAACTGCTTCAATTAAATACCATGATCGAACGCACTCTTTTCGATGCCGGCCACCAGGCGTTTGCCGACAGCTTTCGCCGCTTCGTGGACAAGGAAGTCATGCCCCACCATGCCGCCTGGGAGGAACAGGGCTACGTGGACCGCGCGGTCTGGACCAAGGCGGGCGCCAACGGCTTTCTGTGTCTGAGCATGCCCGAGGAATACGGCGGCGCGGGTGCGGACAAGCTCTACAGCGTGGCGCAGATGGAAGAGATCGCGCGCGCCGGTTGCACCGGCATAGGCTTTGGCCTGCACAGCGAGATCGTCGCGCCCTACATCCTGCACTACGGCACCGAGGAGCAAAAGCGCAAATACCTGCCCCGGCTCGCCAGCGGCGAGATGGTCGGCGCCATCGCCATGACCGAGCCGGCCGCCGGCAGCGACCTGCAGGGCGTCAAGACCACCGCCCTGCTGTCCGATGACGCCAGCCACTACGTCCTGAACGGCAGCAAGACCTTCATCACCAACGGCTGGCACGCCGACCTGGTCATCGTCGTGGCCAAGACCGACCCGGCGGCCGGTGCCAAGGGCACCAGCCTGCTGCTGGTCGAGCGCGGCATGGACGGCTTCGAGAAGGGTCAGCGCCTGAAGAAAGCCGGCATGAAGGCGCAGGACACCTCCGAACTGTTCTTCAACGACGTCAAGGTGCCCGCCGAGAACCTGCTGGGCGGCCCCGCGATGCAGAACAAGGGCTTCATCTGCCTGATGGAGCAACTGCCCTGGGAGCGGCTGCAGATCGCGATCACCGCGGTGGCCGCGGCGCAGGCGGCGATCGACTGGACGCTGGACTACGTCAGGCAGCGCAAGGTCTTCGGCCAGGCCGTGGCCGCCTTCCAGAACACCCGCTACACCCTGGCCGAGCTGCAGACCGAAGTGCAGGTGGCGCGCGTCTTCGTCGACAAATGCTGCGAGCTCATCGTGCAGGACCAGCTGGACACCCAGACCGCCAGCATGGCCAAGTACTGGACCACCGACCTGCAGTTCAAGGTCATGGACGAATGCGTACAGCTCTTTGGCGGCTATGGCTACATGTGGGAATACCCGATCGCCCGCGCCTGGGCCGACGCGCGGGTGCAGCGCATCTACGGCGGCACCAACGAGATCATGAAGGAGCTGATCTCGCGCAACATGGGGCTGCCGGGGCGTTGATCCCCTTGCTCCCTCCCCCTCTGGGGCTGAAGACTGCGGCTCCCATTGCGCCAGTGCGCAATGGGACAGCCTGAAGAGCGGCAGCGTCTCGCTGCCAGCACCGGGGTGGGGGCGGGGGCCTGCTTGCCATCGCCCCAGCGCCAGCGGCCCCCATCCCTGCCTTCCCCCAGAGGGGGAAGGAGAGAATGCAAAAAACATAGCTGCTTGCGCTTGACCAGCAAGCGTTTGAGTCACTTTTCATCTGGAGAATCTGCATGACCACCGCCTATGTGTTCGAGGCCCTGCGCACCCCGCGCGGCAAGGGCAAGAAGGACGGCACGCTGCACGAAGTCAAACCCATCGACCTCGCGGCCGGGCTGCTGGCCGAGTTGCAGGCACGCCAGGAGTTCGACACCGCGGCGGTGGACGACGTGGTCATGGGCATCGTCTCGCCCGTGGGCGAGCAGGGCTCGGTGCTGCCCAAGATCGCCGCGCTCAAGGCCGGCTGGGCCTGGAGTTGCGCGGGCGTGCAGATCAACCGCTTCTGCGCATCCGGCCTGGAGGCGGTGAACCTGGCGGCGCAGAAAGTGGCCAGCGGCTGGGAAGACCTGGTGGTGGCCGGCGGCGTGGAGAGCATGAGCCGCGTGCCGCTGGGCAGCGACGGCGGCGCCTGGGCGCAGGACCCGGCTACCAATCTGCAGACCCTGTTCGTGCCCCAGGGCATAGGCGCGGACCTGATCGCCACGCTGGACGGCTTCACGCGCGCCGACGTCGACGCCTTCGCGGTCGAGTCGCAAAGACGCGCTGCGGCCGCGCGCGCCGCCGGGTGGTTCCAGCGCTCGGTGGTGCCGGTGCGCGACATGCTCGGCCAGGTGGTCCTTGCCGAGGACGAATTCATCAAGCCCCAGACCACGCTGGACGGCCTGGCCGCACTCAAGACCTCGTTCGCGCAGCTGGGCGACATGGGCTTCGACCAGGTCGCCCTTCAACGCTATCCGCAGGTCGAGCGCATCCACCACGTGCACCACGCGGGCAATTCCTCGGGCATCGTCGATGGCGCCGCCGCGGTGCTCATCGGCAACGAGGCCGCCGCCAAGGCCCACGGCCTCACGCCTCGCGCACGCATCGTCGCCACCGCCGTGAGCGGCGACGACCCCACCATCATGCTCACCGGCCCCATGCCGGCCACGCGCAAGGCGCTCGCGCGCGCCGGCATGTCCGTGGACCAGATCGACCTGTTCGAAGTCAACGAAGCCTTTGCCGCCGTGCCCATGCGCTTCATGAAGGAGATGGGCGTGCCGCACGAGAAGGTCAACGTCAACGGCGGCGCGATCGCCATGGGCCACCCGCTGGGGGCCACCGGCGCGATGCTGCTGGGCACCCTGATCGACGAGCTCGAGCGCCGCCAGCTGCGCTACGGCCTGGTGACGCTGTGCGTGGGCGGCGGCATGGGCATTGCCACCATCGTCGAGCGGCTTTGAGGGAGACAGACACATGGACACCATCCGCTACGAACTCATCGCCGCGCAGGGCGAAGGCCAGGTGGCCCTGGTCACCTTCGATGAACCCGGCTCGCCCGTCAACACCATGTGCGCGCGCTGGCAGGACGACCTCGTCGCGCTGGCCGCCCAGGTGCTGGCGGACCGCGACCGCCTGGGCGGTGCGCTCAAGGGCATCGTGCTCGCATCGGCCAAGAGCAGCTTCTTCGCCGGCGCCGACCTCAAGGCGCTGATGCGCCTGCAGCCCAGCGACGCGCCACAGGTGTTCGCCGAGATCGAGCGCATGAAGAAGCAGATGCGCGTGCTTGAGACCCTGGGCCTGCCGGTGGTCTCGTGCATCAACGGCACGGCGCTGGGCGGCGGCTGGGAGGTGGCCTTGACCGGCCACCACCGCATCGCGGTCGATGACGCCAAGATCCAGCTCGGCCTGCCCGAAGTGACGCTGGGTCTGCTGCCCGGCGCCAGCGGCATCACCAAGATGGTGCGCCTGCTCGGCCTCATGGGCGCGCAGCCCTGGCTGCTCGAAGGCAAGCTGTTCAACCCGCAGCAGGGCAAGGCGCTGGGCCTGGTGCACGCGCTGGTGGCCACGCGCGAGGAACTGCTGCCCGCGGCCCTGGCCTGGATTGCCGCGCACCCCGCGTCGCACCATCCCTGGGACGAAAAGGGCTACAAGATCCCCGGCGGCACGCCGACCAACCCCAAGATCGCCGCCGGCCTGGCCGTGGCGCCCGCCATGCTGCGCAAGACCACGCGCGGGCGCTACCCCGCGCCCGAGGCGGCGCTCGCCGCGATGGTGGAAGGCGCGAGCGTCGACTACGACACCGCGCTGCGCATCGAAAGCCGCTACCTGGCCGGCCTCATGACCAGCCCGGTGGCGCACAACATGGTCAGCGCCTTCTTCTTCGACCTCAACGCCATCAAGAGCGGGCAATCGCGCCCCAAGGTGGCCGAGCGCTTCAAGCCCACCCGCGTCGGCGTACTGGGCGCGGGCATGATGGGCGCGGGCATCGCCTGGGCGCAGGCCAGCCGCGGCATCGCCACGCCGCTGCTGGACGTGAGCGTCGAGAAGGCCGAGCACGGCAAGGCCTACAGCGCCCGCCTGGCCGACAAGCGCGTGGAAAAAGGCCGCATGAGCGCCCAGGCGCGCGAGGCGCTGCTGGCATGCATAGCGCCCACCGCCGAGGCGCAGGACCTGGCCGGTTGCGAGCTGATCATCGAAGCCGTGTTCGAAAACCGCGAGCTCAAGGCCAGAATCACGCGCGAGGCCGAGCCGCAGCTGGCCCCGGGCGGCTTCTTCGCCAGCAACACCTCCACCCTGCCCATCACCGGGCTGGCCCAGGCCAGCCGCGCGCCGGAGAAATTCGTCGGCATCCACTTCTTCAGCCCGGTGGACAAGATGCGGCTGGTGGAGATCATCCGCGGGCAGCAAACCAGCGACTGGGCCGTGGCCCGCGCCTACGACTACGTGCTCGCGCTGGGCAAGCTGCCCATCGTGGTCAACGACGCGCGCGGCTTCTACACCAGCCGCACCTTCGGCACCTACGTGATGGAGGGCGCGAGCATGCTCGCCGAAGGCATCCCCGCCGCCGTCATCGAGAACGCCGCGATGCAGGCCGGCATGCCGGTGGGACCGCTGGCGGTGCTCGACGAGACCGCGCTGTCCTTGAGCGTGCACGTGATGGAGCAGACCCGCGCCGACCTCGCCGCCGAGGGCAAAACCTGGCAGGCCACCCCCGGCGAGCTGCTGGTCGAGCGCATGGTCAAGGAATTCAAGCGCCCCGGCCGTGCCGGTGGCGGCGGCTTCTACGACTACCCCAAGGGCGAGAAGAAGCACCTGTGGAGCGAGCTCAAGCCCCTGTTCGAGAAGCCCGATACCCGCTGGAGCGTGCCCGAGCTGCAGGACCGCCTGCTGTACCGCCAGGCGATCGAGACCGCCCGCTGCCTGGCCGAAGGCGTGCTCACCAGCGTGCACGACGCCAACATCGGCTCGATCTTCGGCATCGGCTTTCCGGCCTGGACCGGCGGCGCGATGCAGTTCATCTACGGCACCGGCATCGCGACCTTCCTCGAACGCGCAGACGAGCTCGCCCAGCGCCACGGCGCCGGCTTTGCGCTGGACGCGCGTGCCCGCGAGGCGATTGCCCGCTACCAGCCCGGGTACTGAGCGGCTCGGGGCGCGCGCCGGGGCGCCAGGACAGGCGCGGCCTTCGCGCGCTATGCTGGCGCCCTTCGCGTCGAACGAGCCGCCCCGGTGAACAAGAAAACCCTCGCCCTGCTACTGGCCGCCGGCGTGCTGCTGGCCGCGTGGTTCATCGCAGCGCCCTGGCTCACGGTCTACCAGATCAGCAACGCGGTCCAGAGCCGCGACGCCCAGGCACTGTCCGAACACGTGGACTTCGCCAGCGTGCGCCAGAGCCTGAAGGACCAGATCAAGGCCACGGCGCTCGACAAGATGGCGCGCGAGGCGGGCGGCACGCTCAATCCGCTGGCCGCGCTGATTGCGCCGCTGGCGGGCGCCGTCGTGGACGGGGCAGTGGACGCCTACGTCACCCCGGCGGGCCTGGCGCGTCTGATGGCCGGCACCGGCCCGCGCAAAGGCGAGCCCGGGGCCCCGGACGAACCCCGCGCGCCGCGGGACGGCGACGCCAGCGCCCGCAGGCCCCTGGCGGGGGCGGACATGGGCTACGCCGGAATGCACCGCTTCATCGTCACCGCCCACGGGCGCAGCGGCGACACCCGCTTCGTGCTCACGCGCCGCGGCCTGGGCTGGCAACTCAGCGAAATCATCCTGCCCATCACCTGATCAGCACACCCCATGGACACCCCCGTCACCTTCCCCCTGCCACCCGACCTGCCCCAGCCCGTGGACGACGGCGCGGCCCGCCATCTGACGGGCATGCGCCTGCCCGAGCTGCAACTGCCCTGCACCGACGGCAGCCAGGTCGCGCTGAACCTGCTGGCCGGGCGCACCGTGATCTACATCTACCCCATGACCGGGCGCCCCGGCGTGGCACTGCCCGAAGGCTGGGACGCGATACCGGGCGCGCGCGGCTGCACGCCGCAGTCCTGCGCCTTCCGCGATCACCACGGCGCGCTGCGCCAGCACGGCACCCGCGTCTTCGGCCTGAGCACGCAGGACAGCGCCTACCAGCGCGAGGCACGCGAGCGCCTGCATCTGCCCTTCGAGCTGCTGAGCGACCAGGCGCTGCAGTTCGGCACCGCGCTGCGCCTGCCGGGCTTCGTGGCGGGGGGCATGGCGCTGCACAAGCGCCTGACGCTGGTGCTTGAAGACGCCTGCATCGTCAAGGTCTTCTATCCGGTGTTTCCGCCCGACGGCAACGCTCAGGAGGTACTGGGCTGGTTGCGCACGCGCGCCTGACGCGGTTTTGCATTCGAGGGCGGAGCGTCGCGCTCAGGCGCCGCACGGCGGCAGGCAAAGCGGCGCGGTCAGGCGTTTGCGGGCGAACTTGCCGGAGCCGCCGGCAGCCAGCGCCAGAACATCCAGGCAGCAAGAAAACCGAGACCACCGGTCACCAGCACGCCCCCGGCCAGGGTGATCGCGGCGGTGAGCGCGGACAGCAGCAGCGGCCCGCCACCCCCGCCAACGTCGGTGATCACGCGCCAGATACCGAGGAACTGCGTGCGCCCGGCCGCCGGTGAAGCGTCCGCGCCTATGGTGAGCACGATACCCGCGCCCATGCCATTGCCCACGCCCATCAGCAGGCTCGCCGCCAGCAGGCTGGCAAAGCCGCCGGTGAGCGGCATCAGGCAAAAGCTCGCGCCCATCACCAGCATGCTGGGCAGCGCCACCGCGCGGCGCCCGCGCCGGTCCATGACGCGGCCCGCGGGGTAGAACAGCAGCATGTCCACCGCGCCCATCAGCCCGTAGATCAGCGAGGTGCTGGCCGCATCCAGCCCGATGTGGCTGGCCCACAGCGGAATCACCACCTGGCGGCAGGCGCGAATCGCCGCCACCAGGGACGTCGCCACACCCAGCGTCACCAGCACCCGGCCATGCGTGCGCAGCATGGGCCAGGCGGCGGGCACATCGGCCGCGTCCTCGCCCGGGCGCGCGCGCGTCGGCAGGTCGGGCACCAGCAGCGAGAGCGCCCCCGTGGCCAGCATCACGAGGAGCGCCGCCCAATACGCCCCGGCGATCCCCAGCCAGCCGATGAAGGCCGCACCCAGAAACGGCCCGGCGAACATGCCGATGCGATGCACGCCGCCGAGCATCGCCATCGCCCGGGCGCGCAGATGCAGCGGCGCCGCCTCGACCAGAAAGGTCTGGCGCGCCAGCATGAACACTGCGCGCGCCAGCCCCACCATGAACACGCCCAGCCCCAGCAGCCAGACATGGGGCGCCACCAGGCACAGCACCAGCGCCACCAGGCAGAAAGCCGCCGCGCCCACCATCGCCCGGCGCTCGCCAAAGCGCGTGGCCAGCCATGCGGCGGGGATGTTCGCCAGCAACGAACCCAGACCGACCAAGGCCACGATCAGTCCCGCTACCGCCAGGCTCGCGCCCAGCGCGCGGGCGCTGAGCGCCAGCACCGGCAGGATGGTGCCCTCGCACAGGCCGAACATGAGCGAGGGGCCAAACGCGGGCAGCGCCATGCGGCGCAGGCTGAAGTCTTCGGGGGAGGCAGGCATGGGGGAGCGGGGATTGTGCGCGCTTCGGGCCCGCCGCGTCGGCCACGACGCGCTCGGCTTCCCCGTCGATGCCGCAACGCATCTCCGAGCTACGCCGCAAGGCCGGGTGCAAGCCCAGGTCGCGAACCATAATGCGGCACGATCCAGCCAGCCATTTCGCGTTCTCGGTGATGCCAAACCCCCAGGAAGAAGACCAAACCATGCTCAAGGCAGCCTGGACGGAGGCCGAGATCGAGCAGGTCGTCCAGGACTACTTCGCCATGCGCTCGCTCTTCCTGCAGGGCCGCCCTTTCGTCAAGGCACGCTACTACAAGGAGACTGCGAAGCGCATCGGGCGCTCCGTCGCGTCGATCGAGCACAAGTACATGAACATCAGCGCGACGCTGGAGCGCCTGAGCCTGCCCTGGGTCACCGGATATGCGCCCCTGCGCAACTTTCAGCATGCCTTGTTGAAGGCGGTGGAGACGCGGGTCGCTCAAGAATGGGATGGCCCCATCATCCCCGAGCAGGCAAACTGGAGGGCGGCCGACGCCCCTGCCCTGGCGATCGAAGCACCGCCACCCCTCAATACGGTGCTGACTTCCACTCACCAGGAACTCGAACGCATCGCCCGGCGCTTCGACCCGGCGCTGCGCGACGAGCGCAACCGCACGCTGGGCCGCGCGGGAGAGCAATGCGTCCTCGAATCGGAACGCGCCCGCCTCGCCGCCCATGGACGCGCGGACCTCGCGAAAAAAGTGCTCTGGGTGGCGCAGGAACAGGGCGACGGCGCCGGGTACGACATCCTGTCGTTCGAGCCCACTGGCGAAGAACGTTTCCTGGAAGTGAAGACCACCGTCGGCCACCAACGCACACCCTTCTACCTTTCAAACAACGAGCGAAACTTCGCGCGAGAAGCGCCGGATCGATTTCGCATCTTCAGGTTGTACGGCTGGGGCACCGAGCCGCGTGCCTTCCTGATCAAGCCGCCGCTGGAATCCAGCCTGATCCTGAGTCCGACGGCGTACCGTGCTTCTTTCGGCTAGCGCTATGGCGCGAATTACGCCAGCGCCCTCACGTTCAGCCCCGCCACGCGCCCAAACGCCACATCGCCCGTGAGCAGCACATGCCCGGGCCCGAGTTGCAAGCAGCAGGCCGCCTGCAATGCATCGGGCGTACGCAAGCCATGGCGCCCCCGGATGGCGGCCGCCAGCTCCACCACTTCGCGGCTCAGCTCCAGCCACACCACATCCGGGCGCGCAAAAAAGGCATCGAACAGCGCGAGCCTTGCAAGGTCGTCTGCCTTCATCGGGCCGACCCGGCATGCCAGCCAGGACAAGCGACTGACAGCCACACGCAGGCCCGCATGCGTCTGCGCAAGCGCAGCCAGCTCGGCGTGTGCCCTGCGGGCCAATGCAGGCTCACCTTCCAGCAGATAAATCAGTGCGCTGGCATCCAGAAACGCGATCACCAGGCGCGTTCCTCGGCCAAGGCTGCATCGATCTCCGCCCGCTCGCGATGCCCGGTCGGCGCCTGCGTTTGCGCCAGCAGCCATTGGGCCGCGGTCATTCCGGGCACAAGGGGCGACTGCGCCGATGTCAGGCGCCGGTACTCCTCTTCGCTCAACATGACAGCCGCCGGCCGGTTGCGCTTGAGCACATGCACCGGCCCGTGCTGCAGTTTTTCTCCGATGGCCGCCATGCCGCGGCGCTTGATTTCGGCAATGGTCAGAGTGTTCATGAAGCATCCAAATCGGTACTGAATGGTTCCAATGGTACCGTTTTCAGTATCAAAACAGGTCATGAGGTACTTTTCCGATGCTCCAAAATCACCGTCGCAAACTCGCGCCTCAAGCCGTCCCCCACACCCTCAGCAACCACACCACGCCCTGCCCCACCGGATGCAGCAGCGCCAGGGCAAACGGGGCCAGGTAGAGCAGCAGCAAGGCGATGCCGATACCCGGCGCGGGTGGTGCCTCATCCAGGCGGGCGCGCAGGGCCAGCATCCGATCGAAGCGCTGGGCCAGGCCGGCGCCCGGCTTGGCGCGCGCGCACAGCGCGAGCAGGTGGGCATCGCGCTCGGGGCCCGGCTCGATCTTTGCGCCCTGGCGCAAGAGCCTGGCTTCGCGCAGCGCGCCGCGCCAGGCCCAGGCCTGCCAGAGCGCGGTCAGCACGAACAGCCAAAACCCGACCCGCCAGGCAAATACCAGCAGCCCGGCCAGCGCCACGCCGGCAAAGGCGAAGGCCAGCCACTGCCAGCGCCGAGGCGGCAGGGCCTGCACGATCCGACCCCCTTCGAACGAGGGCAGCGGCAACAGGACCGCGTAGTTGATGAGCAGCGGCACCAGCGCGCCCGGCAGCAGCCAGGGCTGCGTCTCGGTCAGGGCGACCATGTTCCCCACCACGCCGGCGAAGTCGGGGGCGCCGAACCAGAACGCCAGCCAGGCCCAGCCCAGGAGCACGCCCGGCACGGTGGCGGCCAGGCCGACGAGCGCGCGGCGCGCGCCTGAGGGCGCGGGATCGACGGCGGGGCTGCGTTTGCCCAGCAGCGCCAGCGCTGGCAGCGCCGTGCCGCGCCAGCCCATGGCGCGCATCGCGAGGTAGCGGCCCGCTTCGTGCAAAACGAAAGTGAGTGCGATCCAGAACGCCAGCCAGCGATGGAAGCGGGCGGATGCGCCATCGCCGACGATCAGGGACAGCAACACCGCGAAGACCGCCGTCACCACCAGCATCAAGCCCCATTGCAGGCCGGGCCGGGGCACCTGCTCGCGCACCCGCTCATGCTCGGCCAGCAGCGCAAGCTGGCGCGCCATCGGCACCTCGGCGGGCAGCGGCGCCTTGGGCGTGCGCGCCAGGGCATGGAAAAACGCCGGGTACTTCGCCAGCCGCAGGCGCAGGCTGGCATCGGCGTCCCGGTGCATCCAGCCACGCCGCACCAGACCATCGAGAAAGCGCCCCCAGTCGGCATCCAGGCGCGCCACCCAGGCGGGCAGGCTGGACGCATCGAGCACCGCTTGCGTGCCCAGCGCCACGCAGGCCTCGCGGTGCGCGACGAACAGCATCTCCAGGCTGCCGACCTCGTGGCTGCGATGAATGTCCGCGGGCGAGCTGAAGCACTCTTGCAGCGGCAGGTTGCGCACGCTGGTGAGCCGGCGGCCATCGGCAAACCGGTTGACGAAAACCGCCGCAAGTTCATTGGGCCTTTGCAGCAGCATGCCCGGACTCAGCAGCGCCACCGTGGCGCTGGCAGGGTGGGCCAGCACGCGCGCGACCACCGGGGGGCGCGCGCCACCGGGTTCGTCCATGCCGGCCCAGCCCAGAGGCTCGAAACCCAGCCGGGCCAGTTCCCGCTCGTCGCGCTCGAACAGATCGGCATGCGCGGGCGATGCCTGCTGCGCCGTGGCCACGCGAAAGCGCTGGCGCGGCCAGCGCAAGGCGGAGAGCTGGCTGACGATGGACGCGAGCCAGAGACACGCCAGCAAGGCGATGAACATGAGGCTCCAAGGCATGGCGCCGTCCACCAAGGCAGGCTGGTGCTCAAGCCATCGTCATCAACTGCGCGTTGCCGCCGGCCGCCGCCGTGTTGGTGCTGATCGACTGCTCGTGCACCAGCGCCGCCAGGTCGTAGCCGCGGCCTGCGGCCAGCTCGTCGCTGCTGCGGCTTTCCACGCGCACCAGCGCACCCGCGCGCGCGGCCACGCGCGCGGCCAGCTGCAGCAGGGCGTCGCCGTCGCCCTCGAAGAGCAGCGCGGCCATGGGCGCATCGTCCAGCGCAGCGGCGTCGGCCTGGCGCAGGCGGGCGCGCGCCTGCTCACCCAGCGCCGCCTGCAGGGCCGACCAGGCGGCCGCGCACTCCTGCTCGCCTGCTGGCAGCACGACCGCACAGGCGTTGCCGCTGGCCAGCGCCGCGGCCACCTGCGCCAGCAGGCCCAGCGCGGTGCGCGGCAGCGCCCACACCGGGCCGCGCGGCAGCAGCCGGTAGCGGTTGGATTCGCCCGTGGGGCCGGGCAGCAGCCAGCTTTCATGCAGGCGCGCGGCGCTGACGGCGGCCTGCACCAGGGCGCGGGCCTGGGCAGTGTCCACCTGCGCGGGCGGCGACTGCAGCAGCGGCTCGAGCAGCGCCGCGGCCGGCGTGGGCGGACTGGCCCCCGTCGCGGGCAGCGCGGCCAGCGCCTCGTTGGGCGCGCCCTGCACCAGCCGGTACAGATACAGCGGCCCACCCGCCTTGGGGCCGGTGCCCGACAGCCCCATGCCGCCGAACGGCTGCACGCCGACCACCGCGCCGACGATGTTGCGGTTCACGTAGATGTTGCCGGCCTGCACCCGGGCGCTGAGCTCGGCGATGGTTTCGTCGATGCGGCTGTGCACGCCGAAGGTCAGGCCGTAGCCGCTGGCGTTGATCTGCGCCAGCAGCTCGGGCAGCGCCTCGCGCCGGTAGCGCACCACGTGCAGCACCGGTCCGAAGACCTCGCGCGTCAGCCGCGCGGCGCTGTCGAGCTCGATGATCGCGGGCGGCACGTAATGCCCCTTGTCCGCGCCCTGGTGCAGCCGCGTGACCTTCTGGCCCGCGGTCTGCATGGCCTCGATGTGGGCCTCGATCTGCGCGCGCGCCTCTTCGTCGATGACCGGGCCGACGTCGGTGTCCAGGCGGTCGGGGTTGCCCATGCGCCATTCCTGCAGCGCGCCCTTGAGCATCGCCAGCTGCCGCTCGGCGATGTCTTCCTGCAGGCACAGCAGGCGCAGCGCCGAGCAGCGCTGCCCGGCCGAGTCGAAGGCCGAGCCCAGCACGTCCAGCGTCACCTGCTCGGCCAGTGCCGAAGAATCCACCACCATGGCATTGAGCCCGCCGGTTTCGGCAATCAAGGGGATGACGCGGCCCTGGGGCGACAGGCGCGTGGCCAGGCGCTGCTGTATCAGGCGCGCCACCGCGGTCGAGCCGGTGAACAGCACCCCCGCCACCTGCGGATGCGCCACGAGCTGCGCGCCCACGGTATCACCCGGCCCGGGCAGCAGCTGCAGCGCATCCGGCGGCACGCCGGCCTCGTGCAGGATGGCGACCATGGCCGCGGCGGTGAGCGGGGTCTGCTCGGCCGGCTTGGCCAGCACCACGTTGCCCGCGGCCAGCGCCGCCGCCACCTGGCCGGTGAAGATGGCCAGCGGGAAGTTCCAGGGGCTGATGGCCAGCAGCACGCCCAGCGGGCGCTGGCTGGCGTTGTCGAACTGCGCCTGCACCTGCGCGCCGTAGTAGCGCAGGAAGTCGGTGGCCTCGCGGATTTCGCCCAGCGCCGCGGCCAGGGTCTTGCCCGCCTCGCGCTGGATCAGGCCCATCAGCAGCTGGCCGCGCTGCTCCAGCAGGTCGGCCGCGCGCGCCAGCACGTCGGCGCGGCGCGCGGGCGGCAGGCCGGCCCACATGGGCAGCACCTGGGCGGCGCGCCGGGCGCTGCGCTCGACGTCGCCGGCATCCGCAGGCCGCACCCAGCCCACGGTGTCCTGCAGCTGCGCGGGGTTGAGCAGCGGCTGCCAGGCGGCGTCGTGTTCCGGCTCGGGCGGCGGCTGCACGCCCGGCGGCATGGCAAACCAGGGGTGGCTGGTGCTGCCCAGCAGCGCCACCGCGAGCGAGGCCAGGCGCTGCTCGTGCGCCAGGTTCAGGCCCTGGGAGTTGGGCCGCGCCAGCGCGCCCTGGCCGGCAAACAGGTCAACCGGCAGCGGGATGCGCGGGTGCGGCGCGCCCAGCACGCCCTCGTCGCGCGCGATCTCCTGCGCCTGCTGCACCGGGTCCTGCACCAGCTCGGCAACGGGCACGGCCGGGTCGCCGATGCGGTTGACGAAGGAGGTGTTGGCGCCGTTTTCCAGCAGGCGGCGCACCAGGTAGGCCAGCAGGGTCTCGTGGTTGCCCACGGGCGCGTAGATGCGGCAGGGGCGCGCCAGCCTGCCCTCGGCCGTCGGGCCGACCACTTGCGCGTACAGCGGCTCGCCCATGCCGTGCAGGCACTGGAATTCGTACTGGCCGCTGTAGTAGCTGCCGCCCACCGACTGCGCCAGGTGGTAGATGCTGGCCAGGGTCTGCGCGTTGTGCGTGGCAAATTGCGGGTAGATGGCGTCGGGCGCCTGCAGCAGCTTGCGCGCGCAGGCGAGGTAGCTCACGTCGGTATAGGCCTTGCGCGTATACACCGGGTAGCCGGGCAGGCAATCGAGCTGCGCGCGCTTGATCTCGCTGTCCCAGTAGGCGCCCTTGACCAGGCGCACCATCAGGCGGCGGCGGCTGCGCCGGGCCAGGTCGACAAGATAGTCGATGACCTGCGGGCAGCGCTTCTGGTAGGCCTGCACCACGAAGCCTATGCCGCTCCAGCCCTTGAGGCTGGGGGCGGCGCACAGCGCCTCCAGGATGTCCAGCGACAGCTCCAGCCGGTCGGCCTCTTCGGCGTCGATGTTCATGCCGATGTCGTACTGGCGCGCGAGCTCCGCCAGATGCAGCACGCGCGGCAGCAGCTCGCTCATCACGCGCTCGTACTGGGCGCGGCTGTAGCGCGGGTGCAGCGCCGAGAGCTTGATGGAAATGCCCGGTCCGTCGAAGATGCCGCGCCCGTTGGCCGCGCTGCCTATGGCGTGGATGGCCTGCTGGTAGTCGGCCAGGTAGCGCTGGGCGTCGGCCTCGGTCGTGGCGGCTTCGCCCAGCATGTCGTAGCTGTAGCGAAAGCCCTGTTTTTCATGCGCGCGGCTGTTGGCCAGGGCTTCGGAGATGTCCTGCCCGGTGACGAACTGCTCGCCCATGAGCTTCATCGCGCGGTGCACGCCCTGGCGGATGACCGGCTCGCCGCCCTTGGCGATCACGCGGGTGAGCGCGGCCGAGAGCGTCTTTTCGCTGCTGGTGGCGGTGAGCTTGCCGGTCAGCACCAGACCCCAGGCGGCGGCGTTGACGAACAGCGAGGGCGAGCGCCCGACGTGCGCGCGCCAGTCGCCGTGGCTGATCTTGTCGCGGATCAGCGCGTCGCGCGTGGCGCGGTCGGGGATGCGCAAGAGCGCCTCGGCCAGGCACATCAGCGCCACGCCCTCCTGGCTGGAGAGCGAGAACTCCTGCACCAGCGCGGCCACGCCGCTGAGCACCGGCGCGTCGCGCAGGCCCTGCACCAGGCGGGTGGCGAGCTCGCGCACGCGCGCTTCCTGCGCGGGCTCGCTGGCGCGCGCCAGCGGCAGCAGCACGGGCAGGCATTCGGGCTCGGGCCGGTGCCAGGCGGCGGTGATCGCGCCGCGCAGCGGCGTCTGCGGCAGGATGGACTGGGCAAAGGCCAGAAAGGGCTGGGCGGCGGCGTTGCCCGCGGCGGCGGTGTCGGCCTCGGCCGCATCCGCCTCGTCGGCGCCCGCGTTCTGCAGGCGGATTTCATGCGCGCCGCGCTCCACCGCGTCCACGTAGAGCATGGCCGCCTGCTTGATCAGCCAGTGGGGCGTGCGCCCGATCTGCTGCGCGGCCGCATGGATGCGCTCGCGCTGTCGCTCATCGACCTTGATGCCCAGGGTGGAAGTGGCCATGGCATGCTGCCTTGTGCATGGGAAGGGGCTGCCATGGTTGCACAAACTGGTCGGGGCCAGATATTAGGGTTAACCCGTGGTACTACTTTTTGGGCCTTCGTCGATCACCGGGAAGCGGCGCGGTGCGAGCAGCAGCGCCAGCAGCATCAGCAGCGCGAGCACCGCCATGCCCAGGTAGAGCGCGTCGGTGGCCGCACCAATGGCCTGGCGCAGGTAGCCCGCCACGGGCGCCGGCGTGGCCGGCGCCTGCAGTGCGGCAAGCACGCCGTCCACCTGCGTCGGCAGCCCGGCGCGCAGGGCCGCGGGCGCCTGCGCCAGCCTGGCCTGCAGCGCGGCGTTGAAGATGGCGCCGAACAGCGCCGCGCCCAGGCTCTGGCCCAGGTAGCGCGAGAACATGTGCGAGCCCGTCACCACGCCGCGCCGGCCCCAGTCCACGCAGGACTGCATGCCCACCAGGATGGACGTGGAAAAGAAGCCCAGCCCGGCGCCGAGCAGCACCTGGTCGGCAAACACCAGCGCCACCGGCTGCGGCCGCGGCATGGCAAGGAAGGCCAGCGCCGCCAGCACGATGAGCAGGCAGCCGAACAGGCCGGTGTCGCGAAAGCCCAGGCGCGCGTACAGCGGCGGCGACAGCGCCGAGGCCGCGGGCCAGCCCATGCTCACCGCCGCAAGCACAAAGCCGGCCGCGATCGCGCCCTGCGACTGCACGGCCTGCAGGAAGGTGGGCAGGAAGATGCTGGGCGCCATCATCACCAGGCCCATGCCGATCGCCGCGAGGTTGGAGCCCAGCAGCTCGCGCCGGCGCCACAGCCAGCCGGGCAGCACCGGCTCGGCGGCGCGCCGCTCCACCCGCACCAGCGCGGCAAGCGCCAGCAGCGCCAGCGCACCCACCAGACCCATCTGCCACGAGGCCCAGGGCCAGCTTTGCCCGCCTTCAAGCACGCCGAAGGTCAGCAGCCCCAGCGCCAGCAGCAGCAGGGCGGCGCCCGCCAGGTCGATGCGCGCCGCGCGCTGCTGGAAGACCTCGTGCAGCTCGCGCCCCACCAGCACCAGCGCCACGGCGCCGATCGGCAGGTTGACCAGGAAGATCCAGCGCCAGCTGGCGTATTCGGCAAAGGCGCCGCCCAGCAGCGGCCCCGCGATCGCCGCCACGCCCCAGACGCTGGACAACCAGCCCTGCACCGCACCGCGCTCGCGCACCTCGTAGAGGTCGCCCGCCAGCGTCATCACCGTGGCCATGATGGCGCCCGCGCCCAGGCCCTGCAGGCCGCGAAAGGCAATCAGCGCATGCATGTCCCAGGCGGCAGAGCAGGCCACCGAGCCGAGCAGGAAGAGCAGCGTGCCGCCCATCAGCACGGGCTTGCGCCCGAACAGGTCGGACAGCTTGCCGTAGACGGGAATGGTGACGGTCTGCGCCACCAGGTAGATGGAAAACACCCAGCTGACCCGCGCCAGCCCGCCCAGGTCGCCGACGATCTGCGGGATGGCGGTGGAGACGATGGTGGTGTCCATCGCCGCCAGCATCATCATGGCCATGAGGCCGGCAAGGATCCAGCCGCGGTGGGCGGGGGCGGGGCTTGCGGACATGCGGCCGATTGTGCGGCAGGGGTGAGGGCCTGCGGCTTATCCACAAAGCCGCCGCCGGAGTTCATCCATCAATCTTCAGCAGCCCACGCGCCCGCCGGTTGGACCGGTAGATACTGTCGCGCACCGGCGCCGCGCCGGTCTTCACGCTGTGCACCCATTCCCGGGTCGACAGCACCGCCGCGAAGCGCGATTGCAGCACCACGCTGAACACGCGGTGGATGTCCTCGGCGCTCGCGAAGCCAGCCTGGTTGCGGTAGGACACCGCACCCGACGCGTCGTGCAGGAACTCCACGGCCGTGCCGTTGTGCAGCGCGTGGTTGATGGTCGATGCATCGCAGTTGTGCGTCATGAAGCCGACCACCGTGAGCGTGTCGATGCCATGCTCCCGCAGCCACTCTGCCAGGCCGGTTTCCGGATAGGCGCTCGGCAGCGTCTTGCGCACGTAATGGTCGCGCGGGCGGGACGCGACGGCCGGATGCAGCTGCCAGCCATCCGAATCGACGGCGAACAGCGGCGAAGTGGCCGGCGCGGTCTGCTGCACGACGATCACCGGAATGCCGGCCGCGCGGGCCGCATCCATGGCGATGCCGACATGGGCGACGCTCTGCTGCGGGTCCGGGTACTCGATCGGCAGGTTGCCGGTGAGGTATTCGTTTTGCACGTCGATCACGATCAGGGCGCGCTTTGGGGTGGCGGATGCGGTCATGGCAAGGCTCCTCTGCAGGGGTTGATGGACCGGGCTTCGCAATGGGCCCGTGGACACGATGATCGTCCGGGGCTATGCTTCGCGAAAGTGGCCCAAAAGACATTCACCGTTGAAATCGGGCCAAACCACGGAGACGCCATGCACCCCAGGGAAATCGCCGTCCTGGCGTTCGACCACATCAGCCCGTTCCACCTGTCGGTGCCGTGCCTGGTGTTCGAGGATCGCGCCTGGGCGGGGCTGCCCTCGTACCGGCTGCGCATCTGCGCGGGCGAGACGGGCCGGCGCCGCGGATTGCGCACCACCGCCGGATTTGCCGTCCAGACCGAATGGACACTGAAGGATGCTGCGCACGCCGACGTGCTGATCGTGCCGTCGTGGCGCGATCCGCAGGAGCCGCCGCCCACCGCCATGCTGGATGCCGTGCGTGCGGCGCATGCGCGCGGCGCCACGGTGGTCGGACTGTGCCTGGGTGCGTTCGTCCTCGCCGAGGCCGGCGTGCTGAACGGCCACCGGGCCACCACGCACTGGAGCGCGGTCGATGCGTTTGCGCGCCGCTACCCGCAGGTGGAGTTGGTGCCGGATGTGCTGTACGTCGATGCCGGCGACGGCCGGCTCGTGACCTCCGCCGGCACCGCCGCCGGGATCGACTGCTGCCTGCACCTGGTGCGCCGCTGGCATGGCGCGGAAGTCGCAAACCGCGTTGCGCGGCGGATGGTGGTCGCGCCGCATCGGCAGGGCGGGCAGGCACAGTACATCGAACAGCCGCTGCACGATGCGCCGGGCGGCGACCGTCTCAGCGAGCTGCTGAATTGGACCGTGGCGAACCTGGCCGAACCGCACACCCTCGACTCACTGGCCGCGCGCGCCGCGATGAGCCGGCGCAACTTCACGCGGCGCTTCAGGGAATTGACGGGAGCCACGGTCGGGCAGTGGCTGCTGGGCCAGCGCCTGGCCTACGCGCAGCGCATGCTGGAGACCACGCAGCAGCCGATCGAGACCATCGCACAGCATGCGGGCTTTGGCAGTGCGGTGTCGCTGCGCCAGCATTTCAGCCAAGCGTACCGCACCTCGCCGAGTGCGTACCGCGCGGTCTTCACACGCGGCTGAATCGATCGCGGTTCAGTTCACGCCCCCTCCTCTTTGGTCCATGCCTCCTGCGCCAGCCTCTCGAACTGCTTGCGCAACAGGTGCTTTTGCACCTTGCCCGTCGAAGTGGCAGGCAGCGCGTCGACGAAGTGGATCAGCTTGGGCACCTCGAAGCCGCCCAGGTGCGCGCGGCAGTGGGCGGCCAGCGCCTGCTCGTCCAGCTCGGCGCCGGGCTTCTTCACCACGAAGGCGCAGACCGCCTCGCTCCAGCGCGGGTGCGGCAGGCCGATGACGCCGCAGCCGGCCACGCCGGGGTGGCCCAGCAGCACGGCCTCGACCTTGACGCTGGCGACGTTCTCGCCGCCGGTCTTGATCATGTCCTTCTTGCGGTCCAGGAACATCAGCTGCCCGCCCGGCCCCCACATGCCCAGGTCGCCCGTGTGGTGCCAGCCGAAGCGCTGCGCGGCGGCGCTGGCCTCGGGGTCCTTGAAGTAGCCCAGCATGGCGTTGGCGCCGCGGTGCACGATCTCGCCCGGCTGGCCTTCGCCCAGCAGGCGGCCTTCGTCGTCCATCACCGCGGTCTCGTTGTGCGGCAGGGAAAAGCCCCAGAAGTTGCCGCCCAGCCCGGGGTGCTCCATGGGCTTGAAGGTCATGGTGCCGGGGTACATCTCGGTCTGCCCGGTGGCCAGTTGCACGTTGGGCGTCATGCGTTCGGCGATCACCTGGATCAGCGCGTCGGGGATGGGCGCCATGGCGTAGATCGCCAGGCGCAGCGAGGGCGCGCGAAACGCCGGGTCCGCCAGCAGCGCGCCGTACATCATGGGCAGGCCGGTGAAGAGGGTGTACTTCTCGGCGGTGATGCTGGCGCGCACCTCGTCGGGCACGAAGCCGCGCAGCAGCACCGCGCAGGCGCCCGCCATGTGCGCCGTGGCCACCAGGGTGTGCTGGGCGCAGTGGTACAGCGGCAGCAGGGCCGAGAACACGTCCTGCTCGGTGATGCCGAAACCGGCCATGTTGCCCATCAGCGCCGCTGCCACCGAGGCGTGGCTGTGCACCGCGCCCTTGGGGTGGCCGGTGGTGCCGCTGGTGTACATGATGAGCGCAGGCTGCTCGCTGGCCATGTCCAGCTCGGGCAGCGCATCGCTTTGCCCGTGCTGCGCCTGCGCCAGCGTGCAGGCGTTGGCGACGGCCGTCTCCGTGCCCGCGGCCATGGTGATGAACAGCGGCACCGCCAGGCGCGCGAGCAGCTCGGCCATGCCGGGGGCGGCGTGCAGGGCTTCGTCCACCACCACGGCGGACACTTCGGCGTGGCGCAGGATGTAGTCGATCGCGGCCGGGTCCAGCCGGGTGTTGACCGGCACCCAGACGTTGCCCGACTTGTGGATGCCGTTGTAGGCCACCACCATGTCGGCCGAGTTGGCGCAGAGCATGCCGATCTGGTGGCCGCTGCCCAGGCGTTCGAGCAGCGCATGGGCAAAGCGCGAGCTGCGCGCGTCGAGTTCGGCGTAGTCCATGCGGACGTCGCCGTCCACCACGGCGGTGCGGCGGGGGAATTTGAGCGCGCTGCGGTGGATCAGGTCGCCCAGCGCCACGCGGCGGATGCGGCGCAGCTCTGCGGATGGGGTCATGGCTATCACGGCGGTGTCTCCTTGTCTGAGGGTGAAGAGGGTGGCTCTTGCTGCGCGGCGGCGCGGATCATGGGCGTGAGCATGTTCTGCGCCCCGCCGTCGCAGGCGATGACGGCGCCCGACAGGTAGCTGGCCGCGTCGGAGCCGAGGAACATCGCCAGGTTGGCAATGTCCTGCGGCGTGCCCATGCGCCCCAGCGGCACCAGGGCGCGCACCAGCGCGTCGCCCTCCTCGCCCTGGGGCGCGAGGCGCTTCATGCCTTCGGTGCCTTCGATGGGCCCGGGCGTTATCACGTTCACGCGCACGCCCGCCGCGCCCCATTCCAGCGCCAGCACGCGCGCGAACTGGTCCACGCCGGCCTTGGCCGCACCCACGTGCGACTGCCCGGGCATGGGTACCACCGCCTGCGGCGCACTGATGAAGATGACGCTGGCGCCGGGCTTGTGCAGATGCGGATAGGCATGGTGCGCGACGTGGAAACTGCCGATCAGGTCGATGTCCACCACCACCTTGAAAGCGTTGGCGGACATCTCGCTGGCCTGCGCCAGGAAGTTGCCCGCCGCGCCCGAGACCAGCACGTTGATCGGCCCGTGGCGCGCCACTGCCGCCGCCAGCGCCGCGCGCACGCAGGCTTCGTTGCGCACGTCGCAGACCACGCCGAAGGCCAGCCCGCCCAGCGCCGTCATCGCGGCATTCACGTTGACCTGCTTGCGGCTGGCCACGGTCACGCGCGCGCCCGCCGCCGCAAAGGCCTGCGCTATGCCCAGATTGATGCCGGTGGTGCCGCCAAAGACCATCACATGGCAACCGGAATAGTCGAACCGGACCTTCATGCTTTGACTCCCCAGTGCGCCGGCACGCGCAGCGGCATCGCCAGCAGCATCTGCGCCATGCCCTTGCCGAGCGCGTCGTTGTTCAAGCTGGCCATGCCGCCCCCGCCCAGCGCCTGCGTGCAGACGAAGTTGAAGGCGGCAATGCCGGGCACCTCAAAGCGCGTGACCGTGCCCTTGACGGCATGGGCCAGATGCGCCTTGACGGCCTCCGTGGTGAGTTGCTCGCGCAGCAGGGGCAGCCATTCGGGCCGGCGCGCGATCACGCCGATGTTGGAGGTGTCGCCCTTGTCGCCCGAGCGCGCCCAGGCGAGGCGGATCAGCGGGACTTCGATGGTGCCGGTTTCTTCTGTATTGATAGCTTGTGGTGCTTGCTCAGCAAGCGTTTGGGGGCAATTTGACACCTGGCCCTTACCCCTGCCCTCTCCCAGAGGGAGAGGGGGAAATACTGGCGGGGTTGATCGCCCTCGCCCCTCTGGAGAGAGGGAGGGGTGAGGGGCTGGCAGCGCCACTTCCGTTCCATCAAGCACCACCCGCGCCGCCACCCGCCCCTTTTCGAGCAAGAACGCGTACTGCCGTATCAGCGGCGAGACGGCCGCGCGCCCGCCCGCCCCGGTGGTGCCCGGCGCCCATGAGGTGCCCGCGGGCGCCACCTCGCGCGCCAGCAGTTGCAGCGCGGCCTTGTCCGCGTGGCGCGCGCTGATGCGCAGCACCGCCTCGCGCGTGTGCTGCACCGCCGGGTTTGCCAGCGGCCCCCAGCCGCTTTCGGCCCCCAGCACCTCGATGTGCGTGGCGGAGAACGGCGCCAGGCCCTGGGCCGCGAGCAGCTCGCCCACGCGGGTGAAGATGGCCTCGCCGGTGCGCCGCGCCTTGGCCACCGCGTCCATGCCGACGATGGTCAGTTGCGCCGAGGTCTTGTAGCCGTCCATGTAGGTGGCGCAGACCTTGTAGCTGGCGGGCGCGGGCAGGCCGCGCGCGCCGCTCACGTGCACGCGCTCGGGCCCGGTCTGCGCCATGCGCACCTGCGTGAAGTCGCAAACCACGTCGGGCAGCAGGTAGGCCGCGGGGTCGTGGATCTCGTAGAGCATCTGCTCGGCCACCACCTGCGGCGCAACCAGCCCGCCCGTGCCTGCGGGCTTGGTGACGGTGAAGCTGCCGTCCCGGGCGCACTCCACGATGGGGTAGCCGATGTGCGCCCAGTCGGGCACCCGCTCCCAGTCGGTATGCAGCCCGCCCGTGCCCTGGCAGCCGCATTCGATGATGTGGCCCGCCAGGCTCCCGCCCGCCAGGCGGTCGAGCTCATGCGCCTGCCAGCCGAATTCATGCATCAATATGCCCAGCGTGACGGCCGAATCCACGCAGCGGCCGGTGACGACGATCTGCGCTCCGGCATCGAGCGCCGCCTTGATCGGCAGCGCGCCCAGATAGGCGTTGGCGGTGACGACGCGCGCGGGCAGCGGCGCGCCGCTTTGCAGCTCGGCGACGGGCGGGTCGCTGGCGCGCAGCTCGGGCAGCAGCGGCATCACGTCGTCGCCGGTGACGACGGCGACGCTGACCTGCACGCCCAGCTCGGCGGCCAGCTCGCGCAGCGCCTGGGCGCAGCCTTCGGGGTTCACGCCGCCGGCGTTGCTGACCACGCGGATGCCGCGCGCCACCACGTCCTTCAAGACCGCGCGCATCGCCACGGTGACGAAGTCGGTGGCGTAGCCCAGCTCGGGTTTTTTCATGCGCGCGGCGGCGAGGATGGACATGGTGAGTTCCGCCAGGTAGTCAAAGGCGAGGTAGTCCACCTGGCCGCTGGCCACGAGCTGGGGCGCGCCCACGCTGGAATCGCCCCAGAAACCGCTGGCGCCGCCAATGCGGACCACTTTGCTCTCGTTCATCGTCCACTCCATAGCGGTGCGCGTTTTTCGCGAAAGGCCGCCTGGCCCTCGCGCGCGTCCTCGGTCAAGGCGAACAGGCCGATCTGGCTTTCGGTGAAGGCGATCGACTGCTCGAAGGGCAGCGCCTCCAGGTGCTTCATCAGGTAGAGCCCGCGGCGGATGGCGGCGGGGGATTTGTCCACGATGCGCGCGAGCAGTTTTTCCACCGCCGCATCCAGGTCTTCGGCCACCTCGTTGACCAGGCCGATGGCCAGCGCCTGCCGCGCGCCGATGGCCTCGCCGGTGATGCACAAGTCCGCCAGCGCGCGCCGCCCGATGAGGCCCTGCAGCACGGAGAGCACCTGCGCCGGGAACACGCCCACCTTGACCTCGGGCAGGCCAAAGCGCGCATGCGGCGCGGCAATGGCCAGGTCGCACATCGCCAGCAGCCCCATGCCACCCGCCATGCAGGCACCGTTGACGCGCGCGATCAAGGGCAGGTGCGTGGCGTGCGCGGTGCGCAGCAGCGTGGCAAAGCCCTGCTGCGGTTCGGAATAGTCGAACTGGAAGCTCTTGCCCGTTGCCAGGTCGGCGCCCGCGCAAAAGGCCTTCTCGCCCGCGCCGGTGAGCACGATGGCGCGCAGACTGCGGTCGCCGTTGGCGCGTGCGAGCTGTTCGGTGAGGCCCGCGATCACCGCCGCGCTCATGGCGTTGCGGCGCTCTTCGCGGGCGATGGTGAGCCAGAGGATGCCGTCTTCCTGGCGGGTCAGCAGTTCTGTCATGTGCATCTTCCTTGGTTCAGTGACCGACTCCCTCCCCCTTTGGGGGAGGGTTGGGGTGGGGGCTACCTGCGCCACTGCAATGCGGTACGCCGCAAGCCCCCATCCCCACCTTCCCCC
Source organism: Comamonas flocculans (assembly GCF_007954405.1). Lineage (NCBI taxonomy): Bacteria > Pseudomonadati > Pseudomonadota > Betaproteobacteria > Burkholderiales > Comamonadaceae > Comamonas > Comamonas flocculans. The sequence goes on along the minus strand of NZ_CP042344.1, from coordinate 2,020,485 downwards.
AGAGGGGGAAGGAGCAAAACCGTCAAAACCCCCACTGCCGCGCAGCGAGCTCCTTCATGATTTCCTCGGTGCCGCCACCTATGGTCACCACCTTGACCTCGCGGTAGATGCGCTCGCACACCGTGCCGCGCATGTAGCCCATGCCGCCCAGAATCTGCACGCCCGCGTCGGCGCAGAACTGCATGGTCTGCGTGGCCTGGTTCTTGAGCGTGCAGACCTCGGCCACCCAGTCCGCCCCGGTGTCGCCCGCATCGAAGCGCGCGGCCACGGCGTCCAGCCAGGCGCTGGTGGCGCAGATGCGCTGGCGCATGTCCACCAGCTTGTGGCGGATCACCTGGTGCTGGGTCAGCGGTTGGCCGAAGGTGCTGCGCTGGCGTGCCCAGGAGAGGGCCTCATCGAGGCAGGCCTCGGCAAAGCCGACCGCGCCCGCCGCCAGGCCCAGGCGCTCGCCGTTGAAGTTGCCCATGATGGCCTTGAAGCCCGCGCCCTCGGCGCCCAGCAGGTAACGCGCGGAGACGCGCACGCCGTCAAAGCGCAGGTGCGCGGTGTCGGAACTGAGCCAGCCCATCTTGTCCAGGCGCGTGCGCGAAAGACCGCTGCTGTCCCCCGGCACCACGATGAGGCTGATGCCGCCCGCGCCCTTGTTGGCCACATCCGTCCGGACGGCCAAGGTGAACCAGTCGGCGCGCATGCCGGAGGTGATGAAGATCTTTTCGCCGTCGATCACGTACTCGTCGCCCTCGCGCCGCGCCGTGGTCTTGAGCTGCGCCACGTCCGAGCCGCCGCCCGGCTCGGTGATGGCGAGCGCCGCGATCCGCTCGCCCGCGAGCACCGGCGGGATCACCTCGCGCTGGAGGGCATCCGTGCCCAGGGCGACGATCAGCGGCAGCGCGATGTTGTGCGAGAACAGGCTGGCCTGCACCCCGCCCGAGGCGCCGTAACGGCACAGCGCGCGCCACACCGGCATGCGCAACCCGCAGGGCGCGGGCGTGCCGCCCAGCGCCTCGGGGTAGCCCAGGCCAAGCAGGCCCAGATCGGCCGCGCGGGTGTACAGGGCGCGCGGGAATTCACCCGCCGCATCCCATTCGGTCACGTGCGGCGCGATCTCCGTCCTGGCGAAGCGCGCAACGGTATCGACGAGCTGCGTGCGCGCCTCCTGCAATTCTTCGGTGCTCATGCGCATGCGGGTTTCTCCTGCGGCTGGGGCGGCACAAAGCGCAGCAGCACCTGCCCGGGGCTGACCTGCTGGCCGACCTCGACCAGCACCTCGGCCACGGTGGCGGCGGCGCGCGGGGCCAGGCTGTGCTCCAGCTTCATCGACTCGATGACCACGGCCGCCTCGCCCTGCGCCAGCGCCTGCCCCGGTTGCGCGACGATGCGCACCACGCGGCCGTTGAAGGGGGCCTTCAGTTCGGTGGCCGCCTGCGCCTGGCTGGCGCTGGCCGCCGGCAGGTAGCTCTCGTCCTCGAACCACCAATCGACGCCGCCCGCCTGCGCATGCCAGCGCTGGCCGCCCTCGCCACCCGCCACGGGGACGGCGCGCACGCGCTCGGCCCAACCGTCCTGCGTGCAGCGCAAGCTGCCGTCGGGCAGCGCCTGCACGGCGATGTGGCGCGGCGAAGACTCGCCCCCCGCGGGCGCCCCTTCCCGTGGGAGCGGCTTCAGCCGCGAAGGCTTGTCTTCGCGTTCTTCTTCGCGGCTGAAGCCGCTCCCACCGTCCGTTGGCACCGCATCGACCAGCCAGCCACCGGCCACGGCACGCACCGCCACGGTGCGGACGTGCTCGCGGTGGCGCAGCCGCCGGGGAGCGGCAAAGGCACAGGGCAGGCCCGCCACATTCACGGTCAAATAGGCCGCAAACGCATACCTGTCATGCGCAACCAGCTCTTTTTCAAGGAGCGCCGCACGCAGTGCGTCACCGTGTTCATCAAGGAAGGAGATCAGCGCCTTGCCCGCCTGAAAGCGCGCATCGCCCAGGCATTCCATCAGAAAGCCGCGGTTGGTCGGCAGGCCCAGCACCTCGGTCTGCGCCAGCGCGGCGATGAGCTGGTTGATCGCCGCCTCGCGCGTGTCGGCATGCACGATGAGCTTGCCCAGCATCGCGTCGTAGTACGGCGTGACTTCGCCGCCCGCGCTCATCGCATGGTCAAAGCGCAGGCCGGCGCGCGCGAAGTGGCTCGCGCCCGGCGGCTCGGCAAAGTGCGCAATGCGCCCGGCGTGCGGGGTGTAGTTCTCGTCCTCGGCGCACAGGCGCACCTCGATGGCGTGGCCGGTGAGCTGCACCTGCTCCTGGGTGAGCGGCAGCGCCTCGCCGCGCGCCACGCGGATCTGCCACGCCACCAGATCCAGGCCGGTGATCGCCTCGGTCACCGGGTGCTCGACCTGCAGGCGGGTGTTCATCTCCATCAGGTAGAAATCCTCGCCTTCCAGCAAAAACTCCACCGTGCCCGCGCCGACGTAGCCCGCGCCCTGCGCCAGAGCCACGGCGCAGGCGCCCATGCGCGCGCGCAGTTCGGGCGAGACGGCGGGCGAGGGAGCCTCTTCGATGATCTTCTGGTGGCGCCGCTGCACCGAGCAGTCGCGCTCGCCCAGATGCACCGCGTTGCCCAGCGCGTCGGCAAACACCTGCACCTCCACGTGGCGCGGCTGCAGCACCGCGCGCTCGATCAAGAGCTCGCCATTGCCAAAGCCCGCCAGCGCCTCGGAGCGGGCGCCCTGCAGCGCGGCAGGCAGATCGCCCGCCTGCATCACCAGGCGCATGCCGCGCCCGCCGCCACCCGCCACGGCCTTGACCATCAGCGGGTAGCCGATCTTGTGCGCCTCGGCGGTGAAGCGTGCTACCGACTGGTCTTCACCCGCATAGCCCGGCAGCACCGGCACGCCCTGCCGGACGGCCAGGCGCTTGGCCGCGCCCTTGTCGCCCAGCGCACGGATGGCCGCCGGGGGCGGGCCTATCCAGACCAGGCCGGCGTCCTGCACGGCCTGGGCAAAGGCCGCGTCTTCGCTCAGGAAGCCGTAGCCGGGGTGGATCGCATCGGCGCCGGTGGCACGCGCCGCCGCCAGCAGCTTGTCCACGCGCAGATAGCTCTCGGCGGAGGTATTGCCGCCCAGCGCGAAGGCCTGCGTGGCCTCGCGCACGTGCGGCGCATGGGCGTCGGCGTCGGAATGCACCGCGACGGTGGCGATGCCCATCTGCCGGGCCGTCGCGATCACCCGGCGGGCGATCTCGCCGCGGTTGGCAATCAGGATTTTTTTCATGCGCCTCTCCGCAGTGCCCCCTCCCCCGCTGGGGCTGAGGGGTGCGGCTCCCGCTGCGCCAGTGCGCAGCGGGACACCCCGAAGAGCGGCGGCGTCTCGCCGCCAGCACCGGGGCAGGGGTGGGGGCCAGCGGCGTTCGCACCCACAACAAAACTCCGCAAGGCGCAAGCCGCCCCCATCCCTGCCTTCCCCCAAAGGGGGAAGGAGAAATATCCGAAAGCCATCACGTCAACCCGCATGGCGCTTCGCCAGCCCCATGGTCTTGGCAATGATCCCCAGCATCACCTCGTCCGCCCCGCCGCCGATCGAGCCCAGCCGCCCGTCGCGGTACAGGCGCGAGACGCGGTTGTCCCAGGTGAAGCCCATGCCGCCCCAGAACTGCAGGCAGGTGTCGGCCACCTCGCGCGTCAGGCGCCCGGCCTTGAGCTTGGCCATGCTGGCCCACTGCAGCACGTCGTCGCCCGCCACGTAGCGCTCGCCCGCCTTCCACGTCAGCGCGCGCAGCGCCTCCACCTCGGTCTGCAGCTCCACCAGCTTGAACTGCACCCACTGCTGGTCCAGCAGCGTGGCGCCGAACATCTTGCGCTGGCGGGTGTATTCGACGGTCTCGCGTATCGCCACCTCCATGCCGGTGATGGCATTGGCCGCGGCCCACAGGCGCTCTTCCTGGAACTGCTGCATCTGGTAGATGAAGCCCTGGCCCTCCTGGCCGATCAGGTTGCGCGCGGGCACGCGCACTTCGTCAAAGTAGATCAGGCCGGTATCGCTCGCGTTCATGCCGATCTTGCGGATCTTTTGCGCCACCTCTATGCCCTTGGTCAACTGGCCGTTCGGGCCGTCGCGCATGGGCACGATGATCAGGCTCTTGTTCTTGTGCATGGGCCCTTCGCCGGTGTTCACCAGCATGCACATCCAGTCGGCCTGCAGGCTGTTGGTGATCCACATCTTCTGGCCGGTGATCACGTAGTCGTCGCCATCGCGGCGCGCGCGGCTGGTGATGCCCGCCACGTCGCTGCCCGCGCCCGGCTCGGACACGCCGATGCAGCCCACCATGTCCCCCGCAATAGCCGGGGCGAGAAACTCGCGCTTGAGCGCATCACTGCCGAAGCGCGCCAGCGCCGGGGTGCACATGTCGGTCTGCACGCCCACGGCCATGGGGATGGCGCCGCAGTTCACCAGCCCCATGGTCTCGGCCATCAGCATGCTGTAGGAGTAGTCCAGCCCCATGCCGCCGTATTCCACCGGCTTGGTCAGGCCCAGCAGGCCCAGGTCGCCCAGGCCCTTGAAGACCTGGTGCGCAGGGAAGATCTCCGCCGCCTCCCATTCATCGACGTGCGGGTTGATCTTTTCGTCGATATAGCGCTTGAGCGTGTCGCGGATCTGCTCGTGGTCGTGGGTCAGTTGCATGGAAAGTCTCCAGTCAGGTGTATGACTCCCTCCCCCTTTGGGGGAGGGAGGGGTGGGGGCTAGCGCGGCACGGAGATCGCGCCCGGCGCCAAAGCCCCCATCCCGGCCTTCCCCCAGAGGGGGAAGGAGAAAGACAGATGCGCCGCCATGGGGCTCACATCCGCGCCACGCCAAACTGCATGGGCCGCAGTTCGCGCGCCGCGCCCTCGGCGATGGTGGAAAGGCAAAAGCCCAGCACCGCACGGGTGTCGCGCGGGTCGATCACGCCGTCGTCCAGCAGCATGCCGCTGGTGGCAAACGCGTCCTGCTGGCGCTCGAACATCGCAACCACGGCATCAAACTGCTGCTGCATCTTGTGCTGGTCGGGCTCCACGCCCTTGCGCCTGAGGGCCGCCTCGGTGACGATGCGCATGGTGCCTGCCGCCTGCTCGCCGCCCATCACCGCCGTGGTGGCCGTGGGCCAGGCAAAGAGAAAGCGCGGCGCAAAACCGCGCCCGCACATGCCGTAGTTGCCCGCGCCAAAGCTGGCGCCGCACTGGATGGTGAGCTGCGGCACCGTGGCATTGGTCACCGCCTGGATCATCTTGCTGCCATGCTTGATGATGCCGCCCTGCTCCATCTCCTTGCCCACCATGTAGCCGGTGGTGTTCTGCAGATAGACGATGGGGTGGCCGAGCTGGCACATCCACTGGATGAAGTGCGTGGCCTTGTTGGCGCCGGCAATGTCGATCGGCCCGTTGTTGGTGATGAGGCCCACCGCATGCCCCTGGATGGCCGCCTGCGCGCAGACCGTGGCCATGCCGTGGCCACTCTTGAACTCCAGCAACGCCCCGCCATCGACGATGCGCGCGGCCACCTCGCGCATGTCCACCGGCTCGCGGTGGTGGGCAGGCATCAGCGTGAGCAAGTCGTCCACCGGCCAGGGCGGCTCGGCATACCATTTTTCAATAGCTGCTTGCGCTTGACCAGCAAGGGTTTGAGGCCGATTTGACCATTGAAGTTGTGCCACCACGTGCCGCGCGATGCCCAGCGCCTCGCGGTCGTCGCGCGCCAGGTATTCGCCCAGGCCCGAGACGGTGGTGTGCATCAGCGCACCGCCCAGCTCTTCTTCCGTCGCCACCTCGCCGGTGGCGGCCTTGAGCAGCGGCGGCCCGGCCAGAAAGGCGCGCGAGCGGCCCTCCACCATGATCACGATGTCCGACAGCCCCGGCATGTAGGCCCCGCCCGCCGTGCCCGAACCATGCTGCACGGTGATGACCGGAATGCCCGCCGCGGACAGGCGCGCCAGGTTGCGGAACATGCTGCCGCCGTAAACGAAACCCTCCACGCGGTAGCGCATCAGGTTGGCGCCCGCGCTTTCCACCAGATGGATGAAGGGCAGACGCTCGCGCAGCGCGATCTCCTGCACGCGCAGGATCTTGTCCAGGCCCATGGGCTGGATCGCGCCCGCCTCTATGCCGGAATCGCTCGCCACCACCATGCAGCGCGTGCCCGAGATGAAGCCGATGCCCGCGACGATGCCGCCGCCGGGCACGGATTTGTCGGCATCGGGCACGTCATGCAGGAATCCCGCCAGCGAAGCCAGCGGCAACCAGGGGCTGCCGGCATCCAGCAGCAACGCCACGCGCTCGCGCGGCAACAGTTGGTGGCGCTTGGCAAAGCGCGGCCCGGCCTGCGCCGAGGCGTCCTGCGCGCGCTGCTCCAGCGCCCGCAGCTGCCCGATGCGCGCCAGCATGTGCGCGCGCCGCTGCTGCGCCTGGGCGCTGGCCGCGTTCCAGCGCGATGCGAACGCCGTCATGCGCCGCCCCCTGCGTCATCGGCAAACACCCGGGGCGTGACCGCGCGGTGGAACCCGTTGAACGCGCGCACCGCCGGGCGCTGCTGCACTTCACCCGACGGCAGCTGCATCGGCCAGCCCATGCGCACCTGCGGGCGCGCGCCGTCGATGCGCACCACGCTGCCGCTGATGAAGTTGGCCGCGGGGCTGAGCAGGAAGGCGATGGCGCCCGACACCTCCGCCTCGGTGCCAAAACGCCCCAGCGGCACGGTGCGGCGCATCGCGCGCAGCATGTCGCCGGCCTCGGGCGGGTAGTGGTCCATGCCGCTGGAGGCGATGTAGCCCGGCGCCACCGCGTTCACGCGCACGCCGCTCCTGGCCCACTCGGCCGCCGCCGTCTCGGTGAAGCTCACCATGCCCGCGCGCGCCGCGCCGCTGTGGCCCATGTTGGGCATGGAGCCCCACATGTCCGCCACGATGTTCACTATTGAACCGCCCTGCGCCTGCATGCTCTGCAGATAGCACTCGCGCGCCACCAGGAAGCCGCCGGTCAGGTTGGTGTTGACCACCGCCTCCCAGCCCCTGGCGCTGATCTTTTCCAGCGGCGTGATGTACTGCCCGCCGGCGTTGTTCACCAGCGCATCCACGCGCCCGTGCGCCGCCACCACCGCCGCCACCATGGCCTGCACCGCCGGTTCGTCGCGGATGTCGCAGACCTGCGTGTCGGCCTGGCCGCCGTCCTGCGCAATCTCGGCCTGCACCGCCTGCAGCTTGTCCAGCTTGCGCCCCACCAGCACCACCCGCGCGCCGAGCTGCGCCAGCTCGTGCGCGCTGCAGCGCCCTATGCCCGAGCCGCCACCGGTCACGATGATGGTCTGCCCGGCAAACAGGCCGGGCCGGAAGATCGATTGGTAATTCATGCTTTCCCCGCAAAAAGATGCAGCGCTTGCTCGGTCAGGCCGTCCAGCGTCTGGCTGCCGCGCACCCGGAACCACTGCACCGACCAGTTGAGCGCGCCAAAGATGAACAGCCGCGCCACCGCCGGACTGGCGCGCAGATCGCCCTGCGCCGCCAAGGCCTCGAGCGCCGGCATCCAGGCGGCCTCGTAGGTGTCCTTGACCTGCGAGACACCCTTCTTCTGCGCCGCCGTGAGCGAGCGCCACTCATAGAGCATCACCGGAATGAAGCCGCTGGCCGGCCCCAGCAGGATGTCGAAGTGGTGGCGTATCAGCGCGCGCAATCGGGCATGCGCGTCGGCCTCGGGCGCGAGCTTGTCCAGCGCCTGCTGCTGGCTTGCCAGCGCGCCTTCCATGCCCTCGCGCATCACCGCGTACAAAAGGGCGCTCTTGCTCTTGAAGTAATAGAAGGGCGAGCCGCTGTGCATGCCGACCGCCGCCGCGATGTCGCGCGTGGTGGTCGCCGCGTAGCCCTTGACGAGAAACAGGCGCGCCGCCTGCTCCATCAGCTCGCGCCGGCGCCCGCTCTCGTCCAGATGCTGCGCACTCTTGCGCGGCCGCCCGCGCGGGCGGCGTGGCGCGGCTTCAGCCGCCGGATCTTGCGCAAGGGTCTCGGGCATGCGCGCAGGTTAGCAAAGCTTTTTAATTTAATCAAGCGCTTGCTTTGTAAAAACATTCGATCTGTTCGACACGGACGCAGATCGCGTGGCCTGTACATTCAGATCCTTCACGAGGTCACCATGCCCACACGGCTCAAGCCCATCGGCCACCCCAGCGCCCATGCACCCCACGTCCGGCAGGAACCGGACGAGCCACATGAACCAGCGGTAATCATTCAAAGCGGCGAGGGCGAGGCCACACCGCGAGACGCGGCCTCGTTCGGGCAGGCGCAGGAGGCCCTCGCCAGGCAGGATGTTTGTGCGGGCCGATTGAGCACACTGTACGCGGCGCAACGGCAACTGCGCGGCTGAAATCCGGTTTTCTCTTTTGGCGAAAGACCCAACCGGCCGGCTGCGCGGCCTCGCCTTCCTGGCGGAAGGCACGGCTTTCAGCAGTGGCTGAAATCCGGTTTTCTCTTTTCAACGAAGGCCGTGAAGGCTTCGCGCGCCGCGGGCGTGCGCATCAGGCGCGAGAAGGACTGCCCCTCCTCAGCCATGCGCTCCAGCACCGCGCGCGTCTGGCCGCCCTTCATCAGGCGCTTGGTCTCGATCAGCGCGCTCAAAGGCTTGGCGGCGAGCTTCCTCGCCTGGGCCTGGGCCAGGGCGTTGCATTCGGTGGGCGGCACCACGCGGTTGACCAGGCCCACCTCCAGCGCCGCCTCGGCCATGAAGGGCTCGCCCAGCATCAGCGCCTCGGCCGCGCGGTGGTGGCCCAGCATCTGCGGCAGCAGCAGGCTGGAGGCCGCCTCGGGGCACAGCCCGAGGTTGACGAAGGGCAGCGCAAAGGCCGCGTTGTCGCCCGCATAGACCAGGTCGCAGTGCAGCAGCAGCGTGGTGCCCACGCCCACGGCCGGGCCGCAGACGGCGGCCAGCAAGGGCTTGGGGAAGGTGGCAATGGCGTTGAGAAAGCGCCAGACGGCGCGCTGCGTCAGGTCGCCGCCCTGCGCCTCGCCACCCTGGCGCAGGAAGTCGCCAATGTCGTTGCCCGCGCTGAACACCGTCGCATCGCCCTGGAACAGCACGCAGCGCACGCTGGCGTCTTCGGCCGCGGCGGTGAGCACGTCGGCCATCTCGCCGTACATGCGCTCGGTGAAGGAATTCTTCTTGTCCACCCGGTTGAAGGTGATGGTGCTCACGCCGCCTTCGGCGTGCACCAGGATGTCCTGCGTTGCTGCGCTCATGCTCTCATTCCTTGTAATAGACGATCTGCTGCGTGGTGGCCAGCATCTGGCCGGCCTGGTTCCACAGCTGCGCCGTCTGGTCGAAAAAGCCGTTGCGGTATTCCTGCCCGCGCGCCTGCGCCAGCAGCCAGCCGCTGCCGGTCTCGGCCAGCAGCGCGCTGCCCGCATGGAAGTACACCGTCATCGACACCGTGCCCGCCGGTACGTGCAGCGCCCGGCGGCGCCAGATGCGCGGGTAGAACACGTCGCTGAGCGCCGCCAGCGCGACGAAGTCCAGCGCCCGCCCCGGCGTGTCGCGCACCCACAGCCGGGTGAGGCTGTCGCGCTCGGCGCCGTCCCACTGGCGCGGCGGCATGCCCGCGACCGGCCGCATCGCATAGCGGTTGACCCACTGCACCGGGATGGCCTGCTCCACCTGCGCGCAGGTCTCGGGCGCGGGCGCCTCGGGCATGGGCAGGTCGGTGGCGCTCCAGGTCTGGCGGCGCACCGCGGTGATGGCGGTGGCCGTGGTCATCACCCGCGCCTTGCCGTCCTTGTCCGGCTGCACCAGCTGCAGCCACCAGTGCTGGGTCGAGCGGCTGGTGCGCACCGGCGTGGCGCGCAGCTCGAACGGCCCCTCGCCCACGGCGCCGGCGTAGTTGACCGTGAGCGACAGCGGCTCGCCCAGGCGCGCCGGATGCTGTATCACCGCCTGCAGCAGCGTGGCCGCGGTGACGCCGCCGAACGGCCCCACCATGTTCCAGTAGGGTTCGGTGGTGCGGCCGGTGAACACGTCGGTGCCGGCGGCGGTCAGCGCCAGCGCATCGTCCAGGGGGTGCAAGGAAGGATTCATGGCAGTCATGGAGCGCGAGTGTGCCCTTGCTCCGCCAGCGGTCCGGTCGTCTGCGCGACGCCGCACCAGGCGCGCAGCACCGCCTCGGCGCGGGGCCACAGCAGGGGCTCGAAGCGGGCCTTGAAGAAGCCCAGGTGGCCTATGCGCTGGCCGCCCGCCTCCGGCGCGCCCAGGTCCTGCACGGTCTGCGCCGTGCCGGGATACATCGCCAGCAGGTCGCGGTTGGCCTGCTCGCTCATCATCTCGTCGTCCATCATGCGCAGCAGGTGGATGGGAAAGCGCACGCGCGCATAGCTTTCCCCCGCCTGCTCCGCGCCCATGGCGTAGAGCGGGTCCAGGCACCAGCGGCGCCATTGCCAGGCGATGCTGGCCGGCAGGTCGCCGATCATGCCCAGGCGCACACCGGGAAAGTAGCCGCAGGCCGCGGTGGCCAGCGGCATCACCAGGTACCAGAACGGCAGGATGCGCCGCCTGAGCTGCGGCGCATTGACGCGCCAGTAGCCGCTGCCCGCGGCCACCGCCAGCAGGCCGTCGACCTGCTGGGGCCGGCTGAACAGCCCCGGCAGTTGCGCCCCCAGGCTGTGGCCGATGAGATAGAGCGGGCGCCCGGGCAGTTGCGCCCGGGCATGGGCGACGACGGTTTCGTAGTCGCGCACCCAGTCCTGCATCGTGGGCCGCGCGCTGCGCATCGACCCGGCAAGCGATTCGCCCTGGCCACGCCAGTCGAAGGTGTAGACGCGCCAGCCCTGCGCCGCCAGCCAGGCGGCAAAGTCCTGGTAGTAGCGCTGGTGCACGCCGACCGCATTGCCGATGACCACGCTGGCGCGCGCCGCGCCCGCGCCTTCGAAGCACTTGACGGCAACCGGCGCGCCGCTGCCGGTGAGCGTGAGCGCCTGCATGGCGTGCGCCCCGCGCTCAGACGCGCTCGAAGATGCCCGCCGCGCCCTGGCCCATGCCCACGCACATCGTGACCATGCCGTACTTGAGGTTCTCGCGCTGCAGCGCGTGCACCACCGTGGCCGAGCGGATCGCGCCGGTCGCGCCCAGCGGGTGGCCGAGCGAGATCGCCCCGCCCATGGGGTTGACCACATCGGTGTTCAGCCCCAGCGTGTTGATCACCGCCAGCGATTGCGCGGCAAAGGCTTCGTTGAGCTCGATCCAGCCCATGTCCTCGTGCTTCAGGCCGGCGAGCTTGAGCGCGGCCGGGATCGCCTCGATCGGCCCCACGCCCATGATCTCGGGGCGCACGCCGCGGCTGGCGAAGCTCACGAAACGCGCCAGCGGCTTGAGGTTGAAGCGCTTGACCGCCGCTTCGCTCGCCAGGATCAGCGCGCCCGCGCCGTCGCTGGTCTGGCTGCTGTTGCCCGCCGTCACCGTGCCGCGCGCGGCAAACACGGTGCGCAGCCTGGCCAGGCCTTCGAGCGTGGTGTCGGGGCGCGGACCTTCGTCCAGGTTCACCGTGCGCGTCTTCACCACGGGCTCGCCCGTGGCCAGGTTCAGGCCACGGTCGGTCACCTCGATCGGCGTGATCTCGTCGGCAAAACGCCCGGCCTGCTGCGCGGCGATCGAGCGCCGGTGCGATTCCAGCGCAAACGCGTCCTGCGCCTCGCGCGTCACCTTCCACTGCTGCGCCACCTTCTCGGCCGTGAGGCCCATGCCGTAGGCGATGCCCACGTCCTCGTCGCCGTTGGCAAAGATCGTCGGCGACAGGCTGGGGCTGTTGCCCATCATGGGCACCATGCTCATGCTCTCCACGCCGGCGGCGATCATCACCTCGGCCTCGCCCACGCGGATGCGGTCGGCCGCCATCTGCACGGCGGTCAGCCCCGAAGCGCAAAAGCGGTTGACCGTCACCCCGCCCACGCTCTTGGGCAGGCCCGCGAGCACCGCGGCAATGCGCGCCACGTTCAGGCCCTGCTGCGCCTCGGGGATGGCGCAGCCGGCAATCACGTCCTCCACCGCCGCCGGGTCCAGCGTGGGCACCTGCGCCAGCGCCGCGCGCAAGGTGGTGGCCAGCAGGTCGTCGGGCCGGTAGTTGCGGAAAAAGCCCTTGTGCGACTTGCCTATCGGCGTGCGCGTGGCGGCGACGATGTAGGCGTCCTGGATTTGCTTGCTCATGGTCAAACTCCTTGGTGTGTCAACTCCTTCCCCCTCTGGGGGAAGGCGGGGATGGGGGCTTGCAGCGCGTGGAGCGTCTCCAGAATCCGCTGCAGCACCCCTTCCAGCTGGGTCAACGGCGCGCTGCTGTCAAACCGCAGCACCTCGAACCCTTGATGGCGAAAAAACGCATCCCTGCGCGCGTCGTATCCGGCCTGGGCCAGATGCTGAGAACCGTCCAGCTCCACGATCAGCCGCGGAGCCAGGCAGGCAAAATCCGCGACGTAGCTGCCCAAGGGGTGCTGGCGGCGAAACTTCACGCCCAGCTGTTCGCCACGCAGGCGGCTCCAGAGCTTGCGCTCGGAGTCCGTCATGGCGCTGCGCAATACCGGAGCATTGCTGCGCGCGCGGGTGCTGGCCTGGTACTGCATGCCTTACTCCTTCCCCCTCTGGGGGAAGGCCGGGATGGAGGCCGCCCGCGCCACAACGGCAACCCGCCTCAGCCAACGCCGCTGGCCCCTACCCCTGCCCTCCCCCAATGGGGGAGGGAGCAAAGACGCATGCGCTGCCATGTTCAATTGCGCACCGGCTTGCCGGTACTGAGCATGCCCAGAATGCGCTCCTGCGTCTTCGGGTGCTGGATCAGCGCGCAGAAGGCCTTGCGCTCCAGGGCCATCAGGTATTCCTCGTTCACCAGCGTGCCCGCGTCCACGTCGCCGCCGCAGACGATCTCGGCAATCAGCGTGGCAATGTGCTGATCGTGGTCGCTGATGAAGCCGCCGGCGCGCATGTTGGTCAGCTGCCCGCGGATGGTGGCGCTGCCGCTGCGCCCCGCCACGGGGAAGCTGCGCCTGAGCGGCGCGCGCCAGCCGCCGGTGGCCATGGCGCGCGCTTCGTTTACCGCCACGTACAAGAGCTCTTCCTTGTGCGGCACGACGATGTCGCTGTCCAGCAGGTAGCCGATCTGGCGGCACTCCAGCGCGCTGGTGCCCACCTTGGCGGTGGCCGCGGCGGTGAAACCTTCGGTCAGGAAGGGCAGCAGGTCCTTGCCGGTGCTGGCCTGGGCGTTTTCGGCGGCGCGGCGCGCAATCCAGGTCAGCCCCCCGGCGCCCGGTACCAGGCCGACGCCGATCTCGACCAGCCCCATGTAGCTTTCCATGTGCGCCACCCGGCGCGCGCAGTAGATCGCCAGCTCGCAGCCGCCGCCCAGCGCCATGCCGTGCACGGCCGCCACCACCGGCACCTGGGCGTAGCGGATGCGCAGCATGGTGTTCTGCAGCTCCTGCGACAGCCCGTCGATCGCGTCCACGCCGGCGGCGATGAAAGCCGGCATCGCGGCCTGCAGGTCGGCGCCGACGGAAAACGGCGCGTCGCCCGACCAGATCACCATGGCGGCGTATTCGCGCTCGGCAAGCTCAATGGCTTCGCCCAGTTCCTCGATCACCGCCGGGCCGATGGCGTGCATCTTGCTCTTGATGGAGGCGATCAGGACCTGCTCGGACTTCTCGCAGTCGCCCGCGTCCAGCGTCCACAGGCGCAGGCCCTCGCCGTCGCTGATGGTGGTGCCGCCGCTGCGCCAGTCGGGCAGCTGGTCTTCGCCCAGCAGTTTCTCGGGAAAATACTGCCTTTCGTAGACGGGCATTGCGCGACGCGCTATGAATTTTCCAGCAGACGGGCTCCACGAACCCTGGGCGGTATGCACCCCGCCGGCATCCGCCACCGGGCCCTTGAAGACCCATTCGGGCAGCGGCGCGCGCGTGAGCGCCCGGCCGGCGTCTATGTCCTCCTGCACCATCTTCGCCACTTCGAGCCAACCGGCCTCCTGCCACAGCTCGAAGGGGCCCTGCTTCATGCCGAAGCCCCAGCGCATGGCCTGGTCCACGTCGCGCGCGGTCTCGGCGATGTCGGCCAGGTGCAGCGCGGCGTAGTGAAAGCCGTTGCGCAGGATGGCCCAGAGGAATTGCCCCTCGGCGCCCTGGGCGTTGCGCAAGAGCTTCAGGCGCTCGGCGGCCGGCTTCTTGAGCATGCGGCCATAGACCTCGTCGGCCTTGGCGCCAGCGGGCACGTAGTCTTCGCTCTCCAGCTCGAAGCGCAGGATGTCGCGCCCCGCCTTCTTGTAAAAGCCCGCCTTGGTCTTCTGGCCGAGGTGGCCCAGCTCGATCAGCTTGGCCAGCACCGGCGGCGTGCCGAAGCTGTCGTAGAACGGATCGGTTTCAGGACCCAGGTTGTCCTGCATGGTCTTGATGACGTGGGCCATGGTGTCCAGGCCCACGACGTCGGCCGTGCGAAAAGTCCCGCTGGACGCGCGCCCGAGCTTCTTGCCGGTGAGGTCGTCCACCACGTCAAAGCTCAGGCCGTACTTCTCGGCCTCCTTCATGGTCGAGAGGATGCCGGCGATGCCGATGCGGTTGGCGATGAAGTTGGGCGTGTCCTTGGCGCGCACCACGCCCTTGCCCAGGCCGCTGGTGACGAAGGCTTCGAGCTGGTCGAGCACGCGCGGCTCGGTGGCGGGGGTGGCGATCAGCTCCACCAGCGGCATGTAGCGCGGCGGGTTGAAGAAGTGGATGCCGCAAAAGCGGTGGCGCAGCTGCTCGGGCAGCGCCTCGCTCAGCCTGGTGATCGACAGGCCCGAGGTGTTGGATGCGAGCAGCGTGTGCGCGGGCACGTGCGGCGCAATCTTGTGGTACAGGTCCTGCTTCCAGTCCATGCGCTCGGCGATCGCCTCGATCACCAGGTCGCATTCGCCCAGCAGCTCCAGGTGCTCTTCATAGTTCGCCGGCTGGATCAGGTCCGCATCGCTCGCCACGCCTATGGGCGAGGGCTTGAGCTTCTTCAGGTTGGCGATCGCCTTGAGCGCGATGGCGTTCTTTGGCCCTTCCTTGGCGGCCAGGTCAAACAGGATGACCGGCACCTTGACGTTGATGAGGTGCGCGGCGATCTGCGCGCCCATCACGCCCGCGCCGAGCACGGCGACTTTCTTCACGTTGAATCGGGTCATGTTTGTTCCATTTTCGGTTTTCAAACCCCTTCCCCCTCTGGGGGAAGGTCGGGATGGGGGCTTGCATGCCCGACCAGCGCCGCTGGCCCCCACCCCTGCCCTCCCGGAGGGAGAGTCATTGCTTACGGCACGCGCTTCCACACCTGCGTGCGAAAGAAGGGGCCAATGAAGCCGCGCACCTGCAGCTCCTTGCCGCCCTCGATGGGGGTGAAGGTGGCGCGGTATTCCTTGCCGTTCTCGGGGTCGAGGATCTTGCCGCCCTCCCACACGTCACCGCCCTCGGCCTGCTTGCCGCCGCGGATGATCTCCATGCCGATCTTGGGCTGGTTCTTGCGGTCGTCCGTGCACTCGGTGCACAGCGGCTCGCTGCTGGGCTGCAGGCTCTTGACGACGCGCCCGCTGAGCGCCCCATCCTTGTCCACGATCTGGATCTCGGCCTTGGGCTGGCCGGTCTTGTCGTCGATGCTGTTCCAGGTGCCCAAGGGGGTCATCTGGGCCCACACCGGGGCCGCGATCACTACTGCAAGAATAGCTGTCAGCGCTTTGTACATAAGGGCTCCATGGTTAAAACACTCTGATTCCTTGCCTTGCTCCTTCCCCCTCCGGGGGAAGGCGGGGATGGGGGCTTTTGTGCTCAGTCAGCGCCGCTGGCCCCTACCCCTGCCCTCCCCCAGAGGGGGAGGGAGCCAAGGCGCTCAAGCCAGCACCGCGTCGGTATCCATCAGGCTCTTGCTGCCCGCCCGCGCGGTACGCATCAGCGAGTGAATCTCGGGGAACAGCTTGGCAAAGTAAAAGCGCGCCGTCTGCAGCTTGGCGGTGTAGAAGGGGTCGGTGCTGCCTTCGGCAATCTTGCGCAGCGCCACCTGGGCCATGCGGGCGAACAGGTAGCCGAACACCAGGTGGCCGGCCACGCGCAGGTAGTCCACCGCGGCCGCGCCCACCTCGTCGGGGTTCTGGAAGCCCTTGAAGCCAATCTCGGTGGTGAACTTGGTCATCTGCTCGCCCAGCAGCGCGATCGGGTTGATGAACTCGGCCATGGCCTCGTTCACGCCCTCTTCCTGCACCAGCTGGCCGACCAGCTTGCCCAGTTTCTTGAGCGCCGCCCCCTGGTCGCCCAGCACCTTGCGGCCCAGCAGATCGAGCGACTGCACCGTGTTCGTGCCCTCGTAGATCATGTTGATGCGGGCGTCGCGCACGAACTGCTCCATGCCCCATTCCTTGATGTAGCCGTGGCCGCCGAAGACCTGCATGCAGGCATTGGTCGCGGCAAAGCCGTTGTCGGTCACGAAGGCCTTGACGATGGGCGTGAGCAGCGCCACCAGCTGGTCGCTGTCCTTGCGCACCTTCTCGTCGGGATGGTGGTGCGCCTTGTCCACCAGCAGCGAGCACAGCACCTGCAGCGCACGGGCCCCGTCCGCGTAGGCCCGGGCGGTGAGCAGCATCTTGCGCACGTCGGGGTGCACGATGATGGGGTCGGCCTCCTTGTCCTTGGCCTTCTTGCCGGAGAGCGACCGCATCTGCAGCCGCTCCTTGGCGTAGGCCAGCGCGTTCTGGAAGGCCACCTCGGTCAGGCCCAGCGACTGGTTGCCCACGCCCAGGCGCGCCGCGTTCATCATCACGAACATCGCCGCCAGCCCCTTGTGGGGCTCGCCCACCAGCGTGCCCACGGCACCATCGAGCGCCAGCGCGCAGGTGGCGTTGCCGTGGATGCCCATCTTGTGCTCCAGCGCGGTGCAGAAGATGGGGTTGCGCTCGCCCAGGGAGCCATCGGCGCTCACCTTGAACTTGGGCACGACGAACAGGCTGATGCCCTTGCTGCCCTTGGGCGCATCGGGCAGGCGCGCCAGCACCAGGTGCACGATGTTGTCGGTGAAGCCGTGCTCGCCCGCGCTGATGAAGATCTTGTTGCCGGTGATCCTGTAGGTACCGTCGCCGACGGGCTCGGCCTTGGTGCGCAGCAGGCCCAGGTCGGTGCCGCAGTGCGGCTCGGTCAGGCACATGGTGCCGGTCCACTCGCCGCTGGTCAGCTTGGGCAGGTAGGTCTTCTTCTGCTCGTCGGTGCCGTGCGCCACCAGCGCCTCGTAGGCGCCGTGCGACAGGCCCGGGTACATGGTCCAGGCCTGGTTGGCGCTGTTGAGCATTTCATACAGGCACTGGTTGAGCGCGAACGGCAGGCCCTGGCCGCCGAACTCGGGGTCGCACGACAGCGCCGCCCAGCCGCCTTCCACGTATTTGCCGTAGGCTTCCTTGAAGCCCTTGGGCGTGGTCACCTCATGCGTCGCGGTGTCGAGCTGGCAGCCCTCGGTGTCGCCGCTGATGTTCAGCGGGAAGGTCACCTCGGCGGCAAACCTGCCGGCCTCTTGCAGCACCGCATTCACCGTATCCACGTCCACCTCGGCATAGCGCGGCATGGCCTTGAATTCGTCGGTGAGGTGAAACACCTCGTGCATCACGAACTGCATGTCGCGCAGCGGCGGTGTGTAAGTGGGCATGTGAGCTCTCCTGGGCTGTGGAAGGGTGAAACGGAAAAAAGGGTGGGACTGGCGCAGGCCCGCTCACGCCGGTTCGGGCAGGGCGTAGCGCGCCAGGATGTTGTCGAAACCCCGGTGCGCGCGCTCGATCGCGCCGGGCAGCTTGAGGAAACGCGCCTCGTAGTGCGAGGCAAGAATCAGGCCGTGGATGCCGAAGAGCATCTGCGCCTCGTCCGCATCGGCGCGCAGCTGGCCGCACTCGCGGCACTGCACGATGGCGCGGCGCATGGCCGCGAGCCAGATGCGCACCGACTCGGCCAGCGCGTCGCGCACCGGGCCGGGCCGGTCGTCGAACTCGGCCGCGCCGCTGATGTAGATGCAGCCCGAATCGATCTCCACCGAAGTGCGCTGCATCCAGTGGTCGAACAAGGCCTTGAGGCGCGGCAGCCCGCGCGCCAAGGCCATCGCCGGCTGGAACACCTCCTGCTCGAAGCGCTGGTGGTATTCATGGATGACCGAGATCTGCAGCTCTTCGCGCGAGCCGAAATGCGCGAACACGCCCGACTTGCTCATGCCCGTGGCCTCGGCCACCGCGCCTATGGACAAGCCCTCCAGCCCCACCTGCGTGGCCAGCTGCAGGGCGGCATCGACGATGGCCGCCTTGGTCTGCTGGCCCTTGTGCGCCGCGCGCGCACCGCCGGAGCGACGGGCGCCGGAATGGGAGGAAATGAGAGAGACGGGCATGGAATAAAACGAACGGTCGTGCTATTTTCTGCACACCGGCCCGTTTCGTCAAGCACCGGCGGATGCCCCGTCAGGAAGAATGCGTCTGCATCCACGCCACCACCGCCGCGGCAAAGCGCGCAAAGTCAGACACGTGGTCTTGTGCCAGCACGTGCACCATGTCCCAGTTGATGGCGTCTTAGTTGTGCACCGCAATGTTGCGAAAACCCACGGCCTTCTTCAGTTGCGCTGCCAGGGCGCCATCGAGCACACCCTGCTCGGCCAGCACGTCAAAGGTCTGGCCCATGGTGCCCGGCGCGGGCACTTCCAGCCCGGCAATGATGTGCGCGCCCATATCCACCGCCAGCTGCACCGCCCGAGTCAAGTTCAACGACAGGATGTCCTGCAAATCCGGATCGTCCGCGAGCGTCTGCGGCTGCGGCGGACACTTCTGCTCGATGCGCCGCACACAGCGGCGCAGCGATTCGAGCTTCTGATCCATCACCTGCCTATCCATGCCCTCCGCCTTTCGTCCAGCATGCGCTGGCGCAGCGGCATGAAATCCGCTTCTTCGATCAAGCTGCGGTGAATCAAGCGCCCAAAATCCGCCGAACTGCCGACCACGCGTTTTCCATGCCGCGCGATCTGGCCCAGGAGCGGCACGCCGACGTCGGTCAGATCGACCAGATCCACGGCGCGCCCCGTCTTTTGCGCCAGCGCCCGTACCAATTGCAGCCGCTGCGCAGCGGTGAGCGCCCGCCCGGCATCCACCGCCAAATCCAGGTCGCTGTCAGCGCGCGCACGACCTTGCGCCGTGGAGTCAAACAACACCGCCAGGCGCACCGAGGGAAAACCGCGCAGCACCGCACGCAGCGACTCGAGCAGGTCGCTCGGCACGCCAGAGCCGGGCACCGCGCTCATGCTAGCCCCGGATCATCGTCCCGTAGGCCTGGTCGGTCAGAACCTCCAGCAGCATCGCATGCGGCACGCGCCCGTCGACGATGTGCACCGCATTCACCCCCGCCTTGGCCGCCTCGATGGCGCCGGCCAGCTTGGGCAGCATGCCGCCGGAGATGGTGCCGTCCTGGATCAGCGCGTCGATCTGCGCCGCCGTCAGCTCGGGCAGCAGCTGGCCGGCCTTGTCCAGCACACCGGGGATGTTGGTCAGCAGCAGCAGCTTTTCCGCCTGCAGCTCCGTCGCCAGGCGGCTCGCCACCACGTCGGCGTTGATGTTGTAGCTCTCGTTGTCCGCGCCGAAGCCGATCGGGCTGACTACCGGGATGAAGGCATCGTCCTGCAGCGCCTGGACCACGCTGCAGTCCACCGCCACGATCTCGCCCACCTGCCCCACGTCGTGCTCCACGCTCGGGTCCTTGTGGTCCAGCAGCTTGAGCTTGCGCGCGCGGATCAGGCCGCCGTCACGCCCCGTCAGGCCCACGGCCTTGCCGCCCACCTGGTTGATCAGGCCCACGATGTCCTGCTGCACCTCGCCCGCCAGCACCCACTCGACCACCTCCATGGTCTCGGCGTCCGTCACGCGCATGCCCTGGATGAAGCGGCCCTGCTTGCCCAGGCGCTTCAAGGCCGCCTCGATTTGCGGCCCGCCGCCGTGCACCACCACCGGGTTCATGCCCACGAGCTTGAGCAGCACCACGTCCTCGGCAAAATCCTGTTGCAGCGCCGGGTCGGTCATGGCGTTGCCGCCGTACTTGATCACCAGCGTCTTGCCGTGGAACTGCCGGATGTAGGGCAGCGCCTGGGCCAGAATTTCGGCCTTGTCGCGCGGTTGGATGGGTAGCGGTGCATTCATGGGAATCTGCGATCCAGGAAGCCAAAACGTTCCCTGATTGTGGCGCACAAGTGCTACGCCGGCGTGTCGCGCCGGGCCGCCTGCCGCTCAATGGCGGTAGCCGCTGACGAGCTGCCCCAGCAGCGCATGGATGACTTCGGCATTGCCCGAGACTGCCGCGCTGCGCAAGCGTACAAGCACCGGCACCAGTTCATCCCACGGCAGAAAGGCCTCATGGGCCTTCATGATGCGCGGGTGGCTGGTGGACTCGGGGTTGTCACCTATCAAGAGCTCTTCATAGAGCTTCTCACCCGGGCGCAGCCCCACGATCTGGATGGCGATGTCTCCCGCGGGGTGGGCCTCATCGCGCACCGTCATGCCCGAAAGCATGACCATGCGCCGGGCCAGGTCCATGATCTTCACCGGCTCGCCCATGTCCAGCACGAAGACCTCACCTTCCTTGCCCATGGCGCCGGCCTGCAACACCAATTGCGCCGCTTCAGGGATGGTCATGAAGTACCGCGTCACCTCCGCATGGGTCACCGTCAGCGGGCCGCCTTCGCGCAGCTGGCGGCGAAACAGCGGCACCACGCTGCCGCTGCTGCCCAGCACATTGCCAAAACGCACCATGGCAATCCGGGTATGGTTGGCCACCGGCGGCGGCGCGGCTCTGTCGTCCACCGCGCTGAAATCCACCATCCTGATGTCGGCGAGCGCCTGCAACACCATCTCTGCCACACGCTTGCTTGCGCCCATCACGTTGGTCGGGCGTACCGCCTTGTCGGTGGAGATCAGCACGCACTGCGCCGCCCCCACCTCCAGGGCCGCACGCGCCAGGTTCAAGGTACCGAATACGTTGTTCAAAATGCCCTCGGCCGGGTTGCCCTGCACCAGAGGCACATGCTTGTATGCGGCCGCGTGGTAGACCACCTGCGGCCGGTACAGGGCAAATACCGCGCGCAGGCGGCGCAGGCTGCGAATGCTGGCCAGCTCCGGCATCAGCACCACGTCCAGCCCGTGCTTGCGGCACAGCGCAAGCAGCTCTTGGTGAATGGAATACAGCCCGAACTCGTTGTGTTCAACCAGCACCAACTGCAAAGGGCGCTGCAGCACGATCTGGCGGCACAGCTCAGAACCTATGCTGCCGCCAGCACCGGTCACCAGTACCACGCGCCCAAGAAGACTGTCCGTCAGCAGGGCCTTGTCGGGCGGAACCGGGGTGCGCCCCAGCAGGTCTTCGATATCCAGTTCTTGAAAGTCCGTTATCGACACCTTGCCTTCGGCCAAGTCCTTGAGGCCAGGCAGCGAGCGCACGTGCACCTGCAAGTGCTGCAAAGATTTGATGATCTCGCGCCGCCGCTCACGCGACAGCGAAGGAATGGCCAGCAGCACGTCGCCAATACCGTGGCGCGCAACGAAGCCGGCCACGTCCGCCGGCGCAATGATGGGAACGCGGTTGATGCTGCGGCCCACCTTGTTCGGATCGTCATCGACAAAACCACAGACCTGGTATTCGCGCGCCACCCCCAACGCGAACGCCGTCTGCGCACCCGCATCCCCCGCACCGTAAATCAGCAAGCGTCCCTTGAGCAAAGCCGGTTTGCCCGCAGCAGACGCGCTGAGCAAGGCAGACCGTGCCAACACGCGCCAGCCGCCAGCCAACACCAAAAAGAGCACAGGCTGTATCAAACCCACGCTGCGCGGCACGCCCTGCCATTGCATCGACAGCAACAGCCCAAAAAAGATCAGGCCGTAAACCGCCACCGCAAGCGCGATGGTCAACAAGGCCGCCAGACCGGTATAGCGGAACACCGCGCGATACAGGCCCATACGGATAAAGACAGGGACGAACAGCAATGCCGCTGGATAGACCAGGGCCTGCTGCTGCACCGGCAGGCTGAACTGGTCCAGGCGCAGAAAGAACGCCAACCAGACCGCCACGAGGGCGGTCAAAAGGTCCACAAAGAGGACCAGCAGTTGTTTGGCACGGCGGGGCCAAAACAGAAGCGGAGCCAGCGCCCGATCCAGACTCATGCCGCCCTCGTCGCCCTTTGCATTACAGTGGTTATCGTTGCACAGGTCAGCTCAATCTCGGCATCCGTCAGCGTTGGATGCACCAGGAACATCACACTGGTTTCGCCCAGTTCACGCGCGTTCGGCAAGGCTTGAAGCGGACGCCAGCCGGTGTCATCAAATGCCTTCTCACGATAAACCTCGGAACAAGACCCTTGATAGCAAGGCACCCCGAGTGCGTTGATCTCCGCCACCACGCGATCGCGGTCCCAGCCCGCCGCCAGCTCCTGTGGTCGTACGTAGACGTAGCATTTGTAGTGCGCATGCTGCAGCTCTGCAGGCAATGGCGGCACACGCAGCGCCGCGAACTGGCGGCATGCCTGCCAAATGCACTCGGCATGGTGCGTGCGCGCCGCCGTCCAGTCATGCATGCGCGTGAGCTGAATGCGCCCCACCGCCGCCTGCATCTCCAACATGCGCCAGTTGGTACCAAAGCTCTCGTGCAGCCATCGAAAGCCGGGTGCGTGCTTGCGCTCGTATACCGCCGCATAGCTCTTGCCGTGGTCCTTGAAGCTCCACATGGCGCGCCAAAGCCCTTCATCATTGGTCGTCACCATTCCGCCTTCGCCGCCGGTGGTCATGATCTTGTCCTGGCAAAAGCTCCAGGCTCCGATATGGCCGATGCTGCCCACGCTGCGGCCCTTGTAGCGGGCACCGTGGGCCTGGGCGCAATCCTCGATGATCTTCAAACCATGCCGTTCCGCTAGCCGCATGATGGGATCCATGTCGCAGGGCCACCCGGCCAAATGCACGCAAATCACGGCCCGCGTTCTGGAGGTGAGCACTTTGGCAATCGTGGCGGCGCTGAGGTTGCCGCTGTCGGCTTGCACGTCGGCGAACACCGGCGTTGCTCCCGCATTGACGACGCAGGAAATGCTGGCGATGAAGGTGCGCGGCGTCACCACCACCTCATCGCCCGGCCCAATGCCTAAGGCCTTGAGCGCCACATCCAACGCCAGCGTGCCATTGGCCAGCGCCACCGCATGGCGCGTGCCGGCCCAGGCGGCGAATTCAGCCTCGAACTCGCGGCATTCCGTGCCGGTCCAGTAGTTGACCCGGTTGGACAGCAGCACGCGCTGCACTGCGGCGGCTTCTTCTTCAGTGAAGGAGGGCCAGGGGGAAAAGGAGGTGCTGAGCATAAAGAACAATGAAAAACCGCGACCAAATCATCAAGCGCTTGCCTCAGGCGCCAGCCAATTGACTACCTGCAACCCGGGCACGCGCCCGAACTCGCCCATGTTGGCCGTCACCAAGGTGCAGTCCAGCGCCAACGCATGGGCGGCAATCAGCAAATCATTGGGCCCGATCGGCCGGCCGGTGCGCTCCAGCCTGCAACGCACTTGGGCATAGGTGTCGTCCGCAGGCGGTTCCAGTGGCAACACCTCCAGCGCATTCAGGATGGCGTCCACCTGCTGCATCAGTTGCGGCAAGCCGCGTTTGGCAGCGCCAAAGCGCAATTCAACAGCAACGATGATGGAGGTGCACACTGAACCTTCGCCCACAGCCGCGATCTGCCGCGCCACCACACCTTGTGGCTGACGTACCAGCTCGGACAGGACGTTGGTGTCCAGTAGATAGCGCGTGCGGCTCACAGGCTTACGTCATCCAGGGGGAGCAGGCCCGCATCCCAGTCCGCCAGTGCCGCATCGTTCAGCGGTTGCAATCTGGCCAGCGTGTCCAGCAACCCGCGCCGTGGCAGCGGCTCCAGCACCAGCCGCCCCTCTTCGCGGCGCATGATGATCTCGTCGGCGTCGAATTCGAATTCACGCGGAATGCGCACCGCCTGGTTGCGGCCGTTGCGAAACAGACGAACGTGGCGCTCAGCAAGCATGGCAATCCTTCAGTGGCATCGTTGGCATATGCCGAGTATAGGCCGTCGGCCGCAAATGGCCCCGCGTCGCCATCACCCCATGGCCCTAGCCGGGTTGCCGACCACCGTGGCGCCGGGCGGCACGCTTTTGGTCACCACCGCGCCCATGCCGACCACCGCGCCGCGCCCGATCACCAGCGGCTTACCCGGTTGCCCCTGCTTGATGACGGCGCCGGTGCCGATGTAGGCGTGGTCTTCCACCACGATGTTGCCGTTGCACATCACGCTCGGGGCGAAGGTGACGAAGTCGCCAATCACGCAATCGTGCTCAACGTAGCTATACAGGTTGGCGTGGAAATGCCGGCCGATGCGGATATTGCTGGTCAGCGTGACGAAGGGGCTCAAGATGGCGCCCGCGCCCAGTTCCACCGCGTCCATGGTGACGACGTTGGCCGCCTGCACCGTCCAGGGCTGCACGCCGTCTTGCGCGCAGCGCTGCGCCAATTGCTCGCGGATGGTGCTGGCGGCAATCGCCAGCACAGCATGGCGTTGGCGCGCCGGCTCGGCCAGAAACTGCGCGTAGCTCAGCACGCGCTGGCCGTTGAGCAGCGGCGGCAGGCCCGCGCCGTCATCGACAAACACCAGGCGCTCCGGCACCACGCCGGCCTGGCGCAGCTGCTGGCGCGCCAGCGGCATCACCCCACGGCCACAGCCGCTGGCGCCATAGACGGCGTACAGGTCTTGGGAGGCGGGCATGGGGAGGCGTCCTTTTTACTATGATAAAGAGAGCTGCTCGCGCTTGCTGCGCAAGCGTTACAGGCGGTTTTTGCTTGAATCGTTACGCTGCGAGGGGGGCTTCGCGGCGAGGGCGCCGCTCCTACGGGAAGGGTGGTTTTCATGGATCGCTGGCATCGCTGTGCGGCGCGGCTTTGCGCAGCAGCGCCAGGGCATCGATCAGCGAATACGCCTAGCCTGCCGGCGTTGCCCGACAACAACCCACACAGTGCAGACGCACTGCTCGTCATCTACCTCATACAGCACATGCTGTCCCAGCGTCGTGGCCCGAAGCGCTCCATTCAACGCGGTACATCGCGCAGCTTCTCAAACTGGGCTTGCAGGCTGGCGCGTACTTCTTGCGTCGTCATCCTCGGGCGCTTATCCGCCCTGGCGGCGGCCACCTTGCGGCGGATCCATTCGTCGTGCTGCGCCTGTGCCAGCTCATCATCGGCCAGGCGCTGCAGCAAGGCCACTTGCTGCGTGTTATGCCCTTGTGGACGCACTTGCGGCAGGTTCTCTGCCAATTCACGCAAAAAATTGGCGTTCTCGTAATGGATGCTTGCAGTCAGTGCCATGGCGCGTGCTCCTTGCGTGTCGAATGCTGCGTTAACGATTACCGGTGAATTTTCCCATCGTCGCCTCGCCGGCAGCACTGATGCCCTCGCGCACCAGCACCTTCTTGACCGTCAGCCACAGAATGCGCAGATCCAGCGCCAGCGATTGGTGATCGACGTACCACACGTCGAGCGCAAACTTTTCCTCCCAGCTGATCGCGTTGCGGCCGTTGACCTGCGCCCAACCGGTCACGCCCGGGCGCACGGCGTGGCGGCGCGCCTGATCGGGCGAGTACAGCGGCAGGTATTCCATCAGCAGCGGGCGTGGGCCGACCAGGCTCATGTCGCCCTTGAGCACGTTCCACAGCTCCGGCAGCTCATCCAGGCTGGTGGAGCGCAGAAAACGGCCAAAGAGCGTGAGGCGGTCGGCGTCGGGCAGCAGCGCGCCCTGCGCATCGCGCGCATCCGTCATGGTGCGGAACTTGACCATCTGGAACGGCCGGCCATGCAAGCCGGGGCGGGTTTGGCGGAAAAACACTGGGCTGCCAAGCTTGCGGCGGATGAGCAGGATGAGGATGCACAAGGGCAGGGCCAGGGCGATCAGGCCCAGCAGGGCGACGGTGAAGTCGAGGAGACGTTTCATAAACAATCAACACGCCAAGCGCTGAAAAATTTTGCCAAATTTCTGCACCCCAACCTCAATGGCCAAATGCTCTGCGTAGAACTGTTTTGCGTTACCGCCCATTTTTGCCAAAACATCGGCCGGTGCCTTCGACAAAGTTTCAGCTGCCGCAGCTAAGGCCTGGGCATTTTCCGACTCAGCCACTACTCCGCCGCCCGACTGGCGAACCAAATCAGCCGCATCACCATCAACCGCCATCAACAACGGTTTACCCACTGCCATATAGGCCTGTGTCTTAGATGGAATGGTGATTTCAAACAATGGATCTTTGCGCAAATGCACCAGCAACGCGTCAGCGGCCTCCAGGTAGCGCCCTACCTCGGCCATGGGCACGGCAGGCAAAAACACCAGATTACGCAACCCCATGTCTGCCGCGCGCTGTTTCAGGCGTGGCACCTCCACGCCGCTGCCCAGCATCACCCAGCGCACGGGGGCGCCGCACTCTTGCAGCAGGCGGGCTGCGTCCAGTACGGTATCCAGCGCCTGAGCTTTGCCCATATTGCCAGCGAACAGAATACGAAACTGCGTTGCGTCGGCCAGGGCTAGCGGCAAATCACCCTGGCTGCTGGGGGCCGACAAGGCTGCTTCATCCGCCCAGTTGTAGATCACCTCCAGCTTGCGCTCGGGCACACCGCGCTCCAGCAGCAGGCGCTTAAAGCCTGGCGAGAGCACCACGATGTGATCCATATGCCGATATACCCAACGGCACACCATCGCCACCACATTCAAAGCCTTGGCGTTGTTCAACATACCAGTAGCGCGCAGCGTGTCGGGCCACATGTCCTGAATGTCATACACCACCGGGATACGCCGCAGCAGCCGGATCAGGCCCGCCGTAACCCCCACAGTCAACGGCGGGTGATAGGCATAAATCACGTTCGCCCGCTTAGCCATGAACAGTCCATAAAACAAGGATGACGCTGCAAAACTAGCGTAATTAATCACCCGCTTGATTGCAGACTGGTCATGATTTGGATAAAGCGGCACACGAGTGATGTGTACGCCGTCAACCACCTCCCGTTGCAGCCACTTTATTTTGTAACCTGGATAAATCTTACCCCCAGGGTAATTGGGAAATCCAGTGAGAACTTCCACTTCAAAACCCTGCTGCACCAATTCACGTGCAAAAAGCAAACCTTTGAACGTAGGCTCCGGATCAAACCACTGCGTGAGCAACAAAACACGTATGGCCATGCGTCAATATTTCTTCCACACCACCCGATTCACATAATCGGTATAGCTATGAACAATGCGCAGCACCTTTTCCGACACATTGGGCATGGAGTAATCCGCCACCTGGCGCAGCAGGCGCTCTGACCCGCGTGGCTGGGTTTGCAAAATGGCCAAGCCTTGCAGAACGCGCTCCACC
Source organism: Comamonas flocculans (assembly GCF_007954405.1). NCBI lineage: Bacteria > Pseudomonadati > Pseudomonadota > Betaproteobacteria > Burkholderiales > Comamonadaceae > Comamonas > Comamonas flocculans. The sequence continues at coordinate 1,993,072 of NZ_CP042344.1, read as the reverse complement.
TCCAGCCCGACCATCATCACAGCAGCTTCTTCCATACCCTCAGGGCGTTCGTGCGCTTCGCGCAGATTGAGCGCCGGAAAGTTGAGGATGGACGACTCCTCATTGATCGTGCCGCTGTCCGACAGCACCGCACGGCTTTCCAGTTGCAGCCGGTTGTAATCAGAAAACCCCAGCGGCTTGAGCAACTGCACCAGCGGATGAAACTGCACCCCCAGCGCATCCACGCGCTTTTGCGTACGCGGATGGGTGCTGACGATGACCGGCAGGCCATAGCCCTCGGCCACGGCGTTGAGCACTTGCACCAGCTTGGCAAAGCTTTTGTCGGAGTCGATGTTTTCCTCGCGGTGCGCACTGACGACGAAGAACTGCCCCGGCTCCAGGCCCAGGCGCCGCAATACGTCGGATGCGTCGATCTTCGGGCGGTAATGCGCCAGCACCTCGCACATGGGACTGCCGGTTTTAATGACCTGGTCGGGCGGCAGACCCTCGCGCAGCAAATATTCGCGCGCGATGCTGCTGTAAGTCAGATTGATGTCTGCCGTGTGGTCAACGATGCGGCGGTTGGTCTCCTCGGGCACACGCTGGTCAAAGCAACGGTTGCCCGCCTCCATGTGGAAGATAGGAATCTTGCGCCGCTTGGCCGGAATGACCGACAAGCAGCTATTGGTGTCGCCCAGCACCAGCAGCGCCTCGGGCTGCTCGGCCAGCAATACGCCGTCCATCTTGCCAATGATGTTGCCTATGGTTTCGGCAGCATTGCCGCCAGCAGCATTCAAGAAATAATCAGGCTTGCGAATACCCAGATCGTCAAAAAAAATCTGGTTCAACTCGTAATCGTAGTTTTGCCCGGTATGTACCAGCACATGGTCGCAATGCTCATCGAGCCGAGCCAGCACGCGCGAGAGGCGAATGATTTCGGGGCGGGTGCCCACGACGGTCATGATTTTTAGTTTTTTCATCGTCAGTCTCATTCACAACGGGCAGGCAAAAGTATCCGGCTTGTTCCGGTCAAACACCTCATTGGCCCACAGCATCACCACCAGCTCATCGCTGCCGATATTGGTGATGTCGTGCGTCCAGCCGGGCACGGTTTCGACGATCTCGGCCTTGTCGCCGCTAGTCAGCAACTCATAGGCTTCGCCAGTGTGCATATGGCGGAACTTGAAGCGCGCTTGGCCCTTGATGACCAGGAACTTCTCGGTCTTGCTGTGGTGGTAGTGCCCACCGCGCGTGATGCCCGGGTGCGCGGTGAAGTAGCTGAACTGACCGCAATCGGGCGTTTTCAGCATCTCGACGAATACCCCGCGTGCGTCGCCATGCTGGGGCACGGTGTAGGCAAAAGCATCCACCGGCAGGTAGCTCACGTAAGTGGAATACAACGCCCGCACCAGCCCGGCACCCACGCGTTCGGTCATCAGGCTGGATCGGCTATCGGCAAACGCCTGGATCTGCGCTGCCAGCGCACCCACCGTGGTGCTGTATTGCGGCGCCACACTAGAAAAATCGGCGGCATCCACGACGGCATCAGCGCCATCGAGCAACTGCACAAAGCGCGCAATTACGTCATCCACATACACCAGCGTCAAAGGCGCTGCCGGGTCGTTAACGGTGATAGGCAGCCCGCGCGCCGTGTTGTGGCAGAACGTGGCGACGGCCGAGTTGTAGTTGGGCCGCGCCCACTTGCCAAACACATTGGGCAGGCGAAACACATGCACCGGCACGCCGTGCTGACGCTGCAAATCGAACAGCGCCTCCTCCGCTGCACGCTTGCTGCGGCCATAGGGGTTGTCTTGTGCCGCCTGGGTGGACGAGGCAAAAACCACCGGGACTTTGCGCCCAGTGCTGGAAGCCGTCTGTACCAGCGCATCGCACAGCACCTGCGTCAGCCCGGCGTTGCCCGTGTTGAATTCCGCCGGGTCTTGCGGGCGATTCACCCCCGCCAGATGAAAGACAAAGTCCACGCCATCGAGCAACGCGGGCAAATCTGCCAGCGCATTCGCACGAGTAAAACAGCGCACTTGCACATCCTTGCGCTCAGACAGGTGCAGTTGTAGGTTTTGTCCAATAAAGCCGCTAGCGCCGGTAATCAGAACTGCGCGCATGCTCAATGCTCCTCCACATCCGCCACCATCTCACCCTTGGCAATGCGCTGCATCCCATCGAGCTTGAGCAGCAGTTGCCGCATCCCGGTCTCGTCCAACCGATTGGTGTTGTGGCTGTTGTAATCCTCGCCATGGGCTGACTGCGTCAGGCGCTGCGCACCCTGGTCGACAAACTTGCCGTAGTTCAAATCCCGGCCATCGGCCGGCACGCGAAAATAATCGCCCATGTCCTCGGCGCAGGCCATCTCTTCGCGGCTGAGCAGTGCCTCGTACAGCTTCTCGCCATGGCGCGTGCCGATCACCTGCACCGGGTGGTCGGGCTTGCCCATCAGCCCCGTCACCGCATGGGCCAGGGTTTCAATCGTCGCTGCCGGCGCCTTTTGCACAAAAATATCGCCATTGCGACCGTGCTCAAACGCATACAGCACCAAGTCCACCGCATCGCCCAGCGTCATCATGAAGCGCGTCATCGCCGGGTCAGTCACCGTGATGGGCTGGCCCGCATACACCTGCTGCACAAACAGCGGAATCACCGAACCGCGCGAAGCCATCACGTTGCCATAGCGCGTGCCGCAAATCACCGTACCGGTGCCTTCCAGATTGCGGCTGGTGGCCACCATCACCTTTTCCATCATCGCCTTGCTGATGCCCATGGCATTAATGGGATAGACCGCCTTGTCGGTGCTCAGGCACACCACGCGCTTGACGCCCGCCTGGATCGCCGCCTCCAGCACATTCTCGGTGCCCAGGACATTGGTGCGCACCGCCTGCATGGGGTGAAACTCACACGACGGCACCTGCTTGAGCGCCGCTGCGTGAAACACGTAATCCACCCCGCGCATGGCCTGCTCGATGCTGCGCGCATCGCGCACATCACCAATGTAGAACTTGAGCTTGGCGTTGTTGTAACGCTTGCGCATGTCGTCCTGCTTTTTCTCATCGCGGCTGAAGATGCGGATCTCGGCGATGTCGGTGTCGAGAAAACGTTTCAGGACGGCGTTGCCGAAGGAGCCGGTGCCGCCGGTAATAAGCAGGGTTTTATTCTTGAACATGGTCTTTCTTCAATCGCTTATGCGTCCGCCAAAACGGCGCGGCACAGTTCATCTTTTTGTGCAGCAGTGGGGTAATTGATCAACACCGCGCGGTAAGGGCCCTTGAAAACAAACAAGCTGCCCGCTGCCGCCCCCACCACACCGCAGGTTTTCAACAATTCACCGATATGTGCCAAGGAACCCGCCCCACCCAAGACAGTGAGCGGCACCTTGACTACGCCGCGCACCTGCCGGGCCAAATCAAGGTCGTAGCCCTGCATCTCGCCGTCACGGTCAATCGAATTAATGACAATCTCACCCGCGCCCGCCGCTTGCAATTGCTGCACCAATTCAATGGGGTCTGTCTTGTGCGCCTGCCGGGCATTGTGCGTACACACCTCATAGCCCTTGCTGAAAAACCCGGTCTTTTTGCGCACATCCAGCACCGCGACCACGCTTTGCCGACCGATGGCGGCTGCCATCTCTGTGAGCAGCGCCGGTCTGACCAGCGCCGCAGCGCTGATTGACACCTTCTCCACCCCCAGGCCAATGATGCGCGCCGCCTGCTCGGGCGTGGTGATGCCACCGCCATAGCACAGTGGCATCCGACACTCGGCCGCCAGCTTGGCAATGAGAGCGTAGTTGGGTTCAGCTTGGTGTACTGTGGCGTCAATATCCAGCACCATCAACTCGTCAGATTCTTTCTCGTTGAAAATCTTGACAGCGTTGATCGGATCACCCACATATTTAGGTTCTTTGAATTTTCTGGTTTTTACCAGCCCGCCTTGTTGAATCAACAGGCAGGGGATTATACGAGGGCGCAGCATGGATCAAAGCTCCGCAAAGTTTTTCAAAAACTGCGCACCGAAACGATGGCTCTTCTCGGGATGGCATTGAATTCCATATACACTGCCCCGTGACACGACGCAGTCAAAGTCAACGCCGTACTCTGCCGTAGCCACTACATCGGCTTCGTCCACCGCATCAAAATAATAAGAGTGCAGAAAATAAAACCGTGATTCGGCTTCAAAATCACGAAACAGTGGGTGCCCGGCACGAAATTTCACATCATTCCACCCCATATGCGGCATGGGCAACTGGTGTGAATCAGGTTGCTGTGCAAAAGCCTTGACGCGCCCCGGTATCCAGCCCAGCCCCGGCAACTGCCCCTCATCGCTACCGCTGGCCAGCATCTGCATTCCCACGCAAATACCCAACACGGGAATTTTTTGTTCCAGCACCAAGGTATCCAGCGCAGGGCGCAGGCCAGACTGCTGCAGCTGCATCATCGCATGGTCAAACGCCCCCACACCGGGCAGGATGAGATGGCTGGCCTGCTGCAAAGCCTCGGGCGTGTTGGCGCGGCAGGCATCAATTCCCAGGCGTTTGAACATATTCAAAAACGCCTGCACGTTGCCCACGCCATAATCAATCAGGGCGATCATCGAAAGAGCCGTTTCTCCAGGCCCAGCGCACTCAACACCTTGGCCCCCAGGCCAATCACCCAGCGCTTGTTCTTGTAGTCGTGGAAGGTCTTGTTGGGTGCATCAAAAATGGCTTGCAGCTCGGGCACTGTCAAATCCAGTTTGTGCGCCACATATTCAAATTCCTGCTGCAAAAAATGCTCATCCATCTCTGGACGGCTGATCCGCTCCAGCGCCGCCTCCCGCGTCATCTGCCCCGTCATGATCAAACTGGAAAAATGAGCACGCCGCTTGTGGTAGCCGAATTTGCGCGGCATCCAATAGTCTTCGTAAAACCGGGTAAACCGTGATTCATGGTGTTTGTGCTGAAAACGCTGCCAACCAAACAGGCGCTCCAGCTCATCCTCGGCATCCTTCTTTACATAAGGCACATGGTTCAGCGGGTAGTGAACCTTCATTCCGAGGATTTTTTGATAGTAAATTTTATATACCAAAATATCCTTGATCGGAAAGGTAGTTAGCCGGCGATTTCCAAAACGACCATGAATGTCATCAATCAAAATTTTATCAATACCCGGGTAGCCCCCCCACTCCTCCGGCTCACGACAGCATTCCGTGGAGTAGTTGGAACCAGTGATTACATGTTTGATCTTATTCTTGCGCGCGAACTGGTACAGCGCTGAGAAGAAAGCCGTATCCTGCGGAATATCCTGATCTGGAATTCCAGACTTCAAAAACGCCACCTGCAGGTCTTTCATCTCCTCCCAGTTGATCACCTCGGTGTACAAGTCCACACCCAGGCCGTCCACCAGTTTCTCGATGTTGCCTACCGCCTGATCGGTATTCCACCCCGCGTCCACATGGAACAGCAAGGGGCGCAAGCCCATTTTCTTCACCGCCACATAAGCCGCGTAAGAACTGTCCAACCCACCACTCAGGCCGATGATGGCATCAAAATTCTTGCCTTGGGTATTTGCCTTGATCTGTTCTGCCATACGCGCAAGAGCAGCCGCGCCCTGCGTGGCCGTGTCCCAACTGGGCTGGATCGTGGCTTTGAAGTTGTTGCAATATTCACAGACACCTTGATCGTCGAACTGGATTCGAGGATCGGAGGTATCCATGATGCAGTGGTTACAGATTTGGTATTTTTCCATGAATCAACTCGTTAAGCGTTGTGCCATTTTTTCATAATCCAGAAGCTGTCTGGCGATGCTCAGCGACCGCGCTCGCATTTGCTCCAGACATCCCTCTTGAAAGGCGTGAATAGCTGCATCAAAGGCTCGTACCAGTGCCTCAGCGCCATGCACCATCCAGCCATTGCCCTTCACAAATGGATGGTGGCTAGGCACATCATCCACCATCACCGCACAACGACAGCAAATGCTGTTTTGTAAGGTGGCCGATTGTGAGCCAGGTTGCACATATACATCTGCCGCACACAACAATTGCATCAATTCCTGGGCCTTTTTCCAACCCAGAAAACGAATCCGGTCATCTTTGGCCAGCAAAGCCTCCACCTCGGCCTTCACATCATCTTGCAAGACGCCAGCAATCAGGTACTGAACATTTTCTGCATACGGTATCTTTTGAAACGCCTCTAGTGCCTCAGTCAGTTTCTTTTTTTTATCGAATTTACCGGATTGAAGAAAAACAAGTGTATCTGGTGGAATTTCATATTTTTCTCGCACGTCCACACGATTTGCCCTATGCGTTGCATCATCAAATATTACACCCCCCAAGGGGAAATATTCCATTTTGTCTTTGGGACACCCATAGAACCCGCCAATGAAATCCATGGTTTCCGTGGAAATACACAACACCTTCTCGACGTATGGAATAGATTTTCTAAAAATAGATCTATAAAAAAGATAGTGCAATATATTCTTAGATATAAAGCTACGCGCACTATTATTAAAATCCTCATGACTATCCACATACAGTTTAACTGAAGGATTATTTTTTTTGTAGCGCAATACAGTCAACAACTCCCAGGCACAAGTACCATGGAACATAATCACATCCGGCTTGGCGATACGTAATTGCCGATAAACTCTGGGGTAGGCGCGTATTTTTTTCATCAAGGCATGTGGCCCAAGACGCCTATAGGGTAGACGCAGCACCTCTGCGCCGTCGTTGCCGCGATAGCGTCCCGGTACGCTATAACTTAATTGGCCTTGAGCATTATAATTTTCTGTGGATGCCAAAACAAGAACCTCATGCCCGGCGCGCACATGCTCGCGCACCAGCATGTTTTCCTGATAATTGAAACCATCTATATAAAAATTTGACAAACAACAATGCAAAATCTTCATCTTTTGATACTTTTTTATAAATTGCTCTAAATTATTCAACCACAGGTCAAACAAGATCAATTCGGCATCGTATTCATCCCGCCATGCGATCGTTAACACGTATTTCACTTCTTGTTTTTTCGAAAGATTTGCTCGCACCCAAAATTACCACACAGACCCAAAGCATCCAAAAAATATTCGAATAATAAATCGAATTACTAACCATCGAAAAAGTCAAATACTGCACAAAGAGCAAACTCACCCATGAAAATTTATTGTTTCTCATAACCCTCATTGATGCAAACAGACCTACCATCAAAGTGAATACCATCAAGGAGCCCCCGATTATTCCCGATGCCATGAAAGCCTCCAGAATAATATTATGAGGGTAAACATCAAACGGATAGCCTGCACCGATCAACATATTATTCAAAAATGCGCGGTATGCATCGCCAATAATATTAACCCGAGCATCATCTTCGAACATTGAGGCTTCAGCCCTATTGAGCAAGTAAACATCATTAAAATCAACAACAAAATTCAGCAAGAAAAATATCGACAGAATTACGGAAAATATAAAAATAAATTTAACTCGACTGAACCTAAATTGCATCAACATCAATATCAAGCACACCACAAACGACAAAAGCGGACCTCTTGAACCGCTGGCGAAAATTCCCAAAACTCCGATAGCAGCACCAATAATTGCCAAGAAACTCATATTTTTTTTTATTATCATCATCCATAAACCCACCAATGCCGTACTCGCACCAAGATGGCCATATGCGATTGGGTTCAATCGCTCGCTCTCCAACCTTCCAGAAAACAATTGCTCACCAAAAGATAGGCTGTCAGCGACGGAAATAGCGAGATAGAAATTCAGTATAATCCCGATTATTCCAAATAATACTATTGCAATAGTAGTGAAATTTTCGTCTGGAATATTTTCCTTCCACACATAAGGCAGCGCTGGAATTAGACTCACAAAGATCAAGAAAGACCAAAAATCACCCCAATCAATCTTTGATCCTTGTGAATTCATAAGCCATTCCAATAACATTCTGGCGATATAAAAAAATAAAAATCCTGCGCCAATCAAAATTTTATAATTTACCCTAGGTCTGCGACGAAGCCAGGATATCAGCAACAGCAAGATTGCGGCAATCAAGATAATAATTCTATAAATAATTGATAAAAAATTACTCTCAACACCAATAAATAGCGTTATTCCAGCAAAGATTGGATATCCAACTAATACCATTATAAAAATAATACTTGCGAGGTATTTTGCTTCATTTCCACTTTTCCATAAAGTCAACATAGGTCACTATAAATTGATTTGTTTTTCGTATTTAACCAAGAGTTGTGCCAAAGCACCGTGAAACACCCACGCCCCCCCACGCATGCATTTTTCAATTGCATAAATTTCATCTGGGCTGCTTCTCTGGTACCCAATCCCATATAACAGGCATCCATCACCGAACATTCCATCACCACCAACGGCCGCACGCGCAGCTTCAACGCCTCGCCCGCCACCGGATCAAACGCCGGATATTCAAAACAAGTGCCACACCTGAAACCCGGTCTATCCGCATAGCCCAGCGTGCTGTCGTAGTCCATACCCGCATCTGCCCAAGCGCGCAAGGTGGTGGGCTGCTCCCAGCGCAGGTAGTGCATGCGCCCGCCCATTTCGGCTTGCTGGATATTTTCTTCAGCCAAAACAGCCCTTAACCGTTGTGCCTCTTGCGCAATCAGCTCTGTTTTTTGATAGGTGCCATAGCTGGGGTGCAGGCCAATTTCATGGCCGCGTTCATGGATGCGGCGCATCAGCGCGCGGATGGCGGGATGCTCGGGCTCGTAGTCGGCGTCCATGGCGCTGGTGCGCCCGCAAATGAAATAGAAGGCGCTGGTCAGGCCATGCTGGTCAGACAGATCCATGATCCATTCAAAGGTATTGAATGGATCGCTGGGGTGCAGCGCATCGCGGGTGTTCAGCCTGATCCAAGGCGCACGCAGTGCATTCTTGATATCGCCACGCTTGAGCACATCGCCCGCCATGGCACGCAGCAAACCCTTGGCGCTGGCAAAGCCGTAGCGGCTGGGGACGTCCACGTCGTGGCTGACCTTCACGCTGAACTGGTGCTGCTTGAGCGCAATGCCCGGCCAGGTGCGGGTGATGACCTGCCCCAGCACATGCAGCCATTCGTCGACGACGGGGCGCTCCAGATAGCCATGTTTGTAGGCATGCGAATGAACTGCCGGAAAGCGCCCGTGATTGTCCAGGTCGGTGCGGCCCACTTCTTCCTGACGGGTGAGCATCCAGTAAGTCAGGCCGAGGATGTCGTAGCCGATGTGCCAGCCGTTGTCGGCAGGGGTGATCAGCGGCGTGGGCAATTGCGCCGCGCCGGGCGCGGGCAGTGCGCCGGGCAAGGCCGGTTGCCAGCCCTCGGCGGCGGCATCCCATAGGGTGCAAGGCAGGTCAGAGTCGGCACGGGTGAAGGTGGCGCCATCGAGCGCCAGGCTGATGCAGCGCGCATCGTCGGGCAGGCGCAAGGTCATGCCGGAGCCGTCTGGCTGGGCTTGCAAGACAAAGGCGTGGCCAAAGCGTTCTCGCAGGATGGTTTGCAGCCAGGCCAGAGCGGCAGGACTGTGCCACAGCGTGCCGGGCATTACTGACCCCCTTTCAAACTACGCAGGAACAAGGCCGTTTTAAGGATGCGGGAAGGGGTTTTACTGACCGTGAAATACGGTGTTTGCTGGGCACCGAATGCGCGAAAGAATTTCTCTACCGGTTCGATCATAGAACCCTCAAAGTCAAAGCGCTGGGTGACCGTTGCGGCAAACTTGATCGCCTCCCACATGCACAGACTGGTGGCTCCGCTGTTGCGCAGTTCAGGGTTGCCGCCGCCCATCAGGTAATAGGCGCTGTTTTGATCCCAGACGATATAAACCCCGGCGTGGCGACGGCCTTGTTCATCTTCGGCAATGAAGATTTTACGTGCCTGCCGTGCAGCGCAGGCCTGGTCGAGCGTGTGCACAAAGGCTTCCGTGTAGGGCAAGGCCATGCCCTGTCGGTCAAACGTCATACGGTTGAGGTGAAGAAAATCGCCTGCCGACAAATCCGTGCGGACGCGCAACTTGAAACGGTTGCTGGCTTTTTTTATGTCTGTGCGAATATTTTCTCGCAACCCTTTCCACAATATCTGCTCATCCCCGAGTTCATTCAGGATGTAGGTATAGCGCGTGGTCTGTTGGAAACCTGCCCAATAAAATGGCAGCCAATTGCCCAGGCTCCAATGCCAGTTCTGGGTGAAATGGTCAAAAGGCGGGAGTTGCTCGATCAGCGCTTGCAACAGATCTTTTTGCTGCGCCAGCCGCGTGGAGGATTTACCCGCTGCCTCGCGCAGCCAAGGCCCCAAGGTTTGCGTGAGCGCAGGCTGACCGAGCAGGGTGAAGCCGTGGCGCTTGCGCGGCACATAGGGCATGGCCGCGACAATGGCGCCGCCTTTTTCCACCAAGGCTACATCCCAGCCTTCCTCCCCCGCCGTAGCATCGAGCCACCAGGCTTGGCTGAAGAGGGGGATAGATGGTTCTGTGGCGCAGAGGGTGTGGTATTGATCCATGCGATCAGACAAGCGAGAGGACACAGCCATTTATTTCCGGAGAATTTTCAAAATGGATTTTTTAATATCAAAATCAATCCCAATATAAATCACCCCATCCTTGGCGAATACACATTTCCTATTCTTGTACTTGCCAATTTTACCGGGCGTGCCTTGTGCGATGTCTGTTTTTTCATATTCTCGGATCGACCAGCGCTGCCCAGCCAGCAAACCCGCAGGCTGTGCAATCGCGTCTAACCACAACTCCGTACCGCGCAAAACATGCCATACGCGCTCAATCGGCCAATGCTCCCAATCAATGATCTCTGTATGTTCTTCAGGCTTCAGATTGCGGGCGCGTGGCGTGGGACTTTGTGCAGGCTGCGGTGTGCGTGGCGCATTGCCTTGGGCGATGGCATCGATGGCCTTGAGCATCAAAGACACTCCCAGTTCACCAATCAATTTATTGAGGCGCTCCGGTGACTTCGTCCCGAGAGGAATATGTACCCGTTCTTGAAAAATGATGTCGCCCGTATCCTCTCCTGCATTGACATAGTGCACCGTAACCCCAGGATTCATTTCCATATCATGGTATTGCCAAAAATCAGGATTTGCGCCGCGATAGCTTGGCAAAAACGAAGGATGCAGATTAATTACGCCAAGACGCGGTATTTTCAGAATGTCATCCTTCAAGAGTTGGGACATGCTGAAAATAACGATCAATTCCGGATTTAGTTCCCGAATCCAATTGGCAATTTCTTTTGAATTTTTTTTCCATATGAAATTATAGGGAATACTTCTTTTTTTACAAAAATTCGGAAGAAAAACGTCTTGTCTTTTTACAAGACTGTAAGTTTTTTTCAGGAACTCAATCAACAGGGATTTGTTTCTTGAGTCATCATAATCTCGCGACATGGATTCGAGCACCCCAATCACTTGGTGATTGGATTCGAACAATGGCCTCACCAATCTGGAAACGCCCTGAGTTATCATCAATATTTTTACTGCTTTCATGTTCTGACGTTATTTTTTGCAAAATGGTAAGTCATTGCCCCATTGACACCGTAGGCAACACAGTAAACAAAGGAGAAAATTTTCAACGCATCTGTTGCGCCCCCAAAAAACTTCCCAAGCGCAAAAGAAACAACAACCAAAGACAGGAGAAATATTTGCCAAAGCAAATCCAGCTTTTGCTTTTCTGCAATCATGAACATCGCACTCAAGGGGCTGGTTATGAACTGCAAAAACGCCATCGGTGTCAGGATTTGTGCATATTCACCGGCCACACGCCACTGCTCGCCAAAAACCCAGGCAAATAGCGCAGGAGCGACAAAGAAAAGAACAATAAAGGGCACTACCGAGATCAACAACAGACGCTTGAAGGTCTTTTGATAAATGGCCTTGCACTGGCCCTGGTGGATATAGGCCTGGCTGGCCTCTTGCCGAAACACATCGCCCAAAGCCCCTGCCACTAGAGCCATGGGCGCGGCCATGACCCGCTGGGTCAGGGTGAAGAAGCCCGCCGCCGTGGTGCTGAACAGAGCGCTGAGCAGCAGCACCGGCATCTGTCCTGAAGCGGTGTTGAAGCCGTGGGCAACGATCAGGTATTTGGGAAAGTTGATGTATTTTTTGGCCAGTGCCAAGCTGCGGGCCGGCCTCAGCACACGGATTTGCTGGTGGTCTTCGCGCCAGATCAAACGCGCCAATACGCTGGTCGCCAGCACCTGCCCGGTGATCTGTCCACCCACCAACCCCACGGCACCACTGCCGGCGTAGCCGCTGGTCATTTGCGCCAAGGCGACGCCCGTACTTTGCACCGTGCGGCTGATGGCCAGGCGCTTGTATTGGGCCTTGCGGTTGCTCCAGTAATTGAGGCTTTGGTACACGCCCAGCAGCAAGGTGGATGCCGGCACCCAATACAGCCAGGGGGCCAGGGCGGCATCGCCCAGCAGGGCGGCGATGGGCTGGGCAAGAAAAATGACGACCAGCAGCAGCACGGCGCTGATGGCCACGCTAAGTGCCATGGCCAGCGCGGTGATGTGCAGTGCATCGCGATCGTGGCGCGGCAGCAGGATGGCCAGCTCGTAGCGGCCGGTGACCAGTACGCTGGCAATCATGGCGACGGCCATGTAGAGCGCGAAACGGCCAAATTCCTCGGGGCTGTAGAGCCGCGTGAGGATGGGGCTGATGGCAATCGGGATAGCCTGCGCCAGCGTGGTGCCGGTCATCAAGGTGAGCACGTTGCGGGCATAGGCGCTTTGGGGCAGAAGCTTGCGCATGGGTTTACCGCAGCACTTTCGCGAACGTGGCGCGTGCCGTCTGGGCATAGGCGCGCGCGCCCACTTCGTTCAGGTGGTGCTCGTCGAAATAGAGAAGCTGGCCTGCGCCAAAGGGCGCTTGGGCAAAAACCTTCGTGTTGCCGAAATCCAGCAGCAGGGCGTTGGCATGGCGCTGCACGCATTGGGCAAGCCAGCGGTTGGCTTGCTGATATTGGGGATTGACCACGATATTGGTTGGCAAGCCCAGTTGCGCGAATCGCAGTGCGCGCAGCGGGTTGCGTGCAAGCAGGGGTTCTTGCGGCATCAGGTAGATTTTTTTGCCGACCTTGTCTTGCTGCTGCAGAAAGTGCTCCAGCGCCTGCTGGAAGGCGGTTGATTCCAGTTGCCAATTCCAGCTGGCGGCGATGAAGACGATTGGTGATTTATTCAATGCCTGCTGCGCTTGCTCGATCTGCTTCAGGCACGCCTCGTGTGCCCATTCGGCAATCCGCTGGTAGTCAAACCCCGGAATGGTCACGCAGCTGCTGGCGGTGATGATGCGCGCCTTGAAGCCCAGCTCCTTGCCCAACTGGTCAAAAAACAGGTTGAGCATGGCGGCGTGGGAATCGCCCAGCACCAGCACCTCTTTGTCGCTGTTCAAATCGCCTTTGAGGCAGTCGTCCACGATCTGGCCGTGGCAGATGGTGGCGGGGTCGGCGTAGCGCTGGTATTCGATGGGCAGCGGCGCGGGCGACAACGCCTGGTTGACCTTGGCCATGCTTTGGGAAGCACCCAGCATGGCAAGGGCCAGCACACCATAGCCCAGCGCCTGGCGGGTGCGGGTACGGTGGGCCCGCAGCGGGCTTTCGATCCAGTAATAGGACAACGCGGCCAGCAGCAGGGTGAGCACGGCGAACAGCAGGCTAAAAGACACGTCCAGCACCTCCACCCCGGTGTAGTAGCGCAGCAAGGCCAGCACGGGCCAGTGCCACAGGTAGAGTGAATACGACAGTTCGCCCACCCAGACCATCGGCCGGTTGGCCAGCAGCAGCCGGGCAACGCCTTGCGCCGGCTGCAGCAGGACGAGTGCAGCACCCGCTGCGGGCCACAGGGCCGGCAGGCCGGGAAAGTGCCCTAGCCGGGGCTGGGCAGCCGCGGCCGCCAGCACCAGCACCAGGCCCAAGGTGCCGAGCCACGGCCTTCGTCCCCCCCCATGGCCGTATGTACACGCAGCCACCAGGCCGCCCGCGAAGAACTCCGGCAGGCGGGCATACAGGCTGTAGTAGATGGCCTGCTGGATGCCCAGCACGCGCAGGCGGTATTCCGCCAGGGCGGTGAGGCCGACGAGCAGCGCGCCCAGCAGCCATTTCAGGGCACGGGCCGGCACCGACAGCACCAGCAGGGGGACAAGCAGGTAGAACTGGATCTCCACCGCCAGCGACCAAGTGTGCAGCAGAGGCTGCTCATGGCTGGCGGGGGCGAAGTAGTCGCCGAAGCCGGCGTAGTAGCTGTTGCTGTTGAACCAGGCAGCCTGTCTCAGGCTGTTCGTATAGGTGGCCAGGTCTTGCGGCAGCAGCAGCACCGCCGCCAGCAGCGACACCACGGCCAGCATGGCGAAATACGCCGGCGCGATGCGCTTGAAGCGGCTGCCGTAGAAGTAGCCCAGCGTGCCGGCCAGGCGGTAGCCGGGCTGCTCCTTGCGGCGCAGCAGGATGCCGACGATGAGAAAACCCGAGATGACCAGGAACACATCCACGCCCACGAACCCGCCCTGCAGCCAGGCCGGGTTGGCGTGGAACAGCACCACGGCCAGCACGGCCACGGCGCGCAGGCCCTGGATGTCCGGACGGTAGGGGATGGCGCTCATGAAGAAAAGCTATCTTATTTGTAGCTGTTAGCGCTTTCTACACAAGGGCTAGATCCTTGTTTTCTCTTAAATACAGGTATCACCCACCGCCTGCGCAATGCGCTCGATGCTGCCCTCGTCGAGGTAGGGGTGCATGGGCAGGCTGACGACTTTCTGCGCCACGGCGTCGCCCACGGGCAGGCGTGCGGCGGGGTCGGCCACGGCGGGCTGCCGGTTCAGCGGGATGGGGTAGTGCACGGCGGTGGGGATGCCTTTTGCCTTCAGCGCCTCCTGCACCTGTGGGCGGTTGGGCACCTGCACGGTGTATTGCGCCCAGGCGCTGGTGTTGTGAGCTTCGACATAGGGCGGGGTGAGCCCGGCCTGGCCCAGCAGACGGGCATATTCGCCGGCCACGCGCTGGCGGGCCTTTATTTCGGCATCGAGCACGGCAAGCTTGGGCAGCAGTACGGCGGCCTGCAGGGTGTCCAGCCGGCTGTTCACGCCGACGCGGATGTGGTGGTAGCGCCGGTCCTGCCCGTGGCGGGCGATCTGGCGCATGGCGGTGGCCAGTGCGTCGTCGCTGGTGAAGATGGCGCCGCCGTCGCCGTAGCAGCCCAGCGGCTTGCTAGGGAAGAAGCTGGTGCAGGCGATGGTCGTGAGGTTGCAGCTCTTGCGGCCCTTGTAGCTGGCGCCGAAGCTCTGCGCCGCATCCTCGATCACGGGAATGCCGTGCCGGGCGGCGATGGCGTTGATGGCGTCGTAGTCGGCGCACTGTCCGTAGAGGCTGACGGGGATGATCGCCTTGGTACGCGCCGTGATGGCGGCTTCGAGCAGCGCCGGGTCGAGGTTGCAGGTGCGCGGATCCACGTCCACGTAGACGGGCCTGGCGCTGAGCAGGGCCACGGTTTCGGCGGTGGCGATGTAGGTGAAGCCGGGGGTGATGACTTCGTCACCCGGGCCGATGCCCAGCGCCATCTGGGCGATCTGCAGCGCGTCGGTGCCGTTGGCCACGGTGATGCAGTGCCGGGCGCCGGTGTAGGCGGCGAGCCTTTCCTCCAACTCGGTCACCTCGGGGCCCAGGATGAACTGGCCATGGGCGAGCACGCGGGCGATGCCGGCGTCGATGTCGGCCTTCAAGCGCTGGTATTGGGTCTTGAGATCGATGAAATCCATGCGTTTCTTCAGTGTGCTTGCCAGGGGTCGATCACGGTCAACCCTTCAATATGGATGAAATCCTTGGTATTGCGCGTAACCAGTGGCAGGCCCGCCGCCAATGCGATCGCGGCGATTTGCCCATCTTCCGTCGAAATGGGCCAGCCGACGGCCGTGCGCCGCGCCACGGCCAGTGCGTAATGCTGGGCGGCGACACTGTCAAAAGCCAGGCAACGCTCGGCAAACTCCTGCTCGAACATCTGCTCTGCCGCCCCCGCCAAGGCATTGCGGCGCTTTCCCTCAGGCAGCAGGGCAATGCCGGCGAGAATTTCCGCCTGGGTGATGGCGCTGGTGTACATGCCGCCACCCGTGTTCCGAGCAAACCAGGCCAGCACTTGGGGAGCGGGGACTGCGGGTGCCGTACGCATCAACTCCGACACCACATTGGTATCCAGCAAAAAATCCATGGCCGCATGCGTTCAAAGCGCGGGTGGCGTACGGCTGGCTCGCCGCGCCGCAATGGGAAGACCGCTCGCATCCAGGCCCTGGAAGCGCTGCTGTATGCGCTGGGCAAAGTCCATGGACTGCGCCTGCCCATCGGCTCCAACAACTTTCTGCAGAATGCTGCGCACCTCTTGCTCCATCGACCAGCCGTTGCGCGCGGCGCGCAGGCGCAAGCCTGCCTTGATGGATTCGTCCAGATTACGCACGGTAATGCTGCTCATGGGGATTCCTTAGTTTGATTTCAATGCAATCATTGTAATCATCTCTGCCCTGCAAGTCGCCATGCTGCGATCAAGCCACCACCTTGTGCAACTGCCGGCCTTGCAGTACGTAGCGTGCTCCGGTATGTTGGCAAGCCACCTCGCCCTGCCCCTCCAGCGGCAGGTCGAGCTGCTCGCCGAACTCGCTCATCCAGCCGATCTGCCGCGCGGGCACGCCCACCATCAGGGCGTAGGCGGGCACGTCCTGGTTGACCACGGCGCCGGCGCCGACGAAGGCGTACGCGCCAATGGTCACGCCGCAGACGATGGTGCAGTTGGCGCCCAGGGTGGCGCCTTTCCGGACCAGGGTGTCGCGGTATTCGCTCTTGCGCTCGATCAGCGAGCGCGGGTTGTAGACGTTGGTGAAGACCATGCTGGGGCCGCAGAACACGCCTTCTTCCAGGGTGACGTTGTCGTACACGCTGACGTTGTTCTGGATCTTGCAGCGGTCGCCGATCACCACCTTGTTGCCGACGAACACGTTTTGGCCCAGCGAGACGCCCTGGCCAATGACAGCGCCGCCGCAGACGTGTACGAAATGCCAGACGCGGCTGCCTTCGCCGATCCGCGCGCCTTCGTCGACGATGGCGCTGGGGTGGATAGAGACCTTACTCATGCCAGCCTGGCGACGAAGGGATGCATCTCGTCGGCGTTGCCGCGCACGGGCCGCGCCGAGCGGATGACGTTGACGGTTTCGATGCAGTGGCGGGCATCTTCCAGACCGTAGCCACGACCCGCGAGGATTTCACGGTAGCTGGTGGTGTGCAGCTCGGTGAAGCCTTCGGAGAACTCCAGTTGCTCGCCGCTGATGTCGATGCTGCGGAAGGTGGGCTTACGGCCCTTCACCTCGTCGGGCAGGTCTTTCGCGTCGATCGACAGGAACCAGCGTACGCGGGCTCGCTCGTATTCCAGGTAGCCGCCCGCCTTGGCCTCGCCGCTGTAGTGCAGCACGTTGCGCTGCAGGGCGCCGAAGACGAAGTGCAGCATGTCGAAGAAGTGCACGCCGATGTTGGTGGCCACACCGAATGACTTGCGCGGGTCGCCCTTCCAGCTTTGCGCATACCACTTGCCGCGGCTGGTGATGTAGGTGAGCTCGACGTCGAACTTGCGGTCCGCCGGGGCCTGGGCCACTTTTTCGCGCAGCTTCAAGATGGCTGCGTGGTGACGCAGCTGCAGGATGTTGAAGACGCGCCTGCCGCTCTCGCGCTCGACCAGGGCCAGCTCGTCGATCAGCTCGGGCGTGGGCACCAGGGGTTTTTCGCAGATCACGTCGCAACCCAGGCGCAGGCCGGCGGCGATGTGCGGGTGGTGCAAGTGGTTGGGCGTGCAGATGGCAACGTAGTCCAGCGCCGTGGCAGGGTTGCGCTTGAGCCGCTGCGCATGTTCGTAGAAACGCTCGAATTCGGTGAAGAACTCGCTTTGCGGCGAGATGCTGTCGATGATGCCGACGGAGTCGTTCACGTCGTAAGCGACAGACAGATGGTTACCGGTGTCTTTGATGGCACGCATGTGGCGCGGAGCTATGTAGCCGGCGGCGCCTACGAGGGCAAAGTTTTGCATGGCTCAGTGTGGTTGAAGGATGATGCCCCTTGCCCCTCTGTGGGAAGCTTGGGATGGGGGCTGGCGGCAATCAAGAAACAACTTGGTGCACCCGCCACACCCCTGCCCTCCTTCCGAGAGGGAGAGAGTTGATGGCGTCACAGTCTGAAGACGTTGAAACCAGCCTCCTTAAGCGCGTGCCGGTCGTACAGGCTCTTCACGTCGGCCAGCACGGGTTTGCTGCTGCGGCACAGGGCGCGCAATTCAGCGGGGGCCAGCGCCCGGTACTGGTTGTGTCCCACGGCGACGATGAGCGCATCCACGGGCCGGGCGGCATCGATCACACCCAGTTCCAGATCGTATTCATGGCGCACTTCAGTGGCATCGGCCCAGGCGTCGGCCACGACGACTTCGGTGCCCCAAGTTTGCAGTTCGTGCACCACATCCACCACCTTGCTGTTGCGGATGTCAGGACAGTTTTCCTTGAAGGTGATGCCTAGCACGCCCACGCGGCAGCGGGGCACGTCCATGCCGTTTTGCAGCATGCGACGAATGGTGGTGCGAGCAACGTAGCGACCCATGTTGTCGTTGATGCGCCGTCCGGCAAGTATGACCTGCGGGTGGTAGCCCACCTGCTCGGCCTTGTGCGTGAGGTAGTAAGGGTCGACGCCGATGCAATGCCCGCCCACCATGCCGGGGCGAAAGGGCAGGAAGTTCCATTTGCTACCAGCAGCTTCCAGCACGTCCAGCGTGTCTATGCCCAGGCGCGCGAAGATGACGGACAGTTCATTGACCAGGGCGATGTTCAGGTCGCGCTGGGTGTTTTCGATGACTTTTGCGGCCTCGGCTACCTTGATGCTGCTGGCTTGGTGCGTACCGGCAGTAATGATCTGGCGGTACAGCATATCGACCGCGTCCGCGGCTTCGGATGTACTACCGCTGGTGATCTTCTTAATGGTAGTGAGGGTGTTTACCTTGTCACCAGGGTTGATGCGCTCAGGGCTGTAGCCGCAAAAGAAGTCTTGGTTGAATTTCAGCCCCGAGGCGTTTTCCAGTTCAGGTACGCAGACTTCTTCTGTTGCGCCGGGGTAGACGGTGGATTCGTAGATAACCACGTCGCCTTTTTTCAGCGCGCTGCCCACGGTCTGGCTGGCTTTGACGAGGGGGGTGAGATCGGGCCGATGCGCCCCGTCCACCGGTGTGGGTACGGTGACGATGAAGACTTGGCAGGCCTTGAGGTCTTCACTCTGGCTGCTGTAGCGCAGGTGTGTGGCTTGCTGCAGCTGA
Organism: Comamonas flocculans; assembly: GCF_007954405.1. NCBI lineage: Bacteria > Pseudomonadati > Pseudomonadota > Betaproteobacteria > Burkholderiales > Comamonadaceae > Comamonas > Comamonas flocculans. The sequence goes on along the minus strand of NZ_CP042344.1, from coordinate 1,973,776 downwards.
CCAGGGCTGCATTCCAAGGTATGGTCTTTGCCGCCTTGCAGTTCGGCGATGCGCGTCGGATTGATGTCAAAGCCGAGCACCGGGCGGTGCTTGCCGAATTCAACGGCCAGCGGCAGGCCGACGTAGCCGAGGCCGATGATGGCTATGTGTGCGTGTTGCAGGTCCATGTTCAGGCCTGCGCTTGCTGGGCTTGAAGGGCTTCCTGCTCCGCGCGCCGCATGATCGCACCCCGGCGAACGAATACGAAAAGCAGGCCTGCAAAGCCGCCGAGCAGCAGGCCGACGGCGAGTATCAGCAGCTTCTTGGGCGACACCGGTTTTGCTGGCCGAAGCAACTGCCCGTCAATCCTGTACATGCCTACGGATTCAGGGTGCAGTTCCTGTTCTTTCAGCGCCTTGACTTTCCCTTGCAGTTCGCGGATGCCTTCAATGAAAGCCGATTCGTCCTTGCGATTGCTGAGCACGTCGATTTCTGCCCCCAATGATTTGGTGCCACGCGCATAAAGGGCAGAACCGTCTGCAAAAGGCGTGATGCTTTCCTGCTTGGGCAATTGGCCGACGGTGACTTGCGGCAGCTCCTGGTCCACGGCCTGTGCAACCTTGAATGCTTCTTCCAGACGAACTTCCCTGTCCAGCCGGAGTTTTTTTGTCAATTCATATTTTTCCGCCAGGTTCTTTTCCAGATTTTCTATCTTTACAGCGATGGTCTTTTTCTCACCCTCAACCCATTTCTGCCGCGCTTCGTCCTGTACCAGATCGAGAAAGCCCTTCGTCCACTCCACCACCGCTTGATCCGTGGGCGCCTGGACCACGATGTTGTAATGCTGGCGCCCCTTGTTGGACTTGGGTTCGTTCACTACCACCAGTTTTTTGCTGACGGTCGCATACAAGGCGTTGCGTTCGGCTTCATCCTTGGGCTGTTCATCCAGCGAAGGGAGGTAGATTTTCTCGAAGAACCTCTGTCGCGCCGCGTCAGAAGTCAATGAATCGACAAAATAACCGTACAAATCCTTGCCGGTAACCCAATCCAGCCCGGACAATGCAGTCCGGCTCGTATTGACATCCATGTACTGCACCGGCAGCGGGTCTTGTACGTAAACCGAAACTTCGTATTTCTTTGGAAGAACGTAGGCCAGCACCAGCGCGAGCATGCCGCTGACAAATATAAAGCCCGTGAGGGCCTTCCAGTTTTCTCTGAGGATTTCATAAATTTCCCAAAGGGAAATTTCGTCATCGTCGTATTCTCTGATGCGATTTTCAGAAAGCGTTTGCATTACTTTAAATGTGGGCGACGGGTTATTCAATGGGCGCTTTGGCCACGCCGGGCGGGTAACTCAGAACCTTAGCCAGTCAGGCACCTTGAACCGGATGATGCTGATGTAGGCGCCTACGTAAGCCAGGGCAAACACGGCGCAGAACGCCAGCAGAACCGGGCTATTGTTCCAGAACAGCACCGCCGGCACGACCGACAGCATGCTGAAACCCCACAGGTAGGGCGCGGTGCGGTTGTTGCGCTTGAGCATGCGCCGGGCCTCGTCCTCCAGCAGCACGCTGCGCACGATGCGCCGGTAGATCAGCTGGTGAAAATGCAGCGCGTCCGCCATGCCGGGCGATTCGCCGCGCGCCAGCTTGCGGTAGATGGAAAACAGCGTCTCCCACACCGGGTAAATCAGCAGCAGCATGGGAAACCAGGGCGACACCTGGGGGTGACGCTGCACCAGCGCGATGCTCGCCAGCGCCACCACGCTGCCCCAGAGGTAGGCGCCGCCGTCGCCGGCGAACAGCAGGCCGCGCGGGTAGTTCCAGACCAGGAAGCCCGCCGTCGCCCCGGCCAGGCAGATCACGATGGCCGCCAGCTGGCGGTCGCCCACCTGCAGACACACGTGCACCAGCGCCAGGCAGATGATCAGCGCCACCACGCCCGCCAGACCGTTGTAGCCGTCGATGATGTTGAAGGCGTGCGGCAGGCCCGCCACCGCCAGCAGCACGATGCCCATGCCCAGCCAGGGCGCGGAGCGCAGCAGCGCGTCGATCCAGGACAGGTCCAGGCGCTGCACGTTCAGCCCCAGCAGCCACAGCGCGAGCAGGCCCGACAGCAGCGTCATCGCCAGGCGCCAGCCCACCCTGATGCGCTGCGTCATGTCTTCGACGATGCCGCAGACCACCGCCGGCAGCAGCACCACCAGCCAGCGCCACATGCCGGTGCCCAGGCCGACCGAGCCCGGGTCGCCCCACAGCGTCTGCAGCGTGCCCAGCGCCCAGCCCAGACACAGCCCGGCCAGCAGCGCCACGCCGCCCAGGCGCGGCACCTCGCCCTTGTGAAAGCGCTGGGGCTTGCCCGGGCCGTAGCGTACCGCGCGCCGCGCCAGCCGGCGGATCACCACCGCCGACGCCCCCAGGGACATCAGGAAGGCCACCAGGGCGAGCACCATCATGCCTGTCCTTCGCGCGCCAGCGGCGCCTGGGATGGCGGCGCCAGACGGGCGGCCGCGCGGTAGACGGGAGAGCGCCACAGCCGCAGCAGGCTGCGCACATGCCATGCCAGGTGCGCCGCGCTGCGGTGGCTGGCACGTTCGCCCGCGTGCAGCACCGCCACCGGCGCGCGCACCAGCCGCAGGCCCGCCAGACGCAGGCGCAGGCACAGGTCCACGTCCTCGCAATACATGTGGTAGCGCTCGTCAAAGCCGCCCAGGCGCCGCCACACCGCAGCGGGCAGCACCAGGCAGGCGGCGTTGACCCAGTCCACGCGCGCCTCGGAGCGGCCCAGCACGCGCCGGCGCCACAGCGCCAGCGGCGTGGGCAGCGCGCGTTCGCTGTCCTGCACCCGGCCCTGGCCGTCGAGCTGGCGCGGGTAGGCCGCCCCCACGCCCTGGCCCGCCGCCAGCGCGCACAGCGGCGCAAACGGGTCTGCCGCCAGCCGCACGTCGGGGTTGAGCACGCAGACGAAGGGCTCGGCCACATCCGCCAGCGCGCGGTTGTGGTTGGCGCCAAAGCCGCGCGGGCGCGTGTTGCGGCGCAGCTGCAGCGCGAACGGCCAGGCGACGTCCGGCGCCACCGGCTCGGGCTCGTCCGGCAGGTTCAGCGTCAGCACCACGCGCGCCACGCTGTGCGCGCAGTGGCGCGCCAGGTCGCCGAGCAAGGCACGCACGGCGGCGGTGTGCCCGTGGCTGACCACGGACACCACCAGAGCGGCCCCTGCCGGCGAACACGACGCGTCCATGGGCGCTATTGTCGCCGCCAGCTTGGGATAATCGCGCCCCATGACACAAACCATCACGGATCTGCACGTTTACCTGCGCAGCATCCGCGAGGGCGAACGCACCTCGCTGTCCGTCCTTGCCGGCCTCACGCCCGAGGGCGCCACCGTGCTCGACCTGGGCTGCGGCAGCGGGGCGCTCGGCCAGTACCTGCGTGAAACCCGCCGGTGCACCGTCGATGGCCTGACCTGGAGCGAGCTTGAGGCCGCGCACGCCCGCCCGCACTACCGCCGCGTCGTCGTCGCCAACCTGGAAAGCTGCGAGCTCGGCGCCACCTTCGAGGCCGGCGCCTACGACGCCATCGTCTGCGCCGACGTGCTGGAACACCTGAGCCAGCCCGAGCGCGTGCTGGCCGCCTGCCGCGCACTGCTCAAACCCGGCGGGCAGCTCTTGATTTCGGTGCCCAACGCGGGCTATGCCGGCCTCGCGGCCGAACTGCTGCAAGGGGAGTTCCGCTACCGCGACGAAGGCCTGCTGGACCGCACGCACCTGCGCTTTTTCACGCGCCGCTCGCTCACGCGCTTCCTGGGCGAGCAGCGCTGGCAGCTCGAACAGCTCGACACCATCCGCCGCGAACTGCCCGATTCGGAATTCAAGGCGCGCTTCGACGAACTGCCCCCCGCCGTCGCCCGCTACCTGCTGGCCCTGCCGGATGCCCTGAGCTACCAGTTCATCGGCGCCGCCCGGCCCGTGGCTCAGCCGGTGGCCAACGACTTCGCCGCAGCCGGCGCCCCGGCGCAGGCGCTGTTCACCGCGCAGCTCTACACCGCGCATGACCGGGGCTTTGCCGAGCAGGACAAGCGCAGTGCCACCGGCGTCATGGGTCAGGAGCGGCAGACGCTGCACTTTGCCCTGCCCGCCCACCAGTCGCCACCCACCACGCTGCGGCTGGACCCGGCAGACCGGCCGGGTTTCCTGCATCTGTACCGGCTGCGCCTGCTCGACGCGGACGGCGAGGCGCTGTGGCAGTGGCGCAGCGAAGACGGCGCCCACGCCCTGTTCGCGCACACGCGCCTGCAATCCATCGTCTGGCAGGGGCCGCTGCCCGCCGCCAGCCCGGTGCTGCTGCTGCTCGCCGGCGACGACCCCTGGTTCGAGCTGCCCATCCCCGCCGCGCAACTGGCAGGCGCCACGCAACTGGAGGTCGAACTCGGCTGGCCGATGTCGGCCGACTACCTAGCGCTCAGCGCCACCGTGCAGCCATTGCTGGCGCGCCTGGGCGCGGTGGAGCCGCAGTTGCAGGAGAGCCTTGCACAGACCGCGCTGCTGCGGGAACAGGGCGCGAGCTTCCAGCAACAGGCCGACCAGTGGCAGCGCGAAACCGCCCGCCTGCGCCACGAACTCGCCGGCCTGTCGCAGCACCTGCAAGCCATAGAAGATTCCACCATTTTTCGCGCCACCCGCCCGCTGGTCGCCGCCAAGATGCACATCGATCGCCTGCTGGGCCGCACGCCCAAGCATTTGCGCGCGGCCCCGCGCCCGCCCGCCACGCCCATCGCGCCGAGCGAGCACCCCGTGGACATCATCGTCCCGGTTTACAAAGGCTTGCCTGACACCCAGCGCTGCCTCCAATCGGTGCTGGCCAGCCCGGTGCACTGCGCCTGGCGCCTGATCGTCATCAACGACGCCAGCCCCGAACCCGAAGTCACCGCCTGGCTGCGCGAAGCCGCGGCCGAGGACGAGCGCATCACCCTGCTGGAAAACGACAGCAACCTCGGCTTCGTCGCCACCGTCAACCGCGGCATGCAGCTGTCGGGTGACAACGACGTGCTGCTGCTCAACAGCGACACCGAGGTCGCGAACGACTGGCTGGACCGCATCCGCGCCGCCGCCCACGGCGACGCCAGGATCGCCAGCGTCACGCCGCTGTCGACCAACGCCACCATCTGCAGCTACCCGCGCTTTTGCCGGGACAACGCCCTGCCCGAGGGGTACACCACCGCCAGCCTGGACGCCCTGTGTGCCCGCACCAACCCCGGCGTGGTGGTCGACGTGCCCACCGGCGTGGGCTTTTGCATGTACATCCGCCGCGCCGCGCTGAATGAGGTCGGCCTGTTCGACGTGGAGCACTTCGGCAAGGGCTATGGCGAAGAAAACGACTTCTGCCAGCGCGCGGCGGCCAAGGGCTGGCGCAACCTGCACCTGCTCGACACCTTCGTGCTGCACACCGGCGGCGTGAGCTTCGGCGACAGCAAGAGCCCGCGCGAGCGCGCCGCCATCCAGGTGCTCGACCGCCTGCATCCGCGCTACGGCCGTGACATCCACGCCTTCGTCCAGGCCGATCCGGCACGCCCCTACCGCCTGGCGCTGGACCTGGCGCGCCTGAGCGAAGCCCGCCTGCCCCTCGTCCTCGCCGTGCTGCACGACCGCGGCGGCGGCACCGTGCGCCACGTGCGCGAGCTCGCCCACCAGCTGGCCGGCCGCGCGCAATTCCTCACCCTCACCCCCGCCGTCGGAGGCCGCGTGCGCCTGCGCATGGCCGACGCCAATGAAGGCTTTGAACTCGCCTTTCGCGTCAAGGACCAATGGGACGACCTGCTCGCGGTGCTGCGCCAGCTTGGCGTATGCCACGTGCATTACCACCACCTGCTCGGCCATCCCGCGCAGGCCTACGACCTGCCCGCGTTGCTGGGCGTGGGCTACGACGTCACGGCGCACGACTACTACGCCTTCTGCACCCACATCAGCATGACGGGCGAGGACGGCCGCTTCGCCGGCGAGCCCACCCCCGGCCAGTGCGCCTGCTGCACGGGTGACATGGCCGCACCGCTGTTCAAGACCGTGGGCCCCTGGCGCGGCGCCAACGCCCGCCTGCTGACCGGCGCGCGCCAGGTGTTCGCCCCCAGCCGGGACGCCGCGCGGCGCATCACCGGCTTCGCCCCCGCCGCCCGCGTGCTCGCCGTGCCGCACACCGACATCGCCCCCGGCACCGCGCTACCCACGCCTTCCCCTTCCCCCCTCTTTCCCCCTGTCCCACCAGGGGAGGGCCGGGATGAGGGCCAGCGAAACGACCACGCCCCGCTCACCCCGCCGGAGGACCCCGCCTTCCTCCCTCTCCCTCTGGGAGAGGGCCGGGGTGAGGGCCAGGGCGTTCGCACGAACGCGATCCCGGACGAGGCCCGCCCCCTCAAGATCGTCGTCATCGGCGCCCTCAGCGTCATCAAGGGCGCCGACCTGCTCGAAGCCACCGCCCTGCAGGCCGCGCGCACACAGGCGCCGCTGGAATTCCACCTGCTGGGCTACTGCTACCGCCACCTGCAGACCCAGCCGCGCGCGCGGCTCACCGTGCACGGCGAATACCAGGACGAAGACCTGCCCGGCCTGCTCGCCTGGCTCAAGCCCGACCTGGTCTGGTTCCCCGCCCAGTGGCCCGAGACCTACAGCTACACCCTGAGCGCGGTGCTCCAGGCCGGCCTGCCCGTCGCCGTGCCCGACCTCGGCGCCTTCGCCGAACGCGTGATCGCCCGCCCCTGGAGCTGGGTGCTGCCCTGGGACCAGAGCCCCGCCGCCTGGGTAGCCACCTTCACCCGGCTGCGCACCGAGCACTTCGCCAGCGCCACCGCGCCCGCGCTGCCCGCCGGCGAGCCGCCGCACTACGCTGACTGGCACTACGAACGCGACTACCTGGGCGGGCTTGCGGCCGCCGAATGCACCGCGCAGGCCGAGCAACTCGCCGCCTGGCTGCCCGAACCCGACGCCCAGAGCGCGGCCAAGACCGGCCTGCTCGGCGCCCTGGTCTGGCTGCGCTCGCTGCCCCTGCTGCGCGGCGTGGCGCGCGCCGTGCCCGCGCATTGGCAGGGGCGCGTCAAGAGCTGGCTGCAGTCCTGAGGCAAAGCCGTCGTGGCTGAGGCTGCCATGACGGGCTCAAACCGCTCAACGATTTCGAGCTTGGCGCCACGGCAGGGAGATCTCGCACGGCCTTCACGGCACCGGCCTGCGTGTTTCTCTCTTCGACGGCCAGTGTTTTCAAGTCGCCATCAATAAAACAAACCAGCGCTTAATTACAACCAATCCACCAACTGATCCCGGCTGCGCCGCAGCAGCAGCGCCAGCAGCGCCAGTCCCGCCAGCAACCACGCCAGCATCGCCAGCCAAGTGGTCCATGCAGGCCAGACACCTTGCAGCAGCACCCCCTGATAGGCCACCACCCAAGGGGTCATCGGGTTCAGCCACAAGGCCCAGCGCCAGAGCTGCGGAAACATCGTCAACGGAAACAGCACCGGCGAAAGAAAAATGCCCACTGACAGACCGAACCCCACGAGCTGCACCGTGTCGCGCAGTGCCGCCGCCATCACCGCCAGCGCGTAGCCCCACGCCAGGCACAAGGCCAGTTGCAGTGTCACCAGCGGCAGCATCGCCAGCACCGCCGGGGCAAAACGGTGCAGCGGCGCATACACCAGTGCCAGCACCAGCAACAGCGGGCCATAGACCACCATGGTCGCCAGCACCGAACGCGCCACGAACAAAATCGGCGGCAAGGCATTTTTCTGCAGAATGCTGCCCGCCTCCAGCAGGCTGGACATGCCGCGCGAGAGGGCCTCGGCGAACGCCATCCACGGCAACATGCCAACAATCAGGTAGGTGCCCACGGCCTTGGTGGGCGCATGCTCACCCAGGCGCATGGCGAACACGATGTCGAACACCAGATAGTACGCCGCCGCCATCAGCAGCGGCTGCGCATACGCCCAGGCCACCCCGGCAGCGGTACCGGCATAGCGAGCCGCCACCTCACGACGCGTCAGCATCCACAAGAGATGGCGCGACGAAACCAGCGAATGCAGCTCTTGCGCAAGGATGGACATCGAAAGAAGACGCTGGTCGGGGCCGACCCGGCGCAAAAAGCGTTGATTATCGCGGGCCGCGAAGCGCGGGCGTGGCAGTGCGATCTCGCGCCGCAGGCGACTGTCGCTGCGGCGCCCCGACCGCACCCGCAAACGATACAAATTGAAAAACCCTTCGCGGACATGCAAGAGATGTCATGCATCGCCCCGCAAGCCCCGCGCTTCGCACCCGCTCGCAGGAAAACTGCGGGTTATCCCTTAATGGCGACCCTGCCCACGGGTCTAGACTGGTTTCGTGCCCGGGTCCAAGGGGGAGTGGCCTGCGGGTCCGGGCACGACAGCACAAGACCAACCATTCGAATGAGGAGTCTCGCCATGAGATTGAAGAGAGTCACCCGCGGCATCGCCGCGCTCGCCGGCACGCTGGCCTGCATAGGCACTGCCTGCGCGGGCGTGTCGTTTTCCAACAAGCAGGCGACACAGGTGCCCAGTACCGGCAGCGGCCTTGCCGGAGCCTACCTGCCCATAGCCGACACTCTGGTGGTGTCGCCGCACCATATCGGCCATCTGCTGGTGGCGCCCTACTTCAGCACCCAGGACGGCAATGTCTCGCTGCTCAACATCATCAACACCGACACCGTTAACGGCAAGGTGCTGCGCGTGCGCTACCGCGGCGCGGCCAATTCGGACGCACTGTTCAGCTTCTCCCTCTATCTCGCGCCCGGCGACGTCTGGGCCGGTGAAGTCAGCCAGTCGGGCGGGCAGTCGCGCCTGCAGACCAATGACCTGAGCTGCACCCTGCCGGCCAGCGTCAACCTGCCCTTCAACACCGACCGCGTACAGGGTCAGGGCGCACAGACCCTGGAAGGCTATGTCGAAATCATCAACATGACCGACATCCCGCCGCACGAGGCCAGCGCCGGCGGCACCGGCAGCCTGCTGCCTGGCAACGCCAACGCCCTGTTCAACGCCATCTCCCACACCGCGGGCACGCCGGATTGCGCCAATATCTCGAGCATCGAGTCGATGAATCCGACCAACCCGAACGTCCCCTTCCCCAACTCCTGGGAAGATCGCGGCTACAACTTTCCAACCGGAGGGCTGATGGCGCACTGGAGCATCGTCAACCTGTCCAAGGCGGGCTCCTTCACCGGAGCCGCCACCGCCATCGCCGCACGCAAGAGTGGCAGCACGAGCGACCGCGCAGTGGCCAACCTGGTCTATTCTGCACCCACCGACGCGCCCCAATACGATGGCGACGACGCCGCAGCCCTGGCCGCCGGGCGCCACCCCAGCCAGCTCACCGCCGACCCCCTGCTGGCCGGCGGCACCCTGGCGGACGGCTCGGCGGCCTCGCCCGCCATCATGGCGCTGAACCTGGACTTCCCCGACCTGTCCACGCCCTACGTCACGCCCGCCTCCAACCTGGGCAACGCCATACGGCAGGCGGAACTCATCTCCGACCTGCTCGCCACCAAGGCCGTGACCAATGAATACATGACCAGTCCCGCGGTGAGCTTTGCTACCGACTGGACGCTGTCGCAGCCTACGCGTCGCTACAACGTCGCGCTGGATTACAAGGCCAACAAGGCGGTGTTCGCCAAGGCGCTGGACTATACGCAGGGCCTGCCGCCGCGCATCCCCGCGGCTTACGTCTCGCCCGCGGGCAGCTACTACACGCCGGCCAACGTGCGCACCGGCGCCAACGGCCTGCTGTGTGTCGACTCTTCAGGCGCCTACGCCTGGGATACGGCCCAACGCAACAACGGCCCGCTGTTTTCGCCGGTGCCGCCCAACCAGCGCATGGACCTGTGCGGCGAAGTGGCCGTGGTCACCTTCAACAACAGCCAGGCCCTGGGGGCGCAGCTCACGCTGCAGAACTTCGTGCCCAAGAGCACCAGCTCTGAAGTCTTCACCGACGGCTGGGTGCGGCTGGGCCTCAACGGCAAGGGTTTGCCCATCACTGGTCATGCCTTTGCCAAAGCCCTGGGCACGTCGGTCAACTTGGGCGGAATCTGGGTGCACAGCACCGACAAGAGCGGGTTGTAAGCCGCCGCTGTTATCCAACGCCTTCGCGGCTGACACCGCTCCCCCAGTCCCGTCGGAGCGGCGTCAGCCGCGAACTTGACCGTGTGCTCGCATGCATGAACTGGGGTCAGTTTAATTAACGCCAATCACCCCTCCATGACCGGCGCAGCATATTACTTCTGGCTGTCCGCAAATGCCTCGATTGCTTTGGTGTGAATTTGCATCTCCGCCAAAATGGGGCGTGCCAGCGCCTGCCGTGCCATTCGACCAGCCTCGGCCGATGCTTCTTGCTCCAACGCGGATTTAACTTCCTCGAACGGTTGTAAACCTGCGGGTTTTTTTTCGACGAGCTGAATCACATGGAAACCAAATTGCGTCTCCACCACGGGACTCAACTGCTTGGGCTCGCTCAGCGCGAATGCCGCCTCTTCGAACGGAGCGACCATTTTCCCGCGCCCAACAAAACCGAGGTCTCCTCCCTTGCTCGCAGAGCCAGGGTCTTTGGATTTTTCTCGGGCCAAGGTCTCGAAGTCTGCGCCATTGATGATCTGCTCCCGCAAATTTTCCGCCTCAAGGCGAGCGTTCTCTTGCGCCGCCGGAATCAAAATATGGCGAAGATGGAGGCGCTCTGGCTGCTCGAAACGTTGTGGCGTCGCATTGTATTTTTCAAGCGCCAATTTGGCGACCACGTCTTGTGCGGGCCGGTGCTGCGCATCGGTCTGTTTGACCAATGCATCGGCAAGAACCCGTTCGCGCACCAGTTGCAGCACGCGCTGAACTTCAGGCTGTTGGTCGATTTTCTGCTCCAAAGCCCGCGCACTCAATTGGCGGCGCAGATAAATGTCAGCCGCCATGCGCTCAATGGAGCTGGCAGAAGTGAGCAGATTCTTGCGTGCCTCAGCCTGGAGCGGCGCACTCTCGGCCAGAATATCGTCAGTGGTTACGGCAAGAGGACCTTCGCCGAGCAACACCGATGCCGGTGCCTGCGCCCAAGCGGACAGACAAGGAAAAAGAGACAAAGCAACAGCCAAGACAAGATAGCGAACCACATGTGTTGGCTTGGAAGACCGGGTATCCATGGAAGTCAGGCAATGAGTTGAAATGACGAAATTTTTCGGGATAAAAAAAGGGCGGAAGTTCCGCCCTTTTTTATCGAACCGAGACCGTCGCTTAAGGAACAGCAACGATGTTGGTAGTGCTGGTGCGGTGCTTCCAGATGCCGCCCAGGCTGGCACTGAACGCCAAGGCCTTGGCAAAGGAGTGGCCAATCACCGGCAGGCCAAGGTCGCCGCCCACCCCCGGGTTCCCCGCCGTCTTGATGCTCATCCAGCCATCGGTATACACGTCGGTGGAACCCGCGGTGCTTTCCATCTGCAGATTCTGGCGTGCAATCAGGGCGCCCAGAACCGGAGTGGCCTGGTCCTCTGCCAGCGGGTTGTTGAAAGTCAAGACACTGGTCTCACCGCAGAAATTCAGACCGGGCTTGACACCGGGACGCTGGGGCGAAACCACATAGCCGCCGGGCTTGGTGGTCTTCTTGCCTTCTTCCGTGTTGAAATACTCGAGGTCTTCAAACTTGGAATTGACGCAGATTTGATCACCAACGCGGGTGACATTCGCAGCCGTGAAATACGCTCCGCCGGTCGCATACACTACGCTAGCGGGGCTGGTCTTGTAGTTCAACGCCACATTGTAGCGACGCGAAGGCATGGAGAAAGTCCAGTCGGTGGCAAAGCCAACGTCCGGGCTCGTCATGTACTCGTTCGTGATCGAAGCCGTTGCCAAGGCATGGGACAGCATGTGGGCCTGATCAATCGGGGCAATCACACCAATGTAAGGCGTGGACAGATCGGGGAAGTCGTAGTTCTTCGCCGTCAATGTAGCCGTGGGAGCGGCCAACAACGGGTCAGCAGTCAGAAGAGCCGCGGCTGCAGCCGTTACCGTTGCTTCTTCTTCCTGAGGCGAGAAGACGATGTTGGCACCACCATCGGGGATGATTGCGGTCGCATCACCCGTAAAGGAACCCGCCTTGTCGAGGTTGATAATGGACCAGTTGGCCATCAAACCGCCCGTGGGGTAATCGTAGCCGCGTGCTTGGGCAGCCGGATAGTCTGCCAAATCGGTCTTCTGAGACGGCATGGTGGCGCAGGGAGCCACATAGCTACCGTCAGCCTGCTTGACGTGCTTGATCGACGTGTACAGGGCGGAGCCGGGAGGAACATCGGCCATGTTCAGGATTTCGATGTAACCTTCCAAGGTGCCAGCCTTGTTGTCCGCAAGACTGTCTTCCGCAGTCAGGCGTGCCGTACCAAAACGGACATTGACATCCGCAGGCAGCGTGCAGCTGTTGTCGTTCGTCACCAAAGTAGAGACACCATCTACCTGACTCACGTTCGCCGACCACATATCGCCAGGCGACAGGTAGATCGTGATGTCGTAGATATCGTCAGAGTTGGCAGCACCACGATAGCGCAGCTTCACTGCCTTGCCGTTCGTCTGATCGGTATTGGTGATGTTCAGCAGCGAAACGTTGCCGTTTTGCGTGCTGAAATAGGGCACCAGCAGGATGTGACCGATACCGGTTGGCGTCACCTCCAAGGCCGCGCCAGGTGCCGGATTCGTAATGACCGTACCCGCCGATGCCACGCCCGCAAAGCCCAGGCTACCGATCATGGCAGCGATGCTCAGGGCGAGAACGTTCTTTTTCATAAACACTCCAGTTAAAAATTGATAAGCGCAACTACCAAGATCGATTACGCTGCGAAATCGTAGCACAGCGCCCGTGAGCGATGGCCGCGCCGCACTGCCACCCAAGTCGTTTGTTGATGAAATACAACACGGTTCTTGTCAGCAGTTCTTGGGCTTGTCACCCGCTGGCGCCAGCGCCCCATGCGCCGTGCGATCCAGACGCGGTAGTGTAGGCCATAGGGTGGCCGCGGGCCAAGGGCGCGCGGGGCATGAAGGGCATGGCTGGCCTGCGCCGCCCATCTTGGTGGCTACGGCGGCAGTGCGCAATTTTGCATCAAACAAGCCGCTAGCGCCCTGATGGCGGGCGCTGTACGCTAGCATATTGATATCTTTACCGCTGCCAGTGGCTGCGTGGGCGCCTTTACAATGGTCGGTGCGGTCCGCCGGGCCGCGTTGCTTTTTCCATACAAGGGCTTTCCCCGGGTGATGTCCTCCTCCGTCGTGCAGGCCAGCGGCCTGGGCAAGCAGTACCGGCTCTACCCTTCGGCGCGCGCGCGGCTGCGGGCCTTGCTGGCGGGCGGCGGCGCGGCGCGCAGCCACTGGGCGCTGCAGGGCGCCAGCTTCAGCCTGCGCCGCGGCCAGTGCCTGGGCGTGGTGGGGGACAACGGCGCGGGCAAGAGCACGCTGCTCAAGCTGCTGGCGGGCACGCTGGCGCCTTCGACGGGGACGCTTTCGCGCCATGGACGCGTGACGGCCATCCTGGAGCTGGGGGCGGGCTTTCACCCGGATTTCACGGGGTATGAGAATTTGCGCTTTGGCGCCGGGCTGATCGGCATCGACACGGCGCAACTGCGCGCGCTGGAACCTGGGATCATCGCGTTTTCCGAGCTGGGCGAGGCGATGGCGCGGCCAGTGAAGACGTATTCGTCGGGCATGGTGGTGCGCCTGGCCTTCGCGCTGGTCACGGCGGTGGAGCCGGACCTGCTCATCGTGGACGAGGCACTGGCGGTAGGCGACCAGCACTTCCAGAAGAAGTGCGTGGAGCGCATCGAGCAGTTTCGCAAGAACGGCTGCACCATCGTGTTCTGTTCGCACAGTCTGTACCACGTGCGCCAGTTGTGCGACGTGGCGCTGTGGCTGGACGGCGGCGCACAGCGCGCCTTTGGCCCGACGGAAGAAGTGCTGGGCGGCTACGAGGCGCACGTGCGCGCGCAGGAGGCGGCGCAGGAAGCCGCGCCGCTGCCTGGCGTGCCGGATGCGGCACCCGCGCGCGCCGACGCGCGCATCGAGACGGTGCGGGTGGCGAACCTGGACGAAGGCACGCCACCCACGCTGCAAGGGCCAGACCTGGAGCTGACGATAGAGGTGAGCGCCCCGGCGGGCGAGTGCCCGAGCATCGCAATGATGCTGGAGCAGGCGCATGGCGTGGGCATCACCTCGACTTCGACGCAGAGGGCGGGCGTGCGCCCGCAGCCGCTGGGCGGCGGGCGCTGGCGCGCGAGCGTGCGCTTTCCGGCGCTGGCGCTGCACACGGGCGAGTACGTGGTGAGCGTGTATCTGTTCGACGCCAGCGGCCTGGTGGTGTATGACCAGTGGATGCGTTGCGCGCAGTTTCGCCATGTGTACGCGGACAGCACGCCGGGGCTGGTGCGGCTGGCGCACGAGTGGTACTGAGGCGCATGGGCCTGGCACGCCGCCTGCACGCCGAATGGCGCGACGCGCTGGAGCTGGTGCTGTTGCCGGGGTTTGCGGCACTGCTGCCGTGGCGCTGGGGCTTTCGCGTGCTGCGGCGGCTGGCGCGCCGTGACGGCCTGTACCGCGATGCCTGCCATGCGGCGCTGGCGCAGGCCAAGGTCCAGGGCTGGGCGGTGGATGAGGCGGACTGGCTGCTCAAGCGCCGGCTGGTGACGCTGGTGGATCACGCGGATTTTTTCCTCTCGCGCACGCGCGGGGATGGCTGGATGCGCAGGCATTTGCGCGTTCAGGGCGCCTGGCCGGCGGCGGATGCGCCGGGCATCGTCTGCACCTTTCACTGGGGCGCGGGCATGTGGGGGCTGCGCCACGCACGCGCGCACGGCCTGCGCATGCACCCGCTGGTGGCGCCGCTTCAGGGCGCGCACTTCAAGGGACACACGGTGCTGCATCGGTATGCGCAGGCGCGCACCGCCGAGGTGGGCCGGGCGCTGGCCTGCGAGGCGCTGGACGTGTCGGCGGGACTACGCCCGGCGCTGCGCGCACTGCGCGAGGGCGAGCAGGTGGTGGCGGCGATCGACGTGCCTTCGGATCAGGTGGCCGCCACCTGCGCCGTGCAGCTGCTCGGGCGCACGGTGCAGGTGCCCCGGGCGCTGCTGCGCCTGGCGACGGCCCAGCGCATTCCGGTGACGCTGTATCTGACGGGGTTCGACTTTGCCAGCGGCCAGCGCTTCGTGCGCATCACGCCGCTGGGCGTCTGCGGCGACGAGCAGGCGCTGGCGCAGGCGCTGTTCGATACGCTCGATGCGGCGATGCGCGAGGAGCCCGCTGCCTGGCACCTGTGGGGCGAGGCGCCCCGCTTCTTTCGATGACGCGGGCAGCGAACCTGGATGCGTGGGTACAGGGCCACGCGGCGCAGGTGGGCACGCTGATCTGGGTGGTCTTCGCGCTGCTGGTGGCCGCGGGAGTGACGGGCAGTTCATGGCCGCTGCTGGCGCAGGGGCCGGAGGCGGCGCTGGTGCAGTGGCGCGGCAGCCCGGCAGCGCTGGGCACGCCACGCTTCATCCGCGCGGATGAGTGGGGCATCCTGGTGACCAACGCGCTGGCACAGGTCAACCACGTACCGCGCTTTCCGGTGGTGAACACGCTGCTGGGGCCCGAGGGGCAGAACATGGGTGTCATCGGCATGACGGGTACGCCGGTGACGCAATGGGCAGCTCTGGCGCGGCCGGCTACCTGGGCTTATTTTTTTCTGCCGCTGCGCCAGGCGATGGCATGGCAGTGGCACCTGCCCTTGTTTGCCTGCCTGTTCTTCCTGTGGCAGGCGCTGCGCCTGCTGCTGCCGGCCCGGGCGGGGCTGGCGCTGGTGCTGGCGGCATCGTTTTGCGCAGCGCCGTATGCGGCGGGCTGGTCGCAATGGCCGCTCTACCCGGTGGCGTTTGGCGCCGCGCTGTGGCTAACGTTGGCGCGGCTGACGCAGGCGCGGCACTGGCGCGCGGGGGCGGCCTGGGGTGCGGCAATGGGTGCCCTGCTGGCGGGCTGGGCGCTGGTGCTGTATCCGCCGTGGCAGATCAGCACCGGCTGGTGCCTGGCGCTGCTGGCGCTGGGTTGGCTGGCGGACGGACGACATGCCCGGCCCGGCTGGCACGCGCCGCAGTGGCTGGGGTTGCTGGCGGCGCTGACGGTGGCGGGCACGCTGCTGGGCAGTTGGTGGCTGGACACGGCAGACGCCGTGGCGCGCATGGCGGCCACGGTCTACCCCGGGGGGCGCGACGCGCAAACCGGCGCGGACATTGCGGGAGCGCCCTGGTGGCTGCTGCGCGGCTACCTGAATGGGGCGCTGCTGCATGGCGGGTTGGCGCCGGATGCCGCAGCGCTGGTGCCGGCGATGTACGCCAACGAGAGCGAGATGAGCGCCTTCATCCTGCTGCCGCTGCCGCTGCTGCTGCTGGCCGCGTGGCAGGCAACGCGCGCGCACCCACTGCGCTGGACGCTGCGCGCCTGCCTGGCGTTCGTGGCGTTCTGGCTGGTGTTTCGCTTCGTCGGCATCGCGCCGTGGCTGGCGCGCGCCACGCTGTGGAGCCGGGTGACGGGGGTTCGGCTCGATCTGTCGCTGGGACTGGCATGCACGGCGCTGCTGGCGTTGCTTGCGGCGGGCTGGGCGGCACGGACGGCGGCATCGGCAAGTGCAGGCCGGGTTCAGGCCGGCGTGGCCATGGCGGTGGCCCTGGCAAGCGCGGGGCTGGTGGCGCTGGAGTTTGCCTGGCTGCCCGCCGGGGTGCTGCAAACCGACGGCGCCGGCACCCGGCTGGCCATGGCGCTGGGCGTAGGCGCCAGCGCCTGGTGGCTGATGCGCGGACGGGTGGGCGCGGCGGCCGCACTGCTGCTGGCGCTGGGGCTCTCGGCTGGCCTTGCCTTCAACCCCTGGTCACGCGCGCCGCGCAGCATGGCCTTGGCCCCTGAGGTGGCGGCACTCGCCGCTGACGCGAACGGACAAGTGCCGCGCACGCTGGTGCTCAGCGCCGATGCGAAGGCGGCGGTGACGCTGGCGGCGGCGGGCGTGCCGGTGGTAAATGGGGTGCTGTATTACCCGCAGCCTGTGCTGTGGCAAGGGATGGGCTTGACCCCACAGGACTGGCCGGCCGTGAATCGCTATCAGCACCTGAGCTTTGTGGCGACCCCGCTGCCAGCGAATGGGCCGCCATGGCGGGTGGCAGGCGAACTGGACCGGGTACGCGTGAGCGTTGACGCGCTGCGGTTTGACTTTGCCAGCACCGGCGCCGGTCGGGTGCTGGCGCGTGGGGAGGACGCCAGGCGCCTGCGCGAGAGCCCGCGCCTGCACGAGCTGGGCGAAGTCGATGGTTGGGTTTGGTTTGCGCCATGCACGGGGCCGTGCATACCCTCACCCCCGGCCGCAGATCAGAAGATGCGCTTGAAGGTCAGCGGCCAGTTCGCACCCTGGAAGGCGTTCTGACACGAGACATTGGTGCGCCTGCCCTGTGCCGTCTGTACGGATGAAACGGGAAAGACTTGAAATGAACCATCCGCCAGCACCAACCGCATGGTGACGTAACAGGTACCGTAGTTGAATTCTCCCGAAATGCTGGCAACGTTGCCCGAGAGCGGTCCGCCCAACAGATCCCAAGTGTTCATGATCGACGGAATGGTGGTGCCAATGGTGGTGGTGATGATGACGGTGCCGTCCATCCTGAAGGTGGAATTGAACGATGCGGCGACCACACGCACATCGTCATGGTGCAAGGACACCCATGAGGCGTTGGAAAGCGGAGAGGCGTAGATGCCGTCGTAGCGGCCCCCGGCAAAAGCCGTGGCAGCCAGCGAGATCAGGGCAAGGGTGGCGAGGACGCGTTTCACGGCGGGCTCCTTCAAAAAGTGTGCCCAAGTGTAAACACGGCACCAAGCCCATGCCGCAATATCAGTGCAACGCCCAAAGTACCCACTGGGCGCCCCGGGTTTCCTCGCGCAGCGCCGGGTTGGCCTGCAGAGCGGGAGTGTCCTGGGGCGCGGCGAGCACATGGCTTGCCTGAAGCAGGCGAAAGTCGAAGCGGGCTGGGTCGAGCGTGAGCACGACTTCGTCCAGGCGCGGGCTGGTCATCTCGTAGGGCGGCGCATCCGGCGTCAGTGTCTGCAAGCGCAGCAGCAGGCGCTGGTAACGGTTGTGCACCGCCTGCTGACGGTCGTCCGGGTCCAGCCGTCGCCAGAGCATGGCGGGCGGTGCGTAATGCACGGCATTGACGACGGCGGTGCCGGTGGCGGGCAAGAGCAGCGACCAGCGGCGGTCGCCAAGCACGGCCACGCGGCTGCCCGGTGGCAGGTGCGCTGCCAGCGCAGGAGCCAGAGTCAAGGCTTGCGGCGCCCCCACCAAGGGTTGGAAGGGCAACGCAATGGCCAGCGTCCAGACGGTGAACAGCGCGGTGGCGCGCGCGAACTCGCCGCGTGTCAGCCACCAGGCGAGCAGCGCCCAGACGAGGGTGGACAGGGCCACGGCGGCGGGTGAGAGCGCACCGGCCAGGGGCACGGGCAACTGGCGCCAGCTCCAGAGAGCGGCGACCAAGGCAAGCATGAGCGCGGCGGCGGCAACCGGGCGTGGCGGCGGCGCGGCGCGTTCCCACAAGATGGCGAGCAGCAGCACCTGGGCCAGGCCAAGAGCGAGGTCCATGCGATATGTCAGCACGCGCCCCCAGAGGCTGGCGCGGGCCAGCGGCTCGGGGATGCCAAAGACCATGTAGATGAAAGCGGCCAGCAGATAGAGCGCGACGGCCAGCCCAAGCGCACCCACGGCCCGACGCGTGATCAGGCGCCAGGCAAGCAGCACGGCCAGCGGGATAAACAGCCAGAGGTTGGAGCCGGCGTCGCTGGCGTCCATCAGTGGCGGTGTCTGGTACATGGTGCTGACGCTGAGCAGGCCTTTGATGAGGTACCACGGGTCGATGTCGCCCCCGACGTTGGCGGCGCGCTGGCCGGGATAGACGGTGGCTTCAATGGCGTGCACGGTGGCTGCCGCATCGTGCCACCATGCGCCCAGCAGGCCGACGGCGATGAGCACGGCCATCAGCAGCGCCAGCGCCTGGGCACCGCCGCGGCGCAACGTGCCACGCGCCTGCCAGGCCCAGCCGACGGCCACGGCGGCGAGCAGGTAGCCCAGCGACACCTGCCACGCCGGGTAGAGCACGAGGACGTAGCCGGCCACTGCCAGCCCGAGACCAGCGCCCGACAGCGCACCGGCCCACATCCGCTCGGTGCGCAGCGCGTGCATGGCGCACGACAGGCCGGCCACGCCAAAGAACAGCAGGTAGGCCGGCCAGCCGGAAAACGCCATGGCGTAGGCGGACCAGGAAAGGGCGGCGGCGAGAGCCGCCGCGGGTCGCCAGCCGATGCTGGCGATGCGCCCGATGAGCCACCACAAGGCGGCGAAGCAGGCAAAAAAGGGCAGCCATCCGTACCAGGCCAGCGCCTGGGGCAGGGGCAGCATGAAGAAGCCCCAGGTGGCCGGCCGCGCCAGGGCGCTGACATGGGCCACGGGTACACCGGTCATGCCGATGACGAGCATGTTCTGTCCGCCCGCGCCGAGGTTGTGGTTGACGACGGGAAAGCGTGGTTCATGCGCCTGCTGGGCCAGCGCCATCGGGGTGATGACTTCCCATTCATCGCTGCGGATGGGGCGTGCCTGGCCGAGCCACACCGGCGCATCGCCCTGCACGACGGCGGCGCCCTGCAACAACAGGGGCAGCGAGGAGCCGGTAGTGCCGCTGGCCACCAGGGCCACAAACGCGACGGCGGTAGCGCCCGCCAGGGCCAGTGGACTGCAGCGGCGACAGGCGAGCGTGACGAGGGGCAACGCCAGCAGCGCGAGCAGCAGCCAGGCGTGCCAGCCACGCAGCGCCGCTGGGGCGATGGACGGCCCCTTCAGGGAGGGGCCGGCGGCAAGTTCGATGGCATGACCGTCGCCCGTGCGAGCGATCACGCGCACGGTGCAGTCGCTGCATGCGAGCGAAGCGGGCACTGGGGCAATGATGCGGTAGCCGCTGCCACGCCAGTCGGGGCGCCCGGTGGCCCGGACTACGTCGTCGCGCTCTTCATGCTGCCAGCGCGGGCCGTGGTAGATGGACTGCCCGTCCAGCAACACGCGCAGACTGGTAATGAACGCCTGCGGCTGGGCAGTACCCGCCCAGCCAACGACGGCAAGAGTGCGCTGGACGGGATCCCAATCCACTTGGTCGATGGCGCCGACACCGGCGGGCGGCTGCGCCAATGCACATTGGCACAGACATAGCAGAACGCAGGCAAGCCAGCCATGGAGCCTCCGGACACCGATCCACAGGGCCGCAACCACACGAGCGTGCCGCTCGGCAAGCGGCTGCGGGCGAGATAGGTGCACGGCTTACATGGCTTCGTACTTGTACCACTGGCCATCTTCGCGCAGCCAGGTTTCGGTTACGTCGGTGTTCAAAGTCTTGGTGTTGGCCTTGGTGGGGTAATCGACCACGATGTTGACCACCACGGTGCAGCGGTCTTCCTCGCACTTGGCCGAACGCACCGCCGTCGCATCGAGCCAACGTGGTACGCCAACGAACCGGTAGGCATAACGCTCGACGTTCATGGTGGCGCGAAAAGCGGGGGTGAGAAATTCATAGGCGGCAGGCCAGTCGTGCGCAATCAGAGCCTTCCAGCGCTGCGCGGCACGAGCACTGACGGCCTCTTCAGGGGTGGCCGGCTGCAGTGAGGCACAGCCTGCAAGCGCGAACAGCGCCAGTGCAGCCAGCGCTGCACGGCGACCAGAGGAGGAGATGAAGGTACCAAAGTTCATGTCTGCCTTTCACGGAGTGGTGCGAGTCTGTAGCGGCGTGACAGGAGCGCGCAGCCCCGTAGCACTGTCACGCAGGTCGAGGAGATGCAGACCCTTGAGGCGGTCGCGCAGTTCCTCGCTGATTTCACGTATTTCCGGATCGGTGCGCACCACCTTGGGGGTGATGATGACGAGCAGTTCGGTACGCGCATTGTTGGTGGTGGTAGCGCCAAACAGATGGCCCAATACGGGGATGTCCTGCAGGAAGGGTACGCCCGATTTGCCGGTGCTGGCGTTGTCCTTGATGAGGCCACCGAGCACGATGGCCTGACCGGAGCGCACCGCCACCTTGCTGGCGATCTGGCGCTGCAGGAAGGTGCGCTGGCCGGTGATCGTGTCCTGGTCGCCCACGTCGGTGACGGACTGGTTGATGTCCATGGTGACCAGGTCGCCCGAATTGACCGAGGGCTGTACCTGCAGTTGTACGCCAGTGTCCTTGTACTGGTAGTTGGTGGTGATGGGCGTGCCCTGGTTGACGTTGGTGCCGTTCAGGTAGTTGGTCTCGCCCGTACGTATCGGCTGCTGGGTGCCCACGGCCATGGTGGCGACCTGATTGTCGAGCACCATGAGCGAAGGGCTGGAGATCACCTTGATGAGCGACTTGTCGGCCAAGGCGTTGAGCGTGAGGCGCAGCTTGCCCAGCGAATCGGTCAGCGTGTAGGAAAAGCCGCCACCGGAGGCGCCGGGCACCTGCCCGACCAGCCCGCTGCCTGCGCCGTGGCGGTGGGTGTCGGAAAACGCCCACTGCAGCCCGTACTTGAGGTCGTCGCCCAGGGTGACTTCAATGATGGTGGCTTCGATCAGCACTTGGGTGGGGGGCAGGTCCAGGCGTTTGAGCGTGGATTCGATCTTCTGGAATTCGCCCGTCGTGCTCCATACCAGGATCGAGTTGTTGAGGGTATCGGCCATGACGCGCACGCCGCCGACCTGGGCGACCACCGGCGCTGATGCGTTCGCCTGAGCCGCCGGTGCATTGGTGGCCAGCGGCGCGCCGAAGCGGTTTTGCGTGCCGAAGGTCCCAGCGCCGAAACCGCCTGTACCGGAACCAAACGCCATACCCGTCTGGCCGCTGCCCCACATGCCGTTGGCTCCCTGCTGCTGCCACGATGGCGTCGACACCGTGGCACTTCTCAGACCCGGGGCCACTCCCGTGTTGTCCTGCTGCGCAGTGGGCGAAGCGGTTCCCCCAAAAATCCCCGAGAGCACGGAGGCCAGGTGCTGGGCGTTGCCGTTTTGCACCTTGTAGATGTGCAAACCGGGCTCGGCGCCGTTGTCCGTGGGTTGGTCCAGCTTCTCGATCCAGCGCCTGGCCTCGTCGAGGTATGCGGCGCGCGGCGTGACCACCAGAATGCTGTTGATGCGGGCTATCGGCATGACACGGATGGCTCCCCGGAGCGGAAAACCGTCCGAGTTCAGCGCCTGCGCAAGGCCGCTGGCGGCCCCCGATGCAGCCTGGGCGCCTGCGGACCCTGCGCGCGCTGGAGCAGCGGGCTGCGGCGTGGCGGCCCCAGTGGCCGCGACGCTGGCAGAGCCCAGCAACTGCAACGCGGACTCGACCTCGGCCACCGTGACATGTTTGAGCGGGAACACTCCGACCGACATGCCTTTGAGCAGATTGACGTCGAAGGTGTTGACCATGTCCAACCAGCCCTCGGCCTGTACACGGGTGCCTATGAGCACCAGCAGGTTGCGGGTATTGTCCACGCGTGCCAAGGCCTCGGCGGGCATGAGCGGCTTGAGAATCGCGGCCATCTCGGATGCGCCGATGAATTGCAGCGGCACGACGATGGCACCGTAGCCTGCAGGCAGCGGCCCCTTGCCCGAGGGTTGGCGCACGGGGGAACCAATGCCGCGCAGCACGTCGGCCTTGCCTACGTGATAGGTGCCGCGGGTATCGCGCACCATGACCAAGCCGTTGGCCAGCAAGGCGGATTCGAGCATGGCCAGGGCGTCGTCGGCGCTGACAGGGCCTCTCGTGGCCAGAGTGACGGAGCCTGCAACCGGTTGATGCAACACGTAGCTGACGCGCAGGATGTCACGCAGCATGACGTGCACGACTTCGCTGATGGGTGCTTCCTCGAACTTGAATGTGTGCGCCGCTCCTTGCGCCACAGGCTGAGGCTTGGGAGGCGCAATGACGGCGTCGTCACCGCGCAAAAGACGCGGCTCCTGGCGCGCACGTATCTCGGGCGCCAGCATGCCGGAGTCCTGCTCTGGCGGCGGCAGTACATCCCGCGGAGTGGCGGCGGTTGCAGCCGGCGCCTCCTGTACCGGCGGCAGGGCCTCCGTGCTCTCTTGCGCAATCGTGGTACAGCCGACCAGGAGAAAGATGGCGGATGCGGTGGTGAATCTATGCAGGGTCATGGCGTCAGACGGATGATTGCCATTCAAGATGGACGAGCGCGGCCGCAAGACCATCCATGGGTATGTTCCGTTCAAGGATTCGGGGCAGGTTTGACAAAGGACTTTGGGCCCGAATAGTGGGGCGGTGCTGAAGGCTTTTGCGCAGGGTCTGCCGCAGCGGCAGCCTCTGCCGACGCCGTGCCCTGCGGCGTGGCTTCCTGGTCTCGGGGTACGGCAGCGGCAGCCGGCGCCGCGCGGGAGTTGCCGGAGCCGCCGGAGGATCGCGAACCGGGCGTCCGGCGCACGCTGGCCGCGGCGGCAGCCTTGTCGGGCACGAGGATGACATGCACCAGCTGCAGCGTGCGTTCCTGCCCGCCGCGCCGCAACGTGATGCTGTCGTCGCCCACGCGCACCAATTTCCAGCCCTTGATGTTTTCATTGACGGACAGACGCTGGTCTTTCCCGTCAACGCGAACAATGGCCCCGCCAGTCGAACCGGATCCGTACAGGCCGTACAGATGCATATCCGTCAAGGTGGCCGCCTGCGTGTCTTCTTTCTGGGGCGGCGGGGGTGGGGGCGGAGGGCGGCGCAAGGGTGAAAACAGGGGCCGCTCCAAGGTTTGCAGCAGCTCGCCGGCTTGCAGCGTGCGCGCAGGAATATGCGTATTCCACTGCGCCGCGTCAAACGCGATGGTTTCTGGAGCTTGCCAGCGCATGTTGCGCAACTCCCCTTGGCGGCCGAACCACATCGACGCCAACACCAGCAGGGCGAACAGCAAGGTCAGAGCCAGCCCCCAGCGCACTGCCCGCCCGTTCACGAGGACTCCTTCCATGCGGAGAGCTCCATCTGAATGCTCAGATTCTGCGGCGCTTCGGCACGGGCAGCCCCCATGACGTTCACTGCCAGGCTATCCACCCATACCGCCGGATGCAAGGCCTGCAAGCCGAGCAGGGCCGCCTGCAAAGCGGGCAAATCGCCTTCAGCCTTGATGCCGACCTGAACGCGCTCCAGGCCCGGAAGCTCTGATTTGCTTTGCATCACCTGGCTGCTACCCACGCGCAGGCCTGCGGCAGAAAGAGCATCCCGGATCTGCTGCTGCATCTCGTTTCCGGCCTGATTGAGTGTCTTGTCTGCCGGATACAGATACGCGCGCAGGCTCGCACTCGCCTGCTGATTGGCGGCTTCGATGGCAGCGCTTGCTTGCACCATCCCCTGCAGGCGGGCATAACGCGGGGCGAGTTGTTCAAGCTGGCTTTGCGCCCAGCGGTGCTTTTCGACGACGTAAGCCGTGCCTGCGACCAGAGGTAAGGCCAACACGACCATCGTGAGCGCAAGGACCCAGCGGTCGCGCGCCTGGCCGCGGCTCACCGCACTTCTCCGTGCACAGGCGTCACAGCCGGCTGCTGGCCGCGACTGGGCACGCCAAAAACCTTGGGGTCAAATCGAAATTCGATCTTGAACATGTCCTTGCCGCTGCCGAAGGGGCGCGTAGCAGGCACCGGCGCGGTCACCTCTTCAATGCCGGGCTCATGCCCCAACGCCTGCATCAATTGCGCGGCATTGCTGGTCTGCCCGTCCAACGAAACCTTGGTACCCTGGATGCGCAACGCCGCAAGGTAAGTATCGTCGCCCAAAAGTGTGGTCAGTACGTTCACGATTCTCGCTGCAGGGGCGCTGGCCCGTTCCAGGTTTTCGACTTGCGCCAACCGATCCATGGCGCCCACGAGGGCCTCACGCGCTGCCACTGCCTGACTCGCGCGGGCATGGAGTTCGTCATATGCACGAA
Organism: Comamonas flocculans; assembly: GCF_007954405.1. NCBI lineage: Bacteria > Pseudomonadati > Pseudomonadota > Betaproteobacteria > Burkholderiales > Comamonadaceae > Comamonas > Comamonas flocculans. Next base: position 1,948,834 of record NZ_CP042344.1, on the reverse strand, counting down.
CCGCCTCAATCGCCTGCGCGCGCAACTGCAACGTAGGCGTGATGGCGATGCACACGAGCAGAACCAGCAGCAAAACGAGGGCCCCGAGATACAATCCTCTGCCCTTGCGCTGCGCCTCCTGGCGCCGCACCTCACCGTATCCGGGCAGTACGACGTAGCCGGAAGTTTGGTCTTCCAGCGGAGCCCAGACCTCCGGGGCTTTCACAACTTGGTGCTGGATCGGCGCTTGGTCTCGCAGATAGGCGGCAATTTGCTGGCGTGATGTCAGTACGATCCTCGCCCTTTGGCCCGCCGCCGCAGGTTCAAGTACGTACCCCCAACACAAGTCCTGCAGGGAAAACGGGCTGCTCGCGCCGGCTTCGAGTTCCAGCGCGCGTTGCACTTGTGCCGCGTCAAGCGCCGCGGGCAGCGTAAGAGCGCGCTGCAGTACCAGGGTTTGTGGCAGTGCTACGGCAGTCCATTGCGCCTGTCCTCCCGCCCCGCGGCCAGCCGGCATCACCTCGCCGTCGAGTCGTGCGCTCCAGGTCTGGCGCCCTCCGCCGGCGTCAATCAACGTGACCGCGTGCGCCGGGGTAAGCAGCCTGACCCAAGGCCAGCCCGACGCCCTGCGCCATGGGCGGCAGACAGCAAGCCAGAGGGCGCGCCAATCAAGAGACGGGGAACGGATTGCTGCGGAAGTTGGCACCGAATTCACCAAGTTGCGGTTGTCCCATAGCTGCACTGAAGAAAATTCCACGGCGCGGCCTTGGTGCTCTGCCCCAAGAGGACGACATCACAAACGACTGTGTACGGGGATGCGCTGGCGAGCACGGGCCGTGCGATGATACGCAGCGCGGACGAGCCTCCCGAAGTGACGAGCGCGGTATCGAAACCTGACAAATCGCCCGGTCCATGCTCGCGAACTGCAAAAAACCCGTTTGCTGCCGCCTGATTGCCGTGCGTAAGTGCCAGCAACACCGCCGGAGGCGCCGCGTAGGCATTGACCTGGCCATTTCCGCCGGAGTCGACGGTGACGAGCGGCGCGAGTCTAGCATAGGCCTCGTAGTCGATCCCTGGCAGTTGCATCAGGTCTTCAACCGCATCGAAAAGAGCTGGAGTCCCCTGAGGAAGAGCCATGGAACGGCGTGCAACGATGTCGCCCGCAAGCCGGCGCGCGGCCTCCGAGTTCAAATGGGCTCCATGTTCGAGCAAGGCAGCCAGGAGAGCCAGCGGAGCACGGTTCAGGTCTACCCAACCGTTCAGCGGGAGCACCAGCACCTCAAATTCCACGTCTTCGAAATGCACGACGCGGCGTTCCGGCCGGTCGATACGCACTGACTTCATCGCCAGGAGTTGCTGCAAGACCTCGACCATGGCAGCACGCCCCGTCGCCACGCCTTGGGCGCTGTCCTGCATGGCGCTGGCTTGACGTATTTCGCTGCGCGCAAGCCAGACGATGCCGGTGACGGCTATGCTCAGGGCGGCGACGATCCACAGCACCATTACGAGCGCCATCGCCTCCTGCCGTGATCGGCTTTGAACCGCTGCCACCATCTAACGTCCCGGGCCCGTGCTGTACATGCTGGCACGCGCGCCACCGGCAGAGAGCGCGCGCGTCGCGATGACCCACATTGGCCACTGGCCAGCCTCCATGGTATCGACGCGCAAGCTGAGACGTGTGGGCAGATACTGCTGGTATTCGTCCCAGCCAGGCAGCCACTCTGAAGGCGGCATGTCGCCACCGCCGTAGGCGATTTCAAATCGGGAGACGGCGGCGACCAGAATGCGGGACCGCGCGCGAGACCAGTCAGGCCATGTCGTTTCGCCCGCCCAGGGTTGATAGCGCAACATCAGCGCCGGCATACCGCCATCGTCGCGCCCAAGCTCCACACGCATCCAGTAACGTCCTCCAAGGCCGGGGCGCGCCGGCATGATGCCCAGCCACTGCACCATTGCGCTGTCACCATGAAACGCGTATGGCGGCTGTCCCGGCTGCAGCGGCACCATCCGTCGATCGGACAGGCGCCCCAGGATCTGAGCAACAAATGCACGCACAACCTGGCGTTCATCGAGCTCTGCAAAGCGTTGCTCCAGGCGATCTTGCGTGCGTCCCATGGTCTGCATGGTGGATACCAGCCCGAGAGCCAGCAGGGACACAAGCACCAGCACCACCAGCATCTCCACCAGGGTAAAACCGTCCGGCTGTCTGCCCACTCGTTTCACCGTACCCCCCCTGCCAGGGCCAGTGGCGGACGCTGGGCCAAAAGGGTGGAGAGTTCCAGCGAATGCGTTCGGTCGGCCCCCCCCCAGGAAACGACGACCTGCAGCCTTTGCAACGGGACAGCAGAAGGCGTGGTTCGCTCTACTTCTGTCGGGTAGGGCGTTGATCGCACGGACCATTTGTAGGGACCGGACTGCCCGTCTTGCCACCAGCCCTCGGAGGGAAGGTCGGCATTGGCCCAGAGCAAACTCTGCGCAACCGCCAATGCCGACTGCCGCTGCTCGACCGTCGCCGCCGCCTGGGCGCTACCCGCCATCGCTCTATATAGCACGCCAAGAGCAAGGGCCATGATGGAGATGGCCACGAGCAGCTCCAGCAGACTGAATCCCCGTAGACGAGACCGTAAAACAGACGCCATCATGGTGCAATGGCTTCCTTCTCGATGCCGCCCGAAAGCCAATCGATCCTCAGACGCGTCCCTGTTTCGGAAGGCCGCAGCACATCGATGCTCCCGCCAGTAGCCCCACCGCCCGGCAGGAAGCGGATGGAGGCCACAGCATCGCGAGCCAGTTCGCTGTCGGCCACCGTCACCCGCAATCGAAGCGGCTGCGGGAGCTCACGGCCAGGCTCGCCTTCCACGCCATAGGTCCGTTGCGGCAGATCGACGACGAAGCGGGTTTCATGTCCGGTGAGCATGGCTTGGCGGCGGGCATGTCGCAGGTCAACCTGGATAGACAACAAGGCATCCCGATATTGGGCGCTCTCACGCATGCGCTCATAGACACCAGGTATCACCGCAGCCAGCAGGCCCATGATGGCAAAGACGACGAGCAGCTCGACGAGGGTGAAGCCGCGGGCATGGCGGTAGCGGCGCCAGCCCCTCGCCCCGCCCTCTCCCCAAAGGAGCAAGGGAGAAATATTGCACCGCTCCCCTTCTTGCTCCCTCCCCCTTTGGGGGAGGGCCGGGGTGGGGGCCAGCGGCTGGCCCGGGTCCGGCTCCCGCGCACCTCCCCATCGGAGAAGCGCGGCGGTCGCGGCCCACGGCCAGCGCCATGGCCGCTCTTTCCCCCTCTCCCCCCGGGAGAGGGCTGGGGTGAGGGCCGGGGACACGTCAGGGCTGGTTGCGGACGTCGGCGTTCTCGCCTTCGCCGCCGGGCGCGCCGTCGGCGCCGAGCGAGAGGATTTCGAGCTGACCGGCCTTGTTGGTGTAGCGGTAGGCGTTGCCCCAGGGGTCGGTGGGCACGCCGCCCTTGAGGTAGGGGCCGTTCCAGCCGTTGGCGTTGCCGGGCTTGGTGACCAGGGCGGCCAGGCCTTCTTCGGTGCTGGGGTAGCGGCCGACGTCGAGCTTGAAGAGTTCGAGCGACTTGTCGAAGTCGGCGATCTGCACCGCCGCGGTCTTGGACTTGGCGCCGCCGAGCTGGTTGAGCACGCGCGGGCCGACGATGCCGGCGAGCAGCGTGAGGATGGCGAGCACGACGAGCAGCTCGATGAGGGTGAAGCCCCGGGCGCGGCGGCGCGCGGCGGGCAGGTCAGGCAGCGAGGTCATTGATGGACAGGATTCCCAGGAGGATGGAGACGATGATGGCGGCAATCAACACGCCGAGTATCAAGATGAGGAGCGGCTCAAGCAGTACCAGCAAGCGTTTGATGCCGTTTTCGACCTCACGCTCCAGGATGGCGGAGAGCTCCAGCATCATGGCGCCCAGGCGCCCGGTTTCTTCGCCCACTCGGATCAGGTTGATGGCCAATGGTTCAAACAGACCGGTGGAAGTGACGGCCTGCACCATTTTGCCGCCTTCCTTGACGATGGGCGCCACGCGCGCGAGCTGCGGACGCAGCGCGGCGTTGCCCACGGTGTCGGAGGCGATCGCCAGCGCGGTGAGCAGCGGCACGCCGTTGGCCAGCAGGGTGCCCAGCGAGCGCGCATAGAGCGTGAGCTGGTAGCGCAGCGTGAGGCGCCCGAGCAGTGGCAGGCGCAGCAGGCGCGCCTGCCACCATTGGCGGCCCGCGGGCGAGCGCAGCCAGCGCAGCAGCAGCGCGCCGAGCACGAAGACGCCGACGGCGATCTCGATGCCCCAGGCGCGAAAGACGTGGCCCAGGTCCATGACGATGCGCGTGGGCAGGGGCAGCGCGTCGCCCATTTCGGTGAAGAGCTTTTCGAACTGCGGCACGACGAAGCCGAGCATGGCGACGAGCGAGAGCAGGGCCACGGTGAGCAGGATGGCCGGGTAGATGGTGGCCGAGACGATGCTGTCGCGCAGCGCGCGCTGGCGCTGCAGGTGCTCCACCAGGCGGTCGAGCACGGCGGACATCTGGCCGCTGGCCTCGCCCGAGCGCACCATGTTGACGTAGAAGTCGCCGAAGTGCGCGGGGTGCGCGGCCAGGGCGCGCGAGAGCGGCGTGCCGCCCTTGACGGCGTCGAGCACGTCCTGCGCCAGCGCGGCGACGCTGGGCTTGTGCGCCATCTCGACGAGCACGCGCAGCGCGTTGTCCAGCGCCAGTCCGGCGCGCAGCATGATGGCCAGCTCGGAGGTGAGCGCGAGCACGTCGGCGGCGTTGACCGGCCCCTTGCCCTGGCGCTGCCCGGCCAGGCGCAGGCCGCGGGCCGCGGGCACCGGGGGCGCGCCGGCCTGCTGGGCATCGACGATCTCCAGCGGCGTGAGGCCTTGCGCGGTGAGCTGGCGCAGCGCGGCAGCGCTGCTGGCCGCACTGAGCCGCCCCTGGGTCAGTGCGCCGCTGCTGCTGGCCGCGCGCCAGACGAATTCAGGCATGGCGGAAGCGCCCTGATGTTCTGTGAACTTGCAGGAGCGATGAGGGGCCGGGGCGCCACGCGGCGGACAGGGCCCGACACAGGCCGGCGGCCCTCACCCCTGCCCTCTCAGAAGGAGAGGGGGCCAGATGGCGGCCGGATTTGCTCCTCGCCCCTTTGGGGAGAGGCTGGGAGAGGGGCGGCTTCGTGACCGCCGTGGGCCCGGATGCGCCGGCGGCCCTCACCCCTGCCCTCTCCCAGAGGGAGAGGGAGTGAATGCGGGGAGCACCGAAGAGTCTCATCACGCTTCCTGCTGGTCCTGCGTGACGCGCGCGACTTCGTCGAGCGCGGTCACGCCGGCGGCGACCTTGCGCAGGCCGTCTTCGTGCAGGCTGTGCATGCCGGCCTGGCGCGCGAGCTGGTGCAGGCTGTTGGCGTCCTGCCCTTCCAGAATGGCGCGGCGCATGGCTTCGTCCAGCAAGAACAGCTCATGGATGCCGGTGCGCCCGCGGTAGCCGGTCTGGCCGCAGGCGGTGCAGCCCACGGCGCGGTAGATGCTCTGGCCGGGCTGCACGAAGCGGGCGAGGCCCGTGCGCTGCAGCAGCGCCTGGTCGGGCTGGTAGGCTTGGCGGCACTGCGCGCACAGCGTGCGCACCAGGCGCTGGGCCAGCACGCCGTTGACCGAGGAGGTGATGAGATAGCTTTCCACGCCCATGTCCTGCATGCGCGTGATGGCGCCGGCGGCGGTGTTGGTGTGCAAGGTCGACAGCACCAGGTGGCCGGTGAGCGCGGACTGCACGGCGATCTGCGCGGTCTCGCCGTCGCGCATTTCGCCGATCATGATGATGTCCGGGTCCTGGCGCAGGATGGAGCGCAGCGCGTTGGCGAAGGTGAGGTCGATCTGCGGGTGCACCTGGATCTGGTTGATGCCTTCGAGCTGGTATTCGACCGGGTCCTCGACGGTGATGATCTTGTTGGCCTGGGCGTCGATGCTGGCCAGCGCCGCGTACAACGTGGTGGTCTTGCCCGAGCCCGTCGGCCCGGTGGCCAGCAGGATGCCGTGCGGGCGCGCAAGCAGTTCGCGAAAGCGCGCCAGCGTGTCGGGCTCGAATCCCATGGTGGCCAGGTCCAGCCTGACGCTGGCGCGGTCGAGCACGCGCAGCACGATGCTCTCGCCATAGACCGTGGGCACGGTGGAGACGCGCAAATCGAGTTCGTGGCCCTTGACGCGGGTCTTGATGCGGCCGTCCTGCGGCAGGCGGCGCTCGGCGATGTCGAGGTGCGCGAGCAGCTTGACGCGCGAGCCCACGGCGGCAGCCAGGCGCGCGGGCACGAGCTCGCCCTGGTGGATCACGCCATCGACGCGGTAGCGCACGTGCAGGCCGTCGTCAAAGGGTTCGAGGTGGATGTCGGAGGCGCGCAGCTCGATGACGCGGGCAATGATGGCGTTGACCAGGCGGATGACAGGCGCTTCGCTGGCCAGGTCCTTCAGGTGCTCGATGAAGTCGCCGCCGTCCAGGTCGTCGTAGAGGTCGTCCTGCGCGGCTTCGTCCTCGGCCTCGGGCTCGGCCAGGGCCTTGGCGATGTCGACTTCGAGCGCCAGTGCCGGATGGATGCTGCGCCCGGTGACCAGGTGCAGCGCCTTGAGCACGAAGGCGTCCTGCGGCACGGCCATGGCCACGTGCAGCGCGTCGCCCTCCAGCGCCAGCGGGCAGACGGCGTGGGCGCGCAGGAATTCGGGCAGCAGGCCCTCGACCTCGGGCAGCAAGTCGGGAAAGTCGTCACCAGCGACCAGCGGCACGCCAAGCTGGGGCGCGAGGGTGCGCGCGATGTCGAGCTCCGACACCAGCCCCAGGCGCGCGATGACCGAGCCGAGCAGACCGCCGAGCTCCTGCTGCACCGTGAGGGCGCGCTCCAGGTCGCGCTCGGTGAGCTTGCCGGCCTGCACCAGCAGCTGGCCCAGGCGCGGGCGCGGCTCGGCGGTGGCCGTGGATGGGGTGGAGTCGGTCAGTGGGGAAGTTGCCATGGGCAGCCGGGGGGCGCAGCGCGTGCACGGGCGCGAAGGCTCAGGAGTTTAAGGCAAGGCTGAAAAAGCCCCGTGCTCGGGCCAGGCCCTCAGGGCCCGCTACATGCACGCGACGGAGGCAAGCCATCAATTCAAACCCATGCGATCCGAGGTGGCAAGGAATGAAGCCACGCTGAACGTGCGCCTGCCTGCCGCCCTGATGGCTGCAGTGCGCGCGAAGGCAAAGACGCAGGACATCGCTTGCGCCCGTCAGGTGCGCATGGTGCAGGAGGCGGATTTGCAGCCAGTCCAGTGAATGGGTACGACGCCGGCCATCCTGGCACAAGGAGCAAGGCGCCATGCCCGATACTTGCGCGTTCGCTTTACTCACCCCTCGCCATGCCGCTGCCCCGCCACAGCCTGCCCCGCGTTTTGCTGGTGCTGTTCGCTATCCTGATGCTGGTGCTTCTGGGGCTGCGACTGGATCTGCGCCCGCTGGTGGGCGAGGGCGCGCGCGGCGCGATGCTGCTGGCGCCGATGGTGGGGGTGGTGGATACCTGCATCGCCACGCCCGACGAGGCGGCGGGCCAGGGCAGTTTGCAAAAAGCCTGCACGGGCGACAAGGGCTCGGCGGCAGCGTTGGTGGAGGCGACGCTCAAGCAACTGCAGCCCGCCGCGCCGCCCGAGGGCGAGGGCTACCCGCTGGGCTACACGCTGCCGGTGCCGCTGCTGCAACTGTTCAAGGCACAGGGGAGCGACTGGGTGATCGACGAGGAGCGCGTGCAGCGCGTGGCGCGGACGGTGCACGAGAGCGCGCGGCCGCTGATCCTGTATCTTTTTGCCACGCATTTTTCAGCGCATGCACCGATAGAGCCTGTGCTGGCGCGCGATGCAGCCAACCTGGCGCAGACGCGCGACGGGCCGTTGCCGGTGGACAGCTACCACGGCGACGCGCTCTACCCCTGGAGCGTGGCGCGCACGGACAACACGATCACGCAGCGACGCGTGCAGGCGGCACGGGCCTTGCTTGGCGCGCTGTGCGAGCTGCCCGAGAGCGACCTTGCGAAGATCCGCGGGGTGACGCTGCTGGGCGAGTTGCAGCAGATGTTTGCGCACTTCGAGACCGGCATGGGCTTTGAACTGCCTTACCGCGTGAGCGACTACAGCGAGGTGTCGGTGAGCGGGTTTCGGGCGTATCTGAAGGCGCAGTTTGGCGACCTGGCGCGACTGAATGCAGCGGTGGGCGCGAACTACGCCAGCTTTGACGAGGTGCTGCCGCCGTCGCGCGACATTCGCAGCGAGCCGCTTGCGCGCTACACGGAGCACATGGATTCGTGGGCGCACGGCATTTTGCCGATCTCGGGCTGGGCCTGGGTGCCCGGGCGCACGAACCTGTGGGTGCAGGTGTACCGCAATGGCGGCCTGATCGGCCGCGTGAAGGTCAACCAGGGCCGCCAGGACGTGCTGCAGGCCAGACCCGAATTCGGTACCGCCGACGTGGGGTGGCGGCTGGACATGGACTTTCGCGCGCTGCCCGCGGGGCTGTATCGCATCGGCGCGATGCTGGAGCTGGCGCCGGGCCGCCTGGTGCCGCTGGGCGAGCGCGAGATCGCGATCATGGACGAGCGCCAGCAGACCCCGCAGCCGCAACCGCAGTCCATGCAGCCCCTGCCCGGGCCAGTGGCAGCGCCCGAAGGTATGCAGGCGCACGTGGACATGCCCGCGCAATTGCAGTCGTACTACTACAACCCGCTGGCGCCGCACTGGCTGGCATTTCGCCGCTTGCAGGTGGCGCGCTATCTGCAATATTTCGACGGGGTGGTGGCCGATTCGTGCCTGAAGCAGACGCCGCGCTACACGCACCAGATCCTGCCGCAGGTCAACCCCGGCTGGGACGAGAACAAGTTCGCCGTGGGCAACACGCTGCGCACGCAGGGCGATCTGCGCCTGGGCGTGAGCCTGTACGGCAACGCGACGCATGACGCCGACCTGGCCAAGTGGCTGGGCAGCAGCGGCCAGCATGCGTACGGCATTACCGAGTTTCATCCGCTCAGGGCGATGGATGCGGCAGAGCTCAGGCAGACGCTGGCACTGCACGCGCGCCGGGGGGCGAAGTTTCTTTCGTTCTTCCTGGAGCCAACGTGGCAGGGGCAGCGGGTGGAGCGCGCGCACAACGCGTTTTCCTTTGATCCGCAGAATGCGCAGTTTGGCTCGGCGCCGCTTTATCGGGCGATGCAGGAGGTGTTGCAGTGACTTGCTCCTTCCCTCTTTGGGCGAAGGCGGGGTGGAGGTCTGCGGGGCAGCGAGAAAGCGGGACCTGGGTGCGAGCGCCGCTGGCCCCTACCCCTGCCCTCCCCCACAGGGGGAGGGAGTGAACGCAGGGAGCTCGGCCTGGGCGAAAGGCTGGCCCTGCGCGTCCTTGGGGGAGAGCTGTGGCGCACTGCCCACGTCGGGCCAGGCGATGGCGAGGCGCGCGTCGTTCCAGAGGATGCAGCGCTCGGCCTGCGGCGCGTAGTAGGCAGTGGTCTTGTAGAGGAAATCGGCGCTCTCGCTGAGCACCACGAAGCCGTGCGCCAGGCCCGGGGGGATCCAGAGCTGGTGCTGGTTGTCTTCGGACAGCTCCACGCCCACCCACTGCCCGAAGGTGGGCGAGCCGCGGCGGATGTCGACGGCCACGTCCCATACGCGCCCGCGCGCGACGCGCACCAGCTTGCCTTGCGCGTGCGGCGGCATCTGGTAGTGCAGGCCGCGCAGCACGCCGCGGGCCGAGCGGCTGTGGTTGTCCTGCACGAACTGGAAGTCGGTTCCGGTAGCCTCGTTGAAGGCCTGCTGGTTGAAGCTTTCAAAAAAGAAGCCGCGCGCGTCGCCGAAGATGCGCGGTTCGATCAGGAGGACGTCGGGAATGGCGGTGGGGGTGGCTTGCATGAGGCTTTCACGATGCTGGACTTTGACTCCTTCCCCCTTTGGGGGAAGGTGGGGATGGGGGCATCAGGCAGGACAACAACCGCCCGCTTGAGCCGGCGCCGCTGGCCCCTACCCCTGCCCTCCTCCAGCGGGGGAGGGAGCCGATGCGCCATACAGCCCACGCAGATACTGCCCATAGCCGTTCTTGAGCAGTGGCTGGGCCAGTGCTTCAAGCTGGGCCGAGTCGATCCAGCGCTGGCGCCAGGCGATTTCCTCGGGGCAGGCGACCTTCAGACCCTGGCGGCGTTCGATGGTGGCGATGAACTGGCTGGCTTCGAGCAGGCTTTCGTGCGTGCCGGTATCAAGCCAGGCGTAGCCGCGGCCCATGGGCTGCACGCTCAGTTGCCCCTGGTCGAGGTAGAGGCGGTTGAGGTCGGTGATTTCCAGTTCGCCGCGCGCCGAGGGCTTGAGGCTTTTGGCCAGGTCAACGACCTGCGCGTCGTAGAAGTACAGGCCGGTGACGGCGTAGTTGGATTTGGGCGCCGCGGGTTTTTCCTCGATCGAGAGCACGCGGCCGGCGGCGTCGAACTCGGCCACGCCGTAGCGCTCGGGGTCTTGCACGTGGTAGGCAAAGACGGTCGCGCCTTGCGCCGACGCGGCGGCGCGCGTGAGCAGCGGCTGCAGGTCGTGGCCGTGGAAGATGTTGTCGCCCAGCACCAGGGTGCTCGGCGCGCCCGCCAGGAAGGCCTCGCCGATCAGGAAGGCCTGCGCCAGCCCGTCCGGGCTTTCCTGCACGGCGTAGTGCAGCGACAGCCCCCACTGGCTGCCGTCGCCCAGCAGTTGCGCGAAGCGCGGCGTGTCCTGGGGGGTGCTGATGATGAGGATCTCGCGGATGCCCGCGAGCATCAGGGTGCTGAGCGGGTAGTAGATCATGGGCTTGTCGTACACCGGCAGCAGCTGCTTGCTGATGGCCAGCGTCGCCGGGTGCAGGCGGGTGCCGGAGCCGCCGGCGAGGATGATGCCTTTGCGTGGTGAAGTCATGGGCGTGAGGGAAGAAGGAAGCAGGTGCCGGGCGGGCCAATGCGGTGCGGTCAGGCAAGCAGGCTCATGCCGGCATGGCGCGTGGCCTTTACGTCGAAGCTCACGGTGCGCGCACAGCCCGCCGATGCGGCGGCGCAAGCAATCAGGCAGTCCGGAAAGTCTGCCTTGCCGCCGGCGAAGGCGCGCAGCGCCCGCAGCACCGTGTCGGCATTCTCGACAACGATCTGGCGCGATTGCACCAGCAGTTGCAGTGCCTGCTGGAACTGCCCGGCCCCGAGCGCGTAGCAAGAGCTCAGCACCCAGTACAGCTCGGCGATCACGACCATGCCGACAAAACCTGGATTGGCGCTGTCCAGCGACTCGATCAGCGCGGTGGCCTTGGCGGACTGCGCCGCATCGTCCTGCATGATGTAGCGCACCAGGACGTTGGTATCGAGGCCGATCACGAAGCTGCCCCGCGCCGGGCGATGGCGGCATTCATTTCTTCGATCGATACCGGCTTGCGCACGGGCCCGAACAAGCCCTTGAGCTCACTCACATCGCGGTGGGCGGCAACGAATTCGTAGCGCCCGGGGGCCACGAGGACGAATTCCACGCGATCGCCGGTCGTGACCTGCAGAGCTTCGCGCACGCTCGCGGGAATGGTGATCTGGCCTTTGGAAGTGAGCGTCGCGGCGGTCATGGCGATTCCTTACTTATGAGTAAGGGATTATAGGATCTCGGCCAACATGCGCGCCACGCCCTGCTCCCAGGGCGGCAGAGTCAAGCCGAAGGTGGTGCGCAGCTTGGCGGTATCGAGCCGCGAGTTGGACGGACGCCGCGCCGGCGTGGGATAGGCGCTGGTGGGCACGGGGGCGACCTCGTTTGCTTTGATTTGAATAGCTGGTTGCGCTTGCCTGGCTTGCGAAATCACGTATTTTGCGTATGAAAACCAGTTGGTCTCGCCGCCGGCCACGCAGTGGTACAGGCCGCCATGCTCGGGGTGGGTTTGCAGGTGGCGCACGGCGTGGGCGGTGACGTCGGCCAGCAGTTCGGCGCCGGTGGGCGCGCCCCACTGGTCGTCGATGACGGTGAGACGCTCGCGCTCGCGGGCCAGGCGCAGCATGGTCCTGGCGAAGTTGCCGCCGCGCGCGCCATAGACCCAGCTGGTGCGCAGGATCAGGTGGCGGCAGCCCGACTGCTGGATCAGCTGCTCGCCCTCCCATTTGGTCGCGCCATAGACGCAGAGCGGCGCGGGCGCGTCGGCCTCCAGCCAAGGCCGCGTGCCGCTGCCGTCGAAGACGTAGTCGCTGCTGTAGTGCACCAGCCAGGCACCCAGGCGCGCGGCTTCCTTGGCGAGCACGCCGGGGGCGGTGGCGTTGAGCAGGCGGGCGCGCTCGGGCTCGCTCTCGGCCAAATCCACGGCGGTGTGGGCGGCGGCGTTGACGATGAGCCCAGGGCGCAGGGCGCGCACGGTGGCCGCGACGGCGTCCGGCCGGGCAAAGTCGCCGCAGTAGTCCGTGCTATCGTGGCTCAGCGCAGCGACCCGGCCCAACGGCGCCAGGCTGCGTTGCAGCTCCCAGCCGAGCTGGCCGTTGCGGCCGAAGAGCAGGATGTTCATGGGCGTGCGGATCTGGCCTCTTCCCCCGCTGGGGGAAGGCAGGGACGGGGGCGGCGCGCGCATGCGCCAATGCGTGTTTTCCGTGCGGCCGCTGGCCCCCACCCCTGCCCTCCCCCAGAGGGGGAGGGAGCATGAGCCTGACCTCCCTCAGAGGGGGAGGGAGCATGAAATGGCGCCCCTTCAACCCGCATAGTGTTTGGCCACCCACTCGCGGTAGGCGCCGCTTTGCACCTGCGCGATCCATTCGGGGTGGTCGAGGTACCACTGCACGGTCTTGCGGATGCCGGTGTCAAAGGTTTCGGCGGGGGTCCAGTCCAGCTCGCGCGCGATCTTGCCGGCGTCGATGGCGTAGCGGCGGTCGTGGCCGGGGCGGTCGGTGACGTGGGTGATCTGGCTGGCGTAGCCCACGCCATCGGCACGCGGGCGCTGCTCGTCCAGCAGCGCGCAGATGCTGCGCACGATGGCGATGTTGGTCTTTTCGTTGTGCCCGCCGATGTTGTAGATCTCGCCGGGGCGCCCGGCTTGCAGCACGCGGCGGATGGCGGCGCAGTGGTCGCTGACGTAGAGCCAGTCGCGCACCTGCAGGCCGTCGCCGTAGATCGGCAGGGGCTTGCCCGCCAGGGCGTTGAGGATGACCAGCGGGATGAGCTTTTCAGGAAACTGCAGCGGGCCGTAGTTGTTGCTGCAGTTCGTCGTCAAGACCGGCAGGCCCCAGGTGTGGTGCCAGGCGCGCACCAGGTGGTCGCTCGCGGCCTTGCTGGCCGAGTAGGGGCTGTTGGGCGCGACATGGGTGGTTTCGCTGAAGGCCGGGTCGGTGGGCGAGAGCGTGCCGTAGACCTCGTCGGTGGACACGTGCAGGAAGCGAAACGCTTCCTTTTGCATGGCTGGCAGCGCGCTCCAGTATTGGCGTGCGGCCTCCAAAAGCCTGAAAGTCCCGACGACGTTGGTCTGGATGAAATCCTCGGGGCCGTGGATGGAGCGGTCCACATGGCTTTCGGCCGCGAAGTGCACGATGGCGCGCGGCTGGTGTTCGGCCAGCAGGCGATCGAGCAGGGCGCGATCCAGGACGTCGCCCTGCACAAAGACGTGGCGCGCGTCGTCCGCGAGGCTGGCCAGGTTGTGCCGGTTGCCCGCGTAGGTGAGCTTGTCGAGGTTGACCACGCCCTCGCTGCCTGGCTGCGCCAGCCAGTCGAGCACGAAATTGGCGCCGATGAAGCCGGCGCCGCCGGTAACGAGAATCATGGGGAAGGAGACAAGCGCGTTGGGAGGCTGGGAATTATCCCATTGCACCAGTCAGCGCCCTGCCCTCACGCCCTGGACGCATCCGCTCCTTCCCCCGCCGGGGGAAGGAGAACAACCTCAAGCAAAGCGCCGGGCGGCGATCTCCAGCAGGCCGTCGAAGATGAGGTTCTCGACGAGCTCGAAGGGCCGCGTCATGCTGGGCATCATCTTCCAGCCCGCGCCGCCGGTCATGAGGCAGGCCGGCTCCTGACCGGTATGCGCGCGCAAGTGCTGCCACATGCGCTCGACCGCGCCGGCGATGGCGTAGGTGCCGCCGCTGGTCAGCGCGTCGCTGGTGTTGGTGGGAAAGAGCTGCACCTCGCCCGTGGGCACGCTCAGGCCGGCGGTGCCGCTTTCCAGCGCGCGCAGCATGATGCCGTGGCCGGGCAGGATCAGCCCGCCGAGAAAACGCCCCTCGGCGTCGATGGCTTCCACCGTGACCGCGGTGCCCACCATGACCAGGACGATGGGGCGCGGCGCCCCCTGCGCCAGCATGTGGTGGCGCGCGCCGACCATGGCCACCCAGCGGTCCGCACCCAGGCGCTCGGGGCGCTCGTAGCCGTTGACGAGGCCGGCTTCTTCGGCGCCGGGCACGACCCAGTGCGGCGTGAGTTCCCAGGCGTCCATCTGTTCTTCGATCAGGCGCTTGACCGCATCGCCCGCGACCACGCAGCCGAGCATGGAAGTGGGTTCGGGCAGCTGCGACCAGGCGCCGTCGGCCAGGCGCTGCACATGGTCGAGGAATTCCACCCCATGCGCCTGGGCCGTCGCCCCCGGACGGGGGGCGTCGTAGAGTGCCCATTTCAGACGCGTGTTGCCCACGTCGATCGCGAGAAAGCCCATGGGCGCGGATTATGGCAAGGCCGGTGCCCGGCGCACACCGGGAGCGCCGATTGCAGAGGACAAATGTCAATCATCGTCCGGCCGCCGCCGCTCGGGGCGAGCGCGGCGTGCACGAGGGTTATATTGAACAGGTAGCAACGACAGGAGGTAGCACATGGGTTTGTTCAGTTTCATCAAGGAAGCCGGCGAGAAGCTTTTCGGCGGCAGCGCCGCGCACGCCGCCGAGACGGCAGCGCCCACCCAGGCCGATCTGGACCAGCGCGCGGGCCAGGCGATCGAAGCCTATATCGCCACGCAGAACCTGGGCGTGAGCGACGTGAAGGTGGCCTTCGCCGGCCCCGAGGGCAAGGTGACGGTGAGCGGCACCGCCCCGACCCAGGCGGTGAAGGAAAAGGTCACGCTGTGCTGCGGCAACGTGGCCAGCGTCACCAGCGTGGACAACCAGATGGTGGTGACCACGCCCGAGCCCGAGGCGCAGTACCACGACGTGGTGCGCGGCGACACGCTCAGCGCGATTGCCAAGAAGTTCTATGGCGACGCCAACAAGTACCCGGTGATCTTCGAAGCCAACAAGCCCATGCTCACGCACCCGGACAAGATCTACCCGGGGCAGAAGCTGCGCATTCCGCCGCTGAAGCAATAGACGCTTGCCTGGTGGGGAAGGCCGCTGGCGCGCACCGCGCGTCGGCGGCTTTTTTGTGGCTCAGTCCCAGAGCGGCGTGCAAACACCGCGCAGCTCGCGGCGCAGCTGCCGGTGCTGCGGCACGAGCTGTTCGACGATGGCCCAGAAGCGCAGGCTGTGGTTCATCTCGCGCAGGTGGGCAAGCTCATGCACCACCACGTAGTCGATCAGCTCGGGGCGCAGGTGCATGAGGCGCCAGTTCAGGCGAATGCTGCCCTGGGCGCTGGCGCTGCCCCAGCGCGTGGCGGCGCTGGTGAGCAGCACGCGCGCGGGCTGCACCTGCAGGCGCGGAGCAAACCGCTGCACCTGCTGCGCGAAGTGCGCGCGCGCCTCGCGCTGGAACCAGGCGAGCACGCGGGTGCGCAAGGCCGAAGCCGGGCTGTCTGGCGGCAGGCCGGTGTGCAGTTGCTCGCCCGAGAGCAGGGGTGCGCGGCGCAAGCCGTCGCAGCGCAGCGTGAGCACGCCGCCCTGCCAGGGCAGTTGCCCGCCGTCGGCCCAGACGATGCGTGCGGCCTGCTGGCGCCGGGCGTGTTCTTGCATCTGATGCAGCTTGCGCAGAACCCAGACGGCCTTGTCCTGCAGCGCCGCCTCGATGGTGCCCACCGTGGTCCAGGCAGGAGCGCGCACCACCAGACCCCGCTCCCCCACGGTCAAGCCGATGCTGCGCCGACGCGCGCGCTGCAATTCGTAGGTGACGGCGCTGCCGGCGAGCAGCACCTGGCGCTGGCTCGGGCGCTCTTTCACGGGCCGGCGGGCGCCTGGGCGGGTGCCGGGGCGGGCGCGGCGGCCGGGGCGTAGGCTTGGGGGTCCAGGCGGCGCATTTCCGCCTCGATCCAGGCCTGCACCTCGGCCATCAGTTCGTCGGCCTTGCGCCCGCTGCTGGCGATCGGCGCGCCGATCGAGACTTCGACCAGGCCGGGGCGCTTGATGAAGCCGCTCTTGGGCCAGACCCGCCCCGAGGTGACGGCCACCGGCACCACGGGCACGCCCGCCTCGATCGCCAGGCGCGCGCCGCTGACCATGTACTTGCCCGCCTGCCCGCGCGGCGTGCGCGTGCCCTCGGGGAACATCACCACCCAGATGCCCTGATCCAGCAGGCGCTTGCCCTGCTTGATCACGCGCACGAAGGCGCGCGTGGGGCTGCCGCGGTCGATGTGGATCATGTCCATGCAGGCCATGGACCAGCCGAAGAAGGGGACGTGCAGCAGCTCGCGCTTGAATACATAGGCCACGCGCCGCGGCAGGATGGCGGGCATCATGAAGGTCTCGTAGGCCGACTGGTGCTTGACCAGCAGCACCACGCCCTGCGCAGGGTCGGTGGGCAGGTGCTCCAGGCCCGTGACGCGCCGGCGGATGCCCAGCAGCGGGCGCGCGCTGTCGGCCGCCAGCGCCAGCCAGGCGCGCGCGGGGCGGTAGGCACCCTGGGGACCGCCGCCGAAGGCGCGCACGAGCAGCACGGCGAGCGTGTACGGGACGACCGTGACGGCGAGCCACAGCATGTAGAGGATGGAGCGGATCAGGGCCATGGGGATGTTTGTGGTGGATGCAGGCGCCGCTGGCCCTCACCCCCGCCCTCTCCCGGGGGGAGAAGGTGTGGGGGCTGCTCCTTCCCCCTTTGGGGCTGAGGGCTGCGGCACCATCCGCGCCTGCGCGCAGATGGACAGCCCGAAGAGCGGCGGCGTCTCGCCGCCAGCACCGAGGCAGGGATGGGGACCGCGCCCGTGCGTTTTCTCAGCCGCAGCCGGCCCCCACCCCCGCCCTCCCCCAGTGGGGGAGGGAGTCAAACCGGGGTGCGGTATTTCAACCATCAACCCCCCGCCTCACGCCGCCAGCCTCGAAAGATCGGCCACGCGGTTCATCGCGTCGTGCAGGCCTTGCAGCAGGCCCAGGCGGTTGGCGCGCAGGTCGGCCTCTTCGGCGTTGACCATCACGTGCTCGAAGAAGGCATCGACCGGCGCGCGCAGCGCGGCCAGGGTCTGGAGGCTGGCGGTGTAGTCGCCCCGCTCGAACTGGGCGCCCGCCTGGGGGGCGATGGCTTGCAGTGCGCCGTAGAGGTCTTTTTCCGCCGCCTCGACGAGCAGCGCGGGGTTGACCGTGGGCTCTACCCCGCCCGCCTTCTTCAGGAGGTTGGCCACACGCTTGTTGGCCGCCGCCAGCGCCGGGGCCTCGGGCAGCGCGGCGAAGGCGCGCACGGCATCCAGGCGCGGCGCCACCTGCGCCAGCAGCGCCGGGCGCAGCGAGAGCACCGCGTCCACCTCTTGCGCGCCGTAGCCCTGCTCGCGCAGGCTGCCCGCGAGGCGCTCGTAGATGAAGCCGGAAAGCATTTCTGAAATATCAGTGATTTTGGCCCCAAACGCAGGCTGGGCGTGCGCGAGCAGCTCCGGTAAAGAGAGCGGAAGGTTCTTCTCGACCAGCATGCGGATCACGCCCAGCGCATGGCGGCGCAGCGCAAAGGGGTCGCGGTCGCCCGTGGGCGGGTTGCCGGTGCCGAACATGCCGACCAGGGTTTCGAGCTTGTCGGCCAGCGCCACGACCACGCCGACGGTCTCGCGCGGCAGGCCGTCGCCGGCAAAGCGCGGCTTGTAGTGGTCTTCGATGGCGTGCGCCACTTCGTCGGGCAGACCGTCGTTGATCGCGTAGTAGGCGCCCATGACGCCCTGCAGCTCGGGGAATTCGCCGACCATGTCGGTCACCAGGTCGGTCTTGGCCAGCAGCGCGGCGTTGTCGATGCAGGTGAGCAGCCAGTCCTCGGCGATCTCACCCTCGGGCGTCTGCAACAGCGCGTTGGCGCGCGTCAGATGCGCAAAGAGCTGGCTGCCTATGGCTTTGGCGATGGCGCGCACGCGCTCGACGCGCTCGCCCTGGGTGCCAAGCTGGTGGTGGTAGACCACCTTGGCCAGTTGCGGCACGCGGCTGGCCAGGGTTTTCCTGCGGTCCTGGTCGAAGAAGAATTTGGCGTCCGCCAGGCGCGGGCGCACCACGCGCTCGTTGCCCTCGATGACGGCGCTGGCATCCTGCGGGCGGATGTTGCTCACGACAAGGAAGCGATGGGTCAGCTTGCCTGCGCCGTCGAGCAAAGGGAAATATTTCTGGTTGGCCTTCATGGTGAGGATGAGGCACTCTTGCGGCACCGCGAGGTACTCGGCATCGAACTGGCAGGTGAGCACGTTGGGGCGCTCCACCAGCGCGGTGACCTCGTCGAGCAGCGCCGCATCCTCGATCGCGTGCGCGCCGCCGCCCACGGCCTGGGCCGCAGCGGCGAGCTGGCGCTGGATTTCAGCGCGGCGCTCGGCGAA
This sequence comes from Comamonas flocculans, assembly GCF_007954405.1. Lineage (NCBI taxonomy): Bacteria > Pseudomonadati > Pseudomonadota > Betaproteobacteria > Burkholderiales > Comamonadaceae > Comamonas > Comamonas flocculans. Next base: position 1,930,233 of record NZ_CP042344.1, on the reverse strand, counting down.
GCTGGCGATCACCGCGCCTTCGTCCAGCAACTGGCGCGCGTAGCTGTCGGCGTCGCGAAGGGCGATCGGGTCTTGCGCCGCCTCGAAGCGGTGGCCGTGCGTAAGCCGCCCGGCCGCCAGGCCCAACGCGCTGACGGCGACGACCTCGGCGCCATGCAGCGCGACCAGGCCGTGCGCCGGGCGCACGAAGTGCACGCTGCTCCAGCCGTCCTCAAGCTGGTAGCGCATGACCTTGGGAATCGGCAGCCTGGCGATCGCCTCGTCGAGCGCCTTCTGCAGGCCCTCGGCCAGCGCCGCGCCGTGCACCGTGCTGTGCAGGTGCAACACCTCGGCCTTGCCGTCGTGCACGCGTTCGAGATGTGCCACGGCCGACGCATCGGCACCCAGCGCCGCGAGTTTCTTGAGCAGCGCGGGCGTGGCCTGGCCATCGGCGCTCAGGCCCACGGAAACCGGCATGAGCTTGTGCGACACCGCCTGGTCCTGGGCCTGCGCGCGCACCTCGTTCACGTGCACCGCGAGGCGCCGGGGCGTGGCATAGGCCGTGGACCGCGCGGCGGCGCCGGTGAGCCCCTGCGCCTTGAGTTGCGCAAACAGCACGTCGGCGAATGCATCGCCCAACTGGCGCAGCGCCTTGGGGGGCAGCTCCTCGACGAAGAGTTCAACAAGCAAGGGGGCGGTGTTCATATCTGTCGGTTTTGGTATGGCCCCTTCCCCCTCTGGGGGAAGGCGGGGATGGGGGCCGCGTGCCTGTGCAAGCGCCACTGGCCCCCACCCCTGCCCTCCCCCAGAGGGGGAGGGGGAAAAATATCACGCGGTCTGCTTCTGGCGTTTTTCGCCCGCCTTGGCCAGCTCCGCCAGCACCTCGTCGGCCTGCGCCCTGGCGGCCATCGGAAAGCCCAGGCGCGCGCGGCTGTCCAGATAGCACCTGGCGACGGCGCGCGCCAGATTGCGGATGCGGGCGATGTAGGCGGCGCGCTCGGTCACCGAGATCGCGCCGCGCGCATCCAGCAGGTTGAAGGTGTGCGCGGCCTTGAGCACCTGCTCGTAGGCCGGCAGCGCCAGCGGCACTTGCACCAGGTGCTGGGCCTGCTTCTCGTGCGCATCGAAGGCGGTGAAGAGGAAGGCCGCGTCGGAGTGCTCGAAGTTGTAGGTGGACTGCTCGACCTCGTTCTGGTGGTAGACGTCGCCATAGGTCAATCCGGGCGTCCAGATCAGGTCATAGACCTTGTCCACGCCTTGCAGATACATCGCCAGGCGCTCCAGCCCGTAGGTGATCTCGCCCGTCGCCGGGCGGCACTCGATGCCGCCCACCTGCTGGAAGTAGGTGAACTGCGTCACCTCCATGCCGTTGAGCCAGACCTCCCAGCCCAGGCCCCAGGCGCCGAGCGTGGGGTTTTCCCAGTCGTCCTCGACGAAGCGGATGTCGTTCTTCTTCAGGTCGAACCCCAGCGCCGTCAGGCTGCCCAGGTACAGGTCCAGGATGTTGGCCGGCGCGGGCTTGAGCACCACCTGATACTGATAGTAATGCTGCAGGCGGTTGGGGTTGTCGCCATAGCGCCCGTCCTTGGGCCGGCGGCTGGGCTGGACGTAGGCGGCCTTCCAGGGCTCCGGCCCGAGCGCTCTCAAGAACGTAGCTGTATGCGACGTACCCGCGCCGACTTCCATGTCGTAGGGCTGCAAAAGGGCACAGCCCTGTGCGGCCCAGTAGGTCTGGAGCTGGAGGATGATGTCTTGGAAGGTCTGCATGGCGGTCCAGGGGTGCGGCGAGGGCGCACGCGGAAAGGGGGATTTTAGGGGGTGGGGAGTTTCTCCCCTTGCCTGGGTCGCGGGGGAGAGCTGCCCGGACGTTCTCCCTCGCCCTCTGGCCGGGGCGAGACCCGGCCCGCAGCGCCTGCAGGGCAAATGGTGCTGATTTTTCCAGCGCCGCTGGCCCCCACCCCTGCCCTCCCCCAAAGGGGAAGGGAGAGAGGCAGGGCAGGCGCAGCGCCGCCCGCGGACGATCAATCAGATGTGCAGCGAATGCCCCAGCGCCCGCATCGCAGCTTCCTGCACCGCCTCGCCCAGCGTCGGGTGCGCGTGGATCGTGCCCGCCACGTCCTCCAGCCGCGCGCCCATCTCGATGGACTGCCCGAAGGCCGCCGACAGCTCCGAGACGCTGCGGCCCACCGCATGCCAGCCGATGATGACGTGGTCGCTCTTGCGCGCGAGCACGCGCACGAAGCCGCCCTCGGCGCCCAGGGTCATGGCGCGGCCGTTGGCGGCGAAGGGGAAGCTCGCCTCCACGGTCTCGATGCCGGCGGCGCTGGCCTCCTGCGCGGTCAGGCCGGTGATGACCACCTCGGGGTCGGTAAAGCACACGGCCGGGATGGCCATGGGCTCGAAGCGCCGCGCCTTGCCCGCGATCTGCTCAGCCACGCATTCGCCCTGGGCCATGGCGCGGTGCGCCAGCACGGGTTCGCCGGTCACGTCGCCTATGGCCCAGACGCCCCGCATCGAGGTGGCGCAGTGCGCGTCGATGGCAATGGCGCGGCCGTTCATGGTGAGCTGCAGGCTGTCGATGCCAAAGCCGGTGGCGCGCGGACGACGGCCCACGGCCACCAGTACCTTGTCGGCCGGCAGCGCGAACTCGTCGGCGTTGGCATTGCGCACGTGCACGCCGTTCTTGGCGTCCCAGCCGGCCACGCTGCAGCCCAGGTGCAGCACCACGCCGGCCTTTTTCAGGCTGTCGAGCACGGGCTTGGTCAAGGCTTCGTCGTAGCGCGGCAGGATGTCGGGCGCGGCCTCGACCACGGTGACCTCGGTGCCGAGCTTGCGGTAGGCGAAGCTCAGCTCCAGGCCGATGTAGCCCGCACCGACGACCACCAGCCGCCTGGGCAGCTCGGTGGGCGAGAGCGCGTCGGTCGAGGACCAGATCGCACCGCCAAAGGGCATGCTGGGCAGCGCCACGGGTTCGGAACCGGTGGCAATCAGGAGGTGCTCGCAGCGCACGCGCACCGCTTCGCCCTCGAGCTGCACCACCGCGGTCTTGCCGTCTTCAACCGTGGCCCAGCCCGCCAGCACCTGCACGCCGGCCTTGCGCAGGAGCGCGCCGACGCCCGAGGTCAGGCGCTTGACGATGCCATCCTTCCAGCGCACGGTCTCCGCCAGATCCAGGGTGGGCTCGCTCACGCGTATGCCCATGGGGGAGTTGCCCGCCGCCTGCAGGCGCGCCTGCTCGAAGTCGTGCGCCGCGTGGATCAGCGCCTTGGACGGAATGCAGCCGATGTTCAGGCAGGTGCCGCCCAGGCTCGCGCCCTCGGCCAGCACCGTGGGCACGCCGAGCTGCCCGGCACGGATCGCCGCGACGTAGCCGCCGGGGCCGCCGCCGATGACCAGCAGTTTGGTGGAAATTTCCTTCATGTTCTCTTGCCTCCCGCGGTCATTCGATGAAAAGCAGCGCCGGAGCTTCCAGCAGGCTGCGCACGGCCTGGATGAAGCGCGCCGCATCCATGCCGTCGACCACGCGGTGGTCAAACGATGAGGACAGGTTCATCAGCTGGCGTGCGACCACCTGGCCTTCGCGGATCATCGGGCGCTCGACGATGCGGTTCACGCCGACGATGGCCACCTCGGGGTGGTTGATCACCGGCGTGCTGACCACGCCGCCCAGCGGCCCCAGGCTGGTGAGCGTGATGGTGGAGCCGGACAGCTCCTCGCGCGGCGCCTTGCCGGTGCGCGCGCCTTCGGCAATGCGCACGATGCCGGCCGCGCAGGCCCACAGGTCCATGCCCTCGGCATGGCGCAGCACGGGCACCATCAGGCCGCCGTCGGTCTGCGTGGCCACGCCCAGATGCACCGCCTCGTAGCGCGTGACCACGCCCGCGTCGTCATCGAAACGCGCATTGATCTGCGGGAAGTCGCGCAGCGCCACCACCATGGCACGCACCAGGAAGGGCAGCAGCGTGAGCTTGCCGCGCGTGGCGCCATGCAGCTTGTTCAGGCGGGCGCGCAAGGCTTCGAGTTCGGTGACGTCCACCTCCTCGACGTAGCTGAAGTGCGGGATGCGGCGCTTGGATTCCTGCATCTTCTGCGCGATCTTGCGGCGCAGGCCGATGACCGGAATGTCCTCTTCGCCGTGGCGCTCCACGTAGATGGAGCCACCGGGCGCCGGGGCGCCGCCGCGTGCGGCAAAGGCATCCAGGTCTTCATGCAGGATGCGCCCGGCCGGGCCGCTGCCGGCCACCAGGCGCAGCTCTATGCCCATGTCCAGCGCGCGCTGGCGCACCGAGGGGGCAGCGAGCGGGCGCTCGCCTTCCTTGCGCGTCGCGTGCGGCGCTGCTGCGCGTGCAGGCGCAGCAGCGCTCTTCTTCGATGCGCCGAGTGCCGCAGATGGCGCCGGCGCGGCGGCTCCCTCCCCCTTAGGGGGAGGGTTGGGGTGGGGGCTTGCTGCCGGCGCAGAAACCTTCGCCGCTCCCGCCGGCGCCGCGCCCCCATCCCCGCCTTCCCCCACGGGGGGAAGGGGTGAAGCACCCTCCTTCAGATTGCCTTCGCCCTCGACTTCCAGGCGCACCAGTTCGGCGCCCACGGCGAGCACGTCGCCCACCTTGCCACCGAGCTGCAGCACCTTGCCGTGCATGTGACAGGGCACTTCCACCGAGGCCTTGTCGGTCATGATGTCGGCGATGACCTGGTCCTCGGCGACCGTGTCGCCCTCCTTCACATGCCAGGCGGCGATTTCCACTTCGGCGATGCCCTCGCCGATGTCGGGCACGCGGATGATGTAGATACCCATGGCTCAGACCTCCACTGCGCGCTTGAGGGCGGCGCCGACGCGTGCCGGGCCGGGGAAATAGGCCCATTCCTGGGCATGCGGGTAGGGCGTGTCCCAGCCGCAGACGCGCTCGATCGGCGCCTCCAGGTGGTAGAAGCAGTGCTCCTGCACCAGCGCCGTGAGCTCGGCGCCGAAGCCGCTGGTGCGCGTGGCCTCGTGCACCACCACGCAGCGTCCGGTCTTCCTGACGGAGTTGACGATGGTCTCCAGGTCCAGCGGCCAGATGGAGCGCAGGTCGATGATCTCGGCGTCGATGCCGGTGTCGATCGCGGCGCGCTCGGCCACCCAGACCATGGTGCCGTAGGTCAGCACCGTCACCGCCTTGCCGGGACGGAACACCGCGGCGCTCTCCAGCGGCACCTTGTAGTAGCCCTCGGGCACCTTGCCCATGTCGTGTTTGGACCAGGGCACGACCGGCTGGTCGTGGCGGCCATCGAACGGCCCGTTGTACAGGCGCTTGGGCTCGAGGAAGACGACCGGGTCCTCGCTCTCGATGGAGGCGATCAACAGGCCCTTGGCGTCATAGGGGTTGCTCGGCATCACCGTGCGGATGCCGCAGATGTGGGTGAACACCGCCTCGGGGCTCTGGCTGTGCGTCTGTCCACCGTAGATGCCGCCGCCGCAGGGCATGCGGATCACCATGGGCGCGGCGAAGTCGCCGGCCGAGCGGTGGCGCAGGCGTGCGACCTCGGAGACGATCTGGTCCATGGCCGGGTAGAAGTAGTCGGCAAACTGGATCTCGACCACGGGCTTGAGGCCGTAGGCGGCCATCCCCAGGGCCGTGGCGACGATGCCCGATTCGGAAATCGGCGCATCAAAGCAGCGCGTCTTGCCATACTTGGCCTGCAGGCCTTCGGTGACGCGAAACACCCCGCCGAAGTAGCCCACGTCCTCGCCGTAGACGACCACGTCCTCGTCGCGCCCCATCATCACGTCGTGCGCCGAGCGCAGCGCCTGCACCATGGTCATGGGCACGCTCGCGCCCTGGGTCTGAATGTCGGTACTCATGGCTCAAACCCCCAGTTGCTGGCGCTGCCGGCGCAGGTGCTCCGGCATGTCCTTGAAGACGTCCTCGAACATCGTCGCGGCGCTGGGCACGCGGCCGTCGAGCAGCGTGCCGTAGCTCTCGGCCTCCTTCTGCGCGGCGATGATCTGGGCCTCCAGCTCCTTGCCCATTTCCTCGTGCTGCGCCTCGCTCCATTCGCCGATGCCGATCAGGTGCTGCTTCAGGCGCGCGATCGGGTCGCCCAGGGGGAAGCGCTGCCAGTCGTCGGCCGGACGGTACTTGGAGGGATCGTCCGAGGTGGAATGCGCGCCACCGCGGTAGGTCACCCATTCGATCAGCGTCGCGCCGTGGTTGGTGCGCGCGCGCTCGGCCGCCCACTGCGAGGCGGCGTAGACGGCCAGGAAGTCGTTGCCATCGACGCGCAGCGAAGCCAGGCCCACGCCCACGCCGCGCTGGGCGAAGGTGGTGCCTTCGCCGCCGGCAATCGCCTGGAAGGAGGAAATCGCCCACTGGTTGTTGACCACGTTGATGATGACCGGCGCGCGGTACACATGGGCGAAGGTGAGCGCGGTGTGAAAGTCCGCCTCGGCGGTGGAGCCGTCGCCGATCCAGGCGGAGGCGATCTTGGTGTCGCCCTTGATGGCCGAGGCCATGGCCCAGCCCACGGCCTGGGGCACCTGGGTGGCGAGGTTGCCCGAGGTGGAGAAGAAGCCCGCGCGCTTGTAGGAGTAGAGCACCGGCAGCTGGCGTCCCTTGAGCGGATCGCGCGCGTTGCTCATGAGCTGGCAGATGATCTCTACCAGCGAGATGTCGTCGCGCGAGAGCAGCAGGCCCTGCTGGCGGTAGGTGGGAAAGCACATGTCGCCTTCCTGCAGCGCCTGGGCATGGGCGATCGCGATCGCTTCTTCTCCCAGGCATTGCATGTAGAAGGAGAGCTTTTTCTGGCGCTGCGCGATCTGCATGCGCGCGTCGAACAGGCGCGTCTTGACCATGGCGCGCAAGCCGCGGCGCAGGCGCTCGGGGTGGATGGCCGGCGCCCAGGGGCCCTGGGCCCTGCCCTCGTGGTCGAGCACGCGCACCAGGCTCTTGGCCATGGATGCGGTGGCCGCGGCGGGCACGTCCGGCGCGGGCCGCGGGACTTCGCCCGCTTCGGAGAGCAAAAGATAGGAAAAATCGGTCGTGCCGCCCGGCCGACCCGTGGGCTCAGGTATGTGCAACCTGAGCGCTGCAGGTGAAGTCATCCACTGTCTCCTTGTGCCCATGGTGTCGGGCCGCTTGGGGTGAACAGGACAGAGTGCCAGATCATGGCGCTGCGTCCCTTTGAAGCGCCATGGCGCGGCGGCGATTTTAGGGCAAGGCTGAACAAGCCCTTCGCGCGTCGCGCATCCCAGCCTGCCGCGGCCCGCGGCCTTGCAAATCCTCGCAATAGCTTCGGCTGTTGCTCCGGTTTGCGCCTTGCAGCCCATCCCCATGCCGGGCGCGCGCCATCGCGGGGACTTGTTCAGCCTTGCCTCGGTGGAGCCGCAGGCCTCTTCCCGGTCAAGTTTGCGCCGCCATGGTAGCAGCGCAAGCATCGCGTCAGCTTGCAACGGCAAAGACAGTGCCCTGGCAGTTCGCTAAGATGAAGACCGCTGCAGGGCCGGGCTGCCCGGCTCCGCGGCCGCATTGTTCATTCGAGAAAGGCCCCGCCCATGCCCACCAAGACCAAATCCGAAATCGCCAGCACGACCGAAGGCGAACTCGAGCGCCTGGTTGGCGACCTGCGCGAATTGCTGGCCAGCAAGGAGCTGGACGACATCCCCGCGATCAAGCAGGTGCGCCAGCGCCTGGAAGACGGCGTGCAGAGCGTGCGCGACGCCACGGTGCGCGCCGCCCAGGACACCGCCCAGCGCGCGATGGACGCTGCCCGCGCCGCCGACAGCTACGCCCACGACGAACCCTGGCGCGTGGCGAGCGCCGCACTGGCCGTGGGCGCGCTGGTGGGCTTTCTGCTGGCGCGCCGCTGAGTGCGCCCGCAGACTGTCTGGCACGCATGAACTGGACTGCCCTGCTGGGTCTGGACGGGCTTGCGGCGCACTGGCGCCAACGCCTGAGCGAAGCCGCCGGCGCCGGCCAGGACCGGCTGGCGCTGGCGCGGCTGGAATGGGCCGAGCAGCGCCACTACCTGTGGCGGCTGGCGCTGCTGCTGGTGCTGCTGGGCGCGCTGGCGCTGGGCACGTTGCTGTGCCTGTCGCTGGCCGTGCTGGTGCAGTACTGGGACACGCCGCAGCGCAGCGCCGTGGCGTGGCTGCTGGTGCTGGCCTGGGCGCTGGCTTGCGTGGTCTTGCTGCTGGCCTTGTATTTCACCGCGCGCCAGGCGCGCCAGCTGTTTGCCCTCACGCGCCATGAGCTCGCGCAGGACTGGCAGGCCTTGCGGGAGCAACTGCCATGAAGCGGCCCTTGCCCCGTACGGCGCAGCAGCAGCAGCTGATCGACCGCATCACCGCGCAGCGCGCCCGCTGGCGCCAGCGCCGCCAGGACCGCCGAGACCACCGTGCCGGCAACGCCGGCCTGCGTGCGGTGGCCGCCGGCGCGCAGACGTCCGAGCCGCTGCTCGCCCGCGTGAGCGGCTTTGCCCACCAGCATCCGCTGGTCATGGCGGGAGCGCTCGCAGCGCTGGCGGTAGCCGGGCCCCGGCGCCTGGCGCGCTGGGCATCGGTGGTGCTGCCGCTGGTGCTGCAGCTGCGTCGCTGAATGCAATCCTCTTGCCGGCCGATACGCAGGGCCGCAGCGGCAGGGTTCAGGCGCCGTCCCAGCGGCGCAGCACCAGACTGGCGTTGGTGCCGCCAAAGCCGAAACTGTTGGACAGTACGGTGGTGAGCCGTGCGTCCCGCGTGGCGGTGACGAGCGGCATGTCGGCGAGCTGCGGGTCGGGCGTATCGACGTTGATCGAGCCGGCAACGAAGCCGCCCTGCAGCATCAGCATGCAATAGATGGCCTCCTGCACGCCGGTCGCGCCCAGCGAGTGGCCGGTGAGCGACTTGGTGCTGGAAAACGGCGGCACGCTGTCGCCAAACACCGCCTGCATCGCCCGCACTTCCTGCATGTCGCCCACGGGCGTCGAGGTACCGTGGGTGTTGATGTAGTCGATGGGGCCGTCGAGCCCCGCGATCGCCTGGCGCATGCAGGCCATCGCGCCCTCGCCGGAGGGGGCGACCATGTCCTCGCCATCGCTCGTGGCGCCGAAGCCGACGAGCTCGGCATAGATGGTGGCGCCGCGCGCCCGGGCATGTTCCAGGCTTTCGAGCACCACCGCGCCGCCGCCCCCGGCGATGACGAAGCCGTCGCGCTCGGCGTCGTAGGCGCGCGAGGCCTTTTGCGGCGTGGCGTTGTACTTGCTGGACATTGCGCCCATGCCGTCAAACAGCATGGCCATGCCCCAGGAGAGCTCTTCGCCGCCGCCGGCGAACACCACGTCCTGCTGGCCCCAGGCAATCTGCTGCGCCGCCGCGCCCATGCAGTGCGCCGAGGTGGAACAGGCCGAGGTGATGGAGTAGTTGATGCCCTTGACCTTGAAGTTGGTGGCCAGGCACGCCGAGACGGTGGAGCTCATGCAGCGCGTGACCTGATAGGGGCCGACGCGCCGTATGCCCTTGCTGCGCAGCGTATCGGCCGCCTCGATCTGGTTGGCGGGCGAGCCCCCGCCCGAACCCATGATGAGGCCGGTGCGCGGGTGGCTGACCTCGGACGGGGCGAGCCCCGCCTGGGCGATGGCGTCCTGCAGCGCAATCTGCGCATAGGCCGCGGCTTCGCCCATGAAGCGCAACTGCTTGCGGTCGATGCGCGCTTCGATGTCGATGTGCGGCACGCCCGCCACCTGGCTGCGCAGGCCCAGCTCGGCGAACTCGGGCACTGCCTCGATGCCGCTGCGGCCTTCGCGCAGCGCCGCTTCCACCGTCTTGAGGTCGTTGCCGATGCACGAGACGATGCCCGCGCCGGTGATGACCACCCGCTTCCTGTTCATGCCGCGTCCTTGCTGCCCTCTTCGCGCAGGAACAAGCCGACGCGCAGATCGTGGGCCACGTAGATTTCCTTGCCGTCGGCCAGCAGCCGCGCATCGCCTATGGCCATGTGCAGCTTACGCCGTATCACCCGCTTGATGTCGATCTCGTAGGTGACCAGCTTCACCTCCGGCCCGACCTCGCCGGTGAACTTGACCTCGCCCGCGCCCAGGGCGCGCCCGCGCCCGGGCAGGCGCAGCCAGGTCAGGTAGAAGCCGATGAGCTGCCACATCGCATCGAGCCCCAGACAGCCGGGCATGACCGGGTCGCCGCGAAAGTGGCATTCGAAGAACCACAGATCGGGACGCACGTCCAGTTCCGCCACGATCCTGCCCTGGTTGTGGATGCCGCCGTCCTGGTCGATGGTGGTGATGCGGTCGAACATCAGCATCGGCGGCAGCGGCAGGCGCCCGGCGTCGGGGCCGAACAGGCGCCCTTCGCCCGAGGCAATGAGCTGGTCGTAGGAAAAGGATTCGGCCATGTAGGTGCTTGCTTCTCAGGCAGCGCGCCACGTGGGCGGCGCGCGTGGACAAAAAGAGGATTATCCGTTGTTGCGCCGAGGCTGCATCAGCGCGGCGGCCAGCAGCACCAGCAGCGCCGCGATCCACAGCGGCGCCAGGCCCCAGCGGCCCGCCCAGCGGGCATAAGGCGTGCCAGGCCCGTCCACGCCGCGCACGCGCGCCTGCAGCACCGCGCGCTCGAAGGGCGCCAGCAAGGCCTGCACCTGCCCGTGGTGGTCGATGACCGCGGTCATGCCGGTGTTGGTGGCGCGCACCATGGGCCGCGCGAACTCCAGCGCGCGCATGCGGCTGATGGCCAGGTGCTGCTCCAGTGCCAGCGTGTCGCCGAACCAGGCGATGTTGCTCAGGTTGACCATCAGGGTGGGCGCCTGGCGCGCATCGGCAAAGCGCAGCGCCAGCTCTTCACCGAACAGGTCTTCATAGCAGATGTTGGGAGCGATGCGCTCGCCCGCGAAGGCAAAGGGCGGCTGGGGCGCCGCACCGCGGTTGAAGTCGCCCAGCGGAATGTGCAGCAGCGCCGTGAACCAGCGAAACAGCGGCGGGATGAACTCGCCAAACGGCACCAGGTGGTGCTTGTCGTAACGGTAGGGCGCGCCCTGGCCCGCGGCGTAGCCGAGCACCGAATTGGTATAGCCGGCGGCCGGGGTGCCCAGCGGCATGCCCAGCAACAGCGCCTGGCCGCCCTGGCGGTAGCGCTGGCTGATGCGCGCGAGATAACCCGGCTCCAGGTCGTCGGGCAGCAGCGGAATGGCGGTCTCGGGCGCGACCACCAGCTGCGCCGTCTGCGCCTGCATCTGCTGGCCGTACCAGGCGAGCGCCAGCGGCACGCCGCTGCCGGGCTGGAATTTTTCGTCCTGCGGGATGTTGCCCTGCAACAGCGCCAGGCTGAGCGGGGCATGCACCTGCATCCGGGCAAGCACCGCTTGCTGCCACTGCGCCGCGCCCAGCCCCGCGGCCGCCAGCAGCGCGGCCGTGATCCAGGCGGATGCGCGCAACAGGTCGGCGCGGCGCAGCTGGGCGAGCAGCGCGGCCAGCAGCGCCGCCACCAGCCCGACGCCATAGACGCCGATGAGCGGCGCCAGCGGCGCCAGCGGCCCGTCCAGGTGCGCATAGCCGCCGGCGCCCCAGGGAAAGCCGGTCCACCACTGCCCGCGCGCAAGTTCGGCCAGCAGCCACAAGAATGCAAAAATGGGAGCTGCCAGCGCCCGCTGGATATGCGCAAAACGCCAAAAACACCATGAACCCATGGCGTAGTAGCCGCCAAGAAACGCCGCCAGCGCCAGCACCGCCAGCGCCGCCAGCGGCGCGGCCAGGCCGCCATAGGTGTGCAGCGAGACGAACAGCCACCAGAAGGTGGCGGCCAGCCAGGTGGTGGCAAACAGCCAGCCAGTGAGCGCCGCCGCGCGGGCGCTGGCCGCCGTGCGCAGCAGCCACGCCAGCACCGCGAGCGAGGCGATCTGCAGCCACCACAGCGGCGCGCCACTGCCCGGCAGCGCAATCGATGCCGCCTGGGCCAGCCCGGCCAGCAGCGCGGCGAGCGGGCGCGCCGCTGCGCTCAGTTGTGCGCTCCCGCGGGCGGCTCGCCCTCGGGCAGGCGCATGACCTTGAACCAGCGCACCGCGCCGCCCTTGTTGTGCAGCACGGTGAAGTGCAGGCAGCCCAGGGAGAGCGATTCCCCCCGCCCCGGCGTATGGCCCATGGCGTGGGCGATCAGGCCGCCTATGGTGTCGAAGTGCTCGAGCTCTTCGGAGCTGCCCAGGTCGCAGTCGAACTCGTCGGCCACGCGCTCGATGGGGGTGTCGCCGCTGACGCGCCAGGTGTCGTCGGCCAGCGCGAAGATGTCGCCCTCGGGCTCGTCCTCGGCGTCGAACTCGTCCTCGATCTCGCCGACGATCTGCTCGATCACGTCCTCGAAGGTGACCAGGCCGGCGGTGCGCCCGAACTCGTCGACGACGATGGCCATGTGGTTGCGCGTGGCGCGAAATTCGCGCAGCAGCGCCTGCAGGTCCTTGTTCTCGGGCACGAAGAGCGCGGGCCGCACGAGGGTGCGCAGGCTCAGCTCGGGCGCGCGCTGCAGCTTGAGCAGGTCCTTGGCCAGCAGGATGCCGATGATGTTCTCGCGCCCGCCCTGCACCACCGGAAAGCGCGAATGCGCGGTGCGTATCACTTCGTTGACCAATTCCTGCGGCCCGGTGTCGATATCCAGCACGTCCATGCGCGGGGCGGCCACCAGCACGTCGGCGGCGGTCATGTCGGCCATCTGCAGCACGCGTTCGAGCATCACGCGCGAGTCGGTGTGGATGACGGCGTTGTCCTCGGCCTCGGCCAGGGTGGCGATCAGTTCGTCGGTGGTTTCGGGGCGCGGGTGCAGGAACTCCGCCAGGCGCTGCAGGAGCGTGCGCTTGTCTTCCTTTTCAGAGGCGCGCGCAGGGTTGGGATCGGACACGTGGGGCGTGCGAAAGTGGCTGAAGGGCCAAGGATAGCGGATTGCCCGGCGCCCCCCCTTTGCACGGCGCGGCGCGCTACACCGGCATGGCGGTGGTGCTCTTGACGGTGTCGAGCACGAAGCTGGTCTTGCAATCCTGCACGCTCGGGTGCTTGAGCAGAGTTTCGAGCACGAAGCGGCTGTAGTGCGCCATGTCGCGCACCACCACGCGCAGCACGTAGTCCATCTCGCCGGTGAGCGAGACGCACTCGACCACCTCGGGCCAGGTCTGCACCGCCGCGCGGAACGCGTCCATGGGGCTGCGCTTGTGCACGTCGGTGTTCTTCTCGAGCCGCACCGTCAGATAGGCGGCGAGCTGCAGGCCCACGGCCTGGGGGCGCACCAGCGCCACGTAGCGCCCGATGGTGCCGCTGTCCTCCAGGCGCTTGACCCGGCGCAGCACCGCGCTGGCCGACAGGCCCACCTGCTCGCCCATCACCTCGTAGGTCTCGCGGCCGTTGTCCTGCAGGCGGCGCAGGATGGCGCGGTCGAGCTTGTCCAGGGCGGGGGCGGAATCGGTCATGGCCATCCTTCAGACGCATGCTGCGCAATGTGTTGATTTTGCGCAATTTTCCTGTGCGCAGCGGCGGGCAACTATCGATATTCGCACGAATACTGAGCGCCCGGGAACCTACAGTTGCAAAGTTAAGCCCGACTCTGTCAAGCTCTTTCATCAAGCAATTCCAGGAGACCCGCATGACCGCCGCCATCCCCGCATCCACCGCCCGCGAAGCCGCCAGCCTCGAAAACCCGATGGGCCTGTGCGGTTTCGAGTTCGTCGAGTTCGCCTCGCCCACGCCGGGCGTGATCGAGCCGCTGTTTGAAAAGCTCGGCTTCTCGCCCGTGGCGCGCCACCGCTCCAAGGACGTGGTGCTGTACCGCCAGGGCGGCATCAACTTCATCCTGAACCGCGAGCCCAAGAGCCAGGCAGCCTACTTCGCCGCCGAGCACGGCCCCTCGGCCTGCGGCATGGCGTTTCGCGTGGAAAGCGCGCCGCGCGCCTACAAGCGGGCACTGGAGCTGGGCGCGCAGCCGATCGACATCCCCACCGGCCCCATGGAGCTGCGCCTGCCCGCGATCAAGGGCATAGGCGGCGCGCCGCTGTACCTGATCGACCGCTTCCGCGACGGCGAATCCATCTACGACATCGACTTCGAATGGCTGCCCGGCGCCGATCCGCACCCGCGCGGCCATGGCCTGAAGGAGATCGACCACCTGACGCACAACGTCTATCGGGGGCGCATGGGCTTCTGGGCCAACTACTACGAGCGCCTGTTCAACTTCCGCGAGATCCGCTACTTCGACATCCAGGGCGAATACACGGGCCTCACCAGCAAGGCCATGACCGCGCCCGACGGCAAGATCCGCATCCCGCTCAATGAAGAGGCCAAGCAGGGCGGCGGCCAGATCGAGGAGTTCCTGATGCAGTTCAACGGCGAGGGCATACAGCACATCGCCATGAGCTGCGACAACCTCACCGAGGTGGTGGATCGCCTGCAGATGGCCGGCATCCCCACGCCGCCCGCGCCCAACCAGGCCTACTACGACATGCTGGCCGAGCGCCTGCCCGGCCACGGCCAGCCGGTGGCCGAGCTGCAGGCGCGCGGCATCCTGCTCGACGGCAGCACCGCCGGCGGCCAGCCGCGCCTGCTGCTGCAGATCTTCTCCACCCCCATCCTCGGGCCGGTGTTCTTCGAATTCATCCAGAGGAAGGGCGACGAGGGCTTTGGCGAAGGCAACTTCAAGGCGCTGTTCGAATCCATCGAGCGCGACCAGGTGCAGCGCGGCGTCGTGGGCCAGAAGGAGGCCTGAGATGGCCGTCCAACCCGTGGTCTACGGCGAGGGCGAGCGCCCGCCGCGCGGCAACTACGCCCGCGCCAACGACGACTACACCTGCGCCCAGGACTGGAGTGCCTACACCGCGCAGGACCACGACACCTACCGGCGCCTGTACGAGCGCCAGACCGCGCAACTGCCGGGCCTGGCCTGCAACGCCTTCATCGAGTCGCTGCCGCATCTGGGCGCCAAGGAGCGCATCCCGCGCTTCGAGGACGTCAACGAGCCGCTGTACAAGGCCACGCGCTGGGAGATCGTGGCCGTGCCCGGGCTGATCCCCGAGGAAGCTTTCTTCGCCCTGCTGGCCGGGCGCAAGTTTCCGGTGACGGACTGGATCCGCAAACCCGAGGAGTTCGAGTACATCGTGGAGCCCGACGTGTTCCACGACCTCTACGGCCACGTGCCCATGCTCTTCAATCCCCAGCTGGCCGACTACGTGCAGCGCTACGGCGAAGGCGGCCTGAAGGCGGCACGCCTGGGCGCCTGCGAGATGCTCTCGCGCCTGTACTGGTACACCATCGAATTCGGCCTGATCCGCGAGGCCGGGGCCTTGCGCGCCTACGGCGCGGGCATTCTGAGTTCGGCCGGCGAGCTGCCCTACTCGGTGAACAGCCCCGAGCCGCAGCGCCGCCCGCTCGATCTGCTGCGCACCATGCGCACGCGCTACAAGATCGACAGCTACCAGCAGACCTACTTCGTCATCGACAGCTTCCAGCAGCTGTTCGACATGACTGAGGGGGACTTCACGCCGCTGTATGCGCAGATGCGCGGCATGCCGGAGTTTGCGGCCAACGCGACCGGGGATTGAGTGTGCCGGCGGCTGGCGCCGCGGGCGGGGTGCGGGGACGAGTGGGTATTTTCTCCCTCTCCCAGAGGGAGAGGGAGAAAACGGCCAGTCGCCCCGGCCAGAGGGCGAGGAAGAAAATGCCAATCCTCGCCCTCACGGCTGCAGCAGATCAAAACACGCCCGCACCACCTGCGGCTCAAAGGCCAGCTGCACATGCCCCACCTCCGTCACCGTGTGCAACTCGGCCCCCGCCAGCACCGCGGCGCCCGGCGGATAGACCACGTTGTCGCAATCGCTGTGCCAGCAGACGAAGCGGGCGCGGCGTTCCGCGGGCTCGCTGGCGGCCAGGGCCTGCAGCCAGGCGCTGGCCGGCCGCATCTGGCGGGCGTTGGCACCCACGCCCCAACGGGCGGCGGGCGTGCCCTGGTGGGGCGTGGCGAGCGTCACCACCCGATGTACCCGCGCATCGGCACCGGGCGTGGCGCGCAGCCAGGCGCGCACCGCCAGGCCACCCATGCTGTGCGCCACCACCAGTGGTGTGCAGCCGGTGGCCTCGGTCACCCCGCGCACGGCCTGCTCCACGGCGGCGGCGTAGGTGTCGATGCCGGCCAGGGGCGGCGCAAGGTTCACCGCCACGCAGGCCCGGCCTTCGCGGCGCAGGCGCCGCAACCAGGGTGTCCAGAACGCACGGTTGCAGCCAAAGCCGTGCACCAGCACCATGCCACGCCCGGGGCGCGAGGACTGCAAACGGTCGGGCTGCGCCTGCATGCGAAAGGGCTGCCACCAGCCGAACACCCGCGCGGCCCATCGGCCCTCGTGCCACCAGGCGCGCAGCCAGGCCGTGGGCGCGGGCGGCATGCCGGCCTGCCGCGCCGCCCGGGCGGCCAGCAGAAACTGCAGGCTCAGCGGCAGGCGCAGCCAGGCGAACAGGCAAACCAGGGTCAGCGCCAAGGCCAGCCAGCCTGCGCGCCAGGCCCAGGCCAGTGCCGCCGCGCACAGCAGCGCCTGCAGCGCCACCGCCAGCTGCTGCCAGCGCGCCACCGTCATGGCGCGCACCCATGGCCATGCTGTCGCCGCGTGGACGACGCAAGGCTGCGCCCTGCACTACAGTGCAACAGGTACCGCCCCGGTCCGACCAACGAGTAGTGATAGCGCATGCCCCAGTCTCCATCGATGCTTTTGCCCGAAATGACCGTGTTCGAGCGCAGCTGGCTCTCGGCCAACAATATCCTCTTTCACGGCCCCGGTGAAACCGCGCTGGTGGACAGCGGCTACCACAGCGACGCCCCGGCAACCGTGGAGCGCGTGGCGCAGGCGCTGGGCGAGCGCCCGCTGCAGCGCCTGCTCAACACCCACCTGCACAGCGACCACTGCGGCGGCAATGCCGCGCTGCAGGCGCGCTGGAGCGGGCTGCACACCGAAATCCCGCCCGACCAGCTCGCCCAGGTGCGCCACTGGGACCCGGTGGCGCTGTCCTATGCGCCCACGGGCCAGTACTGCCCGCCGTTTCGCGCCGATGCGGTGCTGCGCCCGGGCACCCAGACCCTGCTGGGCGGGCGGGCCTGGCAGATCCATGCGGCGCCGGGACACGACCCGCACGCCATCATGCTGTTCGAACCCGAGTCCCGCATCCTGATCTCGGGCGACGCGCTGTGGGAAAACGGCTTCGGCGTGGTCTTTCCCGAGCTGGAGGGCGACAGCGGCTTCGACGAGGTGGGGCAGACGCTGGCGCAGATCGAGCGGCTGGCGCCGGCCACGGTCATACCGGGGCACGGGCGGGTGTTCGACGACGTGGCCGGAGCGCTGGCGCGCGCGCACGGCCGGCTGGCCTTCTTTCGTGCCAACCCGGACAAGCACGCACTGCACGCAGCCAAGGTGCTGCTGGCCTACAAGCTCATGGAGTGGAAGAGCCAGGACGTGGAGACCGCCTTCGCGTGGATGGTGCAGACCGAGTGCTTCCAGGGCGTGAAGCGCCGCTTTTTTGCCGACGCACCCACCCGGCCCTGGTTCGACGCGCTGGTGCTGGCACTGGCCGAAGCCGGAGCGCTGCGCCTGCAGGACGGCGTGCTGCACGACGCCAGCCGCTGAGCCTGAAAACGGCCGTTGGCCGCTGGTAGGTGTCGATCGGGCACCGCCTGTTGCCGGCGCGCCACGTTTTGGTGTCTTTTCCTGCCCAAAAGCGCGTGGCGGCGACTGCAAGCCGCCTTTTTGCCAATCGGGTTGTGAATAAGAGTAATTCTCAATAATAATACGCACACTCTTTCCACTGGCATTTTTTCCTTCCCGAGCCTCCCATGTCCACACGATCCCGCGTCCTGCGCCCTTCCAGTCTTCGTCTTGCCACCCGCATGGCCGCGGGCCTGTCCGCCGCGGCGCTGCTGCCGGTGGCTGCCCACGCACAGGCGGCGGCCACCGGCAGCACCCTGCCGACGGTGACGGTGCAGGAGGAGGCGATAGACCCCAATCCCAACGCCGAAGTGGGCGCGCCCTACAAGGCCAAGACTTCGGCCGACACGCGCCACACCAAGCCGCTGGCCGAGACGCCGGCCACCATCTCCGTCATCACCAAGACGGCGATCGACGATTCGGGCGAGACCGACCTCAAGCAGATCCTCACCTCGCAGCCGGGCATCACCCTGGGCACGGGCGAGAACGGCAACATGTTCGGCGACACCTATTTCATCCGCGGCCAGGCGGCCAAGAGCGATGTCTTCGTCGACGGCCTGCGCGACACCGGCATGACCACGCGCGAGAGCTTTGCCATCGAGCAGGTGGAAATTTCCAAGGGTCCGGACTCCAGCTTCGCCGGACGCGGCACCGCGGGCGGGGCGATCAACGCCATCACCAAGCAGCCCACGCTGGACTACGACTTCACGCGCTTCTCGCTGGGCTTGGGCAGTGGCAAGTACCTGCGCGGCACGGCCGACGCCAACCATGTCTTCACCGACCAGTTCGCGCTGCGCGCCAACGTGCTGTACGGCGACGAGGACGTGCCGGGGCGCTCACCCTCCAGCCGCGAGCGCAAGGGCCTGGCGCTGTCGGGTCTGTGGCAGGCGAGCGACGACCTCTCCGTCACCCTGGACTACTACGGCCTGCGCGCGCGCGACGACCGCCCCGACCTGGGCGGCTGGCTCACCGGCACGGTGCCCAACCGCGTGCCAACGCCCAACGTGCCGGTGTATGCGCAGTCGGAAGACTTCCTGCGCTCGGACGTGGACACCGTCACCGGGCGCATCAAGTACCGCTTCTCGCCCGACGTCAGTCTGACCAGCCTGACGCGCTACGGCACCTCCAGGAACGCCTATGCGATGACCGGCGCCAACAACGGCGCGCTGGACTCGGGCCACAGCCGCTGGCAGAACGTGGACTACTTCGATCACCAGGACAACCTGCGCTGGGACACGGTGATCGCCGACATGGACCACTCCTTCATCTTCGGCTTCGAATACACCGACCACAAGGTGCGGCAAGGCACCTACCAGGCAAGCAACAGCGGGGCCACCAACTGCCAGGTGACGGGGCGCAACGGCACGGCCCCGGGCTACTGCCTGTTCAACCCCGACGGCTCGGTGGTCGGTGACCTGGCCAACCTGGCCGGGCGCAGCTGGTCGCGCCTGGGCAAGAACCTGGACTGGCACGCCAAGACCACCTCGCTGTACGCGATGGACACGGTGGACATCAACGAACGCTGGACGGCCTTCGGCGGCGTGCGCGCCGACGCGCTGCGGCTGTCCATCCAGAGCCATGCCAACTCCGGCGCCAATGCCGGCAACCAGACGGGCGACTACGGCTACAACGACACGCTGCTCAACGGCCACCTGGGCCTGAGCTACAAGATCAGCCCGCAGGGCATGGTCTACGCCAGCTACGCCACCTCGCAGGACGTCAACGGCGGCGAGCCGGACGCAGGCACCAACGCCGGCTACGGCGGCATCGTGCTGGTCAACGGTGCCTATGTGGATTCCAAGCCCGAGCGTTCGCAGAACTTCGAACTCGGCACCAAGTGGAACCTGCTGGACGACAAGCTGCTCTTCACCGCCGCCGCCTTCCAGACCACCAAGTCCGGCGTGATGGAGGCGCTGTCCACCGAGGAGTACGCCACCGAAGGCAGCACCAATACCGGCAAGAACCGGGTGCGCGGCGTGGAGTTCGGCCTGGTGGGCAACATCACGCCAAAGTTCACGGTGCAGGCCGGCGTGTCCTTCATGAAGTCCAAGGTGCTGCAATCCATCATTCCAGGCAACGTCGGCCTGCCGCTGGCCAACTTCGCCAACACCAGCTATTCGCTGCAGGGCAAGTACCAGTTCACGCCCGGCTTCTTCCTGGGCGCGCGCGCACGCCACGACAGCGCCCGCTGCGGCGGCCAGCCCGACACCGGCGCGGCCTACACCAACGGCATGTGCAGCCAGCCGGTGCCCGGCTTCACGGTGTTCGACGTGTTCGGCGGCTACCGCTTCAACAAGCATGCCGCGCTGCGCGTGAACCTGCTCAACGCGGGCAACAAGGACTACTACACCTCGGTCTATCGCGGCGGCTTCTTCCTCTACAAGGGCGACGCGCGCGCCCTGCGCGTGACACTGGACATCGAGCTTTGATGCACTTGCCGACCCCTCTGGCGACGACCTGGTGGGGAAGCGCCCCGGGGTCGGCACCGCGCACCTGAAGCACATGCCCACCCAGCTTACATGACCGTCAGGCCCACGCCGGAGCGCATCCCGCCCGGCATAGCCAACGCGCTCGACTACGAGCGTCTTGCGCCCCAGGCTCTGCCTGCGGGCCATTTTGCGTACATCGCCGGGGGCAGCGGCGAAGACCTCACGGCCCGCGCCAACCGCGCTGCCTTCGGGCACTGGGCCATCCTGCCCCGCGTGCTGCGCGACGTGCGCGCGGGGCACACCCGGCTCACGCTCAACCACGCCAGCCTGCCCCACCCCTTCCTGCTGGCCCCCGTGGCCCACGGGCTGCTGGCCCATCCGCAGGCGGAGCTTGCCAGCGCCCGCGCCGCCCAGGCTGCCGGCGCCTGCCTCGTGGCCAGCACCTTGAGCTCGTGCACGCTGGAAGACATTGCCGCGGCGGCCGGCCCCGAGCGCTGGTTCCAGCTTTACCTGCAGCCAGAGCCGGCCCACACCCTGGACCTGCTGGCGCGCGCCGAAGCCGCGGGCTACCAGGCCATCGTGCTGACGGTGGACGCCAGCCTGCAGATGGCCAGCCGCAGCGCGCTGGCCGCAGGCTTCGTGCTGCCGCGTGAATGCGTGGCCGCCAATCTGATGCGCTACCCGCAAGCCGACCCCACCCCTTTGGCCGAAGGCGAAAGCCGCATCTTCCAGGGCGCGATGCGCCACGCGCCCACCTGGGAGAGCCTGCACTGGCTGCTGGAGCACACCCGCCTGCCGGTCTGGGTCAAGGGCGTGCTGCACCCGGAAGACGCGCAGCGGCTCAGGCAGGCCGGCGCGGCCGGCATCGTCGTCTCCAACCACGGCGGGCGCGGCCTGGACGGCAGCCCCGCCAGCCTGGCCCTGCTGCCCGCGGTGCGCGCGGCCGTCGGGCCCGGCTACCCCGTGCTGTTCGACGGCGGCGTGCGCAGCGGCGCCGACGCCTTCAAGGCGCTGGCCCTGGGCGCGCAGGCCGTGCTGCTCGGGCGGCTGCAGCTTTACGCCCTGGCGGTGGCCGGCGCGCTGGGCGTGGCGCACATGCTGCACTTGCTGAGCGAGGAATTGCAGGCCACCATGGCGCTGGCCGGCTGCGCGCAGCTGTCCGACATCACTCCCGAAACCCTGATGCCCGCACCCCCATGCTGATCACCATAGACCACGTGCTCGCCAAGACCGAAGTACGGCAGCTGCGCCAGGAGCTGGACGCCGCCAGCTGGCAGCCGGGCGCGGCCACCGCCGGCACGCTGGCCCAGGCCGTCAAGCACAACGAGCAGCTTGCCGACGGCAGCGAGCTGGCCGTGCGCCTGGGCCAGCAGATCCTGCGGCGCCTGGCCGCCACGCCGCTGTTCATCAGCGCCGCGCTGCCGCGCACCATCTACCCGCCCAAGTTCAACCGCTACCAGGGCGGCGGCAGCTACGGCGCACACGTCGACAGCGCCTTGATGTTCCTGCCCGGCAGCCAGGAGCAGATGCGCACCGACCTCTCGGCCACGCTGTTCCTGGCCGAACCCGAGGAATACGACGGCGGCGTGCTGGAGGTGGAAGGGCCGTTTGGCGTGCAGGAGGTCAAGCTCCCCGCAGGCGACATGGTGCTCTACCCGTCGAGCAGCCTGCACCGCGTGACCCCGGTCACGCGCGGCGCGCGCGTGGCCTCGTTCTTCTGGATGCAAAGCCTGGTGCAGGACGAAGCCGAACGCACCCTGCTCTTCGATCTGGATCAGAGCGTGCAGCAATTCACGCCCTTGCTGGCGCCGGACGATATGCGGCTGGTGCAGCTCACCGGCGTCTACCACAATCTGCTCAGGCGCTGGGGCAGGCCCTGAATTTGATTGGTCAAAAGCGGCTTTTGCGCTTTGTTGACGTGCGGTTGCAGCTACGGTTTTAGTAGAAAAACAACGGTGCCATGAAGCGCCGCTGCCGATGAGGCTCGAAAGGGCCCATCCGACCGTCAATGCCCATGTTCGCCGTGCGCTTCGGCGCGGCGGCGATCGTCCACCACATTGACCGTGATGCCGTTGGGCAGCACCATGTCCCCCGCGCGCTGCTGCGCCAGGCAAGCACCCAATTTGCGGCCTTCAAACAACATGCGACCGGTATTGTTCATGGGCGTATCGCGGAAGGTGACATTGAACGATCCCTGATAGGCCGTGCGCAAATCACCGGTCAGTTGCATCCGCATCTCCACCAGGTTGTCGTGCACGAAGCAGACGCTGTGAATGTCCCAGCCTCCGCCCGCCTCGGCACTGCGGCGGGTAGTCGTGACTTCGCGGCAGTTCTCCTGCCCTGGCACGATGGCAAACAGCATCACCGGCTCGGCATTGGCATCGGTACACATGCGCACCGTCTGCGGCTGCGCCTTGGCCTGGCCCCGGCGTTTGAGCTGCAGATCATCGCTGCGCAGCGTCACCTCCCACAGGCCGGCTTGGCGCGCGGGCAGAGGTTCACCCGCTTTCGGCTGCGCAGTAGACACGATGCCATGAAGGCTTCCTGCGACGATACCCAGCAGCAAACAGGATCGAAACCAATGCATACTCGAATTCACCACAAAACAATAGCTTGCAGCGCTTGATGTACAAGCGCTGCAAGCCGTTTTCATCAAAACCCAGCAGCGATATGGAGCACTACTGGTCCATACACCATCAGATCATCCGGCGGCGACGCATGCCCAAGACGAACAAACCGATCAGGATAGACAGGATGATCAGACCCCATTCGCTCAGCGTCGGGATGGACGCTGCCCCCGCCACGGGGGCGAAGGCGAACGTCACCGCGCAGTTGGCCGCGGCCGTCAGCGTATAGGTGTAAGGCGCCGTCGTGCTGAGCGTGCCAGCGGGCGCGCAGGTGGAACTCTGCACCTGCGGGATGTAGCCCGTGTCTGGCGTGACCGTCCACGTGCGCACGTCGCCAATCGCCAGCACCGTGTTGCCCGCCCCGTCCTGGCCCGGCGTGGTCACCGTGCCGTGGCCGCCGGGCACGGTCGTGGTCACGGTCACGGCGGCAGCGGCGGCGACGAACTTCGCGTTCACCGAGCAGTTGGCGGTGGCGCCGGTCACGTTGTAGACGTTGCCCGAGCGCACGCCGGGGCAGGTGGACGAGTCCTCGAACACCGTCACGCTGCCGCCGCCGGGCGTTGCGGTGTAGGACTGGCCGCCGCCCTGCGCCACCGTGGTCGTGCCCGGCGGCGTGAGCGTGCCTACGCCGCCCGTCACCGTGGCGGTGATGTCCACGGTGGTGCTGGAGAACGTCACGTTGAAGGCGCAGTTGGCCGTGACCGGGCTGACGGTGTAGGTATTGCCCACCAGCGTGCCCGGGCAGTTGCCGGTCACCATCGGGTAATAGCCCGCGTCCGGCGTGAAGGTATAGGTGCGCGAACCGCCGTTGGGCAGGTTGATGGTACCGGTGGTGTCAATGCCGCCGTGCCCGCCCGAGGTGGAGGACGTGACCGTGACCGGATCGTTGGTGAACGAGGCGATCACCGTGCAGTCTGCGGTGGCATCGGTCACCGTGTAGGTGTTGGCGGCGCCGTCGAACACTCCCTTGCAGGTGCCGTCCACCACCGGGGTGTAGCCGGCATCTGGCGTCAGGGCGTACACCGTGCTGTTGCTGCCGGGAACCAACGGGCCGGTGGCGCCCAGCGGGGTGATGGTGCCGTTGCCGCCCGTG
This sequence comes from Comamonas flocculans, assembly GCF_007954405.1. NCBI lineage: Bacteria > Pseudomonadati > Pseudomonadota > Betaproteobacteria > Burkholderiales > Comamonadaceae > Comamonas > Comamonas flocculans. Next base: position 1,906,433 of record NZ_CP042344.1, on the reverse strand, counting down.
ACCGACGACGTCTCCTCGACGCTGAACGCCACCGTGAAGCCGCAATCGGCGGTCACGGGGGTGACGGTATAGGTGTTCGGCGTGACGCCGGTGTCGAGGGTGCCGGAGCAGGCTGCGCCGGACGGGGGCGGCAGGATGTAGGTCGTCTTGCCCGCATCGGGCGTGATGTTGTAGACCGTCGATCCGCCATCGACCACCTGCTTCGGCACGGCGGGCGTCATGCTACCCCCGGTCAGCAGCGTCGGCGTGACGAGATAGGCCTTGGTGAACTGCGCCGTGGCGGTCACGTCGGTAGCGCCGACCGTCACCACACACACATCGCCGACAACGGAGGTACACCCCGTCCAGCCGGTGAACAGCGAACCCGGATGGGCCACGGGGGTCAGGCGCACCTCGTCACCCACACCCACCGCCTTGGTGGTGCCCGTGGCATCGCACGCCGTGATGGCATCACCGCAGGCCAGCGCAGCAGGCACGGCCAAGATGTGGCCCAAGCCGGTGCCGCCTGTATTTGCCGTTACCTCCTGCTGGGCTGCATTCACTGGCGTATTCGTACCAGCAGTGTTGTTGCTCGTATCGCTGTCGGTCGCGCCGTTCGGCGTGACGCTGACCACCGCATTGACCGGCGTCCCCGCCGTCTGCGCTACAGCAGTCACGGTAAAGACCTCGCTAGTGCCTGCGGCGAGCGAACTGGTGCTGAAGGTGATCACCGGATTGCCGCTCGCATCGCTGCACGCTGCGCCTCCTGGCATCGTAGTGATGTCGGCACATGCACCAACACCCTTGAGCGTCCAACTGACGTCGCCCGGCACGGTAGCGCCGCTCTTGTTCTCCACCGTGACGGTGTAGTTCACAAGGTCGTTGGGCAGATAAGACACCACGCCACCGTTGCTGATGGTCACGGCCAAATCCGTCATGGTGGTGCCTGAGCCCACGATATCCGTCTTCACCATCGGCCCCTGGAAAGCGCTGACGTCCGTCGCGCTGATGCTGTAGTCGCCATTGTTCAGCACCGCATTGGGGCCGCTGGTAACCGCAGTCGCGGGCACCAGATAAGTCACCTCAAAACTGCCGGTCTGGCCATTGTTGAGGCTTCCCACATCACATTCCAGGTAGTTTTGCCGAGGAGCCGTACCCGCGTGTGGGCCGGTACACGTTCCGTTGGTAGATACGTAGGACGTCACCTTGTTGTCTTCCGTAATCGGCAATGCCACCCGCACCTTGGCATCCGCAGCGTAAACACCGCTGTTGTTGGCATAGTTATAGGTGTAGGTGATGTTTTCGCTCGGCTTTGTGGTTGATGGGCCGGTAGCGGCCACCGTCAGGCCCGCCATGAAAGCGCCCACGGAATCCAGATAGACACGCGCCTCATGCGTGTTCCCGCCCGCATAGCAATTGGATGCAAAAACGATGATGCGAACGGTGTCCCCGGGATCCAGCAAACCTTCGCCAGGGGCGATATCAAAAGCGCTCCAATCCGTCCAGAGATAGCCCCCTACAGTACCTTGCCAGGGGGCACCGGGCTGATTGGCGTAGTTGAAGGTGCTGAAAAGCGTCTTGTCGCTGCCATTCTTGTTGACGTTGACGACTTCGACATAAAAGAACGGTTGATCGTTAGGAGCATGACCCGAGGGATTGAATAGCACCGGGGCCATGCCAAAGCGCACATGGACTTTGTGGTCAATGGGGTCTACGTCGGCCTGGGTCATCAAAGCCGTCTGCTCAATGGAACTAGCCTGCCTGCTGGGGCTTTTGTCCCCTACGTTGTTCACTCTGGCCAGATAGCTGCCCCATCGCGGGTAACCGATGGTGGGGGCATTCGGCACGGCGGTGGGTGCGCTGGACGAACCCGTCAGGATTTGCGTAAACCCGTTGTCCGCCACCGCGCCCAAATTGAGATCCGCTATGTTCCGGGGCGGTACTTGGGCCAGCAGTGCAGTGCGCTCATAGCTCTTGACTGTCCAGCCCGTGAAGTCGCCAGTCTCGAAGCCGCCGTTGGTGAACCCGGCATGCGCCAGCGGCGCAACCAGCAGCGCCAGCCCCCACGCAGCGTGCACGGCGCCCCTCTTGAACAAGCAAGACAACCAACGACGCAGTTTGTTCTTCGTCAATGACCCCGCATCTGAAATTTTCATGATTTTCCCTTGCTTCAATTGGCTATCCGCACCAGTCCAGCGAGCAACAGCCGCAAATGCACGCGCTCTCAACTCGTGCACGGCGGCGAATATCGTTACTTTAAGATAACACCACCTGACTTGAGTTACCAATCGACGCTCTGTCTAACAAAAATTTGCGATTCCCGTGGGATTGGTACTTGGAAAGCTTGGCCCCCGAAAACCCCTGCTGGCCACAGCCGCCACGGGCCCGCCTCACGGCAAGTCCGGCTCCCTCTCCGGCCGCTGCGCATCACGCGGCCCGATCTTGCCCAAGCGCTCCTTCAGCGACTGCGGCTGCCCGGTGAGGATGGCCGCGTAGTTCACCGTATTGGCCAGCACCTTCTTGACGTAGTCGCGCGTTTCATTGAAGGGCACGTTCTCGGCCCAGATGGCCGCTTCCAGCACCGGGCCGTTGCGCCAGGCGCGCGGGCGCCCGGGCCCGGCGTTGTAGGCGGCGGCGGCCAGCGGCAGGGAATCGTCGAAGTCGTCCAGCGCCAGCTTGAGGTAGGCGGTGCCGATGGCGATGTTGGTGTCCTGGTCGTTGAGCTGGTCGGTGCTGAAGCCTTCCAACCCGATTTTTTTTGCCGTCCAGCGCGCGGTGGCGGGCATGACCTGCATCAGGCCCGAGGCGCCGACGTGCGAGCGCGCGTCCATGATGAAGCGGCTTTCCTGGCGCACCAGGCCGTAGACGTAGGCGGCGTCCAGCCCGATCTCGCGGGTGCGGCGCAGCACCGCGTCGTGAAACGGCATGGGAAAGCGCTGGCGCACGTCGATGAACCCCTTGGTGCGCTCGCTGGTGTTGATGCAGCGGTCCCAGACTTCTTGCGCACAGGCGAACTCGGCCGCCGCCAGCAGTTCGCGGTCGTTCATGCCGCCGGGCGTGTGCAGATTGGTGCTGTAGTTCCATTCGCGCACCCCCTCGCCGCGCAGGCCGATCAGGATGGCGTACAGGCCCCGGTTCAGCCCCGGGTTGGCGCGCGCGGCGGCTTTTTCTTCGGCGGTGGGGGGCGCGGGCGGCGCGGGCACGGCGATGTGCGCACCGGTTTCCTCCAAGGCGAGCTGTTCATAGAAACCGCTGGTGCCGGCAATGCGGGCATACAAGGCCTGGGCGCGCGCGCGCTCCTCGGGCGAGGGCTGGCCCGCCAGCAGGGCCCGCGCGCGCCAGTACACCCAGGTGCTGTCGGCGCGCGTGGCCTCGTCCATGGCGTCGATGCCGCGCGCCACCTGCTTCCAGTCGCCGGCGCGCAGCGCGGCGCGGGCCTTCCAGGCGAGCATGTCGTCGCTCAGGTCCGCTTCGCGCGTGACCTTGGCGAAGTAGGCCATCGCATCCATGGACAGCGACAGCGCCGCCTGCCTGCCGATCGCGCCCCAGACCCAGTTGCGCTGCTCGGCGCTCAGGTGCCCACTCCAGGTATCACCGAGCAGGCGCGCCGCGCCGGTGTAGTTGCTCATCGCCAGGCGCACCAGCGCGAGCGTGACGAGTTCGCTCGGCTGCGTCTGCGCCTCCCTGTGCACTGGCGCCACCTTGCGTTTGGCGCCCTTGCCCTTGGCCGCCGTGCCCTTGCCGCCGCTGCCCAGTGTCAGGTATTTGGTGGGCGCGGCCAGCGCCTGGCCCATTTGCGCCAGCAGTTCGGGCGCGACCACCTGCACCGCCTCGCGCGCCTGGGCCACGCGGCTGCTTTCGGCGCCCAGGCGCGCCTTGCGCCAGACGTCGATCGGCCGGATCCGGCCATCGGCCAGCAGCTGTGCGGCCGCGCGCGCGCAACCGTCGCTGCTGCGCCGCTGGGCCTGCCAGTTGGCCAGCACCTGCGCGCCGGCATCGGCGGGCGCGTGGCCCTCCAGGTGCTCCACCAGCAGCGCATAGCAGCGCACGTCGCGGTCGTCGCGCATGCGGAAGGCGGGCAGGGTGTCGGCAAAGCGCTGCCAGTCGCGCCGCTGGCCCAGGATCAGCAGCCAGTCGTTGCGCAAGCGGTCTTCCACGTAGCTGCCCTGCCAGCGGCGGAAAAAGGCCTGCACCTCGTCCTCGCTCGCCTCTTCAAGGCGGGCGCGCAGCTCCCAGTACGCGGCCCACGGTTCAAGCGGATGGCCGCTGGCCTGCGGCAGCAGCGCGGCCAGTTGCGCGCGGTCGCCCTTGCGAAAGGCCTTTTGCATGGTCAGCAAGACCTCGTCGGCAGCGTTCTGGGCGGTGGCGGGAAGGGCGAAAGCGAGCGCCAATGCGGCGATCAGCGGTGTCAGAATGCGATGGATTTTCATGGTGAGAGAGGAATTATCGGATGGACAAGGCAGCCACACGCAAGCGCCTGGTGGCCGAGCGCCAGGCCATGGCCGATCGCCCCGCGCGCGCCGACGCGCTGCAGCAGGTGCTGCGCTTCTGGCTGGTCGATCGGCCCGACACCGTGATCGGCGCCTACTGGCCGATCAAGGGCGAGTTCGATCCGCTGCCCGCGCTGCACCGCTGGAAGGAAGACGGCGAGCTGCTCCATGAATCCCGGCGCCGGCGCATCGGCCTGCCGGTGATCGACAAGCGGCACAAGACGCTGGCCTTTCACGCCTGGTACCCGGGCTGCCCGATGGAAGAAGACGCCTACGGCATCCCCAAGCCCAAGGACACCGAGCTGCTGCAGCCGACGCTGCTCTTCGTGCCCTGCGTGGGCTATGGGCCCGGCGGCTACCGGCTGGGCTATGGCGGGGGCTTCTACGACCGCACGCTGGCCCAGCTTGCGCCGCGCCCCTTCACCGTCGGCCTGGGCTACACCCAGGGCTATCTGGACGACTTCACGCCCGAGGCGCACGACCAGCCGCTGGACGCCATCCTGAACGACAACGGCGTGGTCTGGCCGATGTGAGAGGTACGCATGATCAAGTTCTATACCGGCAACAAGAATTACTCCTCCTGGTCGATGCGCGTGGGCGTGCTGCTCGCGCAGGCGCAGATTGCGCACGAGGAAACCGTGCTGCGCATGGACGGCTTCGGGCCGGACTCGAACTTCAAGCGCCAGCTGCGCGCACTCAGCCCCACGGGCAAGGTGCCGCTGCTGGTCGATGGCGACACCACGGTGTGGGAATCGCTCGCCATCGTCGAATACCTCGCCGAGCGCTTTCCCGAAAAACACCTCTGGCCGCAAGAGCGCGCCGCCCGTGCCCGCGCGCGCAGCGTGGTGGCCGAGCTGCACGCCGGCTTTGGCGCGCTGCGCCAGCACTGCTCGATGAGCATAGAAGCGCACCTGCCCGAGGTGGGCGCCCTCATCTGGCGCGACCAGGCCGGCGTGCGCGCGGACGTCGCCCGGGTGGTGGAGATCTTCAGCGAGCTGCTCGGCCGCCACGGCGGACCCATGCTGTTTGGCGACTTTTCCATCGCCGACGCCTACTACGCGCCCATGTGCATGCGCTTTGCCACCTACGAGCTGCCGCTGCCGCCGCAGGCGCAAGCCTACGTCGAGCGGGTGCGGCAACTGCCGGGCGTCAAGGCCTGGGTGGACGCAGCCCGGGCCGAGAACGACTTTCTGGCGTTTGAAGAGCCCTACCGGCTGCGCAGCGCCTGAGCGCGCAGGGATTGAGCCGCTGATGACCCAGGCAATGCAGATCTACCAGGTGGGCGGCGCGGTGCGCGACCGTCTGCTCGGCCGCCCGGTGCACGACCGCGACTGGGTGGTGGTGGGCAGCACGCCCGAAGCCATGGTGGCCGCGGGCTATCTGCCGGTGGGGCGCGACTTCCCCGTCTTCCTGCACCCCGAGACGCACGAGGAGTACGCGCTGGCGCGCACCGAGCGCAAGAGCGGGCGCGGCTACCGCGGCTTCGTGGTGCAGGCTTCGCCCGACGTGACTTTGGCCGAAGACCTGGCGCGGCGCGATCTCACTATCAACGCCATAGCTGCTCCCGCAGACTGGGCGGGCGCTGAAGGCGTTTTTGATCCTTATGGCGGCGTCGCCGACATCCGCCGCCGCGTGCTGCGCCACGTGGGCGATGCCTTCGTCGAAGACCCGGTGCGCATCCTGCGGGTGGCACGTTTTGCCGCACGATTTACCGATTTTTCCGTCGCGCCCGAAACCCTGGCGCTGATGCGCGAGATGGTGGCCGCCGGCGAGGTGGACGCGCTGGTGCCCGAGCGCGTCTGGCAGGAGTTGGCGCGCGGGCTGATGCAGGAGCAGCCCTCGCGCATGCTGCAGGTGCTGCGCGAGTGCGGCGCGCTGGCCGTGCTGCTGCCCGAAGTCGATCGCCTGTGGGGTGTGCCCCAGCGCGCCGACTACCACCCCGAAGTGGACACCGGCGCCCATCTGCTGCTGGTGCTGGACATGGCAGCGCGCCTGCAAGCACCGCTCGCCGCACGCTTTGCCTGCCTGACGCACGACCTGGGCAAGGGCACGACGCCGGCGCACATGCTGCCGCGCCACCTGGGCCACGAAGGGCGCAGCGCCCGGCTGCTGCGGGACGTGTGCGAGCGCCTGCGCGTACCCGTCGACTGCCGCGAGACCGCCGACGTGGTGGCGCGCGAGCACGGCAACATCCACCGCTCGCTCGAACTCGATGGCGCGGCGCTGCTCAGGCTGCTGCAGCGCTGTGACGCGCTGCGCCGGCCCGAGCGCTTTGCCGACGTGCTGCTGGCCTGTGAATGCGACGCGCGCGGGCGCCTGGGCTTCGCCGAGGCGCCCTATCCGCAGCGCCCGCGCCTGGCCGCCGCGCTGCAGGTGGTGCTGGGGGTACCGACGGCCGCGGTGGCGGCGCAGGCAGCGGCGCGCGGACTCACGGGCTCCAGGGTGGGCGAGCAGATCCGCAAGGCGCGGGCGGATGCGCTGCGGGCATGGCTGGATGCGGGGGCGGCCCCCACCCCGACCCTCCCCCAACGGGGGAGGGAGCAAGAGCGCTGAGCTCCCCTGCCGGGGAGGAGCAGGAGAGCCGACTTCCCCCAGCAGGAGAGGCGGGCCTCAGAGCACCGAGCGGATCCAGCGCGTGATGCCCTCGGTGGCCATCGCGCCCGAGGTGCGCGCCACCTCCTGGCCGCCCTTGAAGACGATCATGGTCGGAATGCTGCGGATGCCGTAGCGCGCGGCGATCTGCGGCTGCGCCTCGGTATCGAGCTTGGCCAGGCGCGCCTGCGGCTCGAGCGCGATGGCCGCCTCGTGAAAGAAGGGTGCCATCTGCAGGCAGGGGCCGCACCACGGCGCCCAGAAGTCGACCACCAGCGCAATCTGGTTGCGCGCCAGGTGCTTGTCGAAGCTGCCGGCGTCCAGCTCCAGCGGCTCGCCCTCGAACAGCGGCCGGTGGCACTGGCCGCAGTCGGACGCCTTGGCCTGGTCGCCCGCCTGGACGCGGTTGGTGGTGTGGCAGTGGGGGCAGACGATGTGCAGCGCTGAGGGTGTGGACATGGCAGGCTCGAACTCGGGTGCAGTCAGGACCTTGCAGCTGCGGCTGAAGCCGGCATTTTCAAGCGCGCAAGCCGGCGCCTCCAGCGCCGCGCATCACAGCATCACAGCCAGCGCACCAGCCAGCTCAGCAACAGGCTCAGCAGCACGGTGCTGGCCAGCGGCACCGACCACTGGCGCCCGAACAGGCGGAACTCGAAGTCGCCCGGCAGGCGCCCCAGGCCGAGGCGGCGCAGCAGCGGCGCCAGGCCGTTGATGAACATCAGCGCGAGAAAGACGACGATCAACCAGCGCACCATGGCCCGCGCCTACAGCCGGTGGCTGCGGTCACCCGCGGCAAAGCCGCGCGGCTGCCAGGCCGGGCCCGCGCCGAGCGCCAGCACCTTGAACAGTTCGCCCATTTCGTGTTCCAGCACCAATTTGAGCGCTGGCGCTTGCTGCACCTGCGTGAGCTGCTCCAAATTCGATAGAAAGCCGTTGTTCATCAGGAAATGCGCCTGGCTGGTGTAGCCCAGCACCTGCAGCCCCGCTTCCTGCGCCGCCAGCGCCAGGCCGGTGAAATTCAGGTGCGCGGTGATGTCCTTGAGCCCCACGTCCCGCAGCGGCTCGGCGTCCACCCGGTGGGCGCGGTGGCACACCAGCGTGCCCTGGTCGCGCTGCGGGTGATAGTACTCGGCCTCGGGGAAGCCATAGTCGATGAAGAAGGCCGCGCCCTGCTGCAGGTGCTGCGCCAGGGTGCGCATGAAACCCTCGGCCTGGGGGTGGATCTCGGTCAGGTAGTCGTGCTCGCCCGCGACCTCGGCGGGCGGGCGCAGCACGCTCGGGCGGTCGCTCCAGACGAAGGCCTCGCCCTGCAGCGCCACGCCGCGCTCGTGCCAGCGCCCGCCGCTGCGCTGCAGCAGGCGCACCGGCATGGCGTCGAGCACCTCGTTGCCCAGCACCACGCCGCGCATGCGCGCGGGCAGGTGGTCGGCCCAGGCCACCCGCTTGCCAAAGCGCTCCAGCGTCTGCTGCTGGCGGACACGCAGCGCGCCCGACACATCGACGATGGTGTAGCGGCGCAGCGACGCACCCAGGTGCTGCAGCAACTGCGCCGCCAGCGCGCCGCTGCCGGCGCCGAACTCCCAGACCTCGTCGGTGCCGGTGGCCTCGAGCGCCTCCTGCACCTGCGCGGCCAGCACCTGGCCAAACAGGGGCGAGAGCTCGGGCGCGGTGACGAAGTCGCTGCCGCTGCCCGGCATGGCGCCGAACTTGCGCAGGTCGTTGGCGTAATAGCCCATGCCGGGCGCATAGAGCGCCTGCTGCATGAAGCGATCAAAGCTCAACCAGCCGCCGGCCTGCGCGATCAGGGCGCGAAGGTGCCCGGCCAGCGGGTTGTCCGGCGCAGCGTGCGCAGGGGCTTGGGCGGGAATCGGATCCATGGGCGCATCTTATGATGGCCGCCCGCGGCGCCCACCGCAGGCACGGAGGTTCATACATGGCAGACACATCCTGGGTCCTCGTGACCGGCGGCGCCCGGCGCCTGGGGCGTGAAATCTCGCTGGCGTTTGCCCGGGCGGGCTGGAACGTGCTGTGCCACTACCGCCATTCGGACGGTGCGGCCCGCGCCACCGCGGCGGAGATCGAGGCGCTGGGCCGCGCTTGCCGCACCGTGGCGGCGGACCTGGGCGAGGCCACGGGCGCCGCCAGCCTGTTCGAGCGCAGCCTGCAGGCGCTGGGCGGCCAGGCGCCGCGCTGCATCGTCAACAACGCTTCCCTTTTTGAAGCGGACGACGCCGCCAGCAGCACGCCGCAGCAGCTGCAGCGGCATTTCGGGGTGAATGCCGTGGCGCCGCTGCTGCTGGCCAACCGCCTGGCCGAGTGGCTGCGCGGGCGAGACGGCTTCGCGCCCGGCTGGCACAGCGTGGTGCATGTGCTGGACCAGAAGGTGCACAACCTCAACCCCGATTACTTTTCCTACACCGTGAGCAAGCTCGCGCTCGAGCGCAGCGTGGCGCTGCAGGCGCAGGCGCTCGCGCCGCGGCTGCGCGTGTGCGGGCTCTCGCCCGGGCTGATCTATCTGAGCGGGCCGCAAAGCGAGGAGAATTTCGAGCGCGCCAGCCGCGTGAACCTGCTGCGCGCCCCGATCGCGCCGGCCGAGGTGGCGCGCAGCGCCGTCTTCCTGGCGCAAAACCCCAGCCTCAACGGCTGCACGCTGCAGGCCGACAACGGCCAGCACCTGGTGGCGCTGGCGCGCGACGTGATGTTCGCGATCGACGAAAATCCGGCCCCATGACTTCCCTGCTGCTGGCCTTCGCCGCGCTCGATCCGCGCCTGGCCACCGAATGCCGCCTGCTGAGCCTGCGCCGCCACGAACGCCAGGTGCGCATCGGCGTGCACGAGTTCGAGCGCAGCGCGCCGCAGCGCATGTGGTTCGACGTGGACCTGTGCGTCAAGCTGGAAGCCGCCCCCGCCGGGCGCGACGAACTGTCGCAGACGCTGGACTACGACTTCATCCGCCACGTGATCGCCGACGCCGTGGGCACGCGCCACCACGCGCTGCAGGAGACGCTGTGCGACGCCATTTTGCAGGCGCTGTTGCTGAGCCCGCAGGTGCAGGCCGCGCGCGTGGGCACGCGCAAGCCCGACGTCTATCCCGATTGCGAATCCGTCGGCGTCGAACGCATCCGCCTCAAACCCTGGTGAGCGCCGCCGCATCTTCCCGACATGACCATGCCCCTACCCCACCAAGGCCAGCAGACGCTGGCGCTGACCGGCCTGCGCTTCGATGCCAACCTGGGCATCCTGGCGCACGAGCACCGGGCGCCCCAGCCGATCCAGGTGGACGCCGAGCTCAACCTCGGCACCCAGCCGCTGGCGCCGCCGGACGACGACATCCTGCACGTGCTGGACTACCGCAAGGTGCGCCAGATCATCATCGACGAATGCAAGGCCGAGCACCTGAACCTGCTGGAGAGCCTGATCGGCAAGCTGGCGCGGCGCCTGCTGGCCCTGCCCGGCGTGCGCGGCGTGCGCGTGAAGATCGCCAAGCTGGAAATCTTTGACGACTGCGAAGTCGCCATCCGCATCGAAACCGGACAATGGTGAAGACCGCCATGCACATCGACGAAGCCGCCGACGAAGCCACTGCCACCGCAGCCGCGCACGACACCCGCAAGGCCGAGCACGAAGCCCACAAGCTGGAAAAGCGCCTGTGCCGCGAGGTCGGGCGCGCGATCATCGACTACGACATGATCGAAGACGGCGACAAGGTCATGGTCTGCCTGTCGGGTGGCAAGGACAGCTATACGCTGCTCGACATCCTGCTCAAGCTGCAAAGGCGCGCCCCAATCCACTTCGAGATCGTCGCCGTCAACCTCGACCAGAAGCAGCCAGGCTTTCCCGAGCATGTGCTGCCCGACTACCTCACGCGCATCGGGGTGGACTTTCACATCGAGAACCAGGACACCTACAGCGTCGTCAAGCGCCTGGTGCCCGAGGGCAAGACCACCTGCAGCGTGTGTTCGCGCCTGCGCCGCGCCATCCTCTACCGCGTGGCCAGCGAGCTGGGCGCGACCAAGGTGGCGCTGGGCCACCACCGCGACGACATCGTCACCACACTGCTGCTCAACCTGTTCTACGGCGGGCGCATGAAGGGCATGCCGCCCAAGCTGGTGTCGGACGACGGCAAGCATGTCGTCATTCGGCCGTTGTGCCACGTGAGCGAGAAGGACACGCGACGCTGGTCCGAACTGCAGGACTTCCCGATCATTCCCTGCAACCTCTGCGGCAGCCAGGACGGGCTGCAGCGCGTGGTCGTCGGCGAGATGCTGCGCGAATGGGAAAAGAAGCACCCGGGCCGCATCGAGAGCATGTTCCGGGCCATGGGCCACGTCGTGCCCTCGCACCTGATGGACCAGAAGCTCTACGACTTCAAGGGCGCGCACGCCACCGGCATTGCTGATCCCCATGGCGACCACGCCTTCGACCCCGAGGTCCTGCCGCAGACTGGGTGGGCGCCATCGCGGGGACCTGTCCGGCCTCGCCCCAACTGAGATATATTGGCCCGCTTGAGCCAACACGCGAGAGTGTCCCATGTCGATCAAGTCCCTGGTCAAGTCCTCCGTCGCCGCCCTGGCCCTCGTGGCCGCGGGTTCGCTGTGCGCGCAAGGCACGCCCATCAATGCCGCCGCCTTCGATGCGCTGATCGCGCAGGGGCCCGTCGCCAACGCGGCCACGCTCGCATCGAGCAACTGGGCCAGCAAGGTCAAGCAGTCCGGCACGCTGCGTCTGGGCGCGACCCAGACCTCCAACCTCTTTTCCCTGCTCAATGAAAAAGACGGCAAGATGCGCGGCTTCGACGCCGGGCTGGCGCAGCTGATTGCGCGCTACATCCTGGGCGACGACGCCAGGATCCAGTTCACCCAGGTGACCTCGTCCACGCGCGAGCAGGTGCTGATCAACGACCAGGTGGACATGGTGCTGGCGACCTACTCGATCACCCCCGCGCGCGCCGAGAAGATTTCCTTTGCCGGCCCCTACTACACATCGCAGGCGGGGGTGCTGGTCAAGGCGAACAACAAGGCGATCCAGTCCCACGCCGATCTGGCCGGCAAGAAGGTCGCGACGCAGGCCGGCTCCACCGGGCCGGCCATCCTCGCGCAGTTCGCGCCCAAGGCGACGGTGCAGGAATTCCAGACGCACCAGGAGGCGCTGGACGCGCTGCGCCAGGGCCGCGTCGATGCCTACGTGACCGACTACACGCTGCTGCTCAACGCCCTGAGCCTGGGCACGGGCGACACCCGGCTGGCGGGTGCGCCCTTTGGCGCCGAAGACCCCTACGGCGTGGGCCTGCCCAAGGACTCGGACGGCGTGGCCTTCATCAATGCCTTCCTGAAGAAGGTGGAGGCCGACGGCATCTGGGCCAAGCTCTGGACCATCTCGATCGGTGAACGCACCGGCAGCACCGCCGTGCCCACGCCGCCGGCAATTCCCTAGTTTGCTGGCGCCACGCCGGACCACTGAGCCGTGGGCGAGCTGGCAAGACTGGTGCTGGAGTACGGGCCTGCCTTCTGGCAGGCCCTTTTGCTGACCTGGAAGCTCACGCTGCTGTCCTTCGTGCCGGGGGTGCTGCTGGGCCTGGTGGTGACGGTACTGCGGCTGCTGCCCCTGCCGCCGCTGCGCGTGGCGCTGGGCGCCTATGTCGAGGTCTTTCGCAACATCCCCGGCGTGGCGCTGCTGATCTTCATCGTCTTTGCGCTGCCTGACCTCGAGGTGGTGATCGACTACGAGCCCAGCGTGGTGCTGACCCTGGCGCTGGTGTGTTCGGCCTTCACCGCCGACTACCTGCGCACCGGCATCAATACCGTCGCGGGCGGCCAGGTCGCGGCCGCGCTGAGCCTGGGACTGCGGCCGCTGCAGGTGATCATTTCGGTGGTGCTGCCGCAGGCGCTGCGCGCGGTGGTCCAGCCCATGACCTCGCTGCTGATCGCGTTGATGTTGTCCACCTCGCTCGCCTCCCAGGTACCCATGGCGGGACGGGAACTCACGGCGCTGGTATCCAAGATCGCCACCGATTCGGCCGCGGGCATAGGCGCCTTTGCCATCGCCGCAACGCTGTACGTGCTGACGGGGCTGCTGATTGCCTGGGCCGGCGCCGCCCTGGAGCAGAAGCTGCGCATCCTGAAATGAGCCGCCCGCTCGAAGATCTGCTGTTCGGCACACCCAGCCCGCGCACCCGTGCCGCTACCCGGGCCGTGAGCCTGCTGGCCGCTGGCGCGCTGCTGGCGCTGGCCGCCGGCGTCGCATGGCGCTTTCACAGCGCGGGGCAGCTCGATGCACGCTATTGGCGCTTCTTCGCCTGGCCGACCACCTGGTCCTTCCTCTGGCGCGGCCTGCTCGGCACGATGGCATCGGCGGCGATGGCCGCGGTCATCGCGCTGGCCCTGGGGCTGCTGTTGATGCTGGGGCGCCTGGCCCCCGTGCGGCTGCTGCGCTGGCCCAGCGTCGCGGCGATCGAATTCCTGCGCGGCACACCGACCCTGCTGCTCATCTACGTGTGCTTTCTGGTATTGCCGCAGCTGGGCATCAAGTTGAGCACCTACTGGATGCTGACGCTGCCCGTGAGCCTGAGCGCCGCCGCAGTGGTGGCCGAGGTGTACCGCGCCGGCGTGCTCGCGGTGGCGCGCGGCCAGAGCGCGGCGGCGCGCAGCCTGGGCATGTCCGAAGCACAGGTGTTTTTCCACATCGTCTTTCCGCAGGCACTGCGCTACATCGTCCCGGCGCTGGTGGCGCAGCTGGTCATCGTGGTCAAGGACACCACCTTCGGCTACGTGGTCACCTACGGCGAACTGATGCAAAACGCCAAGGTGCTGATCGCCAACTACCACGCGCTGGTGCCCGTCTACCTGGTGGTGGCGCTGCTTTACTGCGCGGTGAATTACGCGCTCTCGGCGGCAAGCCAACGGCTGCAACGGCCACTGCATTGACGCATCGTCCTGCGCGCGGATATCGCGCGGCGACGCGGTTCAGGCGCGCGGCGATTCCTGCAGCGCCTGGCGCAGCCACTGCTCGGCCATTTCGCTTTCGACCGCGGAGGCGCCACTCGCCTGGGCCTGGGCAAAGCGTTCATCGAGCTGCGCGTCGATGCGCTCGCGTTCGGCCGCGGTGAGCGCGCCGGCGTCCAGCGCGAGCGACTCGCAGACCCGGCGGAATTCGGGGCCGTCGGCGGCGGCGGAAAACTGCAGGCGGGTGAGGAAATCCACCCCCGTGAGCGCCTGGCGGCTGGTCTGCGCCATGTCCAGCGCCAGCTTCACCGTGCGCGACGCCAGGGCCTGGCCCGGCGCCGGCTGCAAGTCGAGCTGCCGGGCCACCGCTGCGCTGATGCCGGCAGAAAACGATTGGCCCAGCGCCTGCACGAAGGCCGAGGTGGTGTCTGACTGGGCCGCATCGGGGCTGACCCAGGCCACCTCGCGCCGGCTTTGCGGCATGGTGCCCACGCCTTGCACCTGCCAGTGGGCACCATCGAGCGTGATGCGCACCGCATCGTGCTTGTGTGCCGCCTGCTCAAACGCCTCCAGCATGGAAGAGGGGGCGGTGTGCGGCGCTGACCAGGGCGATTGAATGTTCAAAACGTGAAATTCCAGAATGCGTTCCCGCGGTATCGAGACCGGGTGACGCGTGATTAGTAACCGGGGCCGCAAGGCGGTTCCATGCCCGGTACGAGCCAATTGGAACCCGAAAATCCGGAGACGACTGTGAATGTCTGTCAAAGTTTGCGCCTGCGAATTGACAAAAGAAAAGGAGCCTCGCAAGCACGCAAGGCCCACACCGAACCAAGAATGGCGTAATCTCCGCCCCTCATGAACCGCAGCGGCAACGACCAGGAAGACCATCGCGCCCCGGCGCACGCGCAGACCGCGCCAGGGCCATCCACGATGGAGGAAACCCCGGCCCCGGACACGGCGAATCGCGATCTGCTGTTTCGCGACCTGGTACGGGCCCATTGGTCGCGCCTGCACCGCTTCATCATCAAGAACATCGGCCACTGCGACGACGCCGAAGACCTGACGCAGCAGGCCTTTGCGGAAGCGGTGCGTTCCTACGAGCGGTTTCGCGGTCAGTCCGAACTCTCGACCTGGCTCTACGGCATCGCCATGAACCTGGTGCGCAACCACCTGTCGCGCGCACCGCAGCGCCGATTCGATTTCGTCGGTGAGGAGGCGCTCGATGCCATGGCCTGCGAGGCGCCCAGCCCGAGCGCCGCCCTGGTTCAGTCGCAGCAGCTGCACGCCTTGCAGCTGGCCATGCAGGAACTGCCCGAACACATGCGCGAAGTGCTGCTGCTGGTGGCCGTGGACGAGCTCTCCTATGAGGATGCGGCGGCCTTGCTCACCGTGCCGGTGGGTACGGTGCGCAGCCGCATTTCGCGTGCGCGCGGCGAACTGCGCAGTCGCATGCGGCTGGCCGGCGTCGAGCTGGATTTTTGAGCTTGCGCCATGGGTTTCGCGCCTCAACCCGCCATCCCCCCCCGGCTGTGGCCGGTGCGCGAAGAGCGCCTGCAGCAACTGCGCTCCCGGCTGCTTGCCCCCGCAGATGCCGATGCGGTCATGGGTCTGCGCGAGCAGGTCTTGAGCGACCTGCCGCACCCGGACCTGTATGTGCGCGAGGACGACGAGCCGGGCTTCGTGCACCTGCATCTGGCACGCAAGGATGCGCGCGGCGGCGAAACCATAGGCGTCTTCGATGCCGATCGCCTCGTGGCCTATGCCATGCTGGGTCTGCCCGCGGCGGGCGACGCGGACAATCTGGCGCGCTACTTTCCGGCGCACGTCGCCAGCCCGGCGCGCACCGCCCACCTGGCCAGCTGCATGGTGCTGAAGCCCTACCGCGGCCACCATCTGCAGCGCATGCTGCTGGTGGCGCGCATTGCGCTCGGGCAGGCGCATGGGCGCAGCTTCTTCGTGGCCATGGTGTCGCTGCACAACCATGCGAGCCGCCACAACATGATGCGCGAGGGCATGCGCATAGGCTGGGTGGGGCAGATCGACGGACTCAAGCGCCAGCTGCTTGCCATCGAGCCGGACGGCGACTGGCGCTTCGACGCGGTGGAGCGCCACCTGGTCGATGGCCAGGACTGGCAAGGCCAGAGCGAGCTGACCCGAAGAGGCTGCTGGGGCGTGGCCCATCAAGACCTGCGCGGGGACGCGGACCGGCTGGTGTTCCTGCGCCGAACGGCCTGAGCACCGGGCCGGCAATCGCGGCTCACACCTTTTGCATCCAGGGCGACATCGGCGCCGGCGTCACCGGCTGGCTCGTGGGGGCGCTGAGCCGGGGCTCCCAGCGTTCTGCCGCGTTCAGCATGTTTTCGATCTGGCGCAACAGCTCGGGCGCGCCACCCTGCGCCGGCACCAGCGCATGCTGCAGGCACGGCTGCTGCGCGTCATCGAGGGCAAACCAGCCGCCCGCGCTGCCGCCGCCCCAGGCATTGGCGCCCAGCAACAGCAGGGCGTGCTCGGGTGTGGGCGGTGCGCACAGCAGCCGGCAACTGAGCAGCACCCGCCCCTGCGCAGGGGCTGCGCGCAATTCAAGCATGCGCTGTCCGTCAAACACCAGGCGGCAGCACCCCTGGGCATCGGCGCGCAGGCCTTCGATGCCCAGTTCCCGGCCCAAGGCCAGCAGCAGCTGGCCAAATGCATCCATCACGACAGGTGCTTCTCAAGCAAGCCAACCCCAGCCGATACCAGCCCTCTTGGGCGCTGTCCGCAGCGGCTTTCAGCCTGCTTTCTGGATGATGCCCTTGAGCGCATCGCCGAGTTCCTTGGTGATGGTGCTCTGCAGCTGGATCATCATCGACCATTTCTGCAGGTCGGCCTGCAGCATGAGCATGTCGGCCTGGCTGACGTTGCCGTCGCCGGCGCTGTTGATCTTGTCGATCTTGGCGCGCAGATTGGTTTCCGCGTTGTCGGTCACCGCGCCCAGGGCCTGGGCAATGGAATCGAAGCTGACGACACCGCCCCCGGCGGAGCCCGGGCTTACTGAAGCAGTCATGGGATCACTCCTTTCTGGCTAGCTGAATGGCCGAGCTTGTTCGATGCGACTCCATCGTTCGGCACACCGATCGAGTCCAACACGGCTTGCGCGGCCTCACAGGCGGCGCGAACCGCTTGCAATACGGCGAATTCCTGCGGTTTGACACCCGCCTGCACAGCTCTGCGCAGACGCGCGTCCATCGTCGCGATCCGCGCGACCGCCGCTCCACGGGCCTCTCGCGCCGCTGCGGCCGGGCCGTCGAGCGCGGCCTCCAGCGGGCTCAGGGCGCCCCAGGGGGCAGGCTCGGCCTCGGTGGCCGGGCGGGAAAACCCATGGATGGCCAAAAAATCACGGAGCTCGCTCATGGCTGCATTGTGCGGGTTCAACGCTCTACCACCAAGCGCCGCGGCATGTCGAAGATCAGCAGCTCGGGCTCGATGGATTGCAAGCGCCAGCCCGCATGCGTGCCCCCGGGCAGCAGGCGGCTGCCGTCGGGCAGCACCAGATAGGACTGCCGGCCGCTGACCACGCTGCGGATGGCAAAGGGCGCGGGGCCGCGTTCGGCCTGCTGCAGCGCCTGCACCGATTGCACCGACACATGCAGCGGCAGGCCGCGAAAGCGCTTGACCAGAGCCACGAGGGCGTTCTCCAGCTGGCTCCGCGCATTGGGCAGCAGCGCGACGCTCAACTGCATCTGCTCGCCATCCCACTGCGCCCGGGTATCGGGGAAACCCGCCGCGGTCAGCACCGAACGCACCTGCGGCGCCAGCTGTTCGGCCAGGCGCAGGCCATCGCTCACCGTCAGTTCGCGCGGCAGTTGCTCGCGTACCGCGGCCAGCGCTTCATTGCGCATGCCCGCGTCGGCGACGATGCCCTCCACACGCAGGCTTCCCGGCCCATCCGGTACGAAATCGAGTTGCGGAAAGCGCATGGCCAGCAAGGCGCGCAGCTCGGCCTGCAGTTCGCTGGCCACGCGCACCTGCAGCGCCGGCTGCGGCTGGTGCTGGGCCAGGGCTTCGGCCAGGCGGTCGAATTGCGCGAGCGTGTCCACCCAGCCCTGCACCAGCACCCTGCCATCGGCGCGCGGCTGCAGCTTCAGGCGCAGTGCCGGATCCACCTGGGCAACGCGCAGCTGCAAATCACCCAGTTGGCGGCGCGCGGCCTGCGTGCGATCGATCGGCGCAGCGGGCGCTGGCGCCAGCCCCGCGACCGGTGCCGCGCTACGCACCCAGACCCAACAGGCCAGCGCGATCGGCAGGCCCAGGGCCGCCAGCAGCAGCCAGCGACCGCCGGCCGTGCGCGTGGCCTGGGCACCGGCAGCCGGCACACCGGTGCGCTCGGCTGCGTCCGCACTCGGCGGCAAAGGTGGCAAAGGCGCGAGCGGGTCGGCTGGCGCATCCTGGGCGACCGCCAACGTGATCGCCGCAGCCTGCTCGGCTACGGGCGCCGCCGCCCGCGCGGGCAGCGTCGTCGGCCCATGCCCCGGTGCCCTTGGCCAATCGGTGTGCGGCGCGCTCACGCACAGGCTGAGGCCACCCCAGCGGCGCGCCACGCCCAGCTGTGCGGCCTCGGCACACGCTTGGTCGTCCGGTGTTCCGGCGGCCGGCCAGAGCAGCCAGCGGCCCCCTTCGAGCAGATGCAGACGTGCCAGACCGGCGTCCGGCGCCAGGTCGGTCAGGATCACGTCGCCTTCATCGCCCGCGCCCAGCAGCAGGCCGTCGAAGGCCGGCGCGCTGGCGCCCGCATGGCGGCCGTCGAGCACGCGCAACTCGACCGCAAAGGCATCACGCATCATGGCGCGGCGCCCTCCGCTGTCTGGCAGCGATCGTGCACGGTTTCAAGCAAAACATGCCTCCAGCCGTTGCCTGTTCTGCGTCAACAGCTATCAATTTGGGTGCGTTCACGACCACGCTCACAAATCGATCCGTGCCAGCGGCTGGATGTTGATTTCCTGCGTCAGCTCCTGGTAGCTGAGCACTGGCAGTTCGTACAGATCCTGCTCGATCATCTTGCGCATGTAGCGGCGGATGTCCATCGAGGTCAGCAGCACGGGACGTTGGCCGCTCGCGCCGATGTCGCCCACGGCCTTCCTGATGTTTTCCACCAGCTTCTTGCTCACCGCCGGGTCTAGCGACAGGTAGCTGCCCGCCGAAGTCTGGCGTATCGCTGCGCGCACCTGGTCTTCGATGGCCGGCGCCAGCAGGTAGGCGGGCAGCACGTTCTGCCCGCTGGAATACTTGTAGCTGATGTGGCGCTTGAGCGTGGAGCGCACGTATTCGGTCAGCAGCACCGAATCCTTTTCCTTCTGTCCCCACTCGATCAGCGCTTCGAGGATGGTGCGCAGGTTGCGCACCGAGATGTCTTCGGACACCAGGCGCTGCAGGATCTCCGCGATCTTCTGTATCGGCAGCACGCGCGTCGATTCCTTGACCAGATCGGGAAAGCGCGCCTCCATCGCCCCGAGCAGGAAACGCGTCTCCTGGATGCCGATGAAGTCGGCCGAGTACTTCTTGAGCACGAAGGCCAGGTGGTAGGTCAGCACCTGGCTGGCGTCCATGAAGGGGATGCCGCTGCCGCTGAGCGTGTCGCGCAGCGCATCGCTGACCCAGAGCGTGGGGATGTGCGGCAGGAACTTGCGGTCGCTCTCGTAGGCGATCTGCAGCGCGTCCAGGTTCCGGGTGTTCTCGCGCACCAGCAGATAGCCGGGACGCAGTCGCCCTTGCGAGACCGGCACCTCCGACAGCAGGATGTTGTAGCTCTCGGCCTCCAGCGCCTCGTTGAAGCGCAGCTGTATGCCCGGAAACGGCACACCCAGGTCAAAGTACAGCGCCCGGCGGATCTTCAGCAGCTCGTCGTTCAGCGTTTCGGCATCAAAGCTGTGCTGCAGGCCGGCGGCCACGTCCATGAGCAGCGGCACCGTGGGGGCAAATTCCTCGCTGCCGTCGCCCTTGGGCTTGCGCGGCTTCTCGCCCGCGGCCTGCATGGCCGGCACTTCGGTGACCTGGCCGGTGGCCTCGTCCACCACCTTGCGCGTACTGCGCAGCAGCGTGAAGCCCAGACCGCCCACCACCAGCGCCAGCACCAGGAATACCGGCCAGGGCATGCCCGGAATCAGCCCCATGCCCAGCGCCACGGCGGCAGCGATCATCAGCGCGCGCGGCTGCGCCATGACCTGCGCGCCGATGTCCTTGCCGACGTTGGACGGCCCGCCGTCCTCGGACTGCACGCGCGTGACGATCATGCCGGCGCAGATCGCGATGAACAGCGCCGGGATCTGCGAGATCAGCCCGTCGCCTATGGTCAGGATGGAGTAGGTCTTCATCGCATCGGCCGCGCTCATGCCGCGCTGCATGGTGCCGATGACGATGCCGCCCAGCAGATTCACCGCCACGATGATGAGGCCGGCGATGGCGTCGCCCTTGACGAACTTCATCGCGCCGTCCATCGCGCCGTAGAGCTGGCTTTCCTTCTCCACGATGCCGCGGCGGCGCTTGGCCTCTTCCATGTCTATGGTGCCCGCGCGCATGTCGCCGTCGATCGACATCTGCTTGCCCGGCATCGCGTCCAGCGAGAAGCGCGCCGCCACCTCGGCCACGCGCTCGGCGCCCTTGGTGATGACCACGAACTGCACGATGGTGAGAATCAGGAACACCACCAGGCCCACGACCAGGTTGCCCCCAACCACGAAATTGCCGAAGGTTAGGATGATGTGCCCGGCGTCCGCCTGCAGCAGGATCAGGCGCGTGGTGGCGATCGAGATGCCCAGGCGAAACAGCGTGGTGACCAGCAGCACCGACGGGAACGAGGAAAACGACAGCGGCGAGGGCAGATACATCGCGACCATCAGCAAGATGGCCGAGATCGTCATGTTGGTGCCGATCAAAAGGTCGACCAGCCAGGTCGGCAGCGGCAGGATCATCATGAAGATGACCGCCACCAGGAAAGCCGCCAGCACCAGGTCGTTGCGGCTGGTGACGACCTGCACCACGCGCTGCAGGCGCGACAGACCGCCGGACGCCAGGGTATCGCCCGCCACTATGCGCCCGCCACGGCAGCCGCCGTGTCCCCATGGCTTGGCGCGGCCGCCTCGTCGCGCAGGCGCACATAGGCGCGCATGGCGCTGGCCGCTTCCTGTGCCTGGCCCTGGGCCTGCAACGCCTGCGCACGCACCAGATGAAAGGCCGCGTCCATGGCGCCAGCCAGCGCCAGGCGCTCCAGCGTGGCCAGGGCGCGCTGCGGCTTGGCCGAACGCACCTGCGCCAGCGCCAGCATGAGCAGCGCACGCGCGTCGTCCGGCGCCAGCACGTCGCGCGCTCCCAGCAGCACCGCCGCCTTGTCCGGCAGGCCGTGCTGCAGATAGATGTAGCTCAGCAGGTCCATGACCTCGAGCTGGCGCGCCAGCGGCAAGGCGCCGCCTTGCGCTTCGGAGGCGGGCAGCTCGCCAGCCCGGGGCGTGGTGTCAGCAGCCAAAGGCTTACCCCTGATAGAGCACGCTGCGGTACATCTGCACCAGGTCGCGCAGCTGGCATTCTTCGTTCAGCAGGCGCGTGGCGCGGTTGAGCATGCGCAGCTGCTCGGCGTCCTGCCTGCTCTCGGAGCCCTGCAGGCGGGCCGCGGCCTCGCGCAGGCTGTGTTGTATGCCCTCCAGACCCTGGCGAAAGCGCGTGGGTGTCATCAGTTCGCGGTGCTCCAGCTCGGGGCGGATGCGGCTCTCCAGCGCATCGTCGAGCGTGGGCAAGGCCAGCAGCGCCTCGACCTGCGGGCGGGCCGCCACGTCGGCCGGCGCGCTCTCCTGGCGCTGGGGCAGCGAGGGCATGTCCTCGCGCCGGGCGTAGGTCACGCGGTCGATGCCGCGGTCAAAAGCCAGGCTCTGGCCAAGGGCGAAGTCAGACATGGTGCAGATCCGTTGAACAACAGGATGAAAGAGAAAACGTCTTGCCGCCCCTTGAGTAACCGCCCGCGGCAGCCGGTTCCATTGTCCGCCAAGCCCCGTGGCGCTGGCGCATGCAGAGGGGCTCTCCATCGCAGGCCGGGTTCGGCCCGCAATCACCCACGCGCGGCGGCGCCGCAGCGCGTAATGTACGGTCCGCCCGCCGTCTCGGCCGACAGGTCCTTGCGCAGCCCTGGCAAGGCGCGGTCGCGCGCCCGCCTCAGGCGGCCCAGACCCCCGGCGGCAGCGCTGCGGCGCCGGCAGGCGGGCTGCCGCCGGGCGCGCCCAGGCGCGTCTGTTCGGCCAGCGCCACCTCGGCAAAACGCGCCAGCTCCTGGGCCAGCCCGGCTGCGTCCAGGTCCTGCAGCGGCCACAGGCGCGCCAGGGTGAGCTGATCGCCCCACAGCGACCAGGTCGCTCCCTGGCTGCCTTCCCAGACATGGTTGGCAGCAAGCAGCCGGCGCAAGACGGCCTCGGGCCGGGCGGCCGGCAGGGCACCCACCTGGGCGTAGGCCAGCAGTGCCGCCTCCTGCTCCTGCAGCCGCAGCGTGAGCTCCAGGCGCTCGTCTATGCGCAGGCCGCAGGCGCCATCGGCGTCGGGTACGAGGGGCAGGCCCAGGACGTCACCCAGGGCGTGCAGCAGCGCATGGGCTTGTTCACGTGTGTTCATGTTCAGCTCTTGGTGTATCTGGAAAGACCGAGGAAATTGGCGGTGAGCTCATCGTCGCCGCCGCTTCCGCCAAACTGCTCGTACAGCGCACTGACGCCCAGCAGCTTGTAGCCTGCGTAGCCGGTGTTCAGGCGCTGCATCTCGAAGTTGCCGCTGTGCGTGACGACTTCATGGAACTGGGCGATCTCCTCCGGGCTGCGCACGCGTTCATAGTGCGGCACCCTGCCGCCGAGCTGCATCTGCAGCTTGAAGTGCTTGATCTCGGCGTCGAGCTCACCCGTCCTGTCTTTGCCACTCTTGCAGTTGAACATGACCTTCAGGCCGAACATCTCGGCCAGCACCGCCAGACGCGTGGGCATTTTGTAGGGTTCGCTGCCGGCCACGCGGTAGCTGCCGTCCTGCTGGATCTGCGCGATCTGCTGCGCCAGATCGCGCGCCTGCGACAGCCGCAATTCGATGGGCGCCAGCTGCGCCCGCAGCCGGCGGGCGCGCTCGCCATCGCCCGAGCGCTCGGCACTTGCGAGCTCAGCGCGCTTGTCCAGCACCTGCTGCTCCAGCTCGCGCATGCGGGAGCCGACCAGGCCGCCGGGCATGCCGCCCTGGGCGATGGTCTGGACGTCCTCACCCAGCAGCTTGCCCAGCGCCTCGCCGTTGAGGCCGGCGACGTTGTCCCAGCCGCCCACGAGCCATGAGGCCGAGCCCACGCCACCCGCATTCACGCCGTAATTGCAGGCCACGGGGTTCACCCGCAGCGTGATCTGGCGCGGCCGCCCCTCCTCGTCCAGCACCTCGAAGCTCTGCACACCGCTCACGTCCTTCCAGGCCTGCACCTGGTCTTGCACCATGCGCCGCTCGTTCTCGTGCGCGCCCTTGATCAGCGGGCGCACGTTGTCCGGCGTGAGCAACGATATGGACAGGATGTCCACCGGCACCTTCTCGCCGGCCAGCGCACGCTGCATCAACGCCGGGTCGGTCAGCACGGTGGCCAGCACCGTCTCGCGCGCGCGGTTGAGATTGGCCTGGCGGCGCATGGCGTCCACCAGCGCGGCGTCCTCGCGCACGGCGGCGAGCGTCTCCTTCAGGCTGATCGGGCCCAGATGGTGCTGCAGCTGCTGCGCCTCGTAGTCGGCCAGTCCGGTGTCGCTCAAGGTCTGCAGCAGGCGCACCTCACGCTCGTTCTCGCGCAGCCATTGCTCCTTGGGCAGCAGCTGCTCGACCATGGGGGCGAGCTCGTCGTCGCCCATGTGAGCAATCTCGCCCGGCGTGATGCCGAAGGCCGAGATCACGCCATGGCGCAGCCCGTCGAACAGCACCTGGCCCTGCCCGTCCGTGAGCCGAGTGCGCGCGAGGTTGACCGCATGGGTGTATTCAGCGCTGCTGTGGGCATTGAAACCCTTGCCCGCGTAGGCGCTGATGAAATTGCCCGCCGGGGTGGTTTCACTGTAGCTGAGCACCGTCTCGCTGCCCGATTGCAGCTGGATTTCCTTGACGATGGGCGCCCAGTCCTGATCCCTGTTGAGCACCTCGTTCATCGCATGGTGAAACGCGTGACCCACACCCCCGGGGTCGAGGCCGACTTGCTTGAAGACGGCCTTGAGCGTGTCCTGGATGATGGTCTGCTCGTCGATCCTGGGCGTGTTGGCCGCGGTGCGGTGGCTGTTCAGAAGTTCATTCACGTGCAGCTGGCGCGCGCGTTTCTGTTCGCCGCCGAAGAGCCAGCCCTTCAGGCCCGTGACCGGCTTCTTGCCCACCACTTGCGCGGCATTGCCGAGCTGGCCGGCGTGCTGCAGCGCCTGCGTGCGCAGGAAGTCCGCACGCGCCTGGAAGATCTCGGCGCGCGCCGCGTTCAGCGCCTGGCGCTGGGCGCCGCTCAGGTCGGCACGCTGCAGCTGCGCATCGATCACGCGCACCGCCCCCTCGGAAAACTGCGCCTTGCTCTGATACATGCCCGAGAGCGAGAGCGGTGAATCCACCACCGTGTGCCCGAGGTAGCTGATGCGGTCCTGCACCTGGGCCTGCAGGCTCTCGCACAGCGTCCGCACCTTGTCCTGCACGCCTTCGGGCAGGTCATCGAAGCCATCCTTCAGCAGCCCGGCAAGTTTGTCCTGCAGGCCATCGAGCCCCTCCATCTGCGCCATGAGCTTGTCGCCCACGGCCGGGCCGGCACTCAGCTGGGCATAGGCGTCCCCCAGCAGCTCCAGATGTTCGCGCAGCGCCTGCCCGGCGGCGCTCAGCTGGCCGCCATGGGCAGCACGGTCGGCTTCGGCGGCGTTGATGAGGGCATTGATCTGGCCCACCGTGGCATCGCGGCGCGTGCCTATCTGGTGCGCCGGCACGCCGTCCAGCCGCAGGTCGGTGAGCTTGCGCGCGCCGCCGACGCCGCCATTGACTGCACCACGTATGCTCTGGGGCAGCGACAGCGCAATACGGTGGGCGCCAGCCTGGCCACCGAGCGAGCCGACCGAGCGGCCCTCCTGCTTGCCGGTATCCAGGTTGATCGTCGCCAGCCATTGGGCGCTTTGCAGCTGGCTGCGGTTGCCGATGCTCTCCAGTGGCATGCTGTTTCTCCTTGCTCCAGCACGGCGCTGCACCGCGCAGCGCCGCCTCTCCCGGTTTGAGTAACGCCACCCAGGGTGCCAGTTCCACCGGAAAAATTTTGGTCTTTTTGGCCTCTGGCCCTTATGCAGAAACCGCTGACAGCTAGCGTTTTTGAATAGTCCGGCTGGGTGCGTGCCCGGATCTTGCTGCACCCCGCCTCAGTCGCTGCGCAGCCGCTGCAACAGGGTCTGCAAGCCCTGCATGGCCTGCTCCAGTTCGCGTGCGCCCAGCCCCTGCTCGGCCAGGCGCAGCGCCAGCACCAGCCAGTCCTGGCCGTCGGCACTGAACAGGCCGGGCTGGATCGCCGCCGCCCCCGCCTCGGGTAGCGCCGCACGCTTCATCGCGCGCAGCAGCAAGACGGTGGCCTCGTGTGCCGCCACGGGCTCGCTCAGGTGCACCACCACCTGCTCACCCTGGCGCGCCACGCCGAGGGCCGCGCCCGACGCAAAGCGCAGCTGCAGACTGTCATTGGGCCCGGGCGCCAGTGCAGCGATGCCTATCCGGTGGCCAAGATCGGCCAGTGCCTGTTCCATGGACATGGGTCAATACTCCTCGCGGTCTATGGCCACGTCCAGCGCTTCCTGCACCGCGTTGAAGACCGAAAAACGCTGTTCGCCATCGTTGAAGACCTGCGGTGGCATCTCGTGCAGCAAGCTCTTGACGCCACCGATGAAGGCAATCTGCGCCGCCACTTCGCGCGCGCCGTAGCTCTCGGACAAGCTGGAAAAGCGCGTCGGCGACAGCCAGTTTTCCGCACTCACCGCGACCAGTTCCTTCATCAGCGCGACCGCACCGGGGTTCGCGTTCAGGTCGTGCCTGGCTGCAAGCCCGGACAGCAGGCTCTGACAGCCTTCCAGCACGGTGGCAGCCACGCCAAGGTGGTAGATGTCCTGCACTAGGCTCTGCAGCCGTGCAGGCTCGGCGCTCGGGCGCTCGGCAGCCAGATCCTGGCCCAGCGCGCGCGTCAGGCGCTGCAGGCCGCGGGTGAAATCCTGCTCGCCAAAGCGCTCCACCACCAGCTGCAGGGTCTGGTTGAGCGTGGCCGCGCCCAGCACCACGTCGGCGTAGGCCTGCTGGAACCGCGCCACCTCGGCCGGCGCGCCCGCTTCCTCGGCCGCTGCGCCTATGGTGTTGATGTCCGCGCGGATGCGCGGGCCGTGGCTCATCTCCAGGTCTTCGAGTGCCTCCTGCAGACGCTCCAGCACGTCCGCCGCGGCGCCTTCGCGCTGGCCTTGGCCCAGCGCGTACTGCAGCGCCAGATACTGCGAGCCGGGGTTGTCAAAGCTCTCTCGCGCCAGCCTGGCAGGGTCGCCCTGGCCGGCAAGCATGCGCTTGGCAAGCGCCACGAGCTTTTCCGGCCCGTCGTTGCCCTCCGCGGCGTTGACGTAGGCTTCGATGGCCTCGGCGCTCATCAAGGCCAGCGGCCGGGCCAGCTCCTTCTTGCGCTCTGCGGTGTGCTTGGTTTCGGCCTTTTCGGAGTGGTGCAGGCTGATCTCTTCGGCCGCGTCGGTGAGCACCGAGTCGGCAGTGTCCACCACCACCTGCTGCTGGTTCAGCATGCCGCGCATGCCGGCGCTGGCGTCGGCGCCGGCACCGGCGTTCAGCCCCGGGCCAAAGCCGGCCAGGCCGGCTTGCGATGCATCAATGCGCTCCATCTCGATACTTTCTCATGTCCGCTTCAGGCAAAGACCGCGCCACCGCGCCGCCGCCGAGCCGTCGGCCCCGGCCGGCACGGCGAAAGCACCGGCGGCGCAGCCGCGCGGTCAAGCACGCAGAAAGTGGCCCATGTCCGGCACGCTCACGGCGGCGTCCACGCCTTGGCCGCCGATCGGTCCGGCGGTCAGGGCCGTCTGCACGGCCACGCGCTCGCTCCAGTCTTCCGCCGCCGCGATGAACTGCTCCACCAGTTTCACGAAGGCCGCGGCCGAGGTGGTTTCGGCCGGTACGCTGCGACACAGCACGATCTCGCGCAGGTGCGCGTCGATCGCGAGCGTGGCCCCGGCGGTATCGCCGCCGAACAGATTGGCTTCGAGCAGCGTGCGGTACAGGGCTTCGCCCCCGCGGGCCGGGGCCGCAGCGAGCACGCTGTAGATCTGGATGAGGCCGGCTTCGGCGTCGCGTTCGAAGTCGATCGCCAGGCTCGCACCCACCACCAGGCGCGCACAGCCCTGGTCGTCAAAATGCAATGCCTGCGGCAGGCCGGCGCTCTGGCCAAGGTCCAGCAGAAGTTGGTCGCATGAGGACATGTTCGGTTTCCTTCACAAGATGGGCAGGGCGCGGATCAGGGATTCTCGTCCTGTGGGGGCGCCGGCACGAGCTCGTAGCTGTACTCCAGCGGCTCATGCATGCGCACCGACAGGTCGGCGCCGATGTGCAGCGCAAAGCGATACTGCACCCGGCTTTGCTCGGGTTGCATCAGCACCGGGGCGCCCAGCCCTTCGGACGCATTGCGCGGCGCCGGAAAGAACATCGAGATATTGGAGGTCTCGTGCTTCACGGTAAGCAGCAGACCGCCCTCGCCATCGCTTTCGAAGCGGTAGTCGTTGTGCTCGACCCCCATCACGCGCCCCGGCGTGCCGTCGTCCAGGCGCAGCGGGCTCGATTGCGTGAGCATCACCGCCTGCATGCCGGCCTGCACGTTCTGGTTGGCCAGGCGTGTGGCCAGCATCAGCAGCGCATCGTTGTTGCCGGCAAGGGCACGCAGCTGCGCCACCGCCCCTGCCATGCGCGCATTTGCATCGGCCACGCCGGCGTCAAGCAGCTCGCGCGCCTGCCCCCCGTCGGTGGCTATGGCATAGCGGGCGCGCGGCAGGTCCTTGATGAAGCCGGCCGTCACCTGCCCGTGCACGTCGTGCGGCGGATCGGTCTGTGGCCGGGCGACCATGGCATCGATGTTTGCTTTCAGGGCATCCTGCACTGCCGGACCGCCCCGGCCGAAGCGCACGACAAGCCTGTCGTCGGGCGTGAGGGCCACGCCGTACTGGGCAAGCAGCAGCTCGCGCACCTGCGGCGCCTGCCCCGCCCAGCCCGGCTCTCCCGCGACCAGCTCGCGCGCCTGCAGCGCATTGCCCACGGCCTCACGCAGCAGGTGGATGTCGGTCACGCGATCGAACATGGTGGCGCCCAGACGCGGGTCGAAGGCTTCCGTCGACTGCCCGCCGGACAGCAGCAGGGAGGCGCTGTTGCTCAGCTCGGAAGCGAGCTCCTCCATCACCTGGCTGTTCAGGCGCTGCGACAGCGCCTGCAGCGCCGGCGTATCCATCTCCTGCATGGCGCGCTCCATCAGCCGTGCGCGAAAGTCCATGATCTCGTCGGCCCCTTCGGCCTTCATGCCCAGGTTCATGTGCACCTGCAGCGCCTCGTCGCCCAGGGGCTGCGCCCGGGCCAGCCCCTGCAGGCACGCCGCCAGGTTGCCCGTGGCCAGCGCCGTCAGCGCCGCCTGCGCGCCCTGGGCATAGGCGGACAGCACCTCTTCGCGCCGGCGGTTGGCATCCGCGGCCACCTGCGCCTGACCGGCCTGCACGCCAAGCGCACGCAATCCCTGGCCAAAGGCGTGCAACTGGCTGGAATTGAGCTCGGACAACTGGAGCAGATGGTCGGGCGTGAGGTAGTCCTCCAAATGCGCGAGTACGCGGGCGTGGGCGGCGTTCACCGCCTCGGGGAAACGCAGGTCGTGCACCTCGCTGTGTTCGCGCAGCTCGGCGAGCGCCTGGCCCATTTCGGCAACCTGGCGCATGTAGGCCTGGGGGCTGTGCAAGGGGCCGCCGGGGTCGTCCTCGGGCGCCAGGCCCGCGTGGCTGAGCAGTGCGGCAAAGCCCGTGGTCAAGGTCTGCTCCAGCTGTTCGGCACGCAGGCCGATCGCACCCATGACCACGAACGAGGCCGTCGTGGCATCGTGGCCTGCAAGCTGTCTCGTCTCGTTCATCAGCGCATGCAGTTCGCGCGTGGGCAGCTTGTTGACCATGGACGCCAGCGGCTCGAGCTCGCCCGCATCCTGCGCCTGACTGGTACGCTGCTCCAGTGCCTGCAGCACCAGCGCACGCTGCATGTGCCTGAGCTCATCCCGGGGCACGTTCCTGAAACCCTGCTGCTCCAGAACCTCACGCGCGGTGTTGTAGAGCTCCTGGAAGGCCCGCCCGGTGATGCCCTTGTCGGCAGCCTCCTCGGCCACCATCGAAATGGCCAGATCAAGGGGCTCGCGCAGCGCG
The DNA here is from genome assembly GCF_007954405.1 of Comamonas flocculans. NCBI lineage: Bacteria > Pseudomonadati > Pseudomonadota > Betaproteobacteria > Burkholderiales > Comamonadaceae > Comamonas > Comamonas flocculans. Next base: position 1,877,000 of record NZ_CP042344.1, on the reverse strand, counting down.
GCCACTGCAGCTTCCACCGCGCCCTGTTCCATCGCACGGCGCACGGCGGCCAGCGTCGGGTCCCCCTTGAGCGCGGAATTCTCCGCCATGGCCAGGCCCGCATGCAGGGCTTCGCGTTGTGCCGGGCTCATGTTGGCAAGGTGCACCGCCGTGCGCTGCTCTATCAGGTCGGCATAGGCGAGGCCCCGACTCGTCGCGGGCCGGGCAGTGGTGGGCAAGGCTTGCAGCAGGCGCAGCGCGGTGGCGCCGTCCGCCATGTGCCCGCGGCCATGCGAGAGGGCACCGAGCAGCTCGCCAAGCTGCGCCCCCGACTCCTTCAGGCCGGCGCGGAACTTGGACCCGCTGCGCACCCCGTGCGGGGTCACCGCATTGAGCGCCCGCGAGGCCAGGCTCTGTATGCCGCGGCCTATGTCAGACAGCACGCGCCCGGCGCTGCGCGCAGGCTGCGCCTGACCCTGCTGAATCTGGCGCCCGCCCAATTGGCCCACGGGACTTTGCTGGAAATCGTGGCGTAGCGCGATGCCATGCATGGAGGCGCCGGGTTGGATGGCTGGTGGCATGTTCGTGGTGTCCTTTCGCTGACTTGAGTAACCGCTGTCAATCGCAAGTTCCACGAAAGATTCTTGCCGGAATCCGTATTGACCCGGCTGCATGGAACCATTTTTTGCGCTACGTTACTTATCCTGCGCAGATCGCGACATGGTCTTGTCGATTCCCGCCAAAACGCCCAGGAGAACTTACGCATGGCACACACCCCGTCCCCCGAAGAACGCGCCGCCCAAGTGCGGGAAGCCATCCACAACGCCGAGAAGGCGCTGGAGCGCGGCCAAAGATTTTTTGAGGAACATGGTCTGGACAGCGAAAAGGCCCATGCTTTTCTCAGCTCCAAGATGGACGAGAAGGCACAGACCGAGGCACGGCGCCAGTTTGAACAAGACATGCGGGACATTGATCAGGAGGTGCACGAGCAGGCCGCCCGTGAAGCCAGCCTGAATGCCGCGCCTTCCGCGCCTCGCAGGCATCGTCCCATGATTTGAAACAGCGGATTTGAAAATCCGTTGTCCATGAAAACCGGCGCGGGCAGGTGAAGCTGCTGAAACAGCGATGCCCCCGGAAGCCATCAAGTACTGAGGCGCAGCCAATACGGCGCTCATTGGAGCCTAAATGGCGAATGAACACGCCGCGCCTGCAGGATTGATCGACAAGAGGGATGGCGCCGCGGATGAACCCACGCGTCTGCAAAGCAGAATTCCAAGCCGAGAACAGGCTCCGACGCACAGCACGACATCCTTCCGAAGATCAAAAAGATTTCGTGGATCTGGAACCCAAGTGGCCCTGCCGTTACTTACCCTTCAAGTATTCCCGTACTTTTGAACATATTTATTCAAGGAGCTGAAAATGAGCATCTCTGGCGTTGGCAATGCTGCCATGCAAAACATCGATCTCCAGAACATGGATATTGAAACCCTGTTGATGACTGTTCAGTCGCAACGTGCCCAGTTGCTGGACGTGCAGTTAGCCAATCAAATCCAGGAAGTTCAGAACCGCAACGACAAGATCGCCAAGTTGAACGCCGTTCTGACTGCTCTGAACAAAATCGATGGCGAATTCAAGAAGGACAAATCCACCGAGAAACTTGGCAAAGACCTCTACCAGAAACACCAAGCCGAGCTGAAGGAGGCGTGCGATGCCGCCGGGATTTCGCTCGAAATATCCGACAAGGTGGACAACAGCGCGCAAATTGCAAAACTTGAAAAGATGGCAAAGGATTATCCTGGACTATCTTTTGCCTACAAGGGTCAGATCGACAGCCTGAAGATGACGCACAACCCCGACGGGGGGCTCTCTCCGAGCACAAAGAAAGGCGACATAACCACCGCCATCAACAACGTCAAAGGACAAATCGATGCGGCCAACAATTCCACCCAGATGGACATGCTTCGCTTGCAAAGCTTGACCAACAAGCGCAACGAAGCCTTCGACGTGATGACCAATTTCATCAAGAAGATGCAGGACAGCCGCTCCGCAATCATCGGCAACATGCGCTGATGGATGTTCGCCGAGGAAGCTTTGTTGTGAACAACGCCATGAGCAACACGACGCCCGAGCAGGAAGCCATGCCCTTGCAGGCCGAATTTCGCCAACTGCTGCTCAACGGCGGCATTCTGGCCAACATCTCGGGCATCACCGAGCAGGAGTGCGAAGGCCTTTACCAGTTTGGCCACGGCTTCTACAGCCAGGGCCGCTATCAGGAGGCTTTTCGCATCTTCGCGCTGCTCGTTACCTACAACCACCTGGAAGCACGTTATCTGATGGCACTGGCGGCGTCGGCGCAGATGCTGGGCCGCTATCGAGACGCGCTGCAGCACTACACCACGGCTACGCTGTTGTTGCTGACCGATCCGGCACCCTTGCTGTACAGCGCCGAATGCTGTATCGCGCTACGTCAGACGGAAGGCGCCATCGAATCCCTGCGACTGGCGCTTGAGCTTTGTGGCGACCAGCCCGAACACGCTGCGGTGCGCACCCGCGCCGAGGCGCTCCTCGCACCACTGCAAGCTGCGGCGCACTGAGAGACCGCCAGACCTCGGCAAAACTCTTCTACCTGGAGTACTTTCATGTCCATTTCCGGCACTACCAACCTCCCGCCGTCATCCAGCCTGCCGCCACAAGACCCCTCCGCTACCGGGCGCATCCAGTCCGGCGTGGGCGCCCAGTTCACGGACATCAGCGAGGCACGGCAACAGCTTCAGGGTCTGATCGACAGCGTTGCCGGCAGCTTGGCACGGTCCGATCTGCCGCTGCCGTCAAGCCCAAGCAGCAAGGCGGCATCCAGCACCCTGAATGCGATCGGACAGCTGTCCTTGCAGGAGATGCAGACCGACATCTACGCGGTCATGGCGCTGGTTGCCAAAAGCGCGCAGCAGCAGCGCAATTCAGCGCGCGAACTGCGCCACAGCGAAATGGCGGCGCAAGTCAAATCCCTGACCGACGCAGCCCAGGAGATCCGCAACGCCGCCAAGGATCGGCTGGCGGGTGCCATCCTGTCCGGCACCATGCAGATCGGCGCTGGCGCCGTGCAGATCGGCGGTGCCGCCAAGACCATGAAGGCCACGCAGAATGCGTTGGGGCAATCAGGTGTCAGCGACGCTCAGCTGGGTGCGCTCACTCAAGTCGCGGCCGGCTACAACACCACCACCCAAGCCGTCGGTCAAGTCATGACCGGCACCGGCAGCATCCTGGGCGGGATCATGGAACACCAGGCGGCGCAGCACGATGCCCGCAAGGCCGAGTTGGAAGCGGCGGCCAAGGCGCACGAAACCGCCACTCAGCAGGCAGGTGACGTGATGCAGCAGATGCAGGACATGCTGCGCGATATTCGCGACAAGCTCACCTCGATGGATCAGTCGCGCTCCGAAACCGCGCGCGGTATCGCACGCAACATCTGATCCGCTTCCTGGAAGGCCAAACCATGACGAGTATTTCAGCCGCCGGCACCCCGCCCACCGGTCTTGGGCAGATGCAAACCGACGCCAACCTGGCTGCGCTGCAGCAGGCAGCGGGGACGATCACGACGCAGCCGATGAGCGCCGCACTGATGGCGCAGCTGCAGGCAACGCTCAATACCACGCCGTCCAAGGGCGACGGCGTGAAGAACGAGCTGAACGCACCGGCCATCGCGGCCCCGATATCGCAGCTGTCCGCGGACGATCTGATCGCCCTGCTGCAGCACATGAAGAGCAAATCGCAGGATCAGCAAGTCAAGACGGCCCAATTGGGCCTGGAAAAATCCCGCATCGATGCGAAGCAAAACAACGAGGCGCAGCAGAAAAAAATCAAGGAATGGATACAGAAGTGCGAAAAGGAGGCCAAGGCGGGTTTTCTTGGCAAGCTTTTCGGCTGGATAGGCAAGATTTTTGCCGTGATTGCTGCCGCCATAGCCGTGGTGGCGTCGGTGGTGGCCACACCGTTTTCCGGCGGTGCGGCGGCAGCGCTGACGGCACTGGCGGTCGTGGGTCTGGTGGCTGCGACGATGTCACTGGCCGACCAGATATCCAAGGAGGCCGGGGGGCCGGAGATCAGCCTGTCCAACATGATGACCAAGATGGTCGGCGGCCTGCTCAAGGCCTTCGGCGTGCCCGAGGAAAAGGCCGAGCAGATCGGCCGCGCCATGGCCGGCGCACTGGCGATACTGGCACCGGTGGCCGTGCTGGTCGAGCCGCAGCTGCTGGGCACGATGGTGCAGGGCATCGCCCAGCTGGCGGGCGCAGATGCCAAGACCACGATGGCGCTGACCATGGCGTTCAGCATGGCAGCGGCCCTGACGGTCGGAATAGGTACGGCGGTGGCCAGCGGCAACCTGGCCAAGATGTCCGACCCGCTGATGAAAGCCGTCAAGTCCATCGTTGATGCCGTGGCGCAGACCGTCAGTGCCACGACGCAGATCGGCCAAGGTGCCGCCAATATCGCCAAGGGCGTTTATGCGGAACAGGGCGAGAAGGCACAGGCCGACAAGAAGGAACTGGAGGCCTTCCTGCTGAAAATCAATCAGACGATGGAGGATCAGCGCGAAGAATTGCGCAAGCTCATCCAGCAGCTGGAGGAAGGTGTTCTGGCTGTTAGCCAGATGATCCAGAACGCTGCCGAGAGCATGTCCCAGATCACCAGCAACATCGGCAAACGCGCCGCCGTCTGACCCTGAACACGTTTGCGGAGAGATTTGCATGAACACGCCACAAACACGGCTACAAAGCGATGCAGACCGCTTTGCCGCCGATTTCACCCGCGGCTTTGAAGAGCTGCAGGCATCGCGGCGCTTCACCGCCGAGCAACTGGAAGTGATCTACGCCCTGGCCTATTCGCACGTGCAGCAGCAGCAATGGCAAAAGGCCCTGGCGATCTTCGCCTTCCTGTCGCAATACGGGCCGACGCGTTCGCACTACCTGGCCGGCCTGGCGCTGTGTCTGCAGATGGTGCAGCGCCACGACGAGGCGATCAACATCCATTCGCTGATGCTCGTGCTCTTTCCCGAGCAGCTCGCGCCCCTGCTGCACATCGCCGAAAGCCAGCTCGCCCTGGGCGAGCGCGCGGCGGCGGTCAAAACGCTGCAACAGCTCGACGCCGCGCTTCCCGCCGGGGTTATGCTTCAGCAGCGCGCCCAGGCCCTGCTGGAGCGCCTGGCGAGCACCGCCAGCGCCTGAGCCTTGCAAGAATGCCCATGGGCCCACTGCTTGTCGATGACCGCTGAATCCGCGCTGCTGGGCAGCGACGATATCCGTCTGCTCACCGAAATCGGCTTTCTTGCTGCCGGTCGCGGTGAGCTCGCGCGCGCTGAAGCCATCTTCGGCGCGCTCGCCTTGCTGCGCCCCCAGCGCGCGTTCGCCCACGTCGGCATCGCCCTGGCCTTGATGAACCGGGGGCGCCCCGGCGAGGCGGCGGCGCGCACCGAGCGCGTGCAGTTGCCCGCCGGCCCCGAACGCGAGCTGCTGGCTGCCGTGCGCGGCCTGGCCTTGCAGCTCGACCGCCGCAACGCCGAGGCCACGCGCCTGCTGCAGTCCGTCGTCCACCCGCATGCAAACGCCCGGGAGCCGGCAAGCGATGGCGTGCGCCTGGCCCGGCGGCTGCTGGGCGAGGACGTGTCCGCCGCCCCTGCCGCGCTGGCCACCGCCCCGGTCTGAGCAGGTGTAAACGCCCCCACGCATCCGGAGCCCGCCCATGGAAATCGCATCCGCCCACCTCGTTGCGCAACTGGCGCAAACACTGCCGAGCCCGGCGCCAGCGGCGGAGCCGCCTGCGCTGGCAGCGGGGCCCGACGCTCTGGCGGCGGCACGCTTTCAAAGCCTGATGCAGGCACCGCCGGCAGAACTGACCGCGCCCGCTGCGGCGGCGCAGCAAGCGCTGGGCAGCGCTGCGCCGCTGAGCGTTTCACTGGGCGACCGCATTCTGTCGGGCATGCAGCACACTGCAGGCAGCGTGCAAGGCACCTGGCGCTCGGTGGCCGACAAGCTCAATTCCCCGCTGCCCATGGACACGCGCGAGATGCTGCAGGTCCAGCTGCAGCTGTCGCAGGTAGCGGTGCAGTACGAGCTGCTGGGCAAAGCGATTTCGCGCAGCACGCAAAACATTGACCAACTGGTGCGCATCCAATGAGCTTGCACCGTGCCCCCTCTTTCTGGCGCCGCGCGCTGCATGGTCTGGTGCTGTCCCTGAGCCTGCTGCTGCTGGCCTGCGGCGGACGCGTGGACCTGATGGGCGCCGTGCCCGAAGACGAGGCCAACGAGGTGCTGGCGGTGCTGCTCAAGGCCGAGGTCAATGCGGTCAAGACCCCCGGCAAGGACGGCCTGGTCGGCGTGCAGGTGAGCAGCCAGCAGGTGGGCCAGGCCTTGCAGGTGCTGCGCGACAACGGGCTGCCGCGCGAGCGCTACGCGGGTATGGGCCAGGTGTTCAAGAAGGAAGGCCTGATCTCCTCGCCACTGGAAGAGCGCGCGCGCTATGTGTATGCGCTGTCGCAGGAGCTCTCGGGCACGCTGTCCAAGATCGACGGCGTGCTCTACGCGCGCGTGCACGTGGTGCTGCCCGAGCGCGGCGTGGCCGGCGAGCCGGGCGTGCCCTCCACCGCCGCGGTGTTCATCAAGCACCAGGAGGGGCGCGACCTGGAGCTGCTGCAGCCGCAGATACGGCGGCTGGTGACCAACAGCATTCCGGGCCTCTCGCCCGAGCGTGTCTCCATCGTCTTCGTTTCCGCCCCGGCGGCGGAGGAAGCGGCTGCCAGCCCGCCGCTCGCCCACGTGATGGGTATCGGGGTCAGCGCCGATGCGGCCGCCCGCTTGCAGGCGCTGCTCTGGGGCCTGGTGATCGCGCTGCTGCTGGCGCTGGGCGCCGCCGGCTGGCTGACCTGGCGCTTTGCCCTGCCCGCCTGGAAGGACGGCAAGAAGGCTGCGGGCGGGCTGCAGACAGCACAGGGAGCGCAACATGGCACAGCCTGAGATAGCCACTTTTATGGTAGCTGTCAGCGCCCGCCACACAAGCGTTTGAGGCCATTTTCTTTTAAAACAACGGGGACAGCACTGAAGTGGCCACGAGCGCGACACCTGCTGCATGGCACGGCCTGGGGCATCCGGCGCTGGCGCAGCTGCTGCGCTTCAACCAGCTGCCCAGCTTGCTGCTGCACCCCGAGCAGGCACAGGAGCTGGCGCCGCCCGAGGGCTGGAGCAGCCCGCTGGCCCAGCGCCCCGGCGTGCTGGCCGCGCTGCACAAGCGCTGGTCCGCGCGCCTGCTGCAGGGCCTGGGCAGCGCGGCCACGCCGGTACTGGACCTGAGCCTGCCCGCTCTGGCGCTGGCGCTGGCGGACGCCGGTCTGCTGGCTCGCCTGGCGCGCGCGCTCGGCTTGGCGCTGCTGGCGCGCGAGCTGCGCCGCGTCATCGTGCGCGACGAGGTGCTGGCGCTGCGCCAGGCGCTCGGCGCCGAAGAGGTCCGACAGGCGCTCGACGAGAGCCCGCACGCCCACCCCGAGCTCGAAGACGCGCAGCTCTGGCTGGCCCACGGCTGGACAGCGGCGCCCGAGCTGCTCGGCAGCTGCGTGCTCGCGCGCGCCTGGGAGGATGCACCCGCTCCGCTCGCGCGGCGTGCCGACTGGCGCCTGCCGCCGCTATCCTTGAGCGCCCAGGCACGCGCAGGCCTGCCGCTGCCACCAAGCGCGGCGCGCACACTGTGCCTGCGCCGACTTGAACAGATGGATCCCGCATGGCTTTCCTGCTTTACCGCGACGCACTGAGCCCCACGCGCACCCTGGCCAGCCGCGTGCCGCCGGGCACACGCATCGTGCGCGCCGCCGACGTGGCCGCGCTCGGCGAGGCCGACGCGCTGCTGGCCGACGCCCGCGCGCAGGCCGAGGCCATCGTCGCGGCCGCGCAAGGCGCGTTCGACGAAGAGCGCCAGCGCGGCTACCAGGACGGCCTGATGCAAGCGCGCATGGAGCAGGCCGAAAAGATGATCGACACCGTGAGCCGCACGGTGGACTACTTTGCCCAGGTCGAGCAGGAGATGGTGGCGCTGGTGATGGGCGCGGTGCGCAAGATCGTCGAAGGCTTTGACGACGAGCAGCGCGTGCTGGCCGTGGTGAAGAATGCGCTGTCGGTGGTGCGCAACCAGAAGCAGATGACGCTGCGCCTGCACCCCAGTCAGGTCGAGGTGGTGCGCGCGCGCGTGAACGACCTGCTGGCCGCCTACCCCGGCGTGGGCTATCTGGACATCCTGGCCGACGGCCGCCTGGCGCCCGACAGCTGCATTCTGGAGAGCGAGATCGGCATGGTCGAGGCCAGCATCGAAGGGCAGATCGCCGCACTGCAGGCCGCCTTCCAGAAGATCCTGGGCAACCGCGTATGAACGACTTGGCCGCCCCTCCCGCCGCGCCGGCGCGCAGCAACCGCCAGTTCGACTACATCACCGAGATGATGGAGCTGGCGCTGCAGGACACTTCCACGCTGCGCATCAAGGGGCGCGTCACCCAGGTGATAGGCACCATCATCAAGGCGGTGGTGCCGACGGTGAAGGTGGGCGAGGTCTGCCTGCTGCACAACCCCGGTGAAGACTTCGAGATGAAGGCCGAGGTGGTGGGTTTCGTGCGCGACGCGGCGCTGCTCACGCCCATAGGCGACATGTATGGCATCTCGGCCGCCACCGAGGTGATTCCGACCGGACGCTCGCACATGGTGCCGGTGGGCTTCGGCCTTCTGGGGCGGGTGCTCGACGGCCTGGGGCGGCCGCTGGACGAGGCCGAGCGCGGCCCGCTGGAGGCGACCAAGTACTACCCGGTGTTTGCCGAGGCGCCCGACCCGCTCACGCGACGCATCATCCGCGAGCCGCTGGAGCTGGGCGTGCGTGCGCTCGACGGCTTGCTCACTTGCGGCGAAGGCCAGCGCATGGGCATCTTCGCAGCCGCGGGCGGCGGCAAGTCCACGCTCATGGCCATGCTGGTCAAAGGCGCGGCGGTGGACGTGACGGTGGTGGCGCTGATCGGCGAGCGCGGGCGCGAGGTGCGCGAATTCCTCGAGCACGACCTCGGCCCCGAGGGTCGGCGCAAGGCCGTCATCGTCTGCGCCACCAGCGACAAGTCCTCCATGGAGCGCTCCAAGGCGGCCTACGTGGCCACGGCGATTGCCGAGTTCTTCCGCGACCAGGGCAAGAAGGTGCTGTTCCTGATGGATTCGGCCACCCGCTTTGCGCGCGCCCAGCGCGAGATTGGCCTGGCTGCGGGTGAGCCGCCCACGCGCCGGGGCTTTCCGCCCAGCGTGTTCGCCACGCTGCCCAAGCTGATGGAGCGCACCGGCATGAACCACCTGGGCTCGATCACGGCGCTGTACACCGTGCTGGTGGAAGGCGACGACATGACCGAGCCGATCGCCGACGAAACCCGCTCCATCCTGGACGGGCACATCGTGCTCTCGCGCAAGCTGGGCGCGGCCAACCACTACCCGGCCATCGACGTGCTGGCCTCGGCCTCGCGTGTGATGAACGCGGTGATCACGCCCGAGCACAAGAAGCTCGCCGGGCGCCTGCGCGAGCTCATGGCCAAGTACGAGGAGGTGGAGCTGCTGGTCAAGATCGGCGAATACAAGCGCGGGGGCGACCCGAACACCGACGAGGCGATCGACAAGATCGAGGCGATACGCGCCTTCCTCAGGCAGCGCACCGATGAGCGCTGCGGCATGGAGGAAACCCTCCAGCGCCTGGCCGACCTGGTCGGCCCGGGTGGAGCCAGGCCATGAGCGTGTTTCGCGACCTGCTGCGCATCAAGACCTTCCGCGAGGACCAGGCCGAGCTCCAGGTGCGCCACCAGCGCGAACAGGCGCGCCAGGCGCGCCAGGAACGCGAGCAGGCCCAGGCCCTGCTGGAGCGCCTGCTGCGCGAAGGCGTGGAGGTGGAACTGCGCATGTACCGCGAGCTGTGCGAGCGCATCGTGCGCCTGCGCGAGATCGAGGACGTGCAACTGGCCGTAGCCGGTTTGCGCCAGCGCGAGGCCACGCAAGAGGACGCGGTGCAAAGCGCGCTCGGCCAGGAGCAGCAGGCCGATGCGGCGCTGCAGCAAGCCCGCCAGGCGCACAAGGAGGCCACGCGCCAGAAGGAGAAGTTCATTGACCTGTCGGCCAACTTCGACAGCGAGCGAGCGCGCGAGGCCGAGCGCCGCGAAGACCTGGAAATGGAAGAAGCCGCCAGCGTGCGCCGCGACCGCGAGGAATGGGACGTGAGCGAGCCCGAGGAGGAAGGCGCATGACCGGCAGCGACCGCGGCATCCACCTGGACATCGGCCTGCCGCCGCGCTCCGATCCACGCCACACCGCCGGCGACAGCGGCCTGGCCAAGCCCGGCAAGGGCGGGCGCGACGAGCAGCAACTGCAGCAGGACGCCGGCCGCATGCAGTCGCTGTTGCAACAGGCACCCGCGGCATCCGCCGCCCCGGCACCCCAGGCCGAACGCCCTTTCGACCTGTTTGGCCAGGGTATGTCCGGCGTTGCGGCAGTCACCGGCCCGGCTGCCCCCGCGCCCGGAACCGGCGCGCTCGCCGGCCTGGACGAGCGCCTGTCGCAAATGGCCCGGCGCCTGCTGGTGGGTGAAGGCCGCCACGGCGGCCAGGCCGTGCAGATGCAGCTGGCCGACGACGACCTGCCCGGCGTGGTGCTGGAAGTCTTCGAGGACGAAGGCGCGCTGATCGCCCAGTTCACCTGCTCGCAGGAAGACCCGCGCGAGCGCCTGGCGCGCAACGCCCCCTGGCTAGCCGAGCAACTGGCCGAGCGCCTGCAGCGCGCCACCCTGGTACGCGTGCTGGCCGACGACCCCGAGGACCCCTGCCCCGTGGAGGCCCGCGCGGGCCGTGCCTGACCCCTGCACCGTTCATGAACGATCTGTCCTCGCCCGCATCGCCGCCCGCGCTCGAACGCCTGTCGCGCAACGAAGCCCAGGCGCGCACCACCATCGCCCAGCGCGGCGGCGCACTGGCGCTGCGTCTGGGCGGCCAGGCCTGGCAGGCGGATCTGCGGCCGCTGGCGGGTGGTGCCGCTCCTGCCCCACAGGACTGGATGCTGCAGGTCGAATGGGCCGGCGCCACGCTGTGCGTCTGCGTTCCGCCGGCCAGCGTGGGCGAGCTGAGCGCCCCCTTGCTCGACGGCGCGAGCCTCACCGAACTGCCCGCCGAGCTGGCGCTGGCCATGCTGGAGGCGGCCCTGGGCGACGTCTTCACCGCGCTGCGCACGCTGGGCCGCGGTGAGCCCCAGCTGCTGCAGGCCGCCACCGGTGCCGAGCTTCCGGCCGGCTGCAGGCATGGCGTGCAGGCCTTGCTGCGCCAAAGCGATGGTCCGGCGGCGCTGGATGCCACTCTGCACCTGGATGCGCTCGGCCTGCTGTTGCTGGCCGGCCTGCTGGTCAGGCGTGCGCCCCGCCCGCCCGCGCCACATGCCCTCTGGCCGCTGCGCCTGCCCGCCGAGATCGGCTGCACCCGGGTGACCGCACAAGAGCTGGCCAGCCTCGGCGCGGGCGACGTCGTGCTGCTCGACGTCAACCATGTGGACGCGCAGCGCACGCTCTGGCTCAGCGCAGATGGCCAGCAGGGCCTGCGCGTGCAGTTGCCCGCGCTCTCCCCGTACGAATCCGAATCCGAAGCTTCAGCCGGGCCTCAGGCGCAGCCGCCGCAGGCCCCCGTGCTGATCGTCACCCATGCCTGGAGTGCCACCATGCCCACCACCGAACCCGCGCCCGCCGAACCGCTGGACGCCGATGCCGAACTCGCTTCGCTGGACGCGCTGCCCGTGCGCCTGTCCTTCGACCTGGGCGAGGTGACGCTCACCCTCGCGCAGGCACGCGCGCTGCAGCCGGGACAAACTCTGGAGCTGGCGCGCCCGCTCTCGGGTGGCGTGCGCATCCGTGCCAACGGCGCGCTGATCGGCGAGGGCGATCTGGTGCAAATCGACGGCCAGCTGGGCGTGAGCGTGCGCACGCTCACGCTCCAGAACCCCTGAAGCGCAAGCACGACTGCCCTGCATGAACACCGGGTTCGACCCCATCACGCTGGCCCTGGTGCTGGCCCTGCTGGCACTGTTGCCCACGGTGGTGGTGGTGACCACTTCGTTCCTGAAGATCGCCGTGGTGCTGGCGCTGCTGCGCAACGCCCTCGGGGTGCAGCAGGTGCCGCCCAATCTGGCGCTGTACGGCATGGCGTTGATTCTCTCGGCCTACATCATGGCGCCGGTGGGCGTGCACATGGCCGACAGGCTCAGCGCCAACCCCGAGACCCTGGGCAGCGTGCCCGCACTGGTAAGCGGCGTGCGCGAAGGCGCAGAGCCCCTGCGTGAGTTCATGGCGCGCAACAGCAAGGTGGAGCAGCGCGACTTCTTCCTGCGCACCGCGCAGCGCCTGTGGGGGCCGGACCTGTCGGCCGGCATGACCGAGCGCGACTTCATGGTGCTGATGCCGGCCTTTCTGGTATCGGAGCTGACGGCGGCCTTCCAGATCGGCTTCCTGCTCTACCTGCCTTTCGTCGTCATAGACCTCATCGTCTCCAACATCCTGCTGGCCATGGGGATGATGATGGTCTCGCCCGTCACCATCTCGCTGCCGCTCAAGCTGTTTCTCTTCGTCATGCTCGACGGCTGGTCGCGTCTGGTGCAGAGCCTGATCCTGACCTATCTTTGATCCACAAAACAAATAGCTGCCGGCGCAAGCGGGGCAAGCGTTAGAGGCCGATTTCATCAATATTCCATTTGCCTGACCATGCAAACCGTAGACGTCGTCGCGTATTTCACACAAGCCTTGTATCTGGTGCTGTGGCTGTCACTGCCGCCGATCGCAGTGGGGGCGTTGGTGGGTACGCTGTTCTCGCTGTTTCAGGCGCTCACGCAAATCCAGGAGCAGACGCTGTCCTTCGGCATCAAGCTGATCGCGGTCACCGTCACGCTGCTGCTGACGGCGCGCTGGGTGGGGGGCGAGATGTTCAACTTCGGCGCACAGATCTTCGACGCGCTGGCGCTGGCGGGGCGCTGAGCCGGGCCGCCTGCAGGGAACCCGATGGACGCGCCGGTTACTTACGAAGACCTCAAGTCCTGGCTGCTGGCGCTGGCACTGTCACAGCCGCGCATCCTTGCCATGTTCATCGCCCTGCCCCTGTTCAACACCCAGGTGGTGCCCGGCCTGCTGCGCTTCGGCGCCGCCGGGGCGCTGGGCCTGCTGACGGTGCCGCTGCTGCACGCGCAACTGGGCAGCGCCGATCTGACCTCGCCCGCGGTCTGGACGTTGCTGGTGGTCAAGGAGGCCTTCATCGGCTTCGTGCTGGGTTACCTCGCGGCCATCCCGTTTTGGACCTTCGAGGCCGTGGGCTTTCTGATCGACAACCAGCGCGGGGCCAGCATCTCCTCCACCCTCAATCCGCTCACGGGCAACGACTCCTCGCCCATGGGCATCCTGATGAATCAGGCCTTCATCGTCTTCTTCCTGGTGTCGGGCGGCTTCGGCCTGTTGCTGGGTGGGCTGTACGACAGCTTTCGACTGTGGAGCGTCACCGACTGGGCGCCGCAGCTGCACCCCGACTCCGCCGCGCTGATGCTCGAGCAGCTCAACCGCCTGGTGCGCATGGCGCTGCTGCTGGCCGCGCCGGCGATGGTGGCCATGTTTCTGGCCGAGCTCGGGCTGGCGCTGGTCAGCCGCTTTGCGCCGCAGCTGCAGGTGTTCTTCGTCGCCATGCCGGTCAAGAGCGGACTGGCGGTGCTGATCCTGATTCTTTACGCCGCCTCGCTGTTCGACTACGGCAGCGACCTCGTGGATTCCGTAGGGCGCGCCGTGCCCTTCTTGAACGAGCAGTGGGGGCGCTGATGAGCGAAAAAACCGAACAGCCCACAGCCAAGAAGCTGCGTGATACACGCCAGAAAGGCGATGTCGCCTACAGCAAGGACTTCACCCAGACCATTCTGATTCTGGCCATCTTCGGCTACATGCTGGTGGCCGGCGGCAAGATCGTGGACGACCTGCTGGAGATGATTCTGCTGCCCGCCACCGTGCTGCAGATGAATTTTGCCGACGCGGCTAACGTGGTCAGCTCCGAGCTGCTCAAGGCCGCCACCTGGGTGCTGCTGCCCTTCCTGCTCATCATTCTGATCCTGGGCATTTTTGCCGACGCGATGCAGGTCGGCCTGGTGCTGGCTTTTGAAAAGCTCAAGCCCTCGGCCAAGAAGCTCAACGTCATCGCCAACCTCAAGAACATCTTCTCCAAGAAAAATCTGGTGGAGTTTCTCAAGTCGGCCATCAAGATCGGCTTTCTGTCGGCGCTCCTGTGGCTGCTGCTGCGCGACGCCTTCCCCATCATGACCAGCATTCCACAGGCCGGCCTGGCGGGCATGGGGCAGGTGATCGGCTCGCTGATCAAGACCATGCTGATCAACATCGGCCTGGCCTATGCCGTCATTTCGCTGGCGGACTTTGCCTGGCAGCGCTATTCGCACCGCAAGCAGCTCATGATGAGCAAGGACGAAGTCAAGCGCGAATACAAGGAGATGGAGGGCGACCCGCACATCAAGCACCAGCGCAAGCAGCTGCACCAGCAGATGATGCAGGAGGGCGCCGTCAACAGCGCGCGCAAGGCCACGGTGCTGGTGACCAACCCCACGCACATCGCCGTGGCCCTGCACTACGAGGAGGGCGAAACACCACTGCCCGTGGTGCTGGCCATGGCCGAAGGGGCGCTGGCCGAGCGCATGATGCGCGCCGCACGCGAAGCCGGCGTGCCGGTGATGCAGAACATCCCGCTCGCGCATTCCCTGATGGAACAGGCCAGCAGCGGCCAGTACATTCCATCGGAGCTTGTCGAACCGGTGGCCGAAGTCCTGCGGCTGCTGCAGCAAATGAAAGAACACGAATGAGAGCGCCCTGCGCCATTCCCCAATCGGCCTGCCGCGGCGCCGGCCACACCCGCTTCACGGAACACGCATGCTGACCGCTTCCCACCCCACTGCCGGCAACGCCCTGCTGGCCAGCTACGCCGCCACCGCACTGGGCCAGAGCGGGCCGCACGACGGCAGCCGGCTCAACCTCACGGTGGACGAGCGCTACCGGCTGCAGCTGCGCAGCCTGTCCGACGGACGCATCCAGGTGCGCTCGCGCCTGTGCGAGCTGCCCGAAGCCGGCCCGGCGCGCGACGAGCTGCTGCGCAGCATGGGCGCGCTCGCCTGCGGGCGCATCCAGGGCGCTGGCGCCGCCTGCGTGGTGGACGCCAGCGAGCGCGCGTTCTGGCTCAGCCAGACCGCGGCCGCCAGCTCGACGCAGGAAGTGGACGAGCTGGTCGGCGACTTCGTCAACGAACTGGCCTTCTGGGGCCAGGTGCTGTCCAGGCAATGAGGGCGCCGAACATGATGCGCGCCAATGCGTGGCACTGGGGCCGCCGCGCGACAGTGCTGGCAAGCCTGGTCGCGGTGTTGGGCCTGGCCGGGCCGACGGCCTACGCCAGCCCGCCGCCCTGGACGGACGACCCCTTCAACTACTACGCCGAGAAGCCCGTCTCGGTGGCCGAGGTGCTGCGCGACTTCGCCGGCTCCTTCAGCCTCGGGCTGGATCTTTCGCCGCAGATCGGTGGCAAGGTCAACGGGCGCTTTCAGGCGCGCAACCCCGGCGAATTCCTGGACCAGCTCGGCAGCGCCTACGGCTTTCAGTGGTTCACCCATGCTGGCACGCTGTTCATCAGCCGCACCAGCGAGATGAGCACGACCTCGATCAACGCCTCCGGCTCCAGCATGCCGGCGGTACGCAAGGCCCTGACCAGCCTGGGCGTGCTGGACGCGCGCTTCGGCTGGGGCGAGCTGCCCGAGCAGGGTCTGGCGCTGGTCTCGGGCCCGCCAGCCTACGTGGCGCTGGTGCAGCGCACCATGGCCAGCCTGCCGCCGCTGGGCGGGGGGCAGAAGGTGGCGGTGTTTCGGCTCAAGCACGCCTCGGTCGACGACCGCACCATCACCTACCGGGACCGACAGCTCACCACGCCGGGGCTCGCCCGCGTGCTGCGCGCATTGATCAGCGGCGGCGACGGCGGCGCCGCCACCGACGTGATCCCGATCGGGGCCGACAGCGAAGCCGTCAACCGCCTGGCGGCGCCGCTGCGCGCCAGCGGCAACCCGCAGGCCGCGGCGCTGCCGCCCAGCAGCCACCAGCTCGCCCCCATCGCCCCCTTGTCCGGCGGCGATGCGCACAAGACGGCGGCGGCCACGGCCGAAGGCGCGGACCCGGCCGCGTCCGCCAGCGCACGCCTGTCCAGGCCCTCCATCCAGGCCGACTCGCGCCTGAACGCGCTGATCGTGCAGGACACGCCCGACCGCCTGCCGATGTACCAGGCCTTGATCGAGCAGCTTGACGTGCCCACCGCGCTGATCGAGATCGAGGCCATGATCATCGACGTGAACTCCACGCGCCTCGATGAACTGGGCATCGCCTGGGGCGGGCGCAAGGGCGGCGTGGCAGCGGGTTTTGGCGACGTCTCGCCAGCGGCCGGGGCGCTGACCATATCGGGCGCCGCGCGCAGCGCCAACATCAACACCAACAGCGTGGTGCTTGATGCGGGCAACTACCTGGTCACGCGCATCCGCGCGCTCGAAGGCATAGGCGAAGCCTCGATCCAGTCGCGCCCGTCCATCCTCACCATAGACCACACCGGCGCGCTGCTCGACCTGTCCGAAACCTTCTATATCCGCACCACCGGCGAGCGCGTGGCCACGGTCACCCCGGTCACCGTGGGCACCACGCTCAAGGTCACACCGCACTACATCGAGCGCGACCGGCTGGGACCGACCATCCAGCTCGACGTGGACATCGAGGACGGACAGATTCAGGACCGCCAGGTCGACGGCCTGCCCACGGTGCGGCGCAGCACCGTCAGCACCCAGGCCATCGTGGGCGAGAGTCAGACCCTCCTGATCGGCGGCTACAACACCCAGCAGACCGTGCATTCCAACGACCGGATCCCGGTGCTCGGAGAAATCCCGCTGCTCGGCAGCCTGTTTTCGCACAAGGTGGACAACCGCCAGGTGCGCGAGCGCCTCTTCCTCATCAAGCCGCGCGTGGTGGCGCTGCCCGAGTCGGAACCGCGCGGCGCCGGGCCGGCGGCGCGCATCGTCGCTCCGCCGGGGCGCGAGTTTCCGGGCGAGTCTGCCGACGCGTACATGGACGATCCGTCGCGCGACGAAGCCTCGCGGCTGGTGAACCCTCCGCCCGCGCCGGCCCGCCTGCCCGATCGGATGGAGCCTTCCGGCAACTACGCACCAGGGACGGATCTGCGGCCGGCATCGGGAGAGTTCTGAGATGCGCTCCGACGGCACACGCACGCCCGCGGGGCACGCAGCCGGGGCCTGGAGCCACGGCATGTCGGCGTTTCGCGTGGCTGCGCCGGTCGCCTGGCTGCTGGTGCTGCTGTCGGCGCTGCTCATCGGCCTGCGCATCGAACAGGTGATGCTGGAATTTGCGCAAAGCCGCAGCCTGCGCACCGCCCAGCGCGTCAGCGACCAGATCGCCTTCGGCTACCGGCTGGGGCTGGGTCTGCATGACCAAACGCAGCTGCCTGTGGTGCTGGCACGCCAGGGCGCCCAGGACACCGAGCTGGTCGGCGGCTGGGTCGCCACCGGCGACGGCGAGGTGGTGGCCGAGCTCGGCCAGTCGGCCGGCCGCTACGCCGGTGCGCTGCACGGCAGCTGGACCGCCCGGCTCATGGGCTCGGGCAACCATGCGGATGCGCCCGTGGCATCGCTGGTACGCCAGCAGGGCGCGCAGATGTTCGTCGGCACGGCGCTGCTCGACCCCTCGGGCCATCGCGCCGGGGTTCTGTGGCTGGTCTATGACCTGAGCGCCTTGCGGGCGGCCGCATGGTCGGTGATCCGGCCACTGTGGCCTTACGCCCTGGCCGTGGGCATGCTCCTGTCGCTTGCGCTCGGCGGTATCGGCATGGCCTGGGCCCTGCTCACGGGCCGGCGCCTGCGGCAGGCGGGCTCGGCGCTCGGCGCTGCCGAGCCCGAAGACGCCCTCCACCTGCCTGAGCTCGAGCGCGCCGCGCCCGGTGGCCGGCGCGCCGGCGCCTTGCTGGCGGCGGCCATGCTGCTGAGTTTTGCCGCCCTGACGCTGCTGGCCTGGCAGGGTCGCCAGCTGGCCAAGCCGCTGCTGCTCGAGCAGATCGACCGCAACGCCCGCTCGGTGCTCAGCATGGCGCAGGAACAGGTGCAGCGTGCGCTCTCGCTGGGCATTCCCGCCGACAGGCTGGTGGGCGTGGATGCCATGCTCCAGGCCGAGCTCGAAACCGCCCCCGAAGTGGCCTTCCTTGCCTGGCAGAGTTCGCCCGACAGCGCCCCGGTACTCGTCAGCCAGACCAGGGCGAGCGCGAGCGAGGCAGCCCGGGCGCTGGCCGCCGCGGGCGAGGGCGACACGGCCTTTCGCCTGGTGCGGCAAACGGTGACCGCGCTGGCCGGTGGGGGCGCGGCAGCGGGCAGCGACGCCAGCCTGAGCAGCGGCACCACGTTTGCCTACATCGATGCACGCGTGCGGGCCGTGCTGATCGATCTGGCCTTTGCGATTCTGGTCGGCCTGGTGCTGGCGCGCGAGATGCTGGGCGCCACCTGGCAGCGCTCGGTGCTCAAGCCCTATCTGGATTTTTCCGTGCTCTGGGCGCAGTGGTGCCGCCAGGCGCGCAGGTTGCGCCTGCAGGCGGACGTCGCCCACCGCGCGGGCACGCAGCGGCTGCACGACTGGTGGCAAGACATCCGCCAGACGCTGCAAGACCTGGCTGCGCAGGCCGCCTCCGTGCTGCGCGGCGAGCAGCCCAACGCCCGCGCCATGGCGCTCACGCGCATACGCCTGCTGGTCTTTCTCACCGCGCTCTCGGACGAGCTGCTGCGCCCCTTCTTCACCGTGTTCGCCTCGGAAATGCAGCCGCCGGGCCTGGCCATTTCACCCACCACGGTGGCGGTGCTGCCGGTGGCCACCTTCATGCTCACGCTGGCGCTGGCGCAGCCGCTCGGGCCCTGGCTGGCCCGGCGCGTGGCCATGCGCTGGGCGCTGTTTCTGAGCTCGCTCGCCGGCGCTGCGCTGCTGCTGGCCACGGCCTGGGCGCAGGACGCGGCCACGCTGATGCTGCTGCGCGCGGGCAGCGGGCTTGCCTACGGCCTGCTGCTCATCCTGGCGCAGACGGCCATCGTGCGCCTGACCGACAGCCGCAGCCGCGGGCGCGGCCTGGTGGAGGTGGCCGCCGCGATCGTTGCCGCAGGCGTCTGCGGCCCGGCGCTGGGCGGCCTGCTGGTGCAGCGGCTGGGCACCACTCTGGCCTTCGCCGCCTGCGCGCTCTGCCTGGGCATGGCGGCGCTGGTCAGCATCAGCCTGCCCCGGCTGCAGCACGAAAGCAGCGACGTCCCGCCGGCATTGGGTTGGCGCGGCATGGCGGCGATACTGCGCAACCGCCAGGTGATGGCGGTGACCTGGTACGCTGCGGTGCCGGCCCGCCTGGCCGCGGTGGCGTTGCTGGTGGTGGTCACGCCGCTGTACCTGCAGGCACAGGGCGAGAGCGCCGCGGTGTCCGGGCGCGTGCTGCTGGCCTACTTTCTCGCATTCATGATCGTGGCGCCGCTGGTGGCGCGCTGGTCTGACCTGAGCGGGCAGCGCCGCTCCTGGGTCGTCTGGGGTTGCGCGCTCTCGGCCCTGGCCTGCGGCCTGATGGTGCTGGTGGGTGGCGCCTGGGGAGCGGCGCTGTGCTGCGCGCTGCTTGGGGTGGCGCAGGCTTTTCAATCGGCGCCGCAACTGGTGCTGGTCACCGAGGCCTTCGAGGCATCCAGCGCGCAAGCGCAAGGCGCCAGCCTGGCGGGCGCCCAAACCGTCACACCGGCGCAGGCGCTCGCGGCGTTTCGCTTCCTGGAGCGCGTGGGCAGCATCCTCGCGCCCTTCGTGGTGGCGCTGGCGGTGGCGCGGCTGGGCATGGACGGCGCAGTGCTGGTGGTGGGTGCGCTGCTCGCCCTGGGTACGCTGGGTTTGATGACAGGCTTGCGCGCCGCGCAGGCCGACGGAGTGAAACATGCAATGGCTTGAAGCCCGGCAGCGTCCGGGCGCCGCCCTGATCCTGGCGGCCCTGCTGGCGGCCAGCGTGCCGATGCGTGCGCCGGCGCAGACGCCGCAGCCAGCCGCGGCGCCGGGCTACCACATCGTGATGGTGCTGCCGCACCGGCCCGAAAACACCGAGGCCGGCTTTCAGGACTACCTGCTCAAGCGCAACCTGAACGTGAAGATCGACACCGTGGTGTATTCGG
Source organism: Comamonas flocculans (assembly GCF_007954405.1). NCBI lineage: Bacteria > Pseudomonadati > Pseudomonadota > Betaproteobacteria > Burkholderiales > Comamonadaceae > Comamonas > Comamonas flocculans. The sequence goes on along the minus strand of NZ_CP042344.1, from coordinate 1,856,700 downwards.
GCCGCGCCGAAGACGGGCCGGCCACGGTCGAGAAGGTGCGTGCGCTGGCGCCCGACCTCATCTACACCTGGGGCACGGGCACCACCCTGGCCATGGCCGGCAAGCACGACGCCGGCCCGGACCAGCACATCCGCGACATCCCCATCGTCTTCACCGAGGTGACCGACCCCGTGGGCTCGGGCCTGCTCAGGCAGACCAACCCGCCGGGACGCAATGTCACCGGCGTCAGCCACGTGGCGCCCGTGGCGGTGCAGTTGAACGCGATGCGCGGCTACCTGCCCTTCAAGCGCCTGGGCTACATCACCAACCCGGCCGAATCCAATACCGTGGGCGTGGCCGATGAACTGCGCCGCATGGCGGGCGGCGAGGGCTTCGAGCTGCTGGAAGCGGCACTGCCGCTGGACGCGAGCGGCCAACCCCAGGCCCAGGCGCTGCCCGCGCTCATCCGCGGGCTGCGCGAGCGCGGCGCCGACCTGCTCTATGTCGGCCCCAGCACCTTCCTTGCCTTCACGCACCGGGATTTGGTATCAAAAACGGCAATTTCCGAAGGCCTGCCTACGTTTTGCGCTACAGAGAGCATAGTCCGCAAGGCATCCTGCATGTTCGGCCTGTTCGCCAACGGCACCAATGTGGGGCGCTTCGCCGGCTACAAGGCGGCGCAAATCCTGGTGGACAAGACGCCTGTGGAGCGCATCCCCGCCGAATCGCTGCAGCGCTTTTCGCTGCTGATCAACATGGGCACGGCCAAGGCGCTGGGCCTGTATCCGCCGCTGGCGCTGCTGAACGTGGCCGAGGTGGTGCAATGAACCCGGGGCCCGAGCAGCTGCCCCGCCCGCGCCCCGGACTCGCTGCCTGCGTGGAGCTCGCCTGGCGCTGGTGGCTGATGGCCATGCTGGGCCTGCTGCTGCTGGTGGCGTTGCTCGCCGGCCTGCAGCGCGCGCAGGCCCAGGGCCTGCGCGAAGCGCGACTCGAGATCGCACTGCAGTCCCTGCGTGAACGCCTGCAGACCAACCTGGCGCTGGGCTTCGATCTGGCCGGCAGCCACCAGGCCCAGGCCATGCTGGAAGACCTGTTGGCCGACGACCCCACGCTGGTCGCGGCCGAGGTGTTCGACGCCGGCGCCATCTCCCTTTTCAGCACCGACCGCGGGGCCATCGGCGAACAGGTTCCGGCCGAATGGCTGCTGGCCAGCACCGGGGCACAGGCTGGCGTGGCGACGGATGCGCAGGCCGCTTCCCTGACCGCCTGGCGCGTCGTCGGCGAAGAAGACTTCACGCTCGGTCTTCCCGTGCACGGGCCATTTGGCGAGCTCGCGGGGCAGGTGTGCATCACTTCGGCGCTGGCGCCCCCCCCCTCGCCCTGGCCGGTGCTGGCGGCCGCGCTGGCGGCGGCGTTCGGCCTCACCCTGGCCACCCTCGTATTGGCCAGGCTGTCGCTGCGCGCGCTGGCATCCGCTCGCGATGAGGCCCTGATGGATCAGGCCGCCACACGGCTGCAGCGGGCCGAACAGCGCATCGCTGGCGCGCTCGATGGTCTGGCGCAGGCGCGGGAGCCGCTGTGAAGCGCCGCGGCGGCCCGCCTGTGCATGCTGCGCGGCGCTTTGCCCTGCGCGGCCTGGTACTGCTGTGCCTGGTCTTTCTGGGCCTGAGCTGGGTGGCGGTGCACCAGCTGCAAGGCATGGCCATCCAGGAGGCCGAAGGCCGCGCCCGTCTGGTGGCGGATGGCATGGCGCAGCAGGTGCAACATGCGGTGCAGGTGGGCGTGCCGCTGAACGAGCTGGTGGGAGTGACGGCCTTGTTCGAACACCGCCTGCAGGCCTTTGACGACCTGCTGGCAGCCAGCCTGCACGACAGTCGGGACCAGGTCTTGCACCAGCGCGCGCGCGGCAAGACGGGCGCGGCCGCACTTGCCGTCCAGGCCCCGGTGACCGTCAGCGGCATACCGGTGGCGCGCATCCATGTACTGTGGCGCGAACCCGCCACGGCCACGCTGTTGACGCTCTGGGCAGTGCCCCTGGTCGCACTGCTCGCTTTCACCGGTGCGCTTGGGGCCGAGGGCCTGCGCTACAGCCTTGCGGGCGAGGTCTTGCATCGCGAGCGCATCGTGGCCGCGGCCTGCAGCCGCATAGGCGCTGGGGACTTCGCCTTTCGCCTGCCCCGCCTGGGCCGGCGCGAGTTCGATGCCCGTCTGCCCTGGCTCAGGGCGCAGTTGCGCCATGTCAACGAGCAATTTGAACGCCTGCAACGCCTGACGCAGTCGCTGCGGCGTACCGAGCCCGAGCAGACCAAGCGCGCACTGCTGGACGAAGGCCTGGCAAGGGTCGAAGGCCGCGACCAGTATTCGCAGATGCCGGCGCTGGTCTTGTCCGACCTGCCAAGCCGCACCGCACGTGCGCGCTGGCGCGGCCTGTGGCTGGGCCTTGCAGCGTGGCTGCTGGCGCTGGCCGGCACCGGACTGCAGCCGCTGGGCCTGCTGGCGCTGGGCTTGGGTCTGCTGATGCTGGTGGCGCTGCCGGCCACGCGCCGCCAAGGCCGGTCGGCTGGGCTGGGCCTGCTGCTGGGCGGCGTGGCCCTGGGCCCGGGCCTGTGCCTGCTGGCGCTGCAGGTCTGGGCGCCGCAAGCCATGGCGCAGCTGGGCGGCTGGGGCCGCGGCGCTCTTGTGTTCTGCGCCCTGGCTGCCGTGGTGCTCCCTTGGCTGCCCACACCGGGCCGCTGCCCTGCGGAGGGCGCGGATGCCGCTTAGAACACGCATCACCTTGCTGGCCCTGATCGCCGCCATGGCGCTGGCGTTGATGGTGGGCGCAATCGCCTGGCAGCGTGATCGGGTCTTGAGCGAGCGCTACCATGGGGTGTTGCTGCAATCGCAATCCATCGCCTGGAGCCGACTGCAGGACGAATCGGGCGCGGCCCTGCGCGCCGGCGTCGCGGCCACCCTGCAACAGGCGTCGCTGGAGCGCGCCTGGCAGGCCAGGGACAGGCAGGCGCTCAACGCCCTGGTGCGTCCGCTGCTGGAGCAACACCCGGGTTGGCGCGCCGACTGGTTCGACGAACAAAGGGCTCTGGTGCAGTCGAGTTCGAGCAGCCTGCTGCAAGACGCGATGGTCGATGCCGGCTGGCTCAGCCGTGCGCTTTCAGGCAGCGCACCGCTGCTGGGTTTGAGCCAGGCTTCGCGCGAGCTTTATTACCTGGTGGCCACGCAAAGCTTTGGCCCGACGGGCGCGCGCGGCGTGCTCGCCCTGGGGCAGGACCTGAGCGAGCTGCTGCCGCAGATGGCGCATGCGATAGAGGGCGAGAGCTTCGTCGTCAACCTGCGCGGACGCGAGGTGACAGGAACGCAGGTGGGCCTCGCGCAAGCCGAAGGTCTGGCGCAGACCGTGCGCCACGCCCGGGTGCTGGAGGGCCAGAGCGCCAGCGGCCGCCATTGGCTCACGGCGACCCTGCCGCTGATCGGGCCCGACGGGCGGCCCATAGGGTCGCTGCTCTCCGTCTGGGATACCACCGCCCAGCGCAGCATCGACCGGCGCATGCAGGCGCTGGCCGTGGCAGGCATCGTGCTGCTGATCGGGCTGCTGGGCTTTGCGCTGTCCTTCGTCCTGCGCCGGGCCTTGCGGCCGCTGGATCGCTCCGTCGGCGTGCTGCGCGCGCTGGCTCAGGGCGACCTGCGCGCCGCGCCCGATGAAGACGACCAGGAGTTGCCCGACGAAGCCGGGCAGATCGCGCGCGGCGTGGCGGCGCTGCGCGGCGAGATGATCAACCTGCGCATGCTGCGCGACGAACGCGGGCGCGTGCGACAGCAGCAGGAGCGCTTGATACGCCGCGAACTGCGCCAGCTCGCGGGCAGCCTGGATGAAGAATCGCGCACCGAAGTGCTGGCCGCGCTGGAGCCCGTGCAGGACACCGAAGACGACAACGCCCTGGCCGGCCTGGCCAATACGCTGGGGCGCCTGTCCGGGCTGGTGGTGAGCCAGCAGGACAGGCTGATCGACCTGCTCAAGCGCCTGCGCAAGGCCATGGCCGAACAGGAGGTCTTGATCAGCCTGCGCCAGGAGCTGGAGATTGCGCGCACCATGCAGCTGTCCATCCTGCCACGCACCGAGCCCGAGACCGGAGCGGTCCACGTCTCGTCGCTGATGATTCCTGCCAAGGAGGTGGGGGGGGACTTCTACGACTACTTCCTGCTGGAGGACAACCGCCTGGCGCTGGTGATCGCCGACGTTTCGGGCAAGGGCATACCGGCGGCCTTCTTCATGGCGATTTCACGCACGCTGCTCAAGAGCATCGCGCAGTTCCTGCGCGAGCCCGCCGACATCATGGCCAGGCTGAACGACCGGCTCTGCGCGGAGAACGAGCAGATGATGTTCGTCACCACCTTCCTCGGCGTGCTGGACCTGGACACAGGCCGTCTGGATTACGTCAACGGCGGGCACAACCCGCCGCTGCTGCTGCGTTCGGGCGGCGAGGTGCAGATGCTGCCGCAGGGCCAGAACATTGCGCTGGCGGTGGTGGAAGGCATGCCCTTCAAACCGGGGACGCTGGCAATGGCGCGGGGCGACACCCTGCTGCTGTACACCGACGGCGTGACCGAAGCGGCGAACGCCGCCGGCGAGCTGTTTGGCGAGCCGCGGCTGGTGCAGGCGGTCAGCGCCCGCAGCGCCAAGGCCCGGGCCTTGCCGCAGGACATCCTGCAGGCGGTGCGCGACTTCGAGTCTGGCGCGGCGCAAGCCGACGACATCACCGTGGTTGCCGTACGGTATCTGGGTGCGACAGGCGGCGCAGGCGGCGGCCAGGAAGCGCCTGCGGGTTGAAGAAAACTTTGCGGCGCTTCAGCGCCGGACGCCGCAGGTATTGCATCGGCCACGGCCTGTGCCCTGTCGAGAGGCTGCACGTCGGCGCCAGCACCGGACGATGCACGAGGTCACCGGGCCGCAGCCAGCTCCTGGCGCAGGCCTATCGGGCTGGGTGTGCAGTGCACGATGCGCTGGAACAGCCGCTCGTGCTCCGGCGAACGATAGGCGTCGCCTCCGAGCGGATCCTGGTTGGCCATGAAAGCCTCGTCGATGCGCGCCCAATCCTCCGCCGTGAGAACCTTGTTCGCCGCGGGGAGGATCAGGGTCTCTTCCAGCCGCATGTGCTCGAGGTAAAAGGTGATGTAGCTGTTGAGCGCCTGGGTAAACGCCGGGCGCCGCCCTTCGCCCATCAGCTCCCAGGCCAGCAGCTGGTGCTGCAGTTCGCGCACCGTGCGCTCGCCGTCCAGGTGCTCGCGCTCGAGCCGCTCGAGCAGGGGCACATGCTCAGGCGCCCGTGCGAGCAAGGGCGCAAACAGGAAGCGGGACTCCTTGGGGTGGTGGTCTTGCTCGGGTACCTCGTCGATGTAGAACAGCATCGCCCGCATGGCGTCGAAGAACGCCTGCGGATCGTCTTCGGGGCCGCGCTTGAGCATCATGCGCAGCGAGCGCAGCACGGCAGCAATGGAAAAATGCTCTTCACAAATGATGCGCAAGGCAACCGGCTCCATGGCAAGGCCCCGAAAGTGTGTGCAAAGCGTCAGTATGGCGAGCAGCCTGTGCGAAGACCATGATCCATGTCAAGAAGCAAAACACCCGCAGGAGCGGGGAGGCCAACAATCGTCGCAGCGGGTTGCGGCGCCCCCTTCTTCTGCTGCAAGGTCGCCAGGCATCGAACGCGCAAGGACACCGGCCTTGGCCTGCAACCGGGTCATGTGACGGCCCCTTGAAGGGCTGCCGCAGAGCTAACTGACGTCCTTTCGGCCTCGCGCGGCAGGAAACCCGGCCGTGAAGATCTTTCCGGGGGCGCCACGGCACTGATGGTTCCGGCGGCGGCTGAAGCCCGCTCTCTGCTCGTGTCCCAACACATGGTGCAAGTCCCCAGCTCCGGACAGGGCTGAGATGCGCAGTACGCGACGAGCCACAGCGGCCCGCTTAAAAGCCGGGCTGTAGTCCCCACTGCATGCGCTTGGTCCTTGATTCCATGAGACCTTCCTTCCTGGCAGAAAAAGGTGTCAACCGGGGCAGGACGGGTCACGCAGACACAAAAAAGCCCACCGAAGTGGGCTTTCGAATTCAAGCGAGGCGCTTGATCTGATTGGTTGCGCGGGAAGGATTTGAACCTCCGACCTTTGGGTTATGAGCCCAACGAGCTACCAGACTGCTCCACCGCGCGGTAAGCTGGCTATTGTAGCAGGGTTTCAGGCCTTGGCTTCGTCGCCGGAAGCGGGCGCTGCGCGGTCCACGAGTTCCACGTAGGCCATGGGAGCGTTGTCGCCCACACGAAAACCCATCTTCAGAATGCGGGTGTAGCCGCCCGGACGGGCCTTGAAGCGCGGCCCCAGGTCGGTGAACAGTTTGGTGACGCTGTCGCGGTTGCGCAGACGCGCAAAGGCAAGGCGGCGGTTGGCCACGGTGTCCTGGCGTGCCAGGGTGATCATGGGCTCGACCACGCGGCGCAGTTCCTTGGCCTTGGGCACAGTGGTCTTGATGGCCTCGTGCTCGATGAGCGAGTTCATCATGTTCTGCAGCATGGCCTTGCGATGGGCGCTGGTGCGGTTGAGTTTGCGCAGTCCGTTTCCGTGACGCATGGTGCTTTTCCTTCTTTACGCTTGTTATGCAGGGGGCCGTATCAGGTACCTCCCGCGGCACTTGGGCGGCAGAGGTGCCGCCCGATTCTCAGTCAACGCTTTTCAAGCCCTGCCGGCGGCCAGTTTTCCAGGCGCATGCCCAGGGTCAGGCCACGCGAGGCGAGCACTTCCTTGATCTCGTTGAGCGACTTGCGACCCAGGTTGGGGGTCTTGAGCAGCTCGTTTTCGGTGCGCTGGATCAGGTCGCCGATGTAGTAGATGTTCTCGGCCTTGAGGCAGTTGGCCGAGCGCACGGTGAGCTCGAGCTCGTCGACCGGGCGCAGCAACACCGGGTCGAAGGTGGCGGCGCCGGTGCGCGCAGCGGAGGCGCCGGCCTCGAAGGGGTCGCCGCCATCGAGCTGGGCGAACACCGCCAGCTGCTCGACCAGGATCTTGGCCGAGGTGCGCACCGCCTCTTCGGCCGTGAGCGTGCCGTTGGTTTCGATGTCGAGCACCAGACGGTCCAGGTCGGTGCGCTGCTCCACGCGGGCGCTCTCGACCGTGTAACTGACGCGGCGAATGGGCGAAAAGGAGGCATCCATCACGATGCGCCCTATCGTCTTGTTGGGCTCGTCCCCGTGCCAGCGCTGGTTGCCGGGGACGTAGCCACGGCCCTTTTCAACCTTGATCTGCATGTCCAGCTTGCCGCCGGCCGACAGCGTGGCGATCGGATGCTCGGGATTGATGATCTCGACGTCGTGCGGCGTCTGGATGTCGCCGGCCACGACCACGCCCTCGGCGTCCTTGCGCAGGGAGAGCGTGACCTCGTCGCGATTGAAGAGCTTGAACACCACGCCCTTGAGGTTCAGCAGGATGTTGATGACATCTTCCTGCACGCCGTCGATGGCGGCGTATTCATGCACCACGCCGGCAATCGACACCTCGGTCGGCGCATAACCATCCATGGAAGACAGCAAAACCCTGCGGATGGCGTTGCCCAGCGTATGCCCGTAGCCGCGCTCGAACGGTTCGAGCTCGACCTTGGCACGGTTGGCACTGACCTGCTCGACGTTGATGGTCTTGGGTTTGAGCAAATTGGTTTGCATGCGGACTTCCTCTCAATGCCCCCGGCTCGTTACACCGGTAAGGCTGATGAAGCGCCAGCACCGCGATGCCTCGCGGTGTGGAACGATTGCAAAATGCCTGCGGAACTGGCGATCAGCGCGAATACAACTCGACGATCAACGACTCATTGATGTCTGCGCCGAACTCGTCGCGATCGGGCACCTTCTTGAAAACGCCCTCGACCTTGTCGGCATTCACTTCCACCCAGGCGGGGATGCCGACCTGCTGGGCCAGCTGCAGCGCTTCGCCGATGCGCGCCTGCTTCTTGGACTTCTCGCGTACCGCGATCTGGTCGCCTTCCTTCACGAGGTAGGAAGCGATGTTCACCGACTGGCCGTTGACCGTGATCGCCTTGTGCGACACGAGCTGGCGCGCCTCGGCGCGGGTGGAGCCGAAGCCCATGCGATAGACCACGTTGTCCAGGCGCGATTCGAGCAGCGACAGCAGGTTGGCACCGGTGTTGCCGCGACGGCGCTCGGCCTCTTCGAAGTAGCGGCGGAACTGCTTCTCCAGCACGCCGTACATGCGCTTGACCTTCTGCTTCTCGCGCAGCTGCAGGCCATAGTCCGAGGTGCGCGAGCCGGAGGTGCGGCCGTGCTGGCCCGGCTTGGAGTCGAACTTGGCCTTGTCCGCAATCGAGCGACGCGCGCTCTTGAGGAACAGGTCGGTGCCTTCACGGCGGGAGAGTTTGGCCTTGGGGCCGAGGTAGCGTGCCACGGGGGTTTCCTTGATTGGGGGATCTGCTGCGGGTCGGGCCGCAGGAGCCACCTTCGCGCCAGGCGATGGGTGGCGGTGGGCTTAGGGGAGAAAAATCAGATGCGGCGGCGCTTCTGCGGGCGGCAGCCGTTGTGCGGCACCGGGGTCACGTCGGAAATCGAGGTGATGCGAATGCCGAGGGCGCCAAGCGCGCGCACCGACGAATCACGGCCGGGGCCGGGACCCTTGATCTGCACGTCCAGGTTCTTGATGCCCTGCTCCATTGCGGCACGGCCGGCCATTTCCGAAGCCACCTGCGCGGCAAACGGCGTGGACTTGCGCGAACCCTTGAAGCCCTGGCCACCGGAGGACGCCCAGGACAGGGCGTTGCCCTGGCGGTCGGTGATCGTGATGATGGTGTTGTTGAACGAGGCGTGCACGTGGGCCACGCCGTCGGAGACGTTCTTGCGGACCTTCTTGCGTACGCGCTGCGCGGCGTTGCTGGAGGGAGATTTGGCCATATGGATCTTTCAATACCTTATTTCTTCAGCGTTGCGGCGCCCTTGCGCGGGCCCTTGCGGGTGCGCGCATTGGTGCGGGTGCGCTGGCCGCGCACCGGCAGACCGCGACGGTGGCGCATGCCGCGATAGCACCCGATGTCCATCAGGCGCTTGATGTTCATCGTGGTTTCGCGACGCAGGTCGCCTTCGAGCGTCAGCTGCGCCAGCTGGTCGCGGATCTTCTCGAGATCGGCGTCCGTCAGGTCCTTGACCTTGGTCGAGTAGGCGATGGCGCAGGCGTCGCAGATCTTGCGTGCGCGCGAGCGACCGATGCCATAGATCGCCGTCAGGCCGATTTCGGCGTGCTGATGCGGCGGGATATTGATACCAGCGATACGAGCCATTTGCGTCCTCTAATCGTTCAATCAACCTTGGCGCTGCTTGTGGCGCTGGTCGCTGCAGATCACGCGCACCACACCCTTGCGGCGGATGATCTTGCAGTTGCGGCAAATCTTCTTTACGGAAGCCGACACTCTCATTTCTTTCTCCTGGGCAATGCGAACGGCACTCTCACCTTGAGCCGCGCCGATTCCTAAAGCGCTCCGGCCTGCCGCCCTGTGCGTTTTGCAGAACCGAGTATTGTATACGATCACTTCCCATCAGGCTAGCCATTGATGGTGGTGCGGAAATTCGCCTTCTTGAGCAAGGATTCGTACTGCTGGCTCATCAGGTAGCTCTGCACCTGGGACATGAAGTCCATGGTCACGACCACGATGATCAGCAGCGAGGTGCCGCCAAAATAGAACGGCACGTTGTAGCGAAGGATCAGGAATTCCGGCAGCAGGCATACCAGGGTGACATAGATGGCACCGACGAAGGTCAGGCGCAGCAGGATCTTGTCAATGTACCTGGCGGTGTTTTCGCCCGGACGGATGCCTGGAATGAAGGCGCCGCTCTTCTTGAGATTGTCTGCCGTCTCGCGGCTGTTGAATACCAGCGCCGTGTAGAAGAAGCAGAAGAAGATGATCGCGCCCGCATACATCATCACGTAGATGGGCGAACCCGGCGTGAGCGTGCTGGACAGGTCCTTGAGCCAGCGCATGGATTCGCCGGTGCTGAACCAGTTCACCACCGTCGCGGGCAGCAGGATGATGGACGACGCGAAGATCGGCGGGATCACGCCCGACATGTTCAGCTTCAGCGGCAGGTGCGAGGACTGGCCACCATAGACCTTGTTGCCCACCTGCCGGCGCGCATAGTTGACCAGGATCTTGCGTTGGCCCCGCTCCACGTACACCACGAAATAGGTCACCAACACCACCAGCGCCACGATGAACAGCGAGATGATGATGCTCATGGCACCCGTGCGTACCAGCTCCAGCAGGCCGCCGAGCGCGCTCGGCAGTCCGGCAACGATGCCGCCGAAGATCAGCAGCGAAATGCCGTTGCCCAGCCCCCGCTCGGTCATCTGCTCGCCCAGCCACATGAGGAACATGGAGCCCGCCGTCAGGCTGACCACTGCGGTCACGCGGAAGCTGAAGCCCGGCTCTATCACCAGACCGGGGGTGCTCTCCAGCGCCACGGCGATGCCCAGCGACTGGAACAGGCACAGGCCAAGCGTACCGTAGCGCGTGTACTGGGTGATCTTGCGCCGCCCCGACTCGCCTTCCTTGTTCAGGGCTTCGAACGTCGGTATCACGTAGGTCATCAACTGCATGATGATGGCCGCCGAGATGTAGGGCATGATGCCCAGAGCGAAGACGGTGAAGCGCTCCAGCGCACCGCCGGAGAACATGTTGAACAGGTTGAGGATGCCGCCCTGCTGGCTGTTGAACAGCTGCGAGAGCTGGTTCGGGTCTATGCCGGGCACGGGAATGTGCGCGCCGATGCGATAGACCACCAGGGCGAGCAGCAGAAATACCAGCCGGCGACGCAGGTCGCCGAACTTGCCGGTCTTTGCCAGCTGGGCCGCGTTGGTTGCCACGATGCGCCCGGCCCCCTCAGGCGACGCTGCCGCCGGCGGCTTCGATCGCCGCCTTTGCGCCTGCGGTCGCACCGACGCCCGTCAGCTTGACGGCCTTGCTCAGGCTGCCGCTGTTGATCACCTTGACCACACGCGCGATCTGGCCGACGAGGCCGGCCTGCTTGAGCGTGGGCAGATCGACCTCGGCGGCGCCCAGGCGCTCCAGAGCGGCGAGGGTGACTTCAGCGTTGTACTTGAGCGAAACGGATTTGAAGCCGCGCTTGGGCAGTCGGCGTTGCAGCGGCATCTGGCCGCCTTCGAAGCCGACCTTGTGAAAGCCCCCGGAACGCGACTTCTGACCCTTGTGGCCACGGCCTGCGGTCTTGCCCAGGCCCGAGCCGATGCCGCGGCCTACGCGACGCGGCGCATGCTTGGCACCGGCAGCGGGCTGGATGGTATTGAGTTTCATGATCGACCTTTCAGACAATCTTCACCAGGTAGGCGATCTTGTTGATCATGCCGCGCACCTCGGGCGTGTCCTTGAGCTCGCTCACGCTGTTGAGCTTGCGTAGACCCAGCCCGCGCACAGTGTCGCGATGGGATTGCTTGGTGCCTATGGGACTGCGTACCAGTTGCACCTTGAGAGTCTGCTGTGTAGTCACTGTATGCCTCGATTCGGTTGCCGGCATCAGGCGGCGAAGAGGTCTTCGACCGACTTGCCCCGCTTGGCGGCGATTTCCGCCGGCGTCGTGGAGCGTGCCAGCGCGTCGAAGGTGGCGCGCACCATGTTGTAGGGATTGGACGAACCGTGGCTCTTGGCCACGATGTCGGTGATGCCCATGACCTCGAAGACCGCGCGCATCGGGCCGCCGGCGATGATGCCGGTGCCCTTGGGGGCCGGTGCCATCATCACCGTGGCGGCGCCATGGCGGCCGACCACGTTGTGGTGGATGGTGCCGTTCTTGAGCGACACCTTGACCATGCGCCGGCGCGCCTCTTCCATGGCCTTCTGCACGGCCGAGGGCACTTCCTTGGACTTGCCCTTGCCCATGCCCACGCGGCCATCGCCGTCACCGACCACGGTCAGGGCGGCAAAACCGAGTATGCGACCACCCTTGACGACCTTGGTGACGCGGTTGATCGCGATCATCTTCTCGCGCAGACCGTCGTCGCGCTCGTCGTTTTGCATCTTGGGTTGAAACTTTGCCATTTTCCGCTCCGCTCAGAACTGCAGACCCGCTTCACGGGCTGCTTCCGCCAGGGCCTTGACCCGGCCGTGGTAGGCATAACCGGCGCGGTCAAACGCCACTTTTTCGACACCCGCCGCCCTGGCCTTTTCGGCAATGCGCTTGCCGACGACCGAGGCCGCGGCCGCATTGCCGCCCTTGCCTTGGCCGCCCAGGGCTTCGCGCACTTCCTTTTCGGCGCTGGACGCACTGGCCAGCACCTTGGTGCCGCAGCCGGAGATCACGGTGGCGTAGATGTTCAGGTTGGTGCGATGCACGGTCAGGCGCACCGCGCCCTGCTGGGCAATGCGGATGCGGGTCTGGCGGGCACGGCGCTGACGCTGCTGTTTCTTGTCTAGCATGATGGTGCAGCTCCTTACTTCTTCTTGGTCTCTTTGATCACGACCGTCTCGTCCGCATAGCGGATGCCCTTGCCCTTGTAGGGCTCGGGCGGACGCACGGCGCGGATCTCGGCGGCCAGCTGGCCCACCACCTGGCGGTCGGCGCCCTTGAGCACGACCTCGGTCGGCGTCGGGCAGGCCACGCTGATGCCGGCGGGCATCACGAAGTCCACGGGGTGGGAATAGCCCACGCTCAGATTGAGCTTGTTGCCCGAGGCCGTCGCCTTGAAGCCCACGCCGATGAGCGTGAGCTTCTTCTCGAAGCCACGGCTGACGCCGACCACCATGTTGTTGACCAGTTGGCGCACGGTCCCGCTCAGGGCATTGGCTTCGCGGCTTTCGTCGGTCGGCGAGAAGCTGAGCTTGCCGCCGTCGCTGGCCACCTTGACCAGGGCGTTCTGCGGCACGGACAGCGTGCCGCCCGAACCCTTGACCTGGATGTGGTCGGCAGTAATGGAAACATCCACCCCCGAAGGAATGGCAATTTGTGCTTTGGCTACGCGAGACATTGCGGTATTTCTCCTTTGCGCGTCAGGCGACGTAGCACAGCACTTCGCCGCCCACGCCGCTGGCGCGCGCCTTGCGGTCGGTCATCACGCCCTGGGGCGTGGTGACGATGGCCACGCCCAGGCCGTTCATGACCTGCGGGATGGCGCTGCTACCCTTGTAGACACGCAGACCGGGGCGGCTGACGCGCTCGATGCGCTCGATCACCGGACGACCGGCGTAGTACTTCAGCGCGATCTGCAGCTCGGACTTGCCGCCTTCGCTCTTGACCTGGAAATCCTCGATGTAGCCCTCGTCCTTCAGGACCTGGGCGATGGCCACCTTCACCTTGGAGGCGGGGGCCGACACCGTGGTCTTGGCGACCATCTGGGCGTTGCGGATGCGGGTCAGCAGGTCGGCAATGGGATCACTCATGCTCATGGTTCAACTCCTGCTTGTGCTTACCAGCTCGCCTTGATGACGCCCGGGATGTCGCCGGCAAAGGCCAGCTCGCGCACCTTGGCGCGGCCCAGGCCGAACTGGCGGAAGGTGCCGCGCGGGCGCCCGGTCATCTCGCAGCGGTTGCGCTGGCGCGTCGGGTTGGCGTTGCGCGGCAGCTTCTGCAGCGCCAGGCGCGCAGCGTCGCGCTCCTCGGTGCTGCGCTTGGCATCGGCGGCAATCGCCTTGAGTTCGGTGTACTTGGCGGCGTACTTGGCAGCCAGCTTCTCGCGCTTGCGTTCACGCTCGATCAAACTTTTCTTGGCCATGCGCTACCTCAGTTCTTGAAGGGGAAACGGAACGCCGCCAGCAGCGCCTTGCATTCGGCATCGGTCTTGGCGGTGGTGGTGATGCTGACGTTCAGACCACGCAGCGCATCGACTTTGTCGTACTCGATTTCCGGGAAGATGATCTGTTCCTTGACGCCGATGTTGTAGTTGCCACGGCCGTCGAAGGCACGGCCCGAGACGCCGCGGAAGTCGCGCACGCGCGGCAGCGCCACGGTGACGAAGCGGTCCAGGAACTCGTACATGCGCACGCCGCGCAGCGTGACCATGCAGCCGATGGGCTGGCCTTCGCGTATCTTGAAGCCCGCGATGGCCTTCTTGGCCTTGGTCACCACGGGCTTCTGACCGGCGATCTTGGCCAGGTCCGCCACGGCGTTGTCCATCACCTTCTTGTCCGCGACGGCCTCGCCCACGCCCATGTTCAGCGTGATCTTGCTCAGGCGCGGCACCTCCATCACGGAGCTGTAGCCGAACTTTTCCTTGAGTTCGCCCGCGATCTTCTCGCGGTAGAGTTTTTGCAGTCGTGCCATCTGTGTTTACCTCAGGCGGTGGCGATTTCGGCGCCGTTGGACTTGTACACGCGCACGCGCTTGCCGTCGTCCTGCACCTTGATGCCCACGCGATCGGCCTTGCCGGTCTGGGCGTTGAAAATGGCGATGTTGGACTGGTGGATGGGCATGGCCTTTTCGACGATGCCACCCGTGGTGCCCTTCATCGGATTGGGCTTGACGTGCTTCTTGACCAGGTTCACGCCCTCGACCAGGAGGTGCGTCTCGCTGGCGCGCGCCGTCACGGTGCCGCGCTTGCCCTTGTCGCGCCCGGCCAGGACGATGACCGAGTCACCCTTGCGAATCTTGTTCATGGGAGGCCTCTTTCAGATCACTTCGGGAGCGAGCGACACGATCTTCATGAACCGCTCGGTGCGCAGCTCGCGCGTGACCGGGCCGAAGATGCGGGTGCCAATGGGCTCCAGCTTGGCGTTGAGCAGCACGGCGGCGTTGCCGTCGAACTTGATGAGCGCGCCGTCGCTGCGGCGGATGCCCTTGGCGGTGCGCACCACCACCGCGCTGTAGACCTCGCCCTTTTTGACGCGGCCACGCGGAGCGGCTTCTTTGACGCTCACCTTGATGATGTCACCGACGCTGGCATAGCGGCGCTTGGAGCCGCCCAGCACCTTGATGCACTGCACGGTCTTGGCGCCGGTGTTGTCGGCAACCTCTAAACGAGATTCTGTCTGGATCATTGCAATATTCCCAACTTGCACCGGCTCGGCCGGACAGTCTTGGGCCCGTCGTCCGCCCGGGCAAATGGCTTTGCCTGGGCTTGCCGCTGGGCAAGAAGTCTCGTGCAAAAGGCACGAAGCCGCGCATTATGGCAGCGTTTTGCAGGCCTTGCAAGAGACTTGCGATTTTTCAGGCGGGCAACCGTGCATAGCCGCGCGCCAGCGCGAGGAAGTCGTCCACCGGCACCGGTCGGCCCAGCTCTTCCCCCAGGATGGCCGCCACCGCCGGCGCCAGCCCGCCCGCCAGGCGCGCGTCGAGGAACAGCATGCGGCTGCGCCGCGCGAGCACGTCCTCGACGCTGCGCGCATATTCGTGGCGCGCGGCAAAGCGCACCATGGCTTCGCTCAAACCCGGCGCAAGCCAGTGCTCTGCCCCGGGCAGCGCCTGGACGCTGGGTGCTTCGCTGCCGTACAGATGCAGGCCCGGCGGCTCGCTCAGCGCGTGGGCGCTGGCGCCTTGCATCGCGCCCACCAGCGCCAGCTCGCGCGTGACGCCGCCCGGGCGCGTGTCGAGCAGGCCGTGCTGCATGCATTTGTCCAGCACGTCTTCGGCCATGGCGCGGTAGGTCGTCCACTTGCCGCCGGTGACGCTCACCAGGCCGCCGGGCTCGACGAGCACGGTGTGCTCGCGGCTGACCGAGCGGGTTTGCGCGCCCGAGAAATGGCGCGGCTTGACCAGGGGACGCAGGCCGGCCCAGCAGCTGCGCACGTCCTGCGGCTGCGGGGCCCGGCCGAGGTAGCGGGCGGACTCGCGCAGCAGGAAGGCGACCTCTTCGGGCAGCGCGCGCGGCTCCAGCGCCGCATGTTCGCGCTCGGTGTCGGTGGTGCCTATCAGCAGCTTGCCCAGCCAGGGCACGGCAAACAGCACCCGCCCGTCGGCGGTCTTGGGCACCAGCAGCGCATGCGGGCCGGGCAGGAAGTCCTGGTCGACGACGATGTGCACGCCCTGGCTGGGCACGACCAGCGGGGCGTGCCGGGCGGCCTGG
This sequence comes from Comamonas flocculans, assembly GCF_007954405.1. Taxonomy (NCBI): domain Bacteria; kingdom Pseudomonadati; phylum Pseudomonadota; class Betaproteobacteria; order Burkholderiales; family Comamonadaceae; genus Comamonas; species Comamonas flocculans. The sequence goes on along the minus strand of NZ_CP042344.1, from coordinate 1,840,677 downwards.
GCGTGCGCGTCCATGGCGCGCACCTCATCGACCCAGACGCCGGTGGCGTTGACCACGGCGCGCGCCCGGACTTCGAACTGCCGCCCGGTTTCGGCGTCTTCACAGGCCACGGCGGCAAGCCGGCCGCCTTCGTGCCGCAATGCGCGCACCGGGCAGTAGTTGAGCACCAGCGCGCCGCGCGCGGCGGCGGTGCGCGCCAGGGCCAGCGCCAGGCGGGCGTCGTCGAACTGTCCGTCCCAGTAGGCGACGCCGCCCTTCAGGCCCTCGGCGCGCAGGCCGGGCAGCTTGCGCAGCGCCCCCATGCGCGAGAGAAATTCGGTGGGGCCGAGCCCGGCGCGCCCCGCGAGCACGTCGTACATCTTCAGGCCCGTGCCGTAGAACGGCGTCTCCCACAGGTGGTAGGACGGCATGACGAAGCCCAGCGGCTGCGCCAGATGCGGCGCGTTGCGCAGCAGCGTGGTGCGCTCGTGCAGCGCTTCGTGCACCAGCGAGATGTTGCCCTGGGCGAGATAGCGCACACCGCCGTGCGCCAGCTTGGTGGCGCGCGAGGACGTGCCTTTGGCGAAGTCGTGCGCCTCCAGCACAACGGTGGAAAAGCCGCGCGCCGCCGCATCCAGCGCCACGCCCAGGCCGGTGGCGCCGCCGCCGATGACGAGCAGGTCCCAGGTGGGCGCCTGCTGCAGCCGTGCCAGCAACTGCTGCCGATCGGCCGGGGCCGCCTCCGATGTGGCTGTCGTCTGTGTGGATTTCATATGCTTGTCGCCTGCTTGACCTATCCTCGCACGCCATGACCTATCTGCTCGCCCTCGATCAGGGGACATCCAGTTCGCGCAGCATCGTGTTTGACCGCCAGGGGCGCATCTGCGCGCTGGCGCAGCGTGAATTGCCGCAAATCTACCCCCACCCCGGCTGGGTCGAGCACGATGCACTCACGATCTGGCAAGACCAGCGTAGCACCATGGTGCAGGCGCTCGAGCAGGCCGGCGTGCAGCCCGCGCAGCTGGCGGCCATAGGCATTACCAACCAGCGCGAGACCACGGTGCTCTGGAACCGGCGCACCGGCCGGCCGCTGCACCATGCGATTGTCTGGCAGGACCGGCGCACCGAGCCGCTGTGCCAGCAGCTGCGCGCGCGCGGCCTGGACGAGCGCATCGCGCACAAGACGGGCCTGCGCATCGACGCGTATTTTTCCGCCACCAAGCTACGCTGGCTGCTCGACGAGGTCCCCGGCGCCAAGCAGGCGGCGGAGCGCGGCGAGCTGGCCTTTGGCACCGTGGACAGCTGGCTGATCTGGCAGCTGAGCGGCGGACAGCGTCATGTGACGGACGTGAGCAATGCCAGCCGCACCATGCTGCTGAACGTGCACACCAACGAATGGGACCAGGAGCTGCTGGACTGGCTGGAGATCCCGCGCAGCGTGCTGCCCGAGGTGCTGCCTTCCAGCGGCACCTTCGGCCACACCAGCGCCGACCTGCTGGGCGCACCGGTGCTGATCGGCGGTGTGGCGGGCGACCAGCAGTCGGCACTCTTTGGCCAGGCCTGCTTTCATGCCGGCATGGCCAAGAACACCTATGGCACGGGCTGCTTCATGCTGATGCACACCGGGCAGAACTTCCGCACCTCGGCCAACGGCCTGATCACCACCGCGGCGGCGCAGCCGGGGGCGCAGGTGCAGTACGCGCTGGAAGGCAGCGTGTTCGTGGGCGGCGCGGTGGTGCAGTGGCTGCGCGACGGCCTGCACGCCATCAAGGCCAGCAGCGAGGTGCAGCAACTGGCCGAAAGCGTGCCCGACTCGGGCGGCGTGATGTTCGTGCCCGCCTTCACCGGCCTGGGCGCGCCGTACTGGACGCCGGATGCGCGCGGCACCATCACGGGCCTGACGCGCGGCAGCACCATCGCGCACATCGCGCGCGCGGCGCTGGAATCCATCGCCTACCAGAGCGCGGCGCTGCTCGCCGCCATGGGGCGCGATGCCGTGGCCGCCGGCGGGCAGCCGGTGCATGAGCTGCGCGTGGACGGCGGGGCCTGCGTGAACGACCTGCTGATGCAGTTCCAGGCCGATCTGCTGGGCATCCCCGTGGTGCGCCCGCAGTGCGTGGAAACCACCGCGCTGGGCGCGGCCTACCTGGCCGGACTGGCGGCGGGCGTGTACGCGGACCTGGAAGAGCTCTCCGCACAATGGCAAGTGGAACGGTGCTTTACGCCCACCATGGCACCCGGGCGCGCCGCCGAGCTGATGGCGCGCTGGGAGCATGCGGTGGCGCAGACCCGGCTGCAGCCACCAATTTGATAGCTGTTTGCGCTTGTACACATTGATTTTCCGATATCTTAATATCTGGAAACCTTACCAATACAGCGCAATCAGCTCCTTTTTTTGAGAGACTTTCCCATGACAAGCACCCAACCCCCATTGATCGCCTGCATAGGCGGCGGCAACATGGCCAGCGCGATTCTGGGCGGCCTGCTCGGCCAGGGCCTGGCGGCAGAGCAGCTGACGGTGGTCGAGCCCTCGGAGCCGGCGCGCGCGGCGCTGCACCAGCGCCACGGCCTGCAGGCCGCGCCCGACGCGCTGGCCGTGGCGCCGGCGCTGGCGCATGCCGACCTGGTGGTCTGGGCGGTCAAGCCCCAGGCCTTTCGCAGCGCCGCCGAGCCGGTTGCGCCGCACGTGGGCGCGGCCCTGCACCTGAGCGTGGCCGCCGGCATCCCCACCGGCAGCATCGCGCGCTGGCTGAGCACCGGGCGCATCGTGCGCGCCATGCCCAACACCCCGGCGCTGATAGGCCAGGGCATCAGCGGCCTGTTTGCCCGGCCCGAGGCGGGCGCTGCCGACAAGGCCCTGATCGAGCGCGTGATGGCCACCACCGGGCGGTTCCTCTGGGTGCAGACCGAGGCGCAACTGGACGCGGTGACGGCACTCTCCGGCTCCGGCCCGGCCTACGTGTTCTTCTTTCTGGAAGCCATGACCCAGGCCGGAGAAGCCATGGGCCTGACGGCCGAGCAGGCCCGCGACCTGGCCCTGGCCACCTTCAGCGGTGCCACCGAATTGGCACGGCGCTCCGACGAAAGCCCCGCCGAGCTGCGCGCGCGCGTGACCAGCCAGGGCGGCACCACGCATGCGGCCATCACGCACCTGCAGCAGCAGCAGGTGGGCGAGCACTTCATCGCGGCGCTCAAGGCAGCGCAGGCAAGGGCCGGGGAGCTGGCCGCGGAATTCGGGAAAGACTGAGCCTGAAAACGGCAGTTGACCGCTTGCTGGTGTCAACAAGGCGTCGTTGACCTAGAGTTTGTCGGCTTCGGCGTGAGGTACCTGTTGGGTGGCAGCGCTCTGCATTCGCCAGCGCCATGCTCGGTGCACCATGTGGCGTTGTTCGTCCTTGCGCACAGGAGGCCAGGAGCTTGCAAGGCCATTGCCGCTCAAGCCAGCGCAAACCCAAGCGCCACCCCGGCAAACAGGCAGGCCCCCATCCAGTGGCTCTGGCTGAAGGCGGTGAAGCAGCCGGCGCGCTCGCGCCGGCGGATCAGCGTGTAGTGCCAGAGCACCTGCGCGGCCGCCGCCAGCCAGCCCAGCCAGAAGGGCCAGCCCAGGCCCAGGGACGCGAGCAGCCAGGCGGTGAGCAGCAGGCAGGCGCTGTAAAAGCCGATGACGCAGGCCACGTCCCAGCGGCCGAAGGTGATGGCCGAGGTCTTGATGCCTATCTTCAGGTCGTCGTCGCGGTCCACCATGGCGTATTCGGTGTCGTAGCCCAGCACCATGCCCATGTTGGCCAGCAGCAGCAGCCAGGCCAGGGCGGGCACGCCGCCCGTCACCGCCGCAAAGCCGATGACGATGCCGAAGCTGAAGGCCACGCCCAGCACCGCCTGCGGCACTGAAAGAAAGCGCTTGGTGAAGGGATAGACCACCGCCACCGCCACGCCGACCGCCGCCCAGGCCACGGCCTCCCGGCGCGTGGTGAGCACCAGCGCCAGCGCCAGCAGCGTGAGCACGACGCCGACCATGCCGGCCTCGGCCACCGGCAGCTCGCCGGTGGTCAGCGGGCGGTGGCGCGTGCGCTGGACGTGGCGGTCGAACTCTCGGTCGGCGATGTCGTTGATCACGCAGCCGGCCGAGCGCGTGAGGATGGTGCCGGCCACGAAGACCGCCAGCAGGTGCCAGCCCGGAAAACCGCCCGCCGCCACCCACAGCGCCACCAGCGTCGGCCACAGCAGCACCAGCCAGCCGGCCGGGCGGTTGAAGCGGATCAGATCGAGGTAGAGCGCCAGCCGCGTGCGGGGCGCACGGGCGGGCAGGGGCAGCGCGGAATCGGTCATGGGGCGAAATTGTCCGCAAAAGCCGCGCCGGCTGCATGCGCAGCAGGGCGCGCGCTCACTCCTGCAGCAGCGCGCGCAGCATCCACGCCGTCTGCTCATGCACCGTCAGGCGCTGGGTGAGCAGGTCGGTGGTGGGCTCATCGTTGGCATCGTCCACCAGATCGAGCATGCCCCGGGCCGTGCGGGCCACCGCCTCATGGCCTTCGACGAGGATGCGCACCATCTCCAGCGCCTTGGGCGGGGCAGCCGGCGCGTCCGGCAGCGAAGACAGCTTGCCGAACGCGGCGTAGGAGCCCGGCGCCACGTGGCCCAGGGCGCGGATGCGCTCGGCGATCGGGTCCACCGCGTTCCACAGCTCGGTGTACTGCTCCATGAACATCAGGTGCAGGGTGTTGAACATCGGGCCGGTGACGTTCCAGTGGAAGTTGTGCGTGGTCAGGTACAGCGTGTAGGTGTCGGCCAGCAGGTGCGACAGGCCGTCGGCGATTGCGGCGCGGTCTTTTTCGCTGATGCCGATGTTGATCGGCAGGCCGGCGCTGCTCTTGCGTGCGGTGCGCGATGAGGGGTTGGGCGTCTTGGCCATGTGGACTGCTCCTTGCTTGAGGTGAAACGACTTGCCGAAGACGATAGCAGCAAGCGCCGATTTTTCAAGGGTTCGCCCATGGTTTCTGACTATCGCCCGGATAGCCATGCGCTTCAGGTGAGCATGCGCACCCCTGGCAGCTTGCAGGCGTAGATGGAATTGCGCAGCGCGGCGATCGCCTCGTAGCGCGTGAAGCTGCGCCGCCAGGCCAGCACCACGCGGCGGCTCGGTACCGGCACGCCCGGCGCGTCTTCCAGCGGCAGGTAGCGGATGGAGGGCTCGTCCGAGCGGCGCCGGCGCACGGGCGAGAGCGCCTCCTGGGGCACGGCCAGGCGCGGCACCAGCGTCACGCCCATGCCGGCGGCCACCATGTGCTTGATGGTTTCGAGCGAGGAACCCTCGAAGGTGCGGCGTATGCCCTCGGCATTGGTGGCAAAGCGCGCGAACTCGGGGCAAACCTGCAGCACGTGGTCGCGAAAGCAGTGGCCCGTGCCCAGCAGCAGCATGGTTTCGTTCTTGAGCTCCAGCGCCGACACCGCCGCCTGGCGCGCAAAGCGGTGGGACGCGGGCACCGCCGCCAGGAAGGGTTCGTCGTACAGCGGCGCCAGCGCCAGGCCGGTGTCCGGGAAGGGCTCGGCCAGGATGGCGCAGTCGATCTCGCCGGTGCGCAGCATCTCCAGCAGGCGCACGGTGAAGTTTTCCTGCAGCATCAAGGGCATCTGCGGCGTGCGCCGGATCGACTGGTGCACCAGCTGGGGCAGCAGGTAGGGGCCTATGGTGTAGATGATGCCCAGGGTCAGCGCGCCGGCCAGCGGGTCCTTGCCGCGCTTGGCGATCTCGTGGATGGCAGCGGCCTGCTCCAGCACGCTCTGGGCCTGGCGCACGATCTCCTCGCCCAGCGCGGTGAGCGTGACGTCGGCGGCGCTGCGCTCGAAGATCTTCACCTCCAGCTCTTTTTCCAGCTTCTTGATGCCAACCGACAGCGTCGGCTGGGCCACGAAGCAGGCCTCGGCGGCGCGGCCAAAGTGGCGCTCGCGCGCCACGGCCACGATGTATTTGAGTTCGGTCAGCGTCATGGGCGGGCCTGCCAGGTGCAATGGGTCGGGGGTCGGGGGTCGGGGGGTCGGGCGCCCGGGGCGCGCTCAAGCCTTGAGATATTCCGATTTTCCCCCGAGCCAGCGTGCAATGTGGGCGCGCGCAAGCTCAGGGTATTCGGCGAGCATGCGCGGCGCGGTCTCGCGCGCCCACTGCAGCAGCGCGCCATCGGTGGCCAGGTCGGCAAAGCGCAGCATCGCGTCGCCCGACTGGCGTGCGCCGAGGAATTCGCCGGGGCCGCGGATTTGCAGGTCGCGCCGCGCGATCTCGAAGCCGTCCTGGCTCTGCACCATGGCCCGCAGCCGCTCGCGCGCGCCCGGGCCGAGCCGCCCGCCCTCGCCCGTGCCGTAGAGCAGCACGCAGGCCGACGCGGCCGCGCCGCGCCCCACGCGCCCGCGCAGCTGGTGCAGCTGCGACAGGCCAAAGCGCTCGGCATGCTCGACCACCATCAGGCTGGCGTTGGGCACGTCCACGCCCACCTCGATCACCGTGGTGCAGACGAGCAGCGCCAGCTCGCCTGCCTGGAAGGCCTGCATCACCGCCTGCTTCTCGGGCGCCGGCATGCGCGAATGCAGCAGGCCCACGCGCACGCCCGGCAGCTCCCCGGCCAGCTCCGTGTGCGTGGCGGTGGCATTGCGCAGGTCCAGCGCCTCGCTTTCCTCGATCAGCGGACAGACCCAGTAGGCCTGGCGCCCGCCCGCGACCTGCTCGCGCAGCCGGGCTATGACCTCATCGCGGCGGCTGTCGGCGATCAGGCGGGTGACGACGGGCGTGCGCCCGGGCGGCAGCTCGTCGATGGTGGAGACGTCCAGGTCGGCGTAATAGCTCATCGCCAGCGTGCGCGGAATCGGCGTAGCGGTCATCATCAGCAGGTGCGGCTCCGCGCCCGCCGCCGCGCCGGGCTTCTGGCGCAGCGCCAGGCGCTGGGCCACGCCGAAGCGGTGCTGCTCGTCGATCACCACCAGGCCCAGGCGCGCGAGCTGCACCTGCTCCTGGATGACGGCGTGCGTGCCCACCACCAGCGCGGCCTGGCCGCCGGCGATCTGCGCGAGCATGGCCGCGCGCTCCTTCTTCCTCTGCCCGCCGGCGAGCCAGGCCACGGCCTGCCCGCGCGCTTCGAGCAGGGGCGCGAGCCACTGCACCAGCTTGGCAAAGTGCTGGCGCGCCAGGATCTCGGTCGGCGCCATCAGCACGCACTGCCAGCCCGCGTCCATGGCCTGGCAGGCGGCCAGCGCCGCCACCACCGTCTTGCCCGCGCCCACGTCGCCCTGCAGCAGGCGGTGCATGGGCTGGGCCTGCGCCAGGTCGGCGGCAATCTCGGCGCCCACGCGCTGCTGCGCCGCGGTGAGCGCGAACGGCAGGCGGGCAAGCAGCGCGGCATGCAGCCCCTCGCCGGCCCGGGGCAGCGCCAGCACCGGCGCATGCTGGCGCGCGCGCTGGGCACGCGCCGTCGCCTGCGACAGCTGCTGGGCCAGCAGCTCTTCGGCCTTCAGGCGCTGCCAGGCGGGGTGACTGTGGTCCTGCAGCGTGGCCAGCGCCACGTCGGGCGTCGGGTGATGCAGGAAAAGGAGCGCTTCGCGCAGGCCCCACAAGCGTTTACCCTCATTTTTGACCTGAAACTGCGGCAGCGGCGGCAGCAGCGCCTCGGGTACGGTGTCGGGCAGCGGCACGCGCGCCAGCGCCGTCGCCACCGCGCGGCGCAGATAGGCCTGGGGCAGCTGCGCGCTGGCCGGATAAACGGGGGTGAGCGCGGCGGGCAGCGGCCCTTGGGCCTTGCGAAACGCCGGGTGCACCATCTGGCGCCCCCAGAAGCCACCGCGCAGCTCGCCGCGCGCGCGCAGGCGCTCGCCCACGGCCATGGTCTTTTGCTGCGAGGGATAGAAACTGAAGAAGCGCAGCTCGCAGCGGCCGCTGCCGTCGTCCAGCACCACCACCAGCTGGCGGCGCGGGTGCAGCTGCACCTCGCTGTGCACCACCACGCCCTCGATCTGCGCCACCTCGCCCTCGCGCGCGCTGCGAATGGCGGTGATGCGGGTTTCGTCCTCGTAGCGCAGCGGCAGATGCAGCGCCAGGTCGATGTCCCTGAGCAGGCCCAGCCGGGCCAGCGCCTGCTGGGCAGGGCTGCGCCGCGCAGTTGACAATTTCGCTGGATTGCGGGGTGCCTCGCTCACCCAAACAGGCTACCATGGCCGCCATCCATTCCAGCCTATCTGCCGCCCGGGGCATGCTCAAGCGCATACACGTCCGCCATCTTGCCGCAGGCATGTATATCCACGAGTTCTGCGGCTCGTGGATGGAGCACCCGTTCTGGCGCACGCGCTTTCTGCTCAGGAGCGCGCAGGACATTGCCCGCATCCGGGACAGCTCCATCCAGGAGGTCTGGATCGATACCGCCAGGGGCCGCGACGTGGCCGAGGCCGCCGAGCCGGTGCTTGCGGACGAGGCCGAGGCACAGATCCAGAGCGCGCTGGCCGAGCTGCAGCCCGAGCTGGCGCCCACGCCGCTGCCGCTGGCCGCGCCGCTGGCCGACCTCTCGCCCACCAGCACCAGCGAAGAGCTGCAGCGTGCGCGCACGATCTGCGACCGCGCGCGCGAGCAGGTACTGTCGATGTTCGAGCAAGCGCGCATGGGCCAGGCGATCAACGCCCAGGGCGCGCAGGCGACGGTGGACGAGCTCGCCGGGTCGCTCGCGCGCAACCCCGGCGCGCTGATCAGCCTGGCGCGGCTGAAGACCGCCGACGAATACACCTACATGCATTCGGTGTCGGTCTGCGCACTGATGATGGCGCTGGCGCGCCAGCTGCAGCTCGACGAGGCCACGGTGCGCATGGCGGGCCTGGCGGGGCTGATGCACGACGTGGGCAAGGCGCGCATCCCCGACGCCATCCTGAACAAGCCGGCGCGCCTGAGCGACGAGGAGTTCGACATCATGCGCAGCCACCCGGCCTTCGGCCTGGAGATCCTGCGCGTGAGCAAGATGCCCATGCAGGTGCTCGACGCCTGCCTGCACCACCACGAGAAGATGGACGGCAGCGGCTACCCGCACCGCCTGATGGGCGCCGACATCCACCTGCTGGCGCGCATGAACGCGGTGTGCGACGTGTACGACGCCATCACCTCCAACCGGCCCTACAAGAACGGCTGGGACCCGTCGGACGCGCTCAGGCGCATGGCCGAATGGACGCGCGGGCACTTTGACAGCCGCATCTTCCAGGCCTTCGTCAAATGCATGGGCATCTACCCCACGGGCTCGCTCGTGCGCCTGGCCTCGGGGCACCTGGCGGTGGTGCAGGAGCAGTCTCCGGGCACCCTGCTGGCGCCGCGCGTCAAGGCCTTCTACAGCCTGCACACGGGCGAGCGCATCACGCCGCAACTGATCGACCTGTCGCGTGCCGCAGCCGGGGACCGGATTGCCGCGCGCGAAGACCCCGCCCGGTGGGGGTTTTCCGATTTGAATACCCTCTGGTCGGGCCTGCCCCTGCCTCCCTGAACGCCGCGGTGCGCAAGCACCCTTTTTTTCTGCGCAATGCTCAAGCGTATTTCCGTTGATGACCTCGCCCTCGGCATGTTCGTGCATGAGTTCTGCGGCTCCTGGATGGACCATCCGTTCTGGCGCTCGCGCTTTCTGCTGGACAGCGCGCGCGACCTCGAACGCATCCGCGCCACGCCCATACGCGAGGTGATGATCGACATCGCGCGCGGCAAGGACGTGCAGCGCGCGCCCGCCAACACCGCTGGCAGCGCGCCGGCAACCGTCCCCGAACCGCCGCCCGAACCCGGCACGGCGCAGCGCAGCCCCACCGGCACGCGGGACGAAATGCGCCGCGCCGCGCTGATCTGCAACAAGGCACGGCAGGCGGTGGTGTCCATGTTCAGCGAGGTGCGCCTGGGCAAGGCGCCCGACACCGTGGTGGCCAGCGGCCTGGTGCAGGAGATTTCGGATTCGGTGATGCGCAACCCCGGCGCGCTGATCAGCCTGGCGCGGCTGAAGACGGCCGACGACTACACCTACATGCACTCGGTGGCGGTGTGTGCGCTGATGGTGGCGCTGGGGCGCCAGCTCGGCCTGGACGAGGCCCAGCTGCGCACCGCCGGCATGGCCGGGCTGCTGCACGACCTGGGCAAGGCGATGATGGACCAAAGCGTGCTGAACAAGCCGGGCCGGCTCACCGACGCGGAGTTCGAGCACATCAAGACCCACCCGCACGAGGGCTGGAAGCTGCTGCACGAGGCCGGCAGCGTGGACGCGGCGGTGCTGGACGTGGTGCGCCACCACCATGAGCGCATGGACGGGCGCGGCTACCCCGACGGCCTGAGCGGCGAGCGCTTTTCGCTGCTCGCGCGCATGGGCGCGATCTGCGACGTGTACGACGCCATCACCTCCAACCGCCCCTACAAGCGCGGCTGGGACCCGGCCGAATCGATACGCCGCATGGCCGAATGGACCAAGGGGCACCTGGACCCGGTGGTGTTCCAGGCCTTCGTCAAGAGCCTGGGCATCTACCCCACCGGCTCGCTGGTGCGGCTGAACTCGGGCCGCCTGGCGGTGGTGCTGGAGCAGTCGCGCGAGACCCTGGTCGCGCCGGTGGTCAAGGCCTTCTATTCGACCAAGTCCGAAATGCGCATCGCGCCCGAAGTCATCCACCTGGCCGCACCCGGCTGCCGCGACGGCATTGCCGGGCGCGAGGAGCCCTCGAAGTGGAATTTCCCCGACCTGGATGAACTCTGGACCGAGGCGGCAGTGAGCGCCTGAGCGCGCGACAATCAGGCTCTTGCACACAGACCATGCGCGGCCCCTTTTCGCGGCAGCCACGCGCCCCCGATGACGTTCCCTGCGGACCATGCCTACACCCTGGGCGACTTCGACTTCGCCCTGCCCCCCGAACTGATCGCCCAGCACCCCGCGCCCGAGCGCAGCGGCTCGCGCCTGCTGGACGGGCGCCGCTGGCCGCCGGGCGAGCTGATCTTCAGGCAGCTGCCCGCGCTGCTGGCGCCTGGCGACCTGATGGTGTTCAACGACACCCAGGTGGTGAAGGCGCGCCTGTTCGGCGAGAAAGGCACCGGCGGCCAGGTGGAGCTCTTGATCGAGCGCGTGCTGGCCGACGGCCAGGTCCTCGCCCACATGAAGGTCAGCAAGAAGCCCGCGCCAGGCGCGAGGCTGCACTTTGCCGGCGGCGCGGCGCAGGGCGGCTTTGACGCGGTGCTGCTTGCGCGCTGGCCCGACGCCCGGGGGCCGCTGTTCCGGCTGCGCCTGCAGGGCGGCGCGGGGGAAACGCCCTGGGAGCTGATGCGCCGGCACGGCCACCTGCCGCTGCCGCCCTACATCCGGCGCGAGCAGGCCGGCGGGCACGACCGCCACGAGGCCGAGGACAACGAGCGCTACCAGACCATCTTCGCGCACACGCCCGGAGCCGTGGCCGCGCCCACCGCCGCGCTGCATTTCGACGAGGGCGTGCTCGCCGCCCTGTCCGAGCGCGGCGTGCAAAGCGCGCAGGTGACGCTGCACGTCGGCGCGGGCACCTTCCAGCCGGTGAAGACCGAGAACATCGCCGAGCACCACATGCACAGCGAGTGGTATTGCATCCCGCCCGAGACGCTCGCTGCCATTGCCCGGTGCCGCGCGCGCGGCGGGCGGGTGCTGGCCATAGGCACCACCACGGTGCGCACGCTCGAATCCTGGGCGCGCACGGGCCTGAGCAGCGCGGACACCGACATCTTCATCACGCCAGGCTTCGACTTTCGCGTGGTCGACCTGCTGGTGACCAACTTTCACCTACCCAGGAGCACGCTGATGATGCTGGTCAGCGCCTTCGCCGGCTACGGGCACGTCATGCGGCTGTACCGCCACGCGGTGGCGCAGCGCTATCGCTTCTTCAGCTACGGCGACGCCATGCTGCTGCAGCGCGCCGCGCCCTGATCAGCCCCCCGCCACCCGGTTGCGCCCCTGCTGCTTGGCCAGGTACAGCGCCCGGTCGGCCTGCGCCACCAGCTGCTGGGCATCGCCCAGCTCGTCGGGCAACTGCGCGGCCACGCCCACGCTGACGGTGACCACGCCGGCCACGTTCGAGCCCTCGTGCACCACCGCCAGGTCCTGCACCGCCTGGCGCAGGGTTTCAGCCTTGCGCAGGCCACCGTCGAGGTCGCACATCGGCAGCACGCAAAGGAACTCCTCGCCGCCGTAGCGGCCCACCAGATCGTGCGCGCGGCTCAGGCCCGCGCGCAGGGCGCCGGCCACCGCCGCCAGGCATTCGTCGCCCTCCTGGTGGCCGTAGAGGTCGTTGAAGGCCTTGAACAGGTCGATGTCGATCATCAGCAGCGCCAGCGGCTGGCCGCTGCGCCGGCAGCGCCCCCACTCGGCCTTGAGCGTGAGGTCGAGCTGGCGCCGGTTGGCCACGCCGGTGAGCGCGTCGATGTAGGCCATCTCGCGCAGCATCTCGCTGCGCGCGTGCTGCTCGGTCTGATCGACGAAGGCCAGCAGGTAGTGCTCGCCGAAGGCCATGCCGCTCACCGACATGATGCGCTGGCCCGAGCTGCGCGTCCACATGCGCGCATCCCCCGGCAGGATGCGCCCCCCGTGCTGCGGCGCATTGGCCTTGGCGTCGTTCCACTGCCGCCACATCTGCGCGCGATAGTCTTCGTCCGGATAGACCTCGTGCCACCAGCGCTCGCGCGTGATCACCTCCTCGGGACCGTAGCCGAAGTACTGCTCGAAAGCGCGGTTGCGGTAGTAGAACAGGCCGTCCTGGTCGACCATGCACAGCGCCACCGGCATCTCGCGCATCAAATGGTCCAGCAGTTGCTGCGCCTCCTGCAGGCGGCTGGCCTGGGCGCGCGCTTCGGTCACGTCCTGGGCATAGCCGTGCCACTGCACCGCGCCGCCTGGCAGGCGCTGGGGCCGCGCCTGGGCGCGCACCCAGCGCTGGGGCTGGCCGGGCAGGTTGACCCGGTAGTCGTGGCTCCACAGCGTCAGGTCGCGCGCGGAAGCGGCGAGCTTTTGCATGCCGCTGTCAAAGTCGGCCCGCTCGAAGCGCGCGAACACCGATTGCGCGTCGCTGCACATCTGCTCGGGCGTCACGCCGTACAGCGCAATCGCGCCCTTGCTCGCATAGGCGAAGTGTTTGCGCCCGTCGGGCTCCAGGCGCGACTGGTAGAGCAGCCCGGGCACGTTCTCGACCAGCATGTCCAGACGCTCGCGCAGCGCGTGCTCCTGCGTCGTGTCCCAGAGATAGCCGCTCCACAGCGTTGCGCCACCGTCCGCGCGCCGCGGCTGCGACATGCCGCTGATCCAGCGCTCCTCGCCGCTGGGCAGGAGCACGCGGTAGGAATGGCGCCAGGGCGTGAGGTTCTGCACCGACACCAGCAGGCTGCGCAGCAGCGGCGCCACATCCTGCGGATGCACGCGCTTGAGCAGGTGGCCGGCGCTTTGCCTGAGCTGCGCCGGCGTCAGCTCCAGCAGCTCGCTGATCTTGTCGGTGCAGAAGGGGAAGCTGTCGCGGCCGTTCGGATCACGCCGGTATTCGAACAGTGCACCGGGCACGCCGGCGCTCAGGCGTTCCAGCCGGGTTTCCAGCTCGCGGCGCTGGCTGATGTCGCTCTGCACCCCGGCGACGCGCAGCGGCCGGCCGGCGTCGTCGCGCTCCACCACGCGCCCGCGCACCTCCACCCACTGGTAGCTGCCGTCCTTGCGACGCATGCGGTGCACGTTCTCGAAGAACACTTCCTCGCGCTGGCGAAGGAACTCGCGCAAGCGCCCCAGCAGGCCCCCCGATCGTCCGGGTGCAGCAGACTCGCCCAGGCATGCCAGCTCGTGCCGAATTCATGTTCCCCGTAGCCCAGCATGGTTTGCACCGCCGGCGAGTAGTACACCCGCCGCGTGCGTTGATCCCAGTCCCAGATGCCGATGTGCGTGGCATGCAGCACCGCGTTCCAGCGCGCCTGCAGGTTGTGCAGCTCCTGCCTCTCGTGCTGGCGCTTCGCCTGGCGCCTGCGCCGGCGTCTGCGCACCCAGAGCAGGCCGCCCAGCGCGGCCATGGTGCTGAACAGATACAAGAGCCCCAGCGCCCTGGCCAGCGCGAGCCAGTTGTCCATGATGGCGCGCGTGCTGCGCGCCACGCTCAGGGTAAGCGGCCGGTCGGTGACCACGCCTGGCAGGCCCAGGCTTTGCACCGCGGCGAGCAGCTCGGGCGACTGCCCGTGGACAGCCACCTGCTGCACGCTGGCAGGCACCCCCAGGGCCCGGTGGCGCATGAGCGCCAGGCCCTGGGCGGTAGGGTCCAGGGCAGCGCCCGCGCTGTCGTCGCCCAGGGGGATGAGCATGGCCTGCTCGCCATAGATGAGCTGCGCCACCGCGTCGGGCGCCATCCGGACCTCGGCGAAACTGCGCTTGAGCAGCGACAGATCGAACGCCGCCGATACGACGCCAAGCAATTGCGCGCGCGGCGAGACGATGGCGCGCGAGAGCACCAGCGCATCGCCCATGAGGCCTTGCCGGTGCGGCGGTCCGAGGTAGAGGGTTTGCGCCGACGGTGCGCGGCGAAGCGGCTCGAAGAAGGGCTCGCCGTCATGGCGCGTGCCGATGAGCGCGCCGTCGCTCGCCGCAAGCACCACGCCCTGCCCGTCGAGCACTGCCACGATGCCGCCCGCCAGGCGGGCCTGCGCCTGCACCTGGCGCAGCAGCCAGCCGCTGCCCGTGGCCGCTTCCTCGCGTGTGTGTTCGGGGGCGTCGGCCAGCACCGCCAGCATGCCGTCCAGCGTCACCATCTGCTGCGCCAGCAGCGAGGACAGCATGCGCGCCTGCTGCGCCAGCAGCGCGCCCTCGCGCTCCTGGACCTGCCCTTTGACCAGCCACAGCACCCCGGCCAGCAACAGACCCACCAGCAACCAGACCAGGGCCAGCCAGCGCAGTTCACCTGCCGGGAGATTCAGCGAGCGGGTGCCAGCATCCGCCATGGCCGGCGCAGGGGAAAGACGAGCGAGTACATGATCGGTCCGCGAAAACGTAACCGATTGCAATTTACCCGAACAATTGCCCCAAAGCCAGACCCGGATCGTCCGAGCGCATCAGCGTTTCCCCTATGAGAAAGGCCTGAATTCCAGCCGCGCGCAGGGTTTGCACGTCCGCGCGCGTGGCAATGCCCGATTCGGCCACCAGCAGGCGGTCGGGCGCTACCTGCGGGCGCAGGCGCAGCGTGGTCTGCAGGCTGACCTCGAAGCTGCGCAGGTTGCGGTTGTTGATGCCGATGAGCGGTGTCTTCAGGCGCAGCGCGCGTTCGAGTTCGGGCGCGTCGTGCACCTCCACCAGCACCGCCATGCCCAGGGCGTGCGCCAGCGCCTCCATGTCGGCCATCTGGCCGTCCTCCAGGCAGGCGGCGATCAGGAGGATGCAGTCCGCGCCCATGGCGCGCGCCTCATGGACCTGCCAAGGGTCGATCATGAAGTCCTTGCGCAGCACCGGCAGCGCGCAGGCCGCGCGCGCCTGCTGCAGATATTCGGGCGCGCCCTGGAAGTAAGGCGCGTCGGTCAGCACCGACAGGCAGGCCGCCGCCAGCGCGCCGTCGCCGCGGGCGTAGCTGCGCGCAAGCTGCGCGGGCTGAAAGTCGGCCCGGATCACGCCCTGGCTGGGGCTCGCCTTCTTGATCTCGGCGATCACCGCCGCCTGCCCCGCGGCGATGCGTGCGCGCAGGCTGGCGACGAAGTCGCGCGCCGGCGCGGCGGCTTCGGCCCGGGCGCGCAGGGTGGTGAGCGGCATGCGCGCCTTGCCGGCGGCCACCTCCTGGGCCTTGGTGGCGCAGATCGCCTGCAGGATGTCGGGCACCGCGCTCATGCCTTGCAGCCCTGGGTGAAGGCCACGAAGGCATCGAGCCTGGCGCGCGCAGCGCCGCTGGCCACCGCCTGCTGCGCGCGGCGCAGGCCGTCGGCGATGCTGTGCGCCACGCCCGCGGCATAGAGCGCCGCGCCCGCGTTCAGGCAGACGACGTCGTGCGCCGGGCCTTCCTCGCCCTGCAGCACGCCCATCAGCATGGCCCGGGATTCCTCGGGCGTCTCTACCTTGAGCGCCCGGGTGCCGGCCATGCGCAGGCCGAAGTCCTCGGGGTGGATCTCGTATTCGCGCACCACGCCGTCCCTGAGCTCGCCCACGCGCGTGCCCGCGCCCAGACTGATCTCGTCCAGGCCGTCGCGCCCGTAGACCACCAGCGCGTGCTCGGCGCCCAGGCGCTGCAGCGCGCGCACCTGGATGCCCACCAGGTCTTCGTGAAACACCCCCATGAGGATGTTGGGCGCGCCCGCCGGGTTGGTCAGCGGCCCGAGGATGTTGAACAGCGTGCGCACACCCATCTCGCGGCGCACCGGCGCGACGTTCTTCATCGCCGGATGGTGGTTGGGCGCGAACATGAAGCCTATGCCCACCTCGGCCACCGAGCGCGCGATCTGCTCGGGCGTGAGCTGCAGGTTCACGCCCAGCTGCTCCATCACGTCCGCGCTGCCCGACTTGCTGGAGACGCTGCGCCCGCCGTGCTTGCTCACCCGGGCGCCGGCGGCGGCAACGACGAAGGTGGCGCAGGTGGAAATGTTGAAGGTGCCGGCACCGTCGCCCCCGGTGCCCACGACATCCACCAGATGGGTGGTGTCGGCCACCTGCACCTTGGTGGAGAACTCGCGCATCACCTCGGCCGCGGCGGTGATCTCGCCTATGGTTTCCTTCTTCACGCGCAGGCCGGTGACGATGGCCGCCGTCATCACCGGCGAGAGCTCGCCGCGCATGATCATGCGCATCAGGTGCAGCATCTCGTCATGGAAGATTTCGCGGTGTTCGATGGTGCGCTGCAGCGCCTCCTGTGGGGTGATGGGGTTCATGATTGCTCCATTTTTCATAGCTCCTTGCGCTTGATGGACAAGCGTTTGAGGCCGATTTGATTCAAATTTTCGTTTTCGCGGCCGATGCCGCTCCCACAGGCCATCCAGGAACCACTCCGATGGGGTGGGAGCGGCCTGGGCCGCCCATGCCCGTCCGATCAGTCGCGCAGCTCCAGGAAATTGCGCAAGAGCGCATGCCCGTGCTCGCTCAGGATGCTCTCGGGGTGGAACTGCACGCCCTCCACGGCCAGCTCGCGATGGCGCACGCCCTGGATTTCGCCGTCCTCGCTCGTGGCCGTCACGATCAGGCATTCGGGCAGGCTGGCCCGCTCTATCACCAGCGAGTGGTAGCGGTTGACGGTGAACTGGCGCGGCAGCCCGGCGAACACGCCCTTCTGGTCCGTGGTGATCACGCTGGTCTTGCCGTGCATCTGCCTGCCCGCGCGCACCACCTGGCCGCCAAAGGCTTCGCCTATGGCCTGGTGCCCCAGGCACACGCCCAGCAGCGGCACCTTGCCGGCAAAGTGGCGGATGGCCGCCACCGAAATGCCCGCCTCGCTCGGCGAGCTCGGCCCGGGCGAGACCACGATGCGCTCGGGCGCGCGCGCGGCAATTTCCTGCAGGCCAATCTCGTCGTTGCGCACCACCTCTACCTGCGCGCCCAGCTCGCCCAGGTACTGCACCAGGTTGTAGGTGAAGCTGTCGTAGTTGTCGATCATCAAGACGTTCATGCTGCCCCCACGCTGCTCACTTGGTGTACTGCGCTGGCCCGTGAGGGGACCGTGCCTTGCCTGGGGCCATGCGGCGCTGCGGCATTCATTGCAATCCCTCCTCGACGAGTTCGGCCGCGCGCAGCAGCGCGCGCGCCTTGGCTTCGGTTTCCTTCCATTCGAGCTCGGGCACCGAATCGGCCACCACGCCGGCCGCCGCCTGCACGTAGAGCACGCCATCCTTGACGATGCCGGTGCGGATCGCGATGGCCACGTCCATGTCGCCGGCGTAACTGAGATACCCGCAGGCCCCGCCGTACAGGCCGCGCTTGGTCGGCTCCAGCTCGTCGATCAGCTCCATCGCATGCACCTTGGGCGCGCCGGTGAGCGTGCCCGCCGGAAAGGTGGCCCTGAGCACGTCCATGCTGCTCAGGCCGTCCTGCAGCAGGCCCTCGACGTTGCTCACGATGTGCATCACGTGGCTGTAGCGCTCCACCACGAAGGCCTCGGTCACCTGGACGCTGCCCACCTGCGCGATGCGCCCGATGTCGTTGCGCGCCAGGTCGATCAGCATCACGTGCTCGGCGCGCTCCTTGGGGTCGGCCAGCAGCTCCTGCTCGGCCGCCTTGTCCTTCTCCGGCGTCGCGCCGCGCGGGCGGGTGCCGGCGAGCGGTCGGATGGTGACCTTGGTGGCGCCCTCCACCCGCTCCTGGCGCACCAGTATCTCGGGGCTGGCGCCCACCACCTGAAAACCGCCGAAGTCGTAGAAATACATGTAGGGGCTGGGATTGAGCGAGCGCAGCGCGCGGTACAGGGACAGGGGCGACTCGGTATAGCGCTTGTGGATGCGCTGGCCCACCTGCACCTGCATGAATTCGCCGGCGGCAATCAGCTCCTTGGCCTGCTGCACCGCGGCGATGTAGTCCGCCTTGGCAAAGCTGCGCTCGGCCGGGTGGCTCTCGCTCGCCCTCACCTGCGGCGCGCTGACGGAATACTTGAGCTGCTCCTTGAGTTCGCGCAGGCGCTTCTTGCCGCGCGCATAGGCCTCGGCCTGCGCCGGGTCGGCCCAGACGATGAGGTAGAGCTTGCCCGAGAGGTTGTCGATCACCGCCACCTCTTCGCACTGCAGCAGCAGGATGTCGGGGCAGCCGAGCTCGTCGGGCGGGCAGGTCTTTTCGAGCTTCTTCTCGATGTAGCGCACCGCGTCGTAGCCGAAGTAGCCCGCCAGCCCCCCGCAAAAGCGCGGCAGGCCGGGGCTGAGCGCGACCTTGAAGCGCCGCTGGTAGGCGGCGATGAAGTCGAGCGGATTGCCGCTGGCGGTTTCCACCACCACGCCATCGGTCACCACTTCGGTCTTTGCCGCGGCGCCAAAGCCGCTCGCGCGCAGCAGGGTGCGCGCGGGCAGGCCGATGAAGCTGTAGCGCCCGAAGCGCTCGCCGCCCACGACCGATTCGAGCAGAAAGCTGTTGGCGCCGTCGCCGCGCCCGCGCGCGAGCTTGAGGTAGAGCGAAAGCGGTGTTTCCAGGTCGGCGAAGGCTTCCGCGATCAAGGGAATGCGGTTGTAGCCCGAGCCGGCCAGGCTCTTGAATTCCAGTTCCGTAATCACGGGGATCTCCCAGTTCCGGCGGCGTACCTGCACGGGCCGCCGGGTTCATCTCGTGGGGAGGACCCCGCCCTTCAGGGCAAGGTCCGCGGGCACCCTGGGAGGTGTGCCCGGGGTGCGTTCAGCACAGGTGCATGCAGTTGCGCCAGGGCCAGGCTCCCCGGTCGCTCAGACCTGCAACGAACGCGCGATGGATGAACATGCGCGCCAGTGTAGCAAAGCCGCGCCGCGGGACGCGGGCCGACGGGGCCGGCCATTCGGCGCCACGCTGTGGCCTCAACGACACCAGGAGCCTCCATGCAACAGCTACCCACCCGATCGTCCGTGCGCCGCACCCTGCTGGCTTCGGGCATTCTGGCCGCCGCGGCCGGCGCCATGGCCCAGGACGCCAAGGACGGCCAGGACAAGGTGCTCTACCACATCGACGATACCGCCGCCCAGGCCACCAAAGGCCTGCGCAACATCCGCAACCACCTGGACGTCGCACCGCAGACGCGCATCGTCGTGGTGACGCACGCCAATGGCGTGGACTTCCTGATGGAAGGCGCCAAGGACGCGAAGAACGCCGACATCGACTACGCCGCGCTGGTCAGCGCCCTGAAGGCGCGCGGCGTGCGCTTCGAGGTGTGCGAGATCACGCTGCGCAACCGCAAGCTCAAGAAGGAGCAGTTCATCATGGATGCGGACTTCACGCCCTCGGGCGTGGTGCGCATAGCCCAGTTGCAAAACCGCGAGCAGTTCGCCTACATCAAGCCCTGAGACCAGGCCCTGAAGGCTGCCGGCGCACGCTGCGGCCGATGGCTTGCCCTGGACGGGCAGCTCCGTGAGAATGCATGACACGAGGGCACACACGGAGGGAGACCGCATGGGCAGTGCTGAGACGGCGCACACGGCCGCAGGCGCATTCTGGCGGGCGCTGGCCGCCGCGGCGATGCTGGCCTGGGCGGGCGCGGCGCATGCCGAAGGCGAGGCCACGGCCATAGAGCGCTTTGAGGTCGGCGGCAATACGCTGCTGGAGAGCGCCGCCGTCGCTCGCGCGCTGGGCCCGGCGCCGGGCAGCATGACGGTGGCGCAGATGCAGGCCGCCGCCCAGCGCCTGCAGGACGCCTACCGCGCGGCCGGCTGGGGCGCGGTGCTGGTGCTGCTGCCCGAACAATCGCTGAGCGACAAGGTGCTGCACCTGCAGGTGGTCGAGGGCAAGCTGCGCCAGGTCAACGTGACCGGCCAGCAGCGCTATTCGCGCGAGAACGTGCTGCGCAGCCTGCCCTCGCTGCAACCGGGCACGACGCCCTCGCTCGCCGACCTGGACCGCGAACTGCTCATGGTCAACGACAACCCCGGCAAGTTCGCCCGCGTGGTGCTGCAGCCGGGCGAGGCCACGGGCGAGGTGGATGCGCTCGTGAGCGTGCAGGAACGCCCGCTGCTGCCCTGGCAATGGAGCCTGGACAACACCGGCGCCCCCGGCACGGGCGCGCTGCGCGCCACACTGCTCTACCAGAACGCCAATGTCGCCGATCGCGACCTCGTCTGGGGCGTGCGCGCCGCCACCTCGCCCACGCACCCCTCGCGCGCCAGTGCGCTGGGCACCACGCTGCGCTTGCCGCTGTACGCGCAAAAGCTCGCCATCGAGGGCGCGCTGATCGCCTCCAACACCAGAAGCGCCAGCAACCTCACGCCCGCGGGCGAGCTGCGCTTTTCCGGCTCCGGCTTGTCGGCGGGCGCGCGCGCGGTGTGGATGCTGCCCTCGCTGGGCGAGACCAAGTCGCAGCTGGCGCTGGGGTTCGATGCCCGCGTCTATCGCACACGCTGCGGCCTGGGCGAATTCGGCGCGGCCGGCTGCGGCGACACGCTGAACAACACCATGCACGCGCTGCCGCTGACGCTGTCCTGGACCGCGCACAAGCTCGGCAGCTACCTGCTGCGCGCGCAGTGGGTCGCCAACCTGCCCGTGGGCAGCGCGGGCCGCGACGCCGACTACGAGGCCAACCGCCCCGGCGCGCGCAGCCGCTACCAGCTCTTGCGCCTGGACGGCGAGGCGCAGGCGCGCCTGGCCCCGCGCTGGGCGCTGGGCGTGCGCGCCAGCGCCCAGTACGCCCCGCGCGCGCTGGTGGCGGCCGAGCAGTTCGGCATCGGCGGCATGGGTAGCGTGCGCGGCTACGCCGAGCGCGAACTGGTCGGCGACGCGGGCCTTGCCGCCTCGCTGGAGCTGCGCAGCCCCCTCGGGGCCTGGGTGTCGGGCGGCGCCAGCGGCAGCGAACTGCTGCCGGTGCTGGCGCTCTTCGTCGACGCCGGCCAGGTCTCCAACCACCTGGACACCCAGTGCCTGGCCGCTCGCACGCGCTGCAGCCTGTGGTCGGCCGGCGCCAGCGCGCAGTGGTCGCTGAACCAGCGCGGCCTGCTGCGCATCGACCTCGCCCGCGCGGGTGCCGACGCGCGCGACACCCGCAAGGGCGACTGGAAGCTGCACTTCAGTCTGTCCTATTCGCTGTGATTTCCCCGGAGGGCCACACCATGGCGCAATCCACCACCCCCCTGCCCCGCTCCCCGCTCTGGCTGGCGGTCCAGGCGCTGTGCCTGATGGCGCTCGCGCCCGCCGCCGCGGCGCAAGCCGGCGCGCCGCTGCCCACCGGCATGAGCGTGCAGGCCGGCCAGGCCAGCAGCAGCACGCTCGGAAACACCTTGCAGGTCAACACCGGCAGCGAACGCACGGTGCTGAACTGGCAGAGCTTTTCCATCGACCGCAGTTACGGGGTGAACATCGTGCAGCCCGGCGCCGGCAGCCAGACGCTCAACCGCGTGACCGGGCAAGACCCCTCCGCCATCTACGGCACGCTGCAGAGCAACGGCCGCGTGTGGCTGCTCAACCCCAATGGCGTGCTCTTTGGCCCCGATGCGCGGGTGGACGTGGGCGGCTTGGTTGCCTCGACGCTGACGCTCGATACCGCCGACTTCCTCGCTGGCCGCCTGCAGTTGCGCGCAGACCCCGCGCACCCGGGCGCCAGCGTGGTCAACCAGGGCCAGTTGCGCAGCAGCTACGGCGGCAGCATCCACCTGATCGGCGATGCGGTCAGCAACAGCGGCAGCGTGCAGGCCCCCGGCGGCCATGCCGCGCTGCTGGCCGCGCGCGAGGTGGACCTGGTCGATTCCGCCCTGCCCTACGTCACGCTGCGCGTGGTCGCCAGCGAGGGCGCGGTGGTGCACGATGGCAACCTGCTGGGCGCGCGCCTGGACCTGCAGGGCGCCGTCGTCAACCACAGCGGCCTGATCGACGCGAGCCAGCTGGAGCGCGGCGCCAACGGCGAAATCACGCTGCGCGCCACGCGCAGTGTGCAGACCGCGGCAGGCAGCAGCACGCAGGCCGAAGGCGGACGCATCCGAATCGACGCGGGCGGCGACGCCACGCTGGCCGGCCGGCTCGACGTGTCTTCCGCCGACGGCACGGGCGGGCAGATCGACGCGAACGCCGCGCAGACCCTGCATCTGGCCGACACCGCCGAGCTGCGCGCCGACGGCGCCCGTGGTGGCGGGCAGATCGCGCTCGGCGGCGAGCCGGCGCGCGGCGACACCCTGAGCAGGCGCCTGTGGATGGATGCCGGCGCCCAGGCCAGCGCCAATGCCACAGTGCAGGGCGACGGCGGGCGCATCACCCTGTGGTCCAGCGAGAACACCACCGTGCTGGGCCGGCTGCAGGCGCGCGGCGGGACGCAAGGCGGCGACGGCGGCTTCATCGAAACCTCGGGGCTGCGCGGCCTGCAGGTGGCCCATGCGGCGGATGCCAGCGCCCCCATGGGTCAGGCTGGCACGTGGCTGCTGGACCCCGCCAACGTCACCATTCAAGCGGCGGGCCCCGACACCAAAATCTCGGGCACTCCCAACCACGTGGCCAACGGCGAGAACGCCATCGTCACCACCAGCACGATCGAGACGGCACTAACTGCCGGCACCAGCGTGCGCATCGCCACGGGCGGATCCACTGTCGGAGCCCAAGACGGCGACATCACGTTGGTGGACCCCATCGCGGTCAGTCCACCCACCACCGGCACCACACTGACGCTGGACGCGGACCACGACATCGTGCTGAACGCCGACATCACCGCCAGCGACAACCCGCTGGGCTTGGTGCTCAACGCCGGGCTGAGCGGCACCGGCGGCAACGTGAACCTCAATGCAAGAACGCAGCTCAATGGCGGCACGCTCGCCATCGACGGCAACCTCGTGCAGATGGGGTCCACCAGCGAAACCTATGTCGATGCAGTCACCATTGCCAACGCCACGTCAATGGAAAACCTGGGAACGATCCACGCCAGTCAAATCACCTTGGACAGCGCTACGAACCTGAACAACTTCGGGACGATCGCCCTGGTGGCTGGTGCGGGCAGCGGCATCACCGGGGGGGCGAACATCTTCAACGGAGGGACGCTGAATTTCAACGGGGTTAATGCGCCCGTCGATGCACCCGTCCACAACTACGCCAGCGGCCAGGTGAACCTCAACGGGTCAACGGCACAGTTCAATGCACCATTCACCAACGAAGGCACCATCGCCGTCGATTCCGGCTCTTTTGCCGAATTCCAGGCGGACTACACGCAACAGAGCGGGTCGATCGCCATCGATGCCACGTCGACCGCCATGTTTTACGGCAATTACACGCAGAACGACGGCGCTTTGAACCTGGGCGGCAGCAGCGCCCGGGCGGAGGCTGCCACCTTCACCATCAATGACGGCACGGTAAGCGGCAGCGGCGTGCTCGAAGGCGATGTGATGGTCTACGGTGGCACGATTGCGCCTGGTCTGTCCCCGGGCAAGCTTGAGATCCAGGGCGGCCTCCTCATCGGCCCGGACGCGCGGCTCGAGATCGAAGTCGGCGGCGCCAATCCCGGTATTGATCTGGACGCCATTGAGGTCAGCGGCGCTGTCACGCTCAACGGCGGCTATGTGGATTTCACCCAGAGCGGTGGCTACGTGCCGCCCGCAGCCAACACGCCCCACACCTTTCTCACCGGCGGATCCGTCAGCGGCACGCTCAACCCGGGCTACGCCCCGCCGGTAGACACCTGGACGCCCTCGCTGGCGCATGGCTCCACGGACGTGACGCTGATGGCCGGGCCGCCAGTCGTCACACCGCCCGTGACACCGCCGGTCACGCCCCCCGTGACACCGCCGGTCACTCCGCCACCTCCCCCGCCGCCGCCACCACCCCCGGCGCCCGAGCCGCCACCGGCGCCCGCCCCGACGCCTGAGCCGCCGCCACCGGCACCCGAACCACCCCCCACGCCGGAGCCCGGCAGCGCCGCCAGGGACCCGGGCTGGTCCGACTGGGAGCAGGCCGTGGCTGCCGCCGGCATCCCCGTGGACCGCCGGGGGCCGATGCGGCTGCAGGGCGCGTCCGCAGCCATCCTGGACACGGTGCCCCAGCCGCCCGCGCCCGCGGGCGACAAGACGGGCTGGAGCGACGGCGGCTTTCTCACGCCCCAGGCCGATGGCACGCAGTACTTCCGCGTGCTGCCGGTGGCCGAGCTCTCGCGCCCGCAGCTGGGCGAGCTGCTGCGCGCGCGCACGAGTTACAAGGACGCGGTGTTCTTCGACGCCATGCGCGCCTTGCAGGTCAACCCGGCGCTGGCCGACCTGCCCGCCTGCGACGGCGGTGGCGCGGACGCGGGCGACTGCCTGCTCGGTCCGCGGCCGGATACCGGCGACGCCGACCGCCCGGCACGCCGCATGGCCGTGCTCTTCGGGCTGGACCGCTATGGCGACGCGCGCATTCCGCAGCTGACCAACCCGGTGGCCGACGCCCGCGCGGTGGCCCGCGTGCTGGAGCGGCACATGGGCTACGAAGCCCGGGTGATTGCCAACGCCGACAAGGCCGACATGGTGCGCGCGCTCAACCGCCTGATTGCCGAAGCCGGGCCGCAGGACAGCATCGTGGTGTACTTCGCCGGCCACGGCATGGTGGGCCAGGACGGCATGGGCTACTGGCTCGCCTCGGACGCCAGCAGCAGCGAGCCACGCGGCTGGATCTCCAACGCCGACGTGAGCCGCGCGCTCTCGCACACGCGCAGCCGCCAGATCCTGGTGCTGGCCGACAGCTGCTATTCGGGCACGCTGGCCAGTGAAGCCTGGGTGGGGCAACTGGGCAGCGACGCCGACGTGCAGGCGCTGCTGCGCCAGCGCGCGGTGACGGTGATGGCCTCGGGCGGCAACGAGCCGGTGGCCGACGGCGGGCGCGAAGGGCATTCGCTGTTCGCCTGGAGCCTGGCGCGCCAGATCGAGGGCGCGCGGGGCTGGCTGCCCGCGTCCTGGGCGTACAACGCGGTGCGCGACGAGGTCACGCGCGAGATGCCGCAGACGCCGGTCTATGGCGGCGCGCTCAGCGCCGGCCACGAGGAAGGGGCCGAGTACCTGCTGCGCGGCGGTCAGGGGCAGTGAGTCTCGGCGCACGGCCCGCGCAGCTGCGGCGGGCGCCGGCGTGCCTATGGGCCAAGCAACTGCGTGAGCGAATCGAGGTAGCCGTCGGCCGGCACCTCGCGCACCGGCCGGCCGTGGTTGTAGCCGTAGCCGAGCAGTACCACCGGGCAGCCCGCGGCCCGCGCGGCCTGGGCGTCGTTGCGCGAATCCCCCACCATGAGCGTGCGCCCAGGCAGGGTGCCCAGCCATGCGCAGGTCTCGAGCAGCGGCAGCGGGTCGGGCTTCTTGCGCGCGAAACTGTCGCCGCCGAACACCGCCTCGAACGACGCCTGCAAGCCCTTGGCCGCAAGCAGCGCCAGGGCATGCACGCGCGGCTTGTTGGTCAGGCAGACCAGGCGCAGGCCGCGGCGGCGCAGCCCCGCCAGGCCCTGCTGCACGCCCGGATAGAGCGTCGCGCGGCTGCCGTTGACAATGCCGTAGTGGTGCTGGTAGCGTAAATGGGCCCGGGCGTAGAGCGCCTGGGCGCGCGCTGCGGCGTCGACGTGCCCGGCGCGGCTGCAGGCCCAGAGCAATACCGATTGCAACAGATGTTCCGAGCCCTTTCCCACGCGCAGCGCGATTTCGTCCGCGGGCATGGCGGGAAGTTCCAGCTCGGCCAGCGTGTGGCCGAGGGCCAGGGCAAAGTCGCCCAGCGTGTCGACCAGGGTGCCGTCGAGGTCCAGCATCACCGCGTCCACGGTGGCAAGGGAGATCCGGGGCGCAGGCAGCGCCGCGCCCGTCGGGGCGGTTACGTTCGTTGACATGCTGCGGCACCCCGATTGCCGGCGAGGCATCCAATGCATTCATCCGGCCGGAACTGGTTCCGGAGCACTAGAAGGAGTTTGAACATGCGCAATTTTCGTCTTTCGGTTTTTGTCGGTAGCGCCCTGCTGGTCTGGGGCGCACAGGCCCAGGCTGCCGGCCCGAGCGCGGCCCAGCAGTGCGCCGACAGCACCCAGGTCAGCCACGCCGCCTGCGTGCGCGAGGTCGGGGCCGCCGCCCAGGCCGCACGCCGGGGCCAGTTGACCAGCGAGGATGCGGCCACCTACGAGCGCAACGCCATGGCGCGCTGCTCGGTGTTCAAGAACGCGCAGGACCGCGCGGATTGCGAAAAGCGCATGGGCCCGTCGGCGCGGCTCAGCGGCTCCGTGGACGGCGGCGGGCTGCTGCGCGAGGAAACCACCACCTACACCATCACGAAGTAAGGCGGGCACGCATCGCGCCTATCACGGCGGCGTAGTCGGGCTGGCCGAAGATCGCGCTGCCGGCCACGAAGGTGTCGGCGCCCGCATCCGCGACGGCGCGGATGTTGGCCGCCTTGATGCCGCCATCGACCTCCAGGCGGATGTCCCGTCCTGAGGCATCAATCCGCTTGCGCGCCTCTTGCACCTTGCGCAAGGCGCTATCAATAAAGGACTGGCCGCCAAATCCCGGATTCACGCTCATGATGAGCACGAGGTCGATGTCCTCGATCACCCAGTCCAGCACGTCCAGGCCGGTGGCCGGGTTGAAGGCCAGTCCCGCCTTGCAGCCCGCGGCCTTGATGGCCTGCACGCTGCGGTGCACGTGGGCGCTGGCCTCGGGGTGAAAGCTGATCAGATCGGCACCGGCGCCGGCAAAGGCGACGGCCAGCGCGTCCACCGGCTGTACCATCAGGTGCACGTCGATCGGCACGGCGCTGCCGTCGCTGCGCCGTGCGTGGGGCCTGAGCGCCTGGCACACCATGGGGCCGAAGCTGAGGTTGGGCACGTAATGGTTGTCCATCACGTCAAAATGGATCCAGTCGGCGCCGGCGGCGATGACGCTGCGTACTTCTTCGCCCAGACGGGTGAAGTCGGCCGAGAGGATGGACGGGGCAATGCGGTAGACGGGATTCATGGCGGCGATTGTCGCAGCGCCGCCGCCCGCAGTACGACTGGCCCCGCCAGAACAAGGACAAACGATGGTTGGATGGAGAGAATGGTGGGCGCAGTGGCTGCCCGCCGCAACCGGGCTGGCCACGGTGCAGTGGGCCCTGCTGCTGGCGCTGGCCGCGGCGGCGGGCTATCTGGTGCAGCGGCGCATCGGCCTGCCCAAGGTGGTGGGCTATGCGCTGGTGGGTTCGATCGCCGGGCTGCTGGGCTTTGATGGCAGCGCCTGGCCGCTGCAGGGCACGGGCCTGTTCGTGGTGGAGCTGGCGGTGGCGGTGGTGCTGTTCGAATGCGGCGGGCGCCTGCCGCTGCGCTGGCTGCGCCACAACCCCATGGTGCTGGTGCAGAGCCTGGCCGAATCGGCACTGACCTGGGGTGCGGTCTATGCACTGATGCTCTGGCTCAAGGTGCCCGAGCAGGCGGCGGGGCCGCTGGCGCTGGTGGCGGTGGCCGCCTCGCCCACGATCCTGATGCGCGTGGTCACCGATTCGCGCGCGGCCGGGGCGGTGACCGAGCGCGCCATCGTGCTGTCCACGCTGTCCACGCTGTACGTGCTGGGCCTGGGTGCGGCGCAGGCGCAATGGCTGGGGCGCCCCGAAGCCGGCGCGGGCGCGGTGGCCGAGGCGGTGCTGGCTGTGCTCGGCGCTTCGGTGCTGATCGGCGCGGTGCTGGCGCTGGCGCTGCGCGCGGCGCTGCGGGTGATGAGCCCGCTGAGCGAAAACACGGCCATCGTGGTGCTGGCACTGATTGCCGCCACCACCGCGCTGGCGGCGCGCGTGGGCGGCTCGGCGCCGCTGGCGGCGCTGCTGGCGGGCATGCTGCTCAAGCACTTCTACCCGCGCCCCTGGGCCTGGCCGCGCCAGGCGAGTTCGGCTTCGACCATGCTGGCGATCGCGATGTTCGTGCTGGTTTCCACCGTGGCCGCACAGACTCCCTGGAACGTGGGCGTTGCGGCGAGCGTGATCGCGCTGGTCCTGGCGCGGCTGCTGGCCAAGGCGGTGGGCGTGGGCCTGGGCAACACCGGCAGCGGCGCGAGCTGGCGCCAGGCGCTGTGGACCAGCGCGGCCATGGCGCCGATGGCGGGCGTGGCGCTGCTCGTGGCCACGGGCTTTGCCTCCGCGGCGCCCGAAACCGGCGCGCTGGTTGCGCAGGTGGCGCTGCCCGCCATCCTGCTGATGGAGCTGCTGGGTGCGGTCATTGCCACCTTTGCGCTCTTTGGCGCGGGCGAGAGCATCCGGCCGCTGGCGCACCAGATGCGCGCGCGGGCGGCCGAACAGGTCAAGGAGCAGCCATGAGCCTGGAAGCCTTTCACGACTCCGAAGCGCTGACGCTGGGCGTGGAGCTGGAGCTGCAGCTCGTCAACACCCACGACTACGACCTCGCGCCCTATGCCGAGGACATGCTGCGCCTGATGAAGAAGACGCCGCTGCCGGGCTCCGTGGTGCCGGAGATGACCAGCGGCATGATCGAGGTCTCCACCGACATCTGCCGCTCCAGCAGCGAGGTGCTGAGCCAGCTCACCCCGATCCGCGACGCGCTGGTGCGTAGCGCCGACAAGCTCAACATCGCGGTGCTCGGCGGCGGCACGCATCCCTTCCAGCAGTGGCACGAACGGCGCATCTACGACAAACCGCGCTTTCACGAGCTGTCACAGCTGTACGGCTACCTGTCCAAGCAGTTCACCATCTTCGGCCAGCACGTGCACGTGGGCTGCCCCGACGCCGACGCGGCGCTCCTGATGCTGCACCGCCTGAGCCGCTACATCCCGCATTTCATCGCGCTGTCGGCCTCCAGCCCCTACGTGCAGGCGCACGACACCCAGTTCGACTCGGCGCGGCTCAATTCGGTGTTCGCGTTTCCGCTCTCGGGGCGCGCGCCCTGCGTGCTCACCTGGGCCGAGTTCGAGCAGTACTTCGACAAGATGACCGGCACCGGCGTGGTCAAGAGCATGAAGGATTTCTACTGGGACATCCGGCCCAAGCCGGGTTTCGGCACGGTGGAGATCCGCGTCTTCGACACGCCGCTGACCATAGAGCGCGCGGCGGCGCTGGCCGGCTACGTGCAGTCGCTCGCGGCCTGGTTCCTCGCCGAGCAGCCCTTCACGCCGCAGGAGGACGACTACCTCGTCTACACCTACAACCGCTTCCAGGCCTGCCGCTTCGGGCTGGAAGGCGAGTACGTGGACCCGGTGAGCGGCGAACACCTGCCGCTGCGCGAGCACATCCTGCGCACCATGGACCGCATCGCGCCCTTCGGCGAGGCACACGGCGCCACCAGCGCGCTGCAGCTGCTGCGCGCGGAGACCCTGGACGGGCAAAACGACGCGCGCTGGCTGCGCGAGCTGATGGGGCGCGAGCAGCTGCTGGCCGAGGTGACGCGCCGGGCGGCGCTGCGCTTTCGCGGCTGAGGCCTGCCATGGGCGAATTCGAGCTGATCCACCGCCATTTCACCCGCCCCGTGCGGCGCGCGGCGCTGGGCGTGGGCGACGACTGCGCGCTGCTCTCGCCCGCGCCGGGCATGCAGCTGGCCATCTCCAGCGACATGCTGCTCGAAGGCCGGCACTTCCTGCCGGGCACTGACCCCGAGCGGCTCGGGCACAAGGCGCTGGCCGTGAACCTGTCGGACCTGGCCGCCTGCGGCGCGCGGCCGCTGGCCTTCACGCTGGCACTGGCGCTGCCGCAGGCGCACGAGGCCTGGCTGGCCGCATTCGCGCGCGGCCTGTTCGCCCTGGCGGATGCGCACGGCTGCGAGCTGATCGGCGGCGACACCACCCGGGGCCCCTTGAACATCTGCATCACCGTCTTCGGCGAACTGCCCCGGGGCGACGCGCTGTTGCGCAGCGGCGCCCGCGCCGGCGACGACCTCTGGGTGAGCGGCGCACCCGGCCAGGCGCGCCTGGCGCTGGGCGCGCTGCGCGGCGAATGGCCGTTGCCGAGCGCCGTGCTCGCCGCCGTGCGCGCACGACTTGAGCGCCCGACGCCGCGCGTGGCCCTCGGACTGGAGCTGCGGGGTCTGGCGACGAGCGCGATCGACGTCAGCGACGGACTGCTGGGCGACTTGGTGCACGTGCTCAACGCCTCGCAGGTGGGCGCCACGATCGCTGCCGATAAAACTTCACATTTGATAGCTGCCAACACTTGTCAGCAAAGCCCTGATGCCGTATTTGAACTGAAAACCCTGGCGCTTTCCGAAGCGCAGCGCCAGCGCTGCGTGCTGGCCGGGGGCGATGACTACGAGCTGGTGTTCACCACGCCGCCCGCGCGCCTGGATGCGGTGCACGCCGCTGGCGCGCGAAGCCGCACGCGCGTGACGCGCATCGGCCGCATCGACGCCGCACCGGGCCTGCGTCTGGTCGACGGCGGCGGCCAGCCACTGCAAGGCGATTTCGCATCGTTCGATCATTTCGCCTGAGTGCGATGCGGCGGGGCGCGGCGGCCACCGGGCCGCTGCAATTTCCCCACAGATGTGTAACACTTTTGCCAAGCGCGGCGGCAGGGCTGCCACGCTTGACGAAGGGGTTCTCATGGTCAGGCACACGCCCATTCCCGACACGCCTCGGCGCACCTGCACGCTGGAGCATCTGTCCACCGACGAGATCGAGCCGCGACTGCGTTTTGAGGCCTGGCGCACCCGCGCGCATCGACTGGTCGATCTGCAGCCGCCGCGCTCTGGCAGCACGCTGAACGCCGAGCTGACCACCCTGCGCGACGGCCAATGCGACTTTGGCGCCGCGCGTTCCAGCGACTACGCCACGTTGGCCGACCCGCGTCACCATCCGGCATGCGCGGGGATGACGGTCATGACCTTCATCGTGGCCGGCACGGTACGGGTGTGCGATGCCAGGGACCACCGCCAGCGCATTGCGCCGGGCTCGCTGGCCTTGTATGACGTGACGCGCCCCGCGCGCTACGACTGGAACGGCCCCTCGCGCGAGCTTTACCTGGCCTTGCCGCGCGCCGACGCCATGGCGGCCATGGGCGGCGGCCGCCGCCCCCTGATTGTGCCGCTGGACCAAGGCGCGCTGGCGCCTGCGCTGCGCAGCCAGTTGGCCGTGCTGGCGCGGCTGGCCTTGACCTCTTCGCCCGAGGAATGCGCGGGTCTGCTGGTGGGCGCGCGTGCGCTCGCGCTTCTGGCCCTGCACCAGGCAGCCAGCCAGGAGGCCTGCGACGACAGCGCCGACGATGCCTTGGACAGCCTGGCGGCAGGGCGGCGCGCGGCGGCCCTGCATTTCATGGCGCAGCAGGCCCACCGCCCGGGGCTGGACGCCGACGACATCGCGCGCGGCACGGGCTGCTCGCGCACGCGCCTGTATGCGGCCTTCGCCGAGCACGATGAAACCGTCATGAGCGCGCTGCGCGAACTGCGCCTGCAACGCGCGCGAGCCGCGCTCGATGAAGGCCAACGGGTGCACCTCGGGGCGCTGGCCTGGCGTTGCGGGTTTGCCGATCCATCCCAATTCAGCCGCGTGTTCAAGGCCCGTTTTGGCCTCACGCCCACGGCATGGGCGCGGCGGGCGCAGGCGGCGCGGCGGGCGTCGGTGCCCCGCTGAACCCGCCTGGCTTCGTCAATAGTCACGCCAGAGCATGGCGGAAATCAGGCCCTCGTCCTGGAACACCTGCGCCACCCCATCGATGTCCGCCGCCCGCGCATGGTTGACGACCACGGTGTAGATCAGCTCGCGGCCGCTCCTGGCGTGGATGTAGCCGCCAAAAGCCTGGCCCTTCACCAGCAGACCCGCCTGCGTGCCCTCGACGTTGGTGCCGGTCTTGGCGCGCACCTGCCCCGTGGCACCGGCCAGCGTCGGATCGGGAGCGTAATCCCTCACGAAGGCCAGCGACCCGTCCGTGCCGAGGATGGGCAGCGCATCGAAATAGGTGTCGAAATGGGTGCTCTCGCGCATGCGCGCGAGGAAGGTGGTGACCGCACGCGTGCGCGCCTTGGTGTCACCGCCGCCGCTGCCGTTGAAAAATTCGTATTCACTTTCCGGCACGCCGTAGTGGCGCGCCAGATGCCCGCGTTCGACGGCCAGCGTCGCGTCCATGTTGTCCACGCCTTGCGTCTTGCCCCACAGCAGCAGGCTGGTGTCGGCGCCCAGGTTGTAGCTCACCTTGAGGATGAGCCGGGCGTAATCCGCATAGGGCATGCCCACGAGCTGCGCCACCCTGGAACTGGCCGGGTACACGCCCTGGGGCGGCAGCAGCTGCACCGGGTTTTCCTTGACCGCTGGGGCATCCACCGCCACGCCGGCCGCTTGCAGCGCCTCGATGAATACCGTGCGGGCATAGTTGTCCGGCCGGGTGATGCGGATCGACCGGGTCAGCGGGAAGACACCCGTGAACTGCGGCTTGAAATCAACGGGAATGGTGCCCGAGACCTGCGCGGCGCAGCCCGGCACGCCGATGCACGGCAGGAATTCCGGCGCCAGATCGAACGAAAAAACACTGCCCGCCACGCCCGTCAGCAGCCCGTTGCCGACGCCCAGCGCCGCCGATTTCGGCCGCCAGTCCAGCGCCGCCGGCTGCCCTGGCTGCGTCGGGTTGATCGTCAGGTCGATCACGTCGTCATTGACGAAGATCGGCCGCAGGTCGAACTCGCCGCGGTAGGGGAAGGGCTGGAACAGACGGTCGTCGATGACCACGTCGCCCGCGACGCGGGTGATGCCCGAGCGGGCGACCTGCGCCGCCAGCGACCGGTAGCCCGCCAGGGGGTCGGGGCGGGTCTGCACCGCATTGCCCAGGCTGTTGGCCTCGTTGTGGTCGTAGTCGCTGATGGCGATCGAGCCGTCCGGATTGGTGCGTCCGCCCATCGTCAGATCGCCCGACGCCACCAGAACCAGGTTGCCCTGCAGCACCCCGTCCGCCACCGTGCCCTGCGCATGCACGGGGGTGTCGTCGTGGTGGTCGGGGCCGACCTGGTCGAGCCGCTCGCCAACCGAAAAGAGCTTGCGCACCGAGCCGATGAAGAACGCCTCATCGGGCCGTTCGTCCAGCACGACGTCGCCCGTGCTCGCATCCACCACGCGCAGGCCCCAGGTGGCTCCCGCGTAGCGCGGCTGGTTCATCACGGCGCGCACGTCGGCGGAGATGCCGCCATCGGCGCTGCTTCCCGCGCCGCAGCCCATGAGTGCACCGACCGCAGCCAGCACGGAGAAGGCGACGCGTACCGAAGATTTCATGAACGCGCTCCCGCCCGCCGCGGGTCCATGTTCTTGGCGAACGAGTCTGAAAAAGGCCGCGGGAATGAGGTTGTCATTGTTGTTTGCCGTAGTAATCGACCGGCTCCGGAAAGCTCAGGAAATTCTTGATGACCTGCGCCTCTTTTTTCTCTCGTTTCTGGTTCGGATTGGCACCGCGGCACCATTCTTTTGATTTTGACGCTTCCTTGCCATTGCGGTCGATCACGATGCAGCTTTCCTGATCGACGATGCGCTCCTTGTTCGTCGGACATTTTGAATCGTCCAGATCGGCCGGGCACGTCGCGAAGGGTTCGTTGACGCGCAAGGTGTATACGTTGTCGTCCAGGTCGGTAAAGCGGATTTTCAAGGGGTATCCGCTGTGCGCGCCCGACTTCACGGTCCCGACCCGGAACCCCGAAATCTGGCTGTTGCCCGGCATGATCACGTCCTGATGGATGTTCTCGCATTGCGGGTCGCTCGCCGATCGGTTCAGTACGCACACGCCATAGCGTTTGAGCAAGGGCTGGGTGGGGTTGCGCTCGAGCAGGGCCGTGACGCCGATGGCCACCGAGAATCCATCGGAATAATTGAACTGCTCCTGATTTTCCAGCCCATTGGGGCTGCCGACCGCAAAGATCAGGCCATCGCCCAGCTCGGACATGAAGCCCACGGCGTCATCGACCGAGAAGCTGTAGGCGCTCATGCCCAGATCCTCGTGAATCAGCCTGACATAGGGATTGAACTGCCACTCGGGATGATTTGCGTAGGCGGGATTCAGGTAGTTGTATTGCAGATCATGGATGTACATGAACTGTATTTTTGCGTGATCCCATCCCGCGATTTTGGTGTGCACCAAGGGATTGGCGTCCGCGCCGCAACCTTCATTGAACGGCACCCAGCCGTAGATGTGCCTGATGGCGTCCCAAAAATTGAACACCGGTTTCTCTGGCGTCGCTCCGCTGCATTTCCCCTGGCGGTACATCTGCAGGTAATCGGCATGGTTTTGCGCGAAAAACCGCTGCACCGCGCCCATCTTATCGAGCAAGTTGCGCAACTGCGGCTTGCTGCAATCGATGCGGGCCGTCACATACTGCGTCATATCCTCGGCGCCCCAGTCCAGGCACGAACCCCACAGGTTCTGCATGTTTTGCACGGCAGCGCCGAAACGAAGCGTGGTCTTTTGCCCATCCGTGCACTTGCCCTGAAAGCATTCCAGCACGGTCAGCACGGGGGGAGAGCCCGCAGCCGGCAGCACCGGCAGATCGGCATTGGGCGCCAGCACGTCTTTGCGCTCTTCAAAGATGTTGTAGCCGCCGGGCAGGCGCAACTGGTTCATGTTGTACACCGGCCAGCCCTGCCCGGCCGGGCTGGCCAGGAACGCATGCAGCGTGTTTCTGAAACTCTCCAGCGAGCGGGCGGAGCCGCTGTAGCCGATGTAGGGATTGTTCTTGACCCCTATGGCCACCGGCATGTAGACGTGGTCGACGTACGAAATGTTGTACCCCACGTTCTCCGGCTTGAGCAAGCGCTGCGCCTGGCCCGACACTTCGACCGAATCGCCGAAGGTGTATTCGGACAGTTGCGCGTAGATGTTGACGGGCAACCCCGCCGCGTTCGAGTACGTGCTCAGGCGGCAAGTGGTGGCGCGGCCCTGGCACGACACGCCCTGTGGCGTGGCCTGCAGCTTGTGGTCGGAGGCCTGTTGCAACCTCGTGCTGTCGTCGGCCAGGATGACGCGCCCTCCATTCCACCACGTGATGTGGCCCTGCTCGGGCGCCGCCAGCTCGCTGTACAGCGGCAGCGTGATCGTGACCGACGTCTGGGGCGCAAGGCCCGTGCCTTCATTGACGAACAGTTTGTAGACATGGCTCTCGGCATGGGGTTGGCTGGTGCGCAAGCACCCCTGCAACCATTGATCCACGGTGGACTTTGCGCCCACGGTCAGCACGGGGTAGATCACGCCTGGCGAATTGTTGTAGAGCGTAATGGTCTTCGGGGGCACCGCCACGGGTTTGCCGTTGTAGTCCTTGCACTGGACGGACGCGCCTGCGTC
Organism: Comamonas flocculans; assembly: GCF_007954405.1. NCBI lineage: Bacteria > Pseudomonadati > Pseudomonadota > Betaproteobacteria > Burkholderiales > Comamonadaceae > Comamonas > Comamonas flocculans. The sequence continues at coordinate 1,804,942 of NZ_CP042344.1, read as the reverse complement.
GAAGGGCGCCGAGTCGATGTTGAGCGTCACCTGCTCCAGGGCCAGCGCCTGCGCTGGCCCGCCACCACCCAGGACGGTGGCGGCGTAGCTCAGGGTGCGGGTGGAGGCGTCGTACTGCGGCGCCCCGAGGGTGAGGAAGTACAACTGCACCTGCCCCGTTCCGGTGCTGCCGTAGTACGCGGTGTTGGGCGCGCTGCCTGCAAAGCTCTCATTCCACGCGGCGCTGAAATCGGCCGTGGAGCGTCCCTCGCTGTAGCGGCTCGGGGCGCTGGCAACCAGCAAGGTGGTGTCGACGACCCCATCGAGCACCAGCCGGTATTGGCCGCTAGCCCCTTCGGGCTGCAGCGACGCCTGCCCAGCGTGCTGCAGGTAGAACGCCGCGCCCTGGTCGTCCACGGCGTTGTTGAGCACCTGCAGGAACAGGTTGGCGATGTTCAGCGCCCCACCGTCGGTCTGCACCGAATTGGCATGGATGGTGAGCGGCACCCGCAGCTGCCGCGCCGCCGCGTCGTAGGCGGGGCGCCCCAGGGCCGCGTAGAGGGCCTGCAGATCGGCATCGCCCGACTTCTGGAAGTGCAGCGTGGCGTGCGGCGCGATCGAGCCATAGACCCGTGCCCAAGTCGTGCCGACGTAATCCGCCAGGGCCTGCTCGCCGCTGCCTCGCAGCGGCCGGTCCTCGAACCAGAATGCCGAGGGCTCGGGCTGATCGAGCACCAGCGTCCACTGCGTGGGTGAATCGCCGGGCTGCAGTTGCCCCGACGCAGCGGCCAGCATGTAGATGCGGCTGGACTCGTTCCCCGCCGGAGCCGGGGTGCTCGGTCCGTCACCACCGCCGCAGGCGGCGAGCAGCAGGGCCGCCATCGCCACCGTCATCCCGCGCATCCATGTCAGGGGCTTCATGGCTCTCTCTCCTCCGGTGTTTCCCACGCGCATCGCGCAATACCGATTCAGTCTAGGCCTGCGCCCCGGCGACCGGACGGCGTTTTCATGTCCAGGCGTCCCAGGTCTCGGCCCCGCGTCCCGCTCTGGTCTTTCATCGCTTTTCCCCGGCCAACGGCCTCTGGTGCACACTCGCGGCCATGAAACACCACACCCTGCTCACCCTCGCGGGCGCGCTGCTGGCGGCGCCCGCATTCGCCCAGACCAGCGCGCCGGCGCCGGCCTCACGCATCAGCGCGGTGACGCTGTACCCGGGCAGCGCCACGGTGGAGCGCGTGCTGCACCTGCCCGCGGGCGCCACGCGAGCGGTCTTCGGCTGCCTGCCGGCGCAGCTCGATGCGCGCACGCTGCAGGTGAGCAGCCCGGCCGAGGTGCGCATCGGCGACGTCAACGTGCAGACGATGGAGCGTGCCGTCGCCAGCGGCTGCGCCGGCGCGCTGGACGAACGCATCCGCGCGGCCGAGGACGAACTGGCGCGCGCGCGCGCCGAGACCGACGCTCTGGAACTGGCCCAGACCTGGCTCAACACCCAGGCCGGCACGCCGCCGGTGCACACGCGCGACAGCCTGGCCCCGGCGCAGATCGCCGCCACGCTGCAGGCGCTGCGCCGCTCTTCGCTCGACACCCTGACCGAGCTGCACCGCGCGCGGCGCGCGCTGCAGGAGCGCGAGCTGGCGCTCAAGCGCCTGCAGGCCGAACAGGGCAGCGCCCAGGCGGCCAAGGTGGCGGTGGTGCGCGTGAGCCTGGCCACGCGCAGCGGCGGCGAGCTGCGCCTGAGCTACCAGGTGCGCGGCCCGAGCTGGTCGCCGAGCTACCGCGCCAGCCTGGACAGCGACAGCCGCCAGGTGCAGCTCGAGCGCCTGGCCCTGGTGGCGCAGACCACCGGCGAGGACTGGAGCGGCGTGCAGCTCACGCTCTCCACCGGCCAGCCGCTGGCGGCCACGCAGGGGCCGCTGCCCCGCCCCTGGACGCTGGACGTGCAGCCCAAGGAGCCGCCCCCCGTGCCCAAGATGGCGCGCAGCGAGGGCGTGGCGATGATGGCCGCGCCGGCGCCGCCGGCACCGGCGCTCGCCGCCGAGCCCGATGCCGAGCCGCTGCCGAGCTTTGAGGCAAGTACCCGGCAGGGCACCTACGCCACGCAGTTCGTGCTGCCCCAGCGCGTGAGCGTGCCCTCGGGCGGCGAGCGCGTGACCCTGTCGCTGGGCGCGCAGCAGCTCGCGGCCACGCTGCTCACGCGCACCACGCCGGCGCTGGATGCGCACGCCTGGCTCGTCGCCTTGCTCGGGCCGCTGCAGGGCAACTGGCCGGCGGGGCCGATCGCGCTGCAACGCGACGGCGCCAGCGTCGGCCAGGGCCGCTTCGATCCCATGGCCAGCGACTTCGCCCGCCTGGGACTGGCCTTCGGGCGCGACGAGAGCGTGCTGGTGAGCAGCGAGCCGGTCAAGGAATTTACCCAGAGCGCGGGCTTCACCGGTGCCCGCAGCGAACGCAGCGTGGAGCGCAGCTACCGCGTGGAAAACCGCCACCGCCAGGCGATCACGCTGCAGGTGCTCGACAGCGCCCCCGTCTCGCGCAACGAGGCCATCACGGTGCAGTCGCGCTACGAGCCCAAGCCGCAGGACGACAACTGGGGCGGCAAGGGCGGCGTCGCCTGGCAGCAGGAACTCGACGCGGGCGCCAGCGCCGTCTTCAGCGCGCGCCACGTGATCGGCCACGACAAGGACGTGCGCGTGCGCGAGGGCCACTGAGCCATGGTGCAGGCCGGCCCCGCAATGGCGCGCCCCGACGTGCGCTTCATGCTCGCCCACCCGGCGCACCTGCTGGCGCTGGGTTTCGGCAGCGGCCTCTCGCCCGTCGCGCCGGGCACGGTGGGCACGCTCTGGGGCTGGCTCGCCTTCGTGGTGGCGCAGCAGTGGCTCACGCCGCTGCAGCTGGGCCTGGCCACGCTGGCGGCGCTGCCGCTGGGCTGGTGGGCCTGCACGCTCACCGCGCGCCACCTGGGCGTGGCCGACCCGGGCGCGGTGGTGTGGGACGAGATCGTGGCCATCTGGCTCATCCTGCTGCTCATCATGCCCACGGGCCTGTGGGGCCAGGGCATCGCGTTCGCACTGTTTCGCTTTTTCGATGCGCTCAAGCCCGGCCCCGTCGCCTGGGCCGACCGGGCCTTCAAGGGCCTGGGCTGGCGCGGCGGCTGGGGCATCTTGTTCGACGACCTGGTCGCGGCGCTGTGCACCGTGGTGGTGATCGCGCTGTGGCGCCATTTCGCGGGTTAATGGCCATGTCACTCTCAAAACTGGAGCTGCCAGCGCTGGACACACAAGGGCTGGAGCCATTTTTGTTGCATATTTCCCAAGCCTTGCCGGCGCGCGCTCAGATGCTGGCCACGGCGGAAAGCTGCACCGCCGGCTGGATCGCCGCGGCCTGCACCGCGCTGGCCGGCTCGAGCCGCTGGTTCGAGCGCGGCTTCGTCAGCTACTCCAACGCCGCCAAGAGCGAGATGCTGGGCGTGAACGCCGCGCTGATCGAGGCCGAAGGTGCCGTCAGCGAACCCGTGGCCCGCGCCATGGCCGAGGGCGCGCTGCGCCACGCCCACGCGCAGGTCAGCCTGGCGGTGACCGGCGTGGCCGGGCCCGGGGGCGGCAGCGCCGACAAGCCCGTGGGCACGGTCTGGTTCGCCTGGTGCGTGGACGGGCGCACCCACAGCCAGGTGCGGCACTTTGCCGGCGACCGCGCCGCCGTGCGCGCGGCCACGGTGCGCCACGCGCTGGCGCAACTGGCGCACCATCTGGCCTGACACGGTTTTGCCTGCGCGCGCGCGACAAGGCGCGAAGCCGCAGAGCGCGCTGCAGCGCAGGCCCACGCAGCCATCCGCTTGAAGGCGAAGCCCCGGGAGAGCGCCGGCGCGCGCAAGACCCCGGCGCCCTTGCGGTGGCCGCGGGCGGCGCCAGCCGGCCGGGCGGCGCTGCACTACCATCGCCTGCGAACATGACCCCGGTCGCCACCGATCCCGCCGCCTTCCTCGCCCGCCAGCTGCCTGCACAGCAGCTGCCGCTGGCGCGCTACCGGCTGGGCGAGGAGTGCACCGTCTGGCTGCGCCGCGCCCGCCCCGGCGCGCACCCGCTGCAGCGCCGGCTGTGGGCGCTGGCGGCGCGCCTGTCGCGCGTGCCCGCGCTGCGTCCCCTGCCCATGGCCGGCGCTGCGGCCTGCGCCGCCGCCCAGGCGGCGCGCCTGCGCGAGTTTGCCGGGCAAGGGCTGCCCGTGGCCCAGGTGCTGGCGCAGCAGGGCGACGGCCTGCTGCTGGGCGATGCGGGCACCACCTCGCTGGCGCAGGAGCTCGCGCAGGCGCCGCACGCCGAGGCGCTGCTCACGCTGTGGCAGCAGGGCCTGGCGCTGATCGACGGCGTGCATGCCCACGGGCTCAGCCTGGGCAGCGCCCTCCCGCAACACATGGTGCGCGGCCCTGAGGGTGCGCTCACCCTGGTCTATTTGCCGCCCGACCCGGCCGCGCTGCTGCCGGCACCGCTGTGCCAGGTGCGCGACGCGCTCAGCTACCTCTACGCCAGCGCCATGCTGCTGCACGCCGGCGGCGCGCGCGAGGCGGCGCGCCCGCTGTGGCAGGCCTGGCTCGATGGGCCGGCGCGCGCGCCGGGCTTTCGCCAGGCGCTGCAGGCGCAGCTCACGCGCCTGAGCTGGCTGCGCTACCTGCCCCCGGACGCCCGCTGGGGCCATGCGGCCTGGCAGCTGCGCGCGGCCTATGAACAGGCGGTTTCACTACAATACAAGTAGCTGTCCGCGCTTGATGGACGGGCGTTTGATCGACTTTTTACTTGAAAGGAGCAGGCATGAACGCGATCCACACCGTGGCCCTGCTGGCCGTGGCTGAGTACGTCGCCTTCAGTGCGCTGGTCGGGCGCGCCCGCATGCGCGGCCGCGTGATGGCGCCGAGCACCAGCGGTGACGAGGCCTTCAACCGCGCGTTTCGCGTGCAGCAGAACACGCTGGAGCAGATCGTCGCCTTCCTGCCGGCGCTGCTGCTGGCGGGGCGGTACTTCCCGCCCGCGCTGGTGGCCGGCATCGGCGCGGTCTGGCTGGCGGGGCGCCTGCTCTACCGCCAGCAGTACGTGAGGAACCCCGCGAGCCGCGCGCCGGGCTTCATCCTCACGCTGCTGCCCACGGTGGTGCTGCTGCTGATGGCGCTGTGGGGTGCGCTGGGCGCTCAGGCAGCGCCCTGAGCGCGCCGCGGCGCCCGCGCGCCACGGCGGCCTGCGCTCTTACTTGACCAGCGGGCACTTGCTCTCGGACAACGGGCGCGTCACCAGGCTTGCGGGCAGCGTGGAGACGACCTTGTAGTAGTCCCAGGGCTGCTTGGACTCTTCGGGTTTCTTGACCTGCACCAGGTACATCTCCTGCTCGACGCGACCGTCCTTGCGCACGGTGGCGCCGTCGGCAAAGAAGTCCTTGACCGGCATCTCGCGCATCTTGTCGGCCACCTTGGCGCCGTCGGTGCTGCCCGCGGCCTTCACCGCCTTGAGGTAGTGCAGCACGCCAGAGTAGGTGCCAGCCTGCACCATGCCGGGCATGCGTCCGGTCTTCTCCATGAAGCGCTTGCCGAAGGCACGGCTTGCGTCATCGCGGTCCCAGTAGTAAGGGGTTGCGGCCACCAGGCCGTGGGCGGTCTTGAGGCCCAACGAGTGCACGTCGCTGATCACCATGGCCAGGGCCGCGAGCCGCTGGCCGCCCGCCATGATGCCGAACTCGCCGGCCTGCTTGATGGCGTTGGTCATGTCGGTGCCGGCGTTGGCCAGCGCAATCACATCGGCCTTGGAGGATTGGGCCTGCAGCAGAAAGGAGGCAAAGTCGGAGGTGCCCAGCGGCGCGCGCGCGGCACCCACCACCTTGGCGCCCTTCTTGTTGATGGTGTCGGTCAGGTCCTGCTGCATCGCGTGGCCAAAGGCGTAGTCGGTGGCCAGGATGAACCAGTTCTTGGCGCCGTCGTCGATCATGCCGGTGGCCACGCCGCGCGGCGCCGCGTAGGTGTCAAAGGTCCAGTGAAAGCCTGTGGGCGAGCACGATTCATTGGTCAGCGCGGACGAAAACGGCCCGGTCGCAATGGTGATCTTGCCCTTGTCCTTGGCCAGGTTCTGCACCGCCAGCGCCACCGCCGAGTTGGTCAGGTCGGTGATCATCTCCACGCCCTCGGTGTCGAACCACTTGCGCGCGACCGAGGCCGCGACGTCGGGCTTGTTGGTGTGGTCGGCATCGATCACCTCGATCTTGCGGCCCAGCACCTCGCCGCCAAAGTCCTCCACCGCCATCTTGGCTGCGGTGACCGAAGTCTTGCCGCCAAAGTCGGCGTAAATGCCCGACTGATCGTTCAGCACCCCGATCTTGAGCGTGCCCTGGGCGTGGGCGATCTGACAGGCGCCGAAGACCAGCGCGGCGACCAACCATGGTGTTTTCATATCGTGTTTCCTCCGGGTTGAAAAAACCGATCATGGCAGCGCGTGGGCGCGCAGGCAATCGGTTTTCGCCCTGAGAGAGCCGCGCGTCAGACCGCGAGGGCCTCCGCCAGCGCCTCGCGCAGCAGCGCGGCGTAGCGCGGTGCAGCGACAAAACCCGGCGCGAGCTGGCTGCACGCGACGGTGCGCCGGCGCATGGCCTCTTCGTCCGGTGCGTGGCCCATCGCGGTGCACAGCAGCGCCCAGTCGGGCGGCGCCACCAGCGTGCCCGCCACCAGCAGCACGCCGCTGCGCTGGCGCCGCTGCGCCAGACCGACGAGCTTGCGCCCGCCGCCCGCATCCACCACTTCCCAGGAGGCGAGCGAGCCAAAGCAGGCCCAGGGCAGCTTGGGGCCGAGCAGCGCGTCGGCCTGGGCCACCTGCTCGGGCGCCAGCGCGCGCGCCGCCACGCCAAGACGGGCGAGCAAACCCACGTACAAGCGCCCCAGGCCTTCGTAGCTGGCGTTGATGCGTCCGCTCACCCACGGGTGTTCGAGCGGCAGCGCCACCGAGCTGCTGACCATCCACGGCCCGGTGAGCACCGCCCCGCCGCCCGACGCGCGCACCAGCGTCGCTACGCCCGGCGCTGCCGCCTGCAGCCCGGCCAGATACTGCTGCTGCGAGCAGCCGAGCACGATGGCTGGTGCCTCGTGCGCCCAGACGGCAAAGGCCGGCTGGCGCACCGGCTCGGCCAGGTGGGCCAGGTTCCACTGCTGTTCCTGTTGGGCGATGGTGGGCATGCGTTGCGCTCAAGAAAACGCCGGCTTCGGCGCAGGCGCAAGCCTAACAGCGCAGCAGGGGGCGCGGGGCTGTCGCACAATCGGCGCCATGCACCTGTCCAGCCCCACCCCGTTTCCCCAGAACCGCCCGCGCCGCCTGCGCCGCGACGCCTTCTCGCGCAACCTGGTGCGCGAGTCGCGCCTGTCGGCGCACGACTTCATCTACCCGGTGTTCGTGCACGAAGGCACAAACCGGCGCGAGGCCGTGCCCTCCATGCCCGGCGTCGAGCGCCTGAGCCTGGATCTGCTGCTGCCCGTGGCCGAAGAATGCGCAAAGCTGGACATCCCGGTGATGGCGCTCTTCCCCGCCATCGACGCGGAACTGAAAACCCCCGACGGCAGGGAAGCGGCCAACCCCGACGGCCTGATCCCGCGCGTGGTGCGCGCGCTGAAAAAGGAATTCCCGCAGCTCGGGGTGATGACCGACGTGGCGCTGGACCCCTACACCAGCCACGGGCAGGACGGCGTGCTGGACGACACCGGCTACATCCTGAACGACGAGACGGTGCAGGTGCTGGTGCAGCAGGCCCTGGCCCACGCGCGGGCGGGCGTGGACATCGTCGCGCCCAGCGACATGATGGACGGGCGCATCGGCGCGGTGCGCCGCGCGCTGGAGGCCCAGCAGCTGATTTACACCCGCATCATGGCCTACAGCGCCAAATACGCGAGCAGCTTCTACGGGCCGTTTCGTGACGCGGTGGGCACGCGCGGGGCGCTGGGCAAGGCCGACAAGAACGTCTACCAGATGGACCCGGGCAACAGCGACGAGGCGCTGCGCGAGGTGGCGCTCGACATCGCCGAGGGCGCGGACATGGTGATGGTCAAGCCCGGCATGCCCTACCTGGACGTGCTGCGCCGCGTGAAGGACGAGTTCCGCATGCCCACCTTTGCCTACCAGGTGAGCGGCGAGTACGCCATGATCAAGGCGGCATCGGCCCAGGGCTGGCTGGAGCACGACGCGGTGATGATGGAGGCGCTGCTCGCGTTCAAGCGCGCCGGCGCCGACGGCATCCTGACCTACTTCTCGCTGGACGCCGCCCGCCTGCTGCGCGGCTGAACACGCTTCAGTGCACGCCGGCGCGCAAGGCGCCGATCTGCTCCTCGTACACGCGCCAGGGCAGCAGGGTCTTCTGCAGGGCCACGGGCACGTCGGCCACCGGGAAGAAATGCGGCACCGGGTAGTGGGGGTTGTTCTTGCCGATGTATTCCAGCGCGGTGTAGCTGCTTTGCAGCGTGCCCAGGTCGTACTGGGCGGCGCGGAAGGTCCAGGTGGCGATCCAGCTGCCCACAGCCCTCGGACCCATGTCGTTGCGCAGGATCACCGCCAGCGGCGTGCGCGGCGCGTCCTCGCGGAAGAAGCACACCACGCTGGGGATGGCGCAGTGCTCGGCGAAGGCGTGCCAGTTGAAGTACCTGGTCGGGCTGTTGAACTCCGCCAGGTAGCCGTGCTTGATGTAGTCGCCGAAGGAGTCGTCCATGTTCTTCTTCGTCGGCAGCCGCCATTCGAAGGCCTGCACCAGCGCGTCGGTGATGCTGGCGTCGGCCAGCGCGCTGGCGCTGTCCACGCAGGGCGCGTCGTACTGCACCCGCATCAGCCGGCCCAGCTTGAAATCGCGCGGCCCCCAGGGCACGTCGCGCGGGTACCAGACGTCCTCGGGCACCATCTCGGGCAGGCGCGCGGGCTGGTTGCAGCCGCCCACCCAGGCCAGCTGGAATTGCACGTCGATGAACAGCTTGGCGCTGAGCAGGCGCTGCGGGCGCAGGCGCTCTATGGCCAGCGTCTGGCGCTGCAGCTGCTCGCGCATGAGCGCGACCTGGTCGGCGTCGCGCTGCCCGCCCAGCTGCTGCACGGTGGCGTAGGCGTCGAACAGGTAGTTGCAGATCCGGGCATTCCACAGTGCGTACCAGTCCAGCAGGTCGTTGTACTGCTTCTCGACCACCGCGGTGTAGTACTTCTTCTTGCGAAACACCGTGCACCAGCGGTAGAGCACGCCATCGTTGCCCACGGGCCCGAGGCCGACGAACAGCTGGTGGGCTTCCATGAGCCGGGGGTAGAGCACGATCAGCCTGCGGCTTTGCTCCAGCACGTAGTCCTTGTAGAGCTGATCCTGCTCGGCGGTGGTGGCGCCCACGTGGCGCCGGCGCCGCTCCTGGATCAGCTCGATCAGCGCATTGAACTCGGTGAACACGCCGATCACCCGGTCGAGCGCGCGCTTGTGCTCGGCCATGGACACCATGGAGGCGATCTCGTCCACCTTGGAGGCGATGCGCGAGAGCTCCACCTGCATGGTGGCGAGCGCCTTCTGCACCGGGTCGTCGGTGGGCAGCGCGCGGTCGAGGATGAAGTTCAGCCCCGGCTCCAGGAAGTCGGTCCCGGTCAGCGCCATCGCCTTGGCAAAGGCCATGCCCAGCACGGCCTTGCCCGCGGCGGACCAGAATTCCGCCAGCTCGCGGCCCACCTCGATGGGGATTTCCTGTGCCCAGGGGCCGAAGTCCGGCGGCGGCGGGCAGGCGCTCGTCGCCTTGCGCACCAGGGCCTGGCCCTGGAGGGCGGGTGTCGGCGCGAGCGCCTCGTCGCCTTCTTCTGCGTCGAGCATTCGCACGACCGCATCGGCCAGGCGGTCCAGGTAGTCGGCCACGCGCAGGCCAGAGTCCCGCGCCTGCTGGCGCAGGGCTTCCTGGTCCAGGCCCGTGTCGAAGGGATCGATGTCGCTCAGGTTGGTGCTGTATTCCAGACCCAGGAAGTCGTTGATCACGAACTCCACCTGGCTGGTATCCACCGACAGCCGCTGGAACACCTTGTAGAGCAGCGTGCCCGCCAGATTGACGTCGATGACGGGGTTGATCTTGACGCCGCCGTTGTATTCGAGCCCGTAGAGCAGGCCCTCTGCGGTCCGGGCCTCCGCCAGCAGGAAGCGCCGTCCGGTCTGCGCCGACGCGTACACGCCATCGGCGTCGGTGCTGCCTTCGTCCACCTGGGCACCGTGGATGTCGAGCACCCGCACCGGCGCGCTCGCCAGCAGCTCGGCGCCCATGGCCACGCGCACGCGAAAGCTCAGGCCCTCGGTGGGCTGGGCCAGCAGTTCGTTGCTGCGCGGCTGCACCGGCGGCAGGGTATGGCGGCCCTGCTGGTGCTGGTAGCCGTCCTCGTCGTGGCCGATCTCGGGGTCCAGCGGCTGCAGCGCGCGCGGGTCCGAGAGGCTGTCGCCGCCCTCCTGGCCATCGCTGCCACCACCGCAGGCGGTGGCCACGCTGGCGACCGCGCCCAGCAAGGCGCCGCGCAACAGGGTGCGGCGCGCCAGCGGCAGGCGGTCCGCCATCGGGGCAGGGGCGGGCGACGCGGGCAGCGTGCGGGTCAGGGCGTCGGTGTGGCCGGCATCGCGATCAGAGCGGGGCATGGCGGTTCCCTTGAAGGGCAGCGCGGTCGCGCGGCCCCAGGCAATGGGGTTTGAAGAAAGAGGGGGGCCGCGGCGCGGGGCTCGCGGCGGCGGGGGCCGGCACGCGACGCGGCGCAGCAGGAAACCCGGCTGCGCATCCTGCCACAAATGTTTGCAATTCGTTGCGCCTGCGCGGGAAAAAACCGGCGGGCAGCGATGGCGAAGGGGTGCGCCGGCCGCGGCGTCCGGCTTGCCATGCCCCTTGCCGCCGCAGGCCCCTACACTATGGCCTGTCCTTGAAGTCGCAGGCCCCGGGCCTGCTCCGAGTCAGGAAGCATTCATGAGTACCCAAACCCCAACCAGTCCGGCTCCAGATACCTGGCCGGCGCTTTCCACCGCGGCGCTGCGCGTCGCCTTCGGCATCATCTGGATCGTGAACGCCGCGTTCACCTGGATGCCCAGCTTCGCCGACAACTACGCGGGCTATCTGCGCAACGCCGCCGACGGCCAGCCCGCATGGTCGGCCTGGTGGTTCGACACCTGGATCGCCATCGTCGAGCCGCGCGCCGACACCTTTTTGTGGCTCACGCGCATCGCCACCACGCTGCTGGCGCTCGCCCTGCTCTTCGGCTTCGCGCGACGCACGGTGTACGTGATCGGCGCGCTCTACAGCCTGCTGATCTGGAGCACCGCGGGCGGCTTCGGCGGCCCCTACACCATAGGCGCATCCAACACCGGCGTGGGCATCATCTACGTGCTGGTCTTCGCGGTGCTGATCGCCATCAACCACCGCAGCGGCACCAGCCCCTACAGCGTCGACTACTTCATCGAGCGCAAGTGGCCGGCCTGGAGCTGGATCGCCGAATGGCGCGAACGGCGCCTGTCGGACGCGCCGCGCGTCGCGTGGTGGGCGCAGACCGGCATCCTGCTGGGCGTGGCCGCCGTCGTCTTCTTCCTGGTGGCCGGCCTGCAAAGCAGCATGAACGTGAAGGCGCCCACCCCCGCTGCAGCGGCCGCGGCGGTGTCGCCGCTGCAGCTGATGAGCAAGGAGCCGGTCAAGAAGGCCTTCGACGCGACGCTGCCGCCGCTGACCAGCGACAAGGAAGTGCTGGTCACCATCGACGTGACCGACGAGGCGGTGGAAATCGCCAGCGGCGTCAAGTACCAGGCCTGGCCCTACGGCGGTACGGTGCCCGGCCCGGTCATCCACGTCAAGCAGGGCCAGATGGTGCGGGTGGTGCTGGCCAACAAGGCTTCGATGCACCACTCCATCGACTTCCACTCGGCCTTCACCCCGCCCAACACCAGCTTTGCCGACATCAACCCGGGCGAGCAGATCGAGTTCACCTTCGAGGCCAAGGTGCCCGGCACCTTCGTCTACCACTGCGGCACGCCGCCGGTGCTGCTGCACATGGCCAACGGCATGTACGGCGCCATCATCGTCGACCCTGCCGACGACCCGCGCCCCAAGGCCGACAAGGAATACGTGCTGGTGCAAAGCGAGTGGTACACGCGGCAGATTTCGGGCAACCTGATGGGTCCGGATTTCGGCAAGATGGAGAGGATCCAGCCCGACATCGTCGCCTTCAACGGCGTGGCCTTCCAGTACCAGGACCATCCGCTCACCGCCGAACCCAATGAGCGCGTGCGCCTGTACGTGGTCAACGCCGGCCCGAGCCTCTGGAGCGCCTTCCACGTGATCGGCGCGATCTTCGACAAGGTCTATCCGGACGGCAACCCGAAGAACGCGCTCAGCGGCGTCTCCACCTACAGCGTGGGGCCGGGCGAGGGCATCGTCTTCGACGTGGTGATTCCGGACGTGGGCAACTACGTCTTCGTGGACCACTCCTTCGCCCACCTTGAAAAGGGCGCGGCCGGCTCGCTGCGCATCGGCAACCCGGACAACTTCGTCAAGCCCAAGATTTCCAAGATCGAAGGCCACGCCAGCGCCGCCGCGGCAGCGCCACCCGCGGCCGCGGCCGGCCCCTACAAGTTCGACGCAGAGCGCGGCGCGCAGCTCTACACCAGCACCTGCGCGGCCTGCCACCAGGCCAATGGCGAAGGGCTGCCGGGCGCCTTCCCGCCGCTGATCAAGAACCCGGCGGTGCTGGCTGCGGACGGCACCAAGCACATCCGCGCCATCCTGCACGGCGTGAGCGGCGAGGTCATCGACGGCGTGAGCTACCCCAGCCCCATGCCGCCGTTTGGCGGCGCGCTGTCGGACGCCGACGTGGCCGACATCGCCAACCATGAGCGCACCCAGTGGGGCAACAAGGCCAAGCTGGTGACGGCCGACGAGGTCAAGGCGCAGCGCTGAACGCCCTCTCTCGCAAAGGCCACCCCAGCGGTGGCCTTTTTCGAGCCGATTCATTGTCATGTCAGACATTTCGTTCGCGATTTGTCAAAACTATCGAAAATCCAACAGGGGAGACCTGCATGAGAGACATGAAAATCACCACCCGCCTGGCCCTGGGCTTTGCACTGATGGCGCTGCTGCTGGTGGTCACCGGGCTCGTCGCGCTGTGGAAGGCCACGCCGGTGGAGCAGAGCTTCAAGGCGGTGACGCAGGAGCGCGTCCCGCGCGTGCTGGCGCTGCATGAGGTACAGCAGCAGATCAATCTGATCGCCCTGGCCATGCGCGACATGCTGCTGGAGAGCGACATCGAGGCCTTCCAGGACGCCAAGAACCAGGTGCCCGCATCGCGCCAGCGCATCGCCGAGATACTGGACGAGCTCAAGCAGCAGATGCGCGCCCCGCGTGCGCAGGAGCTGCTGAATGCGGTCTTCGCCCAGCAGGCGCGCTACGCCCAGGCGCAGGAGCAGTTCTTCGAGGAATACACCAAGGCCGGCGCCGGCGCGGCCCAGGGCTTCCTGTCGGAGCAGGCCAAGGCGGTGCGCAGCGACTACCTGAAGGCGATTGCCGACCTGCAGGCCTTCCAGCGCCAGGTGCTCGAGGGCGACAGCCGCGCGGCCGGCGAGAACGTGCGCGCCATCCAGACCGCCGTGGCCATCACCCTGCTCATCGGGCTGCTGGCAGCGGTGCTGCTGGCGCTGTGGATCATCCGCGCCATCACCCGCCCGCTGAACCAGGCGGTGCGCGTGGCCGAGGCCGTGGCCGCGGGCGACCTGTCGCTGCAGATCGAGGCGCGCGGCCGCAACGAGACCGCACAGCTGCTGCGCGCGCTCGCGCAGATGCTCGACGGCCTGCACCAGGTGGTCGCACGGGTGCGCGGCAATTCGGAAAGCGTGGCCACCGCAAGCGCCGAAATCTCCCAGGCCAACCTGGACCTGAGCGCGCGCACCGAAGAGCAGGCCAGCGCCCTGGAGCAGACCGCCGCTTCGATGGAGCAGCTCAACGCCACGGTGCGCCAGAACGCGGACAACGCACGCCAGGCCAACCAGCTGGCGCAGGGCGCTTCCACCGTTGCGCGCGAGGGCGGCGACGTGGTGGGCAACGTGGTGCAAACCATGCGCAGCATCAGCGGCGACAGCCAGAAGATGGCCGAAATCATCACCGTCATCGACTCCATCGCGTTCCAGACCAACATCCTGGCGCTCAACGCGGCGGTGGAGGCGGCACGCGCGGGCGAACAGGGTCGGGGTTTTGCGGTCGTCGCGAGCGAGGTGCGCCAGCTCGCCGGCCGCTCGGCCGCCGCGGCCAAGGAGATCAAGCAGCTCATCGACGACAGCACCCGGCGCATAGGCGAGGGCACTGCGCTGGCGGACAAGGCCGGCGCCACCATGGAGCAGGTGGTCTCGGGCATACAGCGCGTCTCCGACCTCATGGGCGAGATCAGCGCCGCCAGCCAGGAGCAGAGCCAGGGCGTGACCCAGGTGGGTGAGGCCATCGCCCAGATGGACCAGGTGACGCAGCAGAATGCGGCGCTGGTGGAGGAGATGTCCGCCGCTGCGGCCAGCCTGCAAAGTCAGGCGCAGGAGATGGTCGGCTCGGTCGCCACCTTCAAGCTGCAGCCAGGCAGCGCCTCCGCGCCTGCGGTGCGCATGCAGCGGCCGGCCACTGCGGCTCCCGTTCAGGCGCCCGTGCAAGTGCCGATGCCAGCGCCCGCGCCCTCTGCCCGACCGCTTGCCGCGCCCGCCCCTGCGGTGCGCCCCAAGGCCTTGCCGGACAAGGGCAGCGATGCCGAATGGGAAAGCTTCTGAGCCAGCGGCGCGCAGGCGCCTGAGCCTGCCCGCGAGTCTGCGCGGCAAGGCGCTGCTCGCGCTCGCGCTGATCGGCCTGATCGCGCTGGCCAACGTGTTGACGGTGCACGCGTTGCTGCGCCGCTCGGAGAACATTGCCGCCACGCTGAATGTGGCCGGCAAGCTGCGCATGCTGGGGCAGCGCGCCGCCCTGCAGGCCCTGGCCGCCCCCGGCGCCGATCGGGCGGCGGCGCTGCGCGAACACGAGCGGGAGTTTGCCGCTGCCTGGGGCGCGCTGCGCTCGGGCGGCAGCGCCTTTGGCCTGCAGGTGCCCGCGCTGCAGGGCGCGCTGCAGCCGGCGCTGGCGCAACTGCAATCGGCCTGGCAGGACTACCGGCGCCTGATGGCCGAGGTCGTCCCGGCCCCGCGCGCGAGCGGCGCGCAGGCCGCGCAATTGCTGCAGGCCAGCAGCCTGATGCTGGCGCACAACGAGGCGCTGATGGACGCGCTGGTGCAGGAATCGGCGCGCGTGCAGCGCAACGCCATCGCCGCCAGCGCGCTGCTGTTCGCGCTTGATCTGCTGCTGCTGGCGCTGGGCTACGCGCTGTTCATGCGCCATGTGCTGGCGCCCATCCGCGCGCTCACCCGCCAGGCGCGCGCCATGGGCGAGGGCCGCTACGTGACCGAGGTGGTGGTGCCCGCCGGCGCCGAATTCACCGAGCTGGCGGGCGCGCTCAACGCGTCCTCGCAGCGCATCGCCGAGCTGCTGGAAGAAGTGCGCGGCGAGCGCGCGGCGCTGGCCCAGATGCAGGCCATGTTCGAAGGCCTGGCGCAAAACGACGTGGCCGGCATCTACATGGTCAACGCCGACATGCGGCTGACCTACGTCAACGCACGCTTTGCCGAGCTCACCGGCCATGCACGCGAGACGCTGTGCGCGCATTTCGAGGTGCGGCGCCTGTACACCGACGCCACCTGGCCGCAGGCTGCGCGCAGCATGGCGCAGCGCCTGAACGGACAGGCGCGCAGCACGCGCTACGAAAGTCGCATACGGCGCGCCGACGGCCGCGACATCGAGGTCGAGATCTTCGGCTCGGCCATGCGCCTGGGCGACGCCCCCGCCACCATAGGCCTGCTGATCGACATCAGCCAGCGCAAGCGCGCCGAAGCCTCGATGCGCCGCGCCAACATCGTCTACCAGAGCACGCGCGACGCCATCGTCGTAACCGACGCCGACGGCGTGGTGCAGGACGTGAACCCCGCCTTCACCGCGATCACCGGCTATGCGCCGGCGGACATCATCGGGCGGCGCATGAATCTGCTGAGCTCGGGCAAGCAGGACCGGGCCTTCTACCACGCGATGTGGCAAAGCCTGCACGACAGCGGCAGCTGGAGTGGCGACATCCACAACCGGCGCAAGAGTGGCGAGGAGTTCATCGAGCACCTGGAAATCTCCACCGCATACAACGACGACGGCAGCGTGAACTGCCGCGTAGGCCTGTTTTCCGACGTGACCGAGGAGCGCGTGCGCGAAGCGAGCATCTGGCGCCAGGCGCACTTCGACCACCTCACGGGTCTGGCCAACCGCCAGATGTTCGAGCAGCGCCTGGCCACCGGCATGGAGCATGCGCGCACCACCGGCCTGCCGATGGCGCTGGTCTTCCTGGACCTGGACTTCTTCAAGGAGGTCAACGACACCTTCGGCCACGACGAGGGCGACGCGCTGTTGCAGGAGGTGGCGCGCCGGCTGCTGGCCTGCGTGCGCTCATCCGACCATGTGGCGCGCCTGGGCGGCGACGAGTTCACGCTGATCCTGCAGGACGTGCAGCACGAGAGCGACGTTGCGCTGGTGTGCGAGAAAGCGCTGCACAGCATCGTGCAGCCTTACGCGCTCAAGCAGAACACGGTGCACATCTCGGTGAGCGCCGGCATCGCCTTCTACCCGCAGGACGCCAGCGACAGCGCCCAGCTGCTGCGCCATGCGGACCTGGCGATGTACGCCTCCAAGGAAAAGGGGCGCAACCGCTTTTCCCGCTTCGCGCCCGAGATGCTGCACGAGGAGCAGTGGCGCCTGCAGCTGCTGCACGAGCTGGAGAAGGGCCTGGCGCGCGAGCAGTTCATGCTGCATTACCAGCCCATCGTGGACATGGCCAGCGGGCGCACCGTCAAGGCCGAGGCGCTGCTGCGCTGGGAGCACCCGCTGCACGGCGTGCTGAGCCCGGGGGAATTCATCCCGGCGGCGGAGGAATCGGGGCTGATCGTGGCGCTGGGCGACTGGGTGTTTCGCGAAGCCACGCGCCAGCTGGCCGAATGGCGCCACCTGGCTGCGCCGGCGTTCGAGCTCAGCGTCAACGTCTCGCCGCGCCAGTTGCACGCGAGCGAGCATGCGGTGCAGGACTGGCTCGACTGGCTGCAGCAACTGGCCCTGCGCAGCGACAGCCTGACCGTGGAAATCACCGAGGGCGTGCTGCTCGACGGCGACCAGGCCACGGGCGCGAAGATGCTGGCGCTGCAGGGCGCGGGCCTGAAGGTGGCGCTGGACGACTTCGGTACCGGCTATTCGTCGCTGTCCTACCTCAAGCGCTTCCCCATCGACTTCCTCAAGATCGACCGCAGCTTCGTCAGCAAGCTGCCCCAGTCCCAGGAAGACCGCGTGCTGTGCAGCGCCATCATCGCGATGGCGCACCAGCTCGGCATCGAAGTGGTGGCCGAAGGCGTGGAGACGCGCGAGCAGCACATCTTCCTGCGCGGCCAAGGCTGCGACTACGGCCAGGGCTACTGGTACGGGCGGCCGATGAACGCGCGCTCGCTGGGCGAGCGCCTGCAGGCCGAAGCGGGGCAAGCGGACCCGCTCGGCGCAGCACCGGGCCAATGAGCGGCGCGCCAGGCGCCCCGCTCGCGCTGCGAACCCATTCCTTGCAACGGCAATTACTGCCAGCGCAAATATAATCGGGCATGCCTTGCCATCCGCCCTCCGACGCAGCCGCGCCCGTGCGCTACGACAGCCGCGCCAGCCTGGGCATGCAGCTGCGCCGCGTGGTCACGCAGCTGGTGGCGCGCATAGAGCGGCGCATGGAGCCCCTGGGACTGACCGACGCGCAGTGGCGCCCGCTGCTGTGCCTGAGCGAGGGCTCACCCGTCACCGCCACGGACCTCGCGCGCCGCTGCAACCTGGACACCGGCGGCCTCACCCGCCTGGTAGACCGCCTCGCCGCCAAGGGCTTGTGCGTGCGCGAGCGCTCGGAGCTGGACCGGCGCGTGGTGCATGTGTCGCTCACCACCGAAGGCCTGCGCGTGGCCGAGCAGCTGCCCGCCGTGCTCTGCGCGGTGCAGCGCGAACTGCTGGCCGGCTTCAGCAGCGAGGAAGAAGCCCAGGTACGTGCGCTGCTGCGGCGCATGGAGTGCAACGCCGCCGCGCCGGACGACCCGCTGCATTGAGATAGAAATCCGCCTCAAACGCTTGCTGCACAAGCGCCAAAAGCTTCTTTTTTCATAGTCACTTCGGTACCCGGATCACCGGATGCCACCCCGCCATGACCGCTCCTGAAATTTCCACCGCCGCGGTGCACGCCAAGGCCCGGCGCCGCAAGCGCCTTGCTGCACTGGTGCTCGTCGCCCTGGTCGGCCTGATCGCCTGGGGCGGCTACGACGCGCTGATCGCCAGCCACGAGGAAAGCACAGACAACGCCTACGTGCAGGGCAACATCGTGCAGATCACGCCCCAGGTCGGCGGCACGGTGATGGCCATCTTCGCCGACGACAACGACTTCGTGCGCGCCGGCGCGCCGCTGGTCAAGCTGGATCCGGCCGACACCGGGGTGGCGCTGCATCAGGCCGAGGCGGCGCTGGCGCAGACCGTGCGCCAGGTGCGCCAGCTCTACGCCAACAACGCCACGCTGGCCGCGCAGGTCAAGCTGCGCGAGACCGACGTGGCCAACGCCGACGCGCTGCAGGCCCAGGCCAGGGCCAATCTGGAGCGCGCCGAGCAGGACGTGCAGCGCCGCCTGCAGCTGGGCGCCAGCGGCGCGGTATCGGGCGAAGAGCTCAAGCACGCGCAAAGCGCGGTGGACACGGCGCGCACGCAGCTGGCCGCCGCCAGGGCGGGCCAGGCCGCCGCCAAGGCGGGCGTGGCCGCGGCGCGCGAGCAGCTGGCCAGCAACCAGGCCCTGACCCAGGGCGTGCAGGTGGCCGGGCACCCCAGCGTGCAGGCCGCCGCCGCCCAGCTGCGCCAGGCCTGGCTGGCCGCGCACCGCACCGAACTGCCCGCGCCGGTGGACGGCTACATCGCCCGGCGCAGCGTGCAGCTGGGCCAGCGCGTGGCCGCGGGCACGCCGCTGATGGCCGTGGTGCCGCTGCACGGCGTGTGGGTGGACGCCAACTTCAAGGAAACCCAGCTGCGCAATCTGCGCCTGGGCCAGCGCGCCACGCTGACGGCCGACCTCTACGGCAGCCAGGTGCGCTACACCGGCACCGTCGCCGGCCTGGGCGTGGGCACGGGCGCGGCCTTTGCACTGCTGCCGCCGCAAAACGCCACCGGCAACTGGATCAAGGTGGTGCAGCGCATTCCGGTGCGCATCGCGCTGGATCCCGAACCGCTGGCCCAGCACCCGCTGCGCCTGGGGCTGTCCATGCTGGTCACGGTCGATACGCGCGAGCACGGCGGCGCCACGCTCACCACTGCCGCTCGCACCGAGCCGCTGGCCGAGACCAGCGTGTATGCGCTGCAGGACGGCGACGCCGACGCCGAAATCGCGCGCATCATCGCCGCCAACGTCGGCACGCCATGACCCAGCCGCACGAGCTTCGGTTTTCTCCCCTTCCCCCTTTGGGGGAAGGCCGGGATGGGGGCTTGGGCCTCGATGAGGCACCGCCCTTGGCCACGCCCGTCGCCCCCACCCCAACCCTCCCCCAAAGGGGGAGGGAGCACCCGCCCCGCCACGCGATCCGCCTTCCTCTCCTTCCCCCTTTGGGGGAAGGCCGGGAGGGGGGCCAGCGCCCGACCGCATGAAGACCTGCCTTCTGCGCAGCCCGTCGGCCCCCGCCCCCACCCTCCCCCAGCGGGGGAGGGAGCAATCACACCAGCCACCAACGTGACCTCCGCCGCCCATACCCCTCCCGCCGAACAGCAACCCCTGAGCGGCTCGGCACGCGCCTGGGGCACGCTGGCGCTGTCGGCGGCCACCTTCATGAACGTGCTGGACACGTCGATCGCCAACGTGTCCCTGCCCGCCATCGCGGGCGATCTGGGCGTCAGCCCCAACCAGGGCACCTGGGTCATCACCAGCTTTGCCGTGGCCAACGCCATTTCGGTGCCGCTCACCGGCTGGCTGGCGCAGCGCTTCGGGCAGGTGCGCCTGTTCGTGGCCAGCGTGCTGCTGTTCGTTGCCGCCTCCTTCCTGTGCGGGCTGGCGCCCAGCATGCCACTGCTGATCGCCGCGCGCGTGCTGCAGGGCTTCGTCGCCGGGCCGATGATTCCGCTGTCGCAGGCGCTGCTGCTCTCCAGCTACCCCAAGGCGCTGGCGGGCCTGGCGATGGCGATGTGGTCCATGACCACGCTGATCGCGCCGGTGATGGGGCCGCTCCTGGGCGGCTGGATCACCGACAACATCAGCTGGCCGTGGATTTTCTACATCAACATCCCCGTGGGCATCGTTGCCGCCATCGGCACGATGGCGATCTACGCCGAGCGCGAGACCGCCACACGCAAGCTGCCCATAGACGCCATGGGCCTGGCGTTGATGATTCTGGGCGTGGGCAGCCTGCAGATCATGCTCGATATCGGCAAGGAGCACGACTGGTTCTCGTCGGGCCTGGTGATCGGCTTTGCGGCGGCTGCGGTTTTCGGCCTGGTGGCCTTCGTGTTCTGGGAGCTGGGCGAAGAGCACCCCATCGTTGATATCTCGCTCTTCAAAATTCGCAATTTCTGGGCCGGCACCATCGCCACCGCCGTGGGCTACGGCATCTTCTTCGGCAACGTGGTGCTGCTGCCGCTGTGGCTGCAGCAGTACATGGGCTACACCGCCACGTCGGCGGGGATGCTGATGGCGCCGGTGGGGTTCCTGGCGATGGTCCTCTCGCCCATCGTGGGCAAGAGCATAGGCAAGGTGGACCCGCGGCGCTACGCCACCGTGGCCTTCTTCGTCTTCGCGCTGGTGCTGTGGCTGCGCTCGCGTTTTGCCACCACGGCGGACTTCGACACCATCATGATTCCGACCATCGTGCAGGGCGCGGCGGTGGCCTTCTTCTTCGTGCCGCTGGTCACGCTCACGCTCTCGGAGATTCCGGCGCACCGCATCCCCGCCGCCTCGGGTCTGACCAACTTCGTGCGCATCACGGCGGGCGCCGTGGGCACCTCGGTCACCACCACGCTGTGGGAGCGGCGCGCGACGCTGGCGCACGCCAACCTGATCGAGCACCTGCACGACGGCAACGGCCCGCTGGCGCAGACGCTGACCCTGCTGCACTCGCTCGGCCTCACGCCCGAGCAGGCGCTGGCGCAGGTGGAGCGCCTGGTCACCCAGCAGGCCTTTACGCTGGCAGCCAACGACGTCAACTGGGCCTCGGCGCTGCTGTTCCTGCTGCTGGTGCCGCTGGTGTGGCTGGCCGACGCACCCCGGCGTGGCGGCCCCGGCACGGGTGCAGCGGCGGGCGCGCACTGAGGACATTCTGGGGGGGGCGGCTTCGCCCCCTATGATGGACGCAGCACGCCCTGCGCTCCATGACCGAAGCCACCGCCCTGCCCAGCACTGCCCCGCAGCCTTCTGCGCTGCATCTGGCAGCCGCTGCTCTGATGGTGTTGCTTGCGGGCCAGTTTGTCGAGCGCATCCTGCCCGGCCCCGGCCCCATCCTGCTCTTTCTGCCGGCCAGCGGACTGGCGCTCGCGCTGGTGCAGATTGGCGGTGCCAAATGCCTGCCGGCCATTTTCGTCGGCATGCTCGTGAGCAGCCTGCTGACGGGTCAGCCGCTGGTGCAGGCTTTGCTGCAGGCGGCAGGCCTCGTTGCCATGGCGGGTTTTGTGGGCTATCGGCTGCAGCGACACCCGGACTTCCACCTCAATCAGCCTTCGCTCAATGTATTGCCCCAGTTCCTGTTCTGGGGCTGCCTGGTCGGCGGCGGCATAGCTGCTCTTTTCTGGCTCTGCGCCGGCTTGCTGTCCGGTGCGTGGGCGGGCGGCCATGCCATGCCGATGTTCTGGCAGGCCTGGATGGGACATGCGCTGGGCCTGCTGCTCGTGGCGGTATGGGTGCTTTCGTGCCGGCTCGCCCTGCAGACCAGGCAAGCGCCCGCGCGCTGGACCGAAGGCGCACTGGTCTGGCTGCTGAGCATCGCTTTCAGCCTGTTCATCTTTGGCCGAGACAGCAGCGAGTTCGCGCATACGCCGCTGGCCAATGCCTACTGGATTTTTCTGTTCATCGGCTGGTCCAGCCTGAGGCTGGGGCTGCTCTCGACCTCCAGCCTGCTGTGCCTCGTGGCGCTGCTGGCGCTGCGCGGCACTCTGCTTCAGCAAGGCTACTTCAGCCGCGATCTGGCCGATGCCAATGGCTTCGGCTACGGGTCTTACATGACGATTCTGGGCACGATGGCGCTGGCGCTGTCCGTCTACGTGCATGAGCACCGGCGCCAGCAGACGGGGCTGCGCATTGCGGCAACCGCCTTCGAAACCCAGAAGGGGCTGTTGATCACCGAGGCATCGGGCCGCATCCTGCGGGCCAACGCGGCGGCCCGGCAAATGACGGGTGCGCCGCTGCAGGAGCTCGTCGGCAGGCGGCCGCACTTTCTGTATCTGCGCGGCGGCGGCGCGGTAGACCCTGCCTGGTTCACGCCCGGCGACTACCGCCAGGGACCACTGCAGGTGGTGCATGCGGACGCATCGGTGACCGCCGTCTGGGCGATCGTCTCGCCCGTATGGGATGAGCACGGGGCCATAGGCCACTACGTGATTTCACTGGTGGACGTCAGCGACTTCGAGGCAGAGCAGCAGCGCCTGCGTAAAGCCGAATGCGCGCAGCGCGACGCCCTGGTACGCGAGGTACACCACCGCATCAAGAACAACCTGCAAGGCATCGTCGGCATGCTGCGCGCGCTGGTGCACGAGCATCCGCAACTGGGCGACGCCATAGGGCAGGTGGCCGCGCAGGTGCAAAGCATTGCCATCGTCCATGGCCTGCAGGGCAAAGACGCGCGCGAACAGGTTTGCCTGGCGCAACTGCTGCTGGCGATTGCCCATGGTCTGAAGCAGACGCGCAACGCAGACATCGAGATCAGCGCAGACGCCGCCAGCGCCCGCCTGCAACTGGCAGCGGCGGAAGCGGTTGCGGTGGCCCTGGTACTGCACGAGCTCATGACCAATGCGATCAAGCACAGCCCGCCGGGGCAGGATACGGTGCGGGTCGCACTCGCGGGCGATGCAAACGGCGCGGACATCACCATCACGAACCGCGGGGACTGGCCCACGGCAGGCGCGGACACCGCAGCGCCGCCGGGCCAGGGCCTGGATCTGGTGCGGCTGCTGCTGCCGCGCGAGGGCGCTGTGCTCACGCACAACACCCACGGCGGCTGGGTGTTTGCGCGCCTGGCGCTGTCTGCGCCCGTGGTATACATCACGAATGACTGATATGAACGCTGCCCTACCCCGGCTGCTGCTGGTGGACGACGACCGCCTGGTGCTTGCCACCCTGGCGCGCGGCATGGCGGCGCAGGGCTGGCAGGTGAGCTGCGCGGATTCGGCGGAGGACGCGCGGGCGCAGCTTGCGGCGGGCCTGCGCCCCGACATCGCGCTGCTGGACGTGCGCCTGCCGGGGGACGATGGCGTCACGCTGGCGCGCGAGCTTGGCCAGCGCTACCAGTTGCCCTGCCTCATGCTCAGCGCCTGGGGCGACGAGGCCACCGTGGCCAGCGCGAGCGACAGCGGCGCCCTGGGCTACCTGGTGAAACCGCTGGACCCGCTGCAGCTCGGCCCCATGCTGCGCACCGCGCTGGCGCGTGCGCGCGAGCAGGCGAACCTGCGCCAGAACAACGAACAGCTCGAGCAGGCACTGCAGCAAACCCGCGAGATCAATGTCGCGGTCGGCATTCTCATGGTGCAGCACCGCCTCAAGCGCGACGCCGCCTTCGAGCTGCTGCGCAAGGCCGCGCGCTGCCAGCGTCGTCGGCTGGCAACGCTGGCACAGGAAGTGATCCAGGGCAGTGAGCTGCTGCATGCCCCGTCGGCGCGCGCGCTGGCGGATTCCTAGTGCTACCCGGGGTTTACCCGGGTTGCCGTCCACCCACAGGCAGGATTAACTTTCCCGCTCCTGCCGCGGTGGTGCCTCTGCCCCGCCCCGCTGCGGCCCCGGGCCTCGAACACGCCCCATGCCACGCACCCGCCTTTGCGCGCGGGTGCCGTTTTGGTCATTGGATTTCGTGTTGCAGCGCCCCACCACTTCGATTGAGACGTTTTTCGGGCATGGGCCGCGCGCCCCGCTGAGGCCAGCAGTCCGGGAGCCCGGCCTTTGATGCCTTGGCCGCATTTGGGCGCCGGCGCGGCGCCGGCCGGGCGCGCGCCGCTGCCGGCCCGCGCGCCGCGCCGCTGGCCGGGCCGTCTGCTGGTGCGCTGGACCATAGGCACACGCTTGCTCGCGCTCATGGCGCTGGCCGCTACCATCGGTATTACGCTGACGGCCAGCGGGCTGCGCGGCATGGCCGACACCGCCGCCGAGCTGCAGCGCGTGCACGACGAGCGCATGGTGCCGGTGCGCACGCTCTCGCAGATCGCCCAGTTGATGCTGCACAACCAATACCAACTGCAACTGGTCCTGGCCCGTGCTTCCATCGCGTCCGATGCCCGCTCGCATCAGCCGGCGCTCGACGCCGCAGCCGCCCGCTCTGCAGCCGAGGCCATTGCCGGCAACGCCAGGCAGATCACCGCCTTGTGGGAGGGCTATGCCGCTGTGCTCGCGCCCGATGGAGCGGAACACGCGGCAGCACGGGCATTTGCGCTCGAACGCGACGCCTACCTGCGCGAGGGCATCGCCCCGGCGCTCAAGGCGCTGAACGATCTGGACGCAGCCCAGGCAAGCGAGCGCGCGCAAGCAGCGCGCCGGTTGTACACGCAGGCACAGAGCCGCTTGCAGACGCTGGTGGCGCTGCAGTTCAGCCATGCACAGGCCGCCTATGAGCTGGGCATGCAGCGCTATCGGCGCACGCGCAACTGTGCCCTCCTGGCGCTGCCCGTCGCCATCGTGTTGCTGGGGCTGCTCGGCTGGGGACAGATACGGGCCATCACCGCACCGCTGCGCGTGGCGCGCTCGGTGTTCAAGCGCATCGCCCGGGGACAGTTCAACACGCCGATCGACATCAGCGGACGCGACGAGATCAGCGCGCTGCTGCGCGACCTCTCAGGCCTGCAGGCGCGGCTCGCCGACAACGAACGCGAGCTCGATCACCTGGTGCATTACGACCAGCTCACCGGCCTGCCCAATCGCCGGCTGCTGCGCGAACGCATTGCTCAGGCGCTCAATCCGCGCGCACACGCCAGCGGCCAGCGCGCGCTGCTGCTGCTCGATCTGGACCACTTCAAGACCATCAACGACACCATGGGCCACGAGGTGGGCGACCGCTACCTGCAGGAGATGGCCAGGCGCCTGGATTCGGTGGCGCAGCCGCGGCACTTCGTGGCGCGCATCGGCGGCGACGAGTTCGTGGTACTGAGCGGGCCGCTGGGCAGCGACGCCGGCGCCGCGCTGGCACAGGCGCGCGAACTCGCGCAGGAGCTGTTGCAGCGTCTGGGCGCGCCCTGGCAGGCCCGCGAACAAGTCCACCACGGCAGCGCCAGCATGGGCATGTACCTGTTTGGACCAGGCCAGGGCGACACCACCGAACTGCTCAAGCGCGCGGACCTGGCGATGTACCAGGCCAAGGCCCAGGGGCGCAACCAGTGGTGCCTGTTCGACCCACAAATGCAGATACAGCTTGAGCACCATGCGGCGCTCACGGCGGCGCTGCGCGACGCGGTAAGGCTGGAGCAGCTGGCGCTGCATCTGCAGCCGCAGATGAACGCCGCCGGGCAACTGGTGGGCGCCGAGGCGTTGCTGCGCTGGCGGCACCCGGTGCACGGCCAGGTGGCGCCCGACCTCTTCATCGCGCTGGCCGAAGCCGCCGGCACCATCGTGCCGATAGGCAACTGGGTCTTGCAGCAGGCCTGTCTGCAGCTGCAGGCCTGGAGCCGGCAGCCCGAATTGCGCGGACTGAAGCTCTCGGTCAATGTCAGCGCACGGCAATTCAAGCAGGCGGACTTCAGCGCGCGGGTGCTGCGGCTAATGCAGCGCCACGGGCTCGATGCCTCGCGCCTGGTGCTGGAGCTGACCGAGAGCATGCTGATCGACGACATCGACGACACCGTCGCCAAGATGCGCGCCCTGCACCGGCACGGCGTGCGCTTTGCGCTCGACGACTTTGGCACCGGCTATTCCTCGCTGTCGCTGCTGCGTGAGCTGCCGCTGCAGGTGCTCAAGATCGACCGCAGCTTCGTGCGCGACGTGGCCGGCGACGAGGGCAGCGCCACTCTGGTGCGCGCCATCGTCGCGCTCGCCGGCAGCCTCGGTCTGCAGACCATCGCCGAAGGCGTGGAAACCAGCGCGCAACAGGCCGCGCTGCTCGCCCAGGGCTGCCACGGCTACCAAGGCTATCTGTTCGCGCGGCCCATGCCGGCCCTGCGTTTCCTGCGCTGGGCACGACTGCGGGCAAGACGGGCCGCGGCTGCACCCGACAGCTCCACGGCAGCCTAAGGCACAGGCCCGCCGCCGCTGAACATCCCCAATGAACGATTTTTCAATTGCCAACCGTCAGGAGAACACCCCCATGAGCAACACGCAAGCCGCCCGCATGACGGTGGGCAAATCCCTCGCACTGGGCTTTGCCCTGGTCATCGTGCTGGGCGCCTTGATCGCGCTGGCGGCCAGCCTGCGCCTGAACAGCGTCACCGAGGCGGTGCGCGTCCTGGTGGACTTTCGCATGGTCAATGTCACGCTCGCCAACCAGATCAAGGACAACATGAACCTCCAGGCGCTCAGCGTGCGCAACATGCTGCTGCTGCACGAAGCGGCAGAGCTGCAGGCGCAAAAACAGCGCATCGACGAGGTGCGCGCCGACACGGCGGCGCTGTTTCAGCAGCTGGACGCGGCCCTGGTGATACCGCAGGTGCGCGACATCCTCAAGGCCGCGATCGAGGCGCGCGACAGCTACAACGCCGCGGCCAACCAAGCCATTGCGCTGGCGCTGGAGAACCGCGACGACGAAGGGCGCGAGGTGCTGATGGTGCAGATGCGCCCGGCCCATGAGGCGATCTTCAAGGCGCTCAACGCCTTGGTGGCGGCGCAGCAGAAGCTCATGCAGGAGTCGGCGCAAGAGGTGCGCCAGACGGCGCTCAGCACGCAGGTGCTGATGCTCGCGCTGGCCGCCGTGGCGCTGTCCCTGGGCATTGCCATCGCCTGGTGGCTCACGCGTTCCATCACGCGCCAGCTCGGCGGGGAGCCAGCCTACGCCTCCTACATTGCGCACGAGATTGCCGAGGGCAACCTGGCGGTGCCGGTCACGCTCAAGGACGGTGACAGCACCAGCCTGCTGGCCTCCATGCGCGCCATGCGCGACAGCCTGGCGAGGGTAGTTGCCCAGGTGCGCGGCGGCAGCGAGTCGGTGGCCGCCGCCAGCGCGCAGATCGCCCAGGGCAACCTCGACCTGTCCGCACGCACCGAGGAGCAGGCCAGCGCGCTGGAGGAAACCGCGGCGTCGATGGAAGAGCTCAGCTCCACGGTGCGCCAGAACGCCGACAACGCCCAGGAAGCCAACGGCCTGGCGCAGAGCGCAAGCGCCGTGGCCACGCGCGGCGGAGCGGTGGTGACTCAGGTCGTGCAGACCATGGACGGCATCAGCGCGGCCAGCCGCAAGATCGCCGACATCATTGGCGTGATCGACTCCATCGCCTTTCAAACCAACATCCTGGCGCTGAACGCGGCGGTGGAAGCGGCGCGCGCGGGCGAGCAGGGCCGCGGTTTCGCCGTAGTGGCCAGCGAGGTGCGCAGCCTGGCCGGGCGCGCGGCCGAGGCGGCCAAGGAAATCCACCAGCTGATCACCGACAGCGTTGCGCGCGTGGACGAGGGCAGCGCACTCGTGAACCAGGCCGGCGACACCATGCAGGAGGTGGTGGCCAGCATTCGGCGGGTCAACGACATCATGGGCGAGATCAGCGCCGCCAGCCACGAGCAGAGCGCCGGCGTAAGCCAGGTGGGCGAAGCGGTGATCCAGATGGATCAGACCACGCAGCAGAACGCCGCGCTGGTCGAGGAAATGTCTGCGGCCGCCAGCAGCCTGAACAGCCAGGCGCAGGATCTGCTGCAGGCGGTGTCGGTATTCCGGCTCGAACAGGGCGCGCACGCGTCCGGCGCCGCATCCCGGCCGCTGCCGGCCGCCTCTGCTCCGGCATCGGGGCGGCTCGCGCACGCAGCTCTGGCCCGCTTGCCGGCGTAGTCGCGCGCGCAGCCCGATTCAGCGCAGGTGCCGGTCAAAAAAGGCCAGCGTGCGATCGCGCGCGCGCACCGCGCTGGCTTCGTCGTAGCTGGCGCGCATGTCGCAGTTGAAGCCGTGGTCGGCGTCGTACAGATGCACCTCGGCCTCGGGGTGGGCCGCGGCCAGCTGCTGCACGCCGCTGAGCGGGATGTGCTTGTCGCGCCGGCCAAAGTGGGCCAGCACCGGCACGCGCGGCTGGCGTGCGATTTCTGCTGCGCTCGTCATGCCGCCGCCGTAATAGGGCGCTGCGGCCGAGAGCCCCGAGCACAGCGCCGCCGCGCGCCAGGCCAGCAGTCCGCCCCAGCAGAAGCCGACGATGCCGACCTTGGGGCCGCTGGCGCTGGCCGCATGGTCGATGGCGGCCTGGATGTCGGCCATCACCCCGGGTGCGGGCAGTTGCTCGATCTGGGCCTTGAGCGCCATGCCGACGCCGACGTCCGAGGCGCCATAGCCCAGATCCACCCCCGGGCGCACCCGCTCGAAGGTGGCCGGCGCGATGGCCCACCAGCCGCGCGCGGCCAGGCGCTCGACGATGGCGCGGATGTGCGCGTTCACCCCGAAGATCTCCTGCAGCACGACGATGGCGCCGCGCGCCGGCGCATCCGGCGCGGCCTGCCAGGCCGGCAATGCGAAGCCGTCGTGGCTCTTGAGCGTGGTCCATTGCCCCATGCGGTCTCCTTTTTCCTGAAAATGACGGTCCCGCCGAGTTTGCCGCCTTCTGCCGCCGGATGCCAGAAGCGCCGCGGCCGACGGCGCAAGGAGCATCGATGGAATTTCTCAAGCCCCTCATCGCCCTGCTGGCGATCGTCAACCCGCTGGCGGTGGTGCCTTTCTTCATCCACTACACCGAGGGTTTCAACACCGCGCAGAAACGGCGCACGGTGCAGGTGGCCGCGTTCACCGCGTTCTGCGTGATCGCCGTCTGCGCCATGGTGGGGCTGCAGATCCTCGCTTTCTTCAGCATTTCGCTGGCGAGCTTCCAGGTGGGCGGCGGCATGCTGCTCTTGATCAGCGCGCTGAACATGCTCAACGCCCACCCGGCCGAGGCCAAGCCGCACACCCAGGAGCTCGAAGACGCCGCCGACAAGGCCGCGCAGGGCGACAGCATCGCGGTGGTGCCGCTGACCATTCCGCTGCTCACCGGGCCGGCGGCCATGTCCACGGTGGTGATCTATGCCGACCGTGCGAGCAACGTCTGGCAGCACCTGGCGCTGGTGGGTTATGGCGTGGTGGTGGCCGGGGCCACGGCGCTGTGCTTTGCGCTGGCCACGCCGATCTCGCGCGTGCTCGGGCGCACCGGCATCAACGTGATGACGCGGCTCATGGGCCTGATCCTCGCGGCCCTGGCGGTGGAGGTGATGGCCAACGGCCTGGGTGGACTGTTTCCGCCGCTGCGCGGCTGAGAGCGCCCGCCGTCAGCGCCGGGGGGCCGCCAGGCCCGGTGCGGCAGGCGCCGGCAGGCCGTCCAGCCACTGCGCCAGCTCGTCGGCCAGCTGCGTCGCCGCTGCGGCCAGCGCCTGCGCGCCGCCGGCCGCGTCGGGCGTGGCCGCGCCGTGCTGCACCACGAAGAGCCGCTGCGCGCGCAGCTCGGTATCGCCCGCGCGGCTTGCAAACAGCGAAGCGCGCACACGCACCAGCGCGTGGCTCGTCTGCGGGGCGTCGAACACCTGGCTGAATTCCTCGAGCTCGACCTTGAGCAGCTCGGGCTCATCCATGCCGCCGCCGACCAGCGGCACGCCGGGGGACAAGACCGCGCGCTCCTGCCCCAGGCGGGTGCGCAGGCTCTGCGCGAGCAGCGCCGCGGGGCTCTGGCTCCAGCGCGCCAGGCTGTAGGGGCGCAGCTGCTGCGCGTCGGCATAGGCCAGGCGGTAGTAGAGCGCGTTGTCGTTGACCGGCACGCCGCCGCTGGCCGCGCTGCTGAGCACGATGGCCGGCTGGCGCGCACCCTGCACGGCGCTGGTGGGGCCAGGGCCGGGGCCGAAGTCGTAGACGGCGCTGCGCACCGGCGGCTGCGGCAGGGCGGAGCAGGCCAGCAGCAGCAGGCTGATTGCAATGCCAAAAACGGCTCTGGCGCCCGTCCTGCAAGCGTCTACAGCAATGGTTTTGATAGTAATCATCAGCGGTTTCCTTGCGTGGCGGCAGGGGGCGGCACGAAGCCGGGTTCGCCCGGCCCTGGAGCGGCGCGCGGCGCGCCATAGACCAGGCCTTGCGGGTTCTCGCTCACCGCGTCGGCCGCGCGCGTGAGCGCCCGCGCGGCCTGGGCGGCGTCGTCGGCCACGCGGTCGATCTGCGGCAAGGTGCGCCGGCTCGCGCGCTCGGCCAGGCCGCCGTAGCTGCGCACGCCGCTGCCCATGTCTTCCAGCAGGCCGCCCGGGGCATTGATGCGGCGCGCCACCGCACCCACGTCCTGCACGGCCTTCGCGGTCTGGCTGCCGGCCTCGCGCAGCGTGCGCAGGGTCTGGCGCGCTTCACCGACGAGCGCGGGCAGCTGGGCGAGCGCCGGGTCCACCCCGGTCTTGACGGTGTGCTCCAGGCTCAGCGCCAGCCGGTCCATGCTTTGCGCGGTGGCATTGATGCGCCCGAACATCGTGTGCACCAGCGCCAGGTTGTCGTCGCCCAGCAGACGGTTGAGCCGGTCGGCCGCATCCTGGATCTTGCTCAGCAGCAGCGGCCCCTGCTCGGCCAGCTGGCTGAAGGGCGATTCCTTCATCGGGATGCGCGGCAGGCCGCTGGCGCCGCGCGCCTGTTTTTGCAGCGGCTCGCGTGCATCGCTCAGCAGGATGTGGGCCAGGCCGGTGATGCCCTGGTAGCCCAGCGTAGCGTAGGTGGTGGCGCTGATCGGGGCGTTGTTGTCCACGTCGATGTGGATGATCACGCGTCCGGCTTCGCGCGGATCGAAACCGATGGAGAGCACGCGCCCGGCGGGCACGCCCTTGTAGCGCACCGCCGCCTGGGGCTGCAGGCCGCTGACGTTCTCGGTGGTGGACAGCTCGTAGGTGGTATGGGCGACCTCGTCGCTCGAAATCCAGTAGCCCAGGGCCACCAGCAGCGCGCCCACCACCAGCACGAACAGACCGGCTGCCATGGCATGTGCTTTGTTTTCCATCAGGACTCCTCGGCCCGCGTCGGGGCGGTTGGCGCAGGCGCCATCGCGCGCAGCCCCCGCTGCCCGCGAAAGAAATGCTCGACGAAGGGGTGCTCGAGCTGCGCCACCTCGACCGCCGGCGCGTGCGCGATCACGTGCTTTTCAGCCAGCACCGCCACCTTGGTGGACAGCGCGTACAGCGTATCGAGGTCGTGCGTGACCATGATCACCGTCAGGCCCAGGGTGGCGTGCAGCTCGCGCAGCAGATCGCAGAATTCGTCCGAGCCATTGGGGTCCAGCCCGGCGGTGGGTTCGTCGAGCAGCAGCAGCGGCGGGTCCATCACCAGCGCGCGCGCGAGCGCCACGCGCTTGATCATGCCACCGGAGAGGTCGGCCGGCATGCGCAGCGCGTGCTCGGGCTTGAGGCCCACCATGCGCAGCTTGACCATGGCCACCTCCTGCGCCAGCGCGCGCGGCAGGGTGCGCAGCTCGTAGAGCGCGAAGGCGACGTTGTCCAGCACGCTGAAGGCGGTGAACAGCGCACCATGCTGGAACAGCATGCCCACGCGGCTGCTCGCGCCGTCGCCGCCGAGCTCGCGCGCCGGGCGCCCGAGCACCGTGACCGTGCCGCGCGTGGGCTCGGTCAGACCCAGGATGTGGCGCAGCAGCACCGTCTTGCCGGTGCCCGAGCCCCCCACCAGGGACAGCAGCTCGCCGCGCTGCACCGTGAGGTTCAGGTGCTCGTGCACGCTGAACGCCTGCGCGCCCGTGCCGAAGACGGTGGCCAGGTCGCGGATCTCGACCACGGGCGTGGCGGGGGCGGCGGGCGCGGCGACAGGGGCGCTCACTGGAACCCCACGTTGCGAAACACGATGGCAAACAGCGCGTCCACCAGGATCACCATGGTGATGGCGCTGACCACCGACGCGGTGGTGCCCTCGCCCAGGCTCTGGGTGTTGGGTTCGACGCGCATGCCCCAGACGCAGGCAATCAGCGCGATCAGCACGCCGAACACCACCGACTTGGCCGTGGCCAGCACCAGCGTGCTGCCCTGCACCGCCAGCGGCAGCGCCTGGAAAAAGTAGCCGGGCGTGATGTGCAGCACCACGTCCGAGGCGAGGATGCCGCCGGCCAGCGCCGCCGCCGTGGTCCAGGCCGACACCAGCGGCATCGCCAGGCCGAGCGCGATCGCCCGCGGCATCACCAGCCGATAGCTGTGCGAGATGCCCATCACGCGCATCGCATCCAGCTCCTCGGTCACGCGCATCACGCCGATCTGCGCGGTGATGGCCGAGCCCGAGCGCCCGGCCACAAGGATGGCCGCCAGCATGGGGCCGAGCTCGCGGATCAGCGAGATGCCCAGGATGTTGACGATGAAGGTCTCGGCGCCAAAGCGCTGCAGCTGCAGGCTCATCAGGTAGGCCAGCACCACGCCGATCAGAAAGCCCACCAGTGCGGTGATCGGCAGGGCCGTCGCCCCCATCTGGTAGAGGTGGCCCGAGATGTCGCGCCAGGGCCCGCGCCGCGGCGCGCGCAGCAGGCGCAGCAGGTCCAGCACGAGCTGGCCCACGACCTGCACCAGCTGCATGAAGAATTCCACGGCCGCCAGCACCATCACGCCCAGCCGCTCCCAGGCCTCGCCCCAGCTGCGCGGCGCGCGCGGGGTGGCGGCGGGCGTGAGCGCGGCCACGCGCTCGAGCAGCTGGCGCTGCGCGGCGCTGGCGTGCAGCACTTCGGGCCAGCGCCCGCCCCAGTGGTGCCAGAGCAGCTGCGCGCCCACGTGGTCCATGTGCTGCACCGCCTGCAGGTCCCAGGCGAGCGGCCGCGCGGCGGCGCGCAGCTGCGCCGCCAGCGCGCTCCAGTGGGCGCGCTCGGCCAGGGCCGCGGCCACCCAGTCGCCGCGCGCACGCGCCAGGGGCGCGGCGCCCTGGTCTGTCGTCACGGTGGGAGCGGTCAGGGCTTGCATGGCTGCGGGCAGGAAACCGATAGTTTCACACAGAGCATCGCGAAGCTGGCCACGGTACATGGCCTGCACAGGCAAAACAGGCTCCAGCGCTTGCCCGCATTGCGCCGACAGCTATCGTGTTTGAGGATCATGGTCTTTTGCCAAAGCGCCGGGGCGTGTTGCACAATGCCCCGGTGCAGGGCAGCCGGTCCAGAGCCATGAGCGACACCACCTTCGACACCATCATCATCGGCGCCGGTACGGCCGGCTCGCTGCTGGCCAATCGCCTGAGCGCCGACCCCCGGCGCCGCGTGCTGCTGCTGGAAGCGGGCGGGCGCGACAACTACCACTGGATCCACATCCCCGTCGGCTACCTGTACTGCATAGGCAACCCGCGTACCGACTGGCTCTACCAGACCGAGCCCGACGCCGGCCTGAATGGCCGCCAGCTGCGCTATCCGCGCGGCAAGGCGCTGGGCGGGTGCTCCAGCATCAACGGCATGCTCTATCTGCGCGGCCAGGCGCAGGACTACGAGCATTGGGCCGATGTGACCGGCGAAGACGCCTGGCGCTGGCCCAATGTGCTGCAGACCTTCCGGCGCCACGAGGACCACTGGCGCCTGGACCGCCCCGATGGCGTGCCCGAAGACTTCAAGCGACTGCACGCCAACTTTTCCACCGGCAGCAGTGGCGAATGGCGCGTGGAGCGCCAGCGCCTGCGCTGGGAGATTCTGGACGCCTTCGCGCGCGCTGCCGTGCAGGCCGGCATCCCGGCAACGGGCGACTTCAACACCGGCGACAACGAGGGCGTGGGCTACTTCGAGGTCAACCAGCGCCGCGGCTGGCGCTGGAATACCGCCAAGGCCTTCTTGCGCCCCACCTGCGAGGGGCGCCCCAACTTCACGCTGTGGACCGGCGCGCAGGCGGCGAAGCTGATCACCACCGTGGACGCCCAGGGACGCAAGCGCTGCAGCGGCGTACAGCTCGTCAAGGACGGCCAGCAGGTGACGGTGCATGCGGTGCGCGAGGTCATCCTGAGCGCGGGCGCGGTCAACTCGCCCCAGTTGCTGCAGCTGTCGGGCATAGGCCCGGCGGCGCTGCTGCAGCAGCACGGCATCCCGCTGGTGCACGAGCTGCCCGGCGTCGGCGCCAACCTGCAGGACCACCTGCAGATCCGCGCGGTGTTCAAGGTGCAGGGCGTCAAGACGCTCAACACCCTGGCGAGCGACCCCTTCGGCAAGGCCTGGATAGGCATGCAATACCTGTTCAGCCGCAGCGGCCCGATGAGCATGGCGCCGTCGCAATTGGGCGCATTCACGCGCTCGGACCCGGGGCGCGAGCGCGCGAACCTGGAGTTCCACGTGCAACCGCTCTCGCTGGACGCCTTCGGCGAGCCGCTGCACGACTTCCCGGCTTTCACCGCCAGCGTGTGCAACCTGCAGCCCACGAGCCGGGGCAGCGTGCGCATCAAGAGCGCCCACTTTCGCGATGCGCCGGCGATCGCGCCCAACTATCTCTCGACCGATGAAGACCGCCTGATCGCCGCCAGCAGCCTGCGGCTGACAAGGCGCATCGCCTCGCAGCCGGCGCTGGCGCGCTACCGGCCCGAGGAATACAAGCCCGGCGTGCAATTCCAGAGCGATGAAGAACTGGCGCGCCTGGCCGGCGACATCGCCACCACCATCTTCCACCCGGTGGGCACCACGCGCATGGGGCGCGCGGACGACGCACAAGCCGTGCTCGATCCGCACTTTCGCGTGCGCGGCATCGAAGGCCTGCGCGTGGTGGACGCCGGCGCCATGCCCACCATCACCAGCGGCAACACCAACAGCCCCACGCTGATGATGGCCGAGATGGCGGCCGGCTGGATAGCCGCGGGGCAGTAGACCCGGCCCCCGGGAAAGTCCCGATGCGCGGCGCCCGCGCCAGCCCTTACATTGCGGGCACTCAAGGCACGCAGCCGCGCGTCCAGCGAGGGGCCGGGGAGACACCGCCGACAACAACAGCAACAGACAAGGCGCCCATGAAGAGGCGCCACTTTTTTGACAGCGCCCGCGCAGCGGGTGCTTTTTTTTGTCCCGGCCGATGGGAAAATCCGCGCAATGGATTCCGTCATCGTTGCGCTGGCCTCGCTGCTGGCCGGTTTCATCGATTCGATCGTCGGTGGCGGGGGCCTGATCCTCGTGCCCGCGCTGTTTGCCACCTACCCGAGCGCGGTGCCGGGCGACCTGCTGGGCACCAACAAGAGCGCCTCCATCTGGGGCACGGGCGTGGCCACGCTGCAGTACGCGCGGCGCGTGCGCATCCGCTGGCAGGCCATGCTGCCCGCGGCGCTCACCAGCTTTGCCGCCGCGCTGCTCGGCGCCTGGACGGTGACGCAGGTGTCGGCCGAGCTGCTGCGCAAGCTGCTGCCGCTGGTCCTGCTGGCGCTGCTGCTCTACACGCTGGCGCGCAAGGAACTGGGCCGCGTGCACGCGCCCACGCTCAGCGCGGCGCGCGAACGCCTGGCGGCCTGCGCAATCGCGCTGGTGATCGGCTTCTACGACGGCTTTTTCGGCCCGGGCACCGGCAGCTTCTTCATCTTCTTCTTCGTGCGCTTTCTGGGCTACGACTTCCTCAACGCCTCGGTCTCGGCCAAGCTGCTCAACCTCTCGACCAATGCCTCCTCACTGATGCTGTTCGCGGCCATGGGACATGTGTGGTGGCAGCTCACGCTGTGGCTGGCCGCGGCCAACATCGTCGGCAGCGTCCTGGGCGCGCGCCTGGCGCTGCGCCATGGCGCGGGCTTCGTGCGCGGCATCTTCATCATCGTGGTCGGCGCACTGATCCTGAAGACGGCGCGCGACGCCTTCCTCGGCTGAGCGCGTCAGCGCGCTGGGGCCAGCGGCACGTCGTCGGCGCGCCGGGGGGTGCCGATGGGCACCGAGGCCTGGCCACGCGCCACCGCGGCAATGTCTTCCTCGCTCGGGTACTGGCCCAGCAGCCAGTAGTCGAAGACGCGGCGCACGATGGGGGCCGCGGCGGCCGCGCCGAAGCCGGCGTTCTCCACGATGGCGGCAACCACGATGCTCGGCTCCTCCAGCGGCGCAAAGGCCGCGAACAGCGAGTGGTCGCGCTGGTGCTCCTCGAGCAGCTTGGCGTTGTACTTCACGTTCTGCCCCAGGCTCACCGCCTGGGCCGTGCCGGTCTTGCCTGCCGAGGCATAAGGCGCGCCGGCAAACACCCGCCGCCCGGTGCCCGCCTCATTCACCGCCGCCAGCGCATTGCGCACGATGGCGATGTCCGCCGGGCGGTAACCCAGGTGCTCGCCGGGCGGCTGCGCCACCGCGCTGACCTGGCCGCTGACCTGGTCACGCACCGCCTTGGCCACGTGCGGGCGGTAGCGCGTGCCGCCGTTGGCCAGCACGCTCTCGGCCACCGCCAGCTGCAGCATGGTGAAGTTGTTGTAGCCCTGGCCTATGCCCAGCGACACCGTCTCCCCCGGGAACCAGCGCTGCATGTCGGGGCGCTTGTAGGCGTGCTTCTTCCATTCGGTGCTCGGCAGGATGCCGCGCACCTCGCCGCCCAGGTCGATGCCGGTGATCTGGCCAAAGCCCAGCGGCGCCATCACGTCGTGGATCGCGTTGACGCCCATCTCCACCGCCAGCGAATAGAAGTAGGTGTTGCTCGAATACTGGATGGCGCGTGTCATGTCCACGCCGCCCAGCCCCCCTTCGTGGCTGCGGAAAGTGCGCCCGCCGAAGTTGTAGTAGCCAGGGTCGTTGACCACAAGCTTGGGGTCGCGCTTGCGCAGCTGCAGCGCGCCCAGAGCCATGAAGGGCTTGTAGGTGGAGCCCGGCGGGTAGGTGCCGCGCAGCGCGCGGTTGAGCAGCGGCTTGTTGATCGATTCATTGAGCGCCTGCCAGTTCTCCTGGTCTATGCCCTCGACGAAGAGGTTGGGGTCGAAGGTCGGCATGGACACCAGCGCCAGCACTTCGCCGTTCCTCGGGTCCAGCGCCACCAGCGCGCCGCGGCGCTCGCCATAGAGTTCTTCGACGAGCTTTTGCAGCTTGATGTCCAGGGACAGCATCAGCGTGTCGCCCGGCGTGGCCGAGTGGTGCTCCAGCCGGCGCACCGCGTAGCCGCCGGCCGAGGTCTCGAGCAGCTCGAAGCCCGTCTGCCCGTGCAGCCGCGCTTCATAGCTCTGCTCCACGCCAAGCTTGCCGATGTAGTCGGTGCCGCGGTAGTTGGCCGCCTCATCCGCGTCTTCGATGCGCTCCTTCTCCTTCTGGTTGATCCGCCCGATGTAGCCGATCGCGTGGCTGCCCACCGCCCCCAGCGGGTAGGTGCGAAACAGCCGCGCCTTCACCTCCACGCCGGGAAAGCGCCAGCGCTGCGCGGCAAAGCGCGCCACCTCCTCGTCGCTCAGGCGGGTGCGCACCGGCAGCGAGTCAAAGCGCCGCGACTCGTCCATCAGGCGCTTGAAGCGGCGCTTGTCGCGCGGCTGGATGTCCACGATCTGCGCGAGCTGCTCTATCGTGGCGTCGACGTCGAGCGCACGCGAGGGCGTGATCTCCAGCGTATAGGCCGAGTAATTGGTCGCCAGCACCACGCCGTTGCGGTCCAGGATCTGTCCGCGCATCGGCACGATGGGCACGACCGCGGTGCGGTTGCTCTCGGCCTGCTCGGCCAGGTCATCGTGGCGCTGCACCTGCAGCACGTACAGCCGCCAGGCAATCAGCGCAAACGCCAGCAGCACCATGAGGGCGACCGCCCACAGGCGCAGGCGAAAGCGCCCCGCCTCGGCCTCGGCGCTACGCAGTTCGTTGATCACAGCGGTCGGTTCTCATCCTGATCGGGCGGGCGGCGCTGCGGCGCCAGCAGCAGCCAGCTCGCCAGCGGCCACAGCAGCGCCTCCAGCAGCGGCGCAAGCAGCGTCTCCCAGCCTGGCACCACGCCCGAGCCGGCCAGGCGCAGCAGCAGCTCCAGCAGGTGGGCTGCGGCGAACAGCGGCAAGAGCTGCAGCGCCTGCCAGAGCACGCCGAACCACAGCAGGCGCCGCTGCAGCAGCTGCACCGCGAACACCAGCAGGCAATAGACCAGCGCATGCTGGCCCAGCAGCGTGGACTGGTCCACGTCGATCGCCAGGCCCAGCACGAAGGCCGCGCCCATGCCCACGTCGCGCGGCTGATGCAGGCCCCAGAAGGCGAGCAGCACCATGAGCCAGTCGGGCGTCCATGTCACGCGGCCCAGCGGCAGCAGGTTCAGCGCCAGCGCCAGCACCAGGCTGGCCAGCATGAAGGCGGGGTTGACCGGCAGCAGCAGCTGCTGGCCCTTGGGCAGGATCATGGCGCCCCCCGCTTGCGCTCGCGCCGCGCACCCGCCGCCCCGGCACCGGGCTGGGCCGGCGCGGCCGCGGGCGGCGCCTGCTCCTGGGCACCCGGCTGCGGCAGGGGGCCGAGCACCAGCACCTGGCGCGCGCCATACATCTGCGCCAGCGGCGCGCAGTAGATGCGGGCAAAGGTGGAGTCGGCGCGCCGCTCGATGTGCACCACGCGCGCCACCGGCAGGCCGCCGGGGTAGACGCCGTCCACGCCGCTGGTGATGAGCAGGTCGCCCTCCTGCACGTCGGCGTTGCCCGGCGTGAAGCGCAGCTCCATGCCGCCGCCGTGGCTGGTCAGCGGGTCGCCGAAGGCGATGCTGCGCGCGCCGGTGCGGGCGTTGAGCACCGGTATGGTCTGGTCGCGGTCGATCAGCAGCGTCACCTCGCTGAGCGTGGCGAACACCCGCGTGACCTGCCCGAGCACGCCGCGCGCATCGAGCACCGGCGAGCCCGCCTGCAGCCCGGCAAGCTGCCCCTTGTCCAAGGTCACCTTGCGGCTGTAGGGGTCGGCGGTGTCGTAGAGCACCTGCGCGGCGATCGACGGCGGTTCGATGCGCGCCCGCAGCGCCAGCAGCTCGCGCAGCTGCCCGTTCTCGCGCTGCAGCAGATCGGTCGCGCTGGCGCGCACCGCCATCTGGGCCATCTGCCGGCGCGCCTCCTGCAGCGCCTCCTGGGCTTCGTCCAGCGACTGGAAGTAGCCCGCGCCGCGACTGGCGAACTCCACCGGCTGCAGCATCAGCCATTGCAGGGGGTAGATCACCACCGCCATCGCCTGGCGCAGCGGTTCGGTGACGTGAAAGCGCGCGTCGGCCACCATGAAAAACAGCGCCAGGGCGCTGTAGATGACGAGGCGCGAGAGGGCCGACGGCCCCTGCCGAAAGAAGGAAGGGGCCTTGCGCTCCAGGGTGCCCAGCGGCATGCGCGCGGCCCGGCGTCAGTCGCTGGTGAAGATGCTGCCCTGGCGGTCGAGCCGGTCGAGCGCCATGCCGCAGCCGCGCACCACGCAGGTCAGCGGCTCTTCGGCCACCAGCACCGGCAGGCCGGTCTCCTCGGCCAGCAGGCGGTCCAGGTCGCGCAGGAGCGCGCCGCCGCCGGTCAGCATCATGCCGCGCTCGGCAATGTCGGCACCGAGCTCGGGCGGGGTCTGCTCCAGCGCGTTCTTGACGGCCGAGACGATCTGGTTGAGCGGCTCGGTCAGCGCCTCCAGCACCTCGTTGCTCGATATCGTGAAGCTGCGCGGCACGCCTTCGGAGAGATTGCGCCCACGCACCTCCATCTCGCGCACCTCGCTGCCGGGAAAGGCGCTGCCGATGTTCTTCTTGATGGCCTCGGCCGTGGGCTCGCCGATCAGCATGCCGTAGTTGCGCCGGATGTAGTTGACGATGGATTCGTCGAAGTTGTCCCCGCCCACGCGCACGCTGCCCTTGTAGACCATGCCGCCGAGCGAGATCACGCCGACTTCGGTGGTGCCGCCGCCGATGTCCACCACCATGGAGCCCGAGGCTTCGGACACCGGCAGCCCCGCGCCTATGCCGGCGGCCATGGGTTCCTCGATCAGGTAGACGGCGGTGGCGCCGGCGGCCTCGGCCGCGTCCTTGATGGCGCGCCGCTCCACCTGGGTGGAGCCGCAGGGCACGCAGATGATGATGCGCGGGCTGGGCGTGAAGACGCTGCGCGGGTGCACCATGCGGATGAACTGCTTGATCATCTGCTCGGTAATGACGAAGTCGGCGATCACGCCGTCCTTCATCGGGCGGATGGCCTCGATGTTGCCCGGCACCTTGCCGAGCATGGCCTTGGCTTCCTTGCCGACGGCCTGGATCACCTTCTTGCCGTGCGGGCCGCCCTCGTGGCGGATGGCGACGACCGAGGGCTCATCGAGCACCAGGCCCTTGTCGCGCGCAAAAATCAGGGTGTTGGCCGTGCCCAGATCTATGGCCAGGTCGGTGGAGAAATACCGACGAAATGCTCCGAACATGCGGGTATCCTTTCGGCACGGCATGCGCGTCGGCCTGCCATCGCCGCGAACTGATAGGGGGTAGGGGGTCTTTTTCGCTCAATGACCAGCGCGGCGCGGGGTATTGCGGCAAAGCTCGGATAATACTGCATCCCCTGTGAACAACTCGAGGTGGCACGCAGCCGTTTGCAGCGTTTGCAAGTCGTTACGGCGCCGCCCGCTCCCATGGCCCTGACACCTGAAGACATCACCCGCATCGCGCGCCTGGCGCGGCTCGAGCTGGCCGAGCCCGAAGCCGAACGCATGCGCAGCACGATCAACGACTTCTTTGCCATCGTGCAGCAGATGCAGGCGGTGGACACCGCCGGGGTCAAGCCGCTGGCGCACCCGCTGGCGGCCGTCCAGCCCGTGGCGCTGCGCCTGATGGCCGACGAGGTGAGCGAGCCCGACCAGCGCGATGCCTGCCTGGCCAATGCGCCCGCGGCCGAACGCGGCCTTTTCCTCGTGCCGCGCGTGATCGAGTGACGCCATGACCGAACTGCACCACATGGGCGTGGCCGCGCTGGCCGCGCAATTGCGCGACAGGCGCATCAGCAGCGTGGAAGCCGCGCAGCACTTTCTGGCGCGCGCGCGCCGCCACCAGCATCTGGCCGCCTTCCTGGCCATCGACGAAGAGGTCACGCTCGCCCAGGCGCGCGCGCAGGACGCGCTGATCGCGAGCGGCCAGGGTGGGCCGCTGGCGGGCGTGCCGCTCGCGCACAAGGACGTCTTCGTCACGCGCGACTTTCCCACCACCGCGGCAAGCCGCATGCTCGCGGGCTACCGCTCGCCGTTCGACGCCACCATCGTCTCGCGGCTGGCCGAGGCCGGCTGCGTCACGCTGGGCAAGCTCGCCTGCGATGAATTCGCCATGGGCGGCGCGAGCGAGAACGTGGGCATTGCCGCGCTCGGCTTCGACGCGCCGCAGCCGGTGCGCAACCCCTGGGATGCGGCGCGCGTGCCCGGTGGCTCCTCGGGCGGCTCGGCGGCGGCAGTGGCCGCGCGCCTGGCGCCCGCCGCCACGGGCAGCGACACCGGCGGCTCGATCCGCCAGCCCGCGGGCTTTTGCGGCATCACCGGCATCAAGCCGACCTATGGGCGCGCCAGCCGCTACGGCATGATCGCCTACGCCTCCAGCCTCGATCAGGCCGGTGCGATGGGCCAAAGCGCCGAAGACTGCGCGCTCATCCTCTCGGCCATGTGCGGCCCGGACGTGCTGCACGACGCCACCAGCGTCGACAAGCCGGCCGAGGACTACACGCGCGCGCTGAATCGATCGCTCGACGGCCTGCGCATCGGCATCCCCGAAGAATTCTTCGGTGAGGGCCTGGCGCCGGATGTGCGCGCCGCCATCGACGCGGCGCTGGCCGAATACGAAAAGCTCGGCGCCCGGCGGGTGCCGGTGAAGCTGCCGCGCACGCAGCTCGCCGTGCCGGTCTACTACGTCATCAGCCCGGCCGAAGCGAGCTCCAACCTCTCGCGCTTCGACGGCGTGCGCTACGGCCACCGCGCAAAGCACTACGGCGACCTGCTGGACATGTACCAGAAGAGCCGCGCCGAAGGTTTTGGCGAGGAGGTCAAGCGGCGCATCATGATCGGCACCTACGTGCTCTCCGAAGGCTATTACGACGCCTACTACCTGCAGGCGCAGAAAGTGCGCCGCCTGATCGCCGACGATTTCCAGCAGGCCTTTGCCCGGTGCGACGTGATTGCCGGACCCGTCGCCCCCACGGTAGCCCCCGCCATCGGCGCGCAAGACGACCCGGTGCAGAGCTACCTGGCCGATGTCTATACCCTGCCCGCCTCGCTCGCCGGCCTGCCGGGGCTGTCGCACCCAGCGGGCTTCGGCGCACACGGCATGCCGGTGGGCCTGCAGCTCGTCGCCAACCACTTCCAGGAAGGCCGGCTGCTGGCCGCGGCGCACCGTTTCCAGCAGGCCACGGACCACCACCTGCAGCAGCCGGAGGGCTACGCGGCATGAACGCACCATTGATCGGCGGCTACGAAGTCGTGATCGGCTTCGAGACCCACGCGCAACTCGCCACGCAATCGAAGATCTTCAGCCGCGCCAGCGCCGCCTTTGGCGCCGAGCCCAACACCCACGCGAGCCCCGTGGACCTGGCGCTGCCGGGCACGCTGCCGGTGATGAACCGCAAGGCCGTCGAGTGCGCCATCAAATTGGGCTTGGCACTCGGCTCGCGCATTGCGCCGGAGAGCATATTTGCGCGCAAGAACTACTTCTACCCCGACCTGCCCAAGGGCTACCAGATCAGCCAGTTCGAGATTCCCGTGGTGCAGGG
Organism: Comamonas flocculans; assembly: GCF_007954405.1. Taxonomy (NCBI): domain Bacteria; kingdom Pseudomonadati; phylum Pseudomonadota; class Betaproteobacteria; order Burkholderiales; family Comamonadaceae; genus Comamonas; species Comamonas flocculans. Next base: position 1,761,979 of record NZ_CP042344.1, on the reverse strand, counting down.
CGGCAGCGTCTCGTTCTACCTGGGCGAGGAAAGGAAGACCGTGCGCCTGGTGCGCGCGCACCTGGAGGAGGACGCGGGCAAGAGCCTGCACGAGGACTTCGTCGGCCAGTCGGGCATCGATCTGAACCGCGCGGGCACGCCGCTGCTGGAGATCGTGACCGAGCCGGACATGCGCTCCTCCGCCGAAGCCGTGGCCTATGCCAAGGCGCTGCACCAGATCGTCACCTGGATAGGCATCTGCGACGGCAACATGCAGGAGGGGTCGTTCCGCTGCGACGCCAACGTGAGCGTGAGAAAGCCCGGCGCAGCCCTGGGCACGCGCCGCGAGATCAAGAACCTGAACAGCTTCAGGAACATGCAGCAGGCCATCGACTACGAGATCCGCTGGCAGATCGAGCAGCTCGAGGACGGCCACGCGATCCAGCAGGCCACGGTGCTGTTCAACCCCGACACCGGCGAGACGCGCGCCATGCGCAGCAAGGAGGACGCGGCCGACTACCGCTACTTCCCCGACCCCGACCTGCCGCCGCTGGTGATCGCGCCCGAGTGGATTGCACAGGTGCAGGCGGACATGCCCGAGCTGCCGCAGCAGATGGCCGCGCGCTTCGTGCAGCAGTACGGCCTGCCCGAGTACGACGCCACCACGCTCACGCAAAGCCGGGCCATGGCGGCCTATTTTGAAGAGACGGCCCAAGCCTGTGGCCAAGCCAAGCTGGCGAGCAACTGGGTCATGGGCGAGATCTCGCGGCGCCTGAACCAGGAAGAAATCGGCATGGAGGCGGTGAAGGTCGGCAGCGGGCAACTGGGCCGGCTCATCGCCCGCATCCACGACGGCACCATCTCCAACAACGCCGGCAGGCAGGTGTTCGAGGCGCTGTGGAATGGAGAAGGCGCCGAGGTGGACAAGATCATCGAAGCCCGAGGCCTCAAGCAGATGAACGACAGCGGGCTGCTCGAGAAAATCATCGACGAGGTGATCGCCGCCAACCCGGCCAACGTCGAGCAATACCGGGCCGGCAAGGACAAGGCCTTCAACGCGCTCGTCGGCCAGGTGATGAAGGCCAGCCGTGGCAAGGCCAACCCGCAGCAGGTCCATGAGATTTTGAAGTCCAAATTGGCCTGAAACGTTTGCCAGTCAAGCGCTGACAGCTATCAAATCAGGGTTTTTCTGCCTTGGGTGACAAGGCCTTTTGCGCGGCCCGCTGCTGCGCCCAGAGCAGGCGCAGCTTGGCGAGCTCTTCGTCAAAGCGCTCGTTGATGCGCTTCTTCTCTTCCTGCTTGGAGACGATGAAGCGCCGCTGCTCGGCGCCCGCCTGCTCGTTGTCGGCAAACTGGCGCTGCAGCTTCACCGGTGCCTGGTAGAGCGCGCCGTTGTAGAACTCCAGCTCTTCATCGAGGCGCTTGCGCTCGGTGCGCAACTCGTCGATGCGCCCCTGGGCAACCTCGATTACCTCGTCCACCTGGCTCAGCGTCAGTTCGCGCTGGGCGCGGTGGCTGGCCTCGTCGGGGTAGCGCGTGATCAGCACGCGTTCGGCGCGGCGCTCGGCGATCTCCTGGGCGCGCGCCTGCGCGCGCTGGCGCCGCTCGGCCTCCTGCGCGGCGCGCTCGTGCTCCGTGAGCACCGGGCCTATGCGCCGGCGCTCGGCGCCCGAGGCGTCGAGCACGCGCTGCTCGCGGTCGCTGCATTCGGCGATGAAGCGGTCGGAAGTGAGCTTGCGCCCACTTCTGTCGATGCAGGTGTAGACCTCCAGGCCCGCGCCGCCGCCCGCCTGGGCCAGTGCCGACGTGGCCACGGCCGCCGCAAGCACCATTGCCGCTCCGGCCACGCTGCGCACTGCTGTCACGCCCTCTTCCTTGTTCAGCCGGCCACGCCGTAGCGCGCCCGGTATGCCAGTACCCTTTCGCGGTGCTGCCGCAACTGCGCGTCACCACTGCCTGCGGACAGATAATGCAGCAAATCCTGCAAGTTGGCGATAGCGCAAACCTTGAGGCCGAGCACCTCGCGTACGTACTGCACCGCGCTGTGCGGCACGTCCTGACCGTTTTCCGTGGCCATCTCCTGGCGGTCCAGCGCGATCGCCATCGCGTACGGCGTCGCACCGGCGCCACGGATCAGCGCGATCGATTCGCGCGCCGCCGTGCCCGCACTCATCACGTCGTCCACGATCAGCACCCGGCCCCTGAGCGGCGCGCCCACCAGCGCGCCGCCTTCGCCATGGTCCTTGGCCTCCTTGCGGTTGTAGGCGAAGGGCACGTTGCGCCCCTGGCGCGCGAGCTCCACGGCCACGGCCGCGGCCAGCACGATGCCCTTGTAGGCCGGGCCGAACACCATGTCGAACTCGATGCGGCTGGCCAGCAGCGCCTGTGCATAGAATTGCGCCAGCCGCCCCAGCCGGGCGCCATCGTCGAACAGCCCGGCGTTGAAGAAGTACGGGCTCATGCGCCCGGCCTTGGTCTTGAATTCACCAAAGCGCAGTACGCCGCAGTCCAGCGCGAAGCGCACGAAATCCTGCGCCAGCGCATCCGAGCCCGCAGGCGTCACCGTTTGATCCGTCATGCCAAAACCCTCTTTCACCCTGACCAGCCTCAACCTCAACGGCATCCGCTCGGCCACCTCCAAGGGGCTGACTCGGTGGCTGGAGGCACAGCGTCCGGATTGTATTTGCGTGCAGGAGCTCAAGGCCCAGGCGGCCGACGTGCAGGGGCGCCTGGACGTGCTCGCGGACCTGCGCGGGCACTTTCACTTCGCCGAGAAGAAGGGCTATTCGGGCGTGGGCATCTACACCCGCCATGAACCGAGCGAGGTGCGCACCGGCTTCGGCAGCCCCGAATTCGACAGCGAGGGGCGCTGGGTGGAGCTGCGCTTCGACACCCCGGCGCGCAAGCTGTCCATCATCAGCAGCTATTTCCCGAGCGGCTCCTCCAGCCCCGAGCGCCAGGAGGCCAAATACCGCTTCCTCGCGGCCATGGCGCCGCACCTGGCGCGCCTGAAGGCCGAGCGCGAGCTCATCGTCTGCGGCGACCTGAACATCGCCCACCAGAACATCGACCTGAAGAACTGGCGCAGCAACCAGAAGAACAGCGGCTTCCTGCCCGAAGAGCGCGCCTGGATGACGCAGCTGCTCTCGGGCGAGGGCGCGGCGCCGCTGGTGGACGTCTACCGGCTGCTGCACCCCGAGACCACCGCCGAGTGCTACACATGGTGGAGCAACCGCGGCCAGGCCTGGGCCAACAACGTGGGCTGGCGCATCGACTACCACGTGGCCACGCCGGCACTGGCGGCGCTGGCGCGCTCGGCCACGATCTACAAGGACGAGCGCTTTTCCGACCACGCGCCGCTGACCGTGCACTACGAGCTCGGCCTGTAGCGTCCGGCCGGGCGCGCGCAGATGGCGGCGCTTCAGGCGCTTTCGAAGGGGAATTTTTCCGTATCGACCTCGCGCTGCGCCGCCAGCGCATAGCGCTCGCCGGCGACGCGTTCGGGCGCGAACAGCGCGTCGAGCTCGGCCAGCGTGGCCGCATCCAGCGCCAGCGCCGCCGCCCCCAGGCTTTCGTGCAGGTGCGCGGCCTGCGTGGTGCCGGTGAGCGCGATCACTTGATCACCCTGGTGCAGCAGCCAGGCCAGTGCCAGCTGCGCCGGCGTGCAGCCCAGGCGCTGCGCAAGCGCCTGCAGCGGCGCGAGCAGATGCTGGCGATTGCGCGCGAAGGCGTCGGGCGCGAAGCGCGGCATCCGGGTGCGCAAGTCGCCCGCCTGCAGGCTGCCCGGGTCTTGCAGCGCACCGGCGAGAAAACCCCGTCCCAGCGGGCTGAAAGCCACATAGGCGATGCCCAGTTCCTTGCAGGCCGCCAGCGTGCCCAGCTCGGCATTGCGCGACCACAATGAATACTCGCTCTGCAGCGCGGCGATGGGATGCTCGCGCTGGGCACGGCGCAGCGTCGCCGCAGCCACCTCGGACAGGCCCAGCGCGCGGATCTTGCCCTCCTGCTTGAGGCGCGCCATCGCGCCCACCGACTCCTCGATCGGCACGCGCCGGTCCCAGCGGTGCAGGTAGTACAGGTCGATCACCTCGGTGCCCAGGCGCCGCAGGCTGGCCTCGCAGTCGCGCCGGATGGCCTCGGGGCGCCCGTCCATGCTGCGGCGCAATACCCCGTCTTCGGGGTCGGGCACGCCGGCGAGCCCGCCCTTGCTGGCCAGCGTGATGCGCGCACGGTGCGCGCGCAGCAGCGGCCCGAGCAGCGATTCGTTGGCACCAAAGCCGTAGAGTGCCGCGGTGTCGAACAGGGTGACTCCGGCGTCCAGCGCCGCGTGCACCAGCGCCTTCGCGCCGGCGGCGTCCGGCCGCTGGCCATAACCGTGGCTCAGGCCCATGCAGCCGAGCGCGATCGCGCTCACGCTGAACGGTCCCAGAGGGCGATGGGGCAAGAGGCTGGCGGGCATGGCGCGTTCCTTGCGGCGCAAAGCCTCAGCGTGCCTCACCCACGCCGATCGGCGCCGGCGCCAGCTGGGTGATGCGCTTGAACAGTTCGGCGTAGCGGTTGCCCTCCCCCGCCCAAGGATCGCCGTTGCGCGCGAAGTCGGCGTTGATCGCTTCCCACTCGGCGGGCGTGAACAGGCGCCGCGCCACGGGCAGGATCTCGCGCTCTTCGGTGCCCACGTGCGCCCATTCCTCGGCCACGTAGCGGCGCGCCGCATCACGAAAGCCGGCAAAGCCCGCCGCCCCAGCCTGCACGTAGCTGACCAGCGCGCGGTCGAGCCGGCCGGTCATCGCCACCGCGTCGCGGTGCTCGGCCTCCAGCCGGTCCAGCTGCGCATCCAGCTCGCGCGTCTTGCTGCGCAGCAGCGCGAAGATCTGGTTCTCCTTGGGGTGGTGCACCTTGTCGGGCATCTCGGCGATGTATTCGATCAGGCTGGCAAGCAGAGTGAAGTTGGGCTCGATCTTTCCGGCCTCTATGCCCTGCACGATGTGGCTCAGGCCGTGCAGCACGGCGGCGATCGCGCGATGCTCGTTCTGGATCACGTCGATGGCCGCGATGCGCTCGCGCTCCGGCCTGGCGGCGGGCCGGGCCTCGGCGCCCGAACCCGCGCCCAGCCAGCCGTCGAGCCTGTCCCGGTCGCGCAGCAGCGCGGCGCTGTCGCCCGCGTAGACGATGCGCCCGCGCTCGAGCACCAGCGCGTTCTCGGTGATCGGCAGGATCTGGCGCGCGTGCTGCTCCACCAGGATCACCGCCATGCTGGCCTGCTGCACCATGCCCTGGATGATGTGCAACAGCTCCTGCGCGATCAGGGGCGCCAGCCCCTCCAGCGGCTCGTCGAGCAGCAGCATGCGCGGGTTGAGCATGAGCGCGCGACCGATGGCGAGCATCTGGCGCTCGCCGCCCGAGAGCTGGTTGCCCATGTTGGCGCGGCGCTCGCGCAGGCGCGGGAACAGCGCGTACACGCGCTCCAGGCTCCATTCGCCAGGGCGCTGCACCACCGTCAGGTTTTCTTCCACGGTGAGCGAGGGAAAGACGTCGCGCTGCTGCGGCACCCAGCCCAGGCCCAGACGGGCGCGCTGGTGGCTGGGCATGCGCGTGATGTCCACGCCATCGAAGACGATGCGCCCGCGGCGCAGGCGCGTGGCGCCCATCAGCGTGGTCAGCAGCGTGGTCTTGCCCATGCCGTTGCGTCCGAGCAGCGCCAGGCTGCCACCCGCGGCGACACTGAAGCTCTGCTCTTCGAGCACGATGGCGTCGCCATAGCCGGCCCAGACGTCCTCCACCTGCAGCAGCTCAGGCATGGGCTTCTCCCAGATAGACCTCGCGCACGCGCGGGTGGTTGGCGATGACCTCAGGCGTGTCCTCCAGCAGCAACGCACCCGAGACCAGCACCGAGATGCGCTCGGCGAAGCGGAACACCAGGTCCATGTCGTGTTCGATCAGCAGGATGGTGACCTCGCGCGGCAGCTGCGCGATCACCTCGAACAGCTCGCGGCTCTCGCTCGTGGGCACGCCGGCGGCCGGTTCGTCCAGCAGCAGTACCTTGGGGCGTTGCGCCAGCGCCAGCGCGATCTCGATCAGGCGCTGGCGGCCATAGGCCAGGTTGCGCGTGAGCTCATAGGCGTCGGCCAGCAGCCCCAGGCGCTGCAGGATGGCGGCCGCCTCGTCCAGCGCCTCGCCGCGGGCTGCCAGCGGCTTCCACCAGCGCCCGCCCAGCCCCTGGCGTTCGGCGGCCGACAAGGCGACGGACTCGAGCACCGTCATGTCGCCGAACAGCTGGTTGATCTGGAAGGTGCGCACCAGACCGCGGCGGCAGCGCGCCCACTGGGCCATGGCGCTCACGTCCTCGCCCAGCAGCGTGACGCGGCCCTCGGTCGGCGTGAGGTAGCCGGTGAGCAGGTTGATCAAGGTCGTCTTGCCCGCGCCGTTGGGCCCGATCAGCGCATGGCGCGCGCCGGCCTGCACGCACAGGTTCACGTGGTCGGTGGCGACGAAGCCGCCGAAGCGGCACACCAGCTCATGGGTCTGCAGTACCGGGGTGCTCATGCCGCGCCCTCCTGGCTGCGCTGCTGCGTGCGCTGGCGGCGTGCGCGCAGCCACTGCGCGGCCGTGCCCAGGATGCCGCCGCGCGCGAACATCACCAGCAGCACCAGCGCCAGGCCGAGCCAGAACTGCCAGTACTGCGGATTGATGTCCGAGAGCAGATGCTTGGCGACGATGAAGACGATGGCGCCGATCAGGCCGCCGTACAGGCGCCCGGTGCCGCCCAGGATCAGGATCAGGAGCAGGTCGGCCGAGTTCTCGAAGCCCAGCACCGAGAGCGAGACGAACTGGTTGGTCTGCGCCAGCACCGCGCCGGCCACGCCCGCGTAGGCCGCGCCCAGCGTGTAGACCGCCACCAGGCGGCGATGGACCGGCACCCCGAGTGCCGGCATGCGCTGCGCGTTCATCTGGATGCCGCGCAGGCTCTGGCCGAACGGCGAATGCACGATCCGCCGCGCGATCCAGAACAGCACGAACAGCACCACCACCGCATAGACATAGCCCACGCGGCCGTACATGTCGAACTCGAACAGGCCCAGGATGGGCTTGATCTCTATGCCCGGTATGCCGTCCACGCCGCCGGTGATGCGGGTGAACTTGTTGGCCAGTTCATAGAGCATCAGCGCCACGCCCAGCGTGACCATGAGCCGCGCCAGATCGCTGCCGCGCAGCACCAGGAAGCTGCTCAGAAACCCCAGCACCGCGGCGAACAGCGCCGCCAGCAGCAGCCCGGTGAGCGGGTCGCCCATGCCCCTGAGGCCAAGCAGGCCCACGGTGTAGGCGCCGACCCCGAAGAAGGCCGCATGGCCGAGCGAGATGATGCCGGCATAGCCGAAGATCAGGTCCAGCGAGAGCGCAAACAGGCTGGTGATCGCAATCTGGCTGAGCAGCAGGTAGTTGCCGGGAAACAGGAAGTAGGCCAGCACCGGCAGGCACCAGAACAGGTATTCGAGCGCATGCCAGCGGGCCGAGCGGCGCTGGCGCTGCAGCGTCTCGTGCAGCGCCGCGCGGGCGTCGTTGGCGGACTGGGGCACGACGGGAGAATTCATGGGCGCGCCTCAGTGGTGGGGACGGCCGAACAGACCTTGCGGGCGCAGGATCAGGATGACGACCATGATGGCGTAGATGATGAAGGCGCCGACCTGCGGCACGTAGTACTTGCCCGCGACATCGGCCACGCCCAGCAGCAGCGCCGCCCAGAGCGAGCCGAGAATGTTGCCGCCGCCACCCACGGTGACGACGATGAGGAAGTACACCAGGTACTTGACCGGGAACTCCGGGTCGAGCCCGAGCATTTCCACGCCGAGCGCGCCGCCCAGGCCCGCCAGCGCCGAGCCGAGCGCGAAGGTGAGCATGAACACCCGGTTCACGTCGATGCCCAGGCCCCGCGCCGTGCCCTGGTTGTCCACCGCCGCGCGCAGGCGCGCACCGAACGGCGTGCGGATCACCGACCACTGCAGCAGCGCCGCGACGATGAGGCCCGCGACCACGAGGAACAGCCGGTACACGCCGATGTCCACGCCCGGCAGGTGGATCTGCCCGGTGAGAAAGTCGGGCAGGTGCAGCGGCTGCTGGCGCGCGCCGAAGAAGTAATGCGTCGCCGCCACCGCCATGAACACCAGGCCGAGGGAGAACAGCACCTGGTCGAGCGCCGAGGCCTCGTACAGGCGCCGGTACAGCAGCCGCTCCAGCACCACCCCGAGCACGCCGGGCACGACGATGGCAAACGGGATGGTCGCGAGGAAGGGCAGCCCCCAGTCATTGAGCAGCACCACGCAGACATAGCCGCCCACCATGGCGAACACCCCGTGCGCGAGGTTGACGAAGTTCATCAGCCCGAGCGTCACCGACAGGCCGACGCTGATCAGAAACAGCAGCATGCCGAAGGCGATGCCGTCAAAAATGATCGTCATGGTTCAAGGGGTGCGGGTGGGCGGGCGGCGTCGGCTTACTTGGCGGCCTTGCCCGGGTCCTTGACCGCCTGCAGCGTGGCGAATTCGACGTTCTGCAGCTCGCCGTTCACCTCCTCGAGCTTGCGGATGTACTCGTTCTGGACCACGTCGCGCGTCTCGGGGTCGATCTGCACCGGCCCGCGCGGGCTCGTCCACTGCATGCCCTTGGCCGCGGCCACGAAGGCGTCGCCCGTGGCGTCGCCCTTGGTCTTCTCCAGCACCTGGTAGATCAGGTGCATGCCGTCGTAGCCGCCCACGGACATGAAGTTGGGGCGGTCCTTGGGAAAGGCCTTCTTGTAGGCAGCGACATAGGCCTTGTTCTCGGCGGAATCGTGCGCCTGCGAGTAGTGGAAGGCGGTGATCAGCCCGAGCGCCGAATTGCCCATGGCCGCCAGTTCGTTCTCGTCCGTCAGGTCGCCCGGGCCTATGGCCTGGATGCCCGCCTTGTCCAGGCCAAGCTCGCGAAAGCCCTTCATCAGCGCCACCATGGAGCTGCCCGGCGGCACGAAGGTGAACATGGCGTCGGGCTTGGCGTCCTTCACGCGCTCCAGGTAGGCGGCGTAGTCGGCGGTGTTCACCGGGGTGCGCACCTGGCCGACGATCTTGCCGCCGAGCTCGGTGAAGGTCTTCTTGAACTGGGTCTCGGCGTCGTGGCCGGGGCCATAGTCGGCCACCAGCGTGTAGGCCGACTTGATGTTGTTCTCCGCCGCCCACTTGGCCATGGCCCACGAGCCCTGGGGCAGCGTCATCGAGACGCGCACGATGTAGGGCGACTTTTCGGTGATCGAGGAGGTGGCGGCGTTCATCACGATCATAGGCACCTTGGCCTGGGTGGCCAGGGGCGCGACGGAGAAGGCGTTGGGCGTGAGGTCGAACCCGGCCAGGATGTCCACCTTGTCGTTGACCAGCAGCTCCTGCGCGGCGCGCTTGGCCACCTGCGGCGCCATGCCGGTGTCGTCCTTGACGATGAGCTTGACCTTGCGCCCGGCCACGGTGTCGCCATGCTCGGCCATGTAGACGTCGATGCCGTGCTTGATCTGCTTGCCGTAGGCGGCGAACGGGCCGGACACCGAAAGCACCAGGCCGATGGTCAGGTCCTTGGCCTGGGCCAGCCCGGCGCTGGCCAGCGCGGCGGCCACCAGCGTGGCCTGGATGGCGGTTTTGACGGGTCGCATGAAAGTCTCCTTTGGGGTGGTGAAAGCGAAAAGCGGCTCAGCTGCGCGGGCGCAGGAAACCGCGCAGGAAGGCGGCCAGCTCGGCCCTTGCGGCCAGCGGCAGCACGTGCGCGACGTATTGGTCCGGGCGCACCACGACGATGGCCCCGGCGCGGTCGATGCCGCGCAGCGCGAAGATGTCCTCCCCCGGCAGCGTGGCGAACACGTTCTCGTAGTCGACCAGCTGCCAGGGGCCCACGCGCGGCTTGTAGGCCAGCGGCACCTGCTCGATCGCAACCGCCTCGTGCGGCTGCTGGTAGATGATCTTGATGTCGAACCAGGCGTTGTCGTCCCGCCCCACGGGCGTGTGGGCGCGCACGGGCGACTCCGGCGCATCCGCCAGCCAGCTGCCCAGCGCGGCGGCCGGCGAATCCTCGTGCGCGCGCGCCGCGTCGGCAAACACGTACAGGCGCCAGCGCCCGTCGGCGCGCGCCTGATGGCCCAGGTGCAGCGGCCGCGCGTCGGCCACGCGCACCACGCGCGCCGACTTGAAGCGCCTGCCGATCGGGAAACCCGTGGCCAGGTGCTGGTACGTGGCCTTGCCGGTGATGGACGAGGGTGCGTACTGCGTCATGAAGCCCTGGGCGAACTCGGTGATCTGCGCGTAGGCCGCCTCGACCTCCTCGGGGCTGCCCAGCTGCTCGGGCGGCGTGGCCATCATCGTGGCCCAGCGCCTGTCGAAGTCGATGATGTCCTGCCCGATCACCTGGCGCTCGGCCGAATAGCTGGCCAGCAGGCTCTCGGGGCTGCGCCCTTCGAGCACGTGCGCCAGCTTCCAGCCGAGGTTGAAGCCGTCCTGCATGGACACGTTCATGCCCTGCCCGGCCTTGGCGCTGTGGGTGTGGGCGGCGTCGCCGGCGATGAACACGCGCGGCGTGCGCGCACCGCGCTGCTGCGCCGGCACGTCGTCGAAGCGGTCGCACACGCGGTGGCCGACCTCGTACACGCTGTACCAGGCGACGTGGCGCACATCGAGCGCATAGGGGCGCAGGATGGAGCGGGCGCGCGCGATAGTCTGCTCCACCGTGGTCTGGCGCACCGCGCCGCCGGCGCCCGGCTCCACCTCGCCCAGATCCACGTAGAGCCGGAACATGAAGCCGCCTTCGCGCGGAATCAGAAGGATGCTGCCGCCCTCGCCCGACTTGATCACGCACTTGGTGCGCACGTCGGGAAAGTCGGTCACCGCCAGCAGGTCGATCACGCCCCAGGCGTGGTTGGAGGCGCTGCCCTGAAATTCGCAGCCCACCGCGCGGCGCACGCGGCTGTGCGCGCCGTCGGCGCCCACCACGTAGCGCGCGCGCACGGTGCGCATCTGGCCCTCGTGCTCCCCGGCGGTGTGCCGCAGCAGCGCGCTGACCGGGTATTGGCCGTGTTCGGCCAGCCGCAGCTCCTGCAGCTCCAGCCCGTAGTCGACCTGCATGCGCGTGGGCGCGCGCCGCATGACCTGGCCAAAGTAGTCGAGCACGCGCGCCTGGTTGACCAGGATGTGCGGGTACTCGCTCACGCCGTGCTCGTCCTCGGGCTCGCGCGAGGCGCGCACGATGCGCGCGGGATCCAGCGGGTCGGGCTTCCAGAACACCGTCTGCGTCACCTCGCAGCCTTCGGCGACGATCTCGTCGGCGAAGCCGAAGGCCTCGAAGGTCTCGACGCTGCGCTTCTGGATGCCGTCGGCCTGGCCAATCTCCAGGCGCGAAGCCCGCCGGTCGATGATGCGCGTGTGGATGCCGGCGAACTGCGACAGCTGCGCCGCGACGATCATGCCGGCCGGCCCGGCGCCGACGACGAGCACGTCCACCTCCCCGGGCAACTGCGTGGGGCGGTCCAGCCCCGTCCCGGCGGCGGGCTGCACGCGCGGGTCGCTGGAGACGTAGCCGTGGTGGTGAAACTGCATGGAAGTCTGGCTCCGGGTCAGGGCGGGCGCTGGCGGGGGCGGCGCGATGAAAGGCCTCAGGCGGCGAGCTGGCGCTCGAGCTGGTCGAGCACCTCGTAGCAGGGCAGCACCTGGGCCACGCTGGCATTGGGCTCGCGCCCCTCGCGGATGGCGGCGAAGAATTCGCGGTCCTGCAGCTCGATGCCGTTCATCGAGACGTCCACCTGGCTCACGTCGATCTTCTCGTCGCGCCCGTCGGCCAGGTCGTCGTAGCGGGCGACGTAGGTGCCGCTGTCGCCGATGTAGCGAAAGAAGGTGCCCAGCGGCCCGTCGTTGTTGAACGACAGCGAGAGCGTGCAGATCGCGCCGTTGGCCGCCTTGAGCTGGATGCTCATGTCCATGGCGATGCCCAGCTCGGGATGGATCGGCCCCTGCAGCGCATGGGCCTGCACGATGGGGCTGCCCGCCTGCCAGGCGAACAGGTCCACGGTGTGCGCCGCATGGTGCCAGAGCAGGTGGTCGGTCCAGGAGCGCGGCTGCCCCAGCGCGTTGGTGTTGCTGCGGCGAAAGAAGTAGGTCTGCACGTCCATCTGCTGGATGCGCAGCGCGCCGGCGGCCACGCGCCGGTGCACCCACTGGTGGCTCGGGTTGAAGCGGCGCGTGTGCCCGACCATGGCCACCTTGCCGCTCTGGCGCTGCGCCTGCGCTACCCGCTGGCCGTCGGCGAGCTTGTCGCACAGCGGGATTTCCACCTGCACGTGCTTGCCCGCCTCCAGGCACTGGATGGCCTGGGCCGCGTGCATCTGCGTGGGCGTGCACAGGATGACCGCGTCCACCTCGGGGCGCGCAAGGGCCTCGGCCAGGTCGGTGCAGGCGTGGGCAATGCCGTACTTGCGCGCCACCTCCTCGGTGGGCGCCAGGCGCCGCCCGACGAGCGAGACCACCTGCACGCCGTCGATGTGGCGCATGCCGTCCAGGTGCTTGATGCCGAAGGCCCCGGCGCCGGCCAGGGCGACCTTGATGGGAGTACTCATTTCTTTCCTCTATTGATAGCTGTCACCGCTTGCCCAGCAAGGGTTCAGGCCGGATTTTCCAGTATGAGATGGCCTACCGCGGTATTGGACGCTGGCACATGGTAGAAGCGGTGCAGCACCCGCGGCAGCGGCCGGGCCTGGTCCACGTCGGCCATCGCGCCGCGCGCGATCAGCCACATCACCAGTTCTATGCCTTCGCTGCCCGCCTCGCGCACGTACTCGATGTGCGGCACCTGCGACAGGCCCACGGGGTTCTCGACCAGCAGGTCGAGAAAGCGGTTGTCCCAGGCCTTGTTGATCAGCCCGGCGCGCGCGCCCTGCAGCTGGTGGCTCATGCCGCCGGTGCCCCAGATCTGCACCTTCAGGTCCTGGTCGAAGGTCTCCACGGCCTTGCGGATCGCGCGCCCCAGGTTCAGGCAGCGCTGCCCCGAGGGCACGGGGTATTGCACCACGTTCACCGCCAGCGGAATCACCGGGCAGGGCCAGGCGTCCTTGAGCGGGTCCTTCTCGCCGCACATCAGCGACAGCGGCACGGTCAGGCCGTGGTCCACGTCCATCTTGTTGACGATGGTCAGGTCAAAGTCCTGCTGGATCACGCTCTGGGCGATGTGGCTCGCAAGCTCCGGGTGGCCGAGCACCCTGGGCACGGGGCGCGGGCCCCAGCCTTCGTCGGCCGGCTGGTATTCGGCCGCGGTGCCCAGCGCAAAGGTCGGAATCACGTCCAGGCTGAAGGCCGTGGCGTGGTCGTTGTAGACCATGAGGATCACGTCGGGCGTGTTGTCCCTGAGCCATTGGCGCGAGAAGTCGTAGCCCGCGAACATCGGCTGCCAGTAGGGCTCGTGCGTCTTGCCCAGGTCCATGGCGGCGCCGATGGCCGGCACGTGCGAGGTGTAGACGGATGCGGTGATGCGTGCCATGTCAGTGTCCCCTGGTGGCGGCGTGGCCTTGCGGCTGACGCTGCGGCTGGGCGTCGCCGTCTTCGCCCAGGTAGCGGTTGCCCTCGGGCGAGCGCCCGCCCGCGACCATCATGGCGCGGTATTCGTCCTCGCTCATGCCGGTCATGGAGCCGGCCATCTGCTGGAAGCTCAGGCCGTCGGTGGCGCCGATGCGCGCAAGGAAATAGATGTTGCCGCCGGTGCGCATGCACCAGTTGAGGTCGCGCGCCAGCACCGCCTGCTTCTGCTCCTCGCTCATCGGCCATTCGTCCAGGTAGGCGCGCTCGTCGGCCTTGAAGCGCGCGCGGTTCTCGGCCTTCATCAGCGAGACGCAGAACTGGTTGAGCCAGTAGCCCTTGCGCGCCTGCTCGGCGTCAAAGATGATGGTGCCGGGCACGTCCAGATAGGGTTTTTCCAATGCCATGGGAAGCTCCTTCAGTGCTCTTCAGGCCAATAGAGGCGCATCGGGTTGTCCACCAGAAGCTGGCGTTGCAGCTCGGCCGTGGGCGCGATGTGCGCGATGAAATCGACCAGCAGCCCGTCGTCGGGCATGTGCTTCTTGAGGTTCGGATGGGGCCAGTCGGTGCCCCAGAGCACGCGTTCGGGAAACTCCTGCACCACGCGGCGCGCGAAGGGCACCACGTCGCGGTAGGGGGCCTGCTCGCCCTGCAGGGCCGGCGGGCCGCTGAGCGACAGGCGCTCGGGGCAGCTCACCTTGCTCCAGATGTTGTCGTGCTCGCGCATGAACTTGAGGAACAGGGCGAATTCCTCGCTGTCCACGCCTTTGCTCACGTCGGGGCGGCCCATGTGATCGACGACCACCGTGGTCGGCAGCGCGGCGAAAAAGTCCCGCAGCTCGGGCAGGTCCACCGCCTCGAAGTAGACCACCACGTGCCAGCCCAGCGGCCTGATGCGCGCGGCAATCTCCATCAGCTCGTCCCTGGGCGTGAAATCGACCAGGCGCTTGACGAAGTTGAAGCGCACGCCGCGCACGCCGGCCGCGTGCAGGCGCTGCAGTTCTTCGTCGCTCACGCCGCGGCGCACGGTGGCGACGCCGCGCGCCCTGCCGCCCGCGGCCTGCAGCGCGTCGACCAGCGCGCGGTTGTCCGCACCGTGGCAGGTGGCCTGCACGATGACGTTGCGCGCAAAACCCAGGTGATCGCGCAGCGCGAAGAGCTGCGCCTTGCCGGCGTCGCAGGGCGTGTACTTGCGCTCGGGCGCGTAGGGGAACTGCTCGCCCGGGCCGAACACATGGCAGTGCGCATCCACCGCGCCCGCCGGGAGCTGAAAGCGCGGCCTGGACGGGTTCTGGTACCAGTCGAGCCAGCCGGGGGTTTTCTCGAACGTGCTCATGCATTGCCTCTCTTGAGATGGGCGAGCAACCGGTCGGCCTCGACACGCCAGTCGGCGCTGCGCGCAAAACCGGGGGTGCCACGTTCGCCGAACACACCGTCCTGCGCGAGGTCGGCGATCCACGCCTGGCGCTCGGCCGCGCCCTGCGCGATGGCCGGTGGCAGACCCGCGTCGCGCACGGTGCGCGCGGATTCAAACATCTCCTCGCTGCGCCGCCGGCCATGCTCGATCACGCGCTGAAAGAAGTACGCGCCCTGCTTTTCCCAGTCGATGCCGGGAAAGGTCTCGGCGAGCGAGGCGAGCACCGCGTCCTCGACGCCGTAGTGGCGCGCGGCGGTGAAGCTCTCGATGACCATGGCTTCCAGCCCCTTGATCATCACGCTGCGGCACATCTTGGTGGCCGAGGCGACGCCGATGCGCTCGCTCGCCACCTTCGCGGCAAAGCCCAGTTGCTCGATGTCCTCGGCCAGTACCGCCGCGTGCCTGCCGCCCAGCAGCAGCGGCACCCGGATGCGATAGGGCGGCACGCTGGTCATCACCGCGCCCTCGACGTAGCGCGCACCGGCGCCGTCGATCAGGGCGGCGGCCTGCTGCTTGGTGGCGGGCGAGGCGGAATTGAAGTCGAGATAGAAGGCGCCCGCGCGCACCGCCGCAGCACAGGCCTGGGCCGCGGCCAGGGTCTGGCTCGCGGTGACGGCGCAAATAATGAAATCAGCACCCGCGGCCAACTGCGCGGGGCTGCCCGCCAGCGCCACGCCATGCTGCGCGGCGTGTGCGCGCAGCGGCGGCGCCTCGGTACTGGCGAGCTTGAGGTCGTAAGCGGCAACAGCCACGCCCTGCGCGCGCAGATCCTCGGCCAGGATGCGGCCCACCTCGCCATAACCAACGAGGCCGATCTTCCAGTCGCGGGACGATGCGGGCATGGTCATGGCGCTCAGTCGATGTAGCGCAGCCCGGCCTTGGCCAGGCCCTCGCGCATCTTGTAGTAATCGAGCCCGAGCACGCCGCTGGCGAAGATTTCACGCTTGCCGGTTTCGTTGTCCTCGCGCTTCTTCGCCGCCGCCAGGGTGGCCTCGGCCTTCTCGCGCGGCACGCAGACGATGCCGTCGTCGTCGGCCACGATCACGTCGCCCGGGCGCACCCACATGCCGGCGCAGACCACCGGGATGTTCACCGAACCCAGCGTCGCCTTGATCGTGCCCTTGGACGAGATCGCGCGGCTCCAGACCGGGAAGTTCATCTCGTGCAGCGTGCGCACATCGCGCACCCCCGCATCGATGATGAGGGCGCGCGCACCCTGCGCCTTGAAGCTGGTGGCCAGCAGGTCGCCGAAGTAGCCGTCGGTGCATTCGCTGGTCACGCCGGCGACCACCACGTCGCCCGGGCGGATCTGCTCGGCCGCGACGTGCAGCATCCAATTGTCGCCCGGCTGCAGCAGCACCGTCACCGCCGTGCCCGAGACCCGCGCGCCCGGGTAGATGGGCCGCATGTAGGGCTTGAGCAGGCCCACCTTGCCCAGCGCCTCGTGCACCGTGGCGCTGCCGTAGTGCGCCAGCGCATCGGCGGCGGCGCGATCGGCACGCTCGATGTTGCGATAGACCACACCCAGTTCGTACATCTCAAACCCCGCAAAACACTTTCAATTCAATAGCTGCTTGCGCCTGATGGCAAAGCGTTCAAGCCACTTTTTATTACAAACCCCGCGCCTTCAACCGTGCATCCAGGCGCGTGAAGACGCGCCGCGCGTTGCCTTCATAGACCTGGTGCTTCTCCTCGGCCGTCAGGTTCTGCGTGGCCTCCACATAGCGCTTGGTGTCGTCGTAGTAGTGCCCGGTTTCGGGATCGATGCCGCGCACCGCACCTATCATTTCGCTGGCGAACAGGATGTTCTTGACCGGGATCACCTCGGTCAGCAAATTGATGCCAGGCTGGTGGTAGACGCAAGTGTCGAAGTAGAGGTTGTTCAGCAGGTGCGTGTCCAGCAGCGGCTTCTTTAATTCCTGCGCCAGGCCCCGGTAGCGGCCCCAGTGGTAGGGCGCGGCGCCGCCGCCGTGCGGAATGAGGAACTTGAGCGTGGGGAAATCCTTGAACAGATCGCCCTGGATGAGCTGCATCACCGCCGTGGTGTCGGCGTTGATGTAGTGCGCGCCGGTGGTGTGAAAGCAGGCGTTGCAGCTCGTGCTCACGTGGACCATCGCGGGGATGTCGTGCTCCACCATCTTCTCGTAGATCGGGTACCAGTGGCGGTCGCTCAAAGGCGGGCTGTTCCAGTGCCCGCCCGAGGGGTCGGGGTTGAGGTTGATGCCGACGGCGCCGTACTCGCGCACGCACTTCTCCAGCTCGGGAATGCAGCTGGCCGGGTCGACGCCGGGCGACTGCGGCAGCATCGCGGCGGGCACGAAATGGTCCGGGAAGAGCTCGCTCACGCGGTGGCAGAGCTCGTTGCAGATCGCGGCCCAGGTGCTCGACGTCTCGAAATTGCCGATGTGGTGCGCCATGAAGCTCGCGCGCGGGCTGAAGATGGTCAGGTCGCTGCCGCGCTCCTTCATCAGGCGCAGCTGGTTTTCTTCGATGCTCTCGCGGATCTCGTCGTCGCTGATCTTCAGCTCCGAGGCCCGGGGCTGAAGGCTTGCATCCGCAAGCGCGGCAATCTGCCGCTGGCGCCACTCGCCCAGCGCCGCGGGGGCGGTGGTGTAGTGGCCGTGCACGTCGATGATCATGGCTCGCTTTCCTGTTGAAGATGTCCCGCCTCACAGCGGCTGCATGCCGTGGCGGCGCTGGGCCGGCGCGCTGGCGGGGCTGGCCAGAAAATCCAGAAACTGCCGCGCCGCCTCGGCGTCCTGGCAACCACAGACCAGCGCGCCGGAAAAGACGGTGTCGATCGCCACCGCCGCCGGCAGCGCGCCCGCCACGCTGACGCCCGGCGCGTGCAGCAATTCGCTCAGTTGCTGAAAGCCCAGTGCCGCCTCGCCGCGCGCAAGCAGCTGCGCCACCGGCACGCCAGGGCGCGCCTGCACCAGCCGGCCTTCGAGTTCGTCGGCAACGCCCCAGCGCGCGAACAGGCGCAGCAGCGCCGTGCCGCTGGGCCCGGTGGAACAGGCGATGGCTGGCGACGCCAGCACCGCCGCCCGCAGCGCGGCCTCGCTGGAAATGTCGGGCAGCGGCGCGCCGGCGGGCACGGCCACGGCGGTGGCGCAGCGCACCCAGTCCACCTTGCTGCCCGGCTGCGCGTGGCCGCTGGCCACCAGCCGGTCGATGGCGTCGCTGGCCAGCAGCACCACGTCCAGCGCCTCGCCGTCCCGCACGCGGCGCGCGGCATCCACGCCGCCCACCGACTGCAGCGCCAGCGCCGCACCGCCCTGCTGGCGCCAGGCCTGCGCCAGCTCAGCCAGCACGGCGCGCGTGGCCATCGAAGAGATGGCGCGCAGGCTGGCGGGGGCGGCGGGGTGCATGGCAGGGGCAAAAAAATGCTTTGCCAGGGATTGTGGACAGCTAGACTCTGGTGAACAAGGCGATATCGGCACTAGCAGTTAGAACAAAACGGCATGGCTTGGCCGGGAGCGACGCGGACATGGACCTGAAACAGCTGGAATACTTCGTGCGCGTGGCCGAGCTGGGCAGCTTCACCCGCGCCGCGCAGGCGCTGGAGGTGGCGCAGCCCGCCCTCAGCCGCCAGGTGCGCGCGCTGGAGCTGGAGCTGCGCGAGACCCTGCTTGCGCGCACCGGCCGCGGCGTGGTGCCGACCGATGCGGGGCTGCGCCTGCTGGAGCACGGCCACGCCATCCTGCAGAGCGTGGCGCATGCGCGCGACGATCTCAAGAGCCGCCGCGGCGAGCCCGTGGGCCGCGTGACCGTGGGCCTGCCGCCCAGCCTGGCGCGGCGCCTCACGCCGCTGTTGATCGAGCGCTTCCGCCGCGAGATGCCCAAGGCGCGGCTGGAGATCGTCGAGGCCTTTTCCGTCACCATCGCGGAGTGGCTGGGCAGCGCGCGCATGGACCTGGGCCTGGTGTATTCACCCGCCAGCCACCCGCAGATGGAGGCCGAGCCGGTGCTGGAAGAGCGCCTGTGCCTGATCGGCCCGACCGGCAGCCTGCCGCTTGCGGGCGGCGTCGCCTTTGCCGAGCTGGCGCGCTACCCGCTGGTCATGCCCCAGCGCAACCAGATCTTTCGCAAGCTGATGGAAGCCCAGGCAACGCTGGCGCACGTCAAGCTGGACGTGGTCTGGGAGGTCTCCAGCGTACCTGTCATCCTCGACCTGGTGCGCGCCGGCTACGGCTACGCCGCGCTCACCGACAGCGCGCTGCGCGGCCAGGGCTCGGCCGAGGGCCTGATGGAGGCACCGCTGCACTCACCGCACGTGGTGAGCACGCTGTGCGTGGTGCAACCCGCCACCAAGGGCGCGACGCCGCTGGTGCAGCGCACCGCCGAGCTGCTGCGGCGCCTGAGCCTGCGCGTGTGCGCGCTGGAAAGCGGCCACCTGTAGCGCGGCCGCGCCCGCCGCTCACAGCAGCGGCCGCAGCAGGCGCGCGGACTCCTGCAGCAGCGGCAGCACCTGGCGCACGAGCCAGGGCGCCTCCACGCGGTGCGTGGCCGTGACCACGTTGATCGCCGCCAGCGTGCGCCCGCGCATGTCGCGCAGCGGCACGGCCAGCGCCTGCACGCCCAGTTCGTGCTCCTGCGCCTCGATGCAGTAGTCCAGCCGGCGCACCTCGCCCAGCACGCGCGCCAGCGCGGCCGCGTCGCTCACGGTGTGCGCGGTCAGGCGCTGCGGCTCGGCCTGGGCGAGCCAGGCGGCGCGCTCGGCCTCGGGCAGGGCCGCCAGCAGCACGCGGCCGGTGGAGGTGGCGTGCACCGGCAGGCGCGAACCC
This sequence comes from Comamonas flocculans, assembly GCF_007954405.1. Lineage (NCBI taxonomy): Bacteria > Pseudomonadati > Pseudomonadota > Betaproteobacteria > Burkholderiales > Comamonadaceae > Comamonas > Comamonas flocculans. The sequence goes on along the minus strand of NZ_CP042344.1, from coordinate 1,742,234 downwards.
AGGTGCACGCCGTGGGCCAGCAGCCGGTCGCCGCTCTCGCGCACCGCGCTGCGCGCCACGATCACGACGAAGTCGCCGTCGCGCACCGCGCAGGAAAACGACAGCCCGGTGCGCGCGGCCAGGCTGTGCAGCTCGGGCTGCACCACGCGCGGCAGCCGCGCCGTGGCCATGTAGGCGCCGGAAAAGCGCAGCACCTTGGGCGCCAGCCAGTAATAGGCGCCGTCCGATTCGAGATAGCCCAGGTGCGCCAGCGTGAGCAGGTGGCGGCGCGCGGCCGCGCGCGTGATGCCCGCACGCTGCGCGGCCATGGTGGCGTTCAGGCGCTGGCGTTCGGTGTCGAAGCTCTCCAGCACCGCCAGGCCCTTGGCCAGGCCGGCGATGTAGTCGGCATGGGCGAGCGCGGCCGGGGTGTCGTGCATTTCGTGCGATCAGCGGGCGTTTTGCGCGATGATCGCACAAGGTCTGCGGCAGGTGGCTGGCCACACGGGGCCTGCGTCGCTAGTCTCACGCCATGGCGCCTTGGCGCGCCGAACGCAGCCACCAGGAGACTTGCATGCCCAGCCCGAAACACGTGCCCGTCGTCATCGTCGGCGCCGGCCCCGCCGGCCTGCTGCTCGGCCAGCTGCTCTACCAGGCGGGCATAGACAACATCATCCTGGAGCAGCGCAGCCCCGACTACGTGCTCGGCCGCATCCGCGCGGGCGTGCTTGAACAGGTGTCCATGGACCTGCTGCGCGAGGCCGGTGCCGGCGCCAACATGGATCGCCACGGCCTGCACCACCACGGCATCGAGCTGCTGTTTGCCGGCCAGCGCCACCGCATCGACCTGCACGGCCTCACGGGCGGCAAGTACGTCATGGTGTATGGCCAGACCGAGGTCACGCGCGACCTGATGCAGGTGCGCGCCGAGGAGGGCCTTGCCACGGTGTACGAGGCGGCGCACGTGCAGCCGCGCGACTACGACGGTGAGCAGCCGCGCGTGCGCTGGGAGAAGGATGGCGAGCTGCACGAGGTCCGCTGCGACTTCATCGCCGGCTGCGACGGCTTTCACGGCGCCTGCCGCGCCAGCATCGCGCCCGAGCGCATCCGCCACTACGAGAAGGTCTATCCCTTCGGCTGGCTCGGTCTGATGAGCGACACGCCGCCCGTGAGCAAGGAACTGATCTACGTCAACAGCGAGCGCGGCTTCGCGCTGTGCAGCCAGCGCAGCCTCACGCGCAGCCGCTACTACCTGCAGGTGCCACTGTCCGACAAGGTCGAGGACTGGAGCGACGAGGCGTTCTGGGAAGAGCTGCGCCGGCGCCTGGATCCCGAGGCGCGCGAGCGGCTCGTCACCGGAGCCTCGATCGAAAAAAGCATCGCGCCGCTGCGCAGCTTCGTCTGCGAGCCGATGCGCTTCGGCCGCATGTTCCTCGCGGGCGACGCCGCGCACATCGTGCCGCCCACCGGTGCCAAAGGGCTGAACCTTGCGGCCTCCGACGTCGGCTACCTCTCACGCGCCTTCATCGATTACTTCAAGAACAAGAGCACGCACGGCATCGATCACTATTCCGAACAGTGTCTCAAGCGCGTCTGGAAGGCCGAGCGCTTTTCCTGGTGGATGACCTCGCTGATGCACAACTTCCCCGAAGAGGGAGCGTTTCACACCAGGGTGCAGGAGGCCGAGCTCGACTACCTGGTGCACTCGCGCGCCGCGTCCACCAGCCTGGCGGAAAACTACGTCGGCCTGCCCATGGCCTGAAGCGGCGGCGCGGCACAATCGCCGCCATGCTGCACTACCACACCATTCCCGTCACGCCGTTCGCGCAGAACTGCTCGCTCGTCTGGTGCGCGCAGAGCCTGCAGGCGGCCGTCATCGACCCGGGCGGCGACCTGGAACACATCCTCGGGGAGGTGCGCGCGCGCCAGCTCAAGCTGCAGGCCATCTGGCTCACCCATGCGCACATCGACCATGCGGGCGGCGCGGGCGAGCTCAGCGAACGCCTCACCCTGCCCATCATCGGCCCGCACGAGGGCGACCAGTTCTGGATCGATGGCCTGCCCCAGCAAAGCGCCATGTTCGGCTTTCCCCAGGCCAAAATCTTCACGCCCACGCGCTGGCTGCACGACCTGGACACGGTCACGATCGGGCGGGAAACGCTGAACGTGCGCCACTGCCCCGGCCACACGCCGGGGCACGTGGTGTTTCACGCACCGCAAATCCAGCGCTGCTTCGTCGGCGACGTGCTGTTCGCCGGCAGCATCGGCCGCACCGACTTTCCCCAGGGCAACCACGCGCAGCTCATCGCCAGCATCACCGAACGGCTGTGGCCCATGGGCGACGAGACGGTATTCATCCCCGGCCATGGGCCCGAGAGCAGCTTTGGGCGCGAGCGGCGCAGCAACCCCTATGTGGGAGGAACTTGACGTATTGGCGGCTGAAATGCTAGCTGCCAGCGCTTTCCGGACAAGCGTTTGAGGCATATTTGACGTTTGAAAACCAGCCTAGGGCGACGCTGAACAAGTCGCCGTGATGGCGCGCGCCCAGCCTGGGGATGGGCTGCAAGGCGCAAAGCGCAGCCATAGCCGAAGCTATGGCGAGGATTTGCAACGCCGCAGACCGCCGCCGGCTGGGATGTGCGACGCGCGGGGGGCTTGTTCAGCGTTGCCCTAGATCCGCGTTCGTGCCTGATTGGGCGACAACCCAAATCTGCGCCGATAGGCCGTCGCGAAATTGGCCGCGCTGACATACCCCGCGACCAGCGCTGCCTGGCCGACAGTGATGCCGTCACGCTCCAACGCCTGGCGTGCGCGCTGCAAGCGGCATTCGCGCAAATGCTCGACCACCGTGGTGCCATAGACTGCACGGAACTGGCGTTGCAGGGTGTTGGCGTTCACACCCGCGTGGCGCGCGATCTGAGCCAGCGTCAGTGCGTCCGCCTGGCCTGAGGCCAGAAAGGCATGCAGCTCGCGCAGGCGCTGGTGCTCCCGCGGGCGCAGCGCCGACGTACCCGGATGCACCGGCGCACACAGGCACAACGTGCCCAAGGCCTCGCCCACCAGCTCCAGCACCCGGCTTTCCAGATAGATGTGCTGCAGCAGCGGCGTCAGCGGCGGCGGGCGCACGATCTGCTCGGCCATGGCTGCCGCGCGTGGCGTAGGCTGCCAATGGTGCAGTGCCAGGTGGTGGCGCATGAAGTGCGCCAGCTCGGGCGTGGCTGCGTCTTCGCCCGTCTGGGCCAGCCAGTCGCGGTCCAGCCCCAGGCTCACGCGGCGTGAATACACGCCCCGGCGGGCGCGGCGCGTGAAGCGTTCGGACTTGGCCACCGCCACCAGCGCGGCGCTGACCGTGCCTTTGCGCCCCGGCGAAAGCTGCACACGCGTGCCGCCGTAGGAGACGTCCACCGCTCCCTCCAGCACCACCACCAGCCGCAAGCCGGCACCGATCTCGGCCTGCGCGACCAGGTCGCAGGGCTCGTGCCCGTCCTCGCCGTGCATCTGCAGGCCGGGGCGCAGCTCGCGCAGGCGCGCCAAGTGGCTGCGCAGCGCCTGGTCGGCGGACACGGGAGATGCAGGCACGCGGTCATTGGGGCCAAAGCCGGAATACGTGGACATGGAGGTTCGGGCGAGCGCCCGCAAACGTTTTTGTTGCTGCCGCAAACGTGGACGACAACCATCCGTGCGATCCTAGCGCCCAGTCAACGTTAATGCAAATCATTCTCAATAGAATTCCCTGCGCTTCACGATTTCGATTCTGATTCCGGATTCCTTTCATGTTCCGTTTCTCGCACTGCGTGCGCCGCTGGCTGGGTAGCGCCCTGTTTCTCCTGGCCGCCGCGGCCCAGGCCCAGCCGGGCGCCATCACCGTCACCGACCTTGCCGGGCGCAGCGTGCAACTGCCCGCCAAGGTGCAGCGCATCCTGCTGGGCGAGGGGCGCCTGCTGCCCGCGCTGGCAGTACTGGACAAGGACGACCCCACGCGCCGCCTCGTCGCCATGATGGGCGAGTTCGAGAAGCTCGACGCGCCCGGCTATGCGCAGTGGGCGCGGCGCTTCCCGCAACTGGACCGCGTCCCGCGCGTGGGCCGGGCCAGCAGCGGCAGCTTCAGCGACGAGCAGGCGCTGGCGCTGCGACCCCAGGTGGCCATCCTCGGCCTGGCCGGTGGCCACGGCCCCAGCGAGCGCGACCGTGAAACCCTGGCGCGCCTGGAGGCGGCCGGCGTGGCCGTGGTCTTCGTCGACTTGCGTCACGACCCGCTGGCGAACACCCCGCGCAGCATGCTGCTGCTGGGCGAGGTGCTGGGCCGGCGGGCCGAGGCCGAGGCCTTCGTCCGCTTCTGGCGCGCCCAGCTGGCCGTGGTGACCGAGCGCCTGGCCAACGCCCGCCCCGAACCCCCCACGGTGTTCCTGGAAAACCGCGTCGGCCTCTCCGAGGGCTGCTGCGACACCATGGTCGGCCTGGTGGGCAAGCTGCTGCAAGCCGCCGGTGCGCGCAACGTGGCCGAGGGGTTGATTGCGGGCGAGTTCGGCACGCTCAACCCCGAGTTTCTGATTGCGCGCCAGCCAGACCACTACATCGGCACCGGCATAGGCGCGCTGGCCACGGCGCAGCAGACGCCGCTGCGCATCGTGCTGGGCGCGGACGCCACGCCCGAAGCCGCACGCGAGTCGCTGGCCCGCGCCGTGCAGCGCCGCGGCATCACCCCCCTGCAGGCAGTGCGGCAGGGGCGCGCGCACGCCATCTGGCACCACTACTACAACTCACCCTTCAACGTGGTGGCCGTGCAGGTGTTCGCCAAATGGCTGCACCCCGAGCTGTTTGCCGACCTCGATCCGCGGGCCACGCTGCAGACGATGTACGAGCGTTTTCAGCCCATCCCGCTGCAAGGCGTGTACTGGACCTCGCTCACGCCATGATGCCCATACCCACCCGTCGCGCCCTGCTGAAACTGGGCACATTGCCCGTGTCGTCGGCGCTGTCCGGCTGCGCCGTGCAACCCGGCGGACAAGCCGCCGCGGATCTGGAACACGCCCCACCCGTGGCGCTGCCCGGCACACGGCAGATCGATCTGGCCGCGGGCACCCGCAGGCACCGCATCATGCTGGCCGTGCCGCCCGCGCCGCCGCCCGCCCAGGGCTGGCCGGTGCTGTACCTGCTGGACGGCGACCTGCTGTTCGCGCTGGCCGCGCAGCTCATGCGCAACCGCTACGCGCGCGGGCCGGGCGGGGCCGCGCCGGGCGTGCTCATCGTGGGCATGGGCCATGCGGGCGGGCAGGCGGCAGGGCAGGTGCTGGACCTGGACGCGCGCAGCCAGGACTACACCCCGCCGGCGCCCGGTCCCGCGACAAGCGAACGCGGCCGCCCCGAAGGCGGAGCCGATGCCTTCCTCGACTTCATCGACGCCGTGGTGCGGCCCATGGTGGCGCGCGCCGCGCCGGTGGATGCCGCGCGCCAGACCTTCTTCGGCCATTCCTACGGCGGGCTGTGCGTGCTGCATGCGCTGTTCACGCGGCCGGGCGGCTTTCAGACCTATGTCGCGGCCAGCCCCTCGGTGTGGTGGCGCGGCGGTTTCATCGTGCAGGAGCAAGAGCGCTTCACCGCCCGCCGGCGCGCCGATGCTTGCGCGCTGCGCCTGCTGCTCACCCAGGGCGCGCGCGAGGCGGCCCCCCCCGCCGACCCAGCCCGCGCCGCCATCGCCCGCGAGCGGCACGCTGGCGAACACCTGCAAGCCCTGATCCGGGGTCTGCGCGGCACACCCGGCCTGGCGTTGCAATTCACCTCCTTTGCCGGTGCCGACCACGGCAGCAGCATGGCCCCCGCAGTGCAGCAGGCGCTGGCCTGGGCCGCCGGAGACCAGGCATGAGCACGCTGGCCGCACGCTACCGGCGCTTTGCCGCGCTGCGCCTGTGGCTGCTGGCGGGCATGGCGCTGCTGCTGTGCGCCATGCTGGCGCTGGACCTGGCCACCGGCCCCGCGGGCCTGCCGCTGGCCACGGTGCTGGACGGGCTGGTGCGCCCCGCCGACCTGGCACTGGAGCAGCGCATCATCCTCTGGGAGGTGCGCCTGCCCTACGCGCTGATGGCGCTGCTGGTGGGCGCGGCGCTGGGCCTGGCCGGGGCGCAGATGCAGACGGCGCTGAACAACCCGCTGGCCAGCCCGTTCACGCTGGGGGTCTCGGCCGCCGCGGCGGTGGGCGCGGCGGTGGCCATGGTGGGCGGGCTCACCGTCATGGTCTGGGGCGAGAACCTGGCCGTACCGCTGTGCGCCTTCGCCTTCGCGGCGGTGGCCACGCTGCTGATCCAGTGGCTCGCCTGGCGCCACGGCGCGACGGTGGACACGGTGGTGCTGTTCGGCATCGCGCTGCTGTTTTCCTTCGAGGCGCTGCTGTGGCTGATGCAGTACGTCGCCGACAGCAACGCGCTGCAGCAGATCGTGTTCTGGACCATGGGCAGCCTCGCGCGCGCCACCTGGAACAAGATCGCCATCGTCGCCGGCGTGCTGGCGGCCTGCGCCGCCTGGTCGGCGTGCAACGCCTGGCCACTCACCGCCCTGCGCGCGGGCGAGGAGCAGGCGCGCAGCCTGGGCATCGCCGTGGAGCGCCTGCGCCTCATCACGCTGCTGCGCGTGAGCCTGCTGGCGGCCACCGCGCTGGCCTTCGTCGGCACCATCGGTTTCGTCGGCCTGGTGGGGCCGCACATCGCCCGGCTGCTGCTGGGCGAAGACCACCGCAGCTACCTGCCGGGCAGCGCGCTGGCCGGGGCGGTAATGCTCTCGGGCGCATCGATTCTGAGCAAGACGCTGGTGCCCGGCGTGGTGCTGCCCATAGGCATCATCACCGCGCTGGTGGGCGTGCCCATGTTCATGGCGCTGGTGCTCTCGCGCAGGAGGGGCGCATGAACGCGGGCCTGATGCTGCAGCAAATCAGCACCGGCTACGCGCGCCGCCCGGTGCTGCATGACTTGAGCCTGGAGCGCATCGCGCCGGGCACGCTGGTCGCGCTGGCGGGGCCGAACGCCGTGGGCAAATCCACCTTGCTCAAGGCCATCGCCGGTTTGCACCCGGTGCAGGGGCGGGTGCTGCTCGACGGCATCGATCTGGCCCGCCTGCCCCCGCGAGAGCGCCTGCGCCGCGTGGGCTATCTGCCCCAGGCGCTGCCCCAGGCCAGTTCACTCGTGGCCTATGAGGCCATGCTGAGCAGCCTGCACGCCAGCCGCCCCGGCCTGGGCCGCAGCCAGGCCGAAGCCGCCATCGAACACACCTTCGCCACCCTGGGGCTGAAGGCGCTGGCGCTGCGCCCCTTGAACCAGCTCTCCGGCGGGCAGCGCCAGATGATCGGCCTGGCCCAGGTGCTGGTGCGCGCGCCGCGCCTGTTGCTGCTGGACGAACCCACCAGCGCGCTGGACCTGCGCTGGCAACTGCTGGTGCTGCAGGCCGTGCACGCGCTGGTGGCTCAGGGGCAGACGCTGGCCCTGATGGCCGTGCACGACCTGAACCTGGCGCTGCGCTTTTGCCAGCAGGTGGTGGTGCTGGGCCCGGGCCGGCCACACGCCCGAATGCTGGCCGCCGGCCGCCCCGCCGGGGTGCTGACCCCCGAGCTGCTGCGCGCGGCCTACGGCGTGCAGGCGCGCGTCGAGCGCTGCTCGCGCGGCCATCCGCTGGTGCTGGCCGACAGCGCCCTCGCCATTCCCGACGAAGACCCACGATGAACCACACCCACGGCCATGTCGCCACCACCGAAGCCAGCCGCTGGCTGCAGCGCCTGTGCTACCACTTCAACCGCAAGATCAGCGTGCAGTACAGCGCCTTCCAGGGCCATGCCCGGTTCCCCTGGGGGCAGTGCGAGCTGCGTGCCGACGATGAGGCGCTGCACTTCGCCTGCAGCGCACCCGACCCCGAGGCGCTGGCGCGCGTGTGCGCGGTGATCGACGAGCACCTGAGGCTGTTCTCGCGCAAGAACCCGCTGGCCGTGCAGTGGCAGGAACTGCCGCCCACCTCCGACACCCTCGACATCCCCGATGCGCACTGATTCCCGCCTTTGCAGCTTTCAAGAAAAGGACCTCACCATGAGCACGAAAACCCCCGCCCGCACATGGCGGCTGAACACCCTGATGGCGCTGCTTCTGGCCGCCGGCACCAGCTCCGCGCTGCAGGCCCAGACGGCGGTGCCTGCGCCGCGCCAGGACGCTGCCCAGACCCCGGCGCTGCCCGCGCTCACCGTGCGCAGCAAGTACGAGCGCGAAGACCTGCCGCTGCGCGCACCCGGCCACAAGGCCGCCTCCGGCGCGCGCCTGGGCATCCTGGGGGCCACATCCATCATGGAGGCACCCGTGCACGTCAACGCCTACACGCGCGAGCTGGCCGAGGACTGGTCGGCGCTGACGCTGCAGGACGTGCTGGAGAACGACCCCGCCGTGGTCTTCACCACCAACAAGTACCACCTGCTGCAGAACTTCAACCTGCGCGGCCTGGACATGGGCGCGATGGACATCGCCACCAACGGCCTGTACGGCATTGCCCCGGCCAATGCGGTGCCGGTGGAGATGTTCGAGCGCATCGAGGTGCTGCGCGGCCCCAACGTGCTGCTTTCGGGCATGCCGCCGGCTTCCAGCGTGGCGGGCACGGTCAACATGGTGACCAAGCGCGCACTGGCCGAACCGGTGGCCGACCTGACGCTGACCTACGGCACGCACGCGTACTTTCAGGCCCATGCCGACGTGGGCCGGCGCTTTGGCGAGGAGCAGCGCTGGGGGCTGCGCTTCAACGGCGTGTATGGCGCGGGCGAGATGGGCGCCCGGGACGAGACGCAAAAGCGCCGCGTCGGCGCGCTGGCGCTGGACTACCTGGGCGAGCGCGCGCGCTTCTCGCTGGACGTGTACGACAGCGAGAACCAGATCGACAACGGCAGCCCCGGCATGTTCAACTTCCTGGGCAACGCGGCGATTCCCGGCGTGGGCCGCCTGCTCGCTGCGCCCCAGGGCGACACCAACATGTTCCGCGGCACGCACGGCAAGTACGGCAACCGCGGCGCGCTGGCCCGCGCGGAGTTCGATTTCACGCCCGACTGGCAGGGCTATCTGGCCGTGGGCGGCTCCGAGGCCGATGGCCAGGGCCTGCTGTTCGGCACCCGCGCCTTCGTCACCGGCGCCGACGGCGGCACGCGCGGCGCGATCTACCACGTGCACGCCGCATCCGAAAGGCGCACGGCAGAGGCCGGAGTCATCGGCAAATTTGACACCGGCGCCGTGCGCCACCGCCTGCAGCTTTCGGCCAACGTGCTCAAGCACGAAGAGGGCTCGTACAACACCGCCTGCAACTACTGCTACGACACCAACCTGTACGACCCGGTGACGCCGGTCTTCCCCGCCGCGCCGGCCTGGGGCGGCTACACGACGAAGAACGCGTTCCGCTCCTTCGCCGTGGCCGACACCATGGGCTTTGCACATGACACTGTGCAGCTGACCGTGGGCGCACGCCACCAGGGCGTGAAGACCCCGCTGGTTGGCGGCAAGGCTTCCGATTACGGCAAAAGCCGCTTCTCCCCCATGCTCGCGGCCGTGGTGCAGCCCTGGGGCGATGGCGTCTCGCTGTTCGGCAACTACACCGAGGGGCTGGAGCCCGGCCAGGTCGTCGGCCCCACCTACGCCAATGCGGGCGAAGCCCTGGCTCCCCGGGTCACCAAACAGATGGAGCTGGGCGTGAAGCTGCAGGCCGGCGAGCTCACGCACACCATCAGCGCCTTCCGGATCAAGCGTCCCTCCTTCATCAGCGTGGATGCGGGCGCGGCCCTGCCCCTGCTGGCCGACGCCGGCGTGCAGCGCCTGCAGGGCCTGGAATGGAGCGTGTACGGCATGCTGACCCAAAACGTCTCGCTGCTCGGCGGCATCACCCACATCCGCTCGCAGCAGCGCAACACCGGGCGTGACACCTTCGGCACCCCTGAATGGCGCGCGCGCATCGGCCTGGACTGGCAAACCCCCGTGCAGGGCCTCAAGCTCGGCGCGCGCGTGATCCACACCGGCGCGCAATGGGCCGATTCGGGCAACAAACTGCGCATGCCCGCCTGGAGCCGGCTGGACCTGAACGCCAGCTACGCGACCAGGCTGTCCGGCATGCCCCTGCGCCTGAACGCCAGCGTGCAAAACCTGGCCGACCGCAACTACTGGATAGGCACCTTTGGCGACGGCTTCGTGATGCCTGGCGCACCGCGCACCTTCCGACTGTCGGCAACGGTGTCGTTCTGATCGGCCCGGCAGGCGGTGCGCAACCGGCGGGGGCAGGAACTGCCCGCCGTCGCCTATACTCGCGCCCGCTCCGGGGTGCACGAGACAGGCGTGCTGAGATGGTGGGCCTACCCACTGGAACCGCGAACTTGATCTGGTTAGTACCAGCGTAAGAAGAGCTGCAGTGAACATGTACCGTGCGCCTTGGGCGCATGCGCGCATGCCCACCGATTGCGGAGCATTCCATCCATTTTTGAGGAATGCACCGCCCATGAACGCTCCCGATTCTTTCCCGCAATTGCTCGCCCGCGCACGCGAGCCCTTTCCCTCCTCCAGCAAGGCCTACATCCCCGGCAGCCGTGCCGACCTGCGCGTGCCGGTGCGCGACATTCGCCTGACCAATGGCGAGACCGTCAGCGTCTATGACACCTCCGGGCCGTACACCGACCCGGCCGTGACCATCGACGTGAGACGTGGCCTGCCCAGCGTGCGCGGTGCCTGGATCGCCGAGCGCGGCGACACCGAAAGCTACGCGGGCCGCGCGCCCGAGGCGATCGATGATGGGCGCAAGGACGAGACCGCCGGGCAGCTTGCCGCGCTGCGCGAGCAGGCCGCGGGCTTGCAGCGCCAGCCCCGGCGCGCAAGGAGCGGCGCCAATGTCACGCAGATGCACTACGCAAGGCGCGGCATCGTCACGCCCGAGATGGAATACGTCGCGCTGCGCGAGAACGGCAAGCGCGAATGGATGCGCGCCTACCTCTCGGACGCCGCGCGCGAGCGGCGCCTGGCCGGCCACCCGCTGGGCGCGAGCCTGCCGCCAGTGATCACGCCCGAATTCGTGCGCGATGAAGTCGCGCGCGGCAGAGCCATCATCCCGGCCAACATCAACCACCCCGAGGTCGAGCCTATGGCCATCGGGCGCAACTTCCTCGTGAAGATCAACGCCAACATCGGCAACTCGGCCGTCACCTCCAGCATCGAGCAAGAGGTGGAAAAACTCGTCTGGGCCACGCGCTGGGGCGCGGACAACGTGATGGATCTTTCGACCGGCAAGAACATCCACACCACGCGCGACTGGATCGTGCGCAACAGCCCCGTGCCGATCGGCACCGTGCCGATCTATCAGGCGCTGGAGAAAGTGGGCGGCATCGCCGAGGACCTCACCTGGGAGGTGTTTCGCGACACGCTGGTAGAGCAGGCCGAGCAGGGCGTGGACTACTTCACCATCCACGCGGGCGTGCGCCTGGCGTTCATTCACCTGACGGCGCGCAGGCGCACCGGCATCGTCTCGCGCGGCGGCTCCATCATGGCCAAGTGGTGCATGGCGCACCACCAGGAGAGCTTCCTCTACACGCACTTTGAAGACATCTGCGACATCATGAAGCGCTACGACGTGGCCTTCAGCCTGGGCGACGGCCTGCGCCCGGGCTGCACCGCCGATGCCAACGACGAGGCGCAGTTCGCCGAGCTGCGCACGCTGGGCGACCTGACGCACATCGCCTGGAAGCACGACGTGCAGACCATGATCGAGGGCCCGGGCCACGTGCCCATGCACCTGATCGAGGCCAACATGAGCGAGCAGCTCAAGACCTGCCACGAGGCGCCGTTCTACACGCTCGGGCCGCTCACCATCGATTGCTCGCCGGGTTACGACCACATCGCCAGCGCCATCGGCGCGGCGATGATCGGCTGGATGGGCACGGCCATGCTGTGCTACGTCACACCCAAGGAGCACCTGGGGCTGCCCGATCGCGACGACGTCAGGCAGGGCATCATTGCCTACAAGATCGCGGCGCACGCGGCCGACGTGGCCAAGGGCCACCCCGGCGCGCGCTCGCGCGACGATGCGCTCTCCCAGGCGCGCTTCGAATTTCGCTGGCTCGACCAGTTCAACCTCTCGCTCGACCCCGAGACGGCGCTGGCCTTTCACGACGAGACGCTGCCCAAGGATTCAGCCAAGGTGGCGCACTTTTGCAGCATGTGCGGCCCCAAGTTCTGCTCGATGAAGATCACGCAGGAGGTGCGCGAATACGCCGCCGCCAAGGGCCTGGCCGATGGCGAGGCGATCGCCGACGGGCTGGCCGCCAAGGCCGACGAGTTCAAGCGCGGCGGCGGCTCGCTCTACGTGCCCGCGCCTGAAGCGGGGAGTTGAGCCGCCCTCACGGCCTTGCCCGGGAGCGAGGCACAATGCCCGCCCTTGGGGAACGGCCCCGCCATGATCCATCCGACATGAACGATACACCGCACTGGCGCTTGAATCCGGCCGAACTGACCGATCTGGCCGCAAGCGACGCCCGCCGCGCGCTGGCCGAGGACGTGGGCGGCGGCGACCTGACCGCCGCGCTCATCGCCCCCGACCAAACCGCCACCGCGCGCGTGCTGCTGCGCGAAGACGCGCTGCTCTGCGGCCTGCCGTGGTTCGAGGCCGTGGTGCGCCAGATGGAGCCGCAAGCGCGCATCACCCGCCTGGCAGGCGAAGGCGCGCGCTGCCGCGCAGGCAGCTTCGTGATCGAAGTGACTGGCAATGCGCGCGCACTGCTCACGGCCGAGCGCACGGCGCTGAACTTCCTGCAACTCTTGAGCGGCGTGGCCACGCGCACCGGGCAATACGTGGCGGCCGTCAAAGGCACGGCGGCGCGCATCGTCGATACGCGCAAGACCCTGCCCGGCCTGCGCCTGGCGCAGAAATACGCGGTGGGCGTGGGCGGCGGGGTGAACCACCGCATCGGGCTGTTCGACGCCATCCTGATCAAGGAGAACCACATCGCCGCGGCCGGTGGCGTGGCGCAGGCGCTGGCGACCGCGCGCGCGCAGGGCGAGCAAGCCAAGTTCATCGAGATCGAGGTCGAGACGCTGGCGCAACTGGACGAAGCCCTGGCTCACGGTGCGCAAATGGTGCTGCTGGACAACATGGACCTGCCCACGCTGCACGAGGCGGTGCGGCGCAACCGGGCGCTTGGCACGCGCGCGGCGGTGCTGGAAATCTCCGGCGGCGTGACGCTCGGCGGCCTGCGCGCGCTGGCCGAGACCGGGGTCGATCGCATCTCGATCGGCGCGCTGACCAAGGACGTGAAGGCGACCGATTTTTCCTGGCGCCTGATGAAGGATTGACGGCATGAGCGAACACCTGATCGACGTGGAATACGAGCAGCCCGTGGCGCTCGACGTGCAACGGGCGACGGAGGCGCTTTCCGCCTGCGACACGCGCCGCGCCTGGGCGCGCGTGCCACCCGAGCTCACGCCCGAGGAGCGCGATGCAACGAAGGAGCGCATCCGCCGCCTGCTGCGCGAGAAGAACGCGGTGATGGTCTCGCACTACTACGTGCACCCCGACCTGCAGGAACTGGCCGAGGAAACCGGCGGCATCGTCAGCGATTCGCTGGAGATGGCGCGCTTCGGGCGCGACCACGCCGCGCAGACGCTCGTCGTCTCGGGCGTGCGCTTCATGGGCGAGACGGCCAAGATCCTCTCGCCGGACAAGCGCGTCTTGATGCCCGACCTGGACGCCACCTGCTCGCTCGACCTGGGCTGCCCGATAGACGCATTTTCCGAATTCTGCGACGCGCACCCCGAGCGCACCGTGGTGGTCTACGCCAACACCAGCGCGGCGGTGAAGGCGCGCTCGGACTGGCTGGTCACGTCAAGCTGCGCGCTCGACATCGTGCGCGCGCTCTCGGCGGCCGGGCAGAAAATCCTCTGGGCGCCCGACCGGCACCTGGGCGAATACATCCGCCGCGAAACCGGCGCCGACATGGTGATGTGGAACGGCGCCTGCATCGTGCACGACGAATTCAAGGCCGTCGAGCTTGAACTGATGAAGGAGCAGCACCCGCGCGCCAAGATACTCGTGCATCCCGAGTCGCCCCCCGCCGTCATCGCGCTGGCCGATGCGGTGGGCTCGACCTCGGCCATCCTCGCGGCCGCCGCGCGCATGCAGGCGCCCGAGTTCATCGTCGCCACCGACATCGGCCTGATGCACCAGTTGCGCGCACGCAATCCGGGCAAGGTCTTCATCGAGGCGCCGACGGCGGGCAACGGCGCCACCTGCAAGAGCTGCGCGCACTGCCCGTGGATGGCGATGAACAGCCTGGCGGGCGTGGCGCGGGCGCTTCAGACGGGCAGCGGCGAAGTCCACGTCGACCCGGCGCTGGGCCTGCGCGCGCGCGTGCCCATCGACCGCATGCTGGCCTTCACCGCCGGGCTCAAGCAGGGCCATGCGCCCGGCGCGCTCGTCGCCGGTATCGGCGCGGCTTGATTTTTACTCTGTTATTAATAGCTGTTCGCGCTTGATGGGCAAGGGCTAGAGGCCGATTTGACTCAAAATTTTCCGTCCGCACGCATCGACTTCACCCAGCCTTTGGTGCCCGATGCGCCGCGCCTGCGCGCCGCGTTCGGCCCGCCGCGCGAGGTGCTGGTGGCGCACGCGCCGGGCGAGGTGCGCGCGCTGCTGCGCGCGGTGGACGCGGCCGCGCGCCAGGGCCGCTGGTGCGTGGGTTACCTGCGCTACGAAGCCGCAGCGGCCTTCGATGCGGCGCTCACGGCGCATGCGCCCGACGGGCCGCTCGCCTGGTTTGCCGTGCACGACGGGCCGCAGTCCTGGCCCGACGAGGCCGCATCCGGCGACGCATCGGCGCCGTACCAGATTCAATGGGCAAACGAGAGCGAGCGCGCCGCGTTCGACGCCGCCATCGCCCGCATCCACGCCGCCATCGCGGCAGGCGAGCTCTATCAGGTCAATCACACCGCGCCGCTCGTCGGGCGCCTGCAGGGCAGCCCCGCCGCGCTGTTTGCCGCGCTGCACCGCGCGCAGCCCGGCGGTTACGGCGCGCACATCGACGCGGGCGATGAACAGGTGCTCAGCGTCTCGCCCGAGCTGTTCTTCGACTGGCGCGATGGCCAGCACGGCGGCGAGATCCTCGCGCGCCCGATGAAGGGCACGGCCGCGCGCGGCGGCACGCCCGAGGAAGACGCGGCGCAGGCCGCACACCTGCGCGCCTCGCCCAAGGAACGCGCCGAGAACGTGATGATCGTCGACCTGCTGCGCAACGACCTCTCGCGCATCGCCACGGCGCACGGCGTGCGCGTGCCCGTGCTGTTCGCCACGCAGGCGCTGCCCACGGTCTGGCAGATGACCTCGGACGTGCGCGCGCGAACGCGAGCGGGGCTCGATCTGGTGCAGGTGTTCGCGGCGCTTTTCCCGTGCGGCTCGGTCACCGGCGCGCCCAAGGTGAGCGCGATGCGCATGATCCGCGCGCTCGAACCCCGGCCGCGCGGCGTCTATTGCGGCGCTGTCGGCGTAGTGCGCCCGCACGGCGCGGCGGACGCGCAAGGGCACTACCGCATCGCCGCCACGTTCAATGTACCCATCCGCACCGTGGAGCTGCGCGAGCCCTCAAACGGCGGCTGGGCGGTGCGCTGCGGCATTGGCAGCGGCATCACGGCGGACGCGAGCGCCGAGGCCGAATGGCAGGAGTGGCGCCACAAGCGCGCCTTCCTCGCGCGGGCCAGCCAACCCTTCGAACTGCTGCAAACGCTGGCGCTGCGCGGCGGCCAGTGGGGCCACGCGCAGCGGCACGTGCGGCGCATGGCCGAGGCCGCGGCGCACTTCGGCTTTGCCTGGCGCGAGGACGCGCTCTGGCGCGCGCTCGATGCCACCGCGCAAGCGCACCCGCTGGGCCACTGGCGCGTACGCCTGCTGCTCGATGCGCAGGGCCGGCCGCGCACGCAGGCCGCCCCGCTCGCGCCCACCGCCGAGCCGGTGCGCCTGGCCCTGGCCGATCGCCCCTTCCTTGCCGCGCACGACGAATTCACGCGCCACAAGACCACGCGGCGCGAACCCTACGCAGCCTTCGCGCCAACAGCGCCGGGCGTGTTCGACACCGTGCTGTTCAACGAAGCGGGCGAGATCACCGAGGGGACGTTCGGCAACCTCGCCGCGCTGATCGACGGCCGCTGGATCACCCCGGCGCTGGCCTGCGGCCTGCTGCCCGGCGTGGGCCGCGCGCTGGCAATCGAACAGGGGCGGGTGGTGGAGGCCGTGCTGCGCGTGCAGGACGTGCCGCGCGTGCAGGCCTGGGCCTTCGTCAACAGCCTGCGCGGCTGGCTCGCGGCGACGCTGGACTGATCCGCTTGTTGACGAACCTCTTTGAAATTCGCGCGAATTCTGGGCACGGCTTCAAATTTCATCGAAACGAATCAAGCATCCGCGCCGGGCACGAGGATGGTGGGCGCCGCCGGCGCGGCCCGCTCGGGCCAGTCGCGGCTGAAGTGCAGGCCGCGGCTTTCGTGGCGCCGCCGCGCCGAGCGCACGATGAGCTCGGCCACCTGCACCAGGTTGCGCAGCTCCAGCAGGTCGCGCGTGACGTGAAACTGGCCGTAGAACTCGTGGATCTCGCTCTTGAGCAGGCTGATGCGGTGCATCGCGCGCTCCAGCCGCTTGTTGGTGCGCACGATGCCGACGTAGTCCCACATGAAGCGGCGCAGCTCGTCCCAGTTGTGTGAAATCACCACGGCCTCGTCGGCATCCTGCACCCGGCTGTCGTCCCAGCCGGGCAGCGCCAGGCGCTCGCCCGCGGGCGCAGCCGCGATGCTTTGCGCCGCCGCCTGCGCGAACACCATGCATTCGAGCAGCGAATTGCTCGCCAGGCGGTTGGCCCCGTGCAGCCCGGTGCAGGCCGCTTCGCCCACCGCGTACAAGCCCTGCAGATCGGTGCGCCCGGCCAGGTCGGTGAGGATGCCGCCGCAGGTGTAGTGCGCCGCGGGCACCACGGGAATGGGCTCGCGCGTGATGTCGATGCCCAGGCTCGCGCAGTGCGCGAGGATGTTGGGAAAGTGCTCGCGCAAGAACTCCGGGCTGCGCTGCGAGATGTCCAGGTAGACGCAATCGAGGCCGTGCTTCTTCATCTCGAAGTCGATCGCGCGCGCCACCACGTCGCGCGGCGCGAGCTCGGCGCGCTCGTCGTGGCGCGGCATGAAGCGCTCCCCGCCCAGCGCGGCAGGCAGCACCAGGCGCCCGCCCTCGCCGCGCACCGCCTCGCTGATCAAAAAGGACTTGGCGTGCGGGTGGTACAGGCAGGTCGGGTGAAACTGGATGAATTCCATGTTGGCCACGCGGCAGCCCGCACGCCAGGCGGCCGCGATGCCGTCACCCGTGGAGGTGTCGGGGTTGGTGGTGTACAGATAGACCTTGCCCGCGCCGCCGGTGGCCAGAATCGTGTGCGGCGCGCGGAAGGTGCGCACCGTGTCGCTCGCCTCATCGAGCGCGTACAAGCCCAGGCACGTCTGCCCCATGCGGCCGAGCTTGCGCGCGGTGATCAGGTCCACCAGCGTGTGCTGCTCGAACACCGTGATGCCGGGCGTGGCGCGCACCACGCCGATCAGCGTGCGCTGCACCGCCGCGCCGGTGGCGTCCTGCGCGTGCACGACGCGCCGCTCGCTGTGCCCGCCCTCGCGCGTCAGGTGCAACCGCCCCTCTTCGAACGAGAACGGCACGCCCAGCGCGCGCAGCCAGGCGATGCACTCGGGCGCCTGCTCGACCACCAGACGGGTGGCGTCGGGCGCGCACAGGCCCGCGCCCGCGACGAAGGTGTCCTGCACGTGTGATTCGAAGCTGTCGCCCTCGCCCAGCACGGCGGCGATGCCGCCCTGCGCCCACTGGCTCGATCCGTCCTCGATCGCGCGTTTGGTGAGCACCGCCACGCGGTGCGTGGGCGCCAGGCGCAGCGCCGCGCTCAGGCCCGCCAGGCCGCTGCCCACGATGAGTGCGTCAAAGTCAAGTTCCTGCACGAGATGTCTGCCCCGGATTGCGTTGTCGAAAACACCCCCGATGCGTGGCACGCCGCGCGGGCCGCGCGACTTTACGCCCGGCCCGTTCCGGCGCCGCGCATACCCATATGCCCGAATCCGGATCGGCCCCCGCGACGCGGGATACCGGGGCGTACACTCGCGCCACTTGTCACGCTCCACCATGTTGACGCACCAGTTACCGACCCGTCGGCGCCGCTTCATCACGCGGCTGCGCCACTGTGGCCCGCCTCAGGGATGTTCTGGTCGTCATCCCTCGTTTGCCTGGAGCCGTGCCCGTGACCTTCTCCTTTCGCCCCCGTCTCATCGATGCCCTCAAGGGCTATGACCGCGCGCGCCTTCTCGCCGACATCGGCGCGGGCCTGACGGTCGCCGTCGTCGCGCTGCCGCTGGCGATGGCGTTTGCCATCGCCTCCGGGCTCAAGCCCGAGGCGGGCATCTTCACCACCATCATCGCGGGCTTTCTGGTGGCGCTCTTGGGCGGCAGCCGGGTGCAGATCGGCGGGCCGGCGGGCGCCTTCATCGTCATCGTCTACGGCATCGTGCAGCAGTACGGCGTGGGCAATCTCATCCTTGCCACGGCGCTGTCGGGCGTGCTGCTGTTCCTGATGGGGCTGTTCAAGCTGGGCACGCTGGTGCGCTTCATCCCGGTGGCGGTGATCATCGGTTTCACCAACGGCATTGCGGTGCTGATCGCGCTGTCGCAGGTCAAGGACTTCCTCGGGCTGGAGGTGGCGAGCATGCCGGCGGACTTCTTCGGCATCCTCGCCACGCTCTGGGACAACGCGCATGCGGTGAACGGCTGGGCGCTGGGCATCGCACTGGCGTGTCTCGCAATCATCGTGCTCTGGCAGCACGCGATGCCGTCGCTGGGCGCACGCGCGCCGTTTTCCGGCAAGCTCGCCGCGGTGCCGGGTGCCATCATCGCGCTGGTGCTCTCCACCGTGGCGGTGGCGCTGCTGAAGCTGCCGGTGGAAACCATAGGCAGCCGCTTTGGCGGCATTCCGGCGGCGCTGCCCGCGTTCACGCTGCCCGACTTTTCCTGGGAGTCGGCGCGCTTCCTGTTGATGCCGGCGATCACGCTGGCGCTCCTGGGCGCGATCGAGTCGCTGCTGTGCGCGCGCGTGGCCGACGGCATCATCGGGGACCGGCACGACCCCAACCAGGAGCTGATGGCGCAGGGCGTGGCCAACTTCGTCGTGCCGTTCTTCGGCGGCATGCCCGCCACCGGCACCATCGCGCGCACCGTCACCAACGTCAAGAGCGGCGCCACCAGCCCCGTGGCCGGCATGGTGCACGCGCTGGCGCTGCTGGCGGTGATCCTCGTCGCGGCGCCGCTGGCAAGCTCGATTCCGCTGGCCTGCCTGGCGGCCATCCTGCTGCACGTGGCCTGGAACATGGGCGAGTGGCGCGCGTTCGCGCATCTGCGCCGCTTTCATGCGCCCTACGGCGCCACGCTGCTTGCCGTGTTCTTGCTGACTGTGGTGTTTGACCTGACCGTGGCGGTGCAGGTGGGCATCCTGGCTTCATGCGCGGTGTTCATCTACCGCATGGCCCACCTCACCCATGCCGAGCGCCTGAACCCGCCGGAACTGGCCGCAGCCGCGCCGCAGGTGCATGCGTGGCGTCTGCAAGGCGCCTTGTTCTTCGGCTCCGCTACCGCCTTCGAGGAACTCTCGTCGCAACTCCCCGCGCGCGCGCTGGTGCTGGACCTGGCGAGCCTGCTCTACATGGACAGCTCCGGCAAGGAAACGCTCAAGGCGCTGCTCGCCCAGTGCACGCAGCGCGGCGTGCGCGTGCTCATGGCCGGGCTGCGCGGCCAGCCGCTGGCGCTGGTGCAGCGCAGCGGCCTGCATGCGCGGCTTGCGCCCCACCTCTACCCCGATCTGGCCCAGGCGATGCAGGCGGCGCTGGCGCTGGCGGACAGCGCTGAATGAGTCCGCGCGATGTGGGGCATGCCGCATCGGAATCATTGGCGAGACGCAGGGACAGGGTTGCCTTAGACTGGCGCGGCTCTCACGGAAAGGAAGCCCCGATGTCCACCCTCGATCGACGCACCCTTTTGCAACTGGCCGGCGCGGCAGGCCTCGCCTCGGTGCTGTCGCCCGCCCAGGGCGCCGAAGCCGATCTGGCGGCCGCGCGCGCGGAAGGCAAGGCGGTGTTCTACGCCAACATCACCGCGGTCAAGCCCATCATGGAAGCCTTCGGCAAGGACACCGGGGTGCAGGGCGAATACACGCGCATCTCCAGCTCCAAGTTCGTCTCCACCGTGGCGACCGAGGCGCGCGCGGGCAAGCTGCTGGCCGACGTGGTGCAGGCGCCGCTGCCGGTGCTGGAGCTGCTCAAGGCCAACGGCGTGCTGGCGCCCTACCGCTCGCCCGCCGCCGCCGACTACCCCGAGTGGACGCGCCCGGACGACACCATCCAGCTCTTTGGCATCGAGTACGTCTCCTACCTGTACAACACCAAACAGGTGGCGGCGGCGGACGCGCCAAAGAAGTACGAGGACCTGGCCGACGCCAAATGGAAGGGCCGCATCGTCATGGCCGACCCCGCCACGCATTCGTCCACCATCTCGTGGCTGGTGGGCCTGAAGGAGAAGGTCTTCGCCTCCGAGGGCGAGTGGACGAACTTCGTCAAGGCGCTGGCCGCGAACCAGCCGATGTTCGTCGCCTCCTTCGGCCCCACGCCCGCGCCGATCGAAAGCGGCGAGAAGGCGATCGCCATCTCCATGCCCAAGTACATCGTGACCAAGGCACCGGCGCCGCTGGCCTGGGGCCCGCGCGGCGGTGGCCAGCCGCTACTGGGCACGCCGCGCGCCATGGCGCTCACCGCCAAGGCGCCGCACCCGGCGGCGGCTCGCGCCTTCATGGACTACTGGCTGTCGAAGAAGGCCGCCGGCATGCTGGCCAAGGACGTGGGCGAATACGTGGCCGCGCCGGGCGTCTATCCGCCGGTCGAAGGCATGGACCAGGTCAAGGTGCTGGCGATCCGCGACCTGGGCGACGCCGAGATCCAGAAATGGGGCGCCGAGTTCAAGCGCATCTTCAAGGGCTGAGCCCGACCGGAAGCCGCCGATGGAAATCCGCGTCACCGGCCTGACCAAGCACTACGTCTCCGAAGGCCGCGTCGTCAAGGCGCTCGATGGCGTTGACCTGACGATCCCGGCCAAGCGCATCTTCACGCTGCTGGGCCCGAGCGGCTGCGGCAAGACCACGCTGCTGCGCTGCATCGTCGGGCTGGAGACGCCCGACGAGGGCGAGATCCGCATCGGCGGCGACGTGGTCTGGTCGCGCGACCAGGGCATCGCCGTGCCGACCGAGAAGCGCGGCCTGGGCATGGTGTTCCAGACCTACGCGATCTGGCCGCACATGAGCGTGTTCGACAACGTCGCCTACCCGCTCACCGTGCGCGGCATGCCCCGCGCCCAGATCGGCGCCAAGGTGGCCGAGGTGCTGCGCTTCGTACAGCTCGCGGGCTTCGAGGACCGGCCCGCCACGCGCCTGTCGGGCGGGCAGCAGCAGCGCGTGGCGCTGGCGCGCGCGCTGGTGGCCGAGCCGCGCGTGATCCTGTTCGACGAGCCGCTCTCGAACCTGGACGCCAAGCTGCGCGAGGAAACGCGCAAGGAGCTGCGCCGCTTCATGGGCCAGCTGGACATCACCGCCATCTACGTGACGCACGACCGCGTCGAGGCGCTGGCGCTGTCCGACTCGATCGCGGTGATGCGCGCCGGGCGCATCGTCGAGATCGGCACGCCGCGGCAGATCTACTTCCAGGCGCGCCACCGCTTCGTCGCCGACTTCATCGGCCGCGCCAACCTGATCGACGCCACCGTGCGCGGCCACGCCGATGGCGCCACGCAGATAGCCTGCGCGCTGGGCAGCCTGGCCTGCGCGGCCAGCGACTACGCCGCGGGCAGCCCGGTCACGCTGTGCCTGCGCCCCGAGTTCCTGCACGTGCAGGGCGGCGCAGCGCCCGGCCCCAACGTGGTGCACGGCACCATCGAGGCGCTGGACTTCGTCGGCGAGGTGAACGAGGCCGAGATCCGCGTGGGCGATACCCTGCTGCTGGCGCGCACCGCGCCCGACGCCGCTCTGGCGGTGGGCAGCCAGGTGAGCATCCGGCTTGCGCCCGAGCACTGCCTGCTGGTGGCGGCCTGAGCATGGCCATGGACACGCGCCACCAGGGCCTCACGCTGGCGCTGATTCTCATCGTCGGCGTGCTCACCGTGGCGCCGGTGGCGATGCTGGCGCTGGGCAGCGTCTCCGAGGGGCTGGACGCCTTCGGCCAGTTCACGCTGGCCAAGTACGCCAGCGCCTACACCGACCCGGGGCTGTGGCAGGTGCTGGGCAACACCGCCGTGTTCGTCGTCGGCTCGACGCTGCTGGCCACTGCTCTGGCGCTGGTGCTCGCGTATCTGAACACGCGCACCGACATCCCGTTCAAGTTCCTCTTCGGCGTGCTGGCGATCGTGCCGATGATGATTCCGCACGTGCTGTTTTCGGTGAGCTGGGCGCTGCTGGCCAATCCGTCCAACGGCCTGATGAACCTGGCGCTGATGCAGGTCTTCGGCCTGGAGCAGGGGCCCTTCAACATCTACTCGATGCCCGGCATGATCCTGGTCGAGGGCTTGCTCAACATGCCCGTGGCCTACCTGATCATCGCGCCGGCCATGGCCTCATTCGACGTGTCGCTGGAGGAGTCCTCGCGCGTGTTCGGCGCCGGCACCTGGCGCACGCTCGTGCGCATCACGCTGCCGGTGCTGCGCCCGGCCATCCTCGCGGCCTTCGTGCTCGGCGTGGTGCGCGCGCTGGCCTCCTACGCGGTGCCGCGCGTGCTCGGCATGCCGGGCCAGGTGGACGTGCTGGCCACTTATTTGTACGAAATGATCTCGGTGGGCTTTGCGCCCGACTACGGCAAGGCGGCGGCGCTGGGCATGAGCGCGCTGGCGCTGGCCGTGGTGCTCATCTGGCTGTACCGGCGCCTGACCGGCGAGGGCAGCCGCTTCGTCACCATCTCCAGCCGCGGCTGGCGCCCCGCCGTGGTGCCGCTGGGGCGCTGGCGCCTGCCGCTGTTCGCGCTGGTGGCGCTGTTGTCCTTCGTCGTCATCGTGCTGCCGGTGGCGGTGCTGCTCTACACCTCCTTCGTGCCCTATGCGATGGTGCCGGGCAGCGAGGCGTTCGCGCAGATGAGCCTCAAGCACTGGCACGAGGTGCTGCACGATGCCACCTCGCTGCTGGCACTGCGCAACAGCCTGTTCCTGGCGGTGGTCGGCGCCACGCTGGGCGTGCTGCTGTCGCTCTTCGTCGCCTACGTGATCGTCAAGCTGCGCACACGCGGCGCGGCGCTGCTGGAGACGCTGACCTATTTGTCGTTCTCGTTTCCGGGCATCGTGATCGGCATCGGCTTCATGTGGTTCTTCGTGCAGACGCCGCTGTACGCCACGGTGACGGCGCTGCTGATCGGCTACGTCGCCACCTACCTGCCCTACGGCGTGCGCCCGCTGGCCAGCGCCTTCGTGCAGGTGCACGACCACCTGGAGGAATCGTCGCTGGTGTGCGGCGCGAGCCACCTGACGACGCTGCGCCGCGTGATCGCGCCGCTCCTGGTGCCGGGCATCGTCTCGGCCTGGATCCTGATGGCGACCATGTTCCTGCGCGAGCTGACGCTCTCGGTGGTGCTCTCGCGCCCCGGCAGCGAGGTGCTGGCGGTGCAGGTGCTGTCCTTTGCCGACGACGGCCTGTGGGGCCAGCTTTCGGCGCTGGGCATTCTCATGATCGCGATCTCGACGCTGCTGGTGGTCGGCGCGCACCTGCTCGGTCGGCGCTTCGGCGCACGCGCCGGCTGAACGGCGGGCCGGGGCGCTGCAGCTACTTGCAGCGAAGCGGAATTTGCAGGGTTTTTGGCCTCCAGCCCTTGCCAGTCAAGCGTTGTCAGCTATTAAAATGAATAGTCCGCGGCGCAAGGTGCCGTGCGCGCAGCACGCGCCCCTCGCCGGCTCAGTCCACCGGCGGCCCCAGCCGGCGGCGCACCGGGAACAGCTCCCAGCCAACATAGCGCGTCCACAGCCCCCACAGCCCGCGCTCGAAGAACAGCATGACCACCATGGTGGTCAGGCCCAGCGTGATCAGGTAGATGCTGCCCAGGTCCGCCAGCCATTCGCGCAGCAGGAAGTAGGCGATGGTGCCGATGATCGGGCCCTCCAGCGTGCCTATGCCGCCGATCACCACGATGAAGAACATGGTGGTGGTCCAGTCGATGGAAAACGCCGGGTCGGGCGCCACGCGCAGCTTGGTGATGAAGAGCAGCGCGCCCGTCATCGCGCAGACCCCTGCGGCCGCCACCCACACCGCCCACTTGATGCGACCCACGCGCACGCCCAGGCTGCGCGAGGCGCGCTCCGAGTCGCGCACCGCCATCAGCGCCAGGCCCCAGCGCGAGCGCAGCAGCAGGTAGACCGCGAGCGTCGCCCCCGCGCCCAATGCCAGCGCCCACCACAGCGTGAGGCCCATGCGCGTGGCCGCATTCATGCCCATCACCGTCCTGGCCACGCTGGTGCCCGAGCCGCCGCTGACAAAGGGCAGATTGGCCATGACGAGGCGAAACACCTCCGCCACCACCCAGGTGCCTATGGCGAAGTGCGCGCCGCTCAGGCGAAACACCAGCGGCGCCACCAGCGCGCCGGCCAGTGCGCCCACGACGCCGGCAATCGGAATGACCCAGAAGGCGCCCAGCCCCGCCTGCAGCCCGAAGACCACCAGCGCATAGGCGCCCAGGCCGATGAAGCCCTGCTGGCCCACCGACAGCAGACCGCCGTAGCCCGCCAGCAGGTTCCACATTTGCGCCAGCGCCAGCGTGGCCAGCACCTCGATGGCCAGCGCCAGCGTGGCGCGTTCGGCCCACCAGGGCATGCTGGCGATGGCGGCGATGGACAGCACGCCCAGGACGGCGGCCACGCGGGCAGGCAGCAGATCGCGCTTCATCATCATCGGTCCCGCGTGGCAGGGAACAGGCCCTGGGGCCGCGCCCACAGAATGCCCAGAAACGCCAGATGCCCGGCCAGCGTGCCCCAGCCCGGGTCAAGCCGCGAGCCTATGGCCTGGGCCACGCCCAGCACCACGCCGCCGGCCACCGTGCCCCAGAGCGAGCCCAGGCCGCCGATGATCACCGCCTCGAAGGCGTAGATCAGCCGCGCCGGCCCGTCCGAGGGGCTGACCGTGGTGCGCATCACCAGGAAGGCGCCGGCCAGCGCCACCATGGCGCTGCCGAACACCATGGCCAGCGCGTAGACGTGCTTGCGGTTGACGCCCATGAGCGAAGCGGTGTCCGCATCGTCCGAGGTGGCGCGAAACGAGCGGCCCATGGCGGTGCGGCGAAACAGCCACTGCAGCGCCGCGATGCACGCCAGGCCCACGAGCATCACGAGCAGCGGCAGCACGCCGACGTTCACCTGAGCGCCCAGACCCCAGGTGGCCGTGGCCAGCGGCCCCACGTCCACGCTGCGCACGTCGGCAGAGAACACCGCCTGCAGGCTCTCGCGGATCACGATGGACAGTCCGAAGGTCAGCAGCAGCGGGCGCAGCAGGTCGGCGCCCAGCGTGCGGTTGAACACCAGGCGCTGGGCCGCATAGCCGAGGGCGCTGAGCACGCAGACCACCAGCACCACGGTCAGCGCCATCGGCAGGTGCAGGTAGTTGGCGCCAACGATGGTGGCGTAGCTGGCCAGCACGATCATGTCGCCGTGGGCGATGTTGATCATGCGCATCACGCCGAAGCTGATCGACAGGCCGGCCGCAAACAGCGCGTACAGCCCGCCCAGCAAGACGCCCTGCAGCAGGGTGTTGAGCCATTCCGCGATCATGGCGCTGCCCCCGCCACAGCGCCGAAATAGGCCTGCGCGATTTGCTCGCGCGTGAGCTCGGCGGGCGCGCCCGCCAGCACCACGCGCCCTTCGCGCATGCACACCACATGCCGGGCCACGCCCAGAGCCTGGCTGATGTCCTGCTCGACCACGATGACCGAGACGCCCTGCGCGCACACCGTCGGCAGCGCGCGGTAGATGTCGCGCACCACCACCGGCGCCAGGCCCAGGGAGAGCTCGTCGCACAGCAGCAGGCGCGGATTGCTCATCAGCGCGCGCCCGAGCGCCACCATCTGCTGCTGCCCGCCCGAAAGCTCGGTGGCCGGGCGCTGGCGAAAGTCGCTCAGGATGGGAAACAGCGCATACACCGCCGCCAGGTCCCAGGGACCGGGGCGTCGCACATAGGCGCCCATCTGCAGGTTTTCCTGCACGCTCAGGCTGGGAAAGAGCCGGCGCCCCTCGGGCACGAGCGCAACGCCGGCCGCACACACCTGGTGCGCGGGCAGGCCGCCGATGGCGCGGCCAGCGAAGCGCACGCTGCCCGAGCGCAGCGCCAGCGCCCCCGCCAGGGTGCGCAGCAGCGTGGACTTGCCCGCGCCATTGGCGCCGATGATGGCCAGCACCTCGCCCTCGGGCAGGCTGAGGTCGATGCCGTGCAGCGCCTGGAAGTCCCCGTAGCCCGCGGTCAGGCCCTGCACCTGCAGCAGCGCGCTCATGCGGCGGCCTCCTCGGCAAGGTCTATGCCCATGTAGATCTCGCGCACCGCCGGCTCGTTCATCACGTCCTGGGGCGCGCCCTCGGTGACCTTGCGCCCGAAGTCCAGCGCCACCAGCCGAGCGACCACCGCCACCAGCGCATGCACGATGTGCTCTATCCAGATCAGCGTCACGCCGCTGGCATGGATGGCGCGGATGGTCTGCAGCAGCGCATGCACCTCCTGCTCGGTCAGCCCGCCCGCGATCTCGTCGAGCAGCAGCAGGCGCGGGCGGCTGGCCAGCGCGCGCGCCAGCTCCAGGCGCTTGCGGTCGAGCAGCGGCAGCGCACCGGCGAGGCGGTCCGCCTTGTCCAGCAGCCCGGTCTGCTCCAGCACCTGGCGCGCCTGGGCGCGCGCGGCCTTCTCGCCCGCGCCGGCGCCGAAGATCGCCCCCACGAGCACGTTCTCGAACACCGTCAGGCCGCCAAAGGGCTGGGGCACCTGGTAGGTGCGCGCGATGCCGGCGCGGCAGCGCTCCTGCGCGGGCAGCCCGGTGAGGTCGCGCCCGGCAAAGAGCACCTGGCCGCCATTGGGCGGGATGTCTCCAGCTATCAGATTCATGAGCGTGGTCTTGCCCGCGCCGTTGGGCCCGATCACGCCCAGCGCCTCGCCCTCGGCCACCTGCAGGTCGAGCCCATCGACCACGCGCAGCGCGCCAAAGCTGCGGCTGAGCGCGCGCAGCTCCAGCAGCGGCACGCCCGCCGCGGTGTCTGCCACAAGCCCCATGGCCTCAGGCAATCGGCTTGAGTTCGCCGCCCACCGGCACCATGCCGGCCTGGCTGTTTTCCACGATGACGAGATCGAAGCCGTCGCCCTTCTTGTGCCACTGGCCGCCCGCAAGCGGCGTCTTGCTGACCGAGGGCACCGGCCCCCTGGTGAAGTTGACGTGGCCGACGATGGTGTCCAGGTCGCTCGCGCGCAGCGCGTCGCGAATCGCCTCCGGCCCCTTGCCCCCGCTTTGCTTGAGCGCCGCCAGCGCCACCTCGAACAGCGAATGCTTGAAGCCCAGCGTCATGTTCCAGGGCTTGCCCGTGGCCTTGGTGTAGGCGGCGGCCAGCTCGGCCGCGCTCTGGCCGGTGAGCGAGCTCTTGAACGGGTGCTGGGGCGACCACCAGACCTCGACCGACAGCCCGTCGCTGCGCGGCCCGAAGGCCTGCACCGCGGCCGGGAACTCGGTCGCCTTGGCCACGGTGACGATCTTGGGCTTGAAGCCCTGCTGCGCGCACTGCGCCCAGAAGTTGCCGAAGTCCGGCGGCGGTACCACGCCGGTGACGATCTCCACGCCGGCCTTCTTGAACTCGGAGATGTAGCTGGTGAAGTTGTCGTTCGGGCTCTGGTAGCGGCCCGGGTCGACGAACTTGAGCTTCTTGGCGCCCGCGACGGCGGGGAAGCCCATCTTGGCGTCGCCCCAGGCGTTGCCGTCGGGGTCGTTGGGCCAGAGAGCGCCCACGGTGCGGTTGGTCGGCAGCTTGTCCCAGATGCCGGTGAACACGCCGATGATGTCCTCCAGCCCCCAGAAGAAGTGGTTGGTCCACTCGAAGCCCTTCTTGGGGTCGCCGCCGCGGCCGAAGAAGTGCGGCTGCCAGGGCGTGTCGTTGGTCACGCAGGGCACGCCGTTGAGCTCGCACTGGTCGGCCACCGGGTTGGTGGTCTCGGGCGTGCAGCCGGAGACGACGATGTCCACCTTGTCCTTCATGATCAGGTCGCCGGTGACGTCGGCCGCGCGCGCCGCGCTGGACTGCGAGTCCTTGTAGATGATCTCCACCGCGTAGTTCTTGCCGCCGCTCTGGATGCCGCCCGCCACCAGCTTGCGTATCGCCTCCAGCGTGAACGGATCGGGTTCGGCGAAGACCGACAGCGGCCCGGTCTGCGGCGCCACGTAGCCGATCTTGAAAATCTGGGCCGCATGCACCCAGGGTGCGGGCAGCAGGCCGGCGGCAGCGATGCCGCCCAGGGTGCCGAGCGCGCGGCGGCGTGAGGGATGGTTCATCTGTGTGTCTCCTTGTGGTGATGGTTCAGGGCGGCCGCGCGCCTGCGCCGCGGCCCGCCCGCAAGTTCAGCGGCCCAGCTCCCTTGCGCTGACGCCGCCTATGCCCCAATGCTCCTTGGGCACTTCCTGGATGAGCACGCGCACCGCGCTGGCCGGCACGCCCACGGCTTGCACCAGGGCCTGGGTGACTTTCTCTATCACTGCCTTCTTCTGCTCGGGCGTGCGCCCTTCGAGCATGTGGATCTGTACGAATGGCATGGCCGTGCTCCCGCCGGGGTTTCAGACGAAGCGCAGCGACACGCTGCCCATGCCCTGCATCCTGAGCGTGACGTGGTCGCCCGCCTGCACCGCGACGGCTTCGGTCGCGCCGCCCGAGAGGATGAGCGAGCCCGCGGGCAGGCTCTTGCCCCGGCGGCCCAGGTGGTTGACCAGCATGGCCACGGCGGCGGCGGGGTGGCCGAGCACCGCCGCGCCCGCGCCCAGGGCCACGGGCACGCCGTTCTTTTCCAGCACGATGCCGGTGGTGCGCAGGTCCACGCTGCGCGCATCGACCGCGCGCCCGCCGACGACGAAGCGCGCGGCCGAGGTGTTGTCGGCCACCACGCTCTTCAGGTCGAACTTGAAGTCGCGGTAGCGGCTGTCGATGACCTCGATGCCGGGCAACACCACGTCGCTGGCAGCCAGCACGCTGGCGATGCTGCAGCCCGGGCCGGTGAGCTCGGTGCGGGTGACGAAGCAGATCTCCGGCTCGACCTTGGGGTGGATCAGCTCGCTCACCTTCACCTCGCCGCCGTCGGGCACGGTGAATTCATCAGCGAGAAAACCGAACACCGGGTCGGTCACGCCCATCTGGCGCATCTTGGCGTGCGAGGTCAGGCCCGCCTTGTAGCCGGCGATGCGGGCGCCGCCCTTGAGCTTGGCCGCGAGGATGCGGTCCTGGATGGCGTAGGCGTCGTCCCAGTCCATCTCGGGGTGCTCGTCGGTGATCTTGGGCGTGTCGCGCGCCTCGCGCTGGCAGGCGTGCAGGTGCTTGGCAAGCTGGTCCAGGGTTTTGGAAGAAAGGGCCATGAGTTTGAGGTCCGTAGCAAGGAAAAATCAGGAAGCGCGAGCCAGCGCGGTGCTGGCCGCGGCGGCGGGTGAGCCGCGCTGGCGCGCACGCCGCTGCCGATCGGCAAGCGGCGCCAGCGCCTGTTTGGCCGCGTCGTAGGCCTGGCGCACCGCGCCGGGGATGAAGCTGCGCACCTCGTCGAAGCGCCCGGCCTGGGCCAGCGCCAGCGCCTGGCCGCGCACCGTGCGGTAGTGCGCCAGCGCATCGGCAAAGGCACGCGCCGCATCCGCGGCCTGCGCCTTGCGCCCGACGCGCCGCTGCCAGCGCTGCCATGCGGCGTCCAGACGCTGGTCGAGCTGGGCAATGCGCTGCAGCACCGGCGCAAGTTCTGCGGCCGAGGCCGAGTTCATCACCAGGATGTTGCAGGCGCGCATCTCCTCTATGCAATCGGTGAGCACATCCACCTCGCGCTGGCTGGCGAGCAGCGCGCTGGTGTCCTGCTTGAGTTCGCCGATCAGGCCTTGCACCACGCGCAGCTGGGCGTTGCTCTTGCCCACCCATTCGAGCGACTGGCCGGCGGCCGAGGCCAGCCGGCGCGCGCCATCGACCAGGCGCTCGCTCACCGCGTCCTGGGTCTGCGCGGCTTCGGCCATGCTGCTGGCGGCCTGCAGCGTGCGGCCCGAGCGCTCGCGGATGTCGGCCAGCGCGGCGCCGGTCTCGCGCGTGCGCTGCACGCTCTCGTGCACGCCCTCGAGCACGGTCCTCAGGTGCGCATCGGCGGCGCTCGCGCTGCTGGTGATGCCGGCGATCGTCTGCTGGATCTGCTGCGTGGCTTCGCCGGTGCGCACCGCCAGCTTGCGCACTTCGTCGGCCACCACCGCGAAGCCGCGGCCCTGCTCGCCCGCGCGCGCTGCCTCCACCGCCGCATTGAGCGAGAGCAGATTGGTCTGCATGGTGACGTTCTGGATCACCGCCAGCAGCCCCTTGATCTCCTGGGTGTGGCGCATCACCTCGCGAAAGCGCGCATCCAGCCCGTCGGCCGACTGCGCCAGCGCCTCGATGCCCGCGGCCGCATGGTGCAGCAGCGTGTCGCCCTGCTCGGCCAGGCCGTGCATGCTGCTCACCTCGTCGTGCGTGACGTCGGCCGACTGCACCACGGTCTGCACGCTGGCGGACAGCGCATCGACCTCCTGGTGCAGGCCGGCAAGCAGGCTCTGCTGCTCGCGCGAGGCGGCCACCACGCGGGTGAAGGAAGACATCATGCCGGCGTTCTCGGCAATCACCGCAAGCGCATGCCGGTCGGCGCGCGCGACCGCGCTCCGGGCCTGGCTGCCCCGGGGGTGGGTGCGCGCCAGGGCCGCCAGGCAAAGCAGCAACAGGGCCAGCAGCGCCCACGGCCGCAGCGCCAGCCAGGGCACCAGCGGCGACGCCAGCGCGGCGAGCACCAGCGCCAGCAGACCTGCGAGCAAGCGTTTTGCCAGCACGCCGCCCCCTCAGGCCACCTTCAGGCCGCGCTGGCGCGCGAGCGTGAGCGCGGTGTCCTCGATCATGTCTTCCTGCCCGCCGACGCAGCCCCGGCGCCCCATCTCGACGAGGATCTCGCGCGCGGGCACGCCGTACTTCTTCTCGGCGCGCTTGGCGAACAGCAGGAAGGAACCGTAGACACCCGCGTAGCCCAGCGTGAGCGCATCGCGGTCGATGCGGATGGGGAAGTCCATCATCGGCACGATCAGGTCTTCGGCCACGTCCTGGATCTTGAACACGTCCACGCCGGTTTGCACGCCCATCAGGTCGAGCACCGCGACCAGCACCTCCATCGGCGTGTTGCCCGCGCCCGCGCCCAGACCGGCACTGGCCGCATCCACCCGATTGGCGCCCATCTCGATCGCGGTGATGGAGTTGGCCACGCCCATGGCGAGGTTGTGGTGCGCGTGAAAGCCGAGTTCCGTCTCGGGCTTGAGCGCGCCCCGCACCGCGCCGAGCTTGGCGCGCACATCCTCGGGCAGCATGTGACCGGCCGAGTCGGTGACGTAGATGCAGTTGGCGCCGTAGCCTTCCATCAGCTTCGCCTGCTTGACCAGGCCCTCGGGGCTGTTCATGTGGCTCATCATCAGAAAGCCCACGGTGTCCATGCCGAGCTTGCGCGCCATGGTGATGTGCTGCTCGGAGACGTCCGCCTCGGTGCAATGGGTGGCCACGCGGATGGTGTGCACGCCGACCTCGTGCGCCAGCTTCAGGTGATCGACGGTGCCTATGCCGGGCAGCAGCAGGGCCGAAACCTTGGCCTGCTTCATCAGCGGGATCACCGCCTTGAGGTATTGCTCGTCGGTGTGCGCGGCAAAGCCGTAGTTGACCGAATCACCCCCCAGGCCGTCCCCATGGGTGACCTCGATCAGCGGCATGCCGGCCGCGTCCAGCGCGGTGGCGACCGCCTTCATCTGCTCGATGCTGATCTGGTGCTGCTTGGGGTGCATGCCGTCGCGCAGCGCCATCTCGTGCAGGGTGACTTTCTTGCCTTTGATGCTCATGTTCATGTCCTTTCTGTCTTGGCTCCTTCCCCCTTTGGGGGAAGGTCGGGATGGGGGCTTGGGCTCAACCAAGACAACTTGCCTGTGCGAGCGCCGTCAGCCCCCACCCCTGCCCTCCCCCAGCGGGGGAGGGAGAAAATTCGTCAGGCTGCGATGGCGGGCTCCAATTTGAGGCGCCCGGCCAGAATCTCTTCGGCGAACATCTCGGCGGTGCGCGCGGCGGCGGCCGTCATGATGTCCAGATTGCCCGAGTACTTGGGCAGGTAGTCGCCCAGGCCCTCGACCTCCAGGTACATGGAGACGCGCTTGCCGTCGAACACCGGGCCGTTGACCATGCGATAGCCGGGCACGTACTTCTGCACCTCGGCCATCATCTCTTCGATGCTCTTGCGGATGGCCGCCTCGTCCGGCTCGGTCTCGGTCAGGCAGTGCACGGTGTCGCGCATGATGAGCGGCGGCTCGGCCGGGTTGATGATGATGATGGCCTTGCCTTTCTTGGCGCCGCCCACGCGCTCGATCGCGCCCGCCGTCGTGCGGGTGAATTCGTCGATGTTCTTGCGCGTGCCCGGGCCGGCGGACTTGCTCGACACCGTGGCCACGATCTCGCCATAGGCCACTGGCTGGATGCGGCTGACCGCGGCCACCATCGGGATCGTCGCCTGGCCGCCGCAGGTGACCATGTTGACGTTCATCTCCTGCTTGCCCACGTGCGCCTTGAGGTTGACCGGCGGCACGCAGTAGGGCCCGATCGCGGCGGGCGTGAGGTCCACCATCATCGCGCCCTCGGCAATCACCTTGCGCGAATTTTCCGCGTGCACGTAGGCGCTGGTGGCGTCGAAGACGATCTGCACGCCGTCCGCCTTGATGTGCGGCACCAGGCCATCGACGCCCTGGTCGGTGGTCTTGATGCCCATCTCGCGGGCGCGCTTGAGACCGTCGGAGCTAGGGTCTATGCCCACCATCCACACGGGTTCCAGCACCGGGCTGCGCTGCAATTTCGCCAGCAGATCGGTGCCGATGTTGCCGGGGCCGATCAGGGCGCATTTCACTTTCTTGCTCATCACTTCACTCCTTTGTTCCTTGGCGGCTCAGACAAACCGCACCGAGCAGCCGCCGATGCCGCCTATGGTCACACGCAGGTTGTCGCCCGTCTTGACCGGCACCATCGCGCCCAGCGAGCCCGAGAGCACCACTTCGCCCGCCTCCAGCGCGGTGCCATGCGCGCCCAGGGTGTTCGCGAGCCAGGCCACCGCATTGGCCGGGTGACCGAGCGCGGCGGCGCCCGCGCCGGTGGCGACGATCTCGCCGTTCTTCTCCAGCACCATGCCGCAGGTGGTGAGGTCCACGTCGCGCACGTCCACCAGCCGGTCGCCGAGCACGAAGACGCCGCAGGAGGCGTTGTCGGCCACGGTGTCCTGGATCCTGATCTTCCAGTCCTCGATGCGCGAATCGACGATCTCGAAGCAGGCCATCACGCCCTCGGTGGCGGCCAGCACGTCGGCCACGGTCACGCCCGGGCCCTTGAGCGTCTTCCTGAGCACGAAGGCGATCTCGCCCTCGGCCTTGGGCTGGATCAGGCGGCTCATCGGGATGGCCTCGCCCTCGTTGTAGACCATGGCGTCGGTGAGCCAGCCGAAGTCGGGCTGGAACACGCCCAGCATGTCCATCACCGCCTGGCTGGTCACGCCGATCTTCTTGCCAATGACGCGCTCGCCCGCGGCCAGGCGCAGCTTCATCAGCTGCTGCTGGATGGCGTAGGCGTCGGCAAGGGTGATCTCGGGGTGGCGCTGGCTCAGCGGCGCCAGCACGGTGCAGTCGTTGAGCGCCTGGTGCAGCTCGCGGCCCAGTCGCTTGTGGATGGCAGGGGTCATGGTTCTCTCGTCTGTGCGGTTCGGTTCAACGGGGCAGCGGCAGGGGCTCGTCGGGCCCGGCCTCGGCCAGGAAGTCGCCCACCAACCGGGCGAAGCGCGCGGCGTGCTCGATCTGCGTCCAGTGCCCGCAGCGTCCGTAGACGTGCAGTTGCGCCCGGGCAAGCAAGGCGGTGAGGCGATAGGCATTTTCCAGCGGGATGACCTGGTCCTCGCGGCCATGCACGATCAGGGTTTCATGCGGGATGCGGCGGATGTCGGCCTCGCTGCTGGCCAGCGCCTGCACCCAGCGCTGGCGCGGCGCGGGGAACATGGCGGCAAACGATTCCTGAAACCCCGGGCGGATGCTGGCTTCGTAGCGCAGCTGCGCCAGCTCGTCGCTGACCAGCGTGCGGTCGAAGGCGAAGATGTCCAGCAGCGCGCGCATCGCGGCCACCGAGGGCTCGTAGCCCCAGACCGCGTCCAGCCCCGGCGTGATCGGGAAGGACACGCCCACGCTGCCCATGAGCACCAGGCGGCGTACGCGCTCGGGGTGGCGGATGGCCAGCGCCAGCGCCAGCGCCCCGCCGAAGGAATTGCCAACCAGGTCGGCGCGGGCGATCTGCAGCGCGTCCAGCAGCCCCACCGCCTGGCGCACCCAGGCATCCATGCCGTAGACGAAGCCGACCGGGCGCTCGCTGTAGCCAAAGCCCGCCATGTCCGGCGCGATGACGCGCGCACGCTCGGCCAGCGCCGGCATCACCGTGCGCCAGTTGGCCCAGGCCGAGACGCCCGGACCGGAGCCGTGGATCAGCAGCACCGGCGCGCCGCTGCCTCTGTCGTGGTAGTTGGTGCGCAGGCCCGCTGCATCGATGCTGTGGGCGATTTCCGGGTTGGCGGCGCAGGGCTCGGTCATTGCTTTCCTGTATTGCTCATTGTCTTGATAGCTTGCAGCGCTTGCCAGGCAAGCGTTTGAGCCACTTTTTTCTTACAACTTCACCATCACGTTGCGCAGCTCGGTGTAGAACTCCAGCGAGTGCACGCCGCCCTCGCGCCCTATGCCGGACTGCTTGGAGCCGCCAAACGGCGTGCGCAGGTCGCGCAGGAACCAGCTGTTGATCCAGGCCAGGCCTACCTCGATACCCTGGGCCATGCGGTTGGCGCGGCCTATGTCCTGGGTGAAGATGGCCGTGGCCAGGCCGTAGCGGTTGGCGTTGACCTTGGCCAGCACCTCGTCCTCGGTGTCGAACGGCGCGATGTGGCAGCAGGGGCCGAAGATTTCCTCGGTGACCACGCTGGCCGTCTCGCTCAATCCGGTCCAGATGGTGGGCTGCACCCAGCAGCCGTCCTTGAGCGCCTCGGGCATCTCGGGCACGCCGCCGCCGGTGACCACGGTCGCGCCTTCATCGACCGCCTTCTGGTAGTAGCCCAGCACCTTGGCCTGGTGCTCCTTGCTGATGAGCGGGCCGATTCTGGTGGCGGGATCAAACGGCAGCCCGGGCGTCATGGCCTCGGCCCTGGCCTTGAGCGCGGCGACGAACTTGTCGAACAGCGGACGCTGCACGTACACGCGCTCGGTGCCCAGGCAGACCTGGCCGCAGTTTTCGAAGGCGGAGCGCGTGACGGTATCCACCGCCACCTGGAAATCGCAGTCGTCGAACACCACGGCGGCGTTCTTGCCGCCCAGCTCCAGCGACACCGGGCGTATACCCTCGGCCGCGGCCTTCATGATGGCCGTGCCGGTGCGCGTCTCGCCGGTGAAGGTGATGCCGTTCACGTCGGGGTGGCGGGTGAGGAATTCACCGGCCGAATCCGGGCCGAAGCCGTGCACCACGTTGTACACGCCCGCGGGCATGCCGACCGCGTTCATCACCTCGCCCAGCAGCGTGGCCGTCGCCGGTGTTTCTTCCGATGGTTTGACGACCACGGTGTTGCCGCAGGCCAGCGCCGGGCCCACCTTCCACGTCATCAACAAGAGCGGCAGGTTCCACGGACAGACCACGGCGATCACGCCGCGCGGGGTGCGCACGCCGTAGGACAGCGCCGTCTTGCCGTCGTGCGTGCGCATGTTGAAGGACTCGGTCGACACGCTCTTGATGGTGTCGATGAAGATCTGGAAATTGGCCGCGCCGCGCGGAATGTCGACGTGCGAGGCGAG
Organism: Comamonas flocculans; assembly: GCF_007954405.1. Classification (NCBI taxonomy): domain Bacteria; kingdom Pseudomonadati; phylum Pseudomonadota; class Betaproteobacteria; order Burkholderiales; family Comamonadaceae; genus Comamonas; species Comamonas flocculans. The sequence continues at coordinate 1,706,046 of NZ_CP042344.1, read as the reverse complement.
GTGGTTGGGCTTGCCGGTGTCGGCGATCTCGGCCTGCAGGAAGTCGTCGAAACGCTGGTTGATGCCGATGGCCAGCGCATCGAGCAGCTTGCAGCGCTCCACCACCGACATGCGGCCCCAGTCGCCCTTGAGCGCGGCCTTGGCGGCGGCGACGGCGGCATCCACTTCTGGCTGGCCCGCCTCCCAGACCTTGCCGATCAGGCCGTTGTCCACCGGGTTGCGGTTCTCGAAGGTCTTGCCGCTGGCGTTCCTCACGTATTCGCCATTGATGAAGTTCAGAAACTCTTTCATGTACTGCTCTCGTTGTGTTCAAACTGCTCTGAACCGGTCACTGATCCAGACCCAGCGCGGCCAGGCCCGCGCGGGCACATTCGGCGTCCTGCTCGGCCGAGCCGCCCGAGACGCCGATGCCGCCGATGAGCACGCCCGCCTCGCGGATCGGCAGGCCACCGCCGAACACCACGTTGCGCGGGCGCACCGGCATGCCCAGGCGCAGCGCCTCGTCGCCCTTGAGCACCTGGGCCCACTCGGCGGTGGCAAAGCCGAAACCGGCCGCGGTGTAGGCCTTGTCGATGGCGATGTCCACCGAATGCAGAAAGGCGCCGGGCATGCGCAGGAAGGCCGCGAGCACGCCCGAGGCATCGGTGACTGCGGCATTGATGCGTATGCCCAGCTCCCGCGCCCTGGCCACGGCTGCGACGACGGCGGCGTTGGCCGCCTCGGCGGTGATGGCGCGTTGTTCCACACTGTGACTCATGCACGATCTCCAGATGGCAAACCCGTCTCCACGGGGCGCGTTGGTTCACTCCCTTCCCTTTTGGGGGAGGGTTGGGGTGGGGGCCGGGGGCGCATCCAAGCTCCGGAGCTGGTCATGGCCCCCGCCCCCATCCCTGCCTTCCCCCAAAGGGGGAAGGAGAAAAAACCTCAGGTCACTACGCTCAGGAAAGCGTCGTTGAGCTTGCGGTCGTGGTAGAAGATGCCCGCACCCACTTCATCCCAGGTCCAGGTGATGGGCTTCATGTCCGGGTAGTGGTCGTAGCCGCCGCTGAAGGTCTCCAGACGATTGCCCGAGGGTTCGAAGAAATAAATCGTCGTGCCGTTGGTGATGCCGTGGCGCGTCGGTCCGATGTCGATGGACACGCGGTTCTTGCTCATGATGTCGGCCGCGCGCAGCACCTGCTCCCAGCTGCCGAGCTGGAAGGACACGTGGTGCAACTTGTCCTTCTCGCCGTGGCGCACGATGGCGATGTCGTGCGCCTTGGCGCTGCAGGTGAGCCACACGGCCAAGTCGGTCTTGCCGTCTTCCAGCTTGACGCGCTCCACCAGCGTGAAGCCCAGCACCTTGGTGAACAGATCCAGCGCACCTTCGAGGTCATCACCGTAGATCAGGCAGTGGTCCAGGCGGATGGGAATGATGCCCGGCTGGTCGATCACGTCCATGTCGGGGTTGGTCGTGCCACAGGCGCTGCCGACGTCAGCCTTGTCGGCGTACAGCTCGATGGTGTGCCCGGTCGGGATCTTGAAGCGCACACGCTCGCCGGTCTCCAGCAGGTCGCCGGCCGGCATGCGCTCGGTGGCCACCCCGTAGGCCTGCAATTTCTTCTCCAGGTCATCCAGCGTGGCCTTGTCCAGCACCTTGAAGCCGAAGAAGTCCATGCCCGCCTGGTCGGCCTGGCGCAGGATGACGCTGTTGTGGTCGCGCTCGGCGCGGGTCTTGAAATAGGCCCGGCCCTGCTTGTCGCGGCCCTGGTACTGCAGGCCCATGACGTCGGTGTACCACTTCACCGATTCTTCCAGGTCCAGCACGCGTATCTGTGCATGCCCTGGACGCAAAACACCGGTCAATGCCATAGCGATCTCCTTCTTGACTTTCAGGTTGGGTAAACGGGGGTGGTGCCGGTCGTGGGCGCTGGCCGGCAAACGTTTTTCTTCATCGCGCCGAGCACGCTCACGCTCAGGTCGCTGGTGGGTTTGATGCAGCACGAGAGCACGCGGCCCGCGGCCTCGTCTTCGGCGCTCACGTGCGCGCGGCTCATCACCCGCTGCGAGTAGCTGCCCGATTCGACCTGCACCTTGCACACGCCGCAGCCGCCGTTGCGACAACCCACGGGAATGCCCTTCTTGCCCAGGGCTTCCATGCCCTTGAGCACCGAGCGCTCGTCCGGGCAGCGGTAGCTCTCCCCGGTGTCGACGATGGTGACGGTGTGGTAGGCGGGCATTGCTTCAGACCCGGTGGAACAGCGGGCTGCGCACCTGCTGCGCGTCGGCCGCGGAGATGAACTTTTCGGTGTAGATGTCGCGCTCGAACAATCGCCCCTGCATCAAGGTGCTGATGCAGGCTTCGATCATCAGGGGCGGGCCGCACAGATAGGCCTTGTGGCCGCGAAAGTCGTTGCCAAAGTGCGCCTTGGCCGCGTCGTGCACGAAGCCGCGCGCGCCGCTCCAGTCGCTGCCTTCGGGCTCGTTGGAGAGCGCGGCGACGTAGGTGAAGTTGGGGTGCTCTGTCGCCAGGCGGGTGAACTCGTCGTGGTGATAAAGCTCCTCGCGCGAGCGCGCGCCGTTGATCAGCGTGATCGGCTTGTCGCAGCCACTTTCCAGCAGCTCCAGCACCATGGAGCAGGGGCTGGACAGGCCCGAGCCGCCGGCCAGGAACAGATAGCCCAGGCCCTCCTTGTCGTGCGCGCTGCGGCGCACGAAGAAGCGCCCGTAGGGGCCGGCCAGCTGCACGCGCTCGCCCGCCTTGAGCTGCTCGTGCACCCAGCCGGTGCCGCGCCCGCCCGGCACGTGGCGCACGTTGAGCTCGATCTCGTGCGCGCGCGCCGGGCTGCTGGCGATGGAGAAGGCGCGCGCGCCGTGCTCGCCCGGTATCTTCAGGTTGATGTACTGCCCGGCCTGGAATTCGATGGGCGCATCGAGCTTGATCCACACGCCCTTGATGGTGGGCGTGAGGTTCTCGATGCGCGTGACGGTGCCGCTGTAGTCCTGTACCAGCAGGTTGCGCGCGTCGGGTTCCTCGTCCACCTCGGCTTCGATGACCACGTCGGACTCGAGCATGGCGCAGCAGGCCAGGGCCTTGCCCTCTTCGCGCTCGTACTCCATGAGCGCGAAGCTGCTTGCTTCGCCATGGTCGATCTCGCCATCGAGGACCTGGATCTTGCAGGTGCCGCACAGGCCGTGGCAGCAGGCGTGGGGCAGGTAGATGCCGGCCCGCAGCGCCGCGTCCAGGATGGTCTGACCGTCCTCGACGTCCAGCGTCTGGCCCAGGGGTTCGATGGTCAGTTGGTAGCTCATACGACTCGGTTGACTTCTGTTTTCATAGCTTCCAGCGCTTGCCTGTCAAGCGCTGGAGCCATATTTCGCTCAAATTCCAATCAGAAGCAGCTGCCGCCCAGCCCGGTCAGGCCCGGGGTGCGAAAGCGGATCACGCTCTTGTGGCCGATGCCGTTGTCGGCCATGGTCTTGGCCATGTCGGGCGTGAAGGGCCGGCCCGAGCTGAACCACTCGGCCTGACTCCAGTCGACCTTGGCGAAGTCCGGGTGAGCGCCGTACATGTCGGGCAGCACGTTCTTCACGAAGTCGCCGAACACGGTGGCGGGCGGCATGGGCACGCAGTGCGGCGCGCAGAACATCTTGTGGTCTTCCCAGCCCACGTAGAGCAGCGGGGCGGGAAATTTCTCGGGGGCATCCTTCGCTTCAAACTCGTAGGCGCCCAGGGATACGACGGCCATGGTGTGTGTCTCCTTCAATCAGTTCGTGGTGGCCTGGGCGCGCCAGGTGTCGAAGTTCTTCTTGTCCTGCGAGTCGGCGTAGTCCAGGTTGTCGCGGCCGAACTCCATCTTGTAGTAGCGCAGCACTTCCATCAGCGGGTCGAAGTCGGGCTTGGTCGGATCGACGTCCTCGGGGAAGCAGTTGCCCTGGTAGATCTGGTGCACCGGCAGCCAGCTCTGCTTGAACTTTTCGGGTTCGTTGTCGAAGATGTGCTTGCAGCCGTCCGAGCAGAAGTGGTACTTCATGCCCTGGTAGTCGCTCTCGCGGTAGGCGATCTTGGTCGGGTCGTCGGGCTCGGTGAAGAACATCGGCACCTGGCAGACCTGGCACAGCATGGGCAGGGTCTTGTTGTAGAAGCGCCGACCCTCCTTCTGCTCGCTGGCGTAGTGCTCCCAGAGGGGCCGGTAGTACTTGTCGAAGCTGTCCGGGTACTTGGCCGAGAGCCACTTCATGTCCTCTTCGCTCGGCGCCCAGGTGTGGAAGGGGGCGGCGGCGCCGTAGTTGTAGAACACGTTCCACGCCATGTGCGAGAGGTGGTCCTTTTCCTTGCACGCCTGCTCCCAGCCCAGCGGCACCTTCACGCCGTAGCGCGCCAGGTCGCGGAACAGCGCGCCGCCGTTTTCCTCGGCATAGATCTCCCAGGCTTCCTTCCAGCTCATCACGCGCTTGGGCAGCATGTAGTCCATCATCATCGCCACCAGCGTCAGCACGCGGTAGCCGCGCCAGAACCACTTGTCGATCCACTTCTGCACGATGGGCAGGTTGTCCGGGTCTTGTTCGAGCACGAACTTGATGACTTCCAGGCCCAGCGTCATGTGGCGCGATTCATCGGACTGCGCCGAAAAGCCGAAGGCCATCGCGCCCATGTCGCCGTTGTAGGCCGCGCCCGAAATGAAGGGCACGAACAGCAGGTTGGTGAGCACGTACTCGAAGGCGAAGCTGATCGAGAGGATGTACTCGAACGGCCCGGAGGTGACGGCATCCTCGAAGAAGCTCTTCGGAACACTGAGATACCACACGCGGTGGTGCATGTGCTGCCAGTCCTGGAAGCCGTTGTAGTACTTGTTGTAGTTGCTCATCGCGTGGATCTGCGTCTGAGCGTGGCGGATCTCGTCGAGCGACTGCATCTGGCAGGCCACGCGCGGACCCGCGCCCTGGAACTGGCGCCCCAGCATCGCAAAGCCCTTGTGCGACATGTATTCCAGCGGCGAGACGCCCGTGAGGAACAATTTCAGCGTGTTGATGTAGCGCGCGTCGGTCACGCCCAGGTGGCCGTTGTTCTGCGCGAACGCATCGAGGATGGCGTAGAGCTTGCGCTCCTTCTCGCCCTGGTACTTCCAGTAGGCGTCCATCGTCATGCGGAAGGGGTCCTCGAACTTGTCCCAGTCGTGGATCTTGATGCCCTCGTATTCGAGGTAGGGGTAGATGTCCTTGAGCGACTGGTAGCTGGGCGTCCAGTTCAGGTCGCGCGTCATGCGGTTGTAGCGGTCTTTCAGGCCCAGCTTCTTGTTGACTTTCATGTCCATGATCGGTCTCCTTGGGGTGGATGTTTCTGGTGTCGCGGGCGGCTCAGTGCACCCAGCTCAGCACGAACTCGTCGTCGGATTCATCGATGTGGCCGGTCAGCGTGATCAGGTTCACGTGCAGCTCCTGCAGGTCGAAGTCGCGCCCGATCTCCTGCTCGATGGTGCTGCGGCGCACCACCAGGCGCCCGGGCACGTTGATCTTGACCATGGCCGGCTGCTCGTCGAGCAGGGCGCCGGGGTTGTCCGCCAGGATCGCATCGACGATCGGGCGGGTTTCCTCATTGCGCTGCAGCGCGATGAAGACGTTGGGTACTTGGGTCATCTCGTCTGTCTCCTTCTTCGTGAATGCGGGGACGGGCGTTTACACCGCCAGGCCGGCCTTGGCCATGCGGGCGTCGAGCTGGGCGCGCACGCGCGCGAGGGCCTCGCCGGCCTCCTCGCCCAGCGCCAGCTGGGCCACGGGCGCGAGCGCCTCCTGCGCACGCGCCACCCAGTGCGCGTACCACTTTTCGAGCAGCGCCTTGTTCTCCGCGCTTTCGGCGGCGGTGGCCTTGACCACGGCATCGACCCACTTGCTGGTCTCGGGGAACCACTCGGCCGGAAAGCGCGTGAGCATGGAGATCGTCGGGCCGGCACGCTCGTTGAGCTTGCGGTCCACCTCGCGGTAGGCCAGGCCGAAGAGCAGGCCGTCGAGCGCCATGTTCTGCGCCACGAAGTTCTCGAACCAGTCCTTGATGACGAAGCTGTCTTCGACGTATTTGCGCAGCGGCTGCCAGGCCGGGGCGTTGAGCCAGGCGTGCTTGCCCGCCTCCAGCTCGGCCTCGTTGCCCATGAGCAGGCCCAGGCGCGTGAGGTATTGGGCGATGCCGAGCTGGTCCATGCTCGCGTAAAGGCTGGCCTGCGTGATCGCGGTGCCGTAGCCGTAGGCGCTCTGGTAGCCGCCGTTCAGGTTGCCGCCCCACGCGACGTGGCGCAGCGGAATGTAGAAGTCCAGCGCCGCGCGGCGCGCGCCGTCGTCGTAGCTCTCGGCCAGGCCGCGGCTCTCGACGAAGTCGAAGTCGCTCTCGGCCGTCTCCTGCATGCGGGCCCGGGCCTGCGTGTAGCTGCCGTAGTAGTACTGGCGCGGATCCTTGAGCACGTACCAGTCCTTCATCTTGATCGCGGTGCGGCGCTCGTCGAACATCTCGCGCTCGGGATCCCAGGTGGGGCGGTAGTGGAAGTTGGTCGTGCCCTGCACGCCCATGGTCGCCTCGACGTAGCGCGACGCCGCCTTGTCGGCGCCGAGGTAGTCGGCGATGTGGTTGTAGGTCTGGCGCAGCGGCGTGATGCTGACGGTACGCAGGTCGATTTGCATGAAACAGGTCTCCTCGTTTTGCTATGAATGGGGAAGGCGATTCAGGACGGCTGGCGCAGGTGGTGCTCGCGCGCATCGCGCAGGTTCCAGTCCCAGTGCGCATCCAGGCTGTCGTGTTCGTGCTGGGGCAGGCGCCCGTGCGTGGGCTCCACGCCCTGCATCCGGCAGAAATCCTCGAACTCCGCGCGTGGCAGGATCAATTCGACGTACAGGTCGGGTTCGCCCGCGGCAAACTCGAACTCGACCAGACCATTGCGGTGCTCCTCCACGATGCGGATGAAGCGCAGCGACACGTCAAAGTGCTCGGGGGTGGGGGTTTGGGCTGCTTCGGTCATGCCCATGACCATGCAGCTAGCGTGCCAGTTATCGAGAAAATGACCGAAAGCCCGAAAATTCGCGGGTAAACCCCTAAGCCGCCGAGGCCCAAGTTGAGGAAGATCAAATTTCTGCCAAGCCGCTGGCAAAGGCCTTGCGTTTTGAATTGATCATTTGCATCATTGCTGCACTACGGATTTCATGATTTCATCAATTTCCGGTCGCTCAGCACCTCAACTTATCGAGATTTGAACACCCATGCCCGCCACCCTGCCGTCGGATGCCGACCTGCGCCGCCAGGTGCGCTTCTCGTCGGCCGACGGTCGCATCTGGCTTGCCGGCCAGCGCATGGTGTTGATGCATGCGGCCTCGCTCGGCACGCTGCGCCGCGAGATGGTGCAGGCCCTGGGCATGGCGGGCACGCGCCGGCTGCTGTTGCGCGCGGGCTACGCCTCGGGCGAGCGCGACGCGGCGCTGGCACGGCGTTTGCGTGCCAGCGAGGACATTTTCTCGATGTTTGCCGTGGGGCCGCAATTGCACATGCTCGAAGGCGCCGTCCAGGTCACGCCCGAACTGCTGCAGCTCGATGTCGGCGAAGGGCGCTTTCACGGCATCTTCCGCTGGGACCATTCCTGGGAGGTGGAGTCGCACCTGCGCGATTTCGGGCCGCAGAAAGACCCGGTGTGCTGGATGCTGCTGGGCTATGCCTCGGGCTATACCAGCGCCTTCATGGGGCGCCCCGTGCTCTACAAGGAAGTGGCCTGCGTGGGCAGCGGCCATGCGCACTGCCGCATCGAGGGCTGGCCGGTGGCCGATTGGCCCGACGGCGAGGGCGAGCTGCTGGCGCGCGACTACGACAGCGACGCCCTGCCGCCGAGCGAAGGCACGCCCGCCGTCGCCGCCTGGTTCAGCCGCATGCCGGCCGACGACGCGCCCGAAACCCCGGTGGACGCGCTGGGCCCGATGATCGGGCGCTCGCCGGGCTTCACCGCCGCCACCACGCTGCTGCGCAAGGCCGCGGACACCCAGGTCACCGTGCTGCTGACGGGGGAGACGGGCACCGGCAAGGAGCGTTTTGCCCGCGCCCTGCACGCCCTGGGCCCGCGCGCGGCCAAGCCCTTCGTGGCGGTGAACTGCGCGGCGCTGCCCGGCGATCTGGTTGAATCCGAACTCTTCGGCACCGAAAAGGGCGCCTACACCGGCGCCGACGCGGCGCGCGCCGGGCGCTTCGAGCGCGCGCACGGCGGCACGCTGTTCCTGGATGAGCTCGGCGAGCTGCCGCTGCCGGCGCAGGCCAAGCTCTTGCGCGTGCTGCAGGACGGGCAGGTGGAGCGCCTGGGCTCCTCGCAGCCGCGCCAGGTGGACGTGCGCCTGGTCGCCGCCACCCATGTGGACCTGCTGGAAGCGGTGCGCGCCGGGCGCTTTCGCGAAGACCTGTACTACCGCATCAACGTCTATCCCATCCGCATCCCGCCGCTGCGCGAGCGCAGGCAGGACATCGAGGCCTTTGCCCAGCACCTGCTGCAGCGCTTTGCCAGCCAGCACGACAAGCATGTGAACGGCTTCACCGACGAGGCCCTGCTGGCGCTGCGCGAATACGCCTGGCCGGGCAATGTGCGCGAGATGGAAAACCTGATCGAGCGCGGCGTGATCCTGGCCGACGTGGGCCAGCCGCTGCAGGCACAGCACCTGTTTGCCCAGCACGCCCGGCTCACCGACAGCGCCGGCGCGCATACGCTGGAGGCCTCGGGACGGCTGCGCTCGGCCCAGGCCAAACCGGCGGGCGGCGCGCTGCTGGAGCAGGTGCTGGGCCAGGGCCTGGGCCTGCAGCAGATGGAGCGCGGCCTGATCGAGGAAGCGGTGACGCGCAGCAAGGGCAACCTGGCGGCGGCGGCGCGGCTGCTGGGCCTCACGCGCGCGCAACTGAGTTACCGCCTGAGCAAGATCCGAGAAAGCTGAGCGCCATGGCCAAACGCAGCATCACCCCCCACAGCCTTGGCGCCAACGGCCAGAACGGCGGCGCGCGCACGCTGATAGAGCGCGCCTACGAACAACTGCGCGCCGACATCATCGAAGGACGCCTGGCGCCCGGCGAGAAGCTGCGCGTGGAGCACCTCAAGGACCATTACGAGGTCAGCGCCGGCACGCTGCGCGAGGCCATCACCCGGCTGGTGAGCGACGCGCTCGTCGTCGCCGAGGGCCAGCGCGGCTTTCGCGTCGCGCCGATCGCGCTGGAAGAGCTGGAAGACATCACCCGGCTGCGCGTGCAGATCGAGACCGAGGCGCTGCGCCAGTCCATCCAGGCGGGCGACAGCGCCTGGCGCGAGGCGGTGCAGGCCGCCTACGCCGCGCTGTCGCACGCCGAGCCCATCGTGCCCGCGCGCCGGCGCGAATGGGAGCTGCTCAACCTGCGCTTTCACGAGGCACTGCTCTCGGGCCACGCCTCGCCCTGGACGCTGCGCGTGCTGCGCCTGCTCTCGCGCCACAGCGAGCGCTACCGCAGCGTGGGCATGCACCTGCCCGGCAGCCAGCGCGAGGTGCATGCCGAGCACACCGAGATCTACGAATACGCAATGGCCGGCCAGGACGCGCGCGCCGCGCTGGCGCTGGAAGCGCACATCCGCGCCACGCCCGACGCGCTGATCCGCGCGCTGCGCGAGGGCCGCATCACCCTGCCCAGCGCCGACGCCCACCAGGTCGGCGAGGCGCTGCTGGCCTGATTCCGATTCCAGATGATCGACCGGGCACGCGAAGGCGAAGCGCAGACAGGGCTGCTGCCGCACGGCAAGCGAAGCCGACAAAGCGATCGGCTGATCTGGAATTCGAAGGCTGCCTACTGCCCCGCCTGCCGGGTACGCGCCTGCTCGTACAGCGGCTGCACCTTGGGCAGGTTCTTCTGCAGGCTGGCGATGCGCTCGGGCCCCGCCGGGTGGGTGGAAAGAAAACCCGCGCCGCCCGCACCGCTCACCTCGCCCATCTTGCGCCACAGGCTCAGCGCGGCCTGCGGGTCGTAGCCCGCGCGCGCGGCCAGCTCCAGGCCGACCAGGTCGGCCTCGCGCTCGTCGGAGCGGCTGAACTTGAGCGTGAGCAGCTGCCCGCCCAGGTGCGCCGCCATGCGCCCCAGGTCGCCCAGCCCGAGCAGCTGGGCGCCGAGGTTGATGCCGATGTTCGTCGCCTGCGTCTTGGCCAGGCGTTCGCGCGCATGCTCGCGCAGCGCATGCGCCATCTCGTGGCCCATCACCATCGCGATCTCGTCCTCGCTGAGCCGCAGGCGGTCGAGGATGCCGGCATGGAAGACGATCTTGCCGCCCGGCATGCAAAAGGCGTTGACCTCGCGGCTGCGAATCAGGTTGACCTCCCAGCGCCAGGCGCGGGAGCGCTCATTCCATTGCAGGGCGAAAGGGATCAGCTTGCGCGCCACCGCGTGCAACTGCAGCAGCTGCGGATCCTGCATGCGCGCCAGCACCCCTTGGCGGCGCGCCTGCGCCAGCAGCTCGGCGTATTGCTCGGCGGCGGCCCGCTCCAGCGTCTGCGCCGGCACCAGCCGCGCCATGGACGAGGCCGAACCCACGTCCACCTGCGCGAGCGCCGAGCCCGCCCCCAGGCCGCCCAGGCCCAGCACGAATGCGCGCCGTCCCACCATCTGCCGTCTTCCTGCTTTCGTTTCTTGTCTCTTGCCCTGAAACTTCATCGTGCCGCGCCGGCCCTGAGCTCGGCGCGCACCACCATCAACAGCCCAGCGACCACGCCGGCCAGCCCCAGCCAGGCAGCAAGCGGCTGAAATTCGCCGACCACCAGCACCGCCAGCACGAAGGCCGTCACCGGCTCGGCCAGGGCCAGCGTCACGCCGGTGGCGCCCGAAATATGGCGCAGCCCGCTGGAAAACAGCAGATAGGCCAGGCCCGTGCTCACCAGCCCGAGGAACAGCACCACGCCCCAGCTGCCGCCGAGCGCGGGCAGCGGCCCGCTCAGCCACCACGCGGCCGGCACCGACAGCAGCCCGGCGACGCCGAACACGCCGAGGTTGGTCCAGGCCGCGCCCAGATGCAGCACCAGGCCCTTGTTCAGCAGGGTGTAGCTGGCATAGGACAGGCCCGCCGTCAGGCACAGCGCCACGCCCGCGGGCGTGAGCTGCAGCTGCTCGCCCTGCGCCAGAGTCATCAGCGCGCCGCTGGCCACGCTCACCAGGGTGCCCAGCCACCACAGCGGCGGCGGCAGGCGCCGTTGCACCAGGGTTTGGATCAGCCCCGCCCAGATCGGCGCGCTGCCCACGGCAATCGCCGTGCCCAGCGCCACGCCGCTGGCGCGCACCCCGGCGAAAAAACTGAGGTTGTAGGCCGCGATGCACACCGCCGCCAGCAGCAGCCGCGTCCACGGCCAGGGCCCGCGCTGCACCGGCGAGCGCAGCGCCAGCAGCACGAAGAAGCCTGCCGCCAGCGCCACGCGCAGCGCCCCCACCCAATAGGACGACAGCCCCGAGGGCGCGAGCGCCTGCGCCGTGCCGGTGCTGCCCCAGAGCATGGCGGCAAACAGCACCAGCAGAACGCCGCGCGAGGAGGTGGGGGCTGTCGTCATGAAACAGGGGAATGGGGCACACGCCTGGGGCAAGGGGCGAAATATCCCATAAATCGAGAGCGCACCAGGAGTCGCCAGGACTTGCTGATGCAGCCTGAAATGCTAGCTCTCCCATAGCTTTCAGCGCTTGCCCCACAAGCGCTGGAGCCCAATTTCATCCAGATTGAGCCAGAGAATCCCGATCGCGCGACCCGGCCCCTGCATTGCGCGGCCGCTGGCCCAGCTCCGTGCAAGGTCAGCGCGGCGCCGATGGCCAACGGGATGCGGGGCAGTTGCTCGGCCCGCCCCGGGCGGCGAACAGGTGCCGCGCCCCTCGCGGGGCACCTGTTCGCGCAAGCGCCTCAGCTCTTGCGCAGCTCTTGCGGCCTGGTGAAAGCCAGCGCGCGCTGCGGGTTGTTCTTGAGGATGTCGTCGATGACGCCCGCGCTGACCCTGCCTTCCAGCAAAGGCACGACCTTTTCCAGGATGTAGGCGTAGCCACCGCCCTGGTTCATGTACAACTGGTCCTGAATGCAGATGTCATGGGACAGCAGAATGCGCTTGGCGTACTTGTCCCCCCTGGCCGCCAGTTCAACGACCCAGTCGGCGACCTGCTCCGGCCTGGAGCCGCCCATGGCAGAGCCAGGCGCCTGCCCGAGGAAGTCGCGCTCGACGTACACGCCGCGGTCTATCAACCTGACGATCGCATCCATGTCGAAACTGGCGCTGCCGCCGACGTGCGACATGGTCACGTGGTTCAGATCGACGCCTTCTTTCTCCAGGATGTCGAGCACCTCGTGCGCAGCCCGCTCGGTCACGAAGGTGTGCAGGTTGATCGGCGCCCCGGTCAGGCGCGAAGCGCGCGCGGCGGCGGTCACGCTCTTGACCTCGTTGTCGATCAGCGTGTCGGGCGTGGAGAAATCGCCAAGGCCGATCTCTCCGATGACGCCGGAGCGGATCTCCGTCCCCTGCGCGCCGACCGTCACATCGTCGACGATGATTTGCGTCAATTCCTCGACCGTCACCTTGTCCATGTCGGCCGGGTGAAATGGCCGCATATAGACGCCCGCGCCCATGATGACATTCAGGCCGGATTCGTCCGATATTTTCTTCAGCGCGTTCGGATCGCGAGACAGGCCGAAATTCGTCACGTCGACAATCGTGCCACCGCCGAAATCCTTGAAACGCTCAATTTCCTCCAATGCGTCGGGATAATAGGTCAGGCCGCCCGGGTTTCTGTCCGGCGTCAAGACGTTGATATCCGTCGGCTCCGGCACGATATGGTCGAGCGGCGCGAAGTTGATGAAAATATGCTCATGCGGCAAGGTAATGCCCAGTTTGGCCGGCTCCATGGGTCCATTCACGGTCAGCACTTTCCCGCTGATATCCGGCAGGGCATTGCCATCGGACCCGCCGCCGCAGGCAACCAGGGCCGCGCCGACGACCAGCGGCAACCACAGTGTTCTCATTCTCATGCTATCTCCTTGATCATGGATTGAAATGGATGGATACGGTGCGCCGTCCGTCCCGGGAAATTTCGTGAGGCATTTGCCCTATTTCCCACAGCGGACAAAAGAAGTACCGGCTGCACCATTGCACAAGCTCTTGCCATCGATGTCGGGCCCAGCCCGTCGGGCTGCAACATTGCTCTTTTTGCCGATAACCGCCGCGACCGGCTGCAAAAAGCACCGCCCCTCCCCGAACTGCCCCGACTCCGACATGCGAGGTGCATGCAGACCGCCCTGGGGCAATGCATGTGCCCGACAACATGCAGGGAAATCGTCAGAACCAGGCAAGGCCTTCGCCGCAGGCGGCGCCAATCGCCTGGTCTTCCATCCGGCGGAGCCGGTGACAGGCCTTTCGAGACCGACCCCGCAAAAAACGGCCCCCGGGGCGCAAAACGTGCCGCCACGCAAAGAACCACATCCATGGGCCGGGCGCAGCCCGTTCACAGCCCCTCCGCGCCTGGCCAGCGCCTGCCGATAATGGACGGCCCCGCCCGCGCCGGTTCACGCCCATGTCCAGTCCCCCTCCCGCTTCAGCCTCCACGCCCGCATCGGGCGGGCGCCGCTCCTGGCTTGCCGCCTGGCGCGTCTATCTGGAGCCCGCCAGCCTGCGCATGCTCACGCTGGGTTTTGCCGCCGGGCTGCCGCTGCTGCTGGTGCTGGGCACGCTGTCGTTTCGACTGCGCGAGGCGGGCATCGACCGCACCACCATCGGCTACCTCTCCTGGGTGGGCCTTGCCTATGCCTTCAAGTGGGCCTGGTCGCCGCTGGTGGACCGGCTGGCGCTGCCCGGGCTCACGCGCCTGCTCGGGCGCCGGCGCAGCTGGCTGCTGCTGGCGCAGGGCGTGGTGGTCGCGGGCCTCGTGGGCATGGCACTGGTCGATCCGCGCGAGGCGCTCGGACCCATGGTGTGGTTTGCGCTGCTGGTGGCGTTTGGCTCGGCCACCCAGGACATCGCGCTGGACGCGTTTCGCATCGAATCGGCCGACACCGACCGCCAGGCGGCGCTGGCGGCCACCTACCAGACGGGCTACCGGCTCGCGATGATCTGGGCCGGCGCTGGCGTGTTGTGGATTGCGGCGCGCGCCGAGGTCGCGGACGCGGGCGGCTACCAGCTCGCCGCCTGGCGCGCCGCCTACCTGGTCATGGCCGCGTCGATGCTGGTCGGCACGCTCACCGTGCTGCTCTCGCCCGAGCCCGCGCCGCGCCCGCTCGCGCCGGCGAAGAACCTGGGCGAATGGCTCAGGGGCGCCGTGCTCGCACCCTTTGCCGACTTCATCCAGCGCTACCGCTGGCAGGCGGCGCTGATCCTGGCGCTCATCGCCATCTACCGCATCAGCGACGTGGTGATGGGCATCATGGCCAACCCCTTCTACGTGGACATGGGCTACACCAAGGACGAGGTGGCGGCCGTCACCAAGGTCTTCGGCGTGGTGATGACGCTGGCCGGCGCCTTCATGGGCGGCGTGCTCTCGATGCGCCTGGGCGTGATGCGCGTGCTCATGCTCGGCGCGGTGCTCTCGGCCGCCAGCAACCTGCTGTTCGCCTGGCTGGCCACGCGCGGGCACGACCTCACCGGCCTGATCGGCGTGATCTCGGCCGACAACCTCGCGGGTGGCATTGCCTCGGCCGCCTTCATCGCCTACCTGTCGGGCCTGACCAACGTGCGCTATTCGGCCACGCAGTACGCGCTGTTCTCCTCGATGATGCTGCTGCTGCCCAAATGGCTGGCGGGCTTTTCGGGGCAGTTCGTCGATGCCCACGGCTATGGGCCGTTTTTCATCGGCACGGCGCTGCTGGGCTTGCCGGTGCTGGTGCTGGTGGCGCTGGCGGCACGCGCGCAGACCTGCGCTAGCCGATCCCCCTTACCAGCGGCTGACTACTAGGCAAATCCGCGGCAAAGGCCTACAGTACCCCGCCGCACACGCGGTCAAGGGGAGACACAGGACAAATGCAGGCCGGGCCCGCAGGGCGAGTCAGCCTTGGTGCTGGCATGCGGCGCGTGCTGCTCGGCAGCGACGCGCGGCTGCGCCGACCGCTGGCGCTCACGCTGCTGACCTGCGCCGTGATGGCGGCGAGCATCGTGTCCATGGAATGGGTGGCCGCCGCCGATCTGGCGCAGGCCCGGCCGGTGCACTGGTGGGCCTTGGCAAGCGGCCTGTGGGCGCTGGTCTGCTTTGCGCTGATCCGCAGCGGCCGCACGCGCCGCTGGCGCGACCCGGCCTTCACCGCGGTGCAGATCGGCGCCGCCTTCACGAGCAACGCCGCCGCCTACGTGATCGCGGGGCAGGCGCGCGGCATCGTGCTGCCGCTGCTCGCTCTGGTGATGGTGTTTGGCGTGTTCAACCTCAGCGAGCGCCAGATCAAGGCGCTGCTCGCCTACAGCCTGACGCTGTATGCGGTGGCCGGCGCGGTGATCCAGTGGGGCACGCAGGACGCCCCGGCCCCGGCGCTGGCCACGGTCTACATGCTGGCCGTCATCGTGGTGCTGACCAGCAGCACGGTGCTGGCGCTGCGCATCCGCGCCATGCGCCAGCTGCTCAAGCGCCAGAAGCAGGAGCTGGCCAGCGCCGTGCGCCACATCCACGCGCTGGCCACGCGCGACGAACTCACCGGCCTGCCCAATCGCCGCTACATGCAGGAGGCGTTGCGCGTGGCCTGCCTGAGCGCCCAGCGCAGCCGGCGCCCCTTGCTGCTTGCGCAGCTGGACCTGGACCATTTCAAGCAGATCAACGACACCCACGGGCATGCGGTCGGCGATCAGGTGCTCAAGGCCTTTGCCGCCGCGGCGCAAAAAAGCCTGCGCGCAAGCGACGTGCTGGCGCGCTGGGGTGGGGAAGAATTCGTGCTGATGCTCGTGGATACCACGCCCGAGCAAGGCCGGCGCCTGCTCGAGCGCCTGCGTGCGGCGGTGGCGGACGCGGCGCTCACCCTGGAGGGCGGCGTCCGCGTCGCGGTGACGGTCTCGATCGGTGTGGCGCTGCTGGGCGGCGACGAGGCGTGCGGCGCCTTGCTCAAGCGCAGCGACGATGCGCTCTACCGCGCCAAGCGCCTCGGGCGCGACCGCATCGCCTGCGCGGAGCCGGCGCCTCCAGTCTGCGCCGCCGCAGACGCGGCAGCCTGCGCCTGATCGGGCTGCAAGGCGGCACTGGCACCACCCTCGCGCACCAGCCGAAAGCCCACCAGCACATAGCGCGTCTGCGGCGTGTTCCAGTTGCGAAACGCCACGCGCGCATACAGCGGCCAGGTGTGCCAGGAGCCGCCGCGGCGCACGCGCACCTGGCCTTCGCCCGGGCCCTGGGGGTCGTCGAGGGGCGAGCGCGCGTAATAGTCCTCGCCATACCAGTCCGCGCACCACTCCCAGGCGTTGCCGATCATGTCGTACAGGCCCCAGGCATTGGGCGCCAAGCTGGCCACCGGCGCGGTGAAGACAAAGCCGTCTTCACCCGGCGCGGCCTCGTCCCGCCACTGCGGCCAGAGCTGCGCGGTTTCGCGCGCGAAGGTGTTGGCGCTGGCCAGCAGCGCGTCCAGCTCGTCGCCCGCCGGGTAGCGCGTGCGCGTGCCGGCACGCGCGGCGTACTCCCATTCGGCCTCGGTGGGCAGGCGATAGGCCACGCCTTCCTGCTTGCTCAGCCAGCGGGCCATGGCAAGCGCGTCGTTGTAGCTCACGTTCACCACCGGGTGCGCGTCGGTCTGCGCAAAGCCCGGGTTCTGCCAGGAATAGCGCGGATCACGCCCCTCGAAGGCGTCATGGCGCGGGCTGCGCGCGGCGTCGTAGGCCGGGTTGTAGCCATAGCCGCCCGTGCCATCGCGCACCGATTCGGGCACGTAGCCCGAGCGCTGCACGAAGCGGCGAAACTGCCCCACGGTGACCTCGGTCTTGCCCATCCAGAAGGTGCGCGTGATGCGCACGCGGTGCACCGGCGCTTCGTCGGCCAGGCCGCGCAGGCGGCGCATCTCGGCATGCGGATAGACCCGGGCCAGCTGCCCCGGGTCTTCATCGCTGCCCATGAGGAACTCCCCTGCGGCAATGGCGACGAAGCGCAGTCCGAGGCTGTCGACCAGGCCCGTGCCCGGCGTCGGTGGCGCGGCGCAGCCCGGCAGGGCCGCCGCAAGCAGCGCCATGCCCAGCCTCACGGCAAATTGCACAAATCGGCCTGCAGCGCTTGTCCGGCAAGCGCCTCCAGCTATCAATCCAGAAGTCATCTTTTACTCCGGCTTTACACTGGCTTCAACACCGCGAGAAGGCAGGCACGCAGGATAAGGCCATGAGCGCACAGCTGTTGATGATCGAAGACGACCACCGCCTCGCGCAGATGGTGGTGCAGTACCTGCAGCAATCGGCGCTGCAGGTCGAGCACGTGGACAACGCCGCGGCAGGCCTCGCCCGGGTGGAGACCCCGGGCGCACAGACCCTGCCCGACCTGGTGATCCTGGATCTGATGCTGCCCGACATGGACGGACTGGAGGTCTGCCGGCGCCTGCGTGCGCTGCCGGGCAACACCGGCAAGGTACCGATCCTCATGCTGACGGCCAAGGGCGATCCCATGGACCGGGTGATCGGCCTGGAAGTGGGCGCGGACGACTACCTGCCCAAGCCGTTTGAGCCGCGCGAGCTGCTGGCGCGCATCCGCGCCATCCTGCGCCGGCGGGGCGGCGGCGCGCAGCAGGAGGCCAACGTGATGCGTTTCGGCAGCCTGGAGATCGACCGTGACGCCCGCACCGTGAGCGTGGCCGGCGCACCGGCCGAGCTCACCTCCTACCAGTTCGACCTGCTGGTGACGCTGGCCGAACGGGCCGGGCGCGTGCTCACGCGCGACCAGATCATGGAGGCCGTGCGCGGGCGCGAGCTGGAGGCGTTCGACCGCTCCATCGACGTGCACATGGGCCGCATCCGCGCCGCGATCGAGGCCGACGTGAAGAACCCCAAGCGCATCCTCACCGTGCGCGGCGTGGGCTATGTCTTTGCCAAGCACCAGGACTGAGCATGCTTGAGCCGCGTCAACCGGGCGTTCAGCCAGCCAAGGCCCGCTCGCGCTCCATGTCCTCTCCACACCCGAGCCGCGAGGCCTGAAGCCGGGGCGCCTTCCGCCATGCTTGGACCCTTTTCCCGCCGTCTCTATCTGCGCATCTGGCTGGCCACCGTAGGCGGCGTGCTGGTGTTCGCGCTGGTCGTGGGCTGGGCCTGGCGCGTCGCTGCCGAGCACAACGCGCAGACCTTCAACGCGCCGGCCCCGCGCGAGCTGAAACTGAGCGACGCCCAGGGGAAGACCCTGGTGCAAGGCATGGCCACGCGCGAGCCCGGGCCCTGGGAGGCCGGCGTGAGCTACCAGATCGAAGCCGCCGACGGCACGCTCTATACCTTGCAGATGGCCCCGCGCGTGCGCCCTGCGGGGGGGCGCGGCAGCCACCGCAATGGCCCCTTCTGGCTGGCCCCGCCCTATGGTTTTCTCTGGATACTCGCGCTCGTTGGCCTGGCGGTCACGCTGGGCGTTTTCCCCATCATCCGCAGGCTGCTGCAGCGCCTGGAGCGCCTGCAGCGCAGCGTGCAGCGCTTTGGCGAAGGCAAGCTGTCGGTGCGCGTGCCCGAGCAGGGGCACGACGAGGTGGCGCAGCTGTCGCGCCAGTTCAATGCCGCGGCGGCGCGCATCCAGGCGCTGGTGCAGTCGCACAAGTCGCTGCTGGCCAATGCCTCGCACGAGCTGCGCTCGCCGCTGGCGCGCATCCGCATGGGCATGGGCTTGCTGGAGAACGGGCAGCCCTCACCCGATGCGCTCGCCGAGATGCAGCGCAACATCGCCGAGCTCGATCAGCTGATCGACGAGATCCTGCTGGCCAGCCGCCTGGACGCCGGCGCCGACAACGTCGGCACGGTGGAGATGGTGGACCTCGTGGGTCTGGCGGCCGAAGAGTGCGCGCGCGTGGACGCCGAGCTGCAGCTGGACGAAGGCGCCGCCATCCCCGAGCTGCCCGGCATCGTGCGGCTGCTGCGCCGCGCGGTGCGCAACCTGCTGGAAAACGCGCGCCGCTACAGCGAAGGGCCGGTGCAGCTCAGCCTCAGCCGTGGGCCCGGCGTGGTGCGGGTGCGCGTGAGCGACCACGGCCCCGGCGTGCCCCCGGCGCAGCGCGAGCGCATCTTCGAGCCCTTTTACCGCCTGCCCGGCGCCAGCGAGCGCAGCGGCGGTGTGGGCCTGGGCCTGGCGCTGGTGCACTCCATCGCCCAGCGCCACGGCGGCAGCGTGCGCTGCGAGGCCCGCCCCGACGGGGCGCGGGGCGCAAGCTTCGTGCTGCAGCTGCCCCTCTCCACACCCTGAAGCCACTGCCCGCAACGCGGGTACCGCCAGAGCGCAGATGGGCAAGTCCTACCATGGCCGCCCACAGGAGGCTCCATGAAGTTGCTACGCTGGTGCGCCGTGCTGGCGCTGCTGGGCGCACTCGCCCTGGCGGCGGCGCTGGGCCTGGCGCCCAGGCCCACCGATGCCGAGCCGCTGCACTTGCGCGGCGCGATGCAGCAAATGCAGACGGACACCGAAGCCGTGGCGGCCGGCATCCAGCGGCAGGACTGGCCGGCGGTGGCCCGCCATGCCGGGCGCCTGGCCCACCACGCAGAGCCGCCGCCCGCCGAGAAACTGCGCATACTGGGCTGGCTGTTCACCGACGCGCCCGCCTTTCGCAACCACGACCTGCAGGTGAAAGCCGCGGCCGGCCGACTGCAGGCCGCCGCGCAAGAGCACGATGGCGCGGCCGCCGCGAGCAGCTACGACAAGATGCAGCAAAGCTGCGACGGCTGCCACATCGGTTTCCGTGCGAAGTTCCTGGCGCACTTCTACGGCCCGTGAAGCCCGGCCTGGCGGTTTTTTCTCTCCCCTTTCGGGGTCAGGCTTGGGCGAGAGGCTGCGTGACGACGACGGCGGGCCCGCGCGCGCCCGTGGCGCTCACACCAAGCCTTTCCCTGAGGGAGACGGCGCAAGCTTCGCGAAATCCTGCAGCGATCGCCCTTGCGCGGCCAGCAAGGCCTCGACGGCCGCGGTGAGCGGCGCCAGGCGTTCGCGCACCGCCTCGTGCACGGTATCGACCATCACGGCGGTGGTGCGCTCCACCTCGACGTTCAGCACGTCGCCCTCGCGCTTGTGCTCGAACACCGTGGCGCGGCGCGTTTCGGGGATCAGCCAGACTTCGAACCAGCCCGCCTCACGGTCGCATTCGGCCACCGTGAGGCTGGCGCCATTGACCGCGATGTAGCCCTTGGCAAACACATAGCGCATGTGGCTGGCCGGCATGGCGATGCGCCAGACCAGGTTGTTCTCCAGCGCGCGCACCTGCGCCAGGCGCGCGCTGCAGTCGACATGGCCCGACAGCGGGTGTCCGCCGATCTCCGCCCCCTCGCGCGCGGCGCGCTCCACGTTCACCTGCTGGCCCACGCCGTAGCCGCCCAGCGTGGTGACCGCAAGGCTTTGCTGCATCACGTCAAAGCGCGCCCGAGTGGGCGATTCGATCCGTGTCACGGTAAGGCACACGCCGTCCACCGCCACGCTCGCGCCCAGCGTCAGGCCCTCGCAGAAACCGTCGGGAAAATCGATGCTCAGGCTGCGCAGACCGCCGAGGTCTTCAATGGTGGCGATGCGCGCCACCGCCTGGACTATGCCTGTGAACATGGCACCATGCAGAAAAAAGCCAAGGCCCACGATTGTGCCAGCGCCCCCGCCCGCACCGCCACCAGGAGACAACGCCATGCAAGAACACGAACTCGCGCGCCCCGACGGCGAACGCCTGCATGTGGCCGACTGGCCACTGCCCGAGGGCCAGCGGCGCGCCAGCGTGCTGCTGGTGCACGGCCTGGGCGAACACAGCGGGCGCTACGCCGCGCTGGCGCGCCAGCTGCGGGGCTGGGGCTGCGCGGTGCGCGGCTACGACCACTACGGCCACGGACGCTCCAGCGGCGTGCGCGGCGCGCTGCCGCAGCCCGACCGCCTGCTGGACGACCTGGCCGTCATGGTGGACGCCACGCGCGCGGCCATGCCGGCGGGCGAACCCCTCATCCTGCTGGGGCACAGCATGGGCGCGCTGGTGGCCGCCAGCTTCGCGGCGCGCGGACTGCGCCCGCTCGATGCCTGCGTGCTGTCCGCGCCGGCACTGGCGGTGTCGGCCAGTCCGCTGCTGCGCCTGCTGGTGCCGCTGCTGGTGCGGCTGGTGCCGGACCTGCGCATGGGCAACGGCCTGAACCCCGCGGATCTGTCGCACGACCCGGCGGTGGTGGCGGCCTACGTGAACGACCCGCTGTGCCACGATCGCATCAGCGTGCGCCTGGGCCACTTCATCACCGGCAGCGGCGCCGGTGCGCTGGCGGCCGCCCCCCGCTGGCCCGTGCCCACGCTGTTGATGTGGGGCAGCGGCGACCGCATGATCGACCCTGCGGGCTGCCGCCAGCTCGCGCAGCAGGCGCCCGCCGCCGTGCTGCAGGCGCGCGAGTTCGACGGGCTGTACCACGAGATCTTCAATGAACTGGACCGCGGCCCGGTATATGCCGAGCTGCAGCGCTGGCTGGACGAATTCTTGAAGAAAAGAGGCTCCAGCCCAATCCAGGCAAGCGCCAGCAGCTAGCGTTTCAATAGTCTGCCAATTGCGCCGCAGCAGCAAGGGCGGCGGTCTCGCTGCGCAGCACGCGCACGCCCAGGTGGGCCGGGACAAAACCGAGGGCGAGCGCGGCGCCCTCCTCCTGCGGCGTGAGGCCGCCTTCGGGCCCCAGCAGCAGCGACACCACCGGCGCCGGGCCGGCCGCCTCGCGCACCGGGCGCCCGCCCGGCTGCGGCGAGAGCAGCACCCGCCGCCCCGCTGGCCCGCTCCGCAGCGCGGCCTCCAGCGGCAACGGCGCCGCCATCCGGGGCAGGCGGTTGCGCCCGCACTGCTCGCAGGCCGCCGCGGCAATCGCCTGCCAGCGCGCCAGGCGCTTGGCCGCGCGCTCGCCTTCCAGGCGCAGCACGCTGCGCTGGGTGATCACGGGCTGGATGCCGGCGACGCCGAGCTCGGTGGCCTTTTCCACCAGCCAGTCCATGCGCTCGTTGGCCGGCATGCCGACGATCAGGTGCAGCGCGCGCGCCGCCTCGCGCTCGACGGCCGCGTGCGCCTCCACGTCCACCGTCACCTCGCTGCGGCCCATGCGCGTGACCCGCGCGGCCCATTCGCCGCCATGCCCATCAAACAGGGTCAGCGCGTTGCCCGGCTGCAGGCGCAGTACCTGCAGATGGCGCGCGGCCTCCCCGCCCAGGCGCCGCTCGCCCGGCGCGAGGGCCTCAGCGCAAAAGACCCGGGGCATATCCAGATAGATAGCTGCTTGCGCTTGCCCAGCAAGGGTTTGAGGCCGATTTCATTCAAATCCTGCCGAAAGCATAAGCTTGCAGTGCCTGGGTGCCTTCGATCTGGTCGATGAGGCGCAGCAGCGGGGCAAACTCACGGTAGCGCGCGCAGGTGGCGCGGATGTAGCCGATGAAGCGCGGCGCATCCGCCAGGTACCGGGGCTTGCCGTCGCGCAGCGTGATGCGCGCGAAGATGCCGGCCACTTTGAGGTGGCGCTGCAGCGCCATCCAGTCCACCGCGCGGTAGAACTCGCCAAAGTCCGCGCCCCAGCCGCTGCTGCTCGCCGCACCCAGCAGGCCGGCCTTCCTCGCCTTCTCCCAGTAGCGCACCGTGAGGTCGATGACGAAGTCTTCCTCCCAGCTGATGAAGGCGTCGCGCATCAGGCTGGCGATGTCGTAGGTGACGGGGCCGAAGACCGCATCCTGAAAATCCAGCACGCCCAGGCGTTCGCCGGTTTCGCCGCCGGGCCGCCCCAGGGCGACACGCGCGCCCCCGGGGGGCAGCGAACCACGCGCAGCGGCGAGCGCGGGGGCCGCATCCGCGACGATGAGGTTGCGCATCATGTAGTCGCGGTGCACGAAGACGCGCGGCACGGCGAGGTTCTGCGCCACGATGGCGTCAAACGCCCTGGCCAGCACCGCCTGCTGCTTCTCGTCCAGCGCCACGGCGCGGTGGCGCGTCACGTACCAGTCGGGGAAGAGCTGCAGCTCGCGGCGCAGCAGCGCCTCGTCGTAGGGCGGCAGCACGCCCTCGCGGCTGGCCTTTTGCCAGTCGACCAGGATGTCGATGGCCTGCAGGTACCAGGCGTGCGCTTCTTGGGGGCGTTCTTCATCGAGCCGGCTGATCGCCGTCTGCGCGCCCAGGTCGCTGAGCAGCATGAAGCCATGCGCCTGGTCCCAGGCGAGGATCTGCGGCACGCGCAGGCCGGCCTGCTGCATCAACGCCTGCACCGCGGCAAAGGCGTGGCAGTCTTCCTTGTCGGGCGGCGCGTCCATGATGACGAGCGAGGTGCCGTGCGCGTCGTCGATGCGCAGGTAACGGCGAAAGCTCGCGTCGCTGCTGGCCAGACGCAGACTGGGCGCCTGCAGGCCGTGAGCGGCCATGAGCGGCGCCAGCCAGGCATCGAAGGCCTGCTTGCGCGCGCGATCGGTCCATTCGGGCACTGGGGAGGCGGCGGGTGCTGGCATGGCGCTCATGGATAATGGCCGATTGTATGGGTCAGGCACGGCGCCACATGGGCGCGCAGCAGCCTCTCTGGCCCGCCTCTGCGCTGGATTCTTGCCCTCGTGCCGTCGCACCCGCCCGCCCGCCTTCGCCGTCTGTGCCATCTGGCCGCCTGCGCCCTGCTGCTCTGCGGCCAGGGCGTGCTCGCGCAGAGCGGCGCGCTCAAGAGCACGCCGATGCTGCAGGAACAGGCCCCTGGCCCGGCGGACACCCTGCCCACCTTCGTGCGCGGCCAGCATGTCCAGGGGCAGACCGACGTGCGCGTGGGCATCGAAGGCGACGCCGAGCTGCGCCGCGGCGACACCGTCATCCACGCCGACCGCATGGACTACGACATACCCGAAGACCGCGCGCGCGCCAGCGGCCATGTGCGCATCAACCGCGGCGGCAACCGCTACGACGGCACGCTGCTGGATCTGAAGGTCAACGCCTTCAGCGGCTTTTTCACCGACATCGACTACGCGCTGCTGGAAAACGGCGGCCACGGCAGCGCCGCGCGCATGGATTTCATCGACCGCGAGCGCTCGGTGGCCCACGAGGGCAGCTACACCACCTGCCAGAAGGACGACGAGGAAAGCTGGCAGCCGGACTGGGTATTACGCGCGCGCACGCTGCGCATCGACAAGGTCGAGGACACGGGCACGGCCATGAACGCGGTGCTCGAATTCAAGGGCGTGCCGATACTGGCCACGCCCTGGATCAGCTTTCCGCTGTCGAGCAAGCGCAAGACCGGGCTGCTGCCGCCCACGCTGGCGCTGGACAGCACCAGCGGCTTCGTCTACGCCCAGCCCTGGTACTGGAACATCGCGCCCAACCGCGACGCCACCTTCACGCCCACGCTGATGACGCGCCGCGGGCTGGGGCTGGAGACGCAGTTTCGCTACCTCGAGCCGCGCTACGGCGGCGAGCTCGGGCTGAACTTCATGCCCGACGACAAGCTGCGCCAGCGCAGCCGCTGGCTCGCCAGCGTCAAGCACACCGCGCGGATCGGCTCGCCCTGGGGCGACCTGGGCCTGTCGCTGAACGCCCGGCGCGCGAGCGACAACGACTACTGGCGCGATTTTCCGCAGCGCGGCTCCAGCAGCTACAACCCGCTGGACGTGACGGCCGAGCGCCTGCTGCCCGCGGACGCGAACCTGAACTGGTCGGGCGGCGCCCACACGCTGAGCCTGCGCACGCTCAAGTGGCAGACGCTGCAGGACGCGAGCGCGCCCATCACCCCGCCCTACGACCTGCTGCCCCAGCTGCACTGGAGCTATGCGCCCAGCGCGCTGCGCTCGGGGCTGGACCTGCGCCTGGACGCGGACCACACCAACTTCCACGGGGACCGCAGCTTCTACAACCAGCCCAACGCCCGGCGCAGCTACTTCGTCGCCCAGCTCAGCCGCCCCTGGCTCACGCCGGCAAGCTTCGTCACCCCGCGCCTGCAGCTGCACGCCACGCGCTACGGCTTTGACGCGCCGCTGGGCAGCGGCCAGCGCAGCGTCACGCGCGTGCTGCCCACCTTCAGCCTGGACAGCGGCCTGGTCTTCGAGCGCGACGCGCGGTGGTTCGGGCGCGACTTCCTGCAGACGCTGGAGCCGCGCGCCTTCTACACCTACACGCCCTACCGCGACCAGAGCATGCTGCCGGTGTACGACAGCGCACAGACGGACTTCAACTTCGCCTCCATCTACACCGAGAATTCCTTCGGTGGCAACGACCGCATCGCCGACAACAACTTGCTGACCCTGGGCGTGACCACGCGCCTGCTCGACCCCGGCACCGGCGCCGAGGCGGTGCGCCTGGGCATCGCCCAGCGCCTGCGCTTTTCCGATCAGAAGGTGACCATGCCGGGCATGCCGCCGGTGAGCGAGCACCTGTCGGACGTGCTGCTGGGCGCGGGCATCCACTGGACGCCGCAATGGGGGCTGGACGCCGTCTTCCAGTACAACCCCAAGGAGCGCCGCTCAATGCGCGCCACCATCGCGGCGCGCTACACCCCGGCCAAGTACCACACGCTCAGCCTCGCCTACCGCAAGCAGGAAGTGACCGGGCCCTACACGGTGGCCTCGCGCCAGGTGGACCTGGGCTGGCAGTGGCCGATCGGCGAGCTGCTCTCGCTCGCGCGTGAAGACAACGCCCGGCGCTCGGGCGGGCGCTGGTACGGCGTGGGCCGCATCAACTACAGCCTGCCCGACCGGCGGGTGGTCGACGCCATCGTCGGCGCCGAATACCAGAGCTGCTGCTGGACCGGGCGTCTGGTGCTCGAACGCCTGCAGACGGGCCTGGCCAGCTCCAACACCCGCATCCTGCTGCAGCTGGAGCTCAAGGGCTTGTCGCGCCTGTCCTTCGGCAACAATCCGCTCGCCAGCCTGCAACAGAACGTGCCGGGCTACCAGACGCTGGAGAGCGACACCCCCGCCCCCAGCCGTTTCACCCGCTACGATTGAGCGCTTGACACGGCACCTTACGATCCGCCATGACACCACGTGTACGCTTTCTCGCCCTGGGCTGCCTGATGACGCTGGCGCTTGCGGCCTTGCCGCCCGCCTGGGCCCAGGGCCGCACGGCGCCGCGCAAGCCGGCCGCGCCCGCGGCCTCTGCGCCGCCCCCCGCGGCCAAGCCGGCACCTGCAGCCGTCGGCACCGCAGCGGCCGCAGCGGCGGCGCCGGCCAATGCCTCCGCCGTGGCGCAGCCAGCCGACTACATCGTGGCCGTGGTCAATTCCGAACCCATCACCAACAACGAAGTGCGCGCGCGCACCGCCCGCGTGCTCGAGCAGCTGCAAACCCAGGGTCTGGCCACGCTGCCACCGCGCGAGCAGCTCATGCACGAGGTGCTCGAACGCCTGATCAGCGAACGCATTCAGGTGCAACTGGCGCGCGAGGCCGGCATCAAGGCGGACAGCTGGGCCGTGGACCAGGCCGAGCGCTCGGTGGCGCAGCAGAACGGCATCGGCATCGAGGGCCTGCACCGCCAGCTCGCGCAGGACGGCATCAGCGTCGCGCAGTTCCGCCAGGAGCTGCAGAACCAGCTGCTGATGCTGCGCATCCGCGAGCGCGACGTGGAGTCGCGCGTGAAGGTCAGCGACGCCGACATCGACCAGTTCATGCAGCAGCAGGGCGCGGCAGCCGCGAGCGCCCAGGCGCTGAACCTGGGCCACATCCTGATTGAAGTGCCGGAGAACGCCAGCCCCGCCGAAGTGCAGCAGCGGCGCGAGCGCGCGCAGGAAGTCGTCACCAAGCTGCAGGCCGGCGGCGACTTTGCCGCGCTGGCGCGCGAGTATTCGGACGCGCCCGAGGGGCGCAGCGGCGGCGAAACCGGCCTGCGCCCCATGGACCGCTACCCCGAACTCTTCCTGGAAGCGACGGCCAGGACAGCGGTCGGCGACTTCGTCGGCCCGGTGCGCTCGGCCGCGGGCTTTCACATCCTCAAGGTGCTCGAGCGCTCGCGCAGCGGCATGCCCACCATGGCGGTGCAGACGCACGCGCGCCACATCCTGCTCAACACTGGCCCCAAGCTGAGCGAGGCGCAGGCGGCCGCGCAGCTGGGCGAGCTGCGCCAGCGCATCGAGCGCGGGCAGGCGAGCTTTGAATCGCTGGCGCGCGAGTATTCGCAGGACGCGAGCGCGTCGGAAGGCGGCGACCTCGGCTGGTCCTTCCCGGGGCGCTTCGTGCCCGAATTCCAGCAGGCGCTCGACCAGCTGCAGCCCGGCGAGGTCAGCCAGCCGGTGGTGACGCGCTTTGGCGTGCACCTGATCGAGCTGGTGGATCGCCGCCAGGTACAGCTGACCCAGCGCCAGCAACGCGACATGGTGCGCGAGGCGGTGCGCGAGAAGAAGCTCGAAGAGGCCTACGCCAACTGGCTGCGCGAGGAGCGCGCCCGCGCCTACGTGGAGCTGCGCGAGCCGCCGCGGTGAAACACCTGCCGCGCAAGCGCTTCGGCCAGCACTTCCTGGCCGACCTTTCGGTCATCGACGCCATCGTGCGCGCGATAGCGCCGCAGCCCGGCCAGGCCATGGTGGAAATCGGCCCGGGCCTGGCGGCGCTGACCGAGCCACTGCTCGAGCGCCTGGGCGAGCTCACCGTGATAGAGCTCGACCGCGATCTGGCCGCGCGCCTGCGCCGCAACGCGCAGCTCACGGTGATCGAGGCGGACGTGCTGAAGGTGGATTTTTCACCGCTGGTGCCGCCCGGGCGCAAGCTGCGCGTAGTCGGCAACCTGCCCTACAACATCTCCACCCCGATTCTGTTTCACCTGCTGGAGTTTGCCGAACAGATCGAGGACCAGCATTTCATGCTGCAAAAAGAGGTGGTCGAGCGCATGGTCGCGCCGTGCGACAGCCACGACTATGGGCGCCTGGCGGTGATGCTGCAGTGGCGCTACGAGATGGAGGACCTGCTGCGGGTGCCGCCCGCCAGCTTCGAACCGCCCCCGAAGGTGGACAGCGCGGTGGTGCGCATGGTCGCGCTGCAGCGGCCCGCGCCGGTGGACGCGCGGCTGCTGTCCGCACTGGTGCAGGCGGCCTTCAGCCAGCGGCGCAAGCTGCTGCGCCACCCGCTGCAACCGTGGCTGGCGGCGCGCGGCTACGAGGGCGAGTTCGATTTGCAGCGGCGCGCGCAGGAGGTGCCGGTGCACGAATACGTGGCGCTGGCGCAGGCGCTGCAGGCGGTCGCCGGCCCGCACTGAGCTCTCAGGCCGCGTCCACCAGCCAATAGCTGCTGTTGAAGGGGCTGCTCATGCGCAGCGCCAGGGGGGAGACGTCGAGGAGCTTGTCGGTGGGCAGCTTCTCGCCCGTTTCCGCGTCGGTGCGCAGCTCTTGCACGGCCAGGGAGGCGAGCGCACCGGGCTGCTCGGCCTCGTCAGCCCGTTCCGCAGGGCCAAAGGTGGCGGAACGGGCTACAGAAAAGAATAGAAGCAGCGAAACGCGATGCGCCTCTCGCCCCAATATTCGGCAGCGTCGCGGAAGATGTCGAGCAGCTGCTCGCGCGCTTCCTTGTCGAACTTCACGGTGGCCGGAATCTGCTCGAGCACCACCACGAATCCCGGCTGCGGCCCCGCCTTGTGCAGCGGATCGGTCATGCAGTCGTAGAGCGCATCCAGGTTCTTGCCGAAGTGCGCCGGCAGCAGGAACTGCTCGCCCAGCAGATCCAGCACATCCTGCTTGGTCTGCGCATGGGCCAGGTTGGCATAGAGAAAGTGGTGGCCCAGGCGCGCGGCCGTCTCCTGCAGATCGTGCACGCGAAACGCACGGATCGACTGCACGATGTTGGGCCGCACGTTGCGCAGCAAGTTCTCATCGTCCTGACGAAGTGGCATGTCCATCTCCGCTGCTCTTTCTTTCAAAAGTCCAAAAAAGGGTTCGGCCTCGGTCACGATGGGTCTCAAGGCATGAATCGCTGGCATGGTGTGTTCCCGCAACATGGGCGCAGTACTACTGCGCGATCAATCGAAAACTGGCGTAGTGATCGCCGGTGTAGTAGCAGGCATCCGGAGTGCGCGGCGCGCCGCCGCAAACGATGCGCCGCGCGCCCCGACCACGGACTCCCGGGGTGCGCACGGTGTATTCGCGGTAATAACCTCGCCGGCGCGCGGGCAGCTGCCGCTCGTAATTGCCAAACACGGAACCATCCTTGTCATGGGGGAAAGGGCCACCCTGGTGGATGCGCACATAGGTGCTGCGCGCTGGCGCCGGCAGCTCGGCCAGGGCCACGCTTGCCGCTGCCGGGACCACGGGTGCGGGGTGACGGGCGCCGACGGACCCCCACAAGCAGAGGCTGCCCAGCAGCGCGGCCGCGACCCACTGGCGCCCACCGGTGGTGAATGCATTCGACATCGACGACGGCCCTCGACCAACCCGGGCGCCACCACGTGGCTAGGGTTTACCCGAAATCAAAACGTGCTAGTGTGACAAGTTCCTGCTCAAAAATCAAGCGATTGCACGGTTTTTAGGCAATAAGCCCAGGGTTTTCCCGGAGAAAGGGCCGACGATCCCTCACTGCGCGGCGTTGGCATCCGTCACGGTCAAGGCAACCATATTGACGATGCGCCGCACCGTGGCGCTGGGGGTGAGCACCTGTACCGGCGCCGCCGCGCCCAGCAGCATCGGGCCGATCGCGATGCCGCCACCGGCCGCCGTCTTGAGCAGGTTGTAGGCGATGTTGGCCGCATCGATGTTGGGCATCACCAGCAGGTTGCAGCTGCCGGTCATGGTGGTGTTGGGCATCAGCATCTGGCGCGCCTGCTCGTCCAGCGCCACGTCGCCATGCATCTCGCCCTCGACATCGAGCCACGGCGCCTGGGCCTGCAGCAGCTCCAGCGTGCGGCGCATCTTGACCGCGCTGGGCTGCTGGCTGGAGCCGAAGTTGGAGTGCGACAGCAACGCAGCCTTGGGCGTGATGCCGAAACGCAGGATCTCCTCGGCCGCCATGACGGTGATTTCAGCGAGCTGCTCGGCGCTGGGGTCGTAATTCACGTGGGTGTCCACGATGAATACCTCGCGCTCGGGCAGCAGCAGCGCGTTCATGCAGGCATAGGTGTTGACGCCGGTGCGCTTGCCTATCACCTGATCGATGTATTGCAGGTGGTGCGCGGTATTGCCCCAGGTGCCGCAGATCAGGCCGTCGACCTCGCCGGTGTGCAGCAGCATGGAGCCGATCAGGGTCAAACGCCGGCGCATCTCGATGCGCGCGATCGGCACCGTCACGCCCTTCCTCTCGGTCATGCGGTGGTAGGTCTGCCAGAAGCCGCGGTAGCGGTCGTCGTGCTCGACGTTGACCACGTCGTAGTCGCGCCCTTCCTGCAGACGCAGGCCGAATTTCTCGATGCGCTGGGCAATGATGGCCGGTCGCCCGATCAGCGTGGGCCGGGCGATGCGCTCGTCAAAGACGATCTGCGCAGCGCGCAGCACGCGCTCTTCCTCGCCTTCGGAGAAGGCCACGCGCTTGAGCTCGGCCTGGCGCGCGGCCATGAACACCGGCTTCATCATCGTGCCCGAGGCATAGACGAAGGTCTGCAGGTGGTCGCGGTAGGCCTCGATGTCGGCGATCGGGCGGCTGGCCACCCCGCTGTCCATCGCCGCCTGCGCCACCGCGGGCGCAATCTTCATCATCAGACGCGGATCGAAAGGCTTGGGGATCAGGTATTCGGGGCCGAAGGAGAGCTGCTCGCCCGCATAGGCCGCCGCCACCACTTCGCTCTGTTCGGCGCGCGCGAGCTCGGCAATGGCGCGCACCGCGGCGATCTCCATCTCGGTGGTGATCGTGGTCGCCCCGCTGTCCAACGCGCCGCGAAACACGTACGGAAAGCACAGGACGTTGTTGACCTGGTTGGGGTAGTCGCTGCGGCCGGTGGCGATGATGGCATCGCCGCGCACCGCCTTGACTTCCTCCGGCGTGATCTCGGGATTGGGATTGGCCAGCGCGAAGATGAGCGGGTTGGCCGCCATCTTGCGCACCATCTCCTGCTTGAGCACGCCGCCGGCCGACAAGCCGAGGAAGATGTCCGCGCCGTCGATGATCTCGGTCAGCTGGCGCGCCTCGGTCGGCTGCGCGAACTGCGCCTTGGCCTCATCCATCAGCTCGGTGCGGCCCTGGTAGACCACGCCGGCGATGTCGCTGACCCAGATGTTCTCGCGCGGCAGGCCGAGCTTGACCAGCAGGCCCAGGCAGGCCAGCGCCGCCGCGCCCGCGCCCGAGGCCACGAGCTTGACCGCGCCAATGTCCTTGCCCGCCACCTGCAGCGCATTGAGCACCGCGGCACCGACGACGATGGCCGTGCCATGCTGGTCGTCATGGAACACCGGAATGTTCATGCGCTCGCGCAGCTTGCGCTCCACGTAGAAGCAGTCCGGCGCCTTGATGTCTTCGAGGTTGATGCCGCCAAAGGTCGGCTCCAGCGCCGCGATGATTTCGACGAGCTTGTCCGGGTCCTTCTCGTTGATCTCGATGTCGAAGACGTCGATGCCCGAGAACTTCTTGAACAGCACCCCCTTGCCTTCCATCACCGGCTTGCCGGCCAGCGGTCCGATGTCGCCCAGGCCCAGCACCGCCGTGCCATTGGTCACCACGCCCACCAGGTTGCCGCGCGCGGTATAGCGAAACGCCGCGGTCGGGTCCTTGACGATCTCCTCACAGGGCGCGGCCACGCCGGGCGAATAGGCCAGCGCCAGGTCGTGGCGGCTGACCATCTGCTTGGTCGGGTGGATGGAAATCTTGCCGGGCTTGGGGTGTTCGTGGTATTCGAGCGCAGCGCGGCGCAGCACTTCGCGCTTGTCGGCGGCGGAGGTATCGGAAGCGGACATGTCTGGCATGGATGAAGCCCCTTGGTGGCTGGCCGCGCGCGGGCGCCAGCGGTTCAGCATGGTTTTGTATACGTTTTTGTATACGATATTCGCGCTTGGGCGTCAACCGTCGCGGGTAGGCACCGCGAGAACCCGGCGGCGCCCAGCCGATCCGCGCAGCCCGCCGAAGCCGCATACGCAAGGGCGACGGGCCCGCCGGGCAAGGCAGGGGGTCGGCGCCGCTGCGCTTGCGGCCTCAGGCCGTCTGCTGCAGCGATTCTCCCAGCGCGTCGAGCAGGCGCTCGAGCTCGGCCTCGGTGCTGATGAAGGGCGGAGCAAGCTGGATGCTGTCGCCACCATAGCGCACGTAGAAGCCCTTGCGCCAGCACGCCATGGCGATCTCCCAGGGGCGCCGTCCCGGCTCGCCCGGCAGCTGCTCGATGGTAAAACCCGCCGCCAGGCCGTAGTTGCGAATGTCTTGCACATGCCGTGCGCCCTTGAGCCCATGCACCAGGTTTTCAAACACCGGTGCGAGCGCGCGCACCCGCGCCGGCGCATCCTCGGCTTCGAGCAGCTGCAGCGTGGCATTGCCCGCGGCGCAAGCCACCGGATGGGCCGAGTAGGTGTAGCCGTGCGGGAATTCCAGCAGGTAGTCGGGGCCCGCGGTGCGCAGGAAAGTGTCGTAGATCTCCTTGCTCGCCACGCACCCGCCCAGCGGCTGCGCACCATTGGTGACCTGCTTGGCAAAGTTCAGGATGTCCGGCGTCACGCCAAAGACCTCCGAGCCGGTCCAGCCGCCGGCGCGACCAAAGCCGGTGATCACCTCGTCGAAGATCAGCAGGATGTCGTTTTGCGTGCAGATCTCGCGCAGGCGCTGCAGATAGCCCGCGGGCGGGATCACCACGCCGGCCGAGCCGGAGAAAGGCTCGACGATGACCGCGGCGATGGTGCTCGCGTCGTGCAGCGCAATCACGTCCAGCAGCCGGTCTGCCAGCGCCTGGCCGTCGAGCGGCGGCATGCCGCGGTGAAACGAGCCCGGCGGCGGCTGGGTGTGCGGCAGGTGGTCGGCCTCGATGCCCTGCCCGAAGGCCTTGCGGTTGCCCGCCATGCCGCCCACCGAGATGCCGCCGTAGTTCACGCCGTGGTAGCCCTTCTCGCGGCCGACCAGGCGCGTCTTGCCCGCCTGCCCCCGGGCGCGCCAGTAGGCGCGCGCCATCTTCAGGGACGTGTCGGCCGCTTCCGAGCCCGAGCAGGTGAAGAACACGTAGTCCAGGCCCTCGGGCATGTGCGCCTTGATGCGGTTGGCCAGCTCGAACGACGCGGGGTGGCCGAACTGGAACGCGGGCGCGTAGTCCAGCGTGCCCACCGCCTGGCTCACGGCTTGGGTGATCTCCTTGCGGCCGTGCCCCAGGCCCGTGGTCCACAGGCCCGAGAGGCCGTCGAAGATCTTGCGGCCGTCGGCATCGGTGTAGTAGGCGCCCTGGCCGCTCACGATCATGCGCGGCTGCGCCTTGAAGTCGCGGTTGGCCGAAAACGGCATCCAGTGCGCCTGCAGCCACGCCGCATCGCGGCGAGGCGTGGCGGCGGATGCGGGGGCTTCATCCATCACGGCGAAATTCATGGCGGTTCTCCTGTGGTCAAACCTCGGGGCGGGCCCGCGCAAGGCACGCCACCGCGAAAACGTTGATCCGGTGTCGACATTGTGCGCCGTGGCATGCTCGCACGCATGTCAGGGGCCTTCAAGGCCATACCGGCCATCGATCTGGAGCGCTGCACCGGCTGCGGCTGGTGCGTGGCGGCATGCCCGCCGCACGTGCTTTCGCTGCACCCTCTGGAGGAAGTGCCGGGCGCGGCCAAGCGCTCCTTCCTGGACGACGCCGACGCCTGCACGGGCTGCGCCCTGTGTGCCGTGCGCTGCCCCTTCGATGCCATCGCCATGGTGCGCCGCAATCCTCCGAACTGACACAGACCCAGGCGTCTTCGCGGTCACCTGCACTGGTCCGGACAAAACCGGACACGCGGGCGCCATGCCGGGCACGCGGCTTCAGGGTGAAATGGCGGGCACGCGAAAAGAGTGTTCTGCCTTGCCTTAGCATCCCGGTCATGTGTTTCCCGCGGACAGTTCGTTGACGCCAGGCTCTTCCCTTGACGCCGAGGCCCTGCGGCAGTTCGACGCCGTGGTCGCGTCGACGCCGGGCCTGCGCGCGCGCGCGGGCCAGCGGGAGATGGCGCGGCAGGTGGCGCAGACCCTGGCGCAGGCGCAGCTGCGACGTGAGGTGGACGACGGCGAGAGCGCCCAACGCGCCATCGCCGTCATCGAAGCCGGCACCGGCGTGGGCAAGTCGCTCGCCTACGCCGCGCCCGCGATCCAGATGGCGCTGGCGCGCGGCACGCGGGTGCTGATCGCCACCGCCACCGTGGCGCTGCAGGAGCAGCTCGTGCACAAGGACCTGCCCGCGCTGGCCGCCGCCCTGCCCCAGCCCTTCACCTTTGCCCTGGCCAAGGGGCGCGCGCGCTATGTCTGCAAGCTCAAGCTCGAACGCCTGGCGGGGGACGATCCCGCCCAGGAAGACGGCCTCTTCCCGGACGAGGCCGCGCCCGGCGATGCGGAGTCCGCACCGTCGCGCGGCGCGTTCTACAAGGGCCTGGCCGACGACCTGGCCAGCGGCCAGTGGGACGGCGACCGCGACCAGCTCGCGACGCCGCCCGACCCCGCGCTGTGGGCGCCGGTGGCCGCCGTGGCGCACACCTGCACCGGCCGGCACTGCCCGCTGTTTTCCGTCTGCACCTATTACGAGCGCCGCAAGGAGCTGGTGGCGGCGCAGGTGATCGTGGCCAACCACGACCTGCTGCTGTCCTCCATCGGCGCGCGGCTGCTGCCCGACCTGGACAACTGCCTGCTCATCATCGACGAGGCCCATCACCTGCCGAAAACCGCGCTGGCGCAGTTCGCCTGCGAGATGGACGTCTCGCGCCTGGCCTGGCTGCAGCAGCTCGCCGCCCGCGCGCTGCGCGTGGGCACCCAGGTGCGGGTGGACGACGGCAGCGACGTGGCGGCCAGCAGCAGCCGCTTGCGCGTGGCCCTGCAGGACACCGAGCGCCTCGTCATCGACCTGTACGGCGCGCCGCTGCGGGACACCGCGGCCCGCACGCCTGGCCACGGCGCCAGCCACCGCGCGCGCGTGCCGCAGGGGCAGCTGCCCGAGGCACTGTCCACGGCACTCGCCCAGGTGCTGCAACACGCTGGCGACTTTCTGGAGGGCCTGCGCGCCATCTCCAAGGCCTTGCGCGAACACATCCGCGAGGAACCGCACGACGCACGGCGCCTGTCGCAGCTGTATGCCCAGGTGGGCCAGCTCGCACCCCGGCTCGAAGCCGTGCACGCGACCGCTTCCCTGCTGCTGCAGGAGCCCGGCGAAGGCGGCGCCCCGGCGGCCAAGTGGTTCACCCTGCACAGCGACGGCGGCGCCATCGTGGTGCGCGCGCACGCCAGCCCCCTGCTGCCCGGCGCGGCGCTCGCCACGCACTTGTGGTCATCGGTGCGCGCGGCGGTGCTGACCTCGGCCACGCTCGCCAGCTGCGGCAGCTTCGACTTCTTCCTGCGCGAAGCCGGTCTGGCCGATTGCCCGGACGTGACGGCCCTGCAGGTCGCCAGCCCCTTCGACTACCCCCGCCAGGGCACCCTGACGGCCGGCGGCACGCTCGCCGCGCCGCGCGAAGTGGCGCTCTTCACCCGGCAGATGATCGAGGCCCTGCTGCAGGACCTCGCGCGGGTGCAAAGCGGCGCGCTGGTGCTGTTCACCTCGCGCGAGCAGATGCGCCAGGCCGTGGAGCAGCTGCCGCACGCGCTGCGCGCCACGGTGCTGGTGCAGGGACAGCTGCCGCGGCTGAAACTGCTGGCGAAGCACCGCGAGCGCGTGACGGGCGGCCTCGCGTCCATCATCTTCGGTCTGCAGTCGTTTGGCGAGGGGCTGGACCTGCCGGGGCGGCTGTGCGAATCGCTCTTCATCACCAAGCTGCCCTTCAGCCCGCCCGACGAACCCGTGGACGAGGCGCGCGCCGAATGGCTGCGCGCCAGCGGCGGCGACCCCTTCATGGACCTCGTCGTGCCCGCCACCGCCATGCGGCTGGCGCAATGGGTGGGCCGCGCGATCCGCAGCGAGGACGATCACGCGCAGGTGACCTGCTACGACAAGCGCCTGCTGCACACCGGCTACGGCCGCCGCCTGCTGCGCGGCCTGCCCGCCTTCACGCTGCTCGAACGCCCCGCACTGGCCGACGCATCCGAATGACCCCATGCACGTCGCGCGACGCCTTCATCACTTCGGCCACGGACTGGCCCTGATGGCCGCCGCGCTGCTGCTGGGCTGCTCCAGCCCCGCGCCGACGACGCGCGGCGAGGTCCATGGCGCCCCGGCCAGCCAGGGCGAACTGGCGCAATCCGAACTCAACCGCGCGGCGACGCTTGCCATGCACGAGAACCTGCGGAGCCTGATGCGCCTGGCCGACAAGCTCTACCGGCGCAACCCCTCGCAGTGGCGCGCGGGAGGCGCCGCCAGCCGCGAGCAGGCACTGCGGCGCATCCAGACCGCGATCGATTCGCACCAGGCGTGGGCGCCGCTGCAGGGGCGGCGCGACATCGACGCCATGGCCTACGCCATGTCCGGCGAGTTCGCCGGGGATCGCGTCGCGGCCATCGTCCTGGCCACCGCGGACATGCTGATCACGGCGCACGGCGGCAAGACGAGCTTCTACCTGCTCGACGGCATCGATCCGCAGCACGTCTACAACGCCGCGCGCAACGTGGAAACCGCTGCCTGGATCCTTTCGCAGCGGCGCGACGCGCGCGGCCAGCCGCTGCTGCTGGCCAACGAGATCGCACCCGACGGCACGCGCAACCTGAGCTTCGAGCGCGAATTCGGCAAGATCATCGCGCGCCTGGATCTGCTGGCCCAGCTCGCCGACGAGCGCATGCGCCGCGCCGCGATCAACTACGTGCAGAGCCTGCTGGGCGCGGGGCTGCTGCAGTTCCTGCCGGTGCGTTGATGAACGCTCAAGCCACCCATGCGCCCACGCCAATCCGGTAGACGTCATCCATGAGATCGACCGCCGGATCGCGCCTGTTCCTTGCCGGGTACGCCTGCTGCGTGCTTGCCTCGTTGTACCTGTTGGCGTGGTCCGTGCTGCCGCCCCTGCTGATAGACAGCCTTCCCCTGGACGTGACCGAAAGCCTGACCTGGGGCCGCGAATGGCAATGGGGTTATTACAAGCACCCGCCCCTGGCCCCCTGGGTGCTGCATGTGTTCCACATGCTGCTGGGAAAGACCGGTCCGTTTCTGCTGAGTCAGCTATGCATCGCGCTGACGCTGTGGCTGGTATGGCGCACGGCCCTGCG
Organism: Comamonas flocculans; assembly: GCF_007954405.1. Taxonomy (NCBI): domain Bacteria; kingdom Pseudomonadati; phylum Pseudomonadota; class Betaproteobacteria; order Burkholderiales; family Comamonadaceae; genus Comamonas; species Comamonas flocculans. The sequence goes on along the minus strand of NZ_CP042344.1, from coordinate 1,668,788 downwards.
CGTGATGGATCGTGAGCGCGCTTTCCTGGCCGCCGCGCTGACCATGGCGGTGGCCTACTACACACGGCCAGCGCTGGAATTCAACCACAACATCGCGCAAATGCCCTTGTGGGCGGCCCTGGGCTACAGCCTGCTGGCGGCGCTGCAGGACGGACGTCGGCGCGATTGGCTGCTGTGGGGGCTGTGCGCCGGGCTGGGCATGCTGACCAAATATTCCGTGGCGATTCTGCTGGCGGTACAGGGGCTGTACCTGCTGTTCGCGCGGCGACAGGTCTTTTCGCAGCCCGGGCCGTATCTGGCGGCGCTGGTCGGGCTGGCGGTGTTTGCCCCGCATCTATATTGGCTGTGGCAAACCGATTGGCTTCCCATGGCCTATGCCAGCGCGCGCGCCGAGGCCACCACGGCCCATCCTCGCTGGGCGGCCCTTGGCTTCCTGGGCACGCAAGTCTTGAACCACCTGCCTCTGGCGGTGATCGCCCTGCTGGCGCTATCGGGTGCAAGGCGCGCGGGCGCGGCGCAGTGGCGATGGCACTGCCGCTGGCCAGGGTACGTGCTGACGCTGGCCCTGGGATCGGGCGTGCTGGTCACCTTGCTTGGCGTGGTCACGGGTGCGCGTTTGCGCGGCATGTGGGGCGTGCCGATGTGGGCCTTCAGCGCAATGCTGCTGATGGCTCTTTGGCCCCAGTCCTGGCTGGCCCCGGCACGGCCCCGCTTGTTGCGCGGACTGGCGCTTTGGCTGGTGTCCGTTTCGGTCTTGAGCGGCCTGGCCCTGGCCTACGGCGCCCAGTGGCGCCAGCGCCCCGCGCGTACCGATTGGCCGCAGGCGGCCCTGGCGCAAAATGCCCAGCGCACCTGGCAAAAGCTCAGCCACTGCCCGTTGGACGTCGTGGCCGGAGACGACTGGCTGTCGGGCCTGGTCGCGGCCACCCGGGCGAGCGGCCCGTCGGTCCTGATCGGCGGCGACGCCCGTTTATCCCCCTGGGTCACTCCGGAGCGCCTGCGAACGCGCGGTGGGCTATGGCTGTGGCAGACGGGCGATGACCCGTCAGGGCATGCGGCGCTGATGGATCGGCTTCCCGCCGATGGCTCCTGGCACGGCGGCCAATGGCAGTTGCGCTGGCCCCATGACGGCGAGCCCTGGACACTGCACTGGCGCGCCTACGTGCCCGCGGCTTGCGCGCGATGAGACTCGCGCGGGTCGATCAGGATTTCCTGCGCAGGAGGCCGTAAATCAACAGCAGCACGATCGCTCCGACCACCGAGGCGATCCAGCCCGCCGACTGCCCCACCTGGTACCACCCCAGGGCCTGCCCTGCATAGGTGGCGGCGAACGAGCCCGCGATGCCCAGCACGCAGGTCATGATCCAGCCCATCTTGTCGTTCCCGGGTTTGATGGCCCGGGCGATGAAGCCGACGACGAGTCCGATAAGCGCGGTTCCAAGCAAGCTGAGCATGATGAGGCCTTGTGATGTCTGGCAAAACGATGAGGCATCTTACGGCGCCTCATTGGCCCCTGCACTGCAGCGCGCGCCACTCATCGATAAAATTGCCTAACCTTTTCAAGGAGCGCTGCAGCGGGCCATTCGTGCCCGTCAGGCTTGAAAACGCGGATTTCCTCCAACGGCGCTCACCTGTTTACGTCGCGCACGTTCCGCGCAGGTGAGATCGATGTCTGTCGCTGCCCCCCCTCCCATGAAGCTCTCCGGCCTGGAGCCGGTGTTCATCGACGACGATTCGCTGTTCGTCAACGTCGGCGAACGCACCAACGTCACCGGCTCCAAGGCGTTCGCGCGCATGATCATCGCCGAGCAGTACGAAGAGGCGCTGTCGGTGGCGCGCCAGCAGGTGGAAAACGGCGCGCAGATCATCGACGTGAACATGGACGAGGCCATGCTCGACGGCAAGGCCGCGATGGTGCGCTTCCTGCGCATGCTCGGCTCCGAGCCCGACATCGCCAAGGTGCCGGTGATGGTCGATTCCTCCAAGTGGGAGGTGATCGAGGCCGGCCTTCAGTGCCTGCAGGGCAAGGGCATCGTCAACTCCATCAGCATGAAGGAGGGCGTGGAGGAGTTCAAGCAGCACGCGCGCCTCGTCAAGCGCTACGGCGCTGCCGCCGTCGTGATGGCCTTCGACGAGCAGGGTCAGGCCGATACGCTGGCGCGGCGCATCGAGATCTGCGAGCGCGCCTACCGCATCCTGGTCGACGAAGTCGGCTTCCCGCCCGAGGACATCATCTTCGACCCCAACGTCTTTCCCATCGCCACCGGCATCGAGGAGCACGCGCGAAACGGCATCGACTTCATCGAGGCCACGCGCTGGATCAAGCAGAACCTGCCGGGCGCCAAGGTCTCGGGCGGCATCTCCAACGTGAGCTTTTCGTTTCGCGGCAACGACCCGGTGCGCGAGGCCATCCACACGGTCTTTCTCTACCACTCGATCAAGGCGGGGCTGGACATGGGCATCGTCAACGCCGGAATGATCGGCGTCTACGACGACCTGGAGCCCGAGCTGCGCGAGCGCGTGGAAGACGTGGTGCTCAACCGCCGCCCCGACGCGGCCGAGCGCCTGCTGGAAATTGCCGAAAGCGCCAAGGGCGCCGCGCGCGACGAGGGCAAGAAGCTGGAGTGGCGCGGCACTCCCGATGCGCCGGCGCCGGTGGGCGAGCGCCTCACGCATGCGCTGGTGCACGGCATCACCGACTTCATCGTGGCCGACACCGAGGAGGCCTACCAGCAGATCTGCGTGCAGGGCGGCGCCCGCCCGCTGGCGGTGATCGAGGGGCCGTTGATGGATGGCATGAACGTCGTCGGCGACCTGTTCGGCGCGGGCAAGATGTTCCTGCCCCAGGTGGTCAAGAGCGCGCGCGTGATGAAGCAGGCCGTCGCCCACCTCGTACCCTATATCGAGGCCGAGAAAGAGGCGCAAAAGGCGGCCGGCATCGACATCTCCAGCAAGGGCAAGGTGGTGGTGTGCACCGTCAAGGGCGACGTGCACGACATCGGCAAGAACATCGTCACCGTGGTCTTGCAATGCAACAACTTCGAGGTGGTCAATCTCGGAGTGATGGTGCCTTCGCACGAGCTGCTGGCCAAGGCCAAGGAGCTGCAGGCCGACATGGTCGGCGTCTCGGGCCTGATCACGCCCAGCCTTGAAGAGATGCAGCACGTGGCCGCCGAGATGAACAAGGACGAGTACTTCACCAGCCGGCAGATTCCGCTGCTGATCGGGGGCGCCACCTGCTCGCGCGTGCACACCGCGGTGAAGATTGCGCCCAAATACGACGGACCGGTGATCTACGTGCCCGACGCCTCGCGCAGCGTGGGCGTGGCGCAGAGCCTGCTGGGTGAGGGGCGCGCCGATTACCTGGCCGAGATCCAGACCGACTACGCCCACGTGCGCGAGCTGCACGCCAAGAAGAAGCGCGTGCCCCTGTGGTCGCTGGAGCGCTCGCGCGCCAATGCCACGCCGGTGGACTTCACGCATTTCAGGCCCACGGCGCCGCGGGTGCTGGGGCGACGCACCTTCGTGAATTTCGACCTGGCCGAAATCATCAAGTACCTCGATTGGGGACCGTTCTTCCAGACCTGGGACCTGGCGGGCGGCTACCCGCGCATCCTGCAGGACGAGGTGGTGGGCGAGGAGGCGCGCAAGGTATTCGCCGACGGCCAGGCCATGCTCAAGAAGATCGTCGAAGGCCGCTGGGTGCAGGCCAACGGCGTGATCGGGCTGTATCCGGCCAACCGCGTGGGCGACGACATCGAGTTCTATACCGACGAGTCGCGCACCGAGGTCCTGATGACCTGGTACGGCCTGCGCCAGCAGACCGAAAAGACACCGGTCAATGGCGTGATGCGCCCCAGCCGCTGCCTGGCCGACTTCGTGGCCCCCAAAGAGTCAGGCATCAAGGACTATGCCGGCATGTTCGCGGTGACGGCCGGCATAGGGGCGGAGAAGAAGGAGCAGGAATTCCTCGCGCAGCTCGACGACTATTCCAACATCACCTTCAAGGCGCTGTGCGACCGCCTGGCCGAATCGTTCGCCGAATGCCTGCATGCACGGGTGCGCCGCGACCTCTGGGGCTATGCCAAGGATGAAGCTCTGGATCGCGACGCGATGATCGCCGAAAAGTACCAGGGCATCCGCCCGGCGCCGGGCTATCCGGCCTGCCCCGACCACACGGTCAAGAGCACGCTGTTTGCCACGCTGGATGCACCCGAAGTCGGCATCGAGGTGACCGACAGCTTCGCGATGATCCCGCCCTCGAGCGTCAGCGGTTTCTACCTGGCGCACCCGGAATCGACCTACTTCAGCGTCGGCCAGATCGGCGAGGACCAGGTCCAGGACATGGCCGCACGCCGCGGCATGGACCTGGACGGGTTGCGCCAGCGCCTGGCGCAGAACCTGGGCTGATACCGCTCGTCAGAGTCGCAGTTCATCCACCGTCTGCAGGTCGATGATCTGCAGCGCCCCATCGGCCTCAAGTGCGCGCACTTCGGCCAGGATGCTTGCTCCCTCGCTGGGCTTGAAGTGAGACAGGTAGATCGGGAAGCGCCCCCTGGGCTGCAACTGGGCCAGCTCCTGCGCCAGGCTGGAAGGCGACAGGTGCGCGCTCTTGCGCGCCAGCACCTGCTCGCGGTCGCTGAAGGCGGTTTCGATCACCAGCGCGCCGACGCCGGGCGCCTCGGCCTGCAGCGCGTTGACGCGCTGCCAGAAGGCCGGCTCCTGCCCTTCGGTGTCGCCGCTGAACACCCACCACGCGCCCTGGCCGCGCGCCGCATAGCCCACGGCCGGCACGCTGTGGCGCGCGGCCAGCACCTCCAGCGTGATGCCGGCCGCCACCAGCACGTCGCCCACGCCGATGGGGTGCAGCTGCACCATGGGCGCCCGGGTGCTGGGGATGCGCGTGAAGTCGGGCCAGATGACGTCGTTGAACACATGCCGGCGCAAGGCCTCGATGGTCTGTGGCAAGGCGAACACCTGCAGGGGCGCGGCGCGGCGGCTGCCCACGGTATCGAGCAGCAACGGCAGCGCGGCGATGTGGTCCAGGTGCGAATGGCTCAGAAAGACGTGGCTGACCGCGCGCATCTGCGCCACGCTGAGCTCACCCACACCGGTGCCGGCGTCGACCAGCACATGCTCGCCCAGCAGGAAGGCGGTCGTGCGGCAACCGCGGGCGATGGAGCCACTGCATCCCAGCACGCTTACCTTCATGGTTTGCTACCCACACTTCATGCTCATGCCATACAGCCTGCAAACAGCGTGCCGGCGCCCGCCACCGCTCAGCGCGCCGCCCGGGCACTGGGCGGCATTATCCGTGGGGAATGCCCGCAAGAGGCCTCACCGCAGCGTGAACTCCATCTCCACGTCGGCCAGCCGGATGCGGTCGCCGTGCGCGAGCGCGCGGGGTTCGGCCACGTCCTGCCCGTTGACCGAAGGCGGCGTATTGCCGTCGACCTGCGCCAGCACATAACCGTGCGGGCGGTGCGTGATGGAGGCCACCGACTCGCCGGGCTTGCCCAGCGTGGTCACGACCTTGGTCAGCTGCACCTCGCGTCCCGCACCCGGCCCGGTGAGCACGCGCACCAGGGCACTCTGGGGAGCGGATACCGGCGCCGCTACCGCCGCCGGCTGCGGCGCGCTGGCAAAGCGCTGGCGCGCGTCGGCAAAGCGCACCTCGTACTTGCCGATGATGATCTGGTCGCCGTCGCGCAGCAGCTGGCGCTCGACCGGCTGGCCGTTGACGAAGGTGCCGTTGGTGCTTTGCAGGTCTTCGACCTCCACCGCATGCCCCTGCATGTGCAGCACCGCGTGTTCGCCGCTGACGGTGAGGTTGTCGATGACGATATCGTTGTTGGGGCGTCGCCCGAGCGTCGTGCGGGGCTTGACGAGCTCGACCTCCTTGACTACCGCTCCGTCAAGCAGAAAAACCAGACTGGGCATGCAATGTTTCCTCTCTCTTGCGCAATTATCCGGGATCGCCAGGCGCCGCAGCGCCCGGCTCAATGGCGCGCACCAGCAGGACGCTGATGTTGTCGCGCCCGCCCAGGGCGTTGCCCTGCTGTATCAGTCGCTCGGCAAGTCTGGGCAGCGGCAGCGGGTCGCGCAGCAAGATGGCCAGCTCGGCGTCGTCGATGCTGTCGGTCAGGCCGTCGGAGCAAAACAGGAACAGATCGGCGTCCTGCACGGGGAATTCGTTGATCTCCAGCCGAACCCTGGGGTCCACGCCAATGGCGCGCGTGAGCAGGCTGCGCATGCCCGAGCGCTGCGCCTGCTGCGGCGTCATCACGCCCTTGTCCACCTGTTCCTGCAGCCAGGTGTGGTCGCGCGTGAGGCGGCTCAGGCGGCGCCCGCGCAACAGGTAGGCGCGTGAATCGCCGATGTGGCCGATGATGACCCGCTCGTCGCCGAACAGACCGGCCACCAGCGTCGTGCCCATGCCGGCGTAGTGGGCATGCGCCTTCGCTGCCTGGTAGATCGCGGCATTGGCGCGCTCCACGCCCGTGGCCAGCATCTCGCGCACCAGCTCTCCGTCGGCGGCGCCGCCGGCGGCCACCAGGCGGTTGCGCAGCTCCCGGTTCAGGATCTGCACTGCCATCACGCTGGCCACCTCACCGGCGTTGTAGCCGCCCATGCCGTCGGCCACGATGACCATGCGCGCGTCGCGGCTCACGGCCACCGAGTCCTCGTTGTTGCTGCGCACCCGGCCTGTGTCGGTGCGCGCGCAAAACTCGTAGGTCAGGGGCAAGGGCATCGGTCAAGCCGGTCTGGATGAACGGAGGTTTGTAACACCGCCGGGCGCCGGATCTGCAAAAGATTGCAAATCATGCCGCCCCATGCGAAAAAAGCCAGCTGAATGCACAGCTGGCCTTGTCTCCTTCAGGTTCCGCAGCGCTCAGATGAGCGTCTTGAGCAGGCGCCCCATCTCCGAAGGGTTGCGCGTGATCTTGAAGCCGCACTCTTCCATCACCGCCAGCTTGGCCTCGGCCGTGTCGGCACCGCCCGAGATCAGCGCGCCCGCGTGGCCCATGCGCTTGCCGGCCGGTGCCGTCACGCCCGCGATGAAGCCGACGATGGGCTTCTTCATGTTGGCCTTGCACCAGCGCGCGGCGTCGGCCTCGTCGGGGCCGCCGATCTCGCCGATCATGATCACGGCGTCGGTGTCGGGATCGTCGTTGAAGGCCTGCATCACGTCAATGTGCTTGAGGCCGTTGATCGGGTCGCCGCCGATGCCGACGGCGGTGGACTGGCCGATGCCCAGCTCGGTCAGCTGCGCCACGGCCTCATAGGTGAGCGTGCCCGAGCGCGACACCACGCCGATGCGGCCCTTCTTGTGGATGTGGCCGGGCATGATGCCGATCTTGATCTCGTCGGGCGTGATCAGGCCGGGGCAATTGGGGCCGAGCAGCAGGGTTTTCTTGCCACCCTTGGCTTCCTTGGCCTTCATCTGGTTGCGCAGCTGCAGCATGTCGCGCACCGGTATGCCTTCGGTGATGCAGATCGCCAGGTCCAGGTCGGCTTCCACCGCTTCCCAGATGGCCGCGGCGGCGCCCGCCGGCGGCACGTAGATCACGCTCACGGTGGCGCCGGTTTCCTTCGCCGCTTCCTTTACGGTGCCGTAGATCGGGATGTCGAAGATCTTCTCGCCAGCCTTCTTGGGGTTGACGCCGGCGACGAAGCAGTTCTTGCCATTGGCGTATTCCTGGCACTTGGCGGTATGAAACTGGCCCGTCTTGCCGGTGATGCCCTGGGTGATGACCTTGGTGTCTTTGTTGATGTAAATCGACATGAAATGCTCCCGGTCTTACTTGACGGCTTCGACGATCTTGGTGGCCGCTTCGGCCATGGTGTCGGCACTGATGATGGGCAGGCCCGACTCGGCCAGCAGTTTCTTGCCCAGTTCCTCGTTGGTGCCCTTCATGCGCACCACCAGCGGCACCGAGAGGTTCACGGCCTTGCAGGCGGTGATGACGCCGGTGGCGATGGTGTCGCACTTCATGATGCCGCCGAAGATGTTGACCAGGATGCCCTTGACCTTGGGGTTCTTGAGCATGATCTTGAACGCCTCGGTCACCTTCTCGGGGGTGGCGCCGCCGCCCACGTCGAGAAAGTTGGCCGGTTCGGCGCCGAAGAGTTTGATGGTGTCCATCGTTGCCATGGCCAGGCCCGCGCCGTTCACCAGGCAGCCAATGTTGCCGTCCAGGCTGATGTAGGCCAGGTCGAACTTGCTCGCCTGCACTTCGGCCGGATCTTCTTCATCGAGGTCGCGCAGCGCAACGATCTCGGGGTGGCGAAACAACGCGTTGCTGTCGAAGTTGAACTTGGCGTCCAGCGCGATGATGTGGCCCTTGCTGTCGCGGTTGAGCGGGTTGATCTCCACCAGCGAGGCGTCGGTTTCCATGTAGCACTTGTAGAGCTTCTGGCAGACGTCCACGAACTGCGCGGTCGACTCCTGCGGCATGTCCACGCCGCGGGCCAGCTCCTGGCCCTGCGCCTCGGTCAGGCCGACGAGCGGATCGACGAAGACCTTGATGATCTTCTCGGGCGTCTTGTGCGCCACTTCCTCGATGTCCATGCCGCCTTCGCTCGACGCGATGAACGCCACCTTCTGCGTTTCGCGGTCGGTCACGACGGAAAGGTAGTACTCTTTCTGGATGTCCGCGCCGTCCTCGATGTACAGGCGCCGCACCTTCTGGCCTTCCGGCCCAGTCTGGTGGGTGACGAGCTGCATGCCCAGGATCTGGCCCGCCAGGGTCTTGACCTCGTCGATGCTCTTGGCCACCTTCACGCCACCCCCCTTGCCACGGCCGCCGGCATGGATCTGGGCCTTGACGATCCAGACCGGGCCGCCGAGCTTTTGGGCGGCTTCGACGGCCTCTTGCACCGTGAACGCCGGAATGCCCCGTGGAACGGGCACGCCGAAACTGCGCAAGATTTCCTTGCCTTGGTATTCGTGAATCTTCATGAGGGCTCTCTCAATGGAAGGATGGTGTCTTACCCGTGCTGCCGAAGAGCGCTTGCCAGGAGCGCGGGATCGGGTCAGGGGTCGTGGCGCGGCTGCGAGCGCAGGGGCACGACGACCTCGGCAATCGGCAAATGTATCATGTTGCGACGCAACACAGGCAAGGCGCCCGGCACCCGCCTTGCCCCACCGCCCCAAGGAGCACACCCATGGCCAAGGTATTCATTGATGGCGAAGCCGGCACCACCGGCCTGCAGATTCGCGAGCGCCTGCAACAGCTCGCCGGCGTCGAGCTGGTCAGCATAGACCCCCTGCTGCGCAAGGACGCGCAGGCCAAGCGGACCCTGGTCGCCGGGGTGGACCTGGTCATCCTGTGCCTGCACGACGATGCGGCGCGCGAGACGGTGGCCATGGTGGATGCCATCGCCGCCGAGGGCGGGCGGCGCATCAAGATCATCGACGCCTCCACCGCCCACCGCACCGCCGAGAGCTGGGTATTCGGCTTTCCCGAACTCGCCCCCGGGCAGCTCGAAGCGATCCGCAGCGCAGAGCGCGTGGCCAACCCCGGCTGCTACGCCACCGGCGCCATCGCATTGCTGCGCCCGCTGGTGGACGCCGGACTGATCCCCGACGACTACCCGCTGGTGCTGCCCTCGGTCAGCGGCTATTCGGGTGGCGGGCGCAGCATGATCGAAGCCTATGAAAAAGGCGAGGCCGCACCCTACGAGCTCTACGCGCTGGGCCTGTCGCACAAGCACTTGCCCGAGATCATGAAGTACACCGGCGTGAAGCGCCGCCCGCTGTTCGTGCCGGCCGTGGGCAATTTCCGCCAGGGCATGCTGGTGGAGCTGCCGCTGCACCTGGACCTGCTCAGCGGCGCGCCCAGGGCCTCCGACCTGCATGAGGTGCTGGCCGCCCACTACGCCCGCACCAACACGCCCGAGCACTTCGTCCAGGTGCTGCCCGCCACCGAGAGCGGCAAGCTCGATGCGCTGGCCCTCAACGACACCAACCACCTGGAGTTGCGCGTCTACGGCAATGAGGACTACCGCCAGGCGGTGCTGGTGGCGCGCCTGGACAACCTGGGCAAGGGCGCGAGCGGCGCGGCGGTGCAGAACCTGAAGATCATGCTGGGCATGTAGTCTGGTCAGGTTTGCAAGCCAAACAAGGCTTTGACGCTTGCCAGGCGGTCGCCACCAGCTATCAAAAGCAGCTTCACGCCTCGGCCGGATAGAACAGCCGGCGCGTAGCCACCGGCGCGACCGCCTGGGCGATGGCCTGGATGTGCTCGGGCGTGGTGCCGCAGCAGCCGCCGACGATGTTCACCAGCCCCTCGGCGGCGAATTCGTGCAGCAATCGGCTCGTCACCTCGGGCGTTTCGTCAAAGCCGGTGTCGCTCATCGGGTTGGGCAGGCCGGCATTGGGGTAGCAGCTGATGAAGGTGTCGGGCGCGGCCTTGGCCAGCTCCTGGATGTAGGGGCGCATGAGCGCCGCGCCCAGCGCGCAGTTCAGCCCCACGGCCAGCGGGTTGGCGTGGCGCACGCTGTGCCAGAAGGCGGTGACGGTCTGCCCCGAGAGGATGCGGCCTGACGCGTCGGTGACGGTGCCGCTGATGATGAGCGGTAGGCGCTCGCCGGTTTCGTCGAAGACTTCTTCGATCGCGAACAACGCCGCCTTGGCGTTGAGCGTGTCGAAGATGGTCTCGACCATCAGCACATCGGCGCCGCCCTCGATCAGCCCGCTGGTCTGCTCATGGTAGGCCGCGCGCAGGTCTTCGAAGGTGATGTTGCGCGCACCGGGATCGTTCACGTCGGGGCTGATGCTGGCGGTCTTGGGCGTGGGGCCCAGCGCCCCGACGACGAAGCGCGGTTTTTCGGGCGTGCTGAACTTGTCGCAGGCGGCGCGCGCCAGCCGGGCGGCGGCAACGTTCATCTCGCGCGCCAGATGCTGCATGTCGTAATCCGCCTGGGCGACGCTGGTGGCGCCGAAGGTGTCGGTCTCGATCAGGTCGGCGCCGGCGGCCAGATAGCCTTCGTGGATGTCGGTGATGCATTGCGGCCGGGTCAGCACCAGCAGCTCGTTGTTGCCCTTGACGTCCTTGCGCAAGTCCTTGAAGCGCTCGCCGCGAAACTGCGCCTCGGTCAGCTTCAGGCGCTGCACCATGGTGCCCATGGCACCGTCCAGGATCAGGATGCGCTGGCGCAGCAGCGCGGGCAGTTGCTGCGCTCGGGTGTAGGCGGGAAGAGTCATGCGGCGATTGTAGGAAGGCAAGGCTGCGCGCGTGCCGGACAATAGGCGCCGCACCCGGTCACCACGACCCCATCGGATTTTTTGAAAGAAATATGGCTCAAACGCTTGCCCCGCAAGCGCTGGCAGCTATCTTTCGGATAGTTTTCTTGTCTTCTTCACTTTACATCCTGCACGAGGTTTTCGGCTACGAGGCTTTCCGTGGCCCGCAGGCGGACATCGTCGAGCACGTCAGCGCCGGCGGTGACGCCCTGGTGCTCATGCCCACGGGCGGAGGCAAAAGCCTGTGCTACCAGATTCCGGCGATTGCACGCCAGCGCGCGGGGTGCGGCATCACCGTCGTGGTCTCGCCGCTGATCGCGCTGATGCACGATCAGGTGGGCGCGCTGCGCGAGGCGGGCGTGGCCGCGGCCTTTCTCAACTCCACGCTGGACTGGCCGCAGACGCTGAAGGTGGAGCAGCAGACGGCCGAGGGCGAACTCACGCTGCTCTACGCCGCGCCCGAGCGCGTGATGACCGAGCGCTTCCTGGCGCTGCTGGACGGCTTGCACGCGCGCGGGCAGCTGGCGCTGCTGGCCATCGACGAGGCGCACTGCGTGAGCCAGTGGGGCCACGACTTTCGCCCCGAATACCGCCAGCTGGCGCTGCTGGCCGAACGCTATGCGGGCGTGCCGCGCATCGCGCTCACGGCCACCGCCGACGCGCTCACGCGCGCGGACATCCTCGAAGGCCTGCAACTGCAGGCGGCGCGCCTGTTCATCAGCAGCTTTGACCGGCCCAACATCCGCTACCACGTCGAGGAAAAGAAGGAGCCGCTGGCCCAGCTGCTGCGCTTCATCGCTCAGGAACACGCGCACGAGGCCGGCATCGTCTACTGCCAGTCGCGCCGGCGCGTGGAGGAAATGGCCCGGGCGCTGGCGGACGCGGGCGTGCAGGCGCTGCCCTACCACGCCGGCATGCCGTCCGAGCTGCGCCAGGCCCACCAGGACCGCTTCCTGCGCGAGGACGGCATCGTGATGGTGGCCACCATCGCCTTCGGCATGGGCATAGACAAGCCGGACGTGCGCTTCGTCGCCCACGTGGACATGCCGCGCAACATCGAGGGCTACTACCAGGAAACCGGGCGCGCGGGGCGCGACGGCCTGGCGGCCGACGCCTGGATGATCTACGGCCTGCAGGACGTGGTGAACCAGCGGCGCATGATCGACGAAGGCGAGGCGGCCGAGGAATTCAAGGCGGTGCTGCGCGGCAAGCTCGACGCGCTGCTGGCGCTGGCCGAAGCCACGGACTGCCGCCGCCAGCGGCTGCTCGCCTACTTCGGCGAGACGTCCGGGCCCTGCGGCAATTGCGACAACTGCCTGCACCCGCCCGCCGTCTGGGATGGCACCGACGCCGCCCGCAAGCTGCTGTCCACCATCTACCGCGTGCATCAGGCCAGCGGCCTGAGCTTCGGCATGGGGCACCTGATGGACATTGTGCGCGGCCAGGCCAGCGACAAGGTGCGCCAGTTCGGCCATGAAGGGCTGTCCACCTTCGGCTTGGGCGCCGCCTATTCCGAAAGGCAGTTGCGCGCGGTGCTGCGCCAGCTGCTCGCCCTGGGCGCGGCCGAGGTGCGCCGCGTCGTGCTCGACAGCGGGCACGCCTTCGACACGCTGACCCTGGGCGCCCAGGCGCGGTCCCTGCTGCGCGGCGAGCAGCAGGTGCTGCTGCGCCAGTCCAGCGCCGCGGCCCGCGGCAAATCCCGGTCACGGCGCGCGGGCGTGGCAGCCGCGGCGGCCGCGCTCGGCCCCGAGGCCCAGGTGCGCTTCATCAACCTCAAGGCCTGGCGCGCCGAAGTGGCGCGCGAGCACGGCCTGCCCGCCTACGTGGTGTTCCAGGACACGACGCTGGCGGCGATTGCCGAGCGCAACCCGCGCGCGTTGCCCGATCTGGACGGCATTGCCGGCATGGGGGCCAAGCGCCTGGACGCCTACGGCGCGCAGGTCATCGAGGTCTGCCGCTCGGCGCAGGACTGAATCAGGGCGGTTTTTTCGCGATTGTGTTGCGTATTGCACGATTTCCCCGAAAAAACCGCTTGCGCCGCCCCGCGAATTGCAGAACAGTAACGTATTGGTGGGCGTGCGCCCGCCAAGAAGGTTACGGTGATCCGTCGGTTTTCGCGCATAGGGCTTCTTAGGTGATTCACTGGTGGCGGTTTCGGGACTCCGTGGTTCCATTTTTTGTTTATTAGGAGTCCCATTTCATGGGCAACAAACTGTACGTCGGCAATCTGCCTTATTCGGTGCGCGACGAAGATCTGCAACAGGCCTTTGGCCAATTCGGTGCGGTCACCAGCGCCAAGGTCATGATGGAGCGCGACACCGGTCGCTCCAAGGGCTTTGGCTTCGTCGAAATGGGCAGCGACGCCGAGGCGCAGCAGGCCATCAACGGCATGAACGGCCAGCCTCTGGGCGGGCGCAGCCTGGTGGTCAACGAGGCCCGTCCGATGGAGCCGCGCCCTCCGCGTTCCGGCGGTTTTGGCGGTGGCCGCAGCGGTGGCGGTGGCTTCGGTGGCGGCCGCGGTGAAGGCGGCGGCGGTTTTCGCAGCCCCTACGGCGGCGGTGGTCGCAACGGCGGTGGCCGCGGCGGCTACGACGGCGGCGGTTACTGAAACGCGCGCTCTGCTTGAAAAGAGGCTCCTGCGGGAGCCTTTTTGCTGTCCGCGCCGCTCGCCAACCTCACTCCCCCGCGCGCCGCTTGCGCGGCTGCGCGGCCATCAGGCGATCGAACACCGCATCGGGCAGCAGCGGCAAGATGCGCGCAAGCAGCCCCATCTGCCAGGGGATGACGCGGTAGCTGGCGCGTCCGGCTATCGCACGGCGCGCCCGCCGGGCGAATTCCGGCGCATCGAGCAAAAAAGGCATCGCATAGCGGTTGCGCGCGGTCAGCGGCGTGGCAACGAAACCCGGACACAGCGTGAGCACGCGCACGCCGCTGCCGGCCAGCTGGCTGCGCAGACTCTCGCAATAGCTGATCACGGCCGCCTTGCTGGCGCAATACGCCGCATGCCCGGGCAGGCCGCGCACGCCGGCAACGCTGGCCACGCCCACGAGGCGCCCATGCCCGCGTTGCATCATGGGCGCGACGAAGGGCTGCAGCGTCGCGGCCAGGCCGCCCACGTTGGTGCCTAGAAGCTGTTGCAGTACCGCAAGGTCCTCGGCCCGGGCCGGGTCCATGCCGACGCTGATGCCGGCATTGGCGATGACCACGTCGGGCACGCCCTGATGCTGCATGCAGGCCTGCGCGGCCCGCGCGACGGCCGCAGCGTCGGTGACGTCGGCCACATGGATGGTGCAGCGCTCGGACCCTGCGCCGGCGCCCTGGCGCCAGGCCTGCAGCGCTTCGCCCCGGCGCGCCACCAGCGCCAGGCGCCAGCCGTCGGCCAGGTAGCGTTCTGCCAGCGCCTGGCCAATGCCGCTGGAGGCACCGGTGATGAAGACCAGGGGCGCGGGCGCGCTCATCGCGGCGCGGCCCCGGCGCGCCGCGGTTGCACCAGGCCGCGCACGTTGCCATCCATCTTGAGCACGCCGGACTTGTTGTCGTAGTCCATGGTGTCGGCCGTCACCCGGTCGCCGCCCTGGATCAGCGTGACCGGCTCGTGCGACTGCACCCGCTCCTGTTCCACCCAGGCGTGCAATGCCTGGCCCTCCAGGCGCAGCGCCGGCCTGCTACGCTGCCCGGCCACGGCCGGCGCGTTGCGCTCGACCACCGCGTCGCCCAGCAGGCTCACTTCGGAGCCGTCGGCATTGCTCAGGCCGCGCTGCGCGATGGCGGTCATCACGCGGCCATCGGCACCGGTGGAGCGGATGTCCACCTGTTCGATCTCCAGCGTGTCGGTGTCCGGAAAGTGGCGTGCCAGACCCCCTTTGATCACGCTTTGCAGCCGTCCTTCGGCGTCGAAGGAGCGCACTGCGAAGTCGCGCATGTAGTAGTCCGCTTCGTGGCGCGGAGCGCTCTGGGTCTGGGCCGGCAGCGCCTGCGGAGCATTGCGCACCAGCCACCAGGTGCCCAGCGCCAGCAAACCCATGAGGCTCAATGGCAGATACAGCGTGATGCGCTCCCACGCCCGCGGCCAGCTCAGCACCTTCATGGCAGCTGCGCGAGCAGCCGCGCGTAGTGGCCGCCCGCGGTCAACAGCAGGTCGCACAGTTCGCGCACCGCGCCGTGCCCGCCCGCGGCCAGCGTGCGGTAGTGCGCCAGTGCGCGTGCCTGCGCATGCGCCTGCGCCGGCGCGCAGGCCAACTGGGCGCGGCGCAGCAAGGGCAGGTCCGGCCAGTCGTCGCCGATCACCGCCACCTCGCCCCAGCCCAGCGCCAGCTCGGCCAGCAGGGCCTGCGCGGCAGGCAGCTTGGCCTCGACGCCCAGGCGCTGGTGCGTGATGCCCAGCGCGGCCAGGCGCACGCGCAGCGCCGGCGCGTCGCGCCCGCTCACCACCACGGGCGTGATGCCGGCCTGCTGCAGCAGCTTCAGGCCGTGGCCGTCCAGCGAATCGAAGCGCTTGAGCACCTCGCCCTCGCCCGAAAAGTACAAACCGCCGTCGGTGAGCACGCCGTCGACGTCGAGGATGAGGGCGCGCACCGGCTGGGTGCGCAGCAGCAGCTGCGGCGCGAATTCGGGCACAGGCACCAGCGGCGGCAACGGCTCGGCCATCAGATGACCTTGGCGCGCAGCAGGTCGCCGATGTGCACGATGCCCACCAGCTTGCCGTGCGCATCGACCACCAGCACGCTGGTGATGTGGTGCTGCTCCATGAGCTGGGCCGCGTCGGCGGCCAGCGCGGTGGCCGCGATGATGCGCGGCGCCGCATGCATGAGCTGTGCGGCCTGCAGGTGCAGCAGGTCGGCCCCGGCCTCGATGCGCCGGCGCAGGTCGCCGTCGGTGAAGATGCCCAGGGGCGCGCCATCGGCATCGATCACGGCGGCCGCGCCCACGGCCTTGGCGCTCATTTCGCGCATCAGCGTGCTGAAGTCGGCCTGGGGCGGCACGCGCGGCACCTGCTCGCCCGCGCGCATGACGTCGCGCACCAGGGTCAGCAGCCGCCGGCCCAGCGCGCCGCCCGGATGCGAACGCGCGAAGTCTTCGGAGCGGAAACCGCGCGCATCCAGCAGCGCCACGGCCAGTGCGTCGCCCATGGCGATCTGCGCGGTGGTGCTGGCGGTGGGCGCGAGGTTGAGCGGGCAGGCTTCGCGCTGCACGCTGCAGTCCAGCACGATGTCTGCATGGCGCGCGAGCGACGACTGCAGGCCGCCGGTGAGCGCCACCAGCGGCACGCCCTGGCGCTTGAGCACCGGCAGCAGCAGGGTGATCTCGTTGCTCTCGCCGCTGTAGGACAGCGCCAGCACCAGGTCGTCGGCGGTGACCATGCCGAGGTCGCCGTGGCTGGCCTCGGCCGGATGCACGAAGAAGGCCGGCGTGCCGGTGGAGGCGAGCGTGGCGGCAATCTTGCGCCCGACGTGCCCGCTCTTGCCCATGCCCATGACCACGACCCGCCCGCGCGTGGCCAGGATCCGCTGCACCGCGGCCACGAAGGGCGCGCCCAGGCGCTGGCCCATCTGCTCGAGCGCCAGGGCCTCGATCGCGCAGGCTTCGCGCCCGAGCCGCAGGATGCGCGCGGCGTCGACGGGCAGGGTGTCGGTGGCAGGGGTCATGGGCAAATTCTATCGGCGCAGCATCGCACAATAGCGCCTGCCACAGCCCCGACACCGGCCGGCCCGCCGGCCACCACCCCAGGACGCCATGCCCACGCCCAGCATCACCGACTACCTGCGCTCACACATCCGCACCGTGCCCGACTGGCCGGCGCCGGGCGTGCAGTTTCGCGACATCACCCCGCTGCTGCAGGACCCGCGCGTCTTTCGCGTGCTGATCGACACCTTCGTGCACCGCTACATGGACCGCGCTCAGCGTCCGGACGTGGTCGCCGGGCTGGACGCCCGCGGCTTCATCATCGGTTCGGTGCTGGCCTACGAGCTCGGCCTGGGCTTCGTGCCGATACGCAAGAAGGGCAAGCTGCCCTTCACCACGGTGCAGGAAACGTACGAGCTGGAATACGGCAGCGCCACGGTGGAACTGCACGCCGACGCGGTGCGCCCCGGCGACCGGGTGCTGGTGGTGGACGACCTGATCGCCACCGGCGGCACCATGATGGCCGGCAAGAAGCTGCTGGAAAAGCTCGGCGCCGAGGTCTTCGAGGGCGCGGCCATCGTGGACCTGCCCGAGCTTGGGGGCTCGCAGCGGCTGCGCGAAGCCGGTCTGGCGCTGTTTACGCTGGTGGATTTCGGCGGCGGGAACTGAGCGGGCCGGGTTCAGCGCAGCTCGCCGTACTGGGTTGCGCCCAGACGCGAGGCGCGTTCTTCCTCGTCCACGATCAAGGTATCGACGAAACCGTCGGCCGCCGCGCCGCCTTCGCTGCGACCCGGCTGCACCTTGGGCGGAGCCACGGGCGCGGGCGGTGGCGCGGACCTGCGCAGCGCCTGCTTGAAAGCCTCGACCTCGTCCGGCGCGATGGGCTCGAAGTCGGCGTCGTCTTCGGATGCGGGCTCGGGGGCGGAAGGCGCAAGCGGGGCGGGGGCGGGCGCAGCCACCGCCGGCGCGGGCGCCTGGACGGGAGCTGGCGGCGGCTCCGGAGCCATCGCCACCGAGGGCGTGACCACCAGCGGCCGGTCCGGCCCCGCCAGCGCCGTGTTCAGGCGCCAGTAGACCGCCGACACCTCCACGTGAAAACGCGACTTGGCGGTGCGCACCAGCAGCTCTTCCATCTGGCCCTGGCGCGCGGTGTCGGCACCGTAGCCCGGAGCGATGTCTATCATCACCAGGAACTGGCGCCCCTCCGTGTCGAGCGAGAGGACCTTGAACTTGTAGCCCGAGGAGAGCACCGCCGAGCGCACCATGGCATCGCGCACCGCCAGGTACAGATGCTCGCGCCGCTGCGTGCGTTCACTGGCCGAGCGCTCGGCCCCGGCCTGCGCGGCAGGCGACGCATTGCGCACCGCGCCTTTGGTTTTGGACGGGAAAAGCCAGCTCAGCAGCGACATGCTTACCTCTGAAAACGTATGGGTCGGCAGCGGTGCAGTTTAACGTCCGACCCGCGAATGCCCAATCAAGTTGCCGCCACCCGCAGGCGCCGGTTCGCCAGGCGCTTGGCCAGCACGCCGCCGACGGCCATCACCAGCGCCAGGGCCGCGGTCGGCTGGCGGTTGGACAACTCGCCGAAACGCAATGGCGTCAGGCCCCACAGCCGGCTCACGCCATTGGATTGCACCGTGGCGCTGCGTGCCCGGTGCGAAAAGAAGGCCCCCTCGCCCACCACCGAGCCGCTGCCGACGATGGCCAGGCGCACGCGTTGCTTCGCGTCCTGGTAGTGCACGCTCAGCGAGCCGCTTTCGATCAGGTAGAGCGAGCGGTCGGTGCTACCCTGGTCGAACAGCACCTGGCTCGGTCCCAGCTCCAGCGGCTGCAGGTAGGGCGCCACCAGCGCCCACTGGGCCGCGCTGAGCCCGCCGCCCAGGCTGTCGCCCTCGGGCGCCTGCTGGATCGCGCTCACCAGCGCCTGCAGCTGGTCTATGGTCGTCGGGGAGTAGTGCTCGCTGGACATGGCTCCACAAGGTAGCGCGACTGCGCCACTCTGGCAAGCGAAAGCAGTGTCCGCCGCCGCCCACCGGGGAGCGCGTCGCGCCGGCACGACAGCGCGCGCCAGCCAGCACGCCTACTTGCCGATGCAAAAACGCGAAAAAATCGTGCCCAGCAGATCATCGGCGGTGAATTCCCCGGTGATCGCGCCCAGCGCCTGCTGGCCCAGGCGCAGCTCCTCGGCCAGCAGGTCGAGCGCCGGCTCGGGCGCATCCAGCCACTTCAGCGCCTGGCGCAGGTGCTGCCGCAGCGCCTGCAGGGCCTGCAGATGCCGCTCGCGCGCGATGAACACGCCTTCGGGCGCGGCCTGCCAGCCCACGGCCTGCAAGAGCGCGCGGCGCAGCTCGGCCAGCCCCTGGCCGGTGCGCGCCGAGAGCACCACGCCCGCCGTGCCCGACCCCACGACGCCTTCGGGGGCGGCGTCGGCCTTGTTCCAGACGTCGATCACGCGGGTGGCGCGCCCCGGCCCCTGGCCCAGCTCGGCCGCCAGCTGCGCCTCGGCGCGCTCGTAGCCGGCGTCACCGCGGCGCGTCAGGTCGTGCAGGAACAGCAGGGCATCGGCCTGGCGGATCTGCTGCCAGGCGCGCGCGATGCCCATGCGCTCGACCTCGTCGGCGCTCTCGCGCAGGCCGGCGGTGTCGATCACGTGCAGCGGCACGCCCTCGATCTGTATGGTCTGGCGCACCATGTCGCGCGTGGTGCCGGCGATCGGCGTGACGATGGCCAGCTCCGCCCCGGCGAGCGCATTGAGCAGCGAGCTCTTGCCCACGTTGGGCTGCCCCGCGATGACCACGGTGATGCCCTCGCGCAGCAGCGCGCCCTGGCGGGCCTGGCGCAGCACCGCCGCCACCTGTTCCTGCAATTTTGATAGCTGCCCGCGCGCGTCGGCCTTGCGCAAGAAGTCGATTTCCTCCTCAGGAAAATCCAGCGTCGCCTCGACCAGCATGCGCAGGTGCACCAGCGCGTCGCGCAGCACGTGTACCTCGGTGGAAAACGCGCCCGACAAGGATCGCGCCGCGCTGCGCGCCGCCGTCTCGGTGCTGGCGTCGATCAGGTCCGCGACGGCTTCGGCCTGGGCCAGGTCGAGCTTGTCGTTGAGGAAGGCACGCTCGGTGAACTCGCCCGGCTCGGCCAGGCGCAGGCGCGGCAGCACGCCTTGCGCCACCTCCAGGCAGCGCGAGAGCAGCAGTTGCAGCACCACCGGCCCGCCATGCGCCTGCAACTCCAGCACGTCCTCGCCGGTGTAGCTGTGCGGCGCGGGAAACCACAACGCCAGACCCCGGTCGATGGCCTCGCCGCGTGCATCGGGGAAGGGCAGGTAATGCACCTGGCGCGCGGCCAACTCGCGCCCGAGCAGCGCACTTGCGAACGCCGCCAGGCCCTGGCCGGACACCCGCACAATGCCCACCGCGCCGCGTCCGGGTGCGGTGGCGATCGCGGCGATCGGGTCGCCATGGCGCGCCAGCGGCGTCATCGTGCGGCCTTCCACGCCAGCGCCGACGCGACGTAGATCAGCGCGCCCAGCACCAGCGCCAGCGCCGCGAAGGTGAGCCCGAGCACGAAGCCGCGCGCCTGCCCATGCGCCGCCAGCAGGGCGGCGGTGATCGGCGGGCCGATGATCTGGCCCAGGCCGTAGACCGCGGTGATCAGGCTCATGAAGCTGTCCGCCGCCGCCGGCCACAACCGCCGCGCCTCCTGCATCGCATAGAACACCAGCGCCAGGAAGGGCAGGCCCAGCAGCGCGCTGCCTGCCGCGAAGCCCACCGCCGTCGGCCACCACAGGCCGAGTGCGATGCCCAGCGCCTGCACCAGATAGCACAGCGCCAGCAGCCAGCGCCGGTCCCAGCGCTCGGGCGTGCGCGCGCTCAGCACCGCGCCGACGGTGGCGCCGACGCCGAACATCGGCCAGAACAGATCGGGCCAGGGCGAGTCGGGCGCCAGCGCCGTGCGCGCGATCACCGGCAGGAAGGTGGCGGTGACGATGTAGCCCAGCCCCGCCAGGCCATAGCCCAGCGCGTGCAGGCCGCGCGCCAGCCGCGTGCCTGCGGCGGCGCCGGTGTTTTTCGGGACGGCGGACGGTGTGGCGGCCGTGGGCGCACGGAGGTCGGCGCGCCCGCGCATCACCGGCCAGATCGGCAGGCACCAGAGCACGGCCAGCGCACCGAAGACCAGCCAGCCCGTGGCCGCGCGCCAATCGAGCCACACCATCAGGCTCGCCACCAGGCCGGTCAACACGATCCCGAGACCCGGCCCGGCGAAGATCAGCCCACCCATGCCTGGCCGCCCCAGCGCCGTGAGACGCACCATGCACCACGCCGCCACGTTCAGCAGCACGAAGGCGCTGGCCACGCCCGCGGCAAAGCGCAGCGTGGGCCAGCTCGCGGGCAGTGGCAGGGCCATCGCCGCGGTCAACGCCACGGTGGCCACCAGCCCGGCGCGCGCCAAGGGCGCCGGCCCCAGGCGCGCGTAAAGGCCGGGCGCCAGCCAGGGCAGCGCGCTGCAGGCGATGGCCCCCGCCAGGTAACCGATGTAGTTGGCCGTCGCCAGCCAACTGCCTCCGGCCAGCGTCACCACGCCGTCGTGCAGCATCATCGGCAGCAGCGGCGTGAAGGCAAAGCGCCCGACCCCCATTGCCACCGCCAGCGCCAGCAGCCCCGCCAGCGCCACGGCCCAGGGGCGCTGGTGCCAGCGCGGGGCGGTGTGGGCAAGCGGCAGGGTGGGCATGAAGGAGCGGATCGCGCCGTAAGATGGCGGCGGAAATCATCGCATACCAAGGAGGCTGTCGGACCTGGACATCGACGCTCCAGGTCCGACAGGCTCCAAGCCCCTTCTCCAGACCCCTTCGAGACCCGGACCATGACGGCTACACCGCACCTGCTGCAACGCATAGGCATCACGCTTCCCATCATCCAGGCGCCGATGACGGGCTCGGACACGCCCCGTCTGGCGGCGGCCGTCTCGCGCGCCGGGGGGCTGGGGTCGCTCGGCTGCGGCGCGCGCTCGCCCGCCGCGATGCGCGAGGCCGCGGCCGAGGTGCGCGGGATGACCGACCGGCCCTTCGCGATGAACCTCTTCGTTCTTGAAAACCCCGCGCCCGAACCGGCCGAGGTGCAGGCGGCGCTGCAACGCCTGGCGCCGCTGTACGCGCGCTTTGATCTGCCTTTGACGCCGCCCGCGCGCTGGTGCCAGGACTTCGACGCGCAGTGGCAGGCGCTGCTGGAACTCAGACCGGCGGTGGCCAGCTTCACCTTCGGCCTGCTCTCGGCGGCGCAAGTCGAGCAATTGCATCGCGCGGGCTGCCTCGTCGTCGGCACCGCGACGACGGTGGCGGAGGCACTCGCCTGGCAGAACGTCGGCGCGGACGCGGTGGTCGCCAGCGGCGTCGAGGGCGGCGGGCACCGCGGCACCTTTCTCGCACACACGGCGGACGATTGGACGGCGAGCCAGATCGGCACGATGGCGCTGGTGCCCGCATGCGTCGATGCGCTCTCCATTCCGGTGATCGCGGCCGGCGGCATCATGGACGGGCGCGGCATCGCGGCGGCATTGGCGCTGGGCGCGCAGGCGGCGCAGCTGGGCACGGCCTTTCTCGCCTGCCCGGAGTCGGCGCTGGTGCCCGCCTGGCGCGAGGCGCTGGCGCAAGCCCAGGGCAGCGACACGCGGCTGACCCGCGCTTTCTCGGGCCGCTGGGCGCGCGGCATCGTCAACGCCGCGATGCGCGAGCTGGGGCCCGAAGAAGACGCGCTGCCCGCCTACCCGATCCAGAACGCGCTGATGGGTCCGGTGCGCAAGGCGGCCGCCGCCGCGGGCGATGGCGGGCGCATGGCGCTGTGGGCCGGGCAGGGCGTGGGCGCATCGCGGGTGCTGCCTGCGAGAGAGCTGGTGGAGGTGCTGGAAAAAGAGTGGCGCGCGGCATGAGGTGATCAACTTGCGCGAGAACCCCCATGCTCTTGGGACAAACGTCCCCTTCGGTGACCGAAGGGGACGCAGATGGCGGCCCGGGACCGCCTTGCGCCGGGCTTTCAACTTCAGTACAGGTAGACGGCGCCGCTAAGCGGCGCGCTGTTGTCTGCCTGGTCGCCACCAATACCGGCGGATTTGCTGTCTTCTTGGTAGGCGCCCACGGCCATCGTGCGACCGTCGGAAGTGAGGGCAAGGCCTGGGCCGAATATGTCGTCCATGCCAGTGTTACTGGCCTTGACGTAAGCCTGCTGGCTCCAGGTGCTGCCGCTGCGGGTGAAGACGTAGACGGCGCCTGCGCCGAAAGCTGAATTGTCGGCCTGGTTGCCGCCGATGCCGGTGGCCTTGCTCCGTTCTCCCCTGGCACCGACAGTCATGGTGTTTCCATCGGCCGACAGGGCCAAGCTATAACCGAACTCAGCGCCGGGGCCGGTGTTGCTGGCCTTGACGTAAGCCTGCTGATTCCAGGTACCTCCGCTACGGGTGAAGACATAGACGGCGCCAGCGCCGAAGGCTGAATTGTCGGCCTGGTTACCGCCAACGCCGGTGGCGTTACTCTGCTCATAGGCCGCGCCTACGGTCAGCGTCCCGCCATCGGCTGACAGGGCCACGCTTGCGCCGAAGTTGTCACCCGCATTGGTGTTGCTGGCCTTGACATAGGCTTGTTGGCTCCAGGTGCTCCCGCTGCGAATGAAGACGTAGACGGCCCCAGCGTTGCTGGCGGAATTGTTGGCTTGATTGCCGTCGACGCCGGTAGCGTTGCTGTCTTCAAAGATGGCACCTACGGCCAGGGTGTGCCCATCGGCCGACAGCGCAAGGCTGTGGCCGAACATGTCCTCCTCGTCCGTGTTGCTGGCCTTGACATAGGCTTGTTGGCTCCAAGTGCTCCCGCTGCGAATGAAGACGTAGACGGCCCCAGCGTTGCTGGCGGAATTGTTGGCTTGGTTGCCGCCGATGCCGGTAGCGTTGCTGGCTTCGGTAACGGCACCTACGGCCAAAGTGTTTCCATCGGCCGAAAGGGCAAGACTGTAGCCGAACCGGTCGTCCCCGTTGGTGTTGCTGGCTTTGACATAGGCTTGTTGACTCCAGGTGCTGCCGCTGCGGATGAATACGTAGACGGCCCCAGCGTTGCCGGCGGAATTGTTGGCTTGGTTGCCGCCGATGCCGGTAGCGTTGCTGGATTCAGAACTCGCGCCCACAGCCAGCGTGTTGCCGTCGGCTGAGAGAGCTAAAGCGGCGCCGAAATAATCTCCGGTACCTGTATTGCTGGCCTTGAAGTAGCCGATGGCCTGCGTCAGGTCGGGCACCAGCGGCGCGCTCCAGTCGCTGCAGCCGCCGATGTTGCAGGCGCGCACGCGGTAGCTGGCGTTCAGGCGCTGGTGCAGCAACTGGGGTGCCAGGCTGTGCTTGTAGCTGGCGCTCGCCAGCGGGCCACCGATGGGCGATTCGGGCAGGGGGCCGGCGCCGTCGGGGTCTTCGGCAAGCTCGTAGTAGTCGGCGTAGACCGCCGGATCCCAGGTGAACTGGTAGCCCTTGACGTGGTAGCCGACCGACAGGTTGGCGGGGACGGTCGGTTTCGGCGAAACGGCGGGTGCCGGGGCCGGTGCCGAAGGCCCGCCATCGACGGTGACGCAACTGACGCCGACGTGCAGGGCATCGCCCCGCATCGTGCCGTTGCCGCCGGTGATGAGGCACAGGGGGCCGCCGGCCTGGTTGAGCACGGTGATGTTGTATTCCTGCTCCCAAAGCAAGGTTTGCCTGAACTGGAAGGGGCCGGCGGCGTTCAGCGCGATCACCTCGCCGGTGGCGCTGTTGCGCAACTGCACGCTGGCGCCCGCAGGCAGGCTGGCCAGCAGCCCGCCCAGGCGGTAGCTCAGGTCGGTGCAGCTCACCTGCACCGGCGCCGTGCCGGCAGCCAGCGTGCCGCTGGCGGGACTGAGGGCGCAGTCCTGGCCGTCGGGCAGGCGCTCCAGTGCAGCCCGAAGCCGCCCGCAGGGCCGGCATGGAGCGTGCTGAGGCCGTTTTCGGTGAGCGTGCGTTCAACCGGCGCTGCCTGGCCGTCGAGCGTGATGCGCAGGCTCAGACTGCGGTCCGCGCGCAAGCCGCTCAGCTCGGTATCGAGCTTGAAGGTGCCAGCGGATGGCGGAGATGGGGGAAGGGATGGGTCGGTGGCGTCGCCGCCACCACCACAGGCGGAGAGGGCTGCGGCGCTGGCCAGCAGGGCGGACATCAGCCAGCGGCCGACAGGGTGGCGGGGTCTCTCTCTCATGGCGGCGCTCCTTTGCGAATGGATACAGGATTGCGGCCATGGTGGGCCAGCGCGCCGGGCTGCGCCATTCCCCAAAGTGAATGAAAAGGGCGTGCCCGTGCCCGCGCGGCGCCATCGAGAACGCGGCAATGCCCGGGTTCGCCGTCACGCTGCGAATGCGGGCGCCACGCAAGCGCCATCAGATCACCGGGTCGAATCTTCGGGCCTGAATCGGCTTCAGGTCTCGCCACGCTATGGCATGGGCGTGGTGTTCAGCAGCAAGGAAAGCTGGGTGCGGTTCATCACGCCAAGCTCGCGAAAGGCTTGCTTGAGGTATTGCTTGACCGAGCCTTCGGACAGCCCCAGCTCGCCCGCGATCTGGGCGTTGGACAGGCCCTGCGCGGCCAGACGCGCCACGCGCGCGACCCGCGCCGACAAGGCGGCCAGTGCGTCGAGATGACCCCAGACATCGGGCGCGGGCAGCGCGATGGAGGCTGGCGACGGCGCGGCTCCAGCCAGCGCCAGATCGATGGCGGCGCGCAGCCCATCCAGCGGGCCGGATTTGTGCAGGATGGCGCGCACGCTGGGCCAGCGCCGCCACTGGCTGGCGTGCGGCAGGGTGCTGGCGCCGCTGAGGATGATGAGCGGCAGATGGGGATGGGCTTCACACAGGCTGGCCAAACCCTGCCCGGCGCCCATGCCCGGCATGTAGACGTCGACGATGGCGAGGTCGCAACCCGGTGGTTGGGCGGCGGCCTGCAGCAGGGTGGTCAGGCTCCAGGCGTGAACGAATTCGTAGCAGCCCAGCAGGCCCAGCTGCGCGGCCAGCCCTACGCGCACGATTTCGTGGTCGTCGGCCAGCAGGATGCGGATTGGCGTGGTTTGCATGCTTGGCATTTCCGGATCGTGAAGACGCACTTACGAACGAGGCAACTGGGCCAACCAGGTGTGCAGGGTGTCGGGCTTGAGGGGTTTGCGCCAGAAGCGGGCGCCGTGCCGGGTGATGGCGTCGACATCCTGGCTGCTGGCGCCGCCGCTGACGACCGCGGCGGCCAGACCGGGCCAGCGCTGCCGCGCCCAATCGAGCACCTCATGCGAGCGCCTGCCCTGCCCCAGCCAATGATCGGTGATGAGGCCGTGCACATGTAGCGTGTCGGCAAGGCCGGTCTGCGGCAGGGCCGCCTGCGCCTGCTCCAGGCCGGCGCAGATCGTGGCCCGCACGCCCCAGCCCTGCAGCAGGGTGCTCAGGGCCAGCCGCGCGGCCGGGTCGTCGTCGACCACCAGAACGTGCAGGCCGGGTGGCAGCATGGTGCGCTGCAAAGGCGCGGCTTGCGCGGGTTCGGCGGGCACGGTGGCGGTGAGGTCGGCACGTGGCAAGGTGATGGAGAACACGCAGCCGCGACCCCGCTCGCTGGCCGGGTGCAAAAGCACGCGCGTGCCCATCCGGGCGGCCATGCGCTGGGCCACTGCCAGGCCCAGGCAGTGGCCCTTGTTCAGATGGGTACGGTCGTCGTCGTGCGCGCGATAGAACTCGTCGAACACGGTGGCGCGATGGAGCGCGGCAATGCCGGGGCCGCTGTCGCGGACCTCGAAGCGCCAGGCGGGCAAGCCGCTGGCGGTACGGGCGCGGCGCACGGCCAGCATGACGCCGCCCGTCTGGGTGTAGCGCAAGGCGTTGGACAGCAGATTGCCCAGCACACGCCACAGCAGGGCGGGGTCGGCCAGCACGGCGGGCAGGGTGCCGTGCCGGGGCGTGCGCAGCCACAGCGTCAGGCCGCCTCCGCGCGCGCCAGCATGGTGCGCAAGGGCGTCGGCATCAGATGGGCCTGGATGGCCTGGGCATCGATGTGCGCCAGATCCATGATTTCGTCGACCAGTTCGGAAAACTGGGCGACCCCGGTGTTCATCTGCCGCATCAGCGGCGCCTGGCGCGTTCCGGCGAGTTGCTCGCCCAGCGCGGCGCCGAGCAGCTGCATGGCGTGCACTGGCTGGCGCAGGTCGTGGCTGGCGGCGGCCAGAAAACGGGTCTTGGCATGGCTGGCGGCTTCGGCCTGCACGCGGCGCTGGTCCAGCTCGGCCACCAGGGACTCGTTGCGCAGGCGAGTGACCAGATCGTCGAGCATGGCACGCGAGAAACGCTGCGTGGCGCGCAGCAGCACCCACCACAGGATCACCATGTACGCGGCGATGACGGCGTGGCCAAACCCTGGCGTGCGCTGGCCGATCCACAGCAACTGGGCCGCCAGGCCGAGCATCAGCGGCGCGGTGATGGCCCAGACGGCTGGCTGCCAGAGGCAGTACTGCGTCATGACCACCGCCGAGACAATGACCGCCAGCGAAAGAGCGTACAGCATGGCCAGCGGGTCGGACGACATGATGGGCCCGTGCGTCCAGGTGCCAAACGCGACGCCCATCAAGGCCATGCGCCACAGCAGCGAGAAGGGCCAGGTGGCTTGCAGGCTGTCGCCAGACGCCAGCCGGGCCGAAATGCGGCGCTGGAAGAACCAGCGTTCGATGGCCAGTGCGCTGATCGCCAGCGCCGGCCCCCAGGCCCACAGCCAATCGACAAAGGAGACCAGCAAACCGGCCACCAGCCAGACCGCCAGCAAGGTGGCGCGCATGGAGGTGCGCACCCCGTCCATCAAGAGTGCGGCGACCTGGCGCTCCAGCTTGTGCTGTTCGATCGGGTCGTCGCTGACGATGGGGAACTGGCGCAGATGCGCCCACGGCCGCCCCGGCCAGCGCGCGGCGGCAGTGGGCTGGGGCGAGGCAGCGGACGGCATGGCAACGCAGGAAGCGGATGCGCGGGGATGATAGGGCAGTCGGCCGCCCATCCACCCTTCTCGCATTCACGCCAGGTCGCCGCCCAACGCGGCGCTGCGTTGCAAGTTCTCAGCCGCGAAAAAACGCCAGGTACTCTTCGCGCATGCGCTCGCGACTGAAGGTTTGCTGCACGTGCTGCTGGCCGGCAGCCGCCACGTGCTGCGCCAGCGCATCGTCTTGCAGCAGGGCGGCAAGCCGGCGCGCCAGCGCATCGGCATCCTTGTGCGGCACGAGAAAACCCGTCTCGCCGTCGGCGAGCACCTCCTGAATGCCCTCGACGTCCGTGCCGACGCCGCAGCAGCCGCTGGCCATGCCTTCGATCAGGCCCAGGCCCAGGCCTTCGTAGTGGCTGCTGAGCACGCAGAACTTCACCCGGCCCAGCAGCGCCGGCAGCTCGGGCACGTGGCCGAGAAAGCGCACCTGCTCGCGCAGACCCAGACGCGCCGCCAGATGCTGCGCACGCCGACGCCATGAGGACCTGCCCTCGCCCGCGAGATAGATGGTCGGCTTGAAACCCAGCTCGGCCAGGCGCGCGGCCGCGCGGATCAGCGTGAGGTGGTCTTTCTGCGCGGCAAAGCGCGCCGGCATGACGATGGCGTTCTCGCGCTCGTGCCAGGGCAGGCTCGCCGTCCAACGCGCCAGGTCGATGCCGTTGAGCACCACCGTGCACTTGTGCGCCGGGTGGCCGCGGCGCACCAGCGCGTCGCGCACCGCGCGCGAGACGCCGATGATGCGCTCCGTGCGCCGCGCCAGCCACAGCGACTGTCGCAGCCGCCACCAGCCATAGCGCTCGCGCGTGTTGTGCTCCACCTGGATGAGGCGCGCCACCCCGGCCACCAGCCCAGCGTAGCGGCCCCAGAGGTGTTCGCTGAAACCGTGGGCAACCAGCACGTCGGGCTTCCAGGCGCGGCACAGCCGCGCGAGGGCGACGATGGTCGCCAGGTGCGGCCAGCGCGGCACCACGGCGACCTCTATGCCTTGCGCGCGCAGCTGCGCCATGCGCGGCGCCGGGTCGACGGAGCGGCGCCGGAGCACCAGAAAGGTCTGCTGGCCCGACTGCGGCCCGCACAGGTCTATGGCCACCTGGGTGGCACCAGAGAAACCGCCGGAGACGAAGTGCAGCACGCGCAGCGGCGGTGCGCCATTGGGTGGGGAAGGCTGGTCCATGGGCAGGGTCCGGTCGGCGCGCCAGCGGCGGCGGGCATCAGTCGGCGCCGCGATTGTGCCGCAGGCCCATGCCGCTGGCCGCGAGCCATATCGACACCGACAGCAGGTACATCAGGTTGCCGTTGTTGTGCGCAAACATCACCTGCGTGGCGCCAAAACCGGCAAAACCCAGCACCGTCACCAGCCCGCACAGCGCGGCGGCCCGCTGCGCCGACGGCACCGGGGCAGCGCGGTCCCGCCGCTTGAGGGCCTGCCAGAACCACCAGGCAGGCAGGCCGAAGAAGACCAGCAATGCGATCACGCCGGGCAGGCCGCGCTTGGCAAACAGGTCCAGCCATTCATTGTGTGCGTGGTTGAGCATGACCATCTCCGCCGGCGCCTCCCCGCTTGCCACGGCGGCCTGTTGAGCCGTCTCATAGCCTTTTTGGCCGACGCCCCACCATGGGTGCGCCGCGCCCTGGCGCCAGGCGAACCGCCATTCTGCCAACCGCAGCCCTATGGAAGTACCTTCGCCCTCGATCGCAGATGCGGCCAGTTCCGAGACCGCCAGCTGTATGCGCTCGTGCACCGGCGAGATGAAGACCAGGGGCAGACAGAGCATCAGCGTGAAACCCAGCGCCCGGGCCAGTGGCGCCCAGCGACTGCCGCCCGCGCGCGGCAGGCCCAGGTAGAGCACCAGCAGCAGGCACAGGGGCAGCACCACCCAGCCGCCGCGCGTGCCCGAGGCAACGCTGGCCAGCAGGCCCATGGCCGCACCCAGCCAGGCGAGCGCGCGCCACGCGCGCTGCGGCACGTGCAGCGCCCAGATGCTGCACCAAAGGCCAAGCAGCAGCGCGAGGTTGCCGAACTGGATCGCATTGGTATAGCCCTGCGCGCGCGGCCAGTCCAGGCCGGCGGTCTGCCACAGGGCGGTCAGCCCGGCGCCGATGGCGCCCAGCACGCAGCCCCAGAACAGCGCCCAGGTGGCCGGCACGCGCGCGAGTAACGCCGGCAGCAGCAGCAGCACCATCCAGTATTTGCTGACCCGGTCCAACCCCAAGGTGCTGGTGATGAGCTGCCCGTCCTCCACGATGTGCATGGTCCATGCCAGTGCCATCAGCACGATGGCCGCGGCCCATTGCGCCATGGCGCGCGGCACGGCCAGCTCGCCGCGCAGCAGCGCGGGCCAGCGCCACAGCCCGACCAGCAGCAGCATGAAAGCGCCGATGGAATAGCCCGAGCGCACGCTCACCGACAGCGCCAGCAGCGCCCAGACCGCCAGATCGACGGGGCGCAGCGCCGATGCGCTCAGGGGACGCAATTGCACTCAGGGCCTGTCCAGTGCCGTGCCCCGAAAGCACGGCCCGTGGCCGCCATCAGTGCCCACCCTTGAAAACCTCGCCCTCCTTGAGCCGGTAGATGGTGCTGCAGTAGGGGCAGCGCGCCTGGTGCTGGCGCGCGATCTCCAGGAACACGCGCGGGTGGCCGTTCCACAGTTGCATATCGGCCTTGGGGCTGGGGCAATGGATGCCGCCGTTGCCGTCCAGGTCCTTGGCGAGCAGCTCGACGATGGTTTCGGGCATGGCGTTCAGACCCGGGTGAGCCAGTGGGCGTACTTGGCGTTGCGCCCGCCCACGATGTCGAAGAAGGCCGCCTGGATCTTCTCGGTGATGGGGCCGCGCGCGCCGGCGCCGATCTGCAGCCGGTCGTATTCGCGGATCGGGGTGATCTCGGCGGCGGTGCCGCTGAAGAACATTTCGTCGGCGATGTAGCACTCGTCGCGCGTGATGCGCTTTTGCACCACCTCGATTCCCAGATCCTTGCAGATGTGCAGCACGGTGTTGCGCGTGATGCCGTTGAGCGCGCCGGCCGACAGGTCGGGGGTATAGACCACGCCGTCCTTGACGATGTAGACGTTCTCGCCCGAGCCTTCGCTCACGAAACCGGCGTTGTCCAGCAGGATGGCCTCGTCGTAGCCGTCGTCGGTGGCTTCCATGTTGGCCAGGATGGAGTTGGTGTAGTTGCTCACCGTCTTGGCCTGCGTCATGGTGATGTTGACGTGGTGGCGCGTGTAGCTGCTGGTCTTGACGCGGATGCCCTTGTTCATGCCCTCTTCGCCCAGGTAGGCGCCCCAGGCCCAGGCGGCCACCATGATGTGGATGTCGTTGCCCTTGGGCGAGACGCCCAGCTTCTTGTCGCCGATCCAGATGAGCGGGCGCAGGTAGCAGGACTTGAGCTGGTTGGCGCGCACTACCTCGCGTTGCGCCTCGTTGACCTGCTCGATGCTGAAGGGGATGTGCATGCGCAGGATCTTGGCGCTGTTGAACAGGCGCTGGGTGTGCTCGTGCAGGCGGAAGATGGCGGTGCCGCCCTCGGCCTCGTAGGCGCGCACGCCTTCGAAGGCGCCGCAGCCGTAGTGCAGCGTGTGGGTGAGCACGTGGATCCTGGCGTCGCGCCAATCGACCATCTGGCCATCCATCCAGATCTTTCCGTCACGATCAGCGAGCGAAGGAGCTGTGGAACTCATCTGTATCCCCTGTAAACTGAATCAGAATAACCGGGCATTCTACGATCCGCGCGGGCTGGCGCCGGTTTCGGCGCGCTCGATGTGCCAGTGCGTCAGGCGCCCGGCGGAGAATTCGCAGACCACGCGCGCGCCGCCAGCGTCGCGCCAGGCCCAGCGCTCGGGCTGCTCGCCCTCGGCGCCCAGGCGCTCGCCCAGCGCCTGCGCAAGCGCCACCACATGCAGCAGATTGACCCCGCGGCGCAGGCGGGAATGCAGCATCACCGCGCTGGCCACCGTGCCCATGGGGCGCGCCGCCGCGCGGCGCATGACGTGCATAAGGCGCGTGAAGTGCAGCAGCAGCCACAGCAGCGCGCCGCCCGCGCCGGCCAGCACGCCAGGCCAGCCCCAGGCGCGCCAGCACAGCGCGATCAGCGCGGCCAGCGCCAGCGGGGCGGCAAAGCGGCGCAGCGCCATGGCTCAGGCGAGGGTGCGCACCGCGTCCAGGGCCTGCTCCACGCGGTCCACGGCGTGGATGCTCAGGCCCGCAATGGGTTTCTTGGGTGCATTGGCCTTGGGCACGACGGCGACGGTGAAGCCGAGCTTGGCGGCCTCCCTGAGCCGCTCCTGCCCGCGCGGGGCCGGTCGCACCTCGCCGGCCAGGCCCACCTCGCCAAAGGCGAAGAAACCCTTGGGCAGGGGCTTGGCGCGCAGGCTGGAGGTGATGGCCAGCAGCACCGCCAGGTCGGCCGCCGGCTCGCCTATGCGCACGCCGCCCACGGCGTTGACGAACACGTCCTGGTCAAAGCAGGCCACGCCCGCGTGCCGATGCAGCACGGCCAGCAGCATGGCCAGGCGGTCGCGGTCCAGACCGACGGACAACCGCCGCGGACTGGGGCCACCGCCATCGACCAGGGCCTGGATTTCCACCAGCAGCGGGCGCGTGCCTTCCAGCGTGACGAGCACGCAGGAGCCGGGCACGGGTTCGCTGTGCTGGCTCAAGAAAATTGCGCTCGGGTTGGATACGCCCTTGAGGCCGTGTTCGGTCATGGCGAAGACGCCGATCTCGTTCACCGCGCCAAAGCGGTTCTTGATCGCGCGCACCAGACGAAAGCTCGAATGCGTGTCGCCCTCGAAGTACAGCACCGTGTCCACCATGTGCTCGAGCACGCGCGGGCCGGCGATGGCGCCTTCCTTGGTGACGTGGCCGACCAGCACCACCGCGATGCCGCTGGCCTTGGCCAGGCGCGTGAGGTGGGCCGCGCATTCGCGCACTTGGGCAACGCTGCCGGGGGCGCTGGCGAGCTGGTCCGAATACATCGTCTGGATGGAGTCGATCACGCAGACGGCGGGCTGCACCGCATCGACGGTGGCGAGGATTTTTTCCAGCTGGATTTCGGCCAGCACCTGCACGCCGCTGGCCGCCAGGCCCAGGCGGCGCGCGCGCAGCGCCACCTGGGCGCCGCTTTCCTCGCCGCTCACGTAGAGCACCGGCAGGCCCAGGCGCTGCAGCGCGTCGAGCGCCTGCAGCAGCAGCGTGGACTTGCCTATGCCCGGATCGCCCCCGATCAGCGCCACGCCGCCCTCGACGATGCCGCCGCCCAGCACCCGGTCCAGCTCGGCGATGCCGGTGGCCGTGCGCGCGACTTCGGTCGCCTCGATGCTGGACAGCGGCACGACCTGCTGCGCCGGCGCCAGGCCCGCGTACGACGCGCCGCCCAGGCGGTTCTTGCCCGCGCCGGCAGCCTCGGCGGCCGTTTCCACCAGCGTGTTCCAGGCGCCGCAGCCGGGGCATTTGCCCAGCCAGCGCGGGCTGCTGGCGCCGCACTCATTGCAGGTGTAGAGGGTCTTTTCCTTGGCCATGACCGATGCTAGCCGCCCGGGGAAGGATCAATGAATTGATAGCTTTCAGCGATTGTCCACCAAGGTTTTCAGATATAAAAATACCCGAGATCATTGCTACACGAGCGCTAAAAGCTATTGTTTTTGATAATATCTATCGTGGTGCCGCAAGGTGCAGCGCCCGCAGCGCCTCGGGCAGGCTGCGCGCCTGGGGCAGCCAGTGGTCCACCGCCGCGCCCAGGGCCACGGCGCCTTCGTCCACCGCGCCGGCCAGGCCCAGCGCCTCGCCAAGCTGGGCCGCGCCCTGCGCCGCGTCGCCGCCCTGCGCCTCGGGCAGCAGCGCGCGCAGCCCCTGGGCCGCATCCACGCCGGTTTCGGCCGCGTCCAGCGCGTCACCTGCCCGCACGCGGCCAGCGCTGGCCGGCCGCAGCAGCCACAGCGCCCAGCAGCGCAGCACCAGCAGATAGGCGCCATAGCCCACGGCCAGCGCCAGCAGGTAGCGCAGCGCCAGGCTGTGCACGCCCGCCTGGCGCAGCAGCGCCGAACCGCCCCAGGTGAGCGCCAGCGTGAGGGCGCCGATCAGCCAGCCGTGCAGGCGCAGGCTGTGGCGGCGGCGCAGATCCTGCTCCAGCGCCCGGCGCTGCAGGCGCAAGACGCTCCAGCGGCTGCGCGGGGCGGGCATGGCGCAGACCCTCGCGCCCGTCAGTCCTGCACCAGCACCGGCACGCGCGGCGCCAGCGCGCACAGCAGTTCGTAGCCTATGGTGCCGGCGGCGGCGGCCACTTCTTCCACGGCCAGCACGGCGCCGCTGGCGGCGCGCCCCCACAGCGTCACCTCGCTGCCCAGGCCGGCGCCGGGCAGGGCGGTGAGGTCCACGGCCAGCATGTCCATGCTCACGCGCCCCAGCGTGCGGCTGCGCGCGCCGTCGACCAGCACCGGCGTGCCGGTGGCTGCGTGGCGCGGGTAGCCGTCGGCATAGCCACAGGCGACGGTGCCGACCACCATGGGCCGCTCGGCAATGAAGGTGGAGCCGTAGCCCACGCTGTCGCCCGCCTGCAGCTGCTGCACGCCGATGACGCGCGCGGCCAGCGTCATGCCCGGCTGCAGGCCCCAGTGCTGCAGGTCGTGCTCGGGAAAGTCGGGCGCGCTGCCATAGACCATGATGCCGGGGCGCACCCAGTCGGCGCGCACCGCGGCGTCGTGCGCATGGCGCAGCAGCGCGGCGCTGTTGCTCAGGCTGCGCCCGCCGGGCAGGTCGCGCGTGACGGCCTCGAAGGCGGCCACCTGGTGGGCGATGCCGCGCGCGCCGTCGGCGTCGGAAAAATGCGTCATCAGCGTGATCTCGTCGACCTGCGCCAGCGCGTTCAGCCGCGCCCAGGCGCCGCGATAGCGCCCGGGGGCAAAACCCAGGCGGTTCATGCCCGAGTTCATCAAGAGGAAGACGTGGTGCGGCGCCTGCGTCTTGTGCTGGCCGAGCCAGTCGATCTGCGCATCGGTGTGCACCGCGTGCCACAGCGACAGGCGCGAGCACAGCTCCAGGTCGCGCGGCTCGAACACGCCCTCCAGCAGCAGGATGGGCCCGCGCCAGCCCAGCTCGCGCAGCAGCTGTGCCTCGGCCAGGTCCAGCAGCGCAAAGCCGTCGGCGCCGCGCAGCGCATCGAACACCCGGGCGATGCCGTGGCCGTAGGCATTGGCCTTGACCACGGCCCAGACGCGCGCGCCCCGGGCACGCTCGCGCGCGGCTGCAAGGTTGTGGCGCAGCGCGCCGAGGTGAATGGTCGCTAGGATGGGGCGTGGCATGTCTATCCAGGGGCAACGGGGCAAAAGCGCGGGCATTCTCGCACCGGCTGCGCCGGGTGCTGCGTGATATAAACCCGCGCGTCGCTCCACGGAGTTCCCCAAGTTCTACTTCGCCCCCCCGGCCGGGGCGGTCTGCCAACTCCTGATGAAGCGCGGTTTCTACACCATCATGTCGGCGCAGTTCTTCAGCTCGCTGGCAGACAACGCCTTGTTCGTCGTGGCCGTGGAACTGCTGCGCACCGACGGCGCGCCCCCCTGGCAGGCGGCGGCGCTGGTGCCGATGTTCGCGCTGTTCTACGTGCTGCTCGCGCCCTGGGTGGGCGCGTTCGCCGACTCGCTGCCCAAGGGGCGGGTGATGTTCTACAGCAATGCCGTCAAGGCGCTGGGCTGCGTGCTGATGCTCGCCGGCTCGCACCCGCTGCTGGCCTACGGCGTGGTGGGCCTGGGCGCGGCGGCGTATTCGCCGGCCAAGTACGGCATCCTCACCGAGCTGCTGCCGGCCTCGCGGCTGGTCAAGGCCAACGGCTGGATAGAGGGGCTGACGATAGCCTCCATCATCCTGGGCGTGGTGCTGGGCGGCCAGCTGGTCGCGCCCGAGGTGTCCGAGCTGCTGCTGGCCGGGCAGTGGCCGGGCATCGAACTGCCGGCCGAAGGCGCCATCTTCGCGCTGATCCCGGTCTACCTGCTGGCCGCCTGGTTCAACCTGCACATCCCGCTGACGCGCACGCGCCGCCGGCCGATGCCGCGCAACCCGCTGGCGCTGCTGCCCGACTTTCGCGAATGCAACCGGCGCCTGTGGCGCGACAAGCTGGGGCAGATCTCGCTGGCCTCCACCACGCTGTTCTGGGGCGTGTCGGGCAACCTGCGCTACGTGGTGCTGGCCTGGGCGGCGGCGGCGCTGGGCTATGGCACCACCAAGGCCGCGGCGCTGGTGGGCGTGGTGGCGCTGGGCACGGCCAGCGGCGCGGTGTTCGCCTCGCTGCGCATCCGCCTGGACCGCGCGCCGCGCGTGATCCCCTGGGGCATAGGCATGGGCGTGCTGGTGATGGCGATGAACCTGATCGACAGCATCTGGGTGGCCGTGCCCTTCCTGGTCTTCATGGGTGCGCTGGGCGGCTTCCTGGTGGTGCCGATGAATGCGCTGCTGCAGCACCGCGGCCACCACCTCATGGGGGCGGGGCGCTCCATCGCGGTGCAGAACTTCAACGAACAGCTGGCCATCCTGCTGATGGGCGCGGCCTACAGCATCGCCAGCAGCTGGGGCCTGTCGGCCTTCGGCGCCGTCACCGCCTTCGGCGCGACGGTGACGCTGGTGATGTGGCTGATCCAGCGCTGGTACGCCTGGAATTTGCGCGCCTACCGCGAAGAGATGTCGCGCCTGAAGGTGATCGCCCGGCGCGACAAATGATTTTTCATAGCTGCAAGCGCATGACAATCTTGCGTTTGCGGCAGTTTTCATGCACAAGTCCCTGCCCGTTTTCGCCCTGCTGTGCAATGCCCTGATCTGGGGCGTTTCCTGGTGGCCGCTGCGCCGCATGTACGAGGCCGGCCTGCACCCGCTGTGGGCCATCGCCGCGATGTTCGCGCTCATCACCCTCACGCTGCTGCTGCTGCGCCCCGGCGCGCTGCGCCAGCTGCTGCGCGCACCCGGCCTGTGGCTGCTGGTGCTGGTGGCGGGGCTGACCAACGTCGGCTTCAACTGGGCGGTGACCATAGGCGACGTGGTGCGCGTGGTCATCCTGTTCTACCTGATGCCCGCCTGGTCCATCCTGCTGGCCTGGCGCTTTCTGGGCGAGCGGCCCACGCGCGGCGCGATGGCGCGCCTGCTGCTGGCGTTTGCCGGCGTGGTGCTGGTGCTCTGGCCGGCGGACGGCGAGCTGGCGCACTTCACCCGCGGCTTTTCGCTGGCCGATGCGCTGGCGCTGCTGGGCGGCTTCATGTTCGCCGCCACCAACGTCACGCTGCGCCGCCTGCGCGACGAACCCACGCAGGCGCGCGTGCTGGCCATGTTTGCCGGCGGCGCGCTGCTGGGGGGCCTGGCGGCCGCGGCCGGCCAGGGCCTGGGCGCCGTGCCCGCGCTGCCCGGCGCCAACGCCGCCTGGCTGGTGCCGCTGCTGGTGTGGGCCGGGGCGCTGATGCTGGCCAACTGGGCGCTGCAGTACGGCGCCACCCGCCTGCCCGCGGGCACGACGGCGCTGGTCATGCTGTGCGAGGTGCTGTTTGCCAGCGCCTCGTCGGTGGCGGCCGGCGCGGCCCAGCCGACGCTGCGCACCTGGGCCGGCGGGGCCTTGATCGTCTCGGCCTCGCTGCTGGCGGCGCTGCAGGCGCGCCGCTGAAGCCCGCGCCCGCCGCGGCGGGCCGCGTTGCACCGCCGCGGGGCCGGGCACGGCATCCGTGCTACCTCCCTACCCCTTCCACGGCGCTTCCGTGGCGCTTCCCTGCGCACGGCATGCGCCTTCCGGTGCGCCTGCGCGACCGCTGCGCACCCCGGCGCTGCCCCACGCGCAAGGCCCGACGCAAGTGCAGGTCGGTTTATTGTTTCCATAGACGAAACAATGTAATTCGTTTCAGGGTCTTTTTTTAACCAGGGTTAACCCTGAAACTACGAGGCATCGGAGGACGCAACCAAGGTGCTCCGTAAGAAGGCGATCAGGCCGCAGCCGCTTTTGCGACAGCCCGGGCGCCCTGTTTGAACCGTTTTGTCTCAGGAGAAAAAAATGATCCGCATGAACCACACCCTCACCGCTCTGGCCGCTGGCCTGGTGCTTTCGGGCAGCGCCCTGGCCGCCGGCCCGGCCGCGGGCGAAGGCCCCTTCTTCCAGTTCGACAGCCTGCCCGTGGCCAGCCAGCTGCAGCGCGCCGAGGTGCGGGCACAAGCCGCGCATGAGGCGCCCCTGGCCGGCGAACTGCCCGCCGCCCCGCTGCAGCTGGCCACCAGCGTGCTGACGCGCCAGCAGGTGCGCAGCGAAGCCGTGGCGCACAAGCCCGCGGCCGGCCTTGCGCCCTTTGGCATCGCGCTGCCGGCCAGCGCCAGCGTGAAGGCGCGCGCCTCGGTGGCGACGCCGCTGGCGCTGCAAACCCGGCCGGCCGCGGGCAACCTGCCCCTGGCCCAGGCGCCGATGAACGCCAGCACGCTGGCGCGGGCCGAGGTGCGCAGCCATGCCTTGGGCGCCGCGCCCGCCGCCGGTGAGTTCACCGCACGGCAGGCGGCGCTGCCCGCCAGCGCGCTGAGCCGCGCCGAGGTGCGCGCCAGCACCCGCGAGGCGCTGGCCAGCGGTTTTCACGTGCAAAGCGGCAATCTTTCCTGAGGCCACGGCGCGGCGCGACCCGGGCCTCGACCAGGGACGCAGCCGCCGGCCGGCGCAAGAGAGAAATGCCAAGGGCATGCAGCAGGGGCTGCATGCCCTTTTTTCATGGGCGCGCAGCCGCAGGCAATACACCTGGTACGGCAAGGCGAGGCAACGCAGTTGTCTTTTTGCTTGCGAAGCCGCATCAGGCCGGCTGGCCGAGGGTGCGCAGCTGGCGCGCGCGGGCCAGCTGGCGCTGCACCAGCGGCAGCGCCAGGCCGTAGTCGGCGGCAAAGCGGGGCAGCTCACTGCCCGCGGCCTCGAAGGCGCGCAGCAGCGCCTCGGCGCGCGCGTCGTGTTCGCCCGCTTGGGCCAGCGCGGCATCAAGGTCGGCGTCGGCACCGGCGCGCGGGCCGCGCACGCGCTCGGCATAGGCCTCGCGCGTCAGGCCCGAGGCTTCGTAGGCGCGCACGATGCGCTGGCGCAACTGCG
This sequence comes from Comamonas flocculans, assembly GCF_007954405.1. Taxonomy (NCBI): domain Bacteria; kingdom Pseudomonadati; phylum Pseudomonadota; class Betaproteobacteria; order Burkholderiales; family Comamonadaceae; genus Comamonas; species Comamonas flocculans. Next base: position 1,629,813 of record NZ_CP042344.1, on the reverse strand, counting down.
GCCCCAGGTCTTCCTGGCTGCGCCGCTGGCGGCGGCGAAACACCTCGACGAGCGCCTGGTACAGGTGCTCCGGCGCGACCGGCTCCACTACCTTGCCCTGCAGGTCGTGGCGCGGCTGGCCGCTGGCCATGGCCACGAGGTAGCGGGTGGAGCGCGTGTGCCAGGCCAGCGCCTGCTTGAGCTCGTCCTTGTCGGGCGCATGCGCGGCCATCAGGTCCTGGAAGATGCCGCGCTTGAGCGGCAGCGGCCGCTCGCCGAACAGGCGCGGATGCCACTGCGCCAGCTGCGCCATCAGGGCGGGCGGCGTGCGCGCGGGCCGGCGGGCGGCCTTGGCGGCGGCGGAGGGCGCGCCGGCTGTGTCGGTACTGTCGGCTGGCGTGGCCGGGGCGGTGTCGGTGGCGGTTTCGTCGGTCATGGCGCGAGTGCTTCGTCCAGCACTTCTATCCAGTGGCGCACCGGGATGTCGGTGCCGTTTTGCAGATGGGTGATGCAGCCGATGTTGGCAGACAGGATGGCCTGCGGCGGCTGGTCCTCGAAAGATTGCGCAAGGTGCGCGAGTTTACGGTCACGCAGCTGGTGCGCGGTCTCGGGCTGCAGCACCGAATAGGTGCCGGCCGAGCCGCAGCACAGGTGCGCCTCGCTGGCCGCCAGGCGCAGTTCGAAACCGAGCGCGCGCAAACCGGCCTCGACCCCGCCGCGCAGCTTCTGGCCGTGCTGCAGCGTGCACGGCGGGTGCCAGGCATAGGGCCGCCCGCCGGCGCGCACCTTGCCCTTGAGCAGCGCGGCCAGCTCGGGCAGCAGCTCTGAAATGTCGCGCGTGGCCGCGCTCACCTTCGCGGCGCGGGCGGCGTATTCGGGGTCGTGGCGCAGCAGGTGGCCGTATTCCTTGACGGTGACGCCGCAGCCCGAGGCGTTCATCACGATGCATTCGACCTCGCCGCTCTCCAGATGCGGCCACCAGGCGTCGATGTTGGCGCGCATCTCGTCCTTGCCGCCCGCCTGGTCGTTGAGGTGGAACTTCACCGCGCCGCAGCAGCCGGCCCTGGGCGCGACCAGGGTCTGGATGCCCGCGGCGTCGAGCACGCGCGCGGTGGCGCCGTTGATGCCCGGCGCCATGCTCGGCTGCACGCAGCCGGCCAGCAGCAGCACCTTGCGCGCATGCGCCGCCGTGGGCCAGGCACCGGCGTCCTGGCGCGGCGGCACCTTCTCGCGCAGGCGCGGCGGCAGAAGGCCGCGCACCGCCTGCCCCACCTTCATCGCCGGGGCGAAGAGCGGCGAGGGCAGGCCCTGGGCCAGCGCCCAGCGCAGCGCCTTGTCCACCGGTTTGCGCCCCACTTTCTCTTCGACCACGCGCCGGCCGATGTCGAGCAGCTTGCCGTACTCCACGCCGCTGGGGCAGGTGGTTTCACAGTTGCGGCAGGTCAGGCACCGGTCCAGGTGCAGCTGGGTCTTGTCGCTCGGCTCCTGGCCTTCGAGCATCTGTTTCATCAGGTAGATGCGCCCGCGCGGGCTGTCCAGCTCGTCGCCCATGAGCTGGTAGGTCGGGCAGGTGGCCAGGCAAAAGCCGCAGTGCACGCACTTGCGCAGGATGGCTTCGGCCTCCTCGCCCTCGGGCGTGCCGGCAAATTCGGCGGACAGATGGGTTTGCATGGCTCAGGCCCTCCCGGTGTTGAAGATGCCCGCGGGATCGAAAGCCTGTTTGAGCCGCTCATGGATGGCCCGCAGGCCGGGGTTTTCCGGGTCAAAACCGGCTCCAGCCCTTGCCCCGACTGCGCCCGCAGCTCTGAAAATCGATGCGCTTCCACCCACGGCGCGCGCAGCGGCGCGCAGGGCCTCCCCCGCAGCCGCACTCGCCTGCACCCAGCGCAGCCCGCCATGCCATTCGACCAGCGGCGCATCCACGCCCGGCGGCAGTGCCAGCACCGGCGCGGTCTGCGGCAGCGACAGGCGCCACAGCGCATGCTGCGGCCGGCGCGCGGCAAACCAGGGCAGGCCGTGGTCGCGGCAGGCGTCCCAGTCGCCCTGCACCTCATGCAGGCGCTCACCGCCCATCTGCTGGCAGGCCGAGCGCACCGCTGCCGCGGCGCCGCGCAGGCGCACGTACAGCACGCCGCGCCCCTCGTCCTGCACCCAGCAGCTGGCGTTCAGCGCCAGCGCCTGGCCGCCCCAGCGGTGCAGTTGCGCGAGCGCCTGGGCCTGGTCCAGCTCGAAGCGCAGCGTGGCCTCAGCCGGCGCCATGGGCAGCACCTTCAGGCTCACTTCGGTGATCACGCCCAGCTGCCCCCAGCTGCCAGCCATGAGGCGCGAGACGTCGTAGCCCGCCACGTTCTTCATCACCTGCCCGCCAAAGCGCAGCAGCTCCCCCTGGCCGTTGAGCAGCTCCACGCCCAGCACGAAGTCGCGCAGCGCACCCACGCTGGCGCGCGCCGGCCCCGACAGGCCCGCGGCCACCATGCCGCCGACGGTGCCGCCGGGTGCGAACTGCGGCGGCTCGAAGGCCAGGCACTGGCCGTGGCGCGCAAGCAGCGCCTGCACTTCATCCACCCGCGTGCCGGCGCGCACGGTGACCACCAGCTCCGTTGGCTCATGCTCCAGCACGCCGGCGAGCGCGCCCACGTCCAGCGCCTGGCCCGACGCGGGCGCACCCAGCGGATGAAAGCCTTTGGTGCCACCACCCCGGATGGCCAGCGGCGTCTGCTGCGCATGCGCCTGGCGCACGCAGTCCTGAAGTTGGGCAAGGGTGTCTGGCATGGGCGCATGGTAGCGCCGGCGCCCTGCCTGCGTGGCAGGCAGGACGGCAGCACCGGGTTTCGCGCCGGGCCCGCAGCAGGCCCCTTGGGACGGCAACGCCGCCTCGCCGGCGCCGGGCGCGCAAACCAGGGCGCCTGGTCCGTCCTGTTGCTTTCACGCATATCCATGCAATGCGCCGCCCCGCCCGCTACAGTGCCGCCACCCCCTGAACAAACCCGTCCCATGAGCCTTGCCCTGGTCCAAAGCCGCGCCCTGCTGGGCCTGGCCGCACCCGCCGTCACCGTGGAGGTGCACCTGGCCAACGGCCTGCCGGCCTTCACGCTGGTGGGCCTGGCCGACGTGGAAGTGAAGGAAGCGCGCGAGCGCGTGCGCGCGGCCATCCTCAACAGCGGGCTGGAGTTCCCGTCGAACAAGCGCATCACGGTCAACCTGGCGCCGGCCGACCTGCCCAAGGACTCCGGGCGCTTCGACCTGCCGATCGCGCTGGGCCTGCTGGCGGCCAGCGGGCAGATAGCCGCCGACCGGCTGGCGGGCTGGGAGTTTGCCGGCGAGCTCTCGCTGTCCGGCCAGTTGCGCAGCGTGCGCGGCGCGCTGGCCACCGCGCTGGCGCTGCGCGGCCAGGGTGAGGCGGCGCGCCTGGTGCTGCCGCTGGACAGCGCCCGCGAGGCCGCGCTGGTGCCCGACGCGCCAATCTACGGCGCCGAGCACCTGCTGGACGTGGTGGCGCAGTTCCTGCCGCCCGGCGCCGAGGGCCAGGCGGGCGAGCCCAGCGGCTGGCAGCGCGTGCTGCCCGCGCCCGTCGCCGACGCCGAGCCCGGCGCGGATCTGGCCGACGTCAAGGGCCAGGCCGCCGCCCGCCGCGCGCTGGAGATCGCCGCCGCCGGCGGCCACGGGCTGCTGCTGGCCGGCCCGCCCGGCTCGGGCAAGTCCATGCTGGCGCAGCGCTTCGCCTCCATCCTGCCGCCGATGACGGTGCAGGAGGCGCTGGAGAGCGCGGCGCTGGCCAGCCTGGCCGGGCGCTTCACGCCCGCGCGCTGGATGCGCCGGCCCACCGGCAGCCCGCACCACAGCGCCAGCGCGGTGGCGCTGGTGGGCGGCGGTTCGCCCCCGCGGCCGGGCGAGATATCGCTGGCGCACCACGGCGTGCTGTTTCTGGACGAATTCCCCGAGTTCGCGCGCAGCGCGCTCGAAGCCCTGCGCGAGCCGCTGGAAAGCGGCCACATCACCATCGCGCGCGCCGCGCAGCGCGCCGAATTCCCGGCGCGCTTTCAGCTCGTCGCGGCGATGAACCCCTGCCCCTGCGGCTTCGCCGGTTCGCGCCAGCGCGCCTGCCGCTGCACGCCCGAGCAGATCGCCCGCTACCAGGGCAAGCTCAGCGGCCCGCTGCTGGACCGCATCGACCTGCACGTGGAAGTGCCGCACCTCCCCGCCGAAGAACTGCTGGACGCGCCCCCGGGCGAGAGCAGCGCCGCGGTGCGCGCGCGCGTGGTGGCCGCGCGCCAGCGTGCCATCGCGCGCCAGGGCCAGCCCAACCAGGCGTTGTCGGGCCAGGCGCTGCAGGACGCGGCCGGCCTGGACGAAGCCGCGAGCCGCTTCCTGCAGACCGCCGCCACCCGCCTGGCCTGGTCGGCGCGCGCCACCCATCGCGCGCTCAAGGTAGCGCGCACCATCGCCGACCTGGGCGGCTCTGAGCACGTGGGCGTGGCGCACGTGGGCGAGGCCATCCAGTACCGGCGGGTGCTGTCGGCAAAGTAGCGGGCCATGCACCCCTGCTCCTCCCGACGCAACCGCTCCCGCCGCGCGCTGCGGCGGGGCGCAACCATTTTTTGACACGGGAATGAACACATGAGAGCCGGCCCCACGCTCGTCATCAAGGCACCTGGCTGCAAGCAGTTGCTGCGCCTGGGGACCCTCGCTTCGGTGAATTTCCTGCGCGCCACCCTGTGGACCGACGGCCAGGACAGCGGGCCGATGTGCCCTCTCTACGACGCGCTGAGAAAGCATCCGACGGAAGGCGTCCTGTTCTGGGTTGACGACTGCGAGGAGGTCGGGCGCATCGAGCGCCCGTACAAGCCTGGGCCGATACGCTGGTTCAGCCATGTCGAGGGCTTCAAGGAACTGCAGGAGCTGTGTCCCGACCCGCCCCCTCCGCCACCGGTGCCCGCCGAGTGGCACGATTTGCCGTATGCGCTGCATCCGTCCGCGATGGACCATCTGGCCGCGCTGGCCCGCGGCCTGGGGGACACGCCGGGCAAGCGCCAATACCTGCGCACGCGTTTCTGGTGGGCCGGCAACGACCCCATCCGCGGCAGCACGGGGCGGCGCCTGAACGGTCTGCATGTCCACAATCTGCAAATATTGATCGGGCTGCTGGATGAAGAGCATCCCCACAAGCGCTGCAGCAAGGCCGAAGCCCTGCGCGAGCTGGGCCGCTTTGACGAGGCGCTGGCGCTGCTGGACTTCGACTTCCCCGAGGGCTTCGGTCACTGGCCAGCGCGCGTGCGCGAACTCGCCTTGGCGGGCAACGCGACGGTGGCGGAAGTTCCCGTCAAGCCCGGCCCCTAGGATGGCGCCGATGCAGGCCATCGCGTTCGACGGGGCGGCTTCGGGTGCCTCCTGGCTTCGCCCGGCCTGCAGGCGCCGGAGCAGCCGCATCGCCGCGCACCCCTGCACACCGCCGGCCGCCGCACGCGTGTCGCGATGGTGGCCACCGCATCCGCAGTGCCCGAACCTCCAGGCCGGGCGCACATCGCGGCGTGGGCGCTTGCCTGCGCAAGCAATGCCCTGGAGCACAACGCGCAGTCATGGCCACCAGCACGCAGTTCATTGACCACCTCACGGAGCAACTGGCGCTCGGCGACCGGTTCACCGTGCGCAAGATGTTCGGCGAGTACGCGCTCTACCTGGATGGCAAGGTGGTCGCCCTGGCCTGCGACAACAGCCTGTTCGTGAAACCCTCCGAAGCGGGAACGCGGCTTGCCCCCACGCTGCCGCGGCGCCCGCCCTACCCCGGCGCCAAGGCGTATCCGGTGGCGGACGAACTGCTCGATTGCCCGCAAGCGCTGCAAGAGCTGTTGGTGCAAACCGCCTTGCTCATGCCTGCACCAAAGCCGCGCAAGCCCGCAGCCGCCCGGCGCCCGCGCGGCAAGGGCCCGCCAGCGCGTTGAACTGCAGCGGGGGGTCGATCGACGTGCTTGCGGCGCAAGGCGCCAGGGGCAGCGCCCGCAAGGGCGGCGGGCGCCGCAAAGAAAGGAATCACGCATGCCCCAGCAGTCTCATCCGCATTCACGCCCGCACGCGCCGCACGGCGAGCACGCGCACCACCGCCCCTACCTGATGCTGTGGGTCAATCTGGCCCTGAGCCTCGTCGTCATGTATGTGGTGATGTTCACCATGATCAATGGCTGGGTCGACTTTCACAACAACATCAACATGCTGTACATGGCGGTGACGATGTGGGCGCCGATGGGCATCTTCATGCTGCTGACCATGGCCGGGATGTACCCCAACCGGCAGGCCAATCTGGCGCTGTGCGTGCTGTTCGCCGTGCTGACGGCGGGCTCCTTCTGGGCCACGCGGTCGCAGGCGCTGGTGCACGACCGCCAGTTCATCCTGTCCATGGTTCCGCACCACTCCGGCGCGATACTCATGTGCCGCAAGGCGGCGCTGCAGGACGCCGAGCTGATCGCGCTGTGCCGGCAGATCGAGGCGGGGCAGCGCGCCGAGATCGAGCAGATGCAAGACATCCTGACGCGGCTTGAGGCGCAGAGCCGCTGAGTTCGCTTGCCCCATCGGGCGCGCATCGGCGGACAATGGCTTGCCCTGCCACCCCCCGCGGCTGGCGCCGCGCGGACGCCGGGCGGCGCCAGCCACAATCGCCGGGAGAACCCATGCCCTACATCCAGCTTGACGTGAACGCCCATTACCCCGCGCCGATGAAGCAGCGCCTGGCCGGGGCCTTGATGGCGAGTTACGCCGAAATCATGGCGACGGACCCGCGGCGCATTACCGTGGCGATCCGGGAACTGGGCGAAGGCGGCATCTGGCGCACGACGCAAGCGGGCGCCGACCCCGAGCCGGCAGCAATGCTGGTGCTGGACATCCGGCGCGGGCGCCCGCCCGAGCAGCGGCTGCGCGTGGCCCGGGCGCTGTGCGCCCATTGCGTCGAGATGCTGGACATCGCACCCGAGCGATTGAACGTGGAATTCACCCAGCACGCGGGCGACGAGATGCTGCACCCGGCGCTGGGCGGCTTCAGTCCCGAGTGGCAACCGGGCGGGCAGTGACAAGCCCGCGCCGCAGGAAGGGGAAGACATGGTCGGAGCGATTGCAACGCTGCTCCTGATGCAGCTGGCGGGCACCTTGCTGGTGCAGTTTCTGCGCCTGCCGCTGCCGGGGCCGGTGCTCGGCATGTTCCTGCTGTTCGCCTGGCTGGCGTGGCGCCGCCAGGTGCCCGAGGCGCTGTCGCGCACCGCGCAGACGCTGCTGGAAAACCTCTCGCTGCTGTTCGTGCCCGCCGGCGTGGGCATCGTCGCGCATTGGCATGAAGTGGCCGGGCAGGCCGGACGCATCACCGTGGTGCTGGTGCTGGGCGCGGCGATCACGCTGGTGACCACCGCCTGGACGCTGCACTGGCTGCTGGCGCGCGCCCGCGCGCGCGGCCCGCGGGACTAACCCATGCGGCTGAATGCCATCTGGGTCTACCTGGCCAGCCAGCCGCTGCTGTGGCTGGCGCTCACCGTCACGCTGTTCTGGCTGGCGCGACGCCTGTATCTGGCCGTGGGCGGACTGGCCTTGTGCAACCCTGTGCTGGTGTCGATCGCGGCCATCGTCTGCCTGCTGCTGCTGACCGGCACCGGCTACCAGACCTATTTCGACGGGGCACAGTTCATCCACTTTCTGCTGGGGCCAGCCACGGTGGCGCTGGCGGTGCCCCTGGTGCAGCAGTTGCCGGTGCTCAGGCGCAGCCTGGCGCCGCTGTCGGTGGCGCTGCTGGTGGGCGCGCTCGCGGGCATCCTGTCCACGGTGGCGTTGTGCTGGCTGCTGGGCGTGGACGGGCGCACGCTGCTGTCGCTGCTGCCGCGCTCGATCACCACGCCGATCGCCATGGGCGTGTCCGACCAGATCGGCGGCAGCGCGGAGCTGACGGTGGTGTTCGTCGTGATCACCGGCGTGCTGGGCGCCGCCTTTGGCGTGCCGCTGCTGGGCCGCCTGGTGCGCAGCGACCCGGTGGCCGGCGGCTTTGCGCTGGGCGTGACGGCGCACGGCATAGGCACGGCGCGGGCGTTTGAAGTGAATGAACAGGCCGGCGCCTTTGCCGGCCTGGGCATGGGGCTCAACGGCGCACTGACGGCAGTCCTGATCCCGCTGGTGGTGTGGGCGCTGGGCTTGCAGGGCGCGGCCTGAGCCCGCCCGGGTTTCAGCGGCCGGGCAGCGCGAGCCGGGTGAAGCTCCTGGCCTCGCGCACGCTCTGCCCCAGGCCGATCTGGCCCGAGCCGTTGCTGCCCGCCACCCACACGCTGCCGTCTTGCCTGAGCGCCAGCGTGTGCGACCCGCCGGCCGCGATGTGCGCGACACCGCTGGCCACCTGCACGGGAGCATGCCGGTCTGCGGCATCCCCGGTACCCAGACGGCCGCTGTCGTTGTAACCAAAGGCCCAGACCGTGCCATCCTGCGCCAGCAGCAGGCTGTGCAGCTCGCCCGCGCCGACGGCGGCGATGCCACCGGCGCGCAACGGGAACGGCGCATTGCGGTTGGTGTTGCCGCCATCGCCGAGCTGCCCGCCGCCGTCGAAGCCGAAGGCCCAGGCGCTGCCGTCCGTCTTGCGCACCAGGCTGTGCGCGGCGCCGGCGCTGATCTGCGCCACGCCCTCCATGATCTTCACGGCTTGACTGCGATCGGCGCGGTCGCCCGTGCCCAGCTGCCCGTTGCGGTTCTGGCCCACGCTCCACAAGCTGCCGTCGTGCTTGAGGATCAGGCTGTGGGCCTCGCCCGCGCTGGCGGCGCGCACGCCGTCCATCACCTTGACGGGACTTGAGCGGTTGTCGGCGTCAGCCGTGGCCAACTGCCCGAAGGTGTTGCGACCGAAGGCCCAGAGGCTGCCGTCCTGCTTGATGGCCAGGCTGTGCGCACGGCCGGCGGCGAGCGCCACCACGCCGTCCATGACCTTGACGGGCTGGCCCGCCGTGCTGGTGCCGCCGTTGCCGACCTGGCCGAACTCGTTGTTGCCGCAGGCCCAGAGGCTGCCGTCCTGCCTGAGCACCAGGCTGTGCTGCCCACCCGGCGCCACGGCGCGCACGTCGGCCAGCACCTGGACCGGCGTGCGCTTGGCCACCGTATCGCCATCGCAAAGCTGCCCATAGGCGTCGTTGCCCATGGCCCAGAGCTGGCCGTCCCTGGTCAGCAGCATGCCGTGCATGCCGCCGGCGGCGATGGTGGTGACTTTCATGCTTGGGGTCCGGGTGGGCGGCACGGCGGATGCGCCGATGCCAAAGAACAGGGCGAGGGCGCACGCGACGGTGCGTCGGGGTGGCTGCATGGGATCACCTGCCGTTTTCCGGTTCAATCGATCAGCTTCTGGCTGAGCACATCACAACGCCCGCGTGGCCAGCCTTTTTGCGACCAGAGAAATTCGCAGGCGTAGTCCTGCTGCTGGCCGCAGCCGCTGGCGCGGTAGAGGAGAAAGCGCTCATCGATCCATTGCCGGATGCGCGCGGCCTCGGCTTGCTGCGCTTGCCACAGCGCGAGCCGGGCCGGGTCGGCGCGAACGTCGTCGGGGGCTTGCACCGCGTTTGTCATCCGCTTTTTCTCGCGCCTTGCATGCAGCGTGAGGCCTTCGAGTTCACGCACCTGCACACGCTCGGCGGGGCAGGTCTTTGCCTGCATGAACAGATCGCGCGCCGCGTCCATGCGGCTGGTGCAGCCCTGGGTCATCAGACCCGTGAAGAGCAGCAGGACGGGGCGCACCATTTCCTTCGCTCTACAGGCGGCTCAGGATGTCCGCGCGCTTGGCCTCGTATTCCGCGCCGGTCACGAGGCCCTGATCGCGCAGCGCCTGCAAGGCCCGCAGGCGGCTGGCGGCGTCTTGCCCACCGCCCTGGAGGATGTGCGTGCCTCCGTCGATGACGATGGGCCGGCCGTCGCGTGGCTGGTTCCTGGCTTGCTCCAGTGCTTCGCCAACCATTTCGGCCATCTTGCCGCCCAGGGTCTGGCGCAGCACATCGCTCAGCCCGGCGAGGCCCTGCAGCTTCGCGGCGTCATCGACGGACACCGTCGTGCGCATGGTGGTGAAGGCGCCGGGTGGGTTGGTGTGGCCCTGCGGCGACCCGGTGAACGAGGGGCCGGCGGGCGGCGCACCCAGGCCCGGCAGGCTGAAGTCCTGCGCATCGTCGTCGCCCTTGCGCAGGGCGGCGCTGCCCAGCAGGTGCCACAGCGAAGCCAGCGCGAAGAGGGCGGCCGAATACCCCAGCCAGGCCACGCCGATGGTGGCCAGCGTGATGGCTTCACTGCGGCCGTCGGCCTGCGTGCAGGAGATCACATGGCTCACGCCGCGCTGGCCGGGCTTGTACGAGTAGCCCTGCGAGTGCAGCTCGACGGCGCCATCGCAGATCAGCGATGCGGCGGGCAGGACGACGGGCGGGAACACCGCGCCGACCGCGGTGGCGATCATCAGGCCGGCAAACAGGCTCAGGCCCGCGCGCACGATCCAGCGCGCTTTCGGAAACAGGCGGCCCGGCAGCGAGCCGCCGATGCGAAAGCCCGCCAAGCCGAACACGCGGGCAAACACGCGCCGCATCACCAGCGCGACGACAAGCCAGATCAGCACCGGGATCACCAGCCCGGCGAGGCCGAGCCATTCAAAGAGGTGGCTGTCGCTCATCGTGTTCTCTGTTTCAGGGGCGCGGCGTGTCGAGCACCGCGCTGCAGCGCTGCGGACCGAGCCGCTCGCCGCCTTCGGTGATGCCGCACAGGCGCGGGCTGGTCCAGGCGAGCTCGCGCGTCGCGGGGTTCCAGGCCAGCGGCAGGTCGCCCGCCGCGGTCTGGCGGATGCGGTGCGCGCGGCCCGTGGCCAGGTCCAGCCACATCAGGCCGTCGTCGCTCGGGTAGATCAGGTGGCTCTGGTCGTGCAGCAGGTGCTGCAATTCCCAGCCGCCGCGCTGCAGCTCGGCAGTGCCGGGCTGGCCCTGGCGCCGCATGCGCAAGACGAGCCTGCCCCGCCCCTGGTCGCTCAGCCAGATGAGGTGCGGGCCCAGCAGCAATGCGCTGCCTGCGACCAGGCCTTCATCGCCGAGCACCCGGATGGCGGCCACGGCCCGGGGGTCGGCGGCGCGCGGCGGCGGCGCGCGCTCGGCCATGGCGGCATCGGCCGGGCGGCCCTGCAGGCGGGTGAAGCCGATGTCGGGTGCCACCTGGCCGCGCAGCAGGCGGATGCGCGCGCCATAGCGCTCGCGCAAGCAGGCATCGACGGCCAGGTTTGCGCGCGCCTGCGCCAGCGTTTGGCCCGCGATGCAGCCTTGATCGCGCTCGCGCAGCCAGTCGGCCTGCTGTTTTTTCAGGGCGCCCGGGTTGGCGCCGCGATCGAGCGCCTGGCGGTACAGCCCGGCCAGCTCCACGTCGAGCGCCGCCAGCGGCGCGCGCTCGCACAGCAGGTGCTCGGTGGTGCTGCGCGCCCGGGCGCAGTCGAAGCTGGGCTGGGCGTCGGCCGTGGGCGCGGCGGGCGGCAAGGCGGCCGTGCGGGCCACGGCGGGCAGGCAGGCATGGGCCGTGGCGCTTTGCGCGGCGGCCGCATCGCAGCCGTCCTCGGGGCGATAGATCAGGCCCGTGACCGTGGCCAGGCACAGAGCCGGTGCTCGCGGGGCCTGGGGCGTGCCCTTTGCCGCGCCTCGGGATTCGTCGCAGGGGCGCGCGCTGAGCCAGGCCAGCCGGTGGCTCTGCCCGGTTTGCCGCCACGCCAGCGGCATGTCGCCTTTGCTGGTGCCGGGGATGCGCCAAGTCCGGCGCTCCAGCATCTCATGCACTTGCAGCCCCTGGGCCGAGGGGTAGACCACGCTCCAGTTGGCGGCGCGAAACTGGCCCAGTTCAGGCCCGCCGCGCGCCAGCTCGGTGGCGGGCGGCGGCTGGTCTTGCCGGGCTTGCGTCAGCAGGGCGTAGCGGTCTTGGGGCAGCGCGCGCAGCCAGAGCACGCGCTTGGCGTGGACGAGATGGCCGCGCGCGTAGCGGGACTTCGGACGGCTGTCGATGGTGCGACCCAGCAGCCGGACGGTGTCGGCGACGGCGTCGGGGTCATCGGTCAGCTCGTCGGGTGCGTAGCCGATCAGGCCTTGCAGGCGCTCGTTGTAACGCGGCAAGACGTCCTCGGGCAGGCTCACGATCTCCTTCACGCCGCGCGCGACGCTGGCGCTGAAGCGCCGCGGTGTCCAGGTGTCGGCATGCTGCTTGTCGCCGCGCATCGAGGTGATGGTGTAGAGCGTGGGCCCGTCCCAGAACAGATGGGTGCCGGTGGCGAAGACCGCCTCGCCGTTCGGGTCGCCCGCGCCGAGCGCCGGGGTGGCGGGCAGCGCGCGCTCGCCGCGCTCGATCAGCCACACGCGCCGCCCGGCGTCGGCCGCGTCGCAGTTGACTTCGATCGCCAGCATCTGGCCGCTGTCATCGAACGCGCCTTGCGCGGCGATGCAGCCTGGTTGCATCAGGCCGATCTGCCTGAGCAGCGCGGGCGGGACGCTTTGCACTTCGGTGGGCAGGGGCGGCGCGGCGTGTATCGGCGTGGCACAGCAGCCCAGGGCCAGGCCGATCAGCGCGGCGCTCGCGCGGGAAAGACGGGGCGGGTGCGAGGGCATCAGTCGTTCCCGGGTTCGCTCTCGCGCTCCTGCACGGTGCAGCGGCCGCTGCCGGGCATGAGGTCGATGAAGCCGGCGGTCTGCGCGCTCTGGCCGCAAAAGCTGCCGGGCAGCAAATGCGCCATGTTGAGCGCGTAGCCGTCGCCCTCGCGCGTGACGCGCAGGCTGGACGCGCTGTCCGGCTCGTCCGTCCGTCCGTCCGGCCAGGTGATGGTGGTGGCGTCGGCGGCATCGCGCCAGGTGGTGGCGCCGTCCTCGCGGTCGGCGTCCACGGCGCAATTGCCGCCGGGCGTGGCGGCGGTGTAGCTCAGGCCTTGCAGGCGGCCTTGCGCGCCCACGCGCAGCGTGAGGAAGTGGGCGTTGCCGGGCTCCTGCAACGCGCACTCCAGGGTTTTCATGCCGGGCGGCATGCCCGCTTGCGCGCTCGTCGGCAGCGGCACGGTTGGCAACTCCGCGAGTGCCACCGCCTTGCCGGTGCTGCTGACGAGCACCGGCTCGCCCCGGCCCCAGACGATATGCATGGTTTCTTCGTCGCCGCTGTCGTAGCCGCGCACGCTCAAGCGCAACTGGCCATCCACCAGCTCGCCGATGACCAGGCTGCCGCCGCGCTCCTGCACCAGCTCTTGAATGAACCACTGGTCCGCGCAGACCTGGGTCTGCGCCGGGTCCTCGCCCGGCGCGTTGGTGACGGCGGCGGCCATCTCCACCGGCAGCTGTACGGCTGCGGAAAACTGCGCGCCCGCCCGCTGCACGCTGAAGCGCAGCTCGTAGCGCTGGTCGTCGGCGCTGTCGCTCACCTCCAAGCGCCCCTTGCCTTGTGCTTGCCAGGCCTGGGCGGAGACGCAGGCAGAGTCCGGCGCGGGAGCGGTCTCGGCAGGTTTGCCACAGGCGTTCAAACCCAGACAGGCAGCAAGAAGCCAGAGGTGCGAGGGGCGCGGCATGGGCAGGCGCAGCTGTCAAAAACCGCATCCTAGGCCCGGCCGGGCAGCCCGACCAGTGACTTTCGTCACCCGCCGGCCGTTTGCGGAGGGCGATGGCGCGGTGCGGATGCCTCGGCGCCGAAACGCGCTCGGCAGAGTGCGCTGGCGCTACAGGCCCAGGTGCCTGCGGCGCAGGGCCGCGTCCGCCATGAAGCCGGCCATGTCGCCCGCGTGCACCACGCGGCCCTGCTCCAGCACCACCACGTGGTCGGCTACGGCCTGGGCAAAGGCCAGGTTCTGTTCGCACAGCAGGATGCCCATGCCCTGGGCCTTGAGCTCGCGCACGGCACGCGCCATCTGCTCGACGATGAGCGGGGCCACGCCCTCCGAAGGTTCGTCGAGCAGCACCAGGTAGGGCTGGCCCATCAGGGTGCGCGCCACGGTGAGCATCTGCTGCTCGCCGCCGCTCATGCGCGCGCCGCGGCGCTCGGGCATTTCACCGAGATTGGGGAAGAGCGCGAACAGGCGTTGCACCGTCCACGGCGGCAGCGGCGTGCCGCCTGGCCAGCGGCGCGGGCTCTGGCGGCCGGCCTCCAGGTTCTCCAGCACCGTGAGGTCGCCGAAGATGCGCCGCTCCTCGGGCACGTAGCCAAGGCCCGCGCGGGCGATGCGGTGGGCGCTCCAGCGGCCGATGTCCTCGCCCATGAAGTGGCGGCTGCCGCCGCTGCGCGCCATCAGCCCGGCAATCGCCTTGAGCGTGGTGGATTTGCCCGCGCCGTTGCGCCCCATCAGGGCCAGTACTTCGCCGGGGCGCACCGTCAGCGATACGCCATGCAGCGCCTGCGCCGCGCCGTACCAGGCCTGCAGATCGCGCACGCGCAGCAGCGGGGCTCGCTCCATGGGCTGTTCGGCCACGGGCAGGGTGGGCGGTGATCCGGGCGCTTGCAGACCGCTGCCCAGGTAGGCCTGCTGCACCTGGCTGTTGGCGCGCATGGCGGCGGGCGGGCCCTCGGCCAGCAGTTCACCGCGCACCATGACGGCCACGCGGTCGGCATGGGCGAAGACCACGTCCATGCTGTGCTCGGTGAACAGCACGCCGATCTGCCGCTCGCGCGCGAGCTCGCGCACCAGCTGCATCAGCGCGCCGCGCTCGGCCGGGGCCATGCCGGCGGTGGGCTCGTCCATCAACAGCAGGCGCGGCGTGCCCGCCAGGGCCAGAGCCAGCTCCAGGCGCTTGACGTCGCCGTAGGCCAGCTCCCTGCAGGGGCGATCGGCCTGTGCCTGCATGCCCACCTGGGCCAGCAGGGCGAGCGCGTCTTGCCTTCGGTAGCCGCCCGCGCCGCGCCACAGGCCACGCCAGCGGCCATCGTGCGCCAGCAGGGCCATCTGCACGTTGGCCAGGGCGGTGAAGCTGGCGAGGGTTTCAGCGATCTGGAAGGTGCGGCCCACGCCCCGGCGCGCCAGCTCGCGCGCGGCTACGCCGGTGATGTCCGCGCCGTCCAGCAGCACACGGCCCGCATCGGGGCGCAACTGGCCGCCAATCAGCTGGAAGGTGGTGCTCTTGCCCGCGCCGTTGGGGCCGATCAGCGCCAGCAGCTCGCCCGCCCGCACCTGCAGCGACACGCCTTGCACCGCATGCACCCCGCCAAAGGATTTGCGCAGGCCGCTGGCCTGAAGCAGGCTCATGGGCGCACCTCTTTTGCTCTTCTTCTGGAAGCTGCCAGCGCTTGCAGGCTCTGCGTTACACCCGAAATTCCTTGTGGAAATACCAGAATCAGCAGCAGTACCACGCCACCCAGCACCGCCCGCCACCAGGGCAGGGCGCGGGCCACGCTGTCGTGCAGCCAGGTGAAGGCGGCCGCGCCCACCACCGGGCCGGCCAGGGCGTGCACGCCGCCCAGCAGCACCATGACCAACGCATCCACCGAGGCGCTGACGGAGAGCACGTCGGGCGCCACCCCGCCTTTGGAGAAGGCAAACAAGGCCCCGGCCAGCGCCGCCGCCGCCCCGGCCAGCGTGAACGCGGCCCACTGCACGCGCCGCGTGGGCAGGCCCATGGCCTCGGCACGCGGCACCGAATCGCGCGCGGCGCGCAGCGCCCAGCCAAAGGGTGCGTGCAGCACGCGGCGCAGGCCGTAAATGGCGGCGGCGCACAGCAGCAGCACCAGCCAGTAAAAGCCCGCGCCGTCGCTCAGCCAGGCGGGCGGCCACACGCCGGTGATGCCGTTGCTGCCACCGGTGAAGTCGTCCCACTGGAAGGCCACGGCCCAGGTGATTTGCGCAAAGGCCAGGGTGAGCATGGCAAGGTAGATGCCGCTCAGGCGCATGCAGAACCAGCCATAGACCAGGGCCCCCGCCGCGCCCACCAGCACGGCCAGGGCCAGGGCGGCGAGCAGCGGCAGATGGGCCGCATGCACCAGCAGCGCGGCGGCATAGGCCCCGAGGCCGAAATAGGCCGCATGGCCAAAGGAGTGCAAGCCGCCCGGCCCGACGATGGCCTGCAGGCTGGCGGCAAACAGCGCGGCGATGGCGATTTCGGTGAGCAGCACCACGGTGTAGCTCTGGCTGCCTGCCAGCAGCGGCAGCGCGGCCAATCCCGCGATCAGCAACCACCAGGCCCAGCGGCCCCAGGCATCGGCCTGCATCAGGCCGGGCTGGACGGCGTCGCCCCGCACCACGGCATCCGGGCGGCCCATCAGGCCCCAGGGGCGCCAGACCAGCACCACGGCCATGACGAGGAATTCCGCCACCAGCGTGAGCTTGGGAAAGGCCACGGTGAATGGCCCGAGCTGCACCACGCCCAGCCAGATGCACACCGCCTTGAGCTCGGCAATCAGCAGGGCGGCGACGAAGGCGCCGGGCAGCGAGCCCATGCCGCCCACCACCACCACCACGAAGGCGCTGGCCACCATGGGCAGGTCCAGCTCCAGATTGGCCGGTTCGCGCGGCAGCTGCAAGGCCCCGGCCAGGCCGGCCAGCAGCGCGCCCAGGGCAAACACCGCGGTGAACAGCCAGGCCTGCTGCACGCCGAGCGCGGAGAGCATCTCGCGGTCTTGCGTGGCCGCACGCACCAGCGTGCCCCAGCGCGTGCGGCGCAGCAGCAGGGTGAGTGCCAGCAGCACCAGCGGCCCGGCGGCGATGAGGAACAGGTCGTAGGTGGGAAAGCGCCGCCCCAGGATGCTGACCGCGCCCGCGAGCCCCGGCGCGCGCGGGCCGAACAGGTCTTGCGCGCCCCAGAGCCAGAGCGCGGCGTCGCGGATGACCAGCACCAGCGCGAAGGTGGCCAGCAGTTGCAGCAGCTCGGGCGCGTGGTAGATGCGGCGCAGCAGCGCAATCTCGATCAGCGCGCCAAGCAGCCCGACGGCCAGGGGCGCGAGCAGCAGCGCGGGCCAGAAGCCGATCGCGCCGCCGAGCCGCTCCACGCTGCTGTAGGCCACGTACAGCCCCAGCACGTAGAGCGAGCCGTGGGCGAAGTTGACGATGCGCGTGACGCCGAAGACCAGCGACAGGCCGGCCGCCACCAGAAACAGCGTGGCGCCACCCGCCAGGCCGTTGAGCAGCTGGACGAGCAGACCCGACAAGTCCATGCGGCGGCGCGCGCGTGCCGGGCGCGGCTTACTGCGCGGCGGGGCGCAGCTTCTTCACTTCTTCGTCGGAGGGCTGGAACTTCGCGCCGTCTTCATAGCGGAAGTCCACCATCACGCCCTTGCCATCCTGGACTGCCGTGGTGCCCACGTAGGCCCCCATGGTGGACTGGTGGTCCTGCGCGCGGTAGGTGATCTGGCCGAAGGGCGTGTTCACCTGCAGGCCGGTGAAGGCGGCGATCAGCTTTTCGGTGTCGCTGCTGCCGGCTTTCTTCAGGCCCGCGGCGATCGACAGGATGGCGTTGTAGCCGACGACGGAGCCGTTGCGCGGGTAGTCGTTGAAGCGCTTGCGGTAGGCGTCCAGGAAGGCCTGGTGCTCGGGCGTGGTGATGGAATACCAGGGGTAGCCAGTGACGATCCAGCCCACGGGCGCCTCGGCCTTGAGCGGGTCGAGGTAGTCGGGCTCGCCGCTGAGCAGCCCCACCACCTTGCGGCCCTCGAACAGGCCGCGGGTTTCACCCTCGCGCACGAACTTCGCGAGGTCGGTGGCAAACAGCACGTTGAAGATGGCGTCCGGCTTGGCGTCGGCCAGCGCCTGCACCACGCTGCCCGCGTCCACCTTGCCCAGCGGCGTGGCCTGCTCGGCGACGAATTCCACGTCCGGCTGGGCGGCCTTCAGCAACTGCTTGAAGGTGGCCACGGCCGACTGGCCATATTCATAGTTGGGATAGACCAGCGCCCAGCGCTTCTTGTTCAGCTTGGCTGCCTCGGGCACCAGCATGGCCACCTGCATCCAGGTGGAGGGACGCAGGCGGAAGGTGTAGCGGTTGCCCTGCTCCCAGACGATCTTGTCGGTCAACGGCTCGCTGGCCAGGTAAAAGCGCTTCTTCTGCAGCGCGAAGTCGGTCAGCGCCAGGCCCAGGTGCGACAGGAAGCCGCCGGTGAGCACGTCCACCTTCTCGCGCGTGATGAGTTCCTCGGCCGCGCGCACCGTATCGCCGGGGTTGGCGTTGTCGTCGCGCGTGATCAGGACCAGCTTCTTGCCGTCTATGCCGCCCGCGGCGTTCACCTGCTCGACGGCCAGCTCCATGCCCTTCCTGTAGGGCTCGAGAAAGGCCGGCTGCGCCTTGTAGCTGTTGATCTCGCCGATCAGGTAGCGCCCGCTGTCAGCATGCGCCGCGCCCGCCACCATCGCCCATGACGCCAGTACCAGCGCCGTCCACTTGCCCATGTCACTGCCCCCCTTGGACTGCCAAAGTTGCCGGAGGGGTAATGTACTGCGCCGGGGGGCGCCGCCGCGGTTTGAACGACAATTGGGGTTTTCCCGGTTCACGTCAGGCAGGCGACAGGCGCGCGGCGCGCACCTGAGCCCATGCCGCGGCAATACCCTGCCGCGCCTGGCCGTTCACACCCACACAACGATGTTCTTCGAAGAGCGCGTCCTCTCGGTACACCACTGGACCGAGCGGCTGTTTTCCTTTACCACCACGCGCGACCAGGCCCTGCGCTTTTCCAACGGCCACTTCACGCTGATCGGCCTGAAGGTGGACGGCAAGCCGCTGCTGCGCGCCTACAGCGTGGTCAGCCCCAACTGGGAAGAGCACCTGGAATTCCTCTCGATCAAGGTGGCGCACGGGCCGCTGACCTCGCGCCTGCAGCACATCCAGGTGGGCGACAGCATCATCGTCGCCAAGAAGCCCACCGGCACGCTGGTGACCGACTACCTGCTGCCGGGCAAACGCCTGTACCTGCTGGCCACCGGCACCGGCATCGCGCCCTTCATGGCCATCGTGCGCGACCCCGACACCTACGAGCGCTTCGAGCAGATCGTCCTGGTGCACGGCGTGCGCGAAGCGGCCGAGCTCGCCTACCGCGACTACCTCACGCACGAGCTGCCACGCCACGAGCTGCTGGGCGAGCTGGTACGGGACAAGCTGCGCTACTACCCCACGGTCACGCGCGAGAGCTTCATCCACCAGGGCCGCATCAATGCGCTGATCGAAAGCGGCCAGCTTGCGGCCGACCTGGGCCTGCCGCAGCTCGACCCGGCCAACGACCGGGTAATGCTCTGCGGCAGCCCGGAGATGCTGGCCACGCTCAAGGCGCTGCTCACGCGCATGGACTTCGCGGAAGGCAGCACCACGCGCCCGGGCGACTTCGTCATCGAGCGCGCCTTCGTCGAAAAATAGGCCCGCCAGGTGCCTGCGCAGCCTACCTCGCACGGCCTGAACGGCGCCACCGTGGGCGCCCTGGTGGCCAGCGGCGAGGCGTGGCTGCAGGCTGCCGGCGCGGGCTTTGGCCACGGCACCACCAACGCGCACGACGAAGCCGCCTGGCTCGTGCTCTGGAGCCTGGGCCTGCCGCTGGACAGCCCCCTGGGCAGCGGGCCGGATTCCATACGAAATCGGCCCGTAACGCCCGCCCAGCAAGCGCAAGCAGCTTCGCTTTTTGAAGAGCGCATACGCCGGCGCGTGCCCACCGCCTACCTCACGCGCGAGGCCTGGCTCGCGGGCATGCCGTTCTACGTGGACGAGCGCGCCATCGTGCCGCGCAGCCTAATCGCCGAGCTGATGGCCGACGCCGGCATCGACCCCTGGCTGAGCGCACAGACCCGCCAGGTGCTGGACCTGTGCACCGGCAACGGGAGCCTCGCGGTGCTGGCCGCCCTGGCCTGGCCCGAGGTGGCGGTCACCGGCGCCGACCTCTCGCCCGAGGCCCTGGCCGTGGCGCGCATCAACGTGGAGCGGCACGGCCTGCAGGAGCACGTGCGGCTCGTCCAGTCCGACGGCCTGGCACGCTGCCCCGGCCCCTGGGACCTGATCCTGTGCAACCCGCCCTACGTCAACGCGCAAAGCATGGCGCAGCTGCCGCCCGAATACCGCGCCGAACCCGCGCTGGCGCTGGCCGGCGGCGAGGACGGCATGGACTTCATCCGCCGCCTGCTTCGCGATGCCCCGGCTTGCATGAGCGAGGATGCGGTGCTGGTGCTGGAGATCGGCCACGAGCGCGCGCACTTCGAGGCGGCGTTTCCCGAATTGCCGGTGTTCTGGCTGCCGACCAGCGCGGGCAGCGAGCAGGTGCTGCTGATCACGCGCCAGGCCCTGGCCGGCGTGTGATCAGGTCTGGGGCAAGGCTGAAAAATCCCTCGCGCGTCGCGCATCCCGGCCTGCGGCGGCCTGCGACCTTGCAAATCCTCGCAATAGCCCCTGCTATTGCCGCGGTTTGCGCCTTGCAGCCCATTCCATGCCCGGCGAGCACCATCGCGGGGACTGGTTCAAGGTCGCTCTAACCCGGCGCACCCTTGCGCATCGCCGCCAGGCGCCGGTAGATGGTGGCGCGGCTCACGCCGAGCTTGCGCGCCGCTTCGGCCACGCGCCCGCCGGCATCGCGCACCGCCTGGTCGATCAGCGCCGACTCCAGCGCCTTGAGCGAACGCTGCGGCGTCACCGGCGCGCGGTGGCGCCGCTCGGCGCGCAGCTGCAGCCGCAGGCCGGACCACAGCGGCACGGTGCGCGGCCCGTCCTGCGCCGCACCGTCGAACAGTCCCGTCCAGGGCAGCGCGAACAGGTCGGCCGCATGCAGCGGCGCGCCCGCCAGAGTGTGCAGCGCCGGCAGCATCTGGCGCGCGCTGCTGTTGGCGCCAACCACCTGGCCGTCGGCGTCCAGGCACAGCAGGCCTTCGGCGCCGCCGCTGCCCCCGCTGACCTGCCAGCCCTCGGGCCAGGACAGGCGCAGGCGCAGGCTGTGGGGGCGCGCCAGGATCAGCGCGTCCTCGATCTGGCGCGCGGTGTGCGCCACCAGGTGCTGCAGCTCGGGGCGTTCGGGCACGTCCACGCCGGTCACGTCGATCATGCCCAGGCAGCTGCCATCGGGGCCGAACAGCGGTGCGCCGGCGCAGCTGTAGACGCCGGTGTCGGTGAAGAAATGCTCACCCCGGTGCAGCCAGACCGGCGCGCGCTCGGCGAGCGCCGCGCCGATCGCGCTGGTGCCTATGCTCTGCTCGGACAGGTCGATGCCGATGCGCGCGATCGCGTGCGTGGCACGGTTGCGGTGGTCTATGGCGCCGGCCGTCTCTATCACCGTGCCGCGCGCGTCGGTGAGCAGGGCGAAGTAGCGCACCGGCGCGATCTGCCTGGCCAGGCGCTGCAGCCCCGGGCGCGCCAGCGCCAGCAGCTCGGCATGCTGCTCGGCGGCGTCGGCCCCGGCGCGCCGGGGCGCGGGCTCGAACACCACCGGGCGATCGGGCCGGGCGCCGCGCGCCAGGCAGCGCTGCCAGCTGCGCACGATCCAGGCGCGGTCCAGCCAGGCGCCGACCAGTGCATCGGTCAGCTCGGCGCCGCCCTGCGCCAGCGCCCGGCGCGCCAGGGCGATCTGGTTCAGGCGAAGGTCGGAGGAGGTCATGGCCATGGCTTGCGGCCCGAGCGCTGCCGCGGGGCGTCTCATTCTGAGAATATTGCATGCGGGCAGGCGCAGTCTCAGGGTTTGTACTAGGGCTGGGTGGGGCACTTGATCCAAGAATGGACAGTCCACACAGGTTCATGGATCAGAAGGAGACAAGCGCATGCAGATCGAGCTCAAGGTCAACGGACAGGCCGTCAGTGCGGACGTGCCGCCCAACACGCTGCTGGTGCAGTTCATCCGCGAACACCTGCGCCTCACCGGCACCCACGTGGGCTGCGACACCGCCCAGTGCGGCGCCTGCACGGTCATGGCGGACGGGCGCTCCATCAAGTCGTGCAACGTGCTGGCGGTGCAGATGAACGGCTGCGACATCACCACCATCGAGGGCGTGGCTGCGCCCGACGGCACGCTGCACCCCATCCAGGCGGCCTTCAAGGAGTGCCACGGCCTGCAATGCGGCTACTGCACGCCGGGCATGGTGATGAGCTCCATCGACCTGCTGGCGCACCACCCGCACGCCAGCGAGCGGGAAATCCGCGAGCTGCTGGAAGGCAACATCTGCCGCTGCACCGGCTACCAGAACATCGTCAAGGCCATCCAGACCGCTCAGGCGGCCGTGGCCGCCTGAGCACATCAAGGAGACAAGACCATGGGTGCCAATGAATTTGCCAAGCTGCCGCACATCGGCGAATCGCTCAAGCGCAAGGAAGACCTGCGCTTTCTCACCGGCCAGGGCAATTACACCGACGACGTGCAGCTGGACCGCCAGCGCCACGGCTACTTCGTGCGCTCGCCGCATGCGCACGCCACCATCAAGAGCGTGAACGCCGCCGCCGCCAGCAAGATGCCCGGGGTGGTGCGCATCTTCACCGGCGCGGACATCGAGGGCAAGCTCGGCTCCATCCCCTGCGCCTGGCAGATCCACTACCCCGACGGCAGCCCGATGCGCGAGCCGCCGCACCCGGCGCTGGCCAGCAAGAAGGTGCGCTACGTGGGCGACCAGGTGGCCCTCGTCGTGGCCGACACGCACGAGCACGCCAAGAACGCCGCCGAGGCGGTGCAGGTCGAATACGAGGAACTGCCCCCCGTCGTCGACATGCTCAGCGCCAAGGACGGCCCCGCGCTGCACGACGAGGCGCCGGACAACCAGTGCTTCAAATGGACGCTGGGCGACAAGGCCGCCGTGGACGCGGCCTTTGCGGGCGCCGCGCACGTGACGAAGATCGACGTGGTGAACAACCGGCTCATTCCCAACGCGATGGAGCCGCGCGCGGTCAACGTGCGCTACAACCGCTCGACCGACGAGACCGAGCTCTACGTCTCCAACCAGAACCCGCACGTGGAGCGCCTGCTGCTCACCGCCTTCGTGATGCAGCTGCCCGAGCACAAGGTGCGCGTGATCGCGCCCGACGTAGGCGGGGGCTTCGGCTCCAAGATCTACCTGTATGCCGAGGACGTGGCCCTGACTTATGCCGCGCGCGAACTCAACTGCGCGGTCAAGTGGACGGCCGAGCGCAGTGAATCCTTCGTGAGCGACGCGCACGGACGCGACCACCTGAGCCACGCCGAGATGGCGATGGACAAGGACGGCAAGTTCCTTGCCGCGCGCTTTCACACCCACGCCAACCTGGGCGCCTACCTCTCGACGTTTGCCAGCGCCATCCCCACCTACCTCTACGGCACGCTGCTGGCGGGCCAGTACGCCACGCCGCAGGTCTATGTGGAGGTGGACGCCTGGTTCACCAACACCGCGCCGGTCGATGCCTACCGCGGCGCAGGCCGGCCCGAGGCCTGCTATCTGGTGGAGCGGCTGGTCACGCGCTGCGGCTGGGAGCTGGGCCTCACGCAGGACGAGATCCGCAAGCGCAACTTCGTCACGGCCTTCCCCTACCAGACGCCGGTGGCGCTGCAGTACGACACGGGGGACTTTCACGCCTGCATGCGCGACGCGCAAAAGCTCGCCGACGTGGCCGGCTTCGATGACCGGCGCAAGGCCAGCGAGGCCAGGGGCCTGCTGCGCGGCATGGGCTATTCCAGCTACATCGAAGCCTGTGGCCTGGCGCCGAGCAACCTCGCGGGCGCTTTGGGCGCGCGCGCCGGCCTTTTTGAAGCCGGCGAGGTGCGCGTGCACCCCACGGGCAGCGTGACGGTGTTCACCGGCTCGCACAGCCACGGCCAGGGGCATGAGACGACGTTTGCGCAGCTCGTCGCGGCGCGTCTGGGGCTCAACCCGGATCAGGTCGAGATCGTGCACGGCGACACCGGGCGCATCCCCTTCGGTCTGGGCACCTACGGCAGCCGCTCGCTGTCGGTGGGCGGCGCGGCCATCATGAAGGCGCTGGACAAGATCGAGGCCAAGGCCAAGAAGATCGCCGCGCACCTGATGGAGGCCAGTGACACCGACATCGAATTTGCCAACGGCGAATTCACCGTCAAGGGCACGGACAAGAAGATCCCCTTCGCCCAGGTGGCGCTCACCGCCTACGTGCCGCACAACTACCCGCTGGACAAGCTGGAGCCGGGCCTGAACGAGACCGCCTTCTACGACCCGACCAACTTCACCTACCCCGCGGGCACCTACATCTGCGAGGTCGAGATCGACCCCGAGACCGGCGTGGTGCGCGTGGACCGCTTCTCCTGCGTGGACGACTTCGGCGTCATCATCAACCCCATGATCGTCGAGGGCCAGGTGCAGGGCGGCGTGGTGCAGGGCATGGGCCAGGCGCTGTACGAGCACGGCATCTACGACAAGGACACGGGGCAGCTGCTCACCGGCAGCTACATGGACTACACCATGCCGCGCGCGGCCAACTTCCCCAATATCCAGATCGGCCATGTGTGCACGCCGTGCACGCACAACCCCATAGGCAGCAAGGGCTGCGGCGAGGCGGGCGCGATCGGCGCGCCACCGGCGGTGATCAACGCGGTGCTCGATGCCCTCAAGCCCCTGGGCATCGACGACATCGACATGCCCGCCACGCCCGACCGCGTGTGGGCCACGATCCAGCAAGCCAAGCAAGCCTGAAAGGAGCACCCAGATGTACGCATTTACCTATGAGCGCCCAAGCACCCAGGCCGATGCCCTCAAGCTCGCCAAGGCGGGCGGCAAGCTGCTGGCGGGCGGGCAGACGCTGCTCGCCTCGATGAAGCTGCGCCTGGCCGCGCCCGAGCAGGTGGTGGACCTGGGCGGCATCCAGGAGCTGGCCGGCATCCGCAAGGAGGCGGGCGCCATCGTGATCGGCGCGATGACGCGCCACTGCGAGGTGGCCGAGAGCGAAGTGGTGCGGCAGGCCATCCCCGCACTGGCGGGCCTGGCCAGCGGCATAGGCGACAAGCAGGTGCGCGCGCGCGGCACGATCGGCGGCTCGGTGGCCAACAACGACCCGGCCGCCGACTACCCGGCCGCGCTGCTGGCCCTGGGCGCGACGGTGCACACCAATGCGCGCGCCATCGCGGCCGACGACTTCTTCCAGGGCCTGTTCAGCACCGCGCTGGACGAGGGCGAGATCATCACCGCGGTGAGCTTTCCCATCCCGCAAAAGGCGGCCTACATGAAGTTCCCGCAGCCGGCCTCGCTGTTCGCGCTGATCGGCGTCTTCGTCGCGCAGACCGCGGGCGGCGTGCGCGTGGCCGTGACGGGCGGGGGCAACGGGGTGTTTCGCCATGCAGCGATGGAGCAGGCGCTGTCGGCCAGCTTCACGCCCGAAGCCGCGGCCAAGGTGGGCACCGATGCGGGCGAGCTCTCGGGCGACCTGCACGGCTCCAGCCAGTACCGCGCCCACCTGGTTGGCGTGATGGCCCAGCGCGCCGTGGCGCAGGCCTTGGCCTGATCGAGCCGCCCTCACCCCAGCGCTCTCCCAGCGGGAGAGGGCGCAAAGCCGGCCCGGTATTTCGTCCTCGCCCCTTTGGGGAGAGGGAGGGGTGAGGGGCCTGTACGGCTTGAAAACTTTCAAGCCTTTTCGGCCTCAAACGCTTGCCTGGCAAGCGCTGACAGCTCATTTTTCAGAAGTCATTCATGCCCGACACCCCACCCTGCGAATGCAACACCATCGACGAGCTCACCGCAGGGCTGCGCCAGCACGGCTACTTTGCCGACCGGCGCCTGGCGACGGCGGTGTTCCTCGCGCTCAAACTGCAGCGCCCGCTGCTGCTGGAGGGCGAACCCGGCGTGGGCAAGACGGAACTGGCCAAGGCGCTGGCCAGGGTGCTGGGCCGCCCCTTGATTCGCCTGCAGTGCTTTGACGGTCTGGAGCAGCGCGAGGCGCTCTACGAATGGAACTACGCCGCGCAGCTGCTGCATCTTCGTGCGGCTGAAATGACGGCCCCCACGCCTCCTGCCGCGCAAGACGCGCGGCCCGGCGACGGCTTGGGCCTGCACATCGAAACGCTGGAGCAAGAGGTCTATCAGCCGCGCTACCTGGTGCGCCGCCCGCTGTTGCAGGCGCTGGAAACCCCGGCGCCGGGCGCGCTGCTCTTGATCGACGAGATCGATCGCGCCGACGAGCCCTTCGAGGCCTTCCTGCTCGAATACCTGGGCGAATACCAGGTCAGCATTCCCGAGTTGGGCACGGTGCGCGCCAGCGTGCCGCCCGTGACCCTGCTCACCAGCAACCGCACGCGCGAGCTCAACGGCGCGGTCAAGCGCCGCTGCCTCTACCACTGGCTCGACTACCCCGAGCGCGAGCGCGAGCTGGCCATCGTCCACGCCCTGGTGCCCGAGGCGCCACGCCAGCTCACCGAGCAGGTCGCGGCCTTCGTGCAGCAATTGCGCAGCGCGCCGTTTGATGGGCACTTCCAGCGCGCCCCCGGCATCGCCGAAACCGTGGAATGGGCGCGTGCGCTGGTCGCGCTCGACACCCTGGCGCTGGACCCCGAAGTGGTGCAGGACACCGCCGGCATCCTGTTCAAGCAGCGCGACGACGTGGCCGCGCTCAACCAGGCGCTGGCCGCCGAGGTGCTGCAAGTCGCCCTGCCCGACGGCGGGGCGAACTGAGGACGAGCGCATGCCCGCCAGCGCAGCCCCGGCCCCCGACCGCGTCGTCCAGCTCGGTGATGCGCGCCACGGCAAGCTCGCGGGCAACCTCGGCGCGTTCTGCCGCATGCTGCGCCGCGCCGGCGTGCCGGTGGATGCCGCGCGCATGGCGCTGGCCCAGCAGGCGCTGCAATGGGTGGGTCTGGCACGGCGCGAGGACGCCAGCGCCGCGCTCGAAGCCGTGCTGGTCGCGCGGGAACAAGACCGCGCGGTATTCCGCGAACTGTTCGACGCTTTTTTCCGCGACCCCAAGCTGGCCAACAAGCTGCTCGCCCAGATGCTGCCGCGCGCCGATGGCCACGCCAAGGGCCCCAAGCGCCGCCCGCGCGTGAGCGAAGCGCTCTCGCCACCCAAGCCACCCAAGCCCGCGCAAAAGGAAGACGCCGTCGACCTGGACGCGGCCATGACCGCCAGCCAGACGGCGCGGCTGAAGACCGCCGACTTCAACCAGCTCAGCGCCAGCGAATACCAGCTGGTGGAGCGCCTGGTGCGCGACATCCCGCTGCCCCTGCCCACCGTGGCCGCGCGGCGCACCCGCGGCGGCATGCGCGGCGCGCGCATCCACTGGCGGCGCACCTTCGGGGCAGCAGCCCAGTGCGGCGGCGACATCATGGCCCTGCACCGCCTGCAGCGCCGCCGCCAGCCGCTGCCGCTGCTGGTGCTGGTCGATGTCTCGGGCTCCATGGAACGCTACGCCCGCCTGCTGCTGGCCTTTTTGCACAGCGCCACCGCGCGCACCCAGGTGGGCAGCCGGGGTTTGGCGGTGCGCCGCGACGTCTTCGCCTTCGGCGCGCACCTGACCGACCTGAACACCGCCTTTCACCTGAGCGATACCGACGCCATGCTGCTCGTCGCCGGCCAGGCCATCGATGACTTCGCCGGTGGCACGCGCCTGGGGGCATCACTGGCCGAGCTGCGCCAGCACCACTGGCGCCGCCTCGTCGGCCGCCGCACCCTGGTGCTGCTGGTCAGCGACGGGCTGGACACGGGCGAACCGGTGCAACTCGCCACGGAGCTCAGCTGGCTCAAGCGCCACACCCGCCAGCTCCTCTGGCTCAACCCGCTGCTGCGCTTTGGCGGCTACGAGCCCATTGCACGCGGCGCGGCCGAACTGCACAAGGCGGCCGACGGCATGCTTGCGGTGCACAACGTCACCAAACTGCACGAGCTGGCGAACGCCATCGCCCGCCTGCTCCAACACCACTGAACCCGCGAAGGAGACCCCCCCATGGAAATGCAAGGCTCACGCCCGCTTGCCATCACCCAGCAACAAGCCTGGGAGTCGCTCAACGACCCCGAGGTGCTCAAGGCCTGCATCCCGGGCTGTGACAGTATCGAAGCCACGGGCGAAAACGCCTATGCGATCACGATGGCGCTGAAGATCGGCCCGGTGAGCGCCAGGTTCAAGGGCAACATCGCGCTGTCGGACATCGAGCCGCCCAGCAGCTACACGCTGGGCTTCGAAGGCTCGGGCGGGCCGGCCGGTTTCGGCAAGGGCAGCGCCAAGGTCACGCTCACACCGCAGGACGCGGGCTGCGAGCTCAGCTACAGCGCCAGCGCCAGCGTGGGCGGCAAGATCGCCCAGGTGGGCCAGCGCCTGATCGACGGCGTTGCCAAGTCCATGGCCGAAAAGTTCTTCACCCGCTTTGACGAGGAGATGCAGCGGCGCTTCGGCCCGCCGCCCGAGGACGCCGGCGAGGAACCCAGGGAAGGCGGCACACTCAAGAAACTGTGGGGCAAGCTCAAGGGCGGCAGCCAGGAAGACGCCGCCGCGCCCGACTGAAGGCAGGAGGCGCAAGGCATGGAAAACCTCGATCTCACGGTGCTGCGCGCGCTGGCCAGCTGGCGCGCCGCGGGCCAGGACGCGGTGCTCGCCACCGTGGTGCACACCTGGGGCTCTTCGCCGCGCCCCGTGGGCTGCATCATGGCGCTGCGCGGCGACGGCATGGTGGTCGGCTCGGTCTCGGGCGGCTGCATCGAATACGACCTGATCGACCGCTACACCAAGCCCGGTGTGGGCGACGCGCTGGCGCGCACCGGGCCGCCGCAGTTCGTCAAGTACGGCATCACCGCCGACGAGGCCCACCGCTTCGGCCTGCCCTGCGGCGGCACGCTGCAGATCCTGGTGGAATTCAACCCCGAGCCTGCAGCCATCCAGCAGCTGCTGGCGCAGCTCGACGCCGGCCGGCTCATGCACCGGCGCGTGCGCCTGGCCGACGGCGCCGTCACGCTGGAGCCCGCCGAGCACCCGGCCGACCTCATCGTCGGCACGCAGGAGGTGGTCAACACCTTCGGCCCGGGCTACCGCATGCTCATCATCGGCGCCGGGCAGATGAGCGAATACCTGGCCACCATGGCCTTGTTCTGCGGCTTTTCCGTCACCGTGTGCGATCCGCGCGAGGAATTCGCCGGCAGCTGGAGCGTGGCCGGCGCGCGTCTCGTCACCACCATGCCCGATGACACCGTGGCCGAGATGCAGCCCGACGGGCGCACCTGCGTGATCGCGCTCACGCACGACCCCAAGCTCGACGACCTGGCACTGCTGCAGGCCCTTGACACCCCCGCCTTCTACATTGGCGCCATCGGCAGCCGGCGCAACAGCGCCTTGCGCCACCAGCGCATGATCGAGCATCTGGACCAGACCGAGGAAAGCCTGAAGAACCTGCGTGGCCCCGTGGGCATCTACATCGGCAGCAAGACCCCGCCCGAGATCGCGGTCAGCGTGATGGCCGAGATCCTCGCGGTGAAGAACGGCGTGCCGCTGCCGCGCGACATGGACGTGGCCCACGTCAAGGACCTGCAGGAGATCACGCCCAACGACGCGGCCAACGTCTGCTTCGTGATCCATGACGACGCCTGAGGCCGCGCGCCCATGCGGCGCGGTGCTGCTCGCCGCCGGCGCCGGGCGGCGCATGGGAAGCCGCCCCAAGGCCCTGCTGCTGCGCGATGGCGAGCCACTGCTGCTGCGCCAGGCACGCCTGCTGGCTGCGGCGGGCTGCGCGCCCGTCGTCGTCGTGCTCGGCCACCACCGCGAGGCCATCCTGCAGGTGTTGCAAGCTGCCCAGGGCAGCCACCCCCACTTGCAATGGACCACCAACCCCACACCCGAGGAAGAGCCCGCCTCGTCGCTGCGCTGCGGCCTGGCCGCACTGCCCGCCAGCCTCACCACCGTCCTCGTCGCACTGGGCGACCAGCCCCTGCTGGAACTGCCGGACTTCAGCGCCATCCTGCACGCTTGGCGCGCGCGCCAACCGGGCACCGAGCTCGTCGTGCCCACCCACCACGGCCAGCCCGGCCACCCGCTGGTCTTTGGCGCCCTGCTGCGCCAGGCGGTGCAGCAGGGCGACTCCGTGCGCCAGTGGCGGCGCGCCCACCCCGAACGGGTGCAGACGCTCGCCGCCGACCATGCACGCTATACCACCGATGCCGATACGCCCGAGTCGCTGCAAAGCTTGCAGCAAGCGCATGGCGTTGCCTTGACCTGGCCTGCCTGACCCTGCCCCTGCCCCGGTCTTGCCTCACGCCCGCGACCGCTTTGGCATAATGCCCCGCGAGAGACGCGCCGATTTGCACCGCTTGCGGGCGCTTTAGAAATTCCGCTAAAGACGTGACCGACAGCGTGCAAGACCCGGCCCCGTTCTTTGGCGGCGCCGGGTTTTTCATGTCCTTCATCGTCCAGCCTCAACTGATGCAGTTCCCCGGGGAGCTGGCGCTCACCTCGGGCGCCGTGCTCAGGGACTACCACCTCGCCTACGAAACCTACGGCGAGCTCAACGCCGACAAGAGCAATGCCGTACTGGTCTGCCACGCGCTCAACGCCTCGCACCACGTGGCGGGCTACTACCCCGGCAAACCCAAGAGCGAAGGCTGGTGGGACAACATGATCGGCCCGGGCAAGAGCCTGGACACCAACCGCTTCTTCGTCATTGGCATCAACAACCCCGGCTCCTGCTTTGGCTCCACCGGTCCGATGGATATCAACCCGGCCACGGGCGAGGTCTATGGCGCCCAGTTCCCCGTCCTCACCGTGGAAGACTGGGTCAATGCCCAGGCCCTGCTGCTGCAACGCCTGGGCATCACGCAGCTGGCCGCCGTGATGGGCGGGAGCCTGGGCGGCATGCAGGCGCTGTCCTGGACGCTGCAATACCCCGATCGCGTGCGCCACGCCATCGTCATCGCCAGCGCTCCCAACCTGTCGGCGGAGAACATCGCCTTCAACGAGGTGGCGCGCCGCGCGATCGCCACCGACCCGGACTTTCACGGCGGCGACTACTACCGCCACGGCGTCGTCCCCAAGCGCGGTCTGCGCATCGCCCGCATGATCGGGCACATCACCTACCTGAGCGACGACGTGATGAACGCCAAGTTCGGCCGCAGTCTCAGGGCCCCCACGCTCCCCGCTGCGCGTGGTTCGCTGCCCCCCGAGGGGGCTGAGCCGGCTCGGGGCGGCCCAGCGCCGGCTCTGCGCGAGTATTTGTACAGCACGCAGGACGTGGAATTCCAGATCGAAAGCTATCTGCGCTACCAGGGCGACAAGTTCAGCGACTACTTCGACGCCAACACCTATCTGCTGATCACCCGTGCGCTCGACTACTTCGATCCGGCACGCAAGACCGGCGGCAACCTGACCCAGGCGCTTGCGCTCACCCAGGCCAGATTCCTGCTGGTGAGCTTTTCCACCGACTGGCGCTTTGCGCCGGCGCGTTCGCGCGAGACCGTGCACGCCCTGCTGGAAAACCGCCGCAGCGTCAGCTACGCCGAAATCGACGCGCCCCACGGGCACGATGCGTTTTTGCTCGATGACGCCCGCTACATGGGCGTAGTGCGCTCCTATTTTGATGGCATTGCGAAGGAGCTTGCATGAGCGATCACTCCACCATGCAAAGCATCGCCCGCCTGGTGCCCGAGGGCAGCCGCGTACTCGACCTGGGTTGCGGCGACGGCGCGCTGCTGGAGCTGCTGACGCGCGAGCGCGGCTGCAGCGGCTACGGCATAGAGATCGCCGATGCCAACGTGCTCGCCTGCGTGCGCCGCGGCGTGAACGTGATCCAGCTCAACCTGGACGAGGGCCTGGCGATGTTCGCCGACAACAGCTTCGACGTGGTGCTGCAGATCGACACCCTGCAGCACCTGCGCAATGCCGAAGTCATGCTGCAGGAGACGGCGCGCGTGGGCCGCAGCGCCGTCGTCGCCTTTCCCAACTTCGCGCACTGGCCCAACCGCCTGTCCATCCTGCGCGGCAGGATGCCGGTCACCAGCCGCCTGCCCTACCAGTGGTACGACACGCCCAACATCCGCGTGGGCACCTTCAAGGACTTCGAAGTGCTGGCGCGGCGCAACAAGCTGCGCATCCTGGACGCCTTTGGCCTGGATGAGGGGCGCGAGGTGCGCACCTGGCCCAACCTGCTCGCCAGCACGGCGGTGTTTCGCTTCGAGCACGACTGAGCCAAGGCGCTACTGCCACCATGGTTTCGCCCTGAGCCACGGCCGGTGCGGCGGCGGCGCTTCTAGACTGGCCACACCACTGAACCGACCACCCGCTTTTGCACAGGAGTACGCGAACATGCATGAACAACGTCTGGACTACACCAAGGCAGCCCCCGAAGCCTTCAGAGCCCTGCTCAACACCGAGATGCAGGTACACAAGACGGGGCTGGAAGAGTCGCTGATCGAACTCGTGAAGATGCGCGCCTCGCAGATCAACGGCTGCGGCTACTGCCTGGACATGCACAGCAAGGACGCGATCGCCGATGGCGAAAGCGTGCAGCGCCTGGTGCTGCTGTCCGCCTGGCGCGAGGCCCCCAGCTTCTACAGCGAGCGCGAGCGCGCCGCCCTGGCCTGGACCGAGGCCATCACGGAAATTGCCACCCGCGGCGTGCCCGACGAGCTGTACGACGAGGTGCGCGGGCACTTCGACGAAAAGGGCATCGTGGACCTGACGCTCGCCGTGATCGCGATCAACGGCTGGAACCGCATGGCGATCGCCTTTCGCTCCAAGGTGGGCGACTACGTGAGCCAGCGCGGCAAGAAGTAGCCCCGCGCGGGGCCCCGCCTCAGCGCCGGGCGGCAGGCAGGCTGCCGTGCGTCAGGCGCCCGTTCATCATCGTTGCCACCACCGCCACCTTGTGGATGTCGTGCGGCGCCACCTCGAACAGGTTGCGCCCCAGCACCACCAGATCGGCGCGCTTGCCCACTTCCAGGGAGCCGACCTGCTTGTCCAGGCCAATCTGGTAGGCCGGGTCCAGCGTATAGCCCTTGAGCATCTGCGCCAGCGTCATGCGCTGGTCCTCGGGCGGCAGGATGGGCGCGTCGGGCTTGCCGATGAGCTGGCGCGTCATGCCGATCTGGATCACGTCCAGCGGCTTGTAGGTGGAAAAGTAGCCCGCGGCGGCCCAGTCGGTGCCCAGGGTGACGCGCGCACCCGACTCCACCAGCGCGCGCGCCGGATAGACGTTGTTCTCGAAACGCTGCGATCCCAGGCGCAGGCGCAGCACGCCCAGGCTGTCGGGGTCGGCCGTGGCCCAGTTCACGCCCACCTGGGCCAGCACGCCGAGCTTGCCGAAGCGCGGCACGTCGGCCGGGTCAATGCTCACCAGGTGGCAGATGGTGTGGCGCCGGTCGCGCGGCGGGTTGGCCGCCATCGCCGCCTCCACCGCGTCGAGCACGGTGCGCGTGCAGGCGTCGCCGTCGCAGTGCACGTGCACGTTGACGCCGGCCTTGTCCGCCTCGGCAATGAGCGCGTGGAACTGCGCGGTGGGGAAGGTGGTGGCGCCGCGCGTCTCGGGCTTGTCGGCATAGGGTTCGAGCAGGGCCGCGGTCCAGCCGCCTTCGGTGCCGTCGCCCATGATCTTGAGCGCCGCCACGTGCACCAGTTCGGAGTGGATGCGCGCCCTGACCGCCTGCAGCCCGGGCAGCGGCGGCGGGTCGTCCGGCCCGCGCGTGGCGTAGGAGACGCCCAGGCGCATCAGCAGCTCGCCGCGGCGTTCCAGCTTCAGGTAGGCCGAAAGCAGGTCGCCCTGGTCGGCCACCGGCGGCACGCCGGCGTCGAAGCCGCCCGTCAGACCCGCGGCCGCCGCCCTGGGCATCCACTTGCCGACGTAGGCGCCGAAGGTTTCAGGCGTCAGCGGCACCAGCTTGTTCAGCGCCTCCATGTAGGTGGCGGGCTCGACCGCGTAGCCGGTGGGTTCGCCGTCCTTGTCGCGCTGCCAGAAGGCAAAGCCCGGCGCCGGGTCTCTGGTGTTGCGGTCCACGCCCACCATCTCCAGCGCCCGGCTGTTGAACCACATGCTGTGGTAGTCGATGTTGAGCATGTAGGCCGGGCGGTCGGGAAAGATGCGGTCGAGCTCGCGCCGGTCCGGCCCCTCGGGGCCGAACATGTCGGTGCGCCAGCCGAAGCCGCTCACCAGCCCCGCGGGATGGGCGCGCGCATAGTCCTCCAGCGCGCGCAGCATTTGCTCGCGCGTCTCGTGCTGCAGGTCGGCGCCGGCGGTCATGAAGCTGCTCAGCAGCGGGTGGATGTGGCTGTCGATGAAGCCGGGCACGACCATCTTGCCCTGCAGGTCCACCACCCGGGTGCCCGCGCCGATGTGCGCCTTCAGCGCGGCATCGTCGTCCTGGCCGACATAGACGATGTCCTTGCCGCGCACCGCCAGCGCCTGGGCCCAGGGCTGCTGCGGGTTGACCGTGTAGATCCTAGCGTTGCGCAGCACGTAGTCGGCACCGGCCGCATGCGCGGCGACGGCCAGCAGGCAGGACGCCGCCAGGAGGAGGGAGCGGAGCATGGTGTTTACCTTTGCGTGGATCGCCGCTGCGGCGCGGGTCAGGGGGTGGGTCGGAATGACGGCCGGTGGGTCTGCGGCATTCAATGCACGCTGGTTCTGGACAGCAGGTTCAGGACCAGCACGCCGGCGACGATGAGCGCGATGCCGAGGAAGGCCCAGGCATCGAGCGCCTGCCCATGCACCACCCAGGCGATCAGCGCGACCAGCACGATGCCCAGGCCCGCCCAGACCGCATAGGCCAGGCCCACGGGGATGGTCTTGAGCGCCAGCGACAGGAAGTAGAAGGCCAGACCATAGCCCACGACCACCACCAGCGAAGGCAGCGGATTGGTGAAATTGTTGGCCGACTTCAGCGCCGAGGTGCCTAGGACCTCGCCCACGATGGCGATCGTGATGTACCACCAGCTTTGCATAGGGGTGTTCCCTTTTTCTCCGGCGCGGCCGCCAAGGGCCGCAGGTGTCGCGATGATGGCAGAGAAAAGGCCCTGCGCCAGCTGATTTTTCCGTCGGCGCGCACTTCAGTGCGCCAGGCACTGCCCGTCGACGAAGGCGCGCAGGACATGGGGCGCCAGCGGCGTCCAGCGTTCGTTGCGTGTCAGCGGCGCGGTGGCGATCACCGCCACGCGGTCGCTGGCGGTGGTGCAGCTGGCAAAGTCCACGCTCAGCTCTTCGTCACTGAGCTGCGCCACCGTGAACGGGTGCCGGCGCTCGATGTAATGCAGCTGGGTGCTGGCATGCGCCCACAGCGCCTGGCCATTGGAGAGCAGGAAATTGAAGCTGCCGTGCGGCGCGATGTGCGCGGCCAGCTCGCGCAGCGTGAGCGTGAGTTCGGCCACGCTGGGTACGCCGGCGTGCGACTTGGCCAGCTCCTGCATCAGCCAGCAGAAGGCATGCTCGCTGTCCGTCGTGCCGACCGGGTGAAAACCGGCATGCAGGCGCGGGCGGAAGTCCTTCAGGTCGCCGTTGTGCGCAAACACCCAGTAGCGCCCCCAGAGCTCGCGCACGAAAGGGTGGCAGTTGGCCAGGTTCACCTCGCCCTGCGTGGCCTTGCGGATGTGCGCAATCACGTTGCGGCTCTTGATCGGGTAGCGGCGGATGAGTTCGGCCACGGGCGAATCGAGCGCACGCTGGTGGTCCACGAAATGCCGCAGGCCGCGGCCCTCGAAGAAGGCCACGCCCCAGCCGTCGACGTGGTCGGCCGTGCCGCCCGCGCGCCGGGCAAAGCCGGTGAAGCTGAAGGCAAGATCGGTAGGGGTATTGGCGTTCATGCCGAGCAGCTGGCACATGGCACGGATTATCGGGGCAGCGCCCATGGGTATTGCCGGCAACGGCGCCCAAGCGCGGCTGCGCAGCGTCCGCCCGCCCCCGGACGCACGCGGCCGGCCGGCGCGCAACTGCCTTGCAAATAGGCGAACGATCGTGCTTTTCGTGTAAGCTGCGAGTAAGACGTCACACCATTCGTGCCGCCAGCCGCAGCGCACGCAGGAGTCATCATGATGCTAATTGGAGTACCGGCCGAGACACTGGCTGGTGAAAAACGCGTGGCCACCGTGCCCGAGGTCGTGGAAAAACTCGTCAAGCTGGGTTTCTCCGTGGCGGTGCAGTCTGGCGCGGGCGAGGCCGCCAGTTTCAGCGACGAGACCTACCGCGGCGCCGGCGCCCAGGTGCTGCCCGATGCCGCCGCGCTGTGGGCGCAGTCCGACATCGTGCTGAAGGTGCGCCCGCCCACCGAGGCGGAAGTGGCGCAGCTGCGCGAGGGCGCCACGGTGATCGGCTTCATCTGGCCAGCGCAAAACCCCGGGCTGATGGAGCAGCTCGCCGCCAGGAAGGCCACGGTGCTGGCCATCGACTGCCTGCCGCGCACGCTCTCGCGCGCGCAGAAGATGGATGCGCTCACCTCCACCGCGGGCGTTTCCGGCTACCGCGCGGTGATCGAGGCGGCCAACGCCTTCGGGCGTTTTTTCAACGGCCAGATCACCGCCGCGGGCAAGGTGCCGCCGGCGCGCGTGTTCATTGCCGGAGCGGGCGTGGCCGGGCTGGCAGCCATCGGCACCGCGGCCAACCTGGGCGCAGTCGTACGGGCCAACGACACACGCGCCGAGGTGGCCGACCAGGTCAAGTCGCTCGGCGGCGAGTTCGTCAAGGTGGACTACGAGGAAGAAGGCTCGGGCGGCGGCGGCTACGCCAGGGTGATGAGCGAGGGCTTTCAGGCCGCGCAGCGCCAGATGTATGCCAGCGAGGTGAAGAACGCCGACATCGTCATCACCACCGCGCTGATCCCGGGCAAACCCGCACCCAAACTCATCAGCGCCGAGATGGTGCAGAGCATGAAGCCCGGCAGCGTGATCGTGGACATGGCCGGCGAGCAGGGCGGCAACTGCGAGCTCACGGTGCCCGGCGAGGCGGTGGTGCGCCACGGCGTGACCATCATCGGCTACACGGACCTGGCCTCGCGCCTGGCGCGCCAGTCTTCCACGCTGTACGCCACCAACCTGCTGCGCCTGATGGAAGAGCTTTGCAAGGCCAAGGACGGCGTCGCGGTGGTGAACATGGAGGACGATGCGATCCGCGGCCTCACGGTCATCAAGGAGGGCGAGATTACCTGGCCCGCGCCGCCGCTCAAGCTCGCGCCGCCGCCGGCCCCCAAGCCTGCGGCAGCGCCGGTGGCAGAGAAAAAATCCGCCCACGGCAGCGGCGCGCCGATGTCGGGCAAGGCGCTCACCATCGTGTTTGCGGTGCTGGCGGTGCTGTTCTGGGCCATCGGGGCGTACGCGCCGGCGGCCTTCCTCGGACACTTCACGGTCTTCGTGCTGGCCTGCTTCATCGGCTACATGGTGGTGTGGAACGTCACGCCCTCGCTGCACACGCCGCTCATGAGCGTGACCAACGCCATTTCCAGCATCATCGCCATCGGTGCGCTGATCCAGATCGCGCCGCCGGGCGCGGGCATGAACGGGCGGCCGGATACGCTGATTCTCTGGCTCGCCTTTGGCGCGCTGGTGCTCACCGGCATCAACATGTTCGGCGGCTTCGCCGTCACCAAGCGCATGCTGGCGATGTTCCGCAAGTAAGCCCCGCCCTCGCTATCCGAGAAAGAGAACAACCATGTCCGCAAGTCTCGTGACGGTGGCCTACCTGGGCGCTGCCATCCTGTTCATCCTGAGCCTGGGAGGGCTCTCCAACCCCGAAACCTCGCGCCGCGGCAACCTGCTGGGCATGGTCGGCATGGCGATCGCGGTGCTCGCCACGGTGCTGGGCCCGCGCGTGCATGCCTCGGGCATCGCCTGGATCATCGCCGCGCTGGTGATCGGCGGCGGCATCGGCCTGTGGGCCGCGCGCATCGTCAAGATGACGCAGATGCCCGAGCTGATCGCGCTGATGCACAGCCTCGTCGGCCTGGCCGCCTGCATCGTGGGCTTTGCCAGCTACGTCGATACCTCGATCCAGTTCGCGGGCGCGGAGAAGGTCATCCACGAAGTGGAGATTTACCTCGGCATCCTGATCGGCGCCTACACCTTCTCGGGCTCCATCATTGCCTTCGGCAAGCTCTCGGGCAAGATCGGCGGCAAGCCCGTGCTGCTGCCCGCGCGCCACTGGCTCAACCTCGCCCTGCTGCTGGTCATCGTCTGGCTGGGCAGACAGTTCCTGGCCGCGCCCGATGCGCAGGCCGGCATGGCGCCGCTGCTCGCCATGACGGTGCTGGCGCTGCTGCTGGGCGTGCACATGATCATGGCCATCGGCGGGGCGGACATGCCGGTGGTGATCTCCATGCTCAACAGCTATTCGGGCTGGGCGGCGGCGGCCACCGGCTTCATGCTCAGCAACGATCTGCTCATCGTCACCGGCGCGCTGGTGGGCTCCTCGGGGGCGATCCTCTCCTACATCATGTGCAACGCGATGAACCGCAACTTCGTCAGCGTGATTGCCGGGGGCTTTGGCTCCGGCGGCGGCGCGTCGGCGGCCAAGAAGGGCGACGGCGGCGAACCCCAGGGTGAAGTCACGCCGATCAGCGCCCAGGAGACGGCCGAATTGCTGCGCGAATCCAAGAGCGTCATCATCGTGCCCGGCTACGGCATGGCGGTGGCGCAGGCGCAGCACACGGTGTTCGAGATCACCCAGACACTGCGTGAACACGGCGTGCAGATGCGCTTTGCCATCCACCCGGTGGCGGGGCGCATGCCAGGCCACATGAACGTGCTGCTGGCCGAAGCCAAGGTGCCCTACGACATCGTCATGGAGATGGACGAGATCAACGAGGACTTCCCCGACACCGACGTGGCCATCGTCATCGGCGCCAACGACATCGTCAACCCCAGCGCGGCCGAGGATCCGTCGAGTCCGATTGCCGGCATGCCGGTGCTCGAGGTCTGGAAGGCCAGAACCAGCATCGTGATGAAGCGCTCCATGGCCTCGGGCTATGCCGGCGTGGACAACCCCCTGTTCTACAAGGACAACAACCGCATGCTGTTTGGCGACGCGAAGAAAATGCTCGACGAGGTGCTGGCCGCCCTGAAGGCATGAGGGCCGCCAGCGCCTCCCACACCCCATGCACAACGCCCCCGCAGGAGACTCCCCCATGAACGAACGCCCCTGGCTTGCCGCCTACCCGCAAGGCGTACCCGCGGACATCGACGCCTCGCAGTACCAGTCGCTGGTGCAGCTGATGGAAGAGGCCTTCACCAAATACGCCACGCGCACCGCCTACACCTTCATGGGCAAGGACACCACCTTTGCCCAGACCGATGCGCAAAGCCGCCAGATGGCCGCCTACCTGCAGAGCCTGGGGCTGGCGCGCGGCGCGCGCGTGGCGCTGATGATGCCCAACATCCCGCAATATCCCATCGCCATGGCGGCGGTGCTGCGCGCCGGCTACGTGGTGGTCAACGTGAACCCGCTCTACACCCCGCGCGAGCTCGAGCACCAGCTCAAGGACTCGGGCGCCCAGGCCATCGTCATCCTGGAGAACTTCGCCACCACGCTGCAGGCCTGCCTCGGCGCAACGGCGGTCAAGCACATCGTGCTGTGCGCCATGGGCGACCGCCTGGGTCTGCTCAAGGGCGCGCTGGTCAACTACGTGGTGCGCAATGTCAAGAAGCTGGTGCCGCACTTCGAGCTGCCCGGCGCGGTGCGCTTCAACGACGCGCTGGACAAGGGCGCGAGCCTCACGCTGGACAAGCCCGAGCTCAAGCCCGACGACATCGCGCTCTTGCAGTACACCGGCGGCACCACCGGGGTTTCCAAGGGGGCGGTGCTGCTGCACAGCAACGTCATTGCCAACGTGCTGCAGTCGGAAGCCTGGAACGAGCCGGTCATGAAGCAGGTGCCGGCGGGCGAGCAGCCCACCTCGGTGTGCGCGCTGCCGCTCTACCATATCTTCGCGTTCACGGTGAACATGATGCTGTCCATGCGCACCGGCGGCAAGACCATCCTGATCCCCAATCCGCGCGACCTGCCGGCCACGCTCAAGGAGCTGTCCAAGCACACCTTCCACAGCTTCCCGGCGGTCAACACCCTGTTCAACGCGCTGGCCAACCACCCCGACTTCGACACCGTCAACTGGAAGAACCTGAAGGTGTCGGTGGGCGGGGGCATGGCGGTGCAGGCGGCCGTGGCCCAGCTCTGGCTGGACAAGACCGGCTGCCCCGTCTGCGAAGGCTACGGGCTGTCCGAGACCAGCCCCTCGGCCAGCTGCAACCCGGTCACCGCCAAGGAGTTTTCCGGCACCATCGGCGTGCCGATTCCCAGCACCTGGATGCGCATCCTGGACGACGCCGGCAACGACATCACCGCCAGTGGCGAGCCCGGCGAGATCGCGATCAAGGGCCCGCAGGTGATGGCCGGCTACTGGCAGCGACCGGACGAGACCGCCAAGGTGATGACGGCCGACGGCTACTTTCGCACCGGCGACATCGGCACCATGGATGCGCGCGGCTATTTCAAGATCGTCGACCGCAAGAAGGACATGGTGCTGGTGAGCGGCTTCAACGTCTATCCCAACGAGATCGAAGACGTGGTGGCCAGGATGCCCGGCGTGCTCGAGTGCGCGGTGGTCGGCGTGCCGGACGAGAAGACCGGCGAGGCGGTCAAGCTCGTCATCGTGCGCCGCGACCCCTCGCTGACCGAGGAGGCGGTGCGCCAGTACTGTCACGACAACCTGACGGGCTACAAACGCCCGCGCCACATCGAATTTCGCACCGAGGAGCTGCCCAAGTCCCCCGTGGGCAAGATCCTGCGGCGCGAGCTGCGCAAGAAGAAATGAGCGCCGGCCGGCCGCAGCCAGGCGCCCTGGCCCGCCGCGCAGAGCCCGCCCGCGCGTGCCCATAGCCATCGTCAGCGCCCTGGCCGAAGAGCAGGGCAATCTGCTGCAGGCGCTGCGGCAGCCCCAGCGCCTGCGGCACGCGGGGCGCGAGTTCTGGCGCGGGCAGCTCGGCGAGCGCGAGGTGGTGCTGGTGCTTTCGGGCATAGGCAAGGTGGCGGCCGCGACCACCGCGGCGGTGCTGCTCGAATGCCTGCATGCGCGCTGCATCGTCTTCACCGGCGTGGCCGGCGGCCTGGGCGAGGGCGTGCAGGTCGGCGACGTGGTCGTGGCCACGCACTTCCTG
The DNA here is from genome assembly GCF_007954405.1 of Comamonas flocculans. NCBI lineage: Bacteria > Pseudomonadati > Pseudomonadota > Betaproteobacteria > Burkholderiales > Comamonadaceae > Comamonas > Comamonas flocculans. The sequence goes on along the minus strand of NZ_CP042344.1, from coordinate 1,588,906 downwards.
CAGCACGACATGGACGCTTCGCCCATCTTCCCGCGCTGGGAGGTGCCGGGCTACGGGCGCGCACTCTTCCCTTGCGACGCTGCCTTGAGCGCTCCTTTGTTGGAAGCTGCCAGCGCTTGCCTGGCAAGGGATAGAGCCACATTTGACCAAGAATTTTCAGCCGCGCGGGGCGCACGCGCCTACCACGGCTTGATCGTCAGCGGCGACCGCTTCGTCAGCACCTCGGCCGAATCGCAGGCGCTGCGCGGCGCGCTCGCCGGCGCCGGCCATGCGGCGCTGGCGGTGGAGATGGAAGGCGCGGCCGTGGCCCAGGTGTGCGCGGACTACGGCGCCCCGTTTGCCGCGCTGCGCACGATCTCGGACCGCGCCGACGACGACGCGCCGACGGACTTCAGCCGTTTCGTGCGCGAGGTGGCCAGCCGCCATACCGAGCGCATCGTGCGGGCGGCGCTGCCACAGCTGCCGCGCTGAGGCGCGCCGTGCGGCCCGGCACTGCGGGGCCGGGCGCGAATCGTCTCAGGCCAGCCAGCCGCGCTTGCGAAAGTACAGCATGGGCACGAGGGCGCTGGCGGCCATCAGCACGATGGCATACAGGTAGCCGTGCTCCCACTCCAGCTCGGGCATGGCGCGAAAGTTCATGCCGTAGACGCTGGCGATCAGCGTCGGCGGCAGCAGCGCGACGCTTGCGACCGAGAAGATCTTGATGATCTTGTTCTGGTTGATGTTCAGGAAACCGACCGTCGCATCCATCAGGAAGTTGATCTTGTCGAACAGGAACTGCGTGTGGCTGTCCAGCGACTCGATGTCGCGCAGGATCTGGCGCGCGTCCTCGAACTGCTCGGCGTTGAGCATGCGGCTGCGCATCATGAAGCTCACGGCGCGGCGCGTGTCGAGCATGTTGCGCCGGATGCGCCCGTTCAGGTCTTCTTCCCAGGCGATGTCGGCCAGCACCTGCTGCGCGTGGCTGTCGGTCATCTGGCCTTCGAGCACCTGGGTACTGACTTTTTTCAGCTCGTCGTAGATGCCCTCGAGCGTGTCGGCAGAATACTCCACGTCGGTGTCGAAGAGGTTGAGCAGCGCCTCCTTGGCGTCGGCGATCAGGCCCGGTGCGCGGCGCGCACGCATGCGTACCAGGCGAAACACCGGGATGTCTTCCTCATGGATGGAGAAGAGTACGCCGCAGCTCTTGAGCTCGGTGTTGTGCTGGTTCAGGATGAAGGCCACGCGCACCGAGCGCGGGTCGTCGTCGTCATCAATGAGGAAGTCGCTGCGGATGTGCAGCTCGCCGTTGTCTTCCTCGTAAAAGCGCGCGGACTCCTCGATGTCGTCGTCCATCGCGTCCTCGGGAATGGACAGGCCGTAGTACTGCGACACCCAGCGCTTTTCCTCGCGCGTGGGCGACTCCAGGTCCACCCAGACGGGCTGGAAGCGCGCGAGCTCGTCCAGCGATTCGATTTCTTCCTGCACCAGCCGGCCGTTGACCAGCGAAAAAACGTTGAGCATGGATGCTGCTCTCCCTGACGATTTGGTGTTGTAGCGATGGCTTGGGGGGCGCTTTCAGGCCCCCGCTCAGGCTATGCGGCCAGGGAGGCTGAAAGCCGCCGACTCGGGCTGGCTTCCACGACAGCTGTCTCCTTTGATGTGCAGCCGGCAATTATCGCACCCGCTCAGGGCGCGCCCTGCTGGCCGGCCAGCGCCATGGCACGCTGCAGGTCCTGCCAGGCGGCGCGCTTGGCCTCGGGGCGGCGCAGCAGGTAGGCCGGCGCATAGCTGACCAGCGCCGGGGTGCCATCGGCCAGGCGGTGCGCGCGCTGGCGCAGGCTTTGCAGCGGCTCGGTGCTGCCGAGCACGCAGGAGGCCGCACTCGGCCCCAGCGCCAGCACGACGGCCGGGCGCAGTGTCTGCAGCAGTTGCGCAAGCTCGCTGCCTGTGCCCGCGCGGCGCACCGTGGCGACATGGACGCCGCCGTGGTCCTTGAGCCCCATGGCGGCGAGCATCTTGTGCAGCAGCGCGCCGTCCTCACCGCCGCCCGGCTCATCGGGCGTGGTGCTGTCCAGCGCAATCAGCCACGTCGGGCCATCCGCGCCCTTGTCCGCCTGCGGGTACAGCGGCTGCGCCGGTCCCAGCTGCCAGCCGCGCTGCACGGCTGCGGCGGCCCTCGGCGTGGCTGCGCCCGGCTGTGCAGGGCGGCCCGCCACAGGTGCGGAGACCGCCGCACGCGCTGGCGCGGGCGACGGCACAAGAGCCGGAGCGAAGGCGGGTGCGGGCGCGTCGGCCGGGGAGCGGGGCGGCGGCAGCCACACCCGTATGCCCATTTCGGCCAGCATGGCGCGCTGGCGGGTATCTAGCGTCATAGCGTCAGGCACATTACCACCGCATCCTCGCGCTGTCCCGCCGCCGCCGGATAGTAGTTGCGCCGCAGCCCCACGCTGTGGAAACCACAGGCCGCATAGACGGCGCGCGCCCGCGCATTGCCCACGCGCACCTCCAGCCACAGGCTCTGCGCGCCGCCACCGCGCGCCCACAGGCCCAGGGCCTGCAGCATCAGGCGGGCGCAGCCCTGGCGCTGACAGGCGGGCGCGACGGTGATGTTGAGCAGGTGCGCCTCCTGCACGCCCATCATGGCGACGAAGTAGCCCAGCATCTGCTCCCCCGCCATCAAGGCCTGGCAGTGGTAGCCGGCGTTGATCGAGTCGAGGAAGTTGCCGCGCGTCCAGGGCTGGGCATAAGTCTGGCTTTCGATGGCCATCAGCGCATCCAGGTGCGCCAGCGTCAGCGGCTCCAGCCGGGCCGGCGCGCTCATGCGGGGCGCGCGGCCTGCGCGGCCGCGGCGCGCTCGGCGCTGGTCTGCGCCACCTTGTCGCGCACGTACAGCGGCAAAGCCTGCTGCGCCGTCACCGCCCGTCCCTGGCGCAGCAGCGCCGGCGCCAGCGCCAGCAGCGCACGGGCCGTGGGCAGTGCCGCCACGTCGGGCGTGCCCGCGGCCAGGGCCTGCCCATGGACGGGCCGGGCGTTGCCCGCACTCGCCCAGCCTTCGGGCACCCGCACCTGGCGGGGCGCGAGCAGCTGCGCGGCCTCGCTCTCGTGCCAGCAGCCGGCTTCGGCCAGCCACACATAGGCGCCCACATAGACTTCACCCATGCGCGCGTCGAGCATCGCCAGCATGCGGCCGCAGCCGTGGGCCATGCGCGCCTCCTCGGCCACCGCCATCAGCGTGGGCACGGGCAGCAGCGGCAGGCCCGCGCCCCCCCGCGCGCCGAAGGCCAGCCCCTGGGCGACGGCGCAGGCCGTGCGCAAGCCGGTGAAGGAGCCCGGCCCCTGGCCGAAGGCGATGGCATCGAGCTGCGCCAGCTCCAGGCCCGCCTGGGCGAGCAGCGCACGGACGGCGGGAATCAGCGTGTGCGAAGCTTGCGCGCCGCCCGCGCCCTCGTGTACCCAGACGCGCTCGCCCGCCTGCACGGCCACGGACAGGGTTTCGGTACTGGTATCGAAGGCGAGCAGCTGCATGGTGCGCCGATTATCCGGTCAGCCCCGCCTCGGCGCCGGGCGCTGGCGCCGGCGGCGAGGCGATGGGCGGGCGCTTCTTTACACTTGCGGCCATGTCCCGGTTTCTGCCTCTGCTGCGCCTGGCGCTGCTCGCAAGCTGCTGCCTGGCGGGCGGCGCGGGCTTTGCCTCTGCGCCCGCACCGACGCCCGCAGAGCCGGTGCACGCCGGCGCGCAGGCCGCATTGCCCGCGCCGGTGCTGGCGGCGCTGCAGCGGGCCAAGGTGGCGCCCGAGGCGCTGTCCGCAGTGGTGCTGCCGGTGCAGGGCGAGAGCGGGCGCCTGCTGTGGCAGGGTGAGCTGCTGCGCAACCCCGCTTCGGTGATGAAGCTGGTGACCACCTATGCCGCACTGGAGCTGCTCGGCCCGGCCTACACCTGGCAGACGCCGGTCTACGTCGACGGCCAAATGCACGGCGACACGCTCAGGGGCTCGGTCTACATCCAGGGCCGGGGCGACCCCAAGCTGGTGGTCGAGCGCGTCTGGCTGCTGCTGCGCCGTCTGCAGGCCCAGGGCATACGCAAGATCGACGGCGACATCGTGCTCGACCGCAGCGCCTTCGTGCTCGAGCCGCACGACGCCGGCGAGTTCGACGGCGAACCCTGGCGCCCCTACAACGTCGCGCCCGACGCGCTGCTGGTGAACTTCAACGCGCTGACGCTGGACTTCATTCCCGACGTGGCCGCCGGCGTGGCGCGCATAGGCCACGAGCCGCCGCTGGCGGGCATGGAGATTCCGGCGACGGTGCCGCTGGCCGCGCCGGGCAGCGCCTGCGGCGACTGGCGCGCGCAGCTGCAGGCCGACTTTGCGCAGCCCGGACGCATCACGCTGGCGGGCAGCTACCCGGCGGCCTGCGGCGAGCGCCTGTGGTCGGTGGCGCCGGCGGACCCGGCCAGCTTTGGCCCCCGCGCCATCGCCGGCATGTGGCGGGCGCTCGGCGGCACGCTCGGCGGCATGGTGCGGCAGGGCAGCGTGCCAGCCGGGCTGCAGCCGGCCTTTGCCAGCACTTCGCCCGCGCTCTCCGAGATCGTGCGCGACATCAACAAGTACAGCAACAACGTGATGGCACGCCAGTTGCTGCTGAGCCTGGCGCTGGAGCAGGGCGGCAGCGGCACGCTGCAGGCGGCGCAGGCGGTGCTTGGCCAGTGGTGGAGCGGGCACGGCGGGCAAGCGCAGGAGCTGGTGCTGGACAACGGCGCCGGCCTGAGCCGCGAAGGCCGCATCAGCGCCCTGGCCCTTGCGCGTCTGCTGCAACAGGCCTGGGCCTCGCCGGTGATGCCCGAGCTGCTCTCGTCGCTGCCGATCACCGGCGTGGACGGCACGCTGCGCCGGCGCAAGGGCCTGGCGCAGGGCGCGGGGCACCTGAAGACCGGCAGCCTGCGCGACGTCGCGGCCATCGCCGGCTACACCCAGGGCAAAAGCGGGCGCCGCTACGTGCTCGTCGCCATCGTCAACCATGCCAACGCGCTCGCCGCGCGTCCGGCGCTGGACGCGCTGGTGGACTGGGTCTGGGCCGAGCGCTGAGCGCCGTCCCCGCGGTTGCCGGCCGCGGGGCAGCCATTGCTGCACAATACGGCGACAGAACAAGACAAGACGAGCCATGGACCCCGCCCATGCGCCGCGCGCGATCCCGAAACGAAGGCCCGCGCCAAGGAGACCCGGCATCGATGCAACCATTGCTGCAAAACCTGGCCGAGATGACCACGCATCGGGACCATCTGCGGCTGGAGGTTTCGGTTCTTTCGACCATCTTCTCGCTCGGGCGCATGCTGCAAGTGCGCTCGCTCGAGCTTTTCTCGCTGGCCGGCACGGTGCGCGTGCGCCCGCGCTGCTGGAGCGAGGACGGGCGCATCGTCTGCAGCCCGCATGAGGCGGCCGAAGACCCCAACACCATGGAGCTCGAACAGATGCCCGAGCTCGCACAGTGCATCCACGAACGCGGTGCCTCGGCCCAGCGCAGCACGCGCGGGGAGCACGTGCTGTGGCTGCCGGTTTGGCTCGGGGACCACGTCGCCACCTGCCTGGAGGTGACGCGCTCGCAGAAGATCACCCAGCACCAGCACGAGGTGATCACCGGCGTGTTTCTGGTCTACCAGAACTACCAGAGCCTGCTGGACTACAGCGAGCGCGACGCGCTCACCGGCCTGCTCAACCGCAAGACCTTCGACGAGCAGTTCGCCCGCTACAGCGAGCTGCCGGGCAGCGACAAGGAAAGCGGCCAGTGGCTGGCGGTGATAGACATCGACCATTTCAAGCTGGTCAACGACCGCTACGGGCATCTGTATGGCGACGAGGTGCTGATCCTGCTGGCCAACCGCCTGCGCGCGCAGTTTCGCAGCCAGGACCGCATCTTTCGCTTTGGCGGCGAAGAATTCGTGGTGCTGCTGCGCTCCATCAGTCTGGAGCACGCGCGCGCCGCGCTCGAACGCCTGCGCGCGGCCATCGAGGCGCATGAGTTTCCGCAGATCGGCCACATCACGATCAGCATAGGTTTTGCCGCAGCCACACCGGACACGCCGGTGGAGATCATCGGCCGGGCCGACCAGGCGCTCTACCACGCCAAGGAGCACGGACGCAATCAGGTACGCTTCTACGACGACCTGGTGGCCAGCGGCGAACTGCAAAGCAAGGTGGCGCACAGCGACATCGAGCTTTTCTGAGAGCCCGGCAGCGCCGGCAAAACCCCAACTGCACGCAAGGAGAACACGCATGCGACGCAAGATGCACTGGATCGTGGTGGTGGCGACGGCTGCCCTGATGGCCGCCTGCGGCGGCGGCAGTTCCGAGCCCGAATTCGGCGCCGTCAAGGTAGCGGGCGACAGCCTGGCCGACAGCGGCACCTTTGGCCTGAAGTTCACCGTGCAGGGCAGCAAGCCCGTGGGCGCGGGCGCCACGCCGATCTGGCCCGAGCTCGTGGCCGCAGACTACGACATCGACCTGTGTCCGCACTACCTGGCCAGTGGTGCCAATACCTTCAGCGTCAACGCCGGCTGCAGCAACTACGCCATCGGCGGCGGGCGCATCAACAACCTGAGCGCGCCGAGCTCGCCGGTTTCCATCACCGAGCAGCTCAAGGCGCTGGGCAGCGCGGGCTTCGGCCAGCGCGACCTGGTGCTGATCGACGGCGGCGGCAACGACGTGGCGGACCTGATCAAGGCCTTCCTGGCCGCATCGAACGACCGCGGCGCCGCCCTGGCCGCCATGCTCTCGACGGTGCTCGACGAAGCCACGGTGCAGTCGCTCCTGTCCCAGGGCCAGAGCGGCATGGCGCAGGCGGGTGGCGCCTACATGCAGGCCCTGGCGGCGCAGTTCGCCGGCACCATCCAGACGCAGGTGCTGGACAAGGGCGCCAAGCGCGTCGTCGTGCTGAACATGCCGGACGTCACGCTGACGCCGCAATTCGGCTTCGTGCTCGCGGCGGTCGCGCAGGCCCAGGGACCGGCGGCGGCCGAGCAATTGCGCCAGCTCTTCGGCAGCTGGGTGCAGGCCTTCAATGCGACGCTCGCCGCGCGCTTCAAGGACAGCAAGACGGTGGCGATCGCCGACTTTGACGCGCGGCTCAAGGCCCTGGTGGCGCAACCGGCAAAGTACCAGTTGAGCAACGTCCTCACGCCCGCCTGCCCGGTGGTCGGCCAGGATGGCTCGGGCCTGCCGAGCTACGACTTCCCGAGCTGCACCGCCGAGGCGCTGTCCAGGCAGACCCCGCCGCCCGGGGCGAGCGGCGGCGCCGACTGGTGGCAGGGCTATCTGTTTTCCGACTCCTTCCATCCGACACCGCGCGGCCACGGCATCCTGGCCGACCTGGTGCGCGAGGCGCTACGCTGAAGCGCCAGGCTCGGGCAGCGGCGGCGCGCACCAGAGCGCGCCGGAAATAGGGCTGCCATGGCCGGCGCCAGCCTGCTCGCCCTGCTCGACGACATCGCGACGCTGCTCGACGACGTGGGCGCGATGGCGCAGCTGGCCGCGCGCAAGAGCGCGGTCATGGCAGACGACGTGGCGGTGCTCACCAAGGTGGCGGCGCAGAAGACCACCGGCGTGCTCGGCGACGACCTGGCGCTCAGCGCCGAGCAGGTCAACGGCGTGCGCGCCGAGCGCGAGCTGCCGGTGGTCTGGGCCGTGGCCAAGGGTTCGCTGCTCAACAAGGCCATCCTGGTGCCGGCGGCGCTGCTCATCAGCGCCTGGCTGCCCTGGCTGATCACGCCGCTGCTCATGGCCGGCGGCAGCTTTCTGTGCTTCGAGGGCATGGAAAAGCTGGCCGAAAAATGGCTGCATCCCACACGCCCGGCCGCCGCCGGCGGCGCGGCACAGCCTGCGCAGGCCGAGGCGCTGGCCGACCCCGCGGCCTTCGAGCGCCGGCGCATACGCGGCGCCATCCGCACCGACTTCATCCTGTCCAGCGAGATCATCATCATTGCGCTGGGCACCGTGGCCAGCGCGCCGATCAGCGAGCAGCTGGTGGCGCTGGTGGCGATCGCGCTGTTGATGACCGTCGGCGTCTATGGCGCGGTGGGCGCGATCGTCAAGACCGACGACCTGGGGCTATGGCTGCGCCGCAAGCCCTGGCGCCCGGCGCAGGCGCTCGGGAGCGCGCTGCTGGCGCTGGCGCCGCGCCTGCTGCGCCTGCTGTCCTGGGCCGGCATGCTGGCCATGTTCCTGGTGGGCGGCAGCCTGATCGTGCACGGCATCGCGCCGCTGAGCCAGGCCATCGAGCAGGCCAGTGCGTCGCTGGCCGCTCTGCCGCTCGGCGGGCTGTGGCGCCTGCTGGCCACGGGCGCACTGGACATGGTGGTCGGCGCGCTGGTGGGCGCGCTGGTGCTCGCCCTGGTGAGCGCGGTGCGCAGGCTACGCCAGCGATTTTCATGATCAAATTAGCCGGGAACGCATACTGCGTTTGCGGTAGTAGCTATATTTATTGAAGCTTACTTGCCTGTGCCCGCCTTGACCTTCTGACGCGCCGCATGCAAGAGCGGCTCGGTGTAGCCGCTGGGCTGGGTCAATCCCTTGAACACCAGGTCGCACGCCGCCTGGAAGGCGATGGACTCGTCGTAGCGGTCGTGCATCTTCCGGTAGAGCGGGTCGCCCGCGTTCTGCTGGTCCACCTTGGCCGACATGCGGGCAAAGGTGGCGCGCACCTGGCCTTCACTCACCACGCCGTGCAGCAGCCAGTTGGCCACGTGCTGGCTGGAGATGCGCAGCGTGGCGCGGTCTTCCATCAGGCCGACGTCGTTGATGTCGGGCACCTTGGAGCAGCCCACGCCCTGGTCCACCCAGCGCACCACGTAGCCGAGGATGCCCTGGATGTTGTTGTCCAGCTCCTGCTGCTTTTCCTCGTCGCTCCAGTTGGGGTTGGCCGTCACCGGCACGGTGAGCAGGCCGGTGAGCAGGTTGTCGCGCTCGGCCTCAAGCGAGGTCTTTTCCAGCTCGCGCTGGATGGCGGCGACATCCACCTGGTGGTAGTGCAGCGCGTGCAGCGTGGCGGCCGTGGGGCTGGGCACCCAGGCGGTGTTGGCGCCCGCCCTGGGGTGGGCGATCTTCTGCTCGATCATGGCCTTCATCAGGTCGGGCATGGCCCACATGCCCTTGCCGATCTGCGCGCGGCCAGCCAGGCCCATGGACAGGCCCACCAGCACGTTGTTCTTCTCGTAGGCCTGGATCCAGGCGCTGGTCTTCATGTCGCCCTTGCGGACCATGGGGCCGGCGTGCATGGAGGTGTGCATCTCGTCGCCGGTGCGGTCCAGAAAGCCGGTGTTGATGAAGGCGATGCGGCTGGGCGCGGCGGCGATGCAGGCCTTGAGGTTGACACTGGTGCGCCGCTCCTCGTCCATGATGCCGAGCTTGACGGTGCTCTCGGGCAGGCCCAGCACCTTCTCCACGCGCGCGAACACTTCGCTCGCGAAGGCCACTTCGGCCGGGCCGTGCATCTTGGGCTTGACGATGTAGACGCTGCCGGTGCGCGAGTTGCGGATGCCGTTGTCGCCCGCCAGGCCCTTGAGGTCGTGCAGCGCGATGGCCGTGGTGACCATGGCGTCGAGGATGCCCTCGGGAATTTCCCCGCCTTCGCCGCCCCAGAGGATGGCTGGATTGGTCATCAGGTGGCCGACGTTGCGCACGAACAGCAGCGAGCGCCCGGGCAGCACCACGTCCTTGCCGTTCGCGCCGGTGTAGCGACGGTCGGGGTTCAGGCCGCGGGTGACGGTCTTGCCGCCCTTGTCAAAGGTCTCGGTCAGCGAACCGCGCAGGATGCCCAGCCAGTTGCGGTAACCGAGCACCTTGTCTTCGGCGTCCACCGCGGCGATCGAGTCTTCCAGGTCAAGGATGGTCGAGAGCGCCGCCTCCACCACCACGTCGGCCACGCCCGCCGCATCGTCCTTGCCTATGGGCGTGGCGCGGTCGATGCGGATGTCCACGTGGATGCCGTTGTTCACCAGCAGCACCGAAGACGGCTGCGCCGCCTCGCCCTGGTAGCCGACGAACTGCGCCGGGTCCTTCAGGCCGGTGCTGCCGCTCGCCAGGCGCACCACCAGCTTGCCGCCGTCGACCGCATAGCTGCTCGCGTCCTTGTGTGAACCGCTTGCCAGCGGTGCGGCCTGGTCGAGGAAGTCGCGCGCATAGGCGATCACCCTGGCGCCGCGCACCGGGTTGTAGCCCCTGCCCTTTTCGGCGCCGCCGTCTTCGCCGATCACGTCGGTGCCGTAGAGCGCGTCGTACAGGCTGCCCCAGCGCGCATTGGCGGCGTTGAGCGCATAGCGGGCGTTCAGGATCGGCACCACGAGCTGCGGGCCGGCCTGGATGGCCAGCTCGGCATCGACGTGCTCGGTCGTGGCCTGCACGCCCTGGGGCGGCGCCACCAGATAGCCTATGGTCTCCAGGAACTTGCGGTAGGCCGCCATGTCGCGGATCGGGCCCGGGTTGGCCCTGTGCCAGGTGTCCAGCTCCGACTGCAGGCGCTCGCGCTCGGCCAGCAGCGCGGCGTTGCGCGGCGCCAGATCGGCCACCAGCGCATCAAAGCCCTTCCAGAAGCCCTCTTGCGTGACGCCGGTGCCGGGCAATACCTCGGCGTTGATGAACTGGTAGAGCTCGTCGGCCACCTGCAGGCCGTGGATGCGAGTGCGTGCGGTCATGTTTCACCCCCTGAAAGACCCGATACAAAATGCCTTGCCCTGGTTGCCAAGGCTTGCATACACTGTATTAGAAATATTTGTGTGAATAAATTCAGTAAATATCCTATAACTAGTGACTTTTTTGCAAAACTCCAGACAATACGAATCCAGAGAAAGCGCAACTTCATTGAATTGATAGCTGGCAGCGCAGCATACACGGGCGCTACAACCGTTTTTCATGGATAAATTCAAGGCCTTTGCCTCATTCGTCTCCATCGCCACGCGCGGCAGCCTGACGGCGGCGGCGCGCGCCGAAGGCGTGGCGCCGGCCATCATGGGGCGGCGCCTGGACGCGCTGGAAGAGCACCTGGGCGTCAAGCTCCTGGTGCGCACCACGCGGCGCATCACGCTCACGCACGAAGGCAGCGCCTTCCTGGAGGACTGCCAGCGCCTGCTGGCCGACGTGGCCCAGGCCGAGGCCAGCGTCTCCGCCGGCGGCGCCAAGGCCACCGGCCACCTGCGCATCACCGCGCCGGCCGGCTTCGGGCGGCGCCACGTCGCGCCGCTGGTGCCGCTGTTTCGCGACCAGCATCCGGAGGTGACGATCTCGCTCAACCTCTCGGACCGCGTGGTCGACCTGGCCGGCGAAGGCTACGACTGCGCGGTGCGCGTGGGCGACCTGCCCGACTCCTCCCTGGTCAGCGTGCGCCTGGCCGACAACCGGCGCCTGTGCGTGGCCACGCCCGGCTATCTGGCGCGCCGGGGCACGCCGCGCCACCCCTCGGAGCTGGCGCAGCACGACTGCCTGGCGCTGTCCAGCGACGCCTCGCAGACCCGCGGCTGGGCCTTTCGCGTGCCGCGCGAGAGCGGCGGCAGCGAGGTGGTGCACATCAAGCCCGGCGGGCCGCTCGATTGCTCGGACGGCCAGGTGCTGCACGACTGGTGCCTGGCCGGCGGGGGCATCGCCTGGCGCTCCACCTGGGAGGTGGAGCGCGACATTGCCGCCGCCCGCCTGGTAGCGGTGCTGGAAGAGTTTGCCGCGCCGCCCAACGGCATCTTCCTGCTGCTGCCCCAGCGCAAGCACCTGCCTCTGCGGGTGCGGCTGTGGATGGACTTGCTGCGCGCGCACTATGCCCGCCCGACCTTCTGGTCAGGGGGGGCTTTGGGCCCGGGCAATACTTCGGGCTCCGCCCCGCGAAAGGACATTGCCCCGTGATACTCGAAAGCGTGCTGGCCTTTGCCCACATCATGGCCTTCATCATGCTGGCCACCTTCATGACCACCGAAACCGCGCTGTGCCGCGCCGACTGGGTCAACCCCAAGGTGGTCGACCGCCTGGTGCGCATGAATGCGCTCAGCCTGCTGTCGGCCGCCATCGTGCTGGCCACGGGCTGGGCGCGCACCTTCTGGGGCGTGAAGGGTTCGAGCTGGTACTGGGCGCAGCACCTGCTGCACGGCAAGATCGCGCTGCTCGTCGCCATGACCGTGCTGCTCTACCTGGCGCGCCGGCACTACCTTGCCTGGCAGGGGCGCCTGGCGCAGGGCGGGCCGCTGCCCGATGCGGCCGAACTCAAGCGCGCGCGCGTGCTGGTGATGTGGTCGGCGCACCTGATGATCGTCGTCGTGGTGCTGGCGGTGCTGCTGGCGCGCGGCGTGGGCACGCGCTGAAACGACGGTCCAGGAAAGACGGCCCAGAGGCGCTCGCGCCCGGGGCCGTCTGGTCTTGCGCGGATTCGGGCTCAGGCGGCCTTGGCCAGGCAGCCCTTCATGAAGGCCTTGCGCTCGTCACCCTTGAGCGCCTTGGTCTTGGCCTCGGCGTTGCAGCTCTTCATCTTGTCCTGCTGGGTGCCGGCGGCCGCCGCAGGCGCTTCCTTCTTCTTGCTCAGGCACTCCTTCATGAAGGCCTTGCGCTCGTCACCCTTGAGCGCCTTGGTCTTGGCCTCGGCATTGCAGGTGGTCATCTTCTGCTGCTGCGCCGTGGGCGCCTTCTTGGCCGGCGCGTCGGCGGCCTGGACGGCAAAGGAAAGGACGCAACTGGCGGCAGCCAGCATGGCAAGCCATTTTTTCATGCAAGTCTCCCAAAGGGTGTGTGTGCTTCCCCGGCGCTCACACGGCGCCGGGGTGGGCGCAGCATAGCGCTGCCGCCGGGCCGCGCAAGCCCCGGGCGACCCGTAAAATCCCTAGCCCTATGCTCAGCGTCAAACAAGAATTGCTCGCGGCGCTGGCCGCCGAACTGGAAAAGCTCTCGCCCGGCGCGGGCGCGCGCGCGGCCTTCGAATCACCCAAGGTGGCGGCGCATGGCGACTGGGCCTGTACCGCGGCGATGCAACTGGCCAAGGCGCTCAAGACCAACCCGCGCCAGCTGGGTGAACGGCTGCAGGCCGCATTGCTGGCAAGCGAGGCCTGCCGCCGCTGGGTGGAGGCGATCGAGCTGGCCGGGCCGGGCTTCCTGAACTTTCGCCTCACGCCGGCTGCGCGCCAGCAGGTGGTGCGCGAGGTGCTCGCCACCAGGGAGCGCTTCGGCTGCCAGCCCGAGCGGGGGGAGAAAATCCTCGTCGAATTCGTCTCGGCCAACCCCACGGGGCCGCTGCACGTGGGCCACGGCCGCCAGGCGGCGCTGGGCGACGCGATCTGCAATCTCTACGCCACCCAGGGCTGGCAGGTGCATCGCGAGTTCTATTACAACGACGCGGGCGTGCAGATCGACACGCTGACCAAGAGCACCCAGTTGCGCGCCCGGGGCGTGAAGCCGGGCGACCCCGGCTGGCCCGAGGCGGCCTACAACGGCGACTACATCCGGGACATCGCCGAGGCCTTCCTCGCGCGCGCCACGGTCAAGGCCGACGACCGCGAATTCACCGCCAACGGCGACATCGACGACTACGACAACGTGCGCCAGTTCGCCGTGGCCTACCTGAGGAACGAGCAGGACAAGGACCTGCAGGCCTTCAACCTGCGCTTTGACGAGTACTACCTCGAATCCAGCCTCTACGCCGACGGCCACGTCGAAGACACCGTGCAGCGCCTGATCGCCCAGGGCAAGACCTATGAGCAGGACGGCGCGCTCTGGCTCAGGAGCACCGACTACGGCGACGACAAGGACCGGGTCATGCGCAAGAGCGACGGCCACTACACCTACTTCGTGCCCGACGTCGCCTACCACATCCAGAAATGGCGCCGCGGCTACGAGCGCGCGGTGAACATCCAGGGCATGGACCACCACGGCACCATCGCGCGCGTGCGCGCCGGGCTGCAGGCGGTGGACCTGGGCATCCCCCGGGGCTACCCCGACTACGTGCTGCACACCATGGTGCGCGTGGTCAAGGGCGGCGAAGAGGTCAAGATCAGCAAGCGCGCGGGCTCCTACGTGACGCTGCGCGATCTGATCGAATGGACCAGCAAGGACGCGGTGCGCTTCTTCCTGCTCTCGCGCAAGCCCGATACCGAATACACCTTCGACGTGGACCTGGCGATCGCGCAGAACAACGACAACCCGGTGTACTACGTGCAGTACGCCCATGCGCGCATCTGCTCGGTGCTGCGCGGCTGGCGCGAGGACTGGGACACCGCGGCGCTCGCGCAGGCCGATCTTGCGCCGCTCACCAGCGAGGCTGCGCAGGCGCTGATGCGCGAGCTGGCCAAATACCCCGACATGCTCGCCGCCGCCGCCGCGGGCCATGCGCCGCACGATGTCAGTTTTTACCTGCGTGACCTGGCGGCCAGCTACCATAGCTATTACGACGCCGAGCGCATCCTCGTCGACGACGAGGCCCTCAGGCTCGCCCGGCTGGCATTGGTGGCCGCCACCGGCCAGATACTGCAAAACGGCCTGGCGCTGCTGGGCGTCTCGGCACCACAAAGAATGTGAACACCATGGGCAAGGCACGACGAAGCGGACAGCGGGGCGGGACGTTTGCAGGCTTGGTCCTGGGCGTGGTGGTGGGTCTGGGCATCGCCTTCGTGGTGGCCGCCTACGTGAGCAAGGTGCCGGTGCCCTTCCTGAGCAGCGGCTCGCGCCTGGCCGACCAGGACGCCAGGGAGGCCGAGCGCAACAAGGACTGGAATCCCAACGCCGGCCTGGTGACCGGTGCCGGCGGCAAGCCTGCGCCGGCCCCCGCGCCGCAGCCGGCCGGCCACGAAACCACCGTGCCGGCGGCCAGCGACGACCCGCTGGGCGACCTGGCGCGCGCCAAGGCCCAGGGCGGCACGCCCGAGTCCACGGCCACCGCTGCGGCGTCCGCCAGCGCCGCGGCCGGCCCCACCGGCAACTACTACATCCAGGCCGGCGCCTTTCGCGCGCCCGACGAAGCCGACGCCCAGCGCGCGCAACTCGCCATGCTGGGCTGGGAGGCGCGCGTGAGCGAGGGCCAGCAGAACGGCCGCGCGGTCTACCGCGTGCGCATAGGCCCTTTTGCCCGGCGCGACGACGCCGACCAGCTCAAGGGCAAGCTCGATGGCGCCGGCATCACCTCCATCCTGGTGCGCGTGAGCGCCAGCCGTTGAGCCCATGTTGAACCTTTGCAGGTCTTGCCGCATCAGAGCGAGCCTGCAGCCCTTTCGGAGCCCCAGCGCATGAACCGTCGCGATTTTTCCCTGGCCGCCAGCGCCGCCCTGACCCTGTCGGCCGGCCTGGCCGTGCCCGCCCATGCCAAGGACGGCAAGTTCGAGGAAGGCATCGAGTACCTGGAGCTGAAGAAGCCCGCCCTCACCGAAGCGCCCAAGGGCCAGATCGAGGTGGTCGAGTTCTTCTGGTACAGCTGCCCGCACTGCAATGCCTTCGAACCCTCGCTGTCGGCCTGGAAGAACAAGCTGCCGGACTACGTGTTCTTTCGCCGCGTGCCGGTGGCCTTCAACTCGAGCTTCGTGCCGCAGCAAAAGCTCTACTACGCGCTCGAAGGCATGGACAAGGTCAACGAGCTGCACGCCCGGGTGTTCCGCGCGGTGCACGTGGAGCGCCTGCCGCTGAACAAGGACGAGCTGATCTTCGACTGGGTCGCCAAGCAGGGCGTGGACGCGGCCAGGTTCAAGCAGATGTACACCTCCTTCACCGTCGCCAACCAGGTGCGCAGGGCGACCGAGCTGCAGGCGGCCTACCAGGTCGAGGGCGTGCCCTCCATGGGCGTGGCCGGGCGCTACTACACCGACGGCACGCTCACCGGCAGCATGGCCACGGTGCTGCAGGTGGTGGATCACCTGGTGCAGCAGCAGCGCAAGGCCTGAACGCGCGGCGGGCCCCGGGCCAACCCAGGCGCGTGCGGCACGCGCCTTTTTTCTTCCCGCGGCCCGGGCGCAGGCGCGCCGGGGGCGGTCGCTACAATCATTTGCAAGAACCGTGCCTCGCCCGCGCCATGAAACACCGCACCGCCCTGTTGCCCGCCGTCCTGCTGCTGCTTGCACTGGCCGCGGGCGCGCGGGCCGAGCGCGCCGACCGCGACCAGCCCATGCACATCGAGGCCGACAGCCTGGTGCACGATGAGGCCAGGCAGACCAGCGTCTTCAGCGGCAACGTCATCATCACCAAGGGCACCATCGTGCTGCGCGGCGCCGAGGTGCAGGTGACGCAGGACGACGCGGGCAACCAGAGCGGCCTGGTCACCGCCGCGCCGGGCAAGCGCGCCTATTTCCGCCAGAAGCGCGACACGCCCAAGGGGGCGCCGGTGGAGATCATCGAGGGCGAGGCCGAACGCATCGACTGGAACGGGCGCACCGAAGTGGTCAAGCTCACGCGCCGCGCCGAGCTGCGCCGCCTGCGCGCGGGCACGCCGACCGACGACGTGAGCGGGGCCGTCATCACCTACAACAACGCCACCGACGTGTTCACCGTCGATGGCGCGCCGCGCCGCGCCGGCGACAAGAGCGACACGCGCGTGCGCGCCACGCTCGCGCCCAAGGAACAGCCGCCCGCGGCCGCGCCGCAGGGCGCCCGGGATGCACCCGAGCTGCGCCCCAGCCGCGCGCTGGACGCACCGCCGCAGTGAACGCGATGAGCAGCCCGGCGACGCCCGCCAGCGCCGACGCATCCAGCCTGCTGCAGGTCCGGCACCTGAAGAAGAGCTATGGCGGGCGCACCGTGGTGCACGACGTCTCGCTCAACGTGCCGCGCGGCGAGGTGGTCGGCCTGCTCGGGCCCAATGGCGCGGGCAAGACCACCTCGTTCTACATGATCGTCGGCCTGGTGCGCTGCGACGGCGGCAGCATCGCGATCGACGGGCACGACGTCACGCGCATGCCCATCCACCGGCGCGCGCACCTGGGCCTGTCCTATCTGCCGCAGGAAGCCTCGATCTTTCGCAAGCTCAACGTGCAGGAGAACGTGCGCGCGGTGCTCGAGCTGCAGCGCGGCGAGGACGGCCGCCCGCTCGCCCGCCCGGTGATCGAAGAGCGCCTGAGCGCGCTGCTGCAGGACCTGCACGTGGAGCACCTGCGCGAGACGCGCGCGCTGGCGCTCTCGGGCGGCGAGCGCCGGCGCGTGGAGATCGCGCGGGCGCTGGCCACGCAGCCGCGCTTCATCCTGCTCGACGAGCCCTTTGCCGGCATCGATCCGATCGCGGTGATCGAGATCCAGCGCATCATCGGCTTCCTGAAGGAGCGCGGCATCGGCGTGCTGATCACCGACCACAACGTGCGCGAGACGCTGGGCATCTGCGACCACGCCTACATCATCAGCGAGGGCCGGGTGCTGGCGCGCGGCGCGCCCTCGGAGATCGTGGACAACGCCGAGGTGCGCCGGGTCTACCTGGGCGAGCACTTCCGGATGTAGCGCGATGAAGGTCGGCCTGTCGCTGGGCGTCTCGCAACACCTTGCACTGACGCCGCAACTGCAGCAGTCCATCCGCCTGCTGCAACTGTCCACGCTGGAGCTGGCCCAGGAGGTGGAGGCCATGCTGGTGGACAACCCCTTCCTTGAACGCGCGAGCGAAGAGGCCCCTGCAGCCGGCGCCCCCGCGCCGGAGCGGCGCACCGAACGCAGCGAGATCGCTCCTATTTCAGAAGCTTTTGACGCAGACCCTGCAAGCTCTGGAGGCCAAAATGATGCCGAAACCCGGAGCGACTGGGAAGGCGACCGCGAGCTCGACCCCAGCGGCAGCGACAGCCCCTGGAGCGCCGACGCCCCGAGCCGGGCCGCCCGGCGCGAGGACGACGAGGGCGAGGCGAGCGAGCACGAGAGCGCGCACGAAACCCTGGCCGAGCACCTGCACCGCCAGGCGCTGCTGCTGCGCCTGACGCGCGCCGAACGCGCGGCGCTGTCCTGGCTGATCGATTCGCTCAACGACGACGGCTACCTCGAAGACGCCATCGAATCGCTGGTCGAAACCCTGGTCGGCCCCGAGAACACCGAATACCTGCTGGAGATGAGCGAGCACTTCGCGCTGGCGCTCAAGCTGCTGCAAAGCCTGGAGCCCGCAGGCGTGGGCGCGCGCGATTTGCCCGAGTGCCTGCGGCTGCAACTGGCGGCGCTGCGCGACACGGGCGCCTGCCCCCGGGCGGTGCTGGAGGCGGCCATGTGCATCTGCGAGCAGCCGCTCGAATGGCTGGCGCGGCGCGACGCACGGCGGCTGGCGCAGGCCTGCGGCGCCAGCGAAGAAGACACGCGCGCCGCCATGGCGCTGATCGCCCGGCTCGAACCGCGCCCGGGGCGGCGCTTTGCCCAGGTGCAGCACAACCTCGTCACGCCCGACGTGATCGTGCGCCGCCGCCTGGAGGGCGGGCAGGTGCGCCTGGACGTGCAGCTCAACCCCGAGGTGGTGCCGCAGCTGCGCGTGCACGACGCCTACGCCCAGGCGCTGCGCCAGCACCGCAAGGGCGAGGGCCACGCCGCGCTGCAAAGCCGCCTGCAGGAGGCGCGCTGGTTCGTCCGCAACATCGAGCAGCGCTTCGACACCATCCTGCGCACCGCGCGCGCCATCGTGGACAAGCAGCAGGCCTTCTTCCTGCACGGCGAGCTCGCCATGCGTCCCTTGGTGATGCGCGAGATCGCCGAGGAGCTGGGCCTGCACGAATCGACCATCTCGCGCGTGACCAGCGCCAAGTACATGGCCACGCCCCAGGGCACCTACGAGCTCAAGTACTTCTTCGGCTCGGGTCTGGTGACCGATACCGGCGGCAGCACCTCCAGCACCGCGGTGCGCGCGCTGCTGCGCCAGTTCATCGCCGCCGAAGACCCGGCGCGGCCGCTGTCCGACGGGCAGCTGGCCGACATGCTCAAGGAGCAGGGCATCGCCTGCGCGCGGCGCACCGTGGCCAAATACCGCGAACAGCTCAAGATCGCGCCCGCCAGCCTGCGCAAGCAAATCTGAGTTCACACTTCCCCCATGGCCCGCGTTCTTTTCGACCTCCCCGACCGCTTCTGCTTCGAGACCACACTGCAGGTCTACATCAGCCACGTCAACCAGGGCGGGCACCTCGATAACGCGCAGCTGCTCAGCCTGGTCTCCGAGGCGCGGCTGCGCTTTTTTCAGGCCATGGGCATGACCGAGGCCAACGCGGGCGGCGCGGGCATCGTCGTTGGCGACATGCTGGCGCAGTACAAGTCCGAGGCCTTTCATGGCGAACAGCTCATCGTGCGCATGCGACCCATGGATTTCAACCGCTACGGCTTCGATCTGGTGTTCCAGATGACCGAATCGACCACCGGCCGCGAGGTGGCGCGCGGCAAGACCGGCATCGTCTTTGTTTCGCACGAAACGCGCCGCGCGACGCCCATCCCGCCGCTGGCGCGCGAGCGGCTCGATGCGCTCCTGGCGCACATGGGACGTCAGCCATGAACCGGTTTGAACTCTTTTTGCCCTGCGCCGCCGGTGTCGAGGGTTTCCTGGCCGACGAGGTGCGTGCGATCACCGGCTGCCCTGACGTGCAGGCGCTGCGCGCGGGCGTACGCCTGGCCGCGCCCTGGCGCACGGTGCTGCAGCTCAATTTGCACAGCCGCCTTGCGCAGCGCGTGCTGGTGCAGCTTGCGTACCGACCGTATCGTGGCGAAGACGATCTGTACGAACTTGCCAGCAGCGTGCGCTGGGAAGACTGGTTTACCGCCCGCCAGACCTTCAAGATCGAGGTGACCGCGCACGCGAGTCCCTTGAAGAGCCTGAACTTCGCCGCGCTGCGCGTGAAGGACGCGGTCGCCGACCGCTTTCGCCAGCAGAGCGGCACGCGCCCCGATGTGGACACGCACCGCCCCGACGCGCGCATCCACCTGCACCTGACGCCGGAAACCGCCACGCTCTCCATCGACACCTCGGGCGAGCCGCTCTTCAAGCGCGGCTGGCGCGAGGACAAGGGCGACGCGCCGCTCAAGGAGACCCTGGCCGCCGCGATGATCGCCGCCTGCGGCTGGACATCTGAGAGCGGCCTGCCGCTGTACGACCCCTGCTGCGGCAGCGGCACCGTCGTCATCGAGGCGGCGCAGATCGCCTGCCGCATCGCGCCGGGCCTGAAGCGCCGCTTCGCCTTCGAGCGCCTGCTGCCGCACGACCGCGCGGCCTGGGATACTCTCAAAAAAGAAGCTCCTGACGCAGTACAGACAAGCACTACACCCATATTTGGAAGTGATATTTCGCACCGCATGGTGGACTTCGCCCGGCGCAACGCCGAGCGCGCGGGCGTGGCCACCGCCGTGCAACTGCGCGGCGGCGACGCGCTGGAACGCCTGCCACCCTGCGAGCTGCCCGGCGTGATGCTGCTCAACCCGCCGTATGGCGAGCGCATCGCCGCCGCCGGCGCCGCCGGGCAAAGCAGCCGCGAGCGCGCGCTGCAAGGCGCCCGCCCCGGGCGCGAAAGCGCGCAAAACAGCGGCGATGAAGACTTTTTCAAGCAGCTCGCCACGCACTGGAAGCGCCATTACGCCGGTTGGCAGGCCTGGATACTCTCGCCCGATCGCGAGCTGCCCTCGGCCATGCGCCTGAAGGCGTCCCGCCGCGTGCCGCTGTTCAACGGGCCGATTGAATGCCGCTTGTTGCGCTTTGACATGGTGGCGGGTAGCGCGCGCGGGCCCAAAGGCCCGGAAACGTCAAGCAAGCCGGACTCACCCGCACCCGTCAGCGCCCCATGAAGCTAGCCGCATCGCGCCCGTGGTCAGGCACTGCCACCCTGGCGGCCGCCGCCGTGCTGGCCAGCCTGCTCACGGCCTGCGCCGCCACCGCGCCCGGTGCGCACAATGAACTCGTGCCGCTCAGCCGGCTTGCCCCCACCGTGGTGCAGGACATGCGCTACTTTGGCGCCAACAACTTCGTCGGCCGTCCCATCGCCGGGTACGAGGCCCCGCAGTGCTGGCTGAGCCAGGCGGCGGCACACTCGCTCGCCCGGGTGCAGCACGACCTCGCCGCGCACGGCCTGGGCCTGAAGGTCTTTGACTGCTACCGCCCGCAGATGGCGGTGGATGATTTCGTGCGCTGGGGCGCGGACCTCGCCGATCAGCGCACCAAGGCCGAGTACTACCCGCGCGTGCCCAAAGATGAGCTGTTCGCGCGCGGCTACATCGCCGAAAAATCCGGTCACAGCCGCGCCAGCACCGCCGATCTGACGCTCGTCGTGCAAGACGCGACGCGCGCCACCCAAGTCATCGCCGGGCCCGTGGCGTTGGGGCAGGAAGTGGACATGGGCACACCGTTTGATCTGTTTGACGAGCACTCGCACACCGAAGACGCCGAGCAGCCGCCCGCGGTGCGGCGCAACCGCCTGTGGCTGCGCGCGCTGATGCAGTCGCACGGCTGGCGCAATCTGCCCGAGGAGTGGTGGCACTACACGCTGGCCGATGAACCCTGGCCACAGCGCTATTTCACCCGGCCGGTACGCTGACGGCGCTTGCACCCGGACCGCCATGCAGGCTGGCACCCCAACCGCCGGACACGCTGCGCTGGTGATAGACACCAACATCGTGCTGGACCTCTGGGTCTTTGAAGATCCGGCCGCTGCCACCCTGCGCGTGCAGCTGGGCCAAAGTGACATGCCCTGGTATGCCACCCAGGCCATGCGCGATGAGCTGCAGCGCGTGCTGGACTACCCGGCGATCGCCCTCTGGCTGGCGCGTGCGCTGCGCAAGCCCCAGGACGTGCTGGCGCAATGGGATGCGCACACCACGCTTGTTGCCGCTGCACTCGAAGCGCCCTGGCGCTGCAAGGATGCGGACGACCAGAAGTTCATCGACCTGGCAGTGCAACAGCGGGCGTTGCTGCTGTCCAAGGACAAGGCGGTGCTGTGCCTGGCCAAGCGCTTGCAAGCCTCTGGCGTGCGCATCGCCCGCACTTTGGATGATGCAACAAGCATAGCTGCCAGCGCCCTGCCACAAAGCGTCAGCGCTGGGTTTCATTAATATTTCACCACGCCCAAGACAAACCCTCTACCATCGCGCCACCCTGACAAAGCAAGGAGAAGACGATGGGGTTTTTCAATTGGAGAGCGGTGCCCACCGAGGTGCTGGCGGGCGGCGGCGTGATCGGCCCGGACGAGCGCCTGCCGTGGAAGGAAACCGGCCTCATGGGCATACAGCACGTGATCGCCATGTTCGGCTCCACGGTGCTCGCGCCCATCCTCATGGGGTTCGACCCCAACCTGGCGGTGTTCATGAGCGGCATAGGCACGCTGATCTTCTTCCTGGTGACGGGCGGCAAGGTGCCCAGCTACCTGGGTTCGTCGTTCGCCTTCATCGGCGTGGTGATTGCCGCCACCGGCTACGCGGGCCAGGGGCTGAACGCCAACATCGGCGTGGCGCTGGGCGGCATCATCGCCTGCGGCGCGGTGTACGTGCTGATCGGCCTGGTGGTGCACGCGATAGGCACGGGCTGGATAGAGCGCTTCATGCCGCCGGTGGTCACGGGCGCGGTGGTGGCGGTCATCGGGCTGAACCTGGCGGGCATCCCGGTGAAGAACATGGCGGCGAACAACTTCGAGAGCTGGATGCAGGCGCTGACCTTCCTGTGCGTCGCCGCCGTGGCGGTGTTCACCCGGGGCATGGTGCAGCGCCTTTTGATCGTCGTCGGCCTCTTGATCGCCACCGTGCTCTACGCGCTGCTGACCAATGGCATGGGGCTGGGCAAGCCGTTTGACGCGTCGGGCATCGTTAGCGCGCCGTGGCTGGGCATGCCGCAGTTTCACGCGCCGGTGTTCGAAGGCGCGGCCATGGTGCTGATCGTGCCCGTGGTCATCATCCTGGTGGCGGAAAACCTGGGCCACCTCAAGGCGGTGACCGCGATGACCGGCAAGGACCTGGACCCCTACCTCGGCCGCGCCTTCATCGGCGACGGCATTGCCACCATGGTCAGCGGCGCGGGCGGCGGCACCGGCGTGACCACCTATGCCGAGAACATCGGCGTAATGGCGGCCACGCGCATCTATTCCACCGCGGTCTTCCTGGTGGCCGCGCTGATCGCGCTGCTGCTGGGCTTCTCGCCCAAGTTCGGCGCGCTGATCCAGGCGATCCCGCTGCCGGTGATGGGGGGCGTGTCCATCGTCGTCTTCGGCCTGATCGCGATCACCGGCGCCAAGATCTGGGTCGACAACAAGGTGGACTTCTCGCAGCCGCGCAACCTCATCGTCGCGGCGATTCCGCTGGTGCTGGGCACGGGAGAATTCACGCTGAAGTTCGGCGACTTCGCGCTGGGCGGCATAGGCACCGCGACCTTTGGCGCCATCCTGCTCAACGCGCTGCTGCGGCCCGCCAGGTAACGCGCGCGCGACAGCCGGCGGCCGCCTGAACTTCTATCATGGGCCGTCTGCATACCCGAAGCTAGCCATGTCCATCTGGAAAAAGACCTTCTCGCTGGAAGAACTCGCCACCTGGCACCGGGGCACGGCCATCGCGCACCTGGGCATCGAGTTCATCGAAATCGGCGAGGACTTCGTGCGCGCCCGCGTGCCGGTGGACGAGCGCACGCGCCAGCCCTTCGGCCTGCTGCACGGCGGCGTGAGCGTGGTGCTGGCCGAAACCCTGGGCTCCACCGGCGCCTACTACGCCAGTCCCGAAGGCCACCGCGCAGTGGGGCTGGAGGTCAACGCCAACCACCTGCGCGCGGCCACCAGCGGCTGGGTCACCGGCACCGCCCGGCCCATCCACATCGGCCGCACGACGCAGGTCTGGCAGATCGAGATGGTGAACGACGCGGGCGAGGCGACCTGCATCTCGCGCATCACCATGGCGGTGCTCTCTCCCAAGTGAAATACGCTTCAAACGATTGCCTGGCAAGCGTTGGCAGCTATCTTTTCAGCTAGCGCCGTCCTGCTGCGAACGCTTGAGCTTTTCACTCTGCCAATAGACTTCCGTGCCGTCGTCCATGCGGTTGAGCACGCGCGAGAGCACGAAGAGCAGGTCCGACAGACGGTTCAGGTACTGGCGCGGCGCGGGCCGCATGTCCTCGCTCTCCTGCAGCGCCACCACCGCACGCTCGGCGCGGCGCGCCACGGTGCGCGCCACGTGCGCCTGGCAGGCGGCGCGCGTGCCCGCGGGCAGGATGAATTCCTCCAGCCGCGGCAGCGTCTTGTTGTAGTGCGCGAGCGCCTCGTCCAGTTGCGCGAGCGCCTCGTCCTTGAGCAGCGCAAAACCCGGGATCGACAGTTCCCCGCCGAGGTTGAACAACTGGTCCTGGATGTCGGTCAGCAGCGCGCGCACGTCCTCGGGCAGGGGCTCGCACAGCAGCAGGCCGATGTGGCTGTTGAGCTCGTCCACGTCGCCCATGGCGTGCGGGCGGCCGCTGTTCTTGGAGACGCGGGTGTTGTTGCCCAGTCCGGTCGTGCCGTCGTCGCCGGTGCGCGTGGCGACGGCGCTTACGCGTTTGCCCATGGCTTCACTCCTTTTGTTCGATCCTGCGATTGTGCGTCCCACCGTGCGTCCCGCCGCGCGCGTCCCTAGAATGGTCGCTCCCGCACCCGGAGACATCCATGAACGCACCCCAGGACAGCGCCCAGTTGCTGCCGCAGATCGCCCCGCGCCCCGTGCCCCAGCCGCTGATCGACGCGCTGAGCGCGCGCTTTGGCGCCCAGTGCTCCACCGCGCTGGCGGTGCGCGAGCAGCACGGGCGCGACGAATCGCCCTTCACCACGGTGCCGCCACCGGCGGCCGTGGTGTTTGCCGAAAGCACCCGGGACGTGGCCGACGCGGTGCGCCTGGCCAGCGAGCATGCGGTGCCCGTCATCCCCTGGGGCGTGGGCTCCTCGCTCGAAGGCCACGTGCTGGCCGTGCAGGGCGGCATCAGCATCGACGTGGGCCGCATGGATCGCGTGCTTTCGGTCAATGCCGACGACCTCACCGTGACGGTGCAGCCCGGCATCACGCGCAAGGCCCTGAACGACGCCGTCAAGGACACCGGCCTGTTCTTCCCGATAGACCCGGGTGCGGATGCGAGCATAGGCGGCATGACCGCCACGCGCGCCAGCGGCACCAATGCGGTGCGCTACGGCACCATGCGCGAGAACGTACTGGCGCTGGAGGTGGTGACCGCCAGCGGCGAGGTGATCCGCACCGGCACCCACGCGCGCAAGAGCAGCGCGGGCTATGACCTCACGCGGCTGATGGTGGGCAGCGAAGGGACACTGGGCATCTTCACCGAGATCACGGTGCGCCTGTACCCGCTGCCCGAGGCGGTGAGCGCGGCGATCTGCTCGTTTCCGAGCGTGGAGGCGGCGGTGCGCACCGTCATCCAGACGATACAGCTGGGCGTGCCGATCGCGCGCGTGGAGCTGATCGACGCCAACAGCGTGCGCGGCGTCAACCGCCACAGCAAGCTGAACCTGCGTGAAGCGCCGCTGCTGCTGATGGAGTTCCACGGCTCGCCGGCGGGCGTGAAGGAGCAGGCCGAAACCGTGCAGGAGATTGCCAGCGAGCATGGCGGCGCGGATTTCGAATGGGCCGACACCCCGGAGGAGCGCACGCGGCTTTGGACCGCGCGGCACAACGCCTACTTTGCCGCGGTGCAAAGCCGCCCAGGCTGCCGCTGCATCACCACCGATACCTGCGTGCCGATCTCGCGCCTGGCCGACGCGCTGCTCGACAGCGTGGCCGAGGCCGACGCCAGCGGCATCTCCTATTTCCTGGTCGGCCACGTGGGCGACGGCAACTTCCACATGGGCTACCTGATCGACCCGGACGACCCGCAGGAGCGCGCGCTGGCCGAACAGCTCAACCACCAGCTGGTGCGGCGCGCCCTGCGCCTGGGCGGTACCTGCACCGGCGAGCACGGCGTGGGCGTGCACAAGATGGACTTTCTTGCCGAGGAAGCGGGCGCGGGCGCGATCGAGATGATGCGCGCGATCAAGCGTGCGCTCGACCCGAAGAACATCCTGAACCCGGGCAAGATCTTCCTGCTCTGAGATGGGCGGGCGGCACGGCCGCCCGCGGCGCTCACATCGCCTCGATGCGCGGGTAAAACTCGCGGTTTTCCTGCTGCATCCGGTCCCACACGGGCTTGAGCGTGAGGTTGGCCGCACGCCGGAAGCCGTCGAAGTCGGCCGCGATCTTGGCGCCGACGTTCCAGTTGCGCGCAAATGCCATGAAGCGCTGGGCGATGTCGGCCATCTCGCGCTCGAAGCGCTGGCTCATGGCCACGATCTGTGGATCCTGCGATTTTTCCAGCGACGGATAGAGGAACTTGTCCTCGGCCGCAAGGTGCAGGCGGATGGTGGTGGAGAACTTGACCAGCGCGGCGGCGATCTCGTCGGCAGCAGGCACACCCAGGCGGGTGAGGTCGCGCAGGCGCTGGATCCCGCTCAGGATGGCCAGGTGGTCGGCCTTGAATTTGTCGATGTTCATGGTGCAGCTCCTCGGCAGGCAGGGTGGTGAGGGGCGCCGTGTTCAATGGCACCCGCTGCGGCGATGCTACATTTGCACACGTTTTTATGCATGCAAATGATTCGCATCCACAAACATTTCAGGGGATTTGCCTGAACACCGCGCACCAGGGCTGCGCCGGTGCGCGCGCCCACTGCTCCAGGCGGCCCCAGAGCCATTGCAGCCCGTCGCGCCCGGGTGACTGCAGGCCGTGGTCGGCACCGGGCAGGGCCACCGCGCAGTAGGGTGCGCCGCGCGCCTGCGCCAGCGCCCGAAAGCGCGCGTAGGCCTGCTGCGGCACCAGAGCGTCGTGCTCGCCCCAGACCTGCACCAGAGGCCAGGGGCCGGCGAGCAGCGGCTCCTGCACCGGCCAGCGCCAGAGCGCGCGCCAGTAGCGCAAGCTGCGGCCTTCGAGGACCTCAGTGTCCGCCCCGCTGCCGGCCTGGGCGCGCGCCAGCGCCTCCCAGGCGCCGGCGGCGCCCAGGCGCTGCGCCTGCAGCCGACCGGCCTCGACCGGGTCCAGGCCGCTGCCCGCTACCAGCACCAGGGCCGCGGGCTGCAGCCGCGCGGCGAGCGGCGCCAGCAGTTCCGCCCCTTCGGAAATGCCCAGCAGCACCAGGGGCGTGCTGCCAGGGCGCTCGGCTAGCCAGTGCCGGGCGGCGGCCAGCGCGTCGGCCTGCCACTGCGGGTGGGCGTCCTGCTGCACGAAGTCCGGCGGGCACTCATGCGCCGCGGTCGTGGCGTCGGCGCGCACGCCGCGCTTGTGCAGCACCAGGACGCGCGCATGCAGCAGCGCGGCGAAATAGCGGTCGGCGATGGCGCCCATGCCGGCGCAGCCCGAGCCGGGCAGCACGATGAGGCGCAGGCGCTCGGGCGCGGCGCGGGCCGGGCGCTCCAGGGCCTGCAGCAGTGCGCCGCCCTCGCCCGGCAGGGCCAATGGCGTAAAGCCGGTGCCGGCAAGCGCCCCCGCGCTGGCCGCCAGCAGCAGCGCGCAGGCCAGCCGGCGGCGCACGGCCCGAAGGCTCAACGCAGGATGAGAACCTGCTCGGGCTGGGGCGCGGGCACCGGCTGGCCGGCCGGGTACACCGTCGGCGCTCCAGGCCGCTGCACGGCCATGCCGGGCGCCGTGAGGCCAAGCTGCGCCATGAGCTGCTGGTAGACGTCCTGGGCGAGCGAGAGCGAGGTCTCGCGCATCACCTTGGCGCGGTTGGGCGGCGCCACGTCACCGCGGATCGAGAGGATCCTGGTGTCGTTGCCCTCGCCCTGGGCCGAGAACGCGGCCTTGATCTCGTGCGTCCTGGTGTGGATCAGCGAAAAGTCCGCGAGCAACTGCAGCCCGTACTGGCGCGTGGCACTGGTCGTGCCCTGCAGCGGCGAGAGCGCGTCGGTGAAATCGATGGAACTGACCGAGCCGAACAGCACGTAGTCGGCGCCCTGGAATTCGCCCTTGCGGATGCGCGCGACGATGTCGGTCACCGAGGGCTGGGCGCGCGGCGCGGCCATCTTGCCGCCCTGCACCTGGCCGAGCACCTGCTCGGCCTTGCTCGCCTGCGGCGCGCCGGCGTCAAAGCCCTTGCCCTGCACCAGCTTGAAGAAGCTGCCCTGCAGTAGCGCGCCCTTGATGTCGTTGGTGTAGCCGGCCAGGTCGCGCTGCTCGATGTAGCTGTAGCGCCCCGCCACATAGGTGCCGCTGTGCTGCTCCGAGGCCTGCAGCGATTCGCTGCCAGAAGATGAATGCGAGCTGCTGAAGCGACCATGGCTCGCGCTGTCACGGTAGTTGCTGCGCGCATTGACCTGGCTGCTGCCCTGGTGCGTGCCGACGATGAAGTACTCGGACACCTGCTGGGCATAGGCCAGGTTGGTCACCGCGATGCGTACCGGCGCGCCGCCGTGCTGCGCCCGGGCCGCGCCGCCGATGCTGCCCGCGGCCATCAGCGCACAGGCCAGGCCCAGAGTGGTTCTGCGTTGCATGGTGGCTTCCTCCCTCAGCGCTGGCTGGTCTTGCGGATTTCCTTCTCGTCCTGCCATTCGATCGTGCCCTCTTCCACGTCGAACATCTTGAGCGTGAACTTGTAGAACACGTCCTTGGTGCTGGCAGACTGCTTGACGATGCTGGTCAGCTCGCCTTCGAGCTGGTACCTGGCCGCGGTCATGCGCCCGAGCTTGGCGGTGGAGCCCTGCTTGTACAGGCCGCTCTGGTTCTGGCGCTGCAGCTCATCCACGCCCTCCTGCATCTCGGCAATCGAGCGGGTGAAACGCACCTTGCCCGACTTGACCAGCGTGGTCTGGATGGAGTTCATGATGTTGGTGGTGTCGATGTACTCGCTGGTCTTGTTCTTCACGCGCGAGATCGTCACCGTGGGGCGGCCCTGGAAGATGCCGGTTTCCAGCAGGCTGCCGGTCATCCGCTCGGCGATCATCTGCAGGTCGGTGGAGCCGAATTCATTGGTCACGAGCTCCACCGCCTTGGCATCGCCATAGTTGACCTGGCGGTCAAAGCGCACCACGGGCGAAGAAACGTAAGTGGTCTGGCAAGCGGCCAGCGTCAGGGTGGCGCCGGCCAGCGCGATGCGCGCGCCTAGGCGAAACGGGGTATTCATGGGCTCTGTCCCTCCTGTGGTTGCGACGCGCTCAGCGCGACTCGACGTTCATTTCCAGGCGCAGATCCACGGCCATGGCGTGCGGGGCCACGCTCTTGATCGTCTGCTGCGCCAGGCCAAGCAGGCGGATCTGCTTCCAGACCTCGCCGTCGCCGACCTGGTTGCCCACGCTGTCGAGCCACTTGAAGCGGTAGAAGACGGTGCGGTCGGGCTGCTCCATGTTGGTCAGATCGGCCTGCACAGTGAGTACGTCGTTGCGCCGCAGCAGGCGCATCTCGGTCACTGCAACGCCCTCGGCCGGCCCGCGCAGCGCCATCTTCGCGGCCACCGCCGGCGGCGTTGCGGGGTCGTGCTGGGCCAACGCCGGCAGGCCCATGGTGGCGGCGCCCACGGCGATGGCGCCGAGTACGGTGCGAAATCGCATGGTGACTCCCTCTCTGGATTGAACCCTATTTGTTCTGCGCGGCGACGGAGCGGCCTGCGGGCTGCGGTGTTGCCGCCACCGACGCGAGCTGGCCGATCTTCGCCACCTCGCCGACCAGCACCCGGTCACCGTAGATGCGCAAGGGTACCAGCGCATACTGGCCGGCGATGTCCACGGTGCCGGTGATCGGCCGGCCGTCGATCGCAAGCTGGTGCGAGCCCGGCGGCAGGTAGCCGCGCGCGACATAGATGCGGCCGGGCAGCATGCGCCACATGCGGTCGTCGGCCTTCTCGGTGGCCACCGAAGCGACGGCGCCGATGAGGGCGCCCAGCAGGCCGGCATTCTTCTGCAGCTGGTCCTGCATCACGCCCTTAGCCAGCGCCCGCGTGAAGCCACGCAGCACCATGCCGGGCATCTGGTCCTTGAGCGCGCGGCGAGCCATCACGTTCACGTCCACCACGAGCTCGAGCGCAAGCTCGTGCTGGTCCATGGAGAGCCGGCCCAGCATGGCGTCCTGCGAGGGCTGGATCACGGGGTAGGAGATGCTCGCCGTCACCAGCCCGCGCCCCGTGGGCACCGGCAGCGTGAAGGCCTGGGGCTTGCGCGCGGGCGCGTCGCCGGCCTCGACGATGAACAGCACGTCGGTCATCTGCTGGCGGCGCTTCCAGGTAAAGCTCGTGCGCTCGTCCAGACCGCGCAGGCCCTCGTCAAGCACCGCCGTGCCGGGCTTGAGCTCGATGGCGTGGCGGTAGCCCGGCGCCGCCAGGTCGGGTTCATTGAGCACTTCATAGAGGAAGCCCGACAGGTAGTGGCTCAGGGCGTTGGAATAGCCGTTCTTGAGCTCCAGCACCTCCGGGTCGTCGAGGGTTTCCACCGGGTAGCCATTGAGCTCCATGCCGCCCTTGGTCGCACCCTTGGACTCGGCTTCGCTTTCGGCCTCGGCGACCTCCTTGGCGCGGAACTCGGCAATCACCGCTTCGCGTTCATGCGTGCGCTTGACGTCCACCCGCGCACCGTCCAGATCACCCAGCGCGATGCGGTTGAGCGCCAGGCGCGTGGTCAGGAAGACTTTTTCGTAGTCCTCGCCCTCGTAGGTCTTCAGGCGTTCGCTGATGAGCGCGGCGCCGACGTTGCCCATGAGCTTTTCGGGCTGGGTCTTGGCGGTGTCTTCCCACTCCCTGACGCGCTCGTCGGCCACGAGGAAGGATGCGGTGCTGGCCGCGTAGCGGTTTTCCAGCCGCAGCAATTCACCACGCTCGAGGTTGTAGAGCAGTGCCTTCTTGTCGTCTTCCGACGGGGCCGAGGCATCGAGGCGGGCGATCGCCGCGGGAACGCCGCCTGCGCGGCTGGCGGTCTGCACTTCACTGGCCAGTTCGTCGTGGCTGGCCATGTTGGCGCAGCCGGCCATGAAGGCCGCAAGACACAGCGTCGCCCAGACGCGGGCCGCCGGCAGGGGGCGTGGGATCCTCATGGTGCTCTCTCCTCTCTTGGGGCCTTGCTTGCGGCGCGCCCCGCGCCCAGCCGGCCCCTTCGACGTTGTTTCCCGCACTCTCCCGGTGCGTGACAGGGCGCCGAGGATACCAATTTTTACCGGTTGCGCAGCGAATATCCCCACCGCTGCCGGCAGGCAATTTCCCTCACCCCCGAGCCTCTTCGCCTGTCGCCAGGGCCGCAAGACAAGGCGCCCGGTAAATCCAGAGAGGGCGCCCTGCAGGCGTACGCACACAGGCATGCTCCCGCACGTCGGGCAGCGCGAATTCCAGGCTGACCAGCCAACTGCCGGGCGCCATCTCGGCGCTCTTGATGAGCGCGCGGCTCATGCTCTCGGGGCGCTGGAACAGGTAGACCAACTGGTAGCCGCTCCAGTCGGCGGCCCAGATGTCCGCGCGGCGCACGCGCGCCCAGGGGCAGCGCAGCGCACACAGCCAGCGCAGCGGCCAGCTCCACTCCAGTCCGTCCAGGCGCGCCTGCGGGTAGGCGCGACGCAGCGCGCGCAGGCCATCGCCCAGGCCGCAGCCGGCGTCCAGGATGCGTGCCCCCGCCGGTAGCGGCGCCACCGTGCCCAGCGTATCGAGAGCGCCGGGCGGTGTGGGAAACAGCGGCGCGTCGCGCCAGGCATGCAGCGGATAGATGAGGAGCAGCATCGCCATCGGCAGCAGCCAGAGCCAGGCGGCAAACAGAGCGTGGCCGCTGAAGGCGAGCGACAGCGGAAAGCCTGCGGCCACCAGAACGCGGCGCCACCAGTGGCGCGCGACCACACTGGCGACGAGGCCCGCGAACGTGGCCAGCAGCATGGCCGCGAGCGCGCCAAGCGCCCGCCACGAGAGCAGGTAGAGCAGCCAGCACAGCGCCCAGGCCAGCAGCGCCGGCACCGGCCAGGGCAGACTGCGGCGTGCCATGGTGCGCCGCCTAGAGGGGATCTGCCGCGCAAGGCGCGCGCGTCGGGGGCGGCGCAGACCGCCCGAGGCTGCGCTGGCACCGGACGCAGGCAGGCGCGCAGGGCATGCCTAGCCGCGCAGCCGCTCGATCAGGCCGGTGAGCGCGTCGAGCGAACCGAACTGGATCGCAAGCTCGCCCATTTCGTCCACCCGCGTACCGCGCTTGACGCGCTTCTTCACGCGCACCTCGACCTCGGCGGTCAGCAGGTCGGAGAGCTCTTCTTCCACTCGGCGGATGTCGCGCGATTTTTCCTTCTTGGGCTTTTGCGGCACCAGGTTGAATTCGGCGCCCAGCTTCTTCACCAGCTGCTCCGTCTCGCGCACCGAGAGCTTGCGCGCCACGATCTGGTTGCCCGCGGTGATCTGCGCGGCCCGCTCCAGTGCCAGCAGCGCACGCGCATGGCCCATGTCGATGTCGCCCGCCATCAGCATGGTCTGCACCGGCGCCGCCAGGTTGAGCAGGCGCAGCAGGTTGCTGGTGGCGCTGCGCGAGCGCCCCACCGCCTGCGCCACCTGCTCATGGGTGTAGCCGAACTCGCGAATCAGGCGTTGCAGGCCCTGGGCCTCTTCCAGCGGATTGAGGTCTTCGCGCTGGATGTTCTCGATCAGCGCCATCGCTGCGGCCGCTTCGTCGCTGACCTCGCGCACCAGCACCGGCACCTCGGCCAGACCCGCGAGCTGCGACGCGCGAAACCGCCGCTCGCCCGCGATGATCTCGTAGCTGCCGGCGTTCTCTCCGGCGGCAAGCCGGCGCACCAGGATGGGCTGCATCACGCCCTGGGCCTTGATGCTTTCGGCCAGCTCATAGAGCGCGCCCTCGTCCATGCGCGTGCGCGGCTGGTAGCTGCCGGGCACGAGGGCGTCGAGCGGCAGCGCAGTGGGCGGGTCATCCCCTGCCGCAGACTGCGGCGCGGCATCGGCAACCTTGGGGCCGAGCAGCGCTTCAAGGCCTCGGCCCAGGCCCTTGGGTTTCTTGCTTGCCATCACTCGTCCCTCATTGCATGCGCTGCACGCGTTGCACCATCTCTTGCGCGAAGGCCAGGAAGGCCTGGCTGCCCCGCGCACCCGCATCGAACACCACGCCCGGCAAACCATAGCTCGGTGCCTCGGCCAGACGGACGTTGCGCGGTATCACGGTGTCGAACACCTTGTCGCCAAAATGGCCCTTGAGCTGCTCACTGACCTGCTGCTGTAGCGTGATGCGCGGGTCGAACATCACGCGCAGCAGGCCGATGATCTGCAGCTCGGGGTTGAGGTTGGCATGCACCTGCCGGATGGTGTTGACCAGATCGCTCAAGCCTTCGAGCGCAAAGTATTCGCACTGCATGGGCACGATCACGCCGTGCGCGCAGCACAGGCCATTGAGCGTGAGCAGGCTGAGCGCGGGCGGACAATCGATGAGGATGAAGTCGTAGTCCTGCTGCACGGCGGCCAGCGCTTGCTTGAGCCGGCGCTCACGCTCCGGCAAGTCGACCAGTTCCACCTCGGCACCCGCCAGTTCGCGGTTGGCGCCCAGCACCTGGTAGCCGCAGGCCTCGGAATCCACGCGCGCCTGAGCCACCTCGGCCTCGCCGAGCAACACGTCGTACACGGTCTTTTCGAGCGCGCGCTTGTCCACCCCCGAGCCCATGGTCGCATTGCCCTGCGGGTCCAGGTCCACCATCAGTACCCGCTGCCCTATCCGGGCAAGACCCGCAGCCAGATTGACCGTGGTCGTGGTCTTGCCAACGCCACCCTTCTGGTTGGCGATGCAGAAAATTCTGGCCATGCTGCTGTCTGTGGAAATCTCTGAACCAAGGGCTGCGCCGCGCCGGCGCGAAGCAACCGAGTGTATGCGCTAAGGCGCCGGCCGCATCCATACGAGGCAACGCTGCGCCTGCAGTTGCGGCACCTGCAGAGGTTCCACGTGGAACACGCGGACCTGCGCGGGCAGAGCGTCGATCTCGTCCTGCGGATGCTTGCCCTTCATCGCCAGCCACACCCCCTCGCCAGGCGCCAGCAGATGGCGCGACAAAGCCGCAAAGTCGGCCAGCGACGCAAAGGCGCGGCTGCAGACCACCTCGAAGCGCCCGTCCAGCGCCTCCACCCGGCCATGCAGCGCATGCAGATTGGGCAGTTTCAGCGCGCCCGCGGCCTGGCGGATGAAGGCCGCCTTCTTGGCCACCGCATCGATGCAGGAGACATCGAGTTCGGGCAGGCAGACGGCGAAGACCACGCCGGGCAGCCCGCCTCCGGAGCCCACGTCGAGCAGCCGAAGCCCGGCCGCCACCTCCCTGCCCTGCAGATGGGCGCGCAGTGGCGCGACGGCGGCCAGGCTGTCCAGCAGGTGGTGGCTGAGCATCTCGGCGGGATTGCGCACCGCCGTCAGGTTGTAGACGCGATTCCATTGCTGCAGCAGCGCCAGGTAAGCCAGCAACTGTTTCTGCTGCCTCGGCTGCAGGTCCAGATTCAGCGCGCACAGCCCGTCGAGCAGCACCTCATGCAAAGACACGGTCATGCGCGCGCGAGCGGCTCAGCCATCT
This sequence comes from Comamonas flocculans, assembly GCF_007954405.1. Lineage (NCBI taxonomy): Bacteria > Pseudomonadati > Pseudomonadota > Betaproteobacteria > Burkholderiales > Comamonadaceae > Comamonas > Comamonas flocculans. The sequence continues at coordinate 1,554,529 of NZ_CP042344.1, read as the reverse complement.
TGCGGAAATGTCCCTTCTTGAGGTGAACCAGCAGCAGCGATACCGCCGCCGGGGTCACACCCGAGATGCGCGACGCCTGGCCCAGAGTGTGCGGGCGATGTCTTTGCAACACCTGGCGCACCTCGAAGGACAGGGCTGGCACCTGGCTGTAGTCCAGGTCGTCGGGCAGCGGCAGGTTTTCATGCTGCACGGCGCGCTGCACCTCCTCCTTCTGGCGGTCGATGTAACCCGAATACTTGGCGGCAATCTCTACCTGCTCGATCACCGCATCATGCAGCGTGCCCAAGGTTTCACGTGAAACATCGGGGCTGGCAAAACGCCCGTCCGAAAGACCCATCAGCGCTTCATGGTCGACGCCGGGACGACGCAACAGATCGAAAAGGCTGTATTCATGCTCCAGCGCCTTGCCCAGCACGCGCTCGCTCTCTTCGGCGGCGACGATGGAGGGGTTGACCCAAGTGGACTTGAGCCTTTCGGTCTCGCGCGCCACCGCGTCGCGCTTGCGGCAAAACGCGTCCCAGCGCACGTCGCCCACCAGGCCCAGGCGCCGGCCAATTTCGGTCAAGCGCATGTCGGCATTGTCCTCGCGCAGCTGCAGGCGGAACTCTGCCCGGCTGGTGAACATGCGATAGGGCTCGGTCACTCCCCGGGTGATGAGGTCGTCGACCAGCACGCCCAGGTAGGCTTCGTCGCGCCGCGGCAGCCAGGGTGCCTCACCCCTGCACTGCAGCGCGGCGTTGAGCCCGGCAAACAAGCCTTGGGCCGCCGCTTCCTCATAGCCGGTGGTTCCGTTGATCTGGCCGGCGAAGAACAGGCCGGCGATGGCGCGGGTCTCGAAGCTGGGCTTGAGTGCGCGCGGGTCGAAATAGTCGTACTCGATGGCGTAGCCGGGGCGCAGGATGTGCGCCTGCTCCAGGCCTTCGATGCTGCGCACCAGCTGGTACTGGATGTCGAACGGCAGGCTCGTCGATATGCCGTTGGGGTAGAACTCGTGGGTGTCCAGGCCCTCGGGCTCGAGAAAAATCTGGTGGCTCTGCTTGTCGGCAAAGCGGTGGATCTTGTCCTCCACGCTCGGGCAGTAGCGCGGGCCGGTGCCCTCGATCACGCCGGTGAACATGGGGCTGCGCTCCAGCCCGCTGCGGATGATTTCGTGGGTGCGGGCGTTGGTGTTGGTGATCCAGCAGGGCATTTGCCGCGGGTGCATCTCGGCGCTGCCCAGATAGCTGAACACCGGCAGCACGCCCTCGTTCACGCCGCCGGGCATGCCGTCGCCCGGCTGCAAACTGCAGCGCGAGAAGTCGATGCTGCGCCCGTCCAGGCGCGGCGGCGTGCCGGTCTTGAGCCGCCCCTGGGGCAGTTGCAGCTCCTTGAGGCGCTGCGCCAGGCCGAGGGCCGGCGGGTCGCCGGCACGCCCGCCCTGGTAGTGGCTCAGGCCCACGTGGATCTTGCCGTTCAGGAAGGTGCCCGCGGTAAGCACCACGGCGCGGGCGCGAAAGCGCACCCCTACCTCGGTCACTGCCCCCGCCACGCGCTCCCCTTCCAGCAACAGATCGACCACGGCCTGCTGGAACAGCCACAGGCCAGGCTGGTTCTCCAGCCGCGAGCGAACGGCCGCGCGGTACAGCGCCCGGTCCGCCTGAGCACGCGTGGCGCGCACGGCAGGACCCTTGCTGCTGTTGAGGATGCGAAACTGGATGCCCGCTTCGTCGGTGGCCAGCGCCATCGCGCCGCCGAGCGCATCGACCTCCTTGACCAGGTGGCCCTTGCCTATGCCGCCTATGCTCGGGTTGCAGCTCATCTGGCCCAGGGTCTCGATGTTGTGCGTCAGCAGCAGCGTCCTGCAGCCCATGCGCGCGCTGGCCAGCGCCGCCTCGGTGCCGGCATGGCCGCCGCCCACCACAATGACATCAAATTCCTCGGGATACCACATGCCCATGCACACCAAAAAACCAGAGGCTGTATTGTCCCACTGCACCGGCTTTGCCGTGTTTCACGTGAAACATACTCTCCATCAATCGAATGACCACGCTTTTTGACCCCTTGGAAACGGGCAAGTTCAGCCTTGCCAACCGCATCGCCATGGCGCCCTGCACGCGCAACCGCTCGCCCGGCGGCGTGCCGGTGGCATTGAATGCCCAGTACTACGCCCAGCGCGCCGACATGGGTCTGTTGATCACCGAAGGCACCGCCATCAGTGCCCAAGGCCAAGGCTATGCGCATGTGCCCGGTCTGTATACGCCCGAACAGCTTGCCGGCTGGCAGCAGGTCACGCGTGCGGTGCATGAGCGCGGCGGCTGCATCGTCACCCAGCTCTGGCATGTTGGCCGCGTGTCGCACACCAGCCTGCAGCCGGGCGGCGCGGCGCCCGTGGCGCCATCGGCCATTACCGCGCAGGCGCGCACCTACATCCTCGACGGCGACAGTGGCGAAGGGCACTTCGCCCCCACTTCGCCGCCCCGGGCACTCGCTACCGGCGAGTTGCCCGCGCTGGTGCAGGACTTCGCCCACGCCGCACGCGCCGCGGTGCAGCAGGCAGGCTTTGACGGGGTAGAGTTGCACGGAGCCAACGGCTATCTGCTCGACCAGTTTCTCAAGGACGGCGCCAACCAGCGCCGCGACGACTACGGCGGCGGCACGGCCGCGCGCATGCGCTTCATGCTCGAGGTGGTGCAGGCGGTGGCGGCTGCCGTTGGCGGCGGGCGGGTGGGCATCCGGCTGTCGCCGGTGACCCCGTCCAACGACATCCGCGACAGCCAGCCGCAGCCGCTCTTCGAGCAGCTCGCGCAAGCGCTCGCACCACTGGGCCTGGCCTACATCCACGTGATCGAGGGCGCCACCGGGGGTGCGCGCGAGCTGGCCGATCGGCCCTTCGACTATGCTGCCTTCAAGGCCGCCTACCGCGATGCGGGCGGACGCGGCGCCTGGATGGTGAACAACGGCTACACGCGCGCGATGGCCATGGAGGCCGTCGCCAGCGGCCGGGCCGACATCGTCGCCTTCGGGCGCGACGCCATCGCCAACCCCGATCTGGTGCGGCGGCTGCGCCATGGCGCAGCACTCAACCCCTGGGACAAGAACACCTTCTACGGGGGCGATGCGCGCGGCTACACCGACTACCCGGCGCTGCCCTCCTGAGCGGCAGCGCCGGGCGCGGCCAGTTCGTCCAGGATGGGACATTCGGGACGCTCGTCGCCATGGCAGCAATCGACCAGTGCCTGCAGGCTGCGGCGCATGTCCTGCAGCGCGGCGATGCGCCGCTGCAGCTCCTGCGCGTGCCGCTGGGCGATCTCCTTGACCTGGCTGCTGGCCCGGCCGCGGTCCTGCCAAAGCCCGAGCAACGCGGCAATCTCCTGCATGGAAAAACCCAGCTCGCGCGCGCGGCGGATGAAGCGCAGGGTGTGCACGTCGGCTTCGGTGTACTGGCGGTAGCCGCTGTCGGTGCGCGCCACCTGCGGCAGCAGCCCGAGCGATTCATAGTGGCGCACCATGCGCGCCGACACACCCGAACGCGCCGCCGCCACGCCTATGGCCACCGGCCAGTGCGCGGCGGCGCGCGCCCTCACTGCGCCACCTCGTAGCCCTCCTCGCGGATGGCGGCGGCGATGGCCTCGCGCGACTTGTCGCTTTGCACATCCACGCGGCCGCTGGGCAGATCCACCTTCACCAGGGCCTCGGTGTCGACCTGGCGCACCGCGTGCACGATGGCGCGCTCGCAATGGCCGCAGGTCATGCCTTTGACGTCAAACTGGTATTGCATGGTTTCCGATCCTCCTGAAAAACCGCGCCCCGGGGGCAGCAGGACACCATGATTCGCCCTGACATTGTGTCAAGGTCAAGCGCGTCTGCAAGCCCGACCGCGGCTTTCAGGGATAGACCAGTATCTTGTTGACCGCCGGAAAGTGCTTCTCCAGCTTCAACGGCAGCTGGTCCATGTACGGCGTGTGGCCCTCCTCGCCCTCGCGCGCCGAGACCATGATGAGCAGCTCGGTGTCCGACATCTTGCGAAAGACGATGAGGAAATCGTCCCAGTCGCTGAAATCGCTGTGCTCCAGCGGCACCGCGAGCTTGCTTTTCTTGAGGAAGTCCTTGACCGCCTGCGCGGTGGCGCTGCCGCAATTGAGGTGCACCGTGGCCGAATGCTCGACCGCGAGCCGCGCGATCTTGCGCCAGTACAGCTCGAAGTGCTCCGACGCCTCTGCCTGCGGCGGCAGGATGACGAAGATGCCGGTGTACTTGCTCAGTGGCGTATCGAGGTTGCAGACCCAGAGCATCTTGCGTGTCTGGTAGAGCACGCTGCCGAACTTGTTGCCGATGAAGCCGGCGAGGAAGCCATTCTTCTGCGGCCAGTTCATCACGATCAGGTCGGCACCGATCTCGCGCGCGGTGCGCCCTATGCCGGTGCCGGGGTTGTGGTCGATGGTGGCCACGACGTTGACCTCCACGTCGGCGCCGCTCGCTTCGGCGCGCACCTCCTCCAGCGCCTGCTTGGCGCGCGCGACGTTTTCTTCAGCCTCGTCGGTATTGGGCACCACCGTCACCACGGTCAGCGGGGTGCTCGCCTTCTTGTCGCGGATCAGCACCGCCAGGCGCACCAGGTTCTCGAACTCGGTGGTCTCGGACAGCGGAATCAGGATCTGCTCGTCGTTCTGGTTGCCGTTGCGCGCGAGCTCCTGCACATCCTCGGGCTTGCTTTCGAGCTTGCGCGCCGCCTTCTCGGTCACCACCGAGGCGATCACGCAGGAAGCCAGAATGATCACGATGATGGCGTTGATCACGTGGTCGTCCACGATGCCCGCGCGGTAGCCGACGATCACCACCGCCAGCGTGGCCGCGGCGTGCGCCGAGCTCAGGCCGAAGATCAGGTCGCGCTGCGGGCCCTTCAAGCGGAAGATGCGCGCCGTCAGGTCCGCCGCCAGGTATTTGCCCGCAAAGGCGGTGATGGTCAGCGCCAGCGCCATCAAGAGCACGGTGAAGCCGTCGAACACCACGCGGATGTCCACGATCATGCCTACGCTGATCAGGAAGAAGGGGATGAAGAGCGAATTGCCGATGTACTCGATGCGGTTCATCAGCGCCGAGGAGTTCGGTATCTGGCGATTGAGCGCCAGGCCCGCGGCAAACGCCCCGATGATGGGCTCCAGGCTCGCCACCTCCGACAGGAAAGCCGACAGGAAGACGATGGCCAGCACGAAGATGTAGTGCGAATGCTTCTGGTGCGCCTGCTTTTCAAAGAAGCGCTTGGCCAGCCAGGGCACCACCAGCGCCATGAAGGCGACGAAGACGATGAGCGAGACGACCAGCCGCATCCAGAACTCGGACGTCAGGCCATCGCCACGCGCGCCCAGAATCACCGCCAGCACCACCAGCACCCCGGTGTCGGTCAGGATGGTGCCGCCCACGGTGATGGCCACTGCCGGGTCCTTGGTCACGCCGTATTTGCTCGCGATCGGGTAGGTCACCAGCGTGTGCGTCGCGAAGATGCTCGAAACCAGCAGGCTGCCCCAGACGTCCATGCCCAGCAGGTAGTGGCAGACCGGAAAGCCCACCGCGAATGGAATGGTGAAGGTGGCCACCCCAAAGACGATGCTGCGGTTGGCATTGGCCTTGAACTCGATCAGGTTCAGCTCCAGCCCCGCGAGGAACATGATGTAGAGCAGCCCTATGGTCGAGAACACGTCGACGAACAGGCTCTTTTCCAGGATGTTGAAGCCATGCGGTCCGATCAATATGCCCGCCAGGATCAGGCCGATGATGTCCGGAGTGCGCACCTTCTCCAGCAGGATGGGCGAGGCCAGGATGATGAACAGGATCAGCGAAAAGATCAGGACCGGGCTTTGCAGCGGCAACTGAAACTGCTCAGCCAGCTTCGCGATGATGGGTTCCATGGGGAAAAGGCGGCCTTGAAAGACCAACGGGAGACAAGCGCGCGATTGTGGCACGGGGGCCGCCGTCAAGGTACTTGACTCTGCCAAGGTGTCAAGGTTTAGTCTGGCCGCCCGGCAACCGTACCGCAAGGAGAAGCGATGAACGTCGCCACCGCAAGCACCACCGCCACCCTGGACCTGGGTGTGGGCGGCATGACCTGCGCCAGCTGCGTCGCCCGCGTGGAGCGGGCGGTGCGCAAGCTGCCCGGCGTGCAGGACGCCAGCGTGAATCTGGCCACCGAATCACTGCACCTGAGCTACGACGGTGCCGAGCCGGACATGGAGCTGCGTGCGCGCCGCGCGGTGCGCAGCGCCGGCTACGAGCCGCGCAGCCTGCAGGAGCAGCAAAGCGAGGCGGCGCGGCAAGGCCCGTGGACCGGATTTTTCCCGGTGGCCGCCGGCTTGCTGTTGTCGGCCCCGCTGGTGCTGCCCATGTTTGGCGACCTGTTCGGCCGCTCCTGGACACTGCCCGCCTGGCTGCAGTTCGTGCTGGCCACCCCGGTGCAGTTCATTCTGGGCGCGCGCTTCTACCGCGCCGGCTGGCATGCGGCCAGGGCGCTCAGCGGCAACATGGACCTGCTGGTGGCTCTGGGCACGAGCGCCGGCTACGGCCTCTCGCTCTGGCTGTGGTGGAGTGCACCCGAGGGCCATGCGCCGCACCTGTACTTCGAAGCCTCGGCCGTGGTCATCAGCCTGGTGCTGCTGGGCAAGTGGCTGGAGGCGCGCGCCAGGCGCCAGACCACCACAGCCATACGCGCCCTGCACGCGCTGCGCCCGGACACCGTGACCCTGCTCACGCCGGACGGCGAGGTGCAGGTGCCGATCGCCGAAATCATGGTGGGCGACCAGCTCGTGGTGCGCCCGGGCGAGCGCATCCCCACCGACGCACTGGTGCGCGAAGGCGAATCGCAGGTGGACGAATCCATGCTCACCGGCGAGCCGCTGCCGGTGCCGCGCGCCAGGGGCAGCAGCGTCACTGGCGGCGCAATCAACGGCGAAGGCCGGCTGGTGCTCGAGGTCAGCGCCACCGGCAGCGAAACCGTGCTGGCGCGCATCATCCGTCTGGTGGAAGACGCTCAGGCCGCCAAGGCGCCGATCCAGCGTCTGGTGGACAAGGTCTCGGCGGTCTTCGTGCCGGTGGTGCTGCTGATCGGGCTGCTCACCCTGCTCGCCTGGCTCTGGGCCGGCGCGGGTCTGGAGACCTCGCTGATCCATGCGGTCGCGGTGCTGGTCATCGCCTGCCCCTGCGCGCTGGGCCTGGCCACGCCCGCGGCCGTCATGGCCGGCACCGGCGTGGCGGCGCGACACGGCATCCTGATCAAGGACGCGCTGGCGCTGGAGCTCGCCCACCGGGTCGCCACCGTGGCCTTCGACAAGACCGGCACGCTCACCGAAGGCAAACCGCGCGTGAGCGCCTTCGTGGCCGCCGAGGGCGAGGACGAGAACGCGCTGCTGGCGGCGCTCGCCAGCCTGCAAAGCGGCAGCGAACACCCGCTGGCGCGCGCGGTGGTGCGGGCGGCGCGTGAACGCGGCCTGCAAGTGGCTGCGCCCGAGGCAGTGCGCGCCGTGCCCGGCCGCGGCACCGAGGGACGGGTGCAGGGCCACGGCTATCTGATCGGCAGCCTGCGCTGGATGCAGGAACTCGGGCTCGCGCTCGGCAGCCTGGACGAGCGCGCGCAGGCGCTGCAGGCCCAGGGCGCGACGCTGTCCGTCATGGCCGAGCGCGGCGCCAACGGCCTGCAGGCGCGCGCCCTGCTCGCCTTCGGCGACGAAGCCAAGCCCGGCGCGCGCCAGGCGCTGGCCACGCTGCGCGCGCGCGGCCTGCGCAGCGTGATGATCTCGGGCGACAACCGCGGCGCGGCCGAGGCGATGGCGCGCCGCCTGGGACTGCGGCCCGAAGAAGGCGAGGTATTGGCCGAAGTGCTGCCCGGCGACAAGGCCGCCGCCATCCGCAGGCTGCAGGCGGGTGGCCAGGTCGTGGCCATGGTGGGCGACGGCGTGAACGACGCCCCGGCGCTGGCCGCGGCCGACGTGGGCATGGCCATGGGCAACGGCACCGATGTGGCCATGCATGCGGCCGGCATCACGCTGATGCGCGGCGACCCGGCCTTGGTGGCCGCAGCGCTGGACATCTCGCACCGCACGGTACTCAAGATCCGCCAGAACCTGTTCTGGGCCTTCATCTACAACGTGGCCGGCATACCGCTGGCGGCGCTGGGCTATCTGAGCCCCGTCGTGGCCGGCGCCGCCATGGCGCTGAGCTCGGTCAGCGTCATGGCCAATGCCCTGCTGCTGCGCCGCTGGCGCCCGCAGGGCGAGAATCAGGCCCCCGGCGCTCCCTACTGAAGTCCCATGCAAGCCCGCGTCCTCGGCACCCTTCACACCGTCCTGCGCGGACCCGCGCGGCCCTACTCGCGCCTGGACGGCCGAGATGGCGGCCTGAGCGGCATCGCCAAGCACGCGGTGGACGGCCCGGTGCAGATCGGCAGCGAAGGGCTTGCGGGCGACGAACAGGGCGACCGGCGCGTGCACGGCGGCCCGGACAAGGCGGTGCACCACTACGCGCTGGAGCACTACGACGTCTGGCGTCGCGAGCTCGGGCCGCTGGCGGTGCTGCAGGCGCCGCCCGCCTTTGGCGAAAATTTCTCCGGCACCGGCGTCACCGAAGCCGGCATTTGCCTGGGCGACCGGCTGCGCGTCGGCAGCTGCGTGCTGCAGGTCTCGCAAAGCCGCCAGCCCTGCTGGAAGCTCAACACCCGCTTCGGCCGCCCCGACATGGCGCTGCGCGTGCAACAGAGCGGACGCACCGGCTGGTACTACCGCGTGCTCGAACCCGGCCAGGTCCAAGCCGGCGACGCGCTGACCCTGCTCGAGCGCCCGCATCCCGACTGGCCGCTGTCGCGCATCATCGGGCTGCTCTACGTGCAGGTGCTGGACTTCGCCCAGCTGCGCGAGCTGGCCCGCCTGCCGCTGCCGCCGTCCTGGCAGAAGCTGGTGCGCCACCGCCTGGAGCGCCAGAGCGTGGAAGACTGGGACCGCCGCACCCTGGGCTGAAGCGCCGTCTGCTGCTACCCTCGCGCCCATGCTTCGCCGCAGTTTCCTGACGTGCTCCTTCGCCGGCCTGCTCGCCGCCTGCGGCGCACCGAGCCTGGCGCCGCCCGGGGCCGAATGGGACACGCTGAGCCCGCCACCGCCCAGCCGCATCACGGATGAAGAGGCGAGCGACATCGCCATCCATGCGCTCGGCCTGGTGGGCACACCCTACCGCTACGGCGGCAACACGCCCGAGGGCGGCTTCGACTGCAGTGGCCTGATCGGCTACGTCTATGGCAAGAGCGCCACCGGCATGCGCCCGCCGCGCACCGTGGCCGGGCTCAGCGGCTATGGCGCGCCGCTGGGCCGCGCCGGTCTGCGCAGTGGCGACCTGGTACTGTTCGGCGGCGGGCGGCCGACGCATGCGGGCATCTACGTCGGGCAGGGGCGCTTCGTGCATGCGCCATCGACCGGCGGCACCGTGCGGCTGGACCGGCTCGACGGCCCTTACTGGTCGCGCCAGCTCACGAGCTACCGCCGCCCCTGAGGACGTCCGCGCCTACCAGTGCACCGCATAGCGCAGTTGCACCAGGTTGATGCCGGGGTTGGGCCGCTTGATGCGCGCATTGGAGATGTGCTGCACGCTGAGCATCAGCTCCTGCTGCCGGTGCTCACCCAGACGCAGGCCCACCCCGAGGTGGGAAGCGAAATTGAAGGCCGTGCTGAAGGACTTGCCCGGCTTCTCGTAGAGGTGGTCCATGAGCGTCACGCCGATGCCCGCCTGCACGAACCAGGCGGACCGTCCGCCGTCCGGCGTCCAGCGCAGCACCGGCGTGAGGCCCAGCAGCCACAGACCGCTGCGCTGCACGCCCCGGTAGTTCCAGTAGCTGGCGTAGGCGTCCCAGTGGCCGCTGAGCGCGCCGCTGCCCAGCTGCCAGCCGGAGGTGTGCCAGGGCAGGGTGGTGCCCAGCGTCAGGATGTGGGTGCCCCCGGCGGAGGCGCTGCCCTGCAGGTAGAGCATGTTCCGCGCGGCGGCCGGCTGGGCCATGGCGCCCGTCGCAAGCAGCCCCAGAAGGGCTGCAGGGAGAAAGCGAAACAGGGGCATGGGGAGCGTGCGGCGAGACTGTCGGGGCCGCTAGTCTACGGCCAATGCCGCTGGCCGGCAGGACGCTCCCCGCGCCTGCCGGCCCGGCGCGAGAACGCGCCTTACGAAGCCGAGGACGCGCCGCGCTGGTGCTGCCCGTGGTGGCGGTCGCCATGGCCCTTGCGCGCGCCACGCATGCCCTGGGCGTCGAACACCTTTTGCTGCTCGGCATTGAGCTGGGCGTAGAAGGCCTTGACCGCTTCATCGCGCTGGTCCATGCGCGCCATGCGCTCCTGACGCTGCGCACGCATGCGGTCAATGCGCTCGGGGGTGCTCAAACCCTTGAGCTCGCCGCGCTGCGCCCTCGCATGCCCGGAAGGCTGCAGGGCCTGCTGAAAGCGCTCCCAGGCGGGCAGCTGCGCATCGGTCAACTGCAGCTTTTCCTTGAGCTTTTGCGCGCGCTGCTCGCGTTTTTGCTGCCAGCGTGCGCGCTGCTTGGCATGGCGCTCGGCGGCCGCGGGGGTGGCGCCTTGCACCTGGGCCTGCGCCTGCGCCTGCGCGGGCACCTGGTCGGCGGCTTGCACGCCGGCAGCGCCCAAGGCCAGGGCCGCCGCGGCCAGCGCGGTCCAGACGGGGGTGGTGAGTTTCTTCATGGTGCATCCTTTGCATGCGGTTGTTGATGGCAGCCAGTGTGCGGCGCGCGTGTAAGCCCACCGTGTGCGCGTGCTGCAGCTGTGTAAAGTTGCGAAAACCGGCAACCGGCCGCCATCCCCGCACCCCGTTTCATCAATAAAAACCAGCTCTATCCCTTTGCTGACAAGCGCTGGCAGCTATCACAAGAGTAGTCCCTTGTTCAAGAATCTCATCGTCTATCGCGTCCATCCCACCTGGACCCCCGACCTTGCAGCGCTGCAGTCCGCGCTTGCCGCCCTGCCCTTCGTGCCCTGCAGCGCCACCCAGGAGCAATCCGCCGGCTGGGTGGCGCCGCGCGGGCAGGAGCATGGCCTGCTGGCTGAAAGCGTCGCCGGGCAATGGCTGCTGTGCTGGCAGACCGAAAGCCGCATGCTGCCCGCCGGCGTGGTGGCCCAGCGCGTGCAGGAGAAGATAGAGGCCATCACCCGCGACAGCGGCCGCGTCCCGGGCCGCAAGGAAAAGCGCGATTTGAAAGACGAGGCCCGCCTGGACCTGTTGCCCCAGGCCTTCACGCAGCGGCGCAGCCTGCGTGTATGGATCGATCCCCGGGCGCGCTTGCTGGCCCTAGATACCAGCAACCAGACGCGCGCCGACGCGGTGACCACGGCGCTGGTGAAGGCGCTCAGCGGCCTTTCCCTCACGCTGCTCGACACGCGCACCAGCCCCCAGGCGGCGATGAGCGCCTGGCTGACCGAACAGGAAGCGCCGGCCGGCTTCAGCATCGACAACGAGTGCGAGCTCAAGTCCGGCGCGGCCGACAAGGCGGTGGTGCGCTACGCCCGCCACCCGCTGGACATCGCCGAAGTGCCCGAACACATCCGCGCCGGCAAGCTGCCCACGCGCCTGGCCATGAGCTGGCAGGGGCGGGTCAGCTTCGTGCTGACCGAGGGCCTGCAACTGCGCCGCCTGGCGCTGCTGGAAACCGAAACCCAGGAAAACCAGCGCAGCGAAGACGACTTCGACGCCAACCTCGCGCTGTTTACCGGCGAACTCAGCCAGATGCTGCCCGCGCTGATCGAAGCCCTGGGCGGCGAGCAGCCCGCCGCCTGAACCGGCACAGCCCACCCATGGCGCTCAACTTCGTCTGGGTCGGCTTCTTTCTGCTGGCCTTTGCCAGCGCCTGCGTGCGCTGGTGGCTGGGCGAGGCGGACATCTTCCAGAGCCTGCTGACCGCCATGTTCGACGGCGCGCGCTCGGGCTTCGAGATCTCGCTCGCCCTGGCCGGCATCATGGCCTTGTGGCTGGGCCTGATGCGCGTGGGCGAGAAGGCCGGCATGGTGGAGCTGCTGGCGCGCCTGGCCCAGCCCCTGCTGCGCCGCCTGTTCCCCGAAGTGCCGGCCGGCCACCCGGCGCAGGGCGCGATGACGCTGAACATCTCGGCCAACCTGCTGGGCCTGGACAACGCCGCCACGCCCCTGGGATTGACCGCGATGAAGGAGCTGCAGACGCTCAACCGCGAGGCCGAAGGCACGGCGAGCAACGCCCAGATCATGTTCGTGGTGATGAACACCGCCGGGCTCACGCTGATTCCCACCTCGGTCATCGCCATCCGCCAGAGCGTGGCGCTGCAGCAGGGCATCACCAGCGGCTTCAACGCCGCCGACATCTTTCTGCCCACGCTCATCGTCACCTTCATAGCCCTGCTGGCCGGCGTGCTGGCCGTGGCCAGCGCCCAGCGCCTGCCCCTGTGGCGCGCGCGCCTGCTGCTGCCGGTGCTGGCCGTGGCGGGCCTGCTGCTGGGCAGCGTGGCGCTGCTCGCGCGCCTGCCGGCCGAGCAGGCCGCGCGCATCGCCGGCACCATCGGGGCGGCGGTGATCCTGGCCATCGTCGCGCTCTTCCTGATCGCGGGCGTGTGGCGGCGCATCAACGTGTATGACGCCTTCATCGACGGCGCGCGCCAGGGCTTCGATGTGGCGATTCAGATCGTGCCCTACCTCGTCGCCATTCTGGTGGCCATCGGCGTGTTTCGCGCAGCCGGCGGCATGGACGCCATCCTTGCGGTACTGGCTTACGCGATCGGCGGGCTCGGCTTACCCACCGACTTTCTGCCCGCCCTGCCGGTAGGGCTGATGAAGGTGCTCTCGGGCGCCGGAGCGCGCGGGCTGATGATCGACGTGCTGCAGACCCATGGCGTCGATTCCTTCGTCGGGCGCCTGGCCAGCATCATCCAGGGATCGACCGAGACCACCTTCTACGTGCTGGCGGTGTACTTTGGCAGCGTGGGCGTCAAGCACACGCGCCATGCGCTAGCCTGCGCGCTGTTTGCGGACCTGGTCGGGCTGGTGGCGGCAATTTTCGTGGGGTATGCAATGCTGCGCTGAAGCGGCAGGCAAGGCGCGTGCGGCGGGCGCCGTTTTCTCTTGAAGGTATTCATTCAAACTAGTCGTAGTAGTAGGGGAGGCCAAAAGCCCGGGACAAGTGCGGAAAGCGCTGGAAATTCAAAGGTTTGGCGCAAGGACAAGAGGGCCTTGCGGCGGGCTGGACGGTGTAGCGGTTTTGGGGACAAGTTGGACCTTGGGCCCAGTCCTGTGGACAAGTGGCAGCTTGTCCCCTTCCGATTCAGGACTTATCCACAGGCCGTGAAAACCAGCCGGGGTGTGGCGTCTTCTGCGCTGAAAATCAGCGCAGTTTGCCCCCATTGCCCGGCCAGTTGTCGTACGCAGCCCAGCCCGAGGCCGGGCACCAGCCAGCTGGCTTCCGCGGGCCAGCCGTTGCTCGGGTGTTGACCCATGCCCGGCAGCGGTGCGTAGCCCATGCGGCGCAATTGCGTTCCCAGGGCCTGCTGCCGCTCGGCATTGGTGGCGGCATCCTGCAGCTGGCTGCCAGGGTTGGCAGCGGTAATGAAACTGCTGCAGCGCACGCGGCGGCGCAGGTGCAGCGCGCGCAATTGCGCGCTGGCCTGGCCTATGCGCAGCACGAAGGGCGCGTCGCCGCCCACCCGGTATTCGGTCTCCAGGTAGGCGGTGCGCAGTTCGGGGGAGATCGCGGTCATGGCCGCGCTGGGTTTACACCCGCTCGAAGATGGCGGCGATGCCCTGGCCGCCGCCTATGCACATGGTCACCAGCGCGTAGCGTCCGCCGGTGCGGTGCAGCTCGGCAATCGCCTTGGTGGTGATGATGGCGCCGGTGGCACCCACTGGGTGGCCGAGCGAGATACCCGAGCCGTTGGGGTTGACCTTGGCCGGATCCATGCCGAGTTCTTGCGTGACGGCGCAGGCCTGGGCGGCAAAGGCTTCGTTGGCTTCGATCACGTCCAGGTCGGCCAGCTTCAGGCCCGTGCGCTGCAGCACCTTTTGCGTGGCCGGCACCGGGCCTATGCCCATGTAGTTGGGGTCCACGCCGGCGTGGGCGTAGCCGACCAGGCGGGCCAGCGGCTTGAGGTTCAGCGCCTGCACGCGCTCGCCTGCCACCAGCACCACGGCACCCGCGCCGTCGTTGATGCCCGAGGCGTTGCCGGCGGTGACGGTGCCGCCTTCCTTCTTGAACACCGGCTTCATGCCCGCCAGCGCCTCCGCCGTGGTGCTGGCGCGCACGTGCTCGTCGGTGTCGAAGACAACGGTGCCCTTGCGCGTCTTGATCTCGATGGGGACGATCTGCTCCTTGAAGCGGCCTGCGGCAATTGCGGCGGCGGCGCGGCGGTGGCTTTCGGCGGCGAGCTGGTCCTGCATCTCGCGGCTGATCTTGTAACGCTCGGCGACGTTTTCGGCGGTCACGCCCATGTGCAGTTTTTGCCAGGGGTCGTGCAGGATGCCGATCATGTAGTCGATCAGCTTGGCGTCGCCCATGCGTGCGCCCCAGCGCGCGGCGGTGTCGAAGAAGGGGCCGCGGCTCATGGATTCGGAGCCGCCGCCCACTGCCACGTCGCAGTCACCCAACTGGATGGCCTGGGCCGCCGAGACGATGGCCTGCAGGCCCGAGCCGCACAGGCGGTTGACGTTGAAGGCCGGGGTTTCTATGGGGCAGCCGGCGTCGATGGCGGCCACGCGCGAAAGATAGGCGTCGCGCACGTCGGTGGGGATCACGTTGCCGATGACCACGTGGCCCACGGCCTTGGGGTCGACCCCGGCGCGCTCCATGGCTGCCTTGACCACGGTGGTGGCAAGCGTGGTGTTGGGCACGTCTTTCAGCGAACCGCCAAAGCTGCCGACCGCAGTGCGTGCGGTACCGACGACGAAAACTTCACGTTGGGACATGGGGAAACTCCATTCATCAGAAATCATTGGCCGCGAAACACCGGTTTGCGCCGCTCGAAGAAGGCGTTGAGCCCTTCGCGCAGGTCGTCGGTGTGGGTACAGGCTTCAAAGGATAGTGCCTCGGCCTGCAGTTGGCTTGCCAGGTCGCGCTCCAGACTCTCGCGCATCAGGCGCTTCATGCGGCCGTAGGCCAGGGTGGGGCCGCTGGCCAGACGTTCGGCCAGCGCCCGCGTGGCGGCGGGCAGTTCGTCCGCGGGCAGCACGCGGTTGATCAGGCCCAGGCGCAGGGCTTCCTCGGCGCCGAGGTTGTCGCCCAGCAGGGCGATCTCCAGCGCATGGCGCAGGCCCACCAGGCGCGGCAGCGCCCAGGAGCCGCCCAGGTCGCAATTGGTGCCGAGATTGATGTAGGCCAGGTTGAATTTGGTGCCTTCGGCCGCGAGGATGAAGTCGCACATCAGCATCAGCGACATGCCGCCCCCGGCGCTGGCACCGTGCACCTGGGCGATGACCGGCGCGTCCATCGCGTGCATCAGCGTGATGGCCTCGTTCAGGGGAGTGAGCAGCGAGCGCACGCCTTCGGTCGGGTTGGCGCGCAGCACGGCCAGGTCGCCCCCGGCGATGAAAGCGCGGCCCGCGCCCTTGAGAACGAGGGCGCGCACGGTCTTGTCGGCGGCGATGCCGCGCAGGGCGGCGAGCAAGGCCTGGGCCATCTCCACGTTCAGTGCATTGAGCGCGTCGGGGCGGTTGAAGGTGAGGGTGACGATGGCTCCGTCGCGCTCGGTCAGCAAGGTGTTTTCCATCTTCATCATCCTGAAAGAATAGCTGTCAACGCTTGCATGGCAAGCGTTTGGGCCGGATTTCGTTCAAATTTTCATGTTGCGGGGTTCTCAGCGGTACAGCGCCTCGATCTCCTCGGCATAGGTCTTGTAGATGCTGGCGCGGCGCACCTTCATGGTGGCGGTCACCTCGCCGTCGTCATGGTCCAGCTCTTTGGTCAGCAGGTGGAACTTGCGGATCTGCGCCACCTGCGCAAGCTTGGCATTGCCGTGGGCGATCTCCTCGTCCACCAGTTGCTGCACCTCGGGCGTTTGCACCAGCGAGCGGAAGTGCGTGAAGGCGATGCGCCGCGCCTCGGCCCATTTGCCCACGGTCTCGAAGTCGATCATCACCAGCGCCGCGACGAACTTGCGCGCGTCGGCCACGATGATGCACTCCTTGATGAAAGGGCTGGCCTTCATGGTGTTTTCGATCTCGGACGGCGTGATGTTCTTGCCGCCGGCGGTGATCATGATGTCCTTGAGGCGATCGACGATACGGATCTGGCCGCCCTCCTCGCGCACCACGTCGCCGGTGTGCAGCCACCCATGGACGATGGACTGCGCCGTCGCCTCGGGGTTCTTGTAGTAGCCGGCAAACACCATGTCGCCCCTGATCTGGAATTCGCCGTTGTCGGCAATGCGGTACTGGACCCCTTCGGTGACCGGGCCGACGGTGCCTATCGCCACGTCGTCGATGCGGTGGCCGGTGACCATGCCGGTGGATTCGGTCAGGCCATAGACCTCGATCAGCGGCACGCCCAGGGTGCGAAAGAAGCGCACCACGTCGGGCGCGATGGGCGCGGCGCCGGTCAGGGCCACGCTGGTCTGGCGCAGGCCGATGAAGTTCTGCAGCGCGCGCAGGATCAGCCAGTAGTACAGGCCGAAGCGCAGCTTTTCGCCCAGGCTCCAGGCCTTGCGCGGCTTGTCCGCCAGCGGCCCGCAGGCCGTCAGGGCGTGCTGGAACAGCCGCTGGCGCAGCGCGCCGGTTTCCTGCATCTTGATGTTGATCGCCGCGTGCAGCTTTTCCCAGATGCGCGGCACGCCCAGGAACATGCTGGGCGCCACCTCGCGCAGGTCTTCCTGCACGGTGCGGATCGATTCGCCGAAGTTCACGGTCGAGCCGAGGTAGATCGGCGTGAAGGTGGTCAGCATCTGCTCGGCCACGTGGCACAGCGGCAGGTAGGACAGGTGCGAGGCGTCCGGGGTCAGGCGCATGCGCTCCACGATGCCCGGCACCACGCCGCGGATGTTGCGCCAGGAGATCATCGCGCCCTTGGGTTTGCCGGTCGAGCCCGAGGTGTAGATCATCAGCCCGATGTCGTCCATCGTCTGGCGCGCCAGCGCCTCGTCGATCAGCGCGGCGTTGGCGCTTTCGCGCCCGAGCTGCTCGACCTCGTCGAAGGTGGCGATCAAGGCGCGCTGCTCGGGCGTGAAGCTGCGCAGGCCCTTGGTCTCGACGACGATGATCTTCTTGAGATGCGGCAGCTCGGCCAGTGCATCCAGCACCTTGTCGGTCTGCTCCTGGTCTTCGCAGACCACCATGTCCACGTCGGCGTGGCCGATGACGTAGGCCACCTCGGGCGAGGGGCTGGTCGGGTAGACGCCGACGGTGATCGCGCCCAGCAGCCCCGCGCCCATCTGCGCCAGCACCCATTCGATGCGGTTCTCCGAGATCACGCCCAGATGCCCGCCGCTGGCCAGACCCAGTGCCGCCAGGCCCTGGGCGAAGTGGCAGGCGCGCTCGTGGTAGCGCTGCCAGCTGCAGGGTTTCCAGATACCGAAGTCCTTTTGCCGGATCGCCACGCGAGTGGCGTCGCGGCGGGCGCGCTCGCGCAGCATCTGCGGCAGGGTGAGTTCGGGGAGATTCATGACAGCCAGCGCTTCCTGCGCTTGTAGTGTTTCAGGTGCTTGAAGCTCTTGGCCTCGCCGCCGCCGCCCATGCCGAGGTAGAACTCGCGCACGTCGGCGTCGCTGGCCAGGCGCTCGGCAGGGCCGTCGATCACGATCTTGCCGCCTTCCATGATGTAGCCGCGGTGCGCCACCGCCAGCGCCACGGTGGCGTTCTGCTCCACCAGCAGCATGCTCGTGCCGCGCTCGGCGTTGATGCGCGCGATGATGGTGAAGATGTCCTCGGTGAGCTTGGGCGAGATGCCCAGCGAGGGCTCGTCCAGCAGCATCAGCGTGGGCTGGGCGATCAGGGCGCGGCCGATCGCCAGCATCTGCTGCTCGCCGCCCGAAAGGTAGCCGGCCAGGCCAGTGCGCCGCTCATGCAGGCGTGGAAAGTATTCGTACACCAGATCGAAGTCAGGTTTTCCGGCGTTGGCCCGACCGGTCAGTGCGTAGGTGGAGGCCACGAGGTTCTCTTCCACCGTCAGGTCTTCGAAGACGTGGCGCCCCTCCATCACGTGCGACACGCCGTGGCGCACCAGCTGCTGGGGCGCAAGGCGCGCGGTGTCCTGCCCCTGAAAGCGGATGCTGCCCGAGGCGAGCAGCCCGTCTTCCAGCGGCAGCAGGTTGGAAATCGCCTTGAGCGTGGTGCTCTTGCCCGCGCCGTTGCTGCCCAAGAGCGCCACGATCTCGCCGCGCGGCACCGCCAGCGACAGGCCGCGCAGGGCCTGCACCACCTTGTTGTAGACCACCTCGATGTTGTTGACTTCGAGGACGAGGTCGGCGGGGCTTGTACTCATGGCATGGCTTCAGGGGTTTTGCCCCTTCCCCCTCGGGGGGAAGGCGGGGATGGGGGTCTTGCGCTGCCGGGGCTGCCTTTCAGCGCTGCTGGCCCCCACCCCGGCCCTCCCCCAAAGGGGGAGGGAGCAAGAAGGTTCAGAGCTTGATCCAGTCGGAGACGGCCACCATCTTCTGCGCCTTCATGTCCGCCTGGTAGACCCGGCCCACGGGAATCGAGTTGCCCGGGATGCTGATCGGCACGCCGATCAGGCCGCCGGTGTCGTAGTCCTTGATGGAGTTGAGCGCCGCCTTCATGGCGTCGCCCGTGAGCGGCTTGCCCGCATCCAGGCAGCGCTTCACGGATTCGAGGAACAGCATGGCCGCCAGCATGCCCTGGGTGTAGGCGGTGCTCTGGTACTCGGGGCGCATGGCGCGGATCTTCTCCAGCATGGGCGCGGGCTCCGTGTCGTAGTAGTAGCGGTAGGGCATCACGCCCATGAAGCCGTCGCCGTCCGGGCCCATCTTCATCACGGTGGAGCTGTCCATGGTCCAGAAGGTGCCCATCCACTTCGTCGTCATGCCCTGCTGCTTGCCCTGGGTGATGAACTCGGGGATGGGCGCGAGGATGTAGCCGTGAAAGATGGTGTAGTCCGGCTTGGCGCGGCGCAGCTTGATGACCTCGCCCGAAACGTCCACGCTGCCCGCCGCCGTCATGATCTTGATAGCCACCGACAGGCCGAGCTGCTTGGCCGCGGCCTCGCTCTTTTCGATCGGGTCGCGCCCGAACTCGGAGTCGGAATAGACGAAGGCCACCTTGGCGCCCGGCTTTTCCTTGGCGATGTGCTTGAGCAGGATGCCGAACATCTCGGTGTAGTCGGGGCCGACGAGGAACTGGTGCGGGTATTTCTTCGGGTCGTTGAGCTCGCTGGCAAACGACGCGCCGGCCATCAGGATGTTGCCGTTCCTCTCCAGCTCGGGGTTGATGGTCTTGGCAAAGCCGGTGGAGTCGCCGTAGTAGACGTTCACCTTGTTCTGGCTGGTGATCTTCTTGAACGCGGCCACCGACACGTCCACCTTGTAGGCCGTGTCCTCGGGCACGTACTTGACCTTGCGGCCCTTGATGCCGCCCGCGTCGTTGATGATCTTCACGTAATCCTGGATGCCGTCGTTGATGCCCACGCCGGCAAAGGCGAACACGCCGGTCATGGGGATGGAGCCGCCGATGACGATTTCATCCGCCCCCTGCGCCAGCACCGACAGCGGCTGCGTCAGTGCCGCGACGCCGCTGGCGGCGGCGCCCAGCATCAGGCTGCGGCGGCGGGTGGATATCTGCTTGTGCTCCATGGCTGTCTCCTTCTCGGATGGGTCGTTGCGCGTGGCCGGGTTCAATTGCGGAAGGGCCACAGGTGGAAAAAGCGGCGCGTGCGCCGCCACATTTCTGCGAGCCCCAGCGGCTCGAAGACCAGAAAGACGATGATCAGCAGGCCGAAGATCACCAGGCGCACCGGCGCCAGAAAAACCGTCAGGTCGGCGCCGCCCGGCAACAGATCGAAGATCAGCTTGAGCAGCTCGGGCACCATGGTCATGAAGGCCGCGCCCAGAATGCTGCCCAGGGTCGAGCCCATGCCGCCGACGATGATCGCCGCCAGAAAAAAGATCGACATCGACAGCGGAAAGCTCTCGGGCGTGATGACCCGGAAGAAGTAGGCGAACAGCCCACCCGCCACGCCGGCGTAGAACGACGACAGGCCGAACGACAGCAGCTTGTACCTGAGCAGCGCGATGCCCAGCACCTCGGCCGAGATGTCGCGGTCGCGGATGGCGATGAAGGCGCGCCCGATGCGCGTGCGAAACAGGTTGGCGGCGCCGAAAAGCATCAGCACCGTCACGGGCACGATCAGCCAGTACAGCCGAAACGAAGTGTCCAGGTCCGTGCCGAAGACGCGCGCCGGACGCATCGACAGCCCCGTGGTGCCGCCGGTGAAGTCGAAGTTGGCGAACAGGAAATGCGCGATGAAGGTGGCCGCGATCGTCACGATGGCCAGATACAGTCCCTTGACGCGCAGCGAGGGCACGCCCACGACGATGCCGCCCAGCATGGCCACCACGCCCGCGGCCAGCAGGTTCAAGGCCAGCGGCGTGCCCCAGCGCAGCTGCAGGATGGCCACCGTGTAGGCGCCCAGCCCCATGAAGGCCGCCTGCCCCAGGCTCACCAGGCCGGTGTAGCCGGTGAGGATGTTCAGCCCCGCGCTGCTGGCGACGTTGATCGCCACCAGGCAGGCCAGGTACAGCCAGTAGTCGTTGGCGAGGAAGGGAAACAGGCACAGCGCCGCCGCACCGATCGCCAGCCAGACATGCTGCGTGCGCGAATCGAACAGCGCCGCGTCGGCGACATAGCTTTCCTTGAGGGTTCCGATGCGCATCAGAGTCTCTCGATTTCGTGCGTGCCAAACAGCCCGTAGGGCCGCACCATGAGGATGAACACCAGCACGATGAAGGTGGCCAGCAGCTTGTATTCGCCGCCCAGGTAGCCGCCCGCCAGGCCCTCCACCAGACCCACGAGCAGGCCGGCGACCAGCGCGCCCAGTACGCTGTCCAGCCCGCCGACGATGACCACCACCAGCACGGTGAGGCCGAACACGCCCATGCTGCTGGAGATGCCGCCGATCGAGCCGACGATGATGCCCGACACCGCCGCCAGCATGGCCGAGACCACCCATGAGAGCGAAAACACCCGCGGCACGTTGATGCCCACCGCATAGGCCGCGGCCTGGTCGCTGGCCGTGGCGCGCAGTGCCACGCCGCCGCGCCAGTAGCGAAACACCAGCAGCACCGCCGCGATGAAGACTGCCGCAATCACCGCGCCCCAGAACACCTTGGGCGCGAGGAAGGCCTCACCTATCGTGATCGCCTGCGTGGGCATGAAGTCGGGCAGCCGGCGCTGGTCGGCCGACCAGATCATCTCCACCAGGCCGACCAACACCGAGCCCAGGCCGATGGTCACCATGAAGGCGGAGATCGGCGGCTCGCCCAGCAGCGGGCGGATCATGCATTGCTCGATCACCGCGCCGAGCACGCCGCTGGCCAGCACCGCGGCGGGAATGGCCAGCCACAGCGGCAGCGCCCACATCGCGGCGAAGGTGAAGAACAGGTAGCCGCCGGCCATCAGCATCTCCCCAATGGCCAGGTTCACCACCCGCGTGGCCTTGTAGACCATGACGAAGGCCAGCCCCGCCAGCGCATACAGGCCGCCGCCCATGACGCCGGTCAGCGAGACCTCGAACAGATAGCCCCAGTCCATCAGGCGGCCTCCGCCCGGCCGGTGGCCGCGGCGCGCAGCTTGGCGCGCAGGCTCTGCACGTCGCCCGAGCCGAGGTAGGCGCGCGCCACCTCCGGGTTGGCCTGCACCTGGGCCGGCGTGCCGCTGGCGATCACCTGGCCGAAGTTCAGCACCACCACGTGGTCGGACAAGTCCATCACCATGCCCATGTCGTGCTCCACCATCAGCACCGTCACGCCCCATTCGGCGCGCACGTCCAGGATGAAGCGCGCCATGTCCTCGGTTTCCTCGCGGTTCATGCCGGCCACGGGCTCGTCCAGCATCAATATTTCCGGCTGCATGGCCAGCGCCCGCGCCATCTCCACGCGCTTTTGCAGACCGTAGGACAGGGCCGAGACCGGCGCGTGGCGGATGTGGTCGATCTCCAGGAAGTCGATGATGCGCTCCTCCACCTCGCGGCGCAGCAGCGCCTCTTCGCGCCGTGCGCGGCCCACGTAGAGCAGGGCGTCGAGCACGTTGGTCTTCAGGTGCGCATGGCGCCCGAGCTTGATATTGTCCAGCACCGTCATGCCGCGAAACAGGGCGATGTTCTGAAAGCTGCGCCCCAGCCCCATCTTTGCCCGCCGCGGCGCCGGCACGCGGGTGATGTCCTGGCCCTTGAACACGATGCTGCCCTGGGCCGGCCGGTAAAAACCCGAAATGGTGTTGAACAGCGAGGTCTTGCCCGCGCCATTGGGGCCGATGACGGCGGTGATGGTGCCGGGCTGCACCGCAAAGCCCACGTCCGAGAGCGCGCGCACGCCACCGAAGGCGAGCGTCACGCCACGGGCTTCAAGCAGGGGGGAGGCGCTTGCGGCCTCCCGGTGTGGTGGGGTCTGCATCTCAGGGTTTGTTCGCGTATGGAAAAATCTACCCGGGCGTAAACTTGTTACTTGAAAGTAAATTCTGGACAAAGTCCCGCCCCAAGGCATCAGGACTTACCCGAATGAGGTCAGGAAGGCGACATGGCTGAACAGCGAAAAGTGCCGCCCCGCAGCGTGGGTGCGCGCGGGCGAGCGGCAGATCCGGCAGCGCACGTGGTTTCCCCCTGGGCCGCGCCGACCGGACGCGCGCAGCAGCGCGAGGCCAAACGCAATGCGGTGCTCACCACCGCCGCCCAGATGTTCAACGAGCGCGGCTTTCACGCCACCTCGCTGGACGACATCGCCGCGCGCCTGCACGTCACCAAGCCCACGCTCTACTACTACGTCAAGAACAAGGACGAAATCCTGCTCGAATGCGTGCGCAAGGGCCTGCACATGACGCTCGACGGCATAGAGGCCTCGCGCCAGGCGGGCGGCAATGCGCTCGATCAACTGCGCGCCTGCATGCAGGTCTATGCCGAGATCGTGGTGCAGCCCTTTGGCATGTGCCTGATCCGCGTGGGCGATGAAGAGGTGCCCGAACCCAGCCGGCGCGAGCTCAGGCGCATGAAGTCGGAGATCGACCTGGCCTTTCGCCGCCTGGTCGCGCAGGGTGTGGAAGAAGGCTCGATCGCGCCCTGCGACCCCAAGATCATGGCCTTCGTGATCGCCGGCGCGCTCAGCTGGATAGGGCGCTGGTACCAGAGCGACGGCGCCTACAGCGCCGAAGAGGTGATAGAGCAGTGCCTGGCGGCGCTGCTCGGCGGCGTGCTCACGCGCCCGCCTGCGCCGAAGCGGGCAGCCCGAAAAAGTGGTCGAACACCCAGTTGAAGACATAGGTGTAGACAAGAAAGAAGACCACCAGCGCGCCTTCCATCACCAGCGCCTGCCAGAGCGTGACGCCAAACCACCAGGCCATCAGCGGAATCAGGATCAGCGCCAGCCCCCCTTCGAAGCCGATCGCGTGCGCCACGCGCCGCGCGACCGAGCGGCCCTTGACCGCCTGGCGCGTCTCCCACCATTCGAAGGCAGCGTTGAAGGAGACGTTCCAGACCACCGCGATGACCGAGGCGGCCACCGCCATCACGCCGGACTCGCCTGGCTGCTGCCCTATGGCGATGAAGAGCAGGCCGGATGCGATGATGGCGATGATCTCGTAGATGGTGACGTAAATCACCCGGCGCCAGGGGCCTTGCAGCCCCGTGGCCTGATGGGAAGCGGACATCGGGCGAGTATAAAAAGCGTCGCGCGCCCCGCGCGGGCGCGCGAGCGACAGCAACTTTTGACGGAGCATAGGCTATGGCAACGCGCTGCACCCTGGTGGGCATGCCGGGTTCGGGCAAATCCACGGTGGGCCGCCACCTGGCGCGGCGGCTGGGCTGCGACTTCGTGGACATGGACCAGCAGCTGGAGCAGCGCCTGGGCTGCAGCATCCGCAGCTACTTCGAAGCCCGGGGCGAAGCCGCGTTTCGCGCGCACGAAGCCGCGCTGCTGGCCGAGCTGGCTGCGCAGCCCGGCCCCATCGTGCTGTCCACTGGCGGCGGCGTGGTGCTGCGCGCCGACAACCGCGCGCTGCTGCGCACGCACTGCGCGCCGGTGTTCTACCTGCGCGCCAACGCCGACGAGATCTTTCACCGCCTGCGCCACGACCGCAAGCGCCCGCTGCTGCAGGTGGACAACCCGCAGGAGCGCCTGCGTCTGCTGTTTCGCGAGCGCGACCCGCTGTACCGCGAGGTGGCGCACTACGTCATGGAGACGCGCCGCGCCAGCGTGCAGGCGCTGGTGAGCCGGGTGCAGATGCAGCTGGAGATGGCTGCGCCGGACGGCGCCGGCGGCCCCGTGCCGGGCTGAGCGCGGCGCCGGCGGGCGCGCCGGTGCGCGGCTTCAGGGCGCGCAGCCGGGTTCGGGCTCTGGTCCGGATTCGGGCTCGCCGGCCCGCGCCAGCGCGCGGCGCACCGTTTCGCCGGAAAACCCGCGCGCCGCGAGAAAGCGCATCTGCCGCGCCCGTTCGCGGGCATCGGCGGGCGCCGGGCCGCCGCCAAAGCGCTTGCGCCAGACCGCCAGCGCGCGCGCCACCTCCGTGCCCGTCAGCTGCTCGGCGCTGGCGCGCAGCAGCTCTTCGCTCAGTCCCTTGCTGCGCAGCTCCTGCAGCACGCGCTGGCTGCCCAGCAGCGGCGCGCGCCGGTGCAGCAGCGATTCGGCCACCCGCGCCTCGTCGATGAAGCCCTTGGCCGCCAGCGTGTCCAGCAGCGCGCTCAGGTCTTCGCCCTCCTGCACATGGCGCGAGAGCTTGGCCATGAGCTCGGCGCGCGAGTGCTCGCGCTGCGCGAGCAGGCGCAGCGCGCGGGCCTTGAGCGTAGGAGGAGATTTCATCTACAAAAAGGAGAGCTGTTTGCGCCTGACCAGCAAGGGTTTGAGGCGGTTTTGACCAGAATTCCAGACCTGTGGGTCTTCGTCCGGGTCCGCGCCGCAGCGGCGCGGGCCGCGGCCTACGGCTCTGCCGCCACCGGTGCGTCCTTGCCCGCCTTGTCGGCTTTTTCGCCCTTCTTGGGCTTGCCCAGCGCGGGCAGCAGCGCGATGCCCAGGCCCTCGCGCACCTTGTTCTCGATCTCGTGGGCCAGGTCGGGGTTCTCACGCAGGAATTCGCGCGCGTTGTCGCGCCCCTGGCCGATCTTCTCGCCGTTGTAGGCATACCAGGCGCCGCTCTTTTCCAGGATGCGCGCGTTCACCCCCATGTCGATGATCTCGCCCTCGCGCGAGATGCCCTCGCCGAACAGGATGTCGAACTCGGCCGTCTTGAACGGCGGGCTGACCTTGTTCTTGACCACCTTGACGCGGGTTTCGTTGCCTATCGCCTGGTCGCCCTTCTTGAGCGTGCCTATGCGCCGGATGTCCAGGCGCACCGAGGCGTAGAACTTGAGCGCGTTGCCGCCGGTGGTGGTTTCGGGGCTGCCGAACATCACGCCGATCTTCATGCGGATCTGGTTGATGAAGATCACCATGCAGTTGGTCTTCTTGATGGTGGCGGTGAGCTTGCGCAGCGCCTGGCTCATGAGGCGCGCCTGCAGGCCGGGCAGGCTGTCGCCCATGTCGCCTTCGATCTCGGCCTTGGGCACCAGGGCGGCGACCGAGTCGACCACGATCAGGTCGACCGCGCCGGAGCGCACCAGCGAATCGACGATTTCCAGCGCCTGCTCGCCGGTATCGGGCTGGCTGATCAGGATGTCGTTGACGTTCACGCCGAGCTTTTGCGCATAGCTGGTATCGAGCGCGTGCTCGGCGTCGATGAAGGCGCAGGTGCCGCCCTGCTTTTGCATCTCGGCAATCACCTGCAGCGTGAGCGTGGTCTTGCCCGAGCTTTCCGGCCCGTAGATCTCGACCACTCTGCCGCGCGGCAGGCCGCCCACGCCCAGCGCGATATCCAGGCCGAGCGAGCCGGTGGAGACGACCTGGATGTCCTCGATGGCTTCGCCTTCGCCCAGGCGCATGATGGTGCCCTTGCCGAACTGCTTTTCGATCTGCGCGAGCGCGGCGGCCAGGGCCTTGGCCTTTTCGGTTTGTGCGGGGGTGGTCTTGCTTGCCGTGTCCATGCTGAACTCCTGCTGAAGGACGGTGAATACTGGATGGTTGAACAGTAGTGTAGGGGTGATAAAAGAAATTTCCACTAATAATTGGTCAGTTTGCCTGACAATCAAGCCGTGCCTGAACCGACCCCGCCCGACGAGCGCTGGCGCCAGTCCCACCTGGGGCGGCTGCTTGGGCATGCCGCCCGGCGCTTCGACGCGCGCGTGCTGCAGCTCATGGCGCGCGATGTGCAGGTGCCGCTGGCGCTGTCCAACCTGGCGGCGCGCGAGAAGGTGGGCGCGGCGCACATCCACATCACGCGCCACCTGTCGCTGCGCGGCGACCGGCTGACCGACCTGGCCGAGCGCGCCGGCATGAGCAAGCAGGCCATGGCCACGCTGGTGGCGCAGTGCGAAGCCTGGGGCCTGGTGGTGCGCGAGCCCGATCCACTCGACGCGCGCGCCCGCATCGTGCGCTTTACCGCCACGGGCCTGGCCTGGCTGGCGGCCTTTCGCGCCAGCGTGGAGCGGGCCCAGGAGGAATTTCGCGCCGAAGTGGGTGACGAGGTGGCCGCGGTGGTTCTGCTCGGCCTGGAAGCCTACGGCGCGGCCGCGGGGCGCTGAACCGGGGGGTGCCGGGCTCGCCTAGAATTTGGGCACTCGAAGGCGCTCCAGCGCCCGCCGTGCTGCCCCCAGCATTTCGCACCAGGAGACAGTCCCGCATGCGCATCCTCATCGCCGAAGACGACCAGGTCCTCGCCGACGCCCTGTTGCGCTCGCTGCGCGCGGCCGGCGCCGTGGTGGACCATGTGGCCAACGGCAGCGAAGCCGACGCGGCACTGATGACCAACCACGAGTTCGACCTGCTGATCCTCGACCTGGGCCTGCCGCGCATGCATGGCCTGGAAGTGCTCAAGCGCCTGCGCGCGCGTTCCTCGCCGCTGCCGGTGCTGATCCTCACGGCGGCCGACAGCGTGGAAGAGCGCGTCAAGGGTCTGGACCTGGGCGCCGACGACTACATGGCCAAGCCGTTCTCGCTGCAGGAGCTCGAGGCGCGCGTGCGGGCGCTGACCCGCCGCAGCCTGGGCACGACCACCAATGTGCTGCGCCACGGCCCGCTGACCTACGACCAGGTGGGCCGCATGGCCAGCATCGATGGCGAGGTGGTGGAGCTGTCCGGGCGCGAGCTCGGCGTGCTGGAAATCCTGCTGCAGCGCACCGGGCGCCTGGTGTCCAAGGACCAGCTCGTCGAGCACCTGTGCGAATGGGGCGAAGAAGTCAGCAACAACGCCATCGAGGTCTATGTGCACCGCCTGCGCAAGAAGATAGAGCGCGGCCCGGTGCGCATCGCCACGGTGCGCGGCCTGGGCTATTGCCTGCAGAAAATCGAGCCATGATGCTGCAAAAATCAGAGGGGCCAGCGCATACCTGACAAGGGTTTGCACCGGTTTTTGCATGAAACGCACCGAGCAGCGCTCGCTCTTTGGCGAGATCCTGGACTGGATGCTCACCCCGCTGCTGCTGCTGTGGCCCATCAGCCTGGCGCTGACCTGGTTCGTCGCCCAGGACCTGGCCAACAAGCCGTTTGACCGCACGCTGGAATACAACGCCTACGCGCTGGCCGAGCTGCTCAGCGTGCAGGACGGGCTGGTGCGCGTGAACCTGGCCAATACCGACGCCGGCGTGCTGCGCGCCGACGAGTCGGACGTGGTCTACTTTCAGGTGCGCGCGCCCAGTGGCGCGGTGCTTGCCGGCGAACGCGACCTGCCCCAGCCGCCGGCCGACGCCCTGGTGGCCGCCGACGAGGTGCAGCTGCGCGACGATGAGCTGCGCGGCGCCGACGTGCGCGTGGCCTACATCTGGGTGCATCTGCCCAAGGCGGACTTCCATCCGGCGCTGGTGCAGGTGGCGGAGACGCGCTCCAAGCGCAGCGTGCTGGCCACGGAAATCATCAAGGGCGTGCTGCTGCCCCAGCTCTTCGTGCTGCCGCTGGCGCTGCTGCTGGTGTGGCTGGCGCTCACGCGCGGCATCAAGCCGCTGCACCAGCTCGAAGACCGCATCCGCCGGCGCAAGCCCGGCGACCTCTCGCCGCTGGACAACAAGGCGGTGCCGCTGGAGGTGGCGCCGCTGGTCGATTCGGTCAACGACCTGCTCGAGCGCCTGCACGAGTCGGTGGCTACGCAAAAACGCTTTCTGGCCGACGCCGCGCACCAGCTCAAGACGCCGCTGGCGGGGCTGCGCATGCAGGCCGACCTGGCCCAGCGGCGCGACACCAGCGCGGAGGAGCTCAAGAAGTCGCTGCTGCAGATCGGCCGCGCCTCGGTGCGCGCCACGCATGCGGTCAACCAGCTGCTGGCGCTGGCGCGTGCCGAGGGCGGCGCGAGCACCCTGCAGCGCCAGCGCCTGAACCTGGCGCAGCTGGTGATCGACGTGGTGCACGACAGCGTGCCGCGGGCGCTGGCCAAGCACATCGACCTGGGCTACGACGGCGCGCCGCCCGAAGCCCCGGGCGTGTGGATGGAGGGCAACGCCACGCTGCTGTCCGAGCTGGTGCGCAACCTGCTGGACAACGCCATCAACTACACGCCCTCGAGCGACGCCAGCCCCGGCGTGGTCACCGCGCGCGTGGTGACCGACCCCTTCGGCCAGGTGCTGCTGCTGCAGGTGGAAAACTCCGGGCCGGGCATTGCCGAAGAGGAGCGCGAACTCATCTTCCAGCCGTTCTACCGCTCGCTCGGACACGAGGCCGATGGCTCGGGCCTGGGCTTGCCCATCGTGCGCGAGATCGTGCGCCAGCACCGCGCCAGCGTGCAGCTGGACCAGCTCCACCCCGGCAGCGCGCAGCCGGGCACGCGCTTCACGGTGCGTTTCGCGCCGCTGGCTCAGCCGCGCGGACTGCCCATCGCCTGACGGCTGGCTGCAGCCTGGCTCCTCAGGTACAAACCTGCAGCGGCGTGTCGTCCCAGCGCAGCGCCAGCGCGTCGAGCTGCGCGCGCAGCGCGGCGGTGGCCGCGGGCAGCACCAGCGTGTAGCGCGGCTGCGCGGCACGCTCCTGCACCACGCGGGCGGTGCGCACCCCGCGCGCCACCAGGTCGGCCAGTCCGCGCTGCGCCGCCTCTTCACTGGCAAAACGCCCGAGCGACAGGCCCGGCTCGAAGGCCGCCCCCGGGCGGTCGAAGGCGAGCTTGAGCGCGCGCAGCTCGGCGCGCTTCCTGGCCAGCGTTTCCTCGTCGGCAAAGCGCCCCATGTAGACCATCCAGCGCGCAGGCACCTCGCCCGGTTCCAGCGTCCAGCTGCCCGCCGGCAGGCTGGCCAGCGCAGTGCGCAGGCCCTGGGCGCGCGCCTCGTCCATGGGTCCGGCCTGAAGGCAGGCCACGGGCTCCGCCGCCACCTGCGCCGGGGCGGGCGGCGTCTCAGCAGGGACCGGGGTCGCCGGCGGCGCGGCGGGCGGCGGCGTGGATCTGCCGGCGGGCAGCAGCTCCAGGTTCTGCGGCGCGATCTGGCGCTGCAGGCGTTCGGGCTCGCCTTCGCTCTGGGGCGCCAGGCCCCAGGGCTGCAGCTGGCCGCTGCTCCAGGCGTAGTAGCCCAGGTTGGCCAGCAGCAGCACGAGTACGGCCAGGCGCAGCATGGCTCAGGCTCCGGCGCCGCAGCTGCTCGCCGGGCGCACGCTCACTTCGAAGCTGGTGATGCGCTGCAGGCCGCCCCGCGTGGACAGCTGCAGCGCGCCATCGTCCTGCACGCCACAGGCCGTGCCCTGCACGCCGTTGCTCAGCTGCACCGCCCGGCCCTTGAGGTAGTCGCGCCGCGCAAAGCGCGGCTGGAAGGGGGCGAAGCCGCTTTCGGCAAAACCGAGCAGCGTGCGCACCACGGGTGCGGCATAGCGCAGCAGGGCCGCGGGGCCGTCCAGGCGCGCATCCAGGTCCTGCAGGCAGGCGGCGGGCGTGCGCAATCCCTGCGCCGGCGGCGGCTGCAGGTTGATGCCGACGCCCACGATGACGCAGCGCCGGCCGCTGCCGTCGGCCATTTCGGTGGTTTCGATCAGTACGCCGGCAAGCTTGCGCCCGTCCTCCAGCCACAGGTCGTTGGGCCATTTGAGCAGGATGCGCGGCTGCCCGCTGCCCTGCGCGGGCCATTGCGGCTGCAGGCTTTCGGCCAGTGCCACGCCCACGGCCAGCGACAGGCCCGACCAGTCGCGCGGCGCATAGGGCAGGCCGATGGAGACGGCCAGCACGTCGCCCGCACCGCTGTACCAGTTGCGTCCCTGGCGTCCACGCCCGGCGGTCTGTTCCTCGGCAATCAGGAGCGTGGGCGCGAGCGTGCCCCTGCGCGCGCGGCGCAGCAGCTCGGAGTTGCTCGAATCGATGCTGGGCGCCACCTCGATCACAAGATCCGGCAGCAGCGGCGCAAGCTGCGCGCGCAGCGCCGCCAGCGGCCAGTCGCCCGCGCTCATGCGCGCCGGCCCCCGGGCGCAGGCTGCAGCGGGCGCCAGCCGCGCTTGGGCGCGAGCATGGTGCCGCGGCAGTGCGGGCTGGCGCAGCGGCAGGCGTACTGCGCCTTGAGCTTCTTGGTGTAGCGCTCCTCGATGATCAGGCCGTAGTCGTAGTTGAGCTCTTCGCCCGCGGCGATGTCGCGCAGCGCGGTGATGAAGATGCGGCCCTGCACCTCGTCGGCCCAGCAGTTGGGCTCGCAGCTGTGGTTGATCCAGCGCGCGGCGTTGCCGCCCACGTTGGCGTCGATCACGTGGTCTTCATCCACGTGGAAGTAGAAGGTGTGGTTGGGCTGGGCCGGGTCGTGCGGATGGCGCTCCTGCGCCTCGTCCCAGGAGATCACCTCGCCCAGGTATTCGATGATGACCTCGCCCTCGGCGATGGCCTGCAGCGCAAACACCCCCTTGCCGTGCACGCCCGAGCGGCGCACCTGGATGCGGCGGCCGCGCGGGGCCTGGGGGCGGGGGGCGGGGGGCTGGGACAAAATCTCTGCTACCTTGTATGCATACACACCTGCGCGCGCGTGCGCGTGGGGCCACACATTGTAGAAGTGCTGCACAAGACACCATGAGCAAACAACTGGTCATTGCGGAAAAACCCTCGGTCGCGCAGGACATCGTGCGCGCCCTCACGGCCACCACCGGAAAGTTCGACAAGCACGAGGACCATTTCGAGAACGAGCGTTACGTCGTCACCAGCGCCGTCGGCCATCTGGTGGAAATCCAGGCGCCGGAAGAATTCGACGTCAAGCGCGGCAAGTGGAGCTTTGCCCATCTGCCGGTCATCCCGCCGCGCTTTGACCTGAAACCGGTGGACAAGACCAAGAGCCGCCTGGCGGCCGTGGTCAGGCTGGCCAAGCGCAAGGACGTGAGCGAACTCATCAACGCCTGCGACGCGGGGCGCGAGGGCGAGCTGATCTTTCGCCTGATCGAGCAATACGCCGGTGGCGCCAAGGGCACGCTGGGCAAGCCGATCCGCCGCCTGTGGCTGCAGAGCATGACGCCGCAGGCGATCCGCGACGGTTTCGAGCGCTTGCGGAGCGAGCAGCAGATGCAGGGCCTGGCGGACGCCGCGCGCAGCCGCTCCGAGGCCGATTGGCTGGTGGGCATCAACGGCACGCGCGCCATGACCGCGTTCAACTCCCAGGGCGGGGGCTTCTTCTTGACTACCGTGGGGCGGGTGCAGACGCCCACGCTCTCGCTGGTCGTGGAGCGCGAGGAAAAGATCCGCGCCTTCAGAAGCCGTGACTACTGGGAGGTGCACGGCACCTTCGCCGCGCAGGCGGGCGACTACCTGGGCAAGTGGTTCGACCCGGCCTTCAGGAAGGGTGACGACCCGGAGGCCCGCGCCGACCGGCTCTGGAACGAAGCCCAGGCCCGTGCCATTGCCGAGGCGGTGCGCGGCCAGGCCGCCACGGTGACCGAGGAGGCCAAGCCCACCACCCAGGCCAGCCCGCTGCTGTTTGACCTGACTAGCCTGCAGCGCGAGGCCAACGGGCGCTTCGGCTTTTCCGCCAAGACCACGCTGGCGCTGGCCCAGGCCCTGTATGAAAAGCACAAGGCTCTGACCTACCCGCGTACCGATTCGCGCCATCTGCCCGAGGACTACCTGGGCACCGCGCGCCAGACGCTGGAGGTGCTCGCTGCCAGCACTTTGGGCCACCTGGCCCCGTTTGCGCGCCAGGCGCTGGAGCAAGGCTATCTGCGCCCCAGCCGCCGGGTGTTCGACAACAGCAAGATCAGCGACCACTTCGCCATCATCCCCACCACGCAGGCGCCGCACGGCCTGTCGGAGGCCGAGCAGAAACTCTACGACCTGGTGGTGCGCCGCTTTCTGGCGGTGTTCTTCCCGAGCGCGGAATTCCAGGTCACCACGCGAATCTCGCAAATCGCCGAGCACCACTTCAAGACCGAGGGCAAGGTGCTGGTCAAGCCCGGCTGGCTGGCCATCTACGGCAAGGAGGCCGCCGTGGATGCCGAAGGTGGCAAGGACGGCGACAAGGGCCAGCCGCTGGTGGCGGTGCAGCCGGGCGAGCGCCCGCTGGCCGCCCAGGTGGATGCCAAGGGCCTGAAAACCAAGCCGCCGGCACGCTATTCCGAAGCCACGCTGCTGGGCGCGATGGAGAGCGCGGGCAAGCAGATCGATGACGACGAACTGCGCGAGGCCATGCAGGAGAAAGGCCTGGGCACACCCGCCACGCGCGCGGCCATCATCGAAGGCTTGCTGACTGAAAAATACATGCTGCGCGAAGGCCGCGAACTCATCCCCACGGCCAAGGCCTTCCAGCTCATGACGCTCCTGCGCGGCCTGCAGGTCAATGAGCTGTGCAAGGCCGAGCTGACCGGCGAGTGGGAATACAAGCTGGCGCAGATGGAAAAGGGCCAGCTCTCGCGCGCCGCCTTCATGCAGCAGATTGCCGAGATGACCGAGCGCATGGTCAGGAAGGCCAAGGAATACGACCGCGACACCATCCCCGGCAACTACGCCACCCTGCAATCGCCCTGCCCCAACTGCGGTGGCGTGGTGAAGGAAAACTACCGCCGCTACGCCTGCACCGGCAAGGACGGGGGCGAGGGCTGCGGCTTCTCGTTTGGCAAGTCGCCCGCCGGGCGCACCTTCGAGGTGGCCGAGGCCGAGCAGCTTTTGCGTGAACGGCGCATCGGGCCGCTCACGGGCTTTCGCTCCAAGGCCGGCTGGCCCTTCACCGCCGAGATCGCCATCGTCGCCGATGCCGAGGCGGCGGGGGGCTACAAGCTGGAATTCGACTTTGGCGACGACAAGAACGAAGGGGAGACTGGTGAGCTGGTGCAGTTTGCCGACGCCTCGCTGGGCGCCTGCCCGGCCTGCGGCGCCGAGGTGCACGAGCATGGCAGCAACTACGTCTGCGCGCGCGCCGTGCCCACGGCCGAGCAGGCCGTACCCAGCTGCAGCTTCAAGAGCGGCAAGACCATCCTGCAGCAGCCGATAGAGCGCGAGCAGATGCAAAAGCTGCTGGCCACGGGCAAGACCGACCTGCTGGACAAATTCATCTCCAACCGCACGCGCCGCCCCTTCAAGGCGCGCCTGGCCTGGGACGCTGGGGCGGGCAAGGTCAACTTCGAGTTCGAGCCGCGCGAAGGCAAATTTCCGCCGCGCAAGACGGCTGCTTCAAAAACAGGAGCTGTTGGCGCAGGCAGGGCGGGCGCTACAGCCAAAAAAGCTGCCAAACCCGCGGCCAAAAAGACCCCGCGCAAGACCACGGCGGCCAGCGGCAAGGCGCCCAGCGCGGCCCTGGCCGCGGTTATCGGCACCGAGGCGGTGAACCGGCCGGCCGCGGTGAAGAAGCTCTGGGAATACATCCGCACCCACGGCTTGCAGGACCCGCAGGACAAGCGCCAGATCGTCGCCGACGAGAAGCTGCGCGCGGTCTTCGGCAAGGAGCGCGCGGGCATGTTCGAACTCGCGGGCATCCTGGGTCAGCATCTGGGGTGATGGCCCATGCTCAGCCGGGGCGAGCGCATCACCTGGGCGGCCGTCGCCGTGCTGGTGCTCGCGGGCGCCGCAGCCGCCTGGCATACGCGCGCGGCCTGGCTGCCCGAAGCCGGCCCCTGGCTTGAGCAGCTGTGGCGCAAGAGCACCCGGCCCGGGCCCGAGAGCCTGCCGCCGGGCAAGCGCCCGGCCGGCGCCGGCGCGCGCCCCGGCGCGGACCTGGAACCTCCCCCGCCGCCGCCGCGCAAGTGCCTCGCGCAGGACGGGCGGGTGGTCTATACCAACCAGCCCTGTCCGGCGGGCACGCGCGAGCAGGCGCTCGACGGCGCCCTCAGCGTGCTGCCTGCGGGCCCGGGCGGCGGTGCGCAGCCGCCTCGGCCCTGAGGGCCGCGCCAGCGCCCACGCCGCGCTGCCGCTACCATCGAGGCGCAAACCGAATCACCATCCCAACCTTGTCGGAGACCCGCCCCCATGTTCAGCCACGTCATCCTGGGCAGCAACGATCTTGAGCGCGCCAAGCGCTTTTATGACGCCTTCTTCGGCGCGCTGGGAGTAGGCCCCGCGGTGTTCGACCGCTACCGCTACTTCTACCGCAGCGGCGGCGGCACCTTCGGCATCACCACGCCGATCGACGGGCAACCCGCCAGCGTCGGCAACGGTGGCACCCTGGGCTTCGCCGCCGCGTCGCCCGAACAGGCCCAGGCCGCGCACGACGCCGCCGTCGCCGCCGGCGGCAGCAGCTGCGAAGACCCGCCCGGCTGGCGCGAGAGCGGCAAGCACCGCATCTACCTGGCCTATCTGCGCGACCCCGACGGCAACAAGCTTTGCCTGCTGCACCGCCCCGCAAGGGAAGCCCACTGAGGAAAGAGACATGACCTGGACCCACCCCATCGCCGCCAAATGGCCGGCCGAATTCCCCGAACGCCTGCAGCTGTATTCCCTGCCCACGCCCAACGGCGTGAAGGCATCGATCGCGCTAGAAGAACTGGGCCTGCCGTATGAGCCGCACCTGGTGAGCTTCGAGACCAACGACCAGCTCTCGCCCGAGTTCCTGTCGCTGAACCCGAACAACAAGATACCGGCCATCCTCGACCCCGACGGTCCCGGCGGCAAGCCGCTGGTACTGTGGGAATCGGGCGCCATCCTGATCTATCTGGCCGAGAAGACCGGCAAGCTGCTCAGCCGCGATCCGGCGCAGCGCTATGAAACCCTGCAGTGGCTGATGTGGCAGATGGGGGGGCTGGGGCCGATGTTTGGCCAGCTCGGCTTCTTCCACAAATTCGCCGGCAAGGAATTCGAGGACAAGCGCCCGCGCGACCGCTACGTCAACGAGTCGCGCCGCCTGCTGGGCGTGCTGGACAAGCACCTGAAGGGCCGCCAGTGGCTGGTGGGCGACGCCTACGGCATTGCCGACATCGCCATCTTCCCCTGGGTGCGCAACCTCATCGGCTTTTATGAAGCCGGCGACCTGGTCGCCTGGGGCAGCTACCCCGAGGTGGCACGGGTGCTCGATGTCTTCCTGGCGCGGCCGGCGGTGCAGCGCGGGCTGAACATTCCGGCGCGCGGCTGAGGCCGCCGCCCGTGGCCCGGATGCGCCGCCGTCGCTGGCTGGCGGGGAGCCTCGCGTGGCTGGCGGGCGCCGCTGCCTGCACCACGGGGCGCGGCGGGCCGCGCAGCGTCACCGTGCCGCTCGAGCGCCTGCAGGCGGCGGTGGACGGGCACTTCCCCCGGCGCCTGAGCGTGCAGGGCCTGCTGGACGTGGTGGTGCAGGCGCCGCGCCTGCGGCTGCTGCCCGCGCTCGATCACCTGGGCGCGCGGCTTGAGCTCGGCGCCAGCGGCCCCTTGCTGGCGCGCGCCTACACGGGCGAGGCCGACCTGGACTTTGCGCTGCGCTATGAGGCGAGCGACCGCAGCCTGCGCGCCACCGGGCTGCACCTGAACGCGCTGCACCTGGCCGAGCTGCCGGCGCCCGCGCAGCAGTTGCTGCGCCAGAGCCTGGCCGAGGGGCTGCGCCAGTCGCTGCGCGAGGTGGTGCTCTACCGCCTGCGCGAACAAGACCTGCTGCTGGCCGACACCCTGGGCCTGCAGCCTGGCGCGATCAGCGTCACGCCCGAGGGCCTGCGCATCGCGCTGGTGGCCAAGGGCCAGACCGAGTAACACGGGCAACAGCGCGAAAGCGGGCGCGCCGCTACCATTGAGGGTTCGTTTGCACGCCGCCCACCATGCCGCCCGCCGCCACTGCCACCCTCGCCGCAGCCAACCCCACGCGCTACCGCGTGCTGGGCGCGATCAGCTTCTCGCACATGCTCAACGACATGATCCAGTCGTTGATCCTGGCGATCTACCCCATCCTCAAGGGCGACTTCAACCTGAGCTTCCTGCAGATCGGGCTGATCACCCTGACCTACCAGCTCACCGCCTCCATGCTGCAGCCGCTGGTGGGCCTGTACACCGACCGGCACCCCAAGCCGCATTCGCTGGCCTTCGGCATGGGCTCGACGCTGTGCGGGCTGCTGCTGCTGTCGGTGGCGCCCAACTTCATCGTCATCCTCATCGCGGCGGCGCTGGTGGGTACCGGCTCGTCGGTGTTCCACCCCGAGTCCTCGCGCATCGCGCGCCTGGCCTCGGGCGGGCAGCACGGGCTGGCGCAGTCGATCTTTCAGGTCGGGGGCAATACCGGCTCGGCGCTCGGGCCGCTGCTGGCCGCCCTCATCGTGCTGCCCCACGGACAGGGCGCGATCGCCTGGTTCGCGCTGGCGGCGCTGGTGGCCATCGCGGTGCTCTGGCAGATCGGCAACTGGTACCAGCGCCAGTTCCTGAGCCGCCCCGCCGCGGCCAGGAAGGTGAGCGAGGCCGCCAGCCCTGTCCCGCACCGCCTGGTGGTGCGGGCCATCGCGGTGCTGCTGGTGCTGATCTTCTCCAAGTACTTCTACCTCGCCGGCATCACCAGCTACTACACCTTCTACCTGATACAGCATTTCGGCGTCTCGGTGCAGGCCTCGCAGATCCACCTGTTCGTCTTCCTGTTCGCGGTGGCGGCGGGCACGCTCGCCGGCGGGCCGATCGGCGACCACATCGGGCGCAAGCCGGTGATCTGGGTGTCCATCCTGGGCGTGGCCCCGTTCACGCTGGCGCTGCCCCACGTGAACCTGATGTGGACCGGCATCCTGATCTTCATCATCGGCCTGGTGATCGCCTCGGCGTTTTCGGCCATCCTGGTCTATGCGCAGGAGCTGATGCCCGGCAAGATCGGCGCCGTCTCGGGCATGTTCTTCGGCTTTGCCTTCGGCATGGGCGGCATCGGCGCGGCGGTGCTCGGCGTGGTGGCCGACAGCCACGGCATCGAGTTTGTCTACCAGATCTGCGCCTTCCTGCCGCTGCTGGGGCTTTTGACGATTTTCCTGCCGACGATAGAGCATCCGCGGCGCAAGGCTGCCTGAGCTTCTCGGGCCTGGCGGCGCCCGTGAACCTGCCGCCCATGCCCGTGTCGTGCTCGCAGCGGCGCACGCCGCCGACCTTGGGCAAGGCGTGGTGATTCGGCTGGTGAGCGCGGCCGCATTGAGAACTTTCCGAGGGCCCGCATTGAAACCCTGGTTTTCCGCCACCGACACCAACGCCAGCGCCAGCGCCG
This sequence comes from Comamonas flocculans, assembly GCF_007954405.1. Classification (NCBI taxonomy): domain Bacteria; kingdom Pseudomonadati; phylum Pseudomonadota; class Betaproteobacteria; order Burkholderiales; family Comamonadaceae; genus Comamonas; species Comamonas flocculans. The sequence continues at coordinate 1,516,786 of NZ_CP042344.1, read as the reverse complement.
CCTTGGCAGCGCCATCGGACAGACCAGGGCGCGCCCGCAAGCCCGGCCTCGCAAACGCCATCGCCCGGCGCGCCGTCGTGGTGACTTGGCTGTGCGGCCTCGGTGCCATGAGCGCCTTCCTGCCTTCTCTACCCGAAGCGGCCATGCCGGACAGTCTGCGTTGGCTGGCGGGTCTGGTTTCGCATTGGCAATGGTTGTACGCAGGCCTGGCGCTTGCCGGCGCCTTGCTCGCAGTGTCCTTGCGCTCTCGCCGCCCATCCTTGGCCCTGCTGCCGCCGCTGGCCATGGTTGCGGCGGCGTGGTTGCACGCGTCGCCCGGTGCCAGTGTGCGCACCGCGTCGGGCAAGGCCGCCGCCACGCTCACCGTGGCCAGCGCCAACCTGAACTTCGAGCGCAGCGAGCACGCCGCACTCGCAGCCTGGCTGCTCTCGGCAGACGCGCCGGATGTCATCGCACTGCAGGAGTTCACCCCGTCTGCCATGGCCCTGGTGACGCGCCCCGAACTGCTGGCGGCCTACCCCTACCGTGCGCTCGAACCGAGCGAGGATCAATTCGGGCTGGGCGTGCTGTCCAAGCACCCCATCGCCTCGACCCAGAGGGTGCTGCCTGCGGATACCCTGGCGACGCTGAAACTGCGCCTCGTTCTGGATGTGAACGGCCACGGATTGGCCCTGACCGCCGTGCACCCGATGCCGCCCATCAGCTCTGCCTACGCCCGCGAGCGCGATGCAAGCCTGCGACAGGAAGCCGGGCTGCTGACCGGTGGGGGCATGCCCGGCATCCTGTTGGGCGACATGAACGACTCGCCCTGGTCCACCGGCCTGCGGGGCGCCGCCCCCTTGCTGCGCGCCAGCGGCCTTGCACCCACCTGGCCCAATCTGGGCGGCTGGCTTTCCATCCTTCCGCTGGACCATGTCCTCGTAACGCCCGGCCTGCGGGTCGAGGATGCGGCCCTGGGCGCGGATCTGGGCAGCGACCATCGTCCGGTGCGGGTGCGGCCGGCACTGCACAAATGACGGCTGGCCGGCCCTCGCCTGACACAATCGCCCCATCCCCACCTCCTGCAGCCCACCGCCATGCAAATCACCAAAGACTCCGCCGTCACCCTGCAATACAAGCTCACCGACCCGCGCACCGGCCAGACCCTGGACAACGGCCACACCGCCTACCTGCACGGCGGCCATGAGGGCATCTTCCCCAAGGTGGAGCAGGCGCTGGAAGGCCAGGGCGTGGGCCACGCCAGTGCCATCGAGCTGGCCATCGAGGAAGCTTTCGGCCCGCGCGACGAGGCCCTGGTGCTCACCATCCCCAGGAGCGAATTTCCGCCGGGCGTGAAGGTCGGTGGCCACCTGCAGCGCATGGGGGACGACGGCCAGGCGCGCCACTACCGCGTGGTCAAGATCAAGGGCCCCGAGGTGCATCTGGACGGCAACCACCCGCTGGCGGGCAAGGCGCTGCGCTTTGCCTTCAAGGTGACCGAGGTGCGCGCCGCCACGGCGGAGGAAATTGCTCACCGCCACGTGCACGGCGGCCACGGTCACCACCACTGAAAACATAGCTGCAGGCGCTTACCAGGCAAGCGTTTGCGGCCGATTTGACCAATATTCTGGCCAGTACCTAGAAACGTCTGAGCAGCGCCTGGCGCAGCAGGCGCGAGGCGCGGTCGCGGATGTGCAGGGGACTGCTGCCCGGCCAGCGGTGGTGGCGCGCGCGCTCGCAGGCATCCAGAAAGTCGTGCAGGATGGGCGCGTCGTCCAGCGTCACGTCGGCGCGGGTGCGAAATTCCGGGTGCCACTGCGTGGCGGCGATGTAGCCGCGGCCGTGGCGCGCGGTGCGCCGGATGGCCTCGGGCACCTGGTCGGGCATGCTCCAGGCCTCGACGGCGAAGCCCGGCGCCAGGGTCTTGATGCCCTGGTGGTGGATGCTGTTGACCGTGGCCTGCACGCGCCCCGGGTACAGCCGCGCCAGGCGGGTGCGCGGCTCGATGCGGATGTCGTGCACATGGCGGTCGTACTCCAGCGGGTCGCGGTGGCGCTGGGCGCCGGCCAGCTGGCTCTCGATGTCCTGGTAGAGCGTGCCGCCAAAGGCCACGTTGATGATCTGCAGCCCGCGGCAGACGCCGAAGACGGGCTTGCCCGCCTGCTCGAAGGCCTCGATCACCGCCAGGTCGTAGAGGTCGCGCACGCGGTCGCCCTCCCACTCGGGGGCGAGCGCCACCTCGCCGTAGTGACCGGGCCAGACGTCCGAGCCGCCGTGCAGCACCACGCCGTCGAGCCAGCGCGCGTAGTGCTTGAGCGTGACGTCGCCGCGCGCCGTCTCGCCGGTGGGGCAGGGAATGACGACCACCAGCGCGCCGGCGGACATGATCCAGTGCGCGATCGACTGTTCGATGTACTGCAGCGTCTTGCCGGTGAACAGGTGGCGCTGCGGGTCGGCATAGGAGAAGCAGGCCGACAGGCCGATCTTGAGGCGTACCGATTCGGGCATGTCTGCCGTTGTATCACCGCCCGCATGCCAGTGCGCACTGCTGCGGCACTTGCCTGGCGCTTTGAGCGCCTCTGTTGTTTTCGCGTCCGCGACACTGGCGCCGCCGCCGGGACGCGGCCGCGCCGCGCAGACGGTAAGCTAGCCCTGAGCGGCCCGGACCGCGGGCCGTGTGAAAGGAGTCAACCATGCAAGTGCAAGTCAATACCGACCGGCAGATCCAGGGCGGCGAGTCGCTCGCACGCTGGGTGGAGCAGGAAACGCTCACGCGGCTGGCGCGCTTTCGTGAATACCTCACGCGCGTCGAAGTCTTCCTGAGCGACGAAAACGCCGGCAAGGCCGGCGCCAGCGACAAGCGTTGCCGCATGGAAGCGCGCCCCGCCGGGCGCCCGCCCGTGACGGTGACGGCCACCGCCGACAAGGTGGCCGATGCCTTCATCGCCACCACCGACAAGCTGGTGCGGGCGCTGGAGACCGACATCGGCCGTGGCAAGAACCACAAGGGCAGCGACACGATACGCACCGCAGACGGCGAGTGAGCCCCTGTGCTGGCGTGCGCGGGCAGAGGCCGAGCGCCGGCCCAGGCAATCAATGCGGCGGGCAAGAAGAAAGGCCCGTTTCCCCGGCGGGAAACGGGCCTGTGCCAACAGAAACCAGGTTTGGCGGCAATCAGAAGGGAATGTCGTCTTCCATGTCGTCAAAGCCCGAGGCGGCCGGCGGCTGGGGCGCGGCCACCGGGGCGGGCGCCGGGCGCTGCATGGGCGCAGGGCGCGCCGGTGCCGCGCGGCGCGCGGGCGCGTCGAAGCTGCCGGCGTCGCCAAAACCCTCGTCGTCGCCATAGCCGCCCGAGCCACCACCCTGGCCGGGCCGGCTGCCCAGCATCTGCATCACGTCCACGCGGATTTCCGTGCTGTAGCGCTCCTGCCCGTCCTGGGCCTGCCACTTGCGCGTGCGGATGCTGCCTTCCACATAGATCTGGCTGCCCTTGCGCAGGTATTGGCCGGCGATCTCGGCCAGCTTGCCGTTGAACACCAGGCGGTGCCATTCGGTGTGTTCGCGCGCCTCGCCGGTCTGCTTGTCGCGCCACTTGTTGGTCGTGGCCAGCGTGACGTTGGTGACCTGGTCGCCGCTGGGGAAAGTGCGCGTCTCCGGGTCGCGCCCGAGGTTGCCGACGAGGATGACTTTGTTGACCGATGCCATGGGGTGTGTCCTTGGAAGTAGCCCGGGTGATGACGCAGAGAAGCCCGGGCCAATGATGAAGCTGGCGGCCTCTGCCAGACCGCAGGTGCGCAGCATAGCGGCTTTGCGCGGCGCCGTGAACTGCCCGGCGCGGGGCTTCAGCGGGCTGCTTCGCGCCCTATGGGCTTGAGCGGCCAGGTCCAGGCCAGCCAGGCCAGCGTGATCAGCGAGGTGGCGACGAACAGACCCGTGTGCCCGCCCCACTTGACCAGCGCGCCGCCCGCCGCGCCGCCCAGAAACAGGCCGATGGACTGCAGCGTGTTGTAGGTGCCCAGGGCCGCGCCGCGCAGGTTCTCGGGCGCCATGCGCGAGGCCAGGCTGGGCTGCGTCGCCTCCAGCACGTTGAAGCCGCAGAAGAAGACGAAGAGCATGCCCCCCAACGCCCACAGCGGGGCCGCGCCGGCGCCGCCCGCCAGCAGGGCGAAGCCGACCTGGCCGACGAGCACCAGGCCTATCGAGAGCAGCAGCGCCCCGCGCAGCCGGCCGCGGCGCTCCATGGAGAACAGCGCGCCCATGGCGATCAGCGACAGCACGATGGCCGAGAGGTAGATCTGCCAGTGCTGCGCCTTGGGCAGGCCGGCCTGCACCAGCATGGCCGGCACCGCCACCCACATCGACATCTGCACCGTGTGCAGCGCGCACACGCCCAGGTTCACGCGCATCAGGTCGCCGTGGCGCAGCACCTCGGAGTAATGCCCCGGCGGCGCATCGGCAGGGCGCGCCGTTTCCGCCGGCACCACCCAGAGCACCACCACGATGCCCGCCAGCGTGAGCGCGAAGGTCAGCCCGAACAGCCCCGACAGCCCTATCCAGGCGGTGAGCAGCGGCGCGGCCACCAGCGCCAGCGCGAACATCAGCCCGATGCTGATGCCCACCAGCGCCATCGCCTTGGTACGCACCACCTCGCGCGTCTGGTCGGCCAGCAGCGCGGTGACCGCGGCCGATACCGCGCCCGCGCCCTGGATGGAGCGCCCCACCAGCAGCCCCATCAGCGTGTCGGCCAGGGCCGCGATCAGGCTGCCGGCGGCAAAGACGACGAGACCGATGACGATCACGCGCTTGCGCCCGAAGCGGTCGGAGGCCATGCCCATGGGCAGCTGCAGGAAGGCCTGCGTCATGCCGTAGCTGCCCATGGCCAGGCCGACCATGGCGATGTCCTCGCCGCCCGGGTATCGGCCGGCTTCGAGCATGAAGACCGGCAGCACCAGGAAAAGGCCCAGCATGCGCAGCGCGAAGATCAGCGCCAGGCTGATGGACGAGCGCCGCTCGGCGCCGGTCATGCGCCGGTCGGCGGCTTCGGGCGTAAGAGGCTTGGAGGAGGAAGCGGACATGGGCGTGCAGCGCGTGGGCGGGCCTGTCGCCAGCCAAGTCGGCTATTGTCGTTGATAGCGGCCATGTCCCCTGCCGCCATGCTGGCATGCCGTTTGCACCACGCCGGCGCCGTGCGCGGGCGCGCGCCCGTGCGGCAGCACAATGGCACGGGAGCGGCGGCGTCCATGGAACACTTCGTCAACCAAGCGATCGCGCTGCGGCCTGCTTGCCGTCGTCCTCGGCTGCCTGGCCGAAGGGCGAACCGCCGCCCCGCCCCGCGGCCATTTCGCGCACCGGCGGGCGCCCCGCCGGTGGCTGGCGCTGGCGTGGCTCGGGGCGGCCTTCCCGCTGAGCGCCCGGGCATGGCGGTGTCGGCGCCTGTGATAGTTTGCACACCATGAAGAGAAAACGCCCCGCCCCTCGCCCGCCCACCCCGCGCTATCGCCACGGTCACTACCTGGGCCGCCTGCGTCCTGGCGCCACGCCGGGCTCGCTCAGGGACGCAGAAACTCCGGCGCGCGGGGGCGCCAGCCTGAGCCTGTTGCGCTACGACGCGCATGGCATGGTGCAGGAGCAAAGCGCGGTGCAGCCCAATGCCCAGTTGCTGCCCCAGCCCGGCGAGACCGGCGTGAGCTGGCTGCACCTGCAGGGGCGGCCCACGGCGGCGCAGATGCAGGCGCTGGGCCAGGTCTTCGGCCTGCATCCGCTGGCGCTGGAGGACGTGCTGCAGGAAGAGGCCCTGCCCAAATGCGAGGTGTTCGACGGGCAGCTCTTCGTCGTGCTGCAGCTGGTGCAGCGCGAGGCCGACGGCGGCTGCTCGGCCGAGCCGGTGGCCTTCTTCCTCGGCCCGGGCTACGTCATCAGCATAGGCGACGGCCCGAGCGCGCTGTTCGAGCCGGTGCGCCAGCGCATTCGCGGCGGCGCGCACATCTGCAGCTTCGGGGCCGACCACCTGCTCTATGCGCTGATCGACGTGGTGGTGGACAGCGCCTTCGGGCTGCTGCAGCAGCTGGGCGAGCGCCTGGATGCGCTGGAAGACGAGATCCTGGAGTACCCGGGGCGCGAGTCGCGCCGCCAGATCCACTACGCGCGGCGCGAACTGGTGCTGATGCGCCGCGCCTGGTGGCCGCAGCGCGAGGTGATCGCCACGCTCACGCGCAACGACGAGCGCCTGCTCTCGCAGGCCACCCGCGTGTACCTGCGCGACTGCCACGACCACGCGGTCATCGTCGTGGACCTGGTGGAGAGCTGCCGCGAAATGGCCTCCAGCCTGCTGGATGTGTACCTGTCGGCGGTCAACCAGCGCATGAACGACATCATGAAGGTGCTCACCATCATCGCCACCATCTTCATGCCGCTGTCCTTCATCACCGGCGTGTACGGCATGAATTTCGACACCGACAGCCCCTGGAACATGCCCGAGCTGCACTGGCGCTTCGGCTACTGGTATGCGCTGGGGCTGATGGGCACGGTGGTCCTCGTGATGCTGGCGTATTTCAAGCACCGGCGCTGGTGGTAGGCAGCTTTGCGCCCGGGGGCCGATAATGACCGGTTCCCCATGAACGACCTCACCGACCCCCTGACGCCCGCCCACTCCCAGCCGCATTCCGATTCGAGCGAAGGCCTGCCGCTGGCCGCGGCGCTGCGCCGCCAGCGCATCGGCATACGCGGCGCGCGCACGCACAACCTGAAGAACATCGACCTGGACATCCCCAGCCACCAGCTGGTGGTGGTCACGGGGCTGTCGGGCTCGGGCAAGTCCAGCCTGGCGTTCGACACGCTCTACGCCGAAGGCCAGCGGCGCTACGTGGAAAGCCTCTCGACCTACGCGCGCCAGTTCCTCGGGCGGCTGGACAAGCCCGACGTGGACCTGATCGAGGGCCTGTCGCCCGCCATCGCCATCGAGCAGAAGGCCACCAGCCACAACCCGCGCTCCACCGTGGGCACGGTGACCGAGATCCACGACTACCTGCGCCTGCTGTATGCGCGCGCCGGCACGCCCTGGTGCCCGGAGCACGACCTGCCGCTGGCCGCGCAGACCGTCAGCCAGATGGTGGATGCGCTGCTGCAGCTGCCCGAAGGCACGCGGCTGATGCTGCTGGCGCCGCTGGCGCGCCAGAAGAAGGGCGAATTCACCGAGGTCTTCGCGCAGATGCAGCAACTGGGCTACGTGCGCTTTCGCGTGGATGGGCAGATCGTGCAGGCGCAGGAGCTTGCGCCGCTCAAGAAGAACGAGAAGCACGACCTGGACGTGGTCGTGGACCGGGTCAAGATCCGCCCCGACCTCGCCCAGCGCCTGGCCGAGAGCATCGAAGCGGTGCTGCGCGTGGGCGGCGACGGCGGCGCGGGCAGGGTGGTGGCGCTGGACATGGACAGCGGCGCGGAGCACGTCTTTTCCAGCAAGTACGCCTGCCCGGTCTGCAGCTATGCGCTGCCGGAGCTGGAGCCGCGGCTGTTTTCCTTCAATTCGCCCACCGGCGCCTGCCCGGCCTGCGACGGCCTGGGCCAGCAGGAGGTGTTTGACACCGCGCGCGTCGTCGCCCATCCCGAGATCAGCCTGGCCAGCGGCGCGATTGCCGGCTGGGACCGGCGCAACGCCCTGTACTTCGGCATGCTGCAGGCGCTTGCGGCGCACTACGGCTTTGCCGCGGACACCCCTTTCGAACAACTGCCCGAAGCGGTGCGCGAGGTGATCCTGCACGGCTCGGGCGAGGAAGAAATCGCCTTCACCTACTTTGCCGACGGCGGCAAGCCGGTGCTCAAGCACCACCCCTTCGAGGGCGTGCTGCCCAACCTGGCGCGCCGCTGGATCGAGACCGATGCGCCGGCGGTGCGCGAAGCCCTTGCGCGCCTGCGCAGCGTGCGCCAGTGCAGCGAATGCCACGGCGCGCGCCTGCGCCGCGAGGCGCGCCACGTCTTCGTCGGCGAGGGGGCCGCGCGCCGCGCGATCCAGGACATCGCGCGCATGACGCTGCAGGACGCCCACGCCTGGTTTCTGCAGCTGCGCCTGAGCGGCGCCAAGGCCGAGATCGCGCGCAAGATCGTGCACGAGATCGCCACCCGCCTGTCCTTCCTGAACGACGTCGGCCTGCCCTACCTGAGCCTGTCGCGCAGCGCCGACACGCTCAGCGGCGGCGAGGCGCAGCGCATTCGCCTCGCGAGCCAGATCGGCTCAGGCCTGACGGGCGTGATGTACGTCCTGGACGAACCCAGCATAGGCCTGCACCAGCGGGACAACGACCGCCTGATCGCGACCCTCAAGCACCTGCGCGACCTGGGCAACAGCGTCATCGTCGTCGAGCACGACGAGGACATGATCCGCGCCGCCGACCACGTCATCGACATGGGCCCGGGCGCGGGCGCGCACGGCGGGCGCGTGATGGCCCAGGGCAGCTGGCAGCAGCTGTGCGCGGTGCCGGCCTCGCTCACCGGGCAGTACCTGTCGGGCGCCAGGGCGATCGCCGTCCCCGCGCGGCGCACGCCCTGGCTGCCTGGCGAGGAAGCAGGCACCACCCAGGCCATCCGCATCGTGGGCGCCAGCGGCCACAACCTCAAGGACGTGAGCGTGGACGTGCCCGTGGGCCTGTTCACCTGCGTGACCGGCGTCTCCGGCTCGGGCAAATCCACGCTGGTCAACGACACGCTGTACCGCGCCAGCGCGCGCCAGATCCACCGCGCCCAGGCCGAACCCGCGCCGCACGCCGCCATCGAGGGGCTGGAGCTGGTCGACAAGGTGATCGCGGTGGACCAGTCCCCCATAGGACGCACGCCGCGCAGCAACCCCGCCACCTACACCGGGCTGTTCACCCCGATCCGCGAGCTGATGGCCGAAACCACCACCGCGCGCGAACGCGGCTACGGCCCGGGGCGCTTTTCCTTCAATGTGGCGGGCGGGCGCTGCGAGGCCTGCCAGGGCGACGGCGTGGTGAAGGTGGAAATGCACTTCCTGCCCGACGTCTACGTGCCCTGCGACGTCTGCCACGGCGCGCGCTACAACCGCGAAACCCTGCAGGTGCAGTGGAAGGGGCTGAACATCGCGCAGATCCTGGAGCTGACCGTCGAAGACGCCTGGGCCTTCTTCAAGGACGTGCCCGCCATCGCGCGCAAGCTGCAGACCCTGCTCGACGTGGGCCTGTCCTACATCCGCCTGGGGCAGAGCGCCACCACGCTCTCGGGCGGCGAGGCCCAGCGCGTGAAGCTGGCGCAGGAGCTCTCGCGCCGCGACACCGGGCGCACGCTCTACATCCTGGACGAACCGACGACCGGCCTGCACTTCGCAGACATCGCGCTGCTGCTCGACGTGCTCGCGCGCCTGCGCGACGCGGGCAACACCATCGTCGTGATCGAGCACAACCTGGACGTGATCAAGACGGCCGACTGGATCATCGACATGGGCCCCGAAGGCGGCGCGGGCGGCGGCACCGTGGTGGCCACCGGCACGCCCGAGCAGGTGGCGGCGAACCCGGCCAGTTTTACCGGGCGGTATCTTCGTCGGTATCTGGAAAAATCATAGCTGCCGGCGCTTGGCTGACAAGGGTTAGGGCAGGATTTGACCAAAAATCAAAGCAGGCTGCCCTGCACCAATGCATCCACCACCGGCCGCAGCCGCGCACAGTCCAGCAACTGCGCCAGATGGGCGTGCTTGGCCTGCCATTCCCGCACCGCGCTCTCGCCCGGCAGCACGTAGTGCCAGGGCAGGTGCTGGCGCTGTTCCGGGGCCAGCGTGTTGATGCGCTCGCACCAGGTGAGCGCTGCGCGAAGCTTTCCGTGCCGTGGCTCTCCACCCCTCAGCGCCAGTTGTCTGGCACGGACGGTCAGGGCGGTGGAGAGGGCAAGGGGATTTTGAGCATCAGTCATCACAGAGAACCCGCATGGCGCGAATAAACAAATTGTTTAGAATGACGCATGATCGAGAGCTTCGCCAGCGACGAAACCGAGCGCCTGTTTGCCACCGGCAAGTCGCGGCGGTTGCCCCCTGACATCCTGCGGCGCGCGGTGATGCGGCTGGCCCAACTGGATGCCGCCGTGACGGTGGACGATCTGCGCCAGCCGCCGTCCAACCGGCTGGAAGCGCTGGGCGGTGACCGCGCAGGGCAATGGAGCATTCGCATCAACAACCAATGGCGCGTGTGCTTCCGGTTCGACCGGGGCCATGCACAGGAAGTTGAAATCGTCGATTACCACTGAGGAACGAACGCCATGACCACGCCCCACAACGGCCTGCCCGCCATTCACCCCGGCGAATACCTGCGCGAGACGCTGGACGAACTGGGCCTGACCCAGACGGCTTTTGCGCAAGCCCTGGGCGTCTCGCCCATGCGTGTATCGCACCTGCTCAAAGGGGACCGGCCCGTCACCGCCGAGCTGGCCCTGCGCCTGGGCCGCGCCCTGAGCCAATCGCCGCAGTACTGGCTGAACCTGCAAACCAGCTACGACCTGAAAGTGGCGCAGGCCGCCATGAAGGACAGCCTGAAGGCCGTGCGGGAACTGGCGGCGGTCTGACGCCTGAAGAAATCGCACGGCTGCGTGCCAGCAAGCGTGAGCTGGCGGCCTTGGCGTCCGCCGCACCCCGGCAGCAGCCCGCCACCCACTAACGCGGCTCATGCCGGCGCTCCGCTGCCCACGTCCTGCACCCTACGCGCAGCGCGTCGCCATCATTGGCGGCCAAACGCGACATATTGCCCCGGTAGTCCTACCAGACCGAGCGGAACACCTGCCCGTCGCAATCCGGGTCCACCGCCCAGTACTCGATCAGCGTCAGCGGATCGGCATTGGCCACGCGCTCGATGAGGTGCAGCGTCAGGTACCGCAGGCTGGAAAAGCGCAACTGCCCGCGCCGCAGCGCAAGCTGATTCGGGAGGTGATCCTCACCTTTGCCAAGGCGCATGCCGCGGCGCAGGAAGATGCGGCAGACCCGGCGGGGCGAGGCAAATAAAAAGAGAGCTACTAGCCTTAGTCCACATTGATTTTCAGATACAAAACATTCTGAAATTCAATACCAAAGCGCGCTAACAGCTCCTGTTTTTGAGATTCTGCCTTGCTGTGGCCGATGTGCGCCGCCCCCTCCGCCCTCAGGCGTGCGGCGTGGCCCTGGGCCACCTTGGGCGGCGGCCGGTGAGCTGGCTCACGATGGCGGCCTTGAGCGGGGGGAAGTTCTGCGAGGCGCTGAGCACCGCGCGGCGCAGCAGGCGCGCGGGGGGGCGCTCGTCGGTGTACAGGCGCACGATGGCGTTGGTGCCGGCAAAGATGGGCCAGGCGTGCAGGCGGTGGCGCCGTTCGTAGCGCGTCAGCGGCCAGGTGCTGCCGATGTCCAGGCCGCGCCGGCGCGCGAGGCTGAGCGCCTGCACGAGTGTGCGCACGCCCGACAGGCCGATGTTGAAGCCGTGCGCGGTGACCGGGTGCGTGCCCACGGCCGCGTCGCCCGCCAGCGCGCAGCGCGGCCCGGCGAAGTGGTGCGCCCAGACGGCCACCAGCGGGTAGCTGATGCGCTCGCTCACGAGCTGCATGGCGCCCAGGCGGTGCTGGAACTGCGCCGCGATGCGCGCCGCGTAGTCCTCGGGCGCCAGTTCCAGCAGCCGCTGGGCCTGCGCGCCGTCCACCGTCACCACGGCGGAGACCTGCGGGTGGCCGTCCTCGGGGCCCCGCGGCAGCGGCAGGATGGCGAGCGTGCTGTGGTGGTCAAAGCATTCGTGGGTGATCTCGCCGTGGTCTTTTTCCACGCGCATGCGGCAGACGATGACGCTGCGGCCAAAGTCGTGCATCGATGCGCCGATGCCGAGCATGCGGCGCACGCCGGAAAAACGGCTGTCTGCGGCGACCAGCAGCGGCGCCTGCACGCTGAAGGGTCGCTCGCCCTGGGTGAAGCTCACGCGCGCCTGGGCTGCGTCGGTTTGCACCTGCTGCACGCGCGCCTCGGTGACCAGCTCGATGCCCGCGGTGGTCGAGGCGAGCTCCCAGGCGCTGCGGCGCAGCGCGTGGTTGGGCACGATCCAGCCCAGGTTGTCCGCGCCGGTGCCGCCCGCATGCAGTTGCATGGGCCGGTGGCGGCCTACGGCGGCGTTGTGGACCTGTGCTTCGCGCAGCAGCCCGACTTCATGCGCCGCCAGCCGCTGCCAGCTGCCCAGCTGCATGAGCAGCGCGCGGCTGGGGTGGGTGAGCGCAATCTCGCGCCCGTCAAACGCCGGGCTGGCCAGCGCCTGGGCCGGCTGCTGCTCCAGCACGGTGCTGGAAAAGCCGGCGCGGGCGAGGGCGAGGGACAGCGTCAGGCCGACGGGGCCTGCGCCGACGATGAGGACATCACTGTGCTGCATGGCGGACGGGCTTGCGCTAAAGCCCTGATTGTGACCCCCTGGGCGCAAGCCCGCCCGCGCCGCTGGCGGACGCGGCTACCCCAGCGCCGCCAGCAGCGTGCCCTGGCATTCGCCGAAGCCGATGCGCGCGGCGCCCGGCGCCTCGCACCAGCCGCGCAGGATGACGGTGTCGCCGTCGGCCAGAAAGCCGCGCTCTTCGGCCCCGCCGATGTCCACCGGCTCTTGCCCGCCGCGCGCCAGCTCGATCAGCGCGCCGGCTTCGCCCTTGGTCGGGCCGGAGATGGTGCCGGTGCCGATCAGGTCGCCCGGCTGCAGCGCGCAGCCGCCGGCGGTGTGGTGGGCGAGCATCTGCGCCGCCGTCCAGTACTGGTGGCGAAAGCTGGTGCCCGACAGGCGCGCCGGAGCGCGCCCCGCCTGGCGCGCGGCCTCGCTGTGCAGCAGCACTTCGAGCCGGATGTCGATCGCGCCGTGCTCGCGGTTGGCCGGCGCGTCCAGGTAGGGCAGCGGCTGCACGTCGTCCGCGGCGCGCGTCCAGGGCAGGCGGTAGGGCGCGAGCGCGTCCATGGTGACGATCCAGGGCGAGAGCGTGGTGGCGAAGTTCTTGGCGTGAAAGGGCCCCAGCGGCTGCATCTCCCAGACCTGGATGTCGCGCGCCGACCAGTCGTTGAGCAGGCTGATGCCGAACAGGTGCTGCTCGGCCTGCGCCAGCGCGATCGGCTGGCCCGCCGCGTTGCCCGGCCCGACCCACAGGCCGAGCTCGCATTCGTAGTCCATCGCCGCGCAGGGCGCGAACACCGGCGTGCTGGCGCCGCGCGGCAGGTACTGGCCGTGCGGGCGGCGAAAGCGCTGGCCGCTCACGCCCAGCGTGGAGACGCGCCCGTGGTAGGCCTGGGGCAGCCAGCGGAAGTTGGGCGTGACGTCGGCATCGGGGTACATGATGCGCATGCAGTTGCGCGCATGGTCCAGCGAGGTATAGAAGTCGGTGTAGTCGCCGACCTGGGCCGGCAGCGCGTATTCCACGTCCGCCAGCGCCAGCATGCAGGTGCGCAGCGTGGTCTGCTGCGGCGCGCCCTCGCGCAGCAGGGCAAACAGCGCATGGCGCAGCGCGCGCCAGGCCGTGGGGCCGGCGGCCATGAAGGCGTTGAGCGTGGGCTGTGCGGCCGCTTGCAGCGCGGGCGCGGCCTCGGCGCCGACCAGGCCGGTGGCGGCCAGCGCCGCCAGGTCCAGCGCCTGGTCGCCTATGGCCACCGCGCCGCGCAGCGCCTGGCGGCTGTCGCGCGGGCGCAGCAGGGCAAAGGGCAGGTTCTGCACGGGGAAGTCGCAGCCGTCTTCATTGGCCGCGGCAAGCCAGCTGCGGGCGGCGGGGTCGTGGGTGTGGTCCAGGGGCATGGGGAGTATCAAAATAGTAGCTTGTAGCGCTTGATGGACAAGGGTTGGAGCCGGATTTGGCTTGCAAACCGCCTACGGCGAGGCGGCCATTAGCGCGTCGTCGAAGATGGCCACGGCGCGCGTCCAGCCGGCCGAGGCGCCGCGGATCTTGTGCGGGAAGCAGCTGATGTAGAAGCCGCTGGCGGGCAGCGCCTCCAGGTTGTGCAGCTTTTCCAGGTGGCAGTAGCCGATGTCGCGCCCGGCCTTGTGGCCTTCCCAGATCAGGCCGGCGTCGCGGCTTTGCGCGTACTTTTGCGCGGTGTAGACGAAGGGCGCGTCCCAGCTCCAGGCGTCGGTGCCGGTCAGGCGCACGCCGCGCTCCAGCAGGTACATCGTCGCCTCGTAGCCCATGCCGCAGCCGGCGGCGACGTAGTCGTCGTGGCCGTAGCGGCTGCCGGCGCGGGTGTTGACGACGACGATCTCCAGCGGCGCCAGCGTGTGGCCGATACGCCCCAGTTCCGCTTCGACGTCCGCGGCCGTCACCACGTAGCCGTCGGCGAAGTGGCGAAAGTCCAGCTTCACGCCGGGCTGGAAGCACCACTGCAGCGGCACCTCGTCGATGGTCCAGGCTTTTTTCTTCTCGCCCAGCGCCTTGTCCATGGTGCTGTGAAAGTGATACGGCGCGTCCAGGTGGGTGCCGTTGTGCGTCGACAGCTGCACCATCTCCACCGCCCAGACCTCGCCGTCGGGCAGGTCTTCCTGCTTCAGGCCGGGAAAGAACGGCGCCATCTGCTCGAAAGAGTTCTGGTGGTTGAAGTACTGGATCCTGGGCGCGAAGGCCGGCGGATCGGAGATGACGTCGTTTTCCAGGTAGATCGACAGATCGACGAATGTGCGTGCCATGTCAAGAGCTCCTTTGCTTCCAGTGGACCATGGGCAGCCCGGCGACGGGCGCGGTGAAATACGGAATGGTGCTGCCCATGAGGCTGCCCAGGTAGACGGTGCCGAGATCGGGCCCGCCGAAGGTGATGCTGGCCATCCAGGGGGCAAGCGTGCCGCGCGCGGCCAGCATGTCCTCGCTGGTCACGGTGCCAAGAGCCATGTGCTCGAGCAGCCTCTTGGACGCGGCCGGCTCGCCGTCGTCCAGCAGCAGCAGCTTGTCGCCCTCGGGCGTGAGCGCGATGAGCTGATCGACCATCACCAGCGTGCACCACAGGTTGCCGAAGGCGTCGAACGCGATGCCGTCCGGGTAGCCGCCCAGGTGGCTGGGGCCGAAGACCTCGCGCTCGGTCAGCTGCACGCCCTGCGCGCCCTCGATCAGGCGCATGCGCGTGATGCGCGGGCCGGTGGTTTCGGCGATGTAGAGCCACTCTTCGCGCGCATCGAGCCGGATCTCGTTGGTGAAGTAGAAACCCTCGGCCACCACGCGCAGCACGCCGCGCTCGAGCACCGCGATGTAGCCGTCGCGCACGCGCGAGCTGGCCGCCTGCGTCCAGGGGTTCACGCGCGTGGAGACGGTGATCCAGACGCGGTCGTGGCTGTCGCGCAGCACGAAGTTGACCTTGCCGATGGGCTGGCCGTCGATCGCATCGAACAGCACGCGGGTTTCGCCGCCGCGCGTCATCACTTCCAGGCGGTCGGTGCCGAAATTGCTGATCAGGATGTCGCCGTTGGCGGCAAACGCCAGGCCGTTGGGCAGGGTGCCGGTGGTGAACTTGTGTTCGAGCTCGGCGCTGCTTGCGGCGGTATCCGCAAAGCGCGGATCGGCATGCTGGCCGATGAAGCGCTGGCTGCCGTCGGCGGCGATGCGCACCACGCCGCCGCGCGCGTCGGCGGCCCACAGCGTGCCGTCGGGCTCGGCCAGGATGCATTCGGGGCGTTGCAGGTCCCGGCCTGCCGTCTTGATCTGGGCGCGGTCGACGGTGAAGCCGCGCAGGGGGTTGCTTGCCATGGTCAGCCTCCGGGGGTCTTGAGCAGCATCAGGGAAAGTTGGGGCACGAAGATGAGCAGCAGCAGCACCGCCACCATCATCACGGTGAAGGGCGCGGTGCCGCGGAAGATGTCGCCCAGCGTGATGCGCTGGTCCTGCAGCGTGCTCTTGATGACGAACACCGACAGGCCGAAGGGCGGCGTGAGCAGGCCGATCTCGACCGCCACCACCGTCACCACGCCGAACCAGATCAGGTTCAGCCCGAGCTGCTCGGCGATCGGCAGCATCAGCGGCAGCATGATGAGCAGGATGGAGGACGAATCGATGATGGTGCCCAGCAGCACGCAGAAGCTCACGTAGATGATGAAAAAGCCCGTGGGCCCTAGGCCCAGCTGCGTCATCCATTCGACGAGGAACTGCGGCATGCCCGACATCGCCAGCATGCGCGTGTAGATGGTGGCGCAGATGATGAGAAAACTCACCGACACCGTCACGTGGCCGGTTTCCACCAGCACGCTCCACAGCGACTTCCAGTTGAGCTTGCGGCGCAGCACGGCAATCGCCAGCGCCACCGCCGCGCCCGTGGCGCCGGCCTCGGTGGCGGTGAAGAAGCCCGCGTACAGGCCGCCGAGCACCGAGGCGATCAGGAGCACGCTGGGCAGCAGCTTGCCGGCCAGCGTGGTGAGCGGCATCAGCGCCTCTTGCGTCACCGGCTGCGGCGTGCCGCCTGCGTACACCGTGCGCGGCCAGAAGGTGGCCATCAGCACGATGCCTGTCGAATACGCCAGCGCCAGCACCAGGCCGGGCAGGATGCCGGCGGTGAACAGATCGCCCACCGACTGGTTGGCCAGGAAGCCGTAGAGGATCATGAGCAGGCTGGGCGGGATCAGCATGCCCAGCACCGACGAGCCCGCCACCACGCCGACGGCGAAGCGCGGCTGGTAGCCGAAGCGCAGCATCTCGGGCACGGCCACGCGCGTGAACACCGCCGCGGAGGCGATCGAGATGCCGGTAATCGCCGCAAACACCGCGTTGGACGCCACGGTGGCGATCCCCAGGCCGCCGCGCAGGCGGCGCAGCACCTGGTTGGCGACCTCGAAGGCGTCCTTGCCGACGTCGGCGATCGCCACCAGAAAGCCGGTGAGCACGAACAGCGGCACCACGCCGAAGATGTGGCTGGCGATCGCGTCCTGGCTGGCCTGCGCCAGCAGGTTGGCGGCGATGGTCGGGTCGCCGCGGATCAGCCAGACCCCGGCGAACGACACCACCGCCAGCACGATGGCCACGTGCATGCCGGCCCAGATCAGCCCCAGCATGGCCAGCAGCGACAGGCTGGCGACGAGGATGGGGCTCATCATGCGCGGGCCTCCCGCAGCGCGAGCGAGCGGCGCAGATCAAGCCAGGCGAGCAGCACGAAGGTGACGAGCGTGGCCACCATGCCCACCAGCATGATCAGGCGCACCGGCCACACCGGCGCGGTGAAGTCGCCCAGGGCGCCGACGTATTCCTGGATGCGGATGGACTCGACCAGCGGCTCCCACGCGGCCCACAGGATCACCGCCATGAGCAGCGCGCCGACCGCGTGGTAGAGCGCCTGGAGCAGTGCCGCGAGCCAGGGCGTGGTGCGCTTGAGGCGATCGAGCAGCACGTCCGCGCGCGTCATGCGCCCGGCCGCCAGCGTATCGGCCAGCTGCAGGAAGACGATGCCCACGATGGACAGCGACACCAGCTCGGTCACGCCGCGCACCGGCGCGTCGATCAGCTCGCGCCCGAGCACGTCGGTGTTGATCAGCAGCATCAGCGCCACGATCCACAGCGTGCCCAGCGCGTTGAGCAGCCGTGTCAGGCGAGCGAAGCCGCCGGGCAGCGGCAAGCCGTAGGAGTCCGCGGGCACCCCCTGCGCGGTGCTCGTGCCAGGCGTCGTCATCGCATCGGCCTTACTTGGCGGCCCAGTCGCGCGCCGGGTGGGCGCCGGCCTGCTTGAGCCCGTCCATGAAGCCGTTCAGCACTTGGTCGCCGGGCAGACCCTTGGCCTGCAGGTCGGCGGCGAAGGTCTTGGCGATCGGCGGCAGCGTGTCGGCCCAGCGCTTGCGCTCGGCGGCACTCAGTTCGCTGATCGTGGCGCCGGCCTCTTGCATCTTCTTCATCAGGCCCTCGGCGGCGGCGGTCTGCGCGGCGGCAAAGCGCTGGCTGTATTCGGCGCCCACTTCGCGCAGGATCTTCTGCAGCTCGGGCGGCAGCTTGTCGAAGCGGCGCTTGTTGATCGCCAGGCCGCCGGCGTATTGCGCGCCGAAGTTCACCTTGGTGATGTAGGGCGCCACCTCGTGCACCTTGGCGCCCCAAGCGCCGGTGGCAAAGGTGATCACGCCGTTGGACACGCCCGACTTGATGTCCTCGTAGTAGGTGTTCAGGTTGCCGGCCACGGCCACCGCACCGGTGTCCTTGATCCAGTTGGCCGCCGGGCCGGGCGCGGTGATCTTCTTGCCCTTGAGATCGTCGACCGAGTGGATCGGGAAGTTGGTCCAGATGTGGTAGGCGTC
This sequence comes from Comamonas flocculans, assembly GCF_007954405.1. Taxonomy (NCBI): domain Bacteria; kingdom Pseudomonadati; phylum Pseudomonadota; class Betaproteobacteria; order Burkholderiales; family Comamonadaceae; genus Comamonas; species Comamonas flocculans. Next base: position 1,498,604 of record NZ_CP042344.1, on the reverse strand, counting down.
GAGCGCCGCGCCGCCCAGGTAGGTCAGGTTGTTCTTGCTCCAGGCCTGGCCCATGGCGGGGATGTTTTCCTGCATGCGGTTGAGCACCTGCGTGACCACGCCGATGTCGTCGGTGCCAAAGGGCGCGTAATAGCTCACGTTCTGGCTCGGGAAGCGCGCCGCCTCGAAGATGGTGCTGACGAAGCCCAGGTCGGCCACGCCGTCGGCGATGCCCTTGGACTCGGCGCCCAGCTTGATCAGGGTGCCCCCCCAGGCCTTGGTCCATTCGATCTTGTGCTTGTTGCCCGCGGCCGCCAGGCGCTTGTCGACCTCGGGGATGAAGAATTCATCGACCAGCTTGACCCACAGGAACACCGGCGGGTGGCCGGCGGCGGCCGTGAGGCGGATGGTCTGCTGGGCGTGCGCGGGGGCCGTCAGCGCGGCGGCGCTGGCCAGCAGTGCGGCGGCGGCGATCAGTCGGCGGGTCATCATGGTGGGGTCTCCTTGGAGGCGGGCGTTGGCAGGGCGGCTTGGATGCCGGCGGTGATGAAATCGATCAGCAGCGGCGCGGCGGCCGCGTCGTTGGGCGTGTTCTCGCCGTTGGACAGGCGCTGCACGCGGTAGTCGACCAGGTGGTGCAGGAGCGCGCCCATCGCGAACTGGTAGGCCCAGGCGGCGCGCGCGCGCGGCCATTCGGGACGCAACTGGTGCAGCGCGTCGATGAAGGCGTGCGCCATCGGGTCGAACATCTCGGCCAGCACGCGGTCGGTGTCGGGCGTGCGGTACATCAGTTCACGCGCCACCAGCAGCGCGTAGTACTCGCCCTCGGGGCTGGCGCGTAGCTGCAGCACCGGTTCGGCGAAGGCCTGCACCACGTCATGCACCGTCGGACGCGGCCCGTCCAGGGCCGCGCGCAGCAGCGACAGGCGCTCGTCTATGGTGGAGCGCCAGTGCGCGAAGATGGCATGGAACATCTCGTGCTTGGCGCCCCAGTAGTAGCCGACCAGCGCGGGCGGCACCCCGGCCTCGGCCGCGATCTGGCGGATCGAGACCGCGTGGTAGCCATATTGCGCGAACAGCTTTTCCGCCGCCAGCAGGATGGCCGCCTTGCGGTCGGGCCGGGAGGCGGCGTCGGGTGCGTGGGCGCGGCGGGCTCGGGTCTGGGGCATGCGGGTATTGGACAGTCGTCCAAACATTTGGACAACCGTACAAACCCTGATTGCCGGCGCCGCCGCAAGCCTTCGGACGCTGCCCGCCTGCAGCGCCGATGCGCGCGCCGGCTCAGCGGCAACTCTTCTGCCCGTTGAAAAACACCCCCTGCCAGGTCCAGCCGGACTCGGTCACCAGCTCGGCCAGCAGGTGCGCCAGCTGCTGCGGCCGGGCGGCAACCTCGCCCTGGCTCTGGCCGAGCGCGACCTGGTCGCCGTGGATGCTCAGCCCCAGCGCACGCCGCGCGGCGGCGCTCGGCGGCGTCAGGCTCAGGCGCGGCGCGCCCAGCACGATGAGCGCGGCCAGGCCCAGCGGCTCGGGCCTGCCCCCCGCGCAGCCACAGCCAGCCCAGCGCCACGGCGCCCAGCACGGTCAGCACCAGCTGCGCCCCGAGCAGCGGCGCATTGAAAGACCGGTTCATCGCGCTCCCCCTTTCATGGCCCAGCGGCCGATGGTGGGGCGGGGGGTCGGGGGACGCAACCCTACTTTTGATAGCTTGCAGCACTTGCGCAGCAAGCGTTTGAGGCCAAAAACAGCATGAATTTCCGAGGTGTCAGGTGCCGTGCGCTGTCACCCAACAGGTGCATCACGCCGAAGCCAGCAAACTCAAGGTCAACCATACCTTGTTGATACCAACCAGCGATCAGCTGCCGTCTTGAGGTTGAAACAGCACCCACGGCTGGCCCGGCCGGTCGGGATGATCGAGCACGCGCGCGGTCAGGTCGTAGACGGCTTGCAGGTTCGCGACGCTGAGCACCTCGCGCGGCGCGCCCTGGCCCTGCACCCGGCCCGCGCCCAGCAGCAGCAGGCGGTCGCACCAGGCGGCGGCCAGGTTGACGTCGTGCAGCACCACCAGCGCGGCCACGCCGTGCGTGTGTGCCAGGCTGCGCACGGCGCCCAGCAGCGCGATCTGGTGGCGCGGGTCCAGGCTGGCGGTGGGCTCGTCCAGCAGCAGCGCGCGGTATTCACCGGGCGTGCGGCAGGCCAGCAGCTGCACCACCACGCGGGCGAACTGCACGCGCTGCTGCTCGCCGCCCGAGAGCGCGCCGTGGCGCCGCCCCGCCAGGTGGCCCGCGCCGGTCAGGGCGAGCGCCTCGTCGGCCAGCGCTGCGAGTGCCGCGGGTGCCAGTTCGGGAAACGGGTAGGCGCCCATGCGCACCACTTCATGCACGCCCAGGTCGAAAGCCAGCGCGGGCGACTGCGGCAGCACCGCGCGCCGGCGCGCCAGCGCCGCCGCGCTCCACTGCGCCAGCGCCCGCCCCTGCAGTCGCACGGTGCCACCAGCGGGCGTGAGTTCGCCCGCCAGCGTGGCCAGCAAGGTGCTCTTGCCCGCGCCGTTGGCACCCAGCACGCCCAGCACCTCGCCGGGGTGCAGCTCCAGCGAAACGCCGCGCAGCACGGTGCGCGCGCCGCGTTGGCAATCGAGTGCGCTGGCCTGCAGCATTTCAGGTGCCCCGGCGCGCCAGCAGCCACAGCAGGAAAGGCCCGCCGACCAGGCTGGTGACGATGCCGATCGGCAGCTCGGACGGGATTGCCACCACGCGCGCCAGCCAGTCCGCCAGGGTCAGCGCGATGGCCCCGGCCAGCAGCGATGCGGGCAGCAGCGCGCGGTGATCGGCGCCCAGCGTCAGGCGCACCAGGTGCGGCACCACCAGGCCGACGAAGCCTATGGTGCCCGTGACGGCCACCAGCGGACCCACCAGCAGCGCCACCAGCAGCACCAGCCGACGGCGCAGCGGCGCCATGGCAAAGCCCAGGTGCTGGGCCTCGCGTTCGCCCAGCAGCAGCGCGTTCATGGCGCGCCAGTCGCGCAGCAGCAGTGCCGACAGCAGCGCGACCCAGGGCGCGAGCGCCGCCACCAGCGGCCAGCGCGCGCTGGCCAGGCTCCCCAGGCTCCAGAAGGTCAGGCTGCGCAACTGCACGTCGCTCGCCTGCCAGGTGAACAGGCCGATGACCGCGCCGCACAGCGCATTGATGGCGATGCCCGCGAGCAGCACCCCGGCCACGCCCGGGCCGCGCCCGCCCAGGCGCCAGGCCGCCAGCGTGGCCGCGAGGCTGCCCACGAAGGCCGCCGAGCCGACGGCCGGCAGGCTGGCCGCGCCCAGCACGATGGCGGCCACGGCGCCCAGCGCGCCGCCGGCGGACACGCCGATCAGCCCCGGCTCGGCCAGCGGGTTGCGAAACAGCGCCTGCATGGCGGCGCCGGAAATGGCCAACCCCGCGCCGACCAGCACCGCCAGCGCCACCCGCGGCAGGCGCACCTGCAGCAGCACGTTGCGCCACAGCGCCTCGTCGCCGCCGCCCGCGCCCAGCAGCAGGGCCGGCATGCGGGGGAGCGGAATGTGCATCGCCCCGCTGCAGGCCGCCGCCAGCGCCAGTGCAAGCAGCGCCGCACCCAGCGCCAGCAGCGCACCCGGGCGGCCCGGCCGCGCCGCACGCACTGCCGGGCGCGGGATCTGCGCGTGCGCCGTCAAGCGGCCCCGCGCGCCGCTGGGCCGAACAAGCCGCTGCGCACCTGCGCCAGCGCCAGCGGCAGGCGCGGGCCGAAGCCCAGCAGCAGCAGGTCGTCGAGCACGATGATGCGACCGCTTTGGGCGGCGGGCGTCATGGCGATGCCTGGCTGAGCGGTGAAGCCGGCCAGGCCGCCGGCGGCGTCGATGGACAGCGTGGAAGTCAGGATGGCATCAGGCTGCGCGGCAGCCACGGCCTCGGCGGAAATAGCCTTGTAGCCCGGCTGGCCGAAGGCATTGGCGCCACCCGCCAGCGTGAGCAGCGCATCGGGCGCGCTGCCCGCTCCGGCGGCCTGCAGGCGCCCGGTGTGGCTGCTCAGGATCAGCACGCGCGGCGGTGCGCCATCGTGCGCCACGGGCCGCGCGGCCTCGTCCAGTTGCTGGCGCAGACGGCGTGCCCGCGCCTGGCCCTCGGCATTGAGCCTGAGTGTCGCGGCCACGGTGTCGATGGCGCTTTCCAGCGCCGAGACCTTGGGCGATGAAGCGACCAGCACCACCGCCACCCCGGCCGCGCGCAGCTGCTCCAGCGCATGCGGCGGGCCGGCCTGCTCCGAGGCCAGCACCAGATCGGGGCGCAGGCTGAGCACGCCTTCGACGGCGAAGCTGCGAAAGTAGCCCACCTGCGGCAGCGCGCGCGCCGCCGGCGGGTACAGGCTGGACTGGTCCACGCCCACCAGGCGCTCGTCCGCGCCCAGCGCGTGCACGATCTCGGTGACCACGCCGCCCAGGCTGACCACGCGCTGTGCCTGCGCCGCGCGTGCGCCCGCGCCCAGCGCCAGCAGCGGGGTGGCCAGCAGAAGACGCCGGCGCAGCCTCATGCCAGTGCCGGCTCGGCGCTGGCCAGGCCGTCGGCCAGCTGGGTCCAGGCTTCGATCTCGGGGCGCCCGGGCAGGCGCTGGCCGAAGAACTGCACGATCTGCCCGCCCTGGGCGTCGTACAGCTCCAGCGAGGTCACCGGGCCGTCGGCGGTGGGCTTCTTCACCACCCAGCTCTCGGCCACCTGGTCCAGGCGCAGGTGCAGGTTGAAGTCCTCGTCGAGCACGTTCAGCCACGGCCCCATGGGTTTGATGCTGCGCACCGGGCCGGAGTGGATCTGCACCAGTCCGGGCGAGCCGACGAAGACCATGATGGGCAGGCCGGTGCGCGCGGCCTCGGTGAGCACGCGTTCGGCTGCGTTCTGGCCGGCGCGGCGCGCGAACTCGCTGCCGGCCACGTGCAGTGCCTGCAGGCGCGTGGTCTTCAGGCGCTTGAGCAGGCCATAGAACTCATGCGGCCCATAGCCCATGGTGCGCCAGCCTTCGCGCAGGGCCTGGGTGTCCACCTCCTCGTCGCGCAGCAGGTGCGACAGCGGGTCAACGACGGGCTGCACCGCCATGCCCGGGGTCTGGTCGGGCGCGGTATGGCGCGCCAGCAGCTGCTGCCAGGCGGCGGCGTCGGTCTGCTCCAGCCGATACACCTTGTGCACGGCGGTGCCGTCGGCGTCGAAGAACTGCAGGCTCTCGCGCCGCTGGCCCTGGCGCTCTTCGGTGACCGCGTAGCCATGCTTGAAGTGCGTGAGGAACACGCGCAGATCGATCGCGCCGCCCACCACGGCGCCCATGGCCTGGCCCAGGTTCACGCCCTCGAACCAGCCTTTTTTCTCGTGCACGCAATGCTCGTTGCGCGTGAGCACCATCACGCGGCCCACGGCGCGCAGGCCGCGGAAGATGTCGCCCCAGTCCTGCGTGTGCAGGCGGGTGACGCCGTCGCCGGTGCGGCAGGCGACGAGTTCGCCTTCGCTCACCGCGAGGCGCTGGGCGATGGTGCGCGCGTACAGCTCGGGCTCGGCGGTGCGCAGCGCGCTCCAGGATTGTTTCAGTGCGGCCGCGGTGGCAGCGGGGGATGCGGTTTCGGTCATGGGGTTTCCTTTGGACGACAGGGTTGGGCACGGCCGCCGGGACGTGGTCGGCGGTGCGTGGCGCGGGTGCGCGCCGGCTTACTTCGGCGGCTGGACGTCGAAGGCGATGGTCCAGGTCTGCGCGCCAGCGTAGGGCGGGTCGGCCGGGGCGTAGGCGATGTCGGTCACGTGCATGCGCGCGTAGCTGTTGCCTTCGCCCGAACGGACCAGCGTGGCCGCCTCGGGGTTGGGTTTGAGCATGTGCTGGTGCAGGCCCACGGCGGTGGCCCCCGCCTCGGTCGGGTAGTAGCTGTACCAGCCGAAATCGAGCGGGTTGGGGTAGGCGCCGCGGTAGTCGGGGCCGAGCAGCGAATGGAAGCTGTCGGCCACCCATTTGTTGGCGGCCGCGGGCACGGCGATGTCGGCGGCGGTCAGGTCGGCCAGGGTGTCGGCCGGCTTGGCGCTGGCAAAGCGCTCGACCACCGGCTGGCCGTCGGCGCCGTAGAAGCCGGCCGGCGTCTTGCCGACGAAGCCGGCCACCTTGCCACTGCCCGAATCGCCGCCGTTGAGCTTGATGTTGTAGCGGTTGAAGGCGATGTGCCATGGGCCGCTGGCACTGGTGATGGTGCCGCTTTGCAGGTCGAGGTAGGCCCAGTCGGTGTCGCTGCGCGCGTCCACCGTGGCGGTGCGCACGTTGGCGGGGTCGGCGCGATCCACCCAGCGCAGCGACACGTAGCCCGAAGCCACGCCGGTCGGTCCGCCGTAGTAGCCCGTCACCTGCAGCGCGTACACCGGCGCCGCGGGGGTGCCGGTGGCGTCGGCCGAGCTGCTGTCGGAGGTGACCAGGAACACCCGGTAGTTGGGGTAGAGCTGGTGGTCGCCCTTGAGGTCGTATTCGAAGGCCGCCGAGGCGATGGCATTGCCGCCCGTGAAGGCGCCGTGCACGCTGTCCTTGAAATAGACCGCGTCGGGCAGTGCGCCGTCCACCGGGTCGATGGTCGCATCCTTCCAGACCGACAGCGCCGTCCAGGTGTGGTCGAACGGCCCGCCGAAGGCGCCGCCCTTGCCGGGGCCGCTGGTGCCGCTGTTGGTCCACAGCGTGGCCGAGCGCCCGCCGCTGGTGACCTTCACGTCCCACGCGCTGCCGGCGCAGCCGGCCACTTCGGCGCCGGCGTCGAAGTCGTAGCACACCGAGCCGCCGCTGTCGGGCAGCACGAACTTCCAGCTTGCGCTCTTGGTGAAGGCGCTCGTGGGCGTCGGCTCGGGTGCGGGGGTGTCGTCGCTGCCGCCGCCGCAGGCGGCCAGCAGTGCGCTCGCCAGGGCGGCGGCGGTGATTGCCAGGGGTTTGCGTTTCATGCCTCAGGTCTCCATGGAAAAAAATCAGGGCGTCTTGCCGAATTCGTGGCGGATGCCGGCATAGACGAAGCGGCCGGCCAGTGGACCAAAGTCGGTCGGGTCGCCGAAGTTGCGCTGGCGGTTGAACAGGTTGTTCACGCCGACGAAGGCGGTTGTCGCCCGGTCCAGCTGGTGGTTGAACATCAGGTCCAGCGTGGTCCAGGCCGGCGAGCGGCCACCGCTGGCGGTATCCACCAGCTCGCTGCTCTGGTAGCGCGCGCGCAGCGACAGCGTGTCCGCGGGACTGGGCTGCCAGTCCAGCCCCAGCCGCAGGCTCTGTCGCGGGCGGCGCGTGAGCTCGGTGCCGGTATCGAGGTTGCGCGTCTGCGTGAAGGTGTAGCCGGCGCGCAGCCTGAGGCCGGCGTGCGCGCGCCAGGTGGCCAGCGCCTCCAGTCCGCGGGTGCGCGCGCGGGCGATGTTCTGGTAGGTGAAGTGGGTGATGCCGTTGACCGAGGTGGCGTTGGCCTCGTCCACCTGGATCAGGTCGCTCACGCGGTTGTCGAACAGGTTCACGTCCAGGTTGAGGCGCTCGCGCAGCGACAGCTGTGCGCCCAGCTGCAGGCTGGTGGACGATTCCGGCTTCAGGTTCGGGTTGCCGATGACCATGTAGCCCAGCGCGCTGTGGTCAAACAGGAAGTAGCGTTCCTTGAGGTTGGGCACGCGGTAGCCGCGCCCGAAGCTGGCGCGCAGCGCGCCCTTCCAGTCCGGGCCATCCCAGAGCTTGGCACGCAGGCTGGCCTTGGGCGCGAAGTGCGCGCCGAAGTCCGAGTCGTGCTGGCCGCGCAGGCCCAGCAGCAGCTCCCAGGTGTCGCTCCACAGGATGTCGTTCTGCGCGAACAGCTCGTTGCTCGCGCGGCGCACGCGCCCGCCGCTCAGTTCGGTGCTGCCGTCCGCGCTCTGCGCCAGGCTTTCGCGGTGCAGGTCCAGGCCGAACTGCCAGAGCTGGTTTCGCCAGGCGGGCAGATCCACCTGTGCGGTGACGTGGTCGGTGCGCTGCGCGGCCTGGCGCGATTGCTGCAGAAACGCGTTGGAGTAGGTATCCGAGTCGCTGGCGTAGCGCTCGGACACGCCCTTGACCTCGGCGCTCAGGCCGCCGTCCCCGCGCCAGCGGCCGCCCCAGCCGAGGCGGTTGCGGGTGATCGCCTCGTCCTTGCTTTGCGGCACGTCGTTGGGCGGCGCGAAGTAGTTGAAGCGCTGGCTGTCGTTCTCCTGGTAGCGGCTGGCGTCCAGCCACAGGCGGGTGGATGCGGCGGGCAGCCATTCCAGCCGCGCGCCGAGCTGGCCGCGGCGCACCGCGTCGCCCTGGCGCGCCCAGGCCGAGGGGTCGATGGCGAAGCCCGCGTCGTGCAGCACGTCGCCGCTGAGGCGGTAGCGCCAATTGACGTTGCCGCCGTCGAGGCGCACGCGCGCATGGCGGCTGGCCGGGTCCAGGCTGCGCCCCGAGGGGTTCTGTCCGTCATGGCTGCCCAGGTCCAGCACCGCCTCGCCCGAGAAGCCGGGCGCTATCGGCCGCGTGATGACGTTGATCACCCCGCCCATGGCCGAGCTGCCGTACTGCGCCGAGGCCGCGCCCTTGACCACCTCGACGTGATCGACCTCGGTCAGCAGGTACTGGCTCAGGTCCACCGTGGAGCCGGTGCTGGCGGTGATCGGCAGGCCGTCGATCAGCACCAGCACCTGGTCGCTGGTCAGGCCCTGCAGCGACACCTCGTAGCCCGACTTGCCGTGCACCTCGCTCAGCTGCAGGCCGGGCACGTCCTCCAGCGCCTGCTTGAGCGTGCGGGCGTGGGTGCGCTGAATTTCGGCGCCGTCCACCACCTCGGTGCGGATCGGCGTCTCGTCCAGCGGTTTTTCGCTGCGTGTGCCGGTGACCACCACGGGCGCGAGGGTGGGCGCGGCCCCGGGCGCGGGGGGCTGCTGGGCGCCGGCCAGCGCGCAGGCCCCGGCGCAGGCCAGCGTGACCGCCAGCCGGGCCGCGGGATGCCTGTCGAGGGGGCGGACGGGGGAGGCCGGCAGCTCGGTCGGGTACATTTGTGAATGCTTATGTGAATGAGAATGATTCTCGATAGTATAACCCTGAATCCCGTGAGGGAATAGGGTTGTTGGCACGGGGCCGCCGTCAGGGCGCGCGCGGCGCAGGGGCTGTCGGGCGCCTCTGCCCCGGGCCGTTCGCCTGCCTGTCCGCGGCTGGCCCGTCGCCGCGGCGCTGGAGGCATGCCCCGACACCGCGAGCGCCGGCCGGTTCGCGGCGGGGCGGACGCTTCCGCATGCCCTGCGCGCCGGGGGGCCTGCAGCCTGCCGTCCTTGCGGGCTGTCCCGAAAAAAGCGTGGACAGGCTCTCAGAGCTTGAGAGGAAATTGTCCGTGCCCGAAAGGCGCGTCAAAACGCCGCCAATCGAGACGCAAAACGCAGTCATGGCTGGGGCCATGGCGAGTATTTGCAACGAAGAGTGGTGGTGTTTTGGCGTGCAGGGCGGGCATGGGGGATTGCCTCTCAAGCTCTCAGACCGGCATCGGCAGGCGCTGGCCGCTGTTGCTCAGCAGTGCGGCCAGTTCGCGCACGCTGTCTTCCAGGGTCTTGCGCAGCGGCCGCCAGGCCAGCCAGCTCAGGTGCGCCTGCAGGGTCGAGGGGCAGTCGTTCTGCGCGGCCGCCACCAGCGTGAGCATGCGCACCTCGTCGGTGGTCAGCGCGTGCTGCCCCGGCGGGTTGACGGTGAGGCAGCGGCGCTGCGCCACCGCCAGTGCGCACAGGAAGGTGCAAAAGGCGGTGAAAACCTCGCGCCCCTGCGCGCCGCAGCCGCAGCGAAACTGCTGCGCGATCAGCGGACAGTCGATGCCATGCACCATGGTCTGGCGCCAGGCGTTGACCAGCATCTGCGCGCAATCGTTGTACCTTGCCTCGTCTTCGTGCCTGGGCGTGGCCTGCATGGTGGTTACCTCGTGGAACTCGCGTAGGGCGTCAATATATATGAGAATCATTCTCATTTCAACAGGGGTTTACCGGCCCTCTTTGCCCGTCGGCGGGTCGCCTGGGCGTCCACGTCGATTGGCAAGCAGGGGTTTGATTTCGATAATCCGGCGATGACCACGCCCCCTGCATTCCCCCCTTGCGTCCCGCTGATCCGCCGCTATCAGGACTGGCTGCGCCGCAGCCGCGGCCTCGAATTCGCCGACTACCACGCGCTGTGGCAGTGGTCGGTCACCGAGCTCGATGCCTTCTGGCAGAGCATCTGGGACTGGGCCGATCTGCAATCCCCCACCCCGCACCGGGCGGCGCTGGGCAGGAACGTGATGCCCGGCGCAGAGTGGTTTCCCGGCGCGCAGGTGAACTACGCGCAGCAGGTGCTGCGCCACACCGATGCCGCCCATGCCGCCGGGCAGCCCGCCCTGATCGCCGAGGACGAGCGCGGCCGCGTGCGCGAACTCTCCTGGCCCGAATTGCGCCGCCAGGTGGCGGCGCTGGCGCTGCACCTGCAGGAGGTTGGCGTGCAGCCCGGCGACCGCATCGCCGCCTATCTGCCCAACATTCCCGAGACCATGGTCGCCTTCCTCGCCTGCGCCAGCATCGGCGCAGTCTGGAGCGTGTGCGCGCCCGACATGGGCAGCCATGCGGTGCTCGACCGCTTGCGCCAGATCGAGCCCAAGGTGCTGATCGCCGTCGACGGCGTCACCTGGGCGGGCCGCGCACTGGAGCGCAGCGACACCGTCGCTCAACTGCGCGCCGAGCTGCCCAGCGTGCAGCACGTGCTGGCGGTGCGCCATCTGCAAGATACTGAAACCATAGCTGACAGCGCAGACTGGGCCAGCGTTACAGCCCGAAATGATGCACAAACCGCGGCGTTCACCCCGCTGTGGCTGGACTTTGATCATCCGCTGTGGATCGTCTATTCCAGCGGCACCACCGGCCTGCCCAAGCCCATCGTGCATTCGCATGGCGGCATCCTCGTCGTGTCCATGACCACCGGCCTGCACAGCGACGTCGGCTGCAGCTACGCGCCGAACAATTTCGGCGAGCGCTTCTGCTGGTATTCCTCCACCGGCTGGATCATGTGGAACATCCAGGTCGGCGGCCTGCTCACCGGCACCACCTGCGTGATCTTCGACGGCAGCCCCGGCGGCCCCAGGGATGCGCCCGACTGGGGCACGCTCTGGCGCTTCGCCGCGCGCCACGGCGTCACCTTCCTCGGTTCGGGCGCGGCCTTCTACGCGGGCTGCGTCAAGGCGGGCGTCGATCTGGCGCAGTGCGGCGACCTGTCGCGCATCCGCGCCATCGGCACCACCGGCTCGCCGCTTTCGCCCGAGGTGCAGCAATGGGGCACGGAGCAGTTCCGGCGCATCGCCAGGACGCCCGCGCAGCAGGACATCTGGTGGTTCAACGTCTCGGGCGGCACCGACTTCGCCGGCGGCTTCATCGCCGGCACGCCCGAATTGCCGCAGCGCCCCGGCGTGATGCAGTGCCGCATGCTCGGCGCCGCGGTCGAGGCCTGGGACGATGCCGGCCGCCCGGTCAAGGGCCAGGTGGGCGAGCTGGTCTGCACCCAGCCGATTCCCTCGATGCCGCTCACCTTCTGGAACGACCCGGGCAAGGCCCGCTACCTGGCAAGCTACTTCGAGATGTACCCGCCGGGGCATGGGCGCAAACCCGGCGGCGGCGACCTCGGCCCCGAGGCCGGCAGCGTCTGGCGTCATGGCGACTGGCTGCGCGTGGGCGACGAGCACGGCGAGGGCGAATGGTGCGTGATCTACGGGCGCTCGGACGCCACCATCAACCGCCAGGGCTTGCGCATGGGCACGAGCGAGGTCTACAGCGCCGTCGAGGCCCTGCCCGAGGTGCTCGACTCCATGGTGGTGGACCTGGAATACCTGGGCCGCGAGAGCTGGATGCCGCTGTTCGTCGTGCTGCGCCCCGGCCACGCGCTGGACGAGGCTTTGACGGCGCGCATCAACGACGCCATCCGCCGCTCGCTGAGCCCGCGTTTCGTGCCCAACGAGATCTTTCAGGTGCCGGAAATCCCGCGCACGCTGTCGGGCAAGAAGCAGGAGCTGCCGATCAAGAAGCTGCTGCTGGGCCAGACGATCGAGAAGGTGGTGAACCGCGAGGCCATGGCCAACCCGGGCTCGCTCGCGTGGTTCGTGGAGTTTGCGGCGCGGCGCGCGTCCGTTTGATAACGTTTGACGTTAATACTGCGGCCCGTTAATATCGGTGCCAATGATCCTCGATTTCCGCTGTTCGGACACGAAAGCGCTCTTCGAGCAAAAAAGGGTGGCGCGTTTCGTCGCCATTGAAGCGGTGGCGCTGCGGCGCCTGGCGCAACTGCACGCGGCGACATCGCTGGACTTCTTGCGCGTGCCGCCAGGCAATCGGCTGGAGGCGCTGCGCGGCGACCGCAAAGGCCAATACAGCATCCGCATCAACAGCCAGTGGCGCTTGTGCTTCCTCTGGTCGGACGGGCACGCTAGCCAGGTCGAGATCGTCGGCTACCACTGAAAGGATTTGGTATGACCACGCATCCCCAATGGCCCCATCCGGGCGAGATCCTGCAGGAAGACTTTCTCGTCCCCATGGGCATCAGCCAGTACCGCATCGCCAAGGCGATTGGCGTGCCTGCGCGTCGCATCAACGAAATCGTCAAGGGGCAGCGCGGCATCACCGCCGATACCGCGCTGCGCCTGGCGGCGTTTTTCGGCACCGAGGCGCAGAGCTGGCTCAACTTGCAGAGCGAGTACGACCTGCGCCGGGCACGCCAGTCGATGCGCGAGGCGCTGGCCGCAATAGAGCGCTATTCGACACAAAGCGCCTGATCAGAGCCAGGTGCCCGAACCCTGCGGCATCTGGATCTGCAGTGCCGGGTCGCCCCCCGTCACCGTCGCGCCGATCAGCATGCTCAAGAGCGAGACGAAGAGGCTGGCGAACAGCGCCGTCCAGAAGCCCGAGAGCCGAAATCCCTTGACCAGCGCCGACACCAGCAGGATGACCAGCGCATTGATCACCAGCAGAAACAGGCCGAAGGTGATGAGGGTCAGCGGCAGCGTGAGCACGATGAGCAGCGGGCGCACGATGGCGTTGGCAAACCCGAGCAGCAGCGCGGAGACGAGCAGCGCGCCGGCGCTGTCGAACTTCACGCCCTTGAAGATGTAGCTTGCCACCCAGAGCGCCAGCGCTGTGATCGCCCATTGGGTGAGAAAAGGCGTGAGGTTCGTGAACATGCCCGCCATGATATCGGCCCGCTGCCGGCGCGCTCAAGCGCTTTTGGCAGCGCGCGCCCGGGCGCTGCGCAGCCACAGCAGCACACCCGCCAGCAGCAGGTAGGCCAGGCTCCACAGAACGCTGGCGGCCAGCAGCGGCGCGGGGCCCTGGCCCCCGATGCGCAGCAGCGCCGCCAGTCCCAGCAGCAGCGCGCCCAGGTAGGCCCAGCGCAGGTGCAAGGTGTTGCCGGTGACGCGGAACATGCGCGTGCGCAGCATCACCGTATGGGTCAGCGTGCCCAGCGCCCCGGCGGTGATCGCGTGCAGCGCGGTGGTGGCCGGGCGCTGCGCCAGCAAGGCGGCGCCGGTCAGCAGCCAGCCGGCAATCAGCCAGAGGTAGCCCGCCAGCAGCGCCAGCAGGTCGGGCTGGTCGTGGCACAGCCAGGCGTGCCAGCGCAGCACGCGCACCAGCGCCAGCGCGGCGGCGGCGAGCAGCAGCGCACCCGCCAGGCGCATGCCCCAGGCGATGCCGCCAGCCGCCAGCAGCACGGCGGCGCCCAGCAGGCACAGCACGGCCAGCTCCAGCGCCGGCTGCACCACGTGCACCAGCGGCGCGCGCCGGGTGCGCACGTGGCCGGCCACCGCCGGAGCCAGAATGCGCCCGCCCATGAAGAACATCAGTGTGCTCAGCAGCAGCACCGCCACCAGCACCGCGCTGTGGCGCCCGCCCGCCTGGCCCGCCAGGTGAAAGGCCAGCAGTGCGAGCGCCAGTGCGCCGATGACCAGCGCCACCGAGCGGTTGCTCCACTTGCTGGCCCTGAGGTAGGTGGGCGCCACCAGCAGCGCCAGCCCGGCAACGAACAAGCCGTTCAGGCCGAAGGCCACGCGGCTGGCCGGGGCCAGCACGAAGGCCAGGCGCGCCAGCGCCCAGGCCAGCAGCAGCAGGGCGCTGCGCCCCATGGTGCCGGGCTTGAGCGTGTAGCCCGCCACCACCGCCAGCGCGAAGCCGAAGAGCATCTCGTGCGCATGCCCCAGCCCGGTGCGCAGCGCCGCCGGAGCGGGCAGCAGACCGATCTGGCCCAGCACCGACCAGGGCAGCACGATGGCGCCGTACAGCGCCGCCAGCGGGAACCAGTAGCTGCCCGGAAAGTGCCAGGCGCTCCTGGCGCCTCGGGTGCTTCGGGCTGCGGGCGGCGCTGCGGCCATGGCCTGGGCGCGCCAGCGCCTACTGCTGGCCCAGGGGCTTGACCTTGCCGCAGTCGGCCGACAGCCACTTGCCCTGCTGGCTGAAGTCCATCTGCTCGGGCTGCCCGTCGGCGGTGGTGCGCATCTTGTACTGGCCGCGGTAGGCGGTGGGGCTGTCCAGGTTCACCGTGCCTTCGCCCGAGCTCGGGCCGCTGCCGTCCGAGCCGGTGCACTGAAAGCTCATCTGCAGCGTCTTGGGGCCGCTGCGCCTGACCTTGTGCGTGCAGTCGTCGCTGGACTTGATCTGGTCCAGATCCACGTCCTTTTGCGTCATGCAGATCTTGACCGTGTGGTTCATCGCGTTGCCGCCCGCGCCCATGCCGTTGGCGCGCATCATCTGCTCCATCTGGCGGCGCTGCTCGGGCGGCATCTTGGCCAGTTCCGCCTGCATCTGCGCCATCGCGGCTTCCAGGCGGCCGCTGCTGGTCTTCATGCTGCCCTGCACCTCCCACAGGCCGGGCTTGAGCTTGATGTCCTGGGCAAGGGCGAGGCTGCTGCCCAGCGCAAGCAGCAGCAGTGTCAAAAGGGCTCGCATGGCGGTCATGGGGTACTCCTGAGGGTGGTGCGGGCGCGCCGCGGTTCGGCACAGCGGGGCATTCTGGCGCAAGAGTAGCGCCGGGGGCAAAACCGCACGGCCTGCGGGCGTGGCCGGCCCGCACGTACGGTCTTGCGCGGCTGCATACACTGGGGGCCTGGACAGCGGCGGGGAAGCACAGGCATGGCGGGTTTCGACTTTGATCTTTTCGTGGTGGGCGGCGGCTCGGGCGGGGTGCGCGCCGCGCGCTTTGCCGGGCAGCGCGGGGTGCGCGTGGCGCTGGCGGAATCGGGGCGCATGGGCGGCACCTGCGTGAACGTGGGCTGCATTCCCAAGAAGCTCTACAGCTACGCGGCCGAATACGCCGAAGGCTTTGCCGATGCGCGCGGCTACGGCTGGAGCCTGCCGGGCGAGCCGGTGCTGGACTGGGAGCTGCTCAAGGCCAACCGCGCCCGCTCCATAGGCCAGCTCAACGCCATCTACGAAAACCTGATGACCAGCGCCGGGGTCGAGCGCATGCAGGGCCATGCACGGCTGGTGGATGCGCACACCGTGCAGGTGCAGCATGCCGACGGGCGCGTCACGCACCACAGCGCCGCCACCATCGTGCTGGCCACGGGCGGCGCGCCCTGGGTGCCCGAGCTGCCCGGGCGCGAGCTGGTCATCACCTCGGACGACATCTTCGACCTGCCGCGCTTTCCGCGCCGCCTGGCGGTGGTCGGCGGCGGTTACATCGCCAGCGAGTTCGCCAGCATCTTCCGCGGCATGGGCAGCGAGGTGGTGCAGTTGTACCGCGGCGAGCAGATCCTGCGCGGCTTCGACGACGAGGTGCGCAACTTTGCCGCGCAGGAGATGGGCAAGGCCGGCGTGGACATCCGCTGCCATGCCGACGTGGTGCGCGTCGAAGCCGCGGGCGAAGGCCGGCGCCTGATCCTCAAGGACGGCAGCGCGCTGGAGGCGGACGTGGTGCTCTACGCGACCGGGCGGCGCGCCGCGACGGCGGACCTGGGCCTGGAGGTGGCGGGCGTGCGCCTGGCCGACAACGGCGCGATCGAGGCCGATGCGCGGTTTGCCACCAGCGTGCCCGGCATCTATGCGGTGGGCGACGTGGTCGGGCGCAAGGAGCTCACGCCCGTGGCCCTGGCCGAGGCGATGGCGCTGGTGGACCAGCTCTTCGGCCCGGCGCCGGGCAAGGCGGCGCGCACGATGGACTACGACAACATCGCCACCGCCATCTTCACCCACCCGCCGATAGGCACGGTGGGACTGAGCGAGGCGCAGGCGCGCGAGCGCTGCGCCAAAGTGCGCATCTACCGCAGCGACTTCCGGCCGCTGCAGCACAGCCTGTCGGGGCGCAGCGAGCGCACGCTGGTCAAGCTCGTCGTCGACGACGCCAGCGATCGCGTGCTCGGCGCGCACATCGTCGGCGCCGACGCGGGCGAGATCATCCAGGGCTTTGCGGTGGCGCTGCAGTGCGGCGCGACCAAGGCGCAGTTCGATGCGACCATAGGCATACACCCGACCAGCGCGGAAGAGTTCGTCACCCTGCGCGAGCTGACGCGCACCTGAGCGCGCTTTCTGCCCGAGGAGCCCCGAACGTGACCCCGACCCTGCTTGACCACCTCGTCGTCACCTGCCACTCGCTCGACGCGGGCGCGGCCTGCGTCGCCCGGCTGCTGGGCGTGGCGCCGCTCGCCGGCGGCGAGCACCCGCGCATGGCCACGCACAACCGCCTGCTGCGCCTGGGCGAGAGCAGCTATCTGGAGGTGATCGCGCCCAACCCGGCGGCGCCGCCCCCCGGCCGCGCGCGCTGGTTCGGGCTCGATGCCTTGCCGCCCGGGGCACCGCCGGCGCTGCGCACCTGGGTGGCGCGCAGCAGCGCGATCGACGGCGCCCTGGCGGCGGCCTCGGAGCCGCTGGGCGCGGCCGAAC
This sequence comes from Comamonas flocculans, assembly GCF_007954405.1. Lineage (NCBI taxonomy): Bacteria > Pseudomonadati > Pseudomonadota > Betaproteobacteria > Burkholderiales > Comamonadaceae > Comamonas > Comamonas flocculans. The sequence goes on along the minus strand of NZ_CP042344.1, from coordinate 1,481,738 downwards.
CCATGAGCCGCGGTGCGCTGAACTGGCTGATCAGCCTTGGCGTCGACGGCGCCATGGTGCTGGACGGGGCGGCGCCGGCGCTCATCGAATGGCAGTGCGCCGAGCACCCCGCGGCCCGCATGCCCGACATGGGCCTGGCGCTGGAGCAACTGGAGATCTTCCATCCCGAGCCCGATCGCGTGTCGCGCCTGCTGACCTCGCTCGCGCTGCAGGCGCCAGTGCGGGTGCGCGCGGGCGAGGCGGCGCGGCTGGTCGCGCACATCCGCACGCCGCAGGGGCTGCGCCTGCTGTCTTCGTCCTGACGGGCAGGCCTGCGGTGCAGATGCAGCTTGGGGTCCAGCCGATGGTTTTTGAGTGCTTTCGGGCTGTAACGCCCTGTGGCCGGGCGCTGACAGCTATATTGTTTGTAGTCAACAAGTCTTGCCGGGGCATGCTGTGACTGGACGCAGGGCGCCGGGCGGGGCCGGCAACCAGGCAAAGGAGTGAAGCGAGATGGCGCGGGATTTCAAGGAAGGTGCAGGCGCGCCGGCGCAGGCGGTCAGCGCCATCGTCGGCACGGGGCCGGGCAATGGCGCGGCGCTGGCGCGGCGCTTTGGCGCGCAGGGCGCACCGGTGGCGCTGCTCGCGCGCAGCAGCGGCTTTTCGGCGGCGCTGGCGCAGGAGCTGCCATCGGCGCGCGCCTATGCGGTGGACGCCGGCCAGCCCGAGCCGCTGCAGACCGCGCTGGCGCAGGTGGCGGCCCGGCAGGGGCCGGTGGGCACGCTCATCTACAACGCCGGCTCGGGCGCCTGGGGCAGCGTCGAAGAGGTGACGGCGTCCGACCTGGAGCAGTGCTGGCGCGTGAACACCCTGGGCCTGTTTGCCGCCGTCCAGGCGCTGCTGCCGGGCATGAAGCGGCTCGGCGGGGGCAACATCATCGTCATCGGCGCCACCGCCTCGCGCCGCGGCGGCGCGGGCGCGGCGGCCTTCGCCCAGGCCAAGGCGGCGCAGCGCACGCTGGCCGAATCCATGGCGCGCCAGCTCTGGCCGCAGGGCATCCACGTGGCGCTGATCGTGATCGACGGCATCGTCGACCTGCCGCGTTCGCGCCAGCGTTTTGCGGACAAGCCCGACGACTTCTTCGTGCAGCCCGCGGCCGTGGCCGAATCCGCCTGGTGGCTGGCGCAGCAGCCGCGCTCGGCCTGGTCCTTCGAGATCGAGGCGCGCCCCTTTGGCGAGAAATGGTGAGCGGCCCCGGCGGCACAGCGCGTACCGCACAGCTTGACGGAACGAAGCCATGGCGCTGGTCGTGATTTCGGTGATGGGCCTGGCCTGGCTCTACGTGGTGCTGCGCGGCGTGCGCCTGCTGCCCCTGGGCAAGGGCGGCAAGCTGGCCTTGTCGCTCGCCCTGCTGCCGCTGGCCGAGTACTACCTGCTGGTGATGCTGGTGGGCGGCAACCTGGCCGACGTCGAGGCGCCGCGCCCGCTGCTGGTGGCGCTGGGCTGGGCCTTTGGCAGCTTCCTGCTGCTGGCGCTGCTGCTGCTCGCGCGCGACCTGCTCGCCGCCGTGTTCGGCGTGCTCTCGCGTTCGCTGGCGCGCGCGCTGTGGCGCAGCGGCGCACTGACGCAGGCCCTCGTCGCATCGGCCCTGCTGCTGGGCGCCTGGGGCAGCTGGCAGGGCCTGAAGCTGCCCGAGATCAAGCGCGTGGACATCACGGTGCCGGGCTTGGGCGCGGCCTTCGACGGCTACCGCATCGCCCAGCTGTCCGACCTGCACGCCACGCGCCTGCTGCCCGCCGACTGGCAGCGCGCGGTGGTGCAAAAGACCAATGCGCTGCGGGCCGACCTGATCGTGATCACCGGCGACCTGCAGGACGGCGCCCCTGCCGCGCGCGCGGCCGACGTCGCGCCGTTTGCCGGACTGCACGCGCCGGACGGCGTGCTGGCCGTGCCGGGCAACCACGAGTACTACGTGGACTATGCCGGCTGGATGGCGGCCTTCAAGGCGCTGGGCCTGAACATGCTGGAAAACCGCCATGTGGTGCTGGAGCGCGCCGGCGCGCAGCTGGTGGTGGCGGGTCTGACCGACCCGCAGGCCGCGGCCTTCGGCCAGGCGCCGCCCGATTTGTCCGCCGCCCTCGCCGGCGCGCCCCGGGGCGCGCCCGTGCTGGTGCTGGCCCACCGCCCGGGCGGCGCGCCCGAGCATGCGCGCGCCGGCGCCAGCCTGCAGCTGTCGGGGCACACGCACGGCGGACAGATCTTGGGTGTCAACCTGCTCACCCGGTGGGCCAACCGGGGCTTTCTCGCCGGGCTCTACCAGGTGGGGCGCATGCCGCTGTACGTGAGCCGCGGCACCGGCCTGTGGCACGGGCTGGTGCTGCGCCTGGGCGCTCCCTCGGAGATCACCGAGGTGGTGCTGCACGCACCCCGATAGGGCCACCGCGGCGGCGTCAGCGCGCCTGCGCCAGCCGCTGGCCCCAGCGCGTGGCGGGCCGCGTAGCAAAGGCCAGCGCCATCATGATGGCCAGCACCACAACGCCGCGCAGCACCAGGATGATCCAGATGTTGGCGCCCAGCGCGGCAATCAGGAGCGTGTCTTCCAGCACCGCGTGGAACAGCGACAGCCAGCACAGCGCCAGCAGCAGCGTGCGGCGGTCGTAGTTCTCGCGCTCGCTCGCTTCGATGATCAGCGCCCCGCCATAGGCCAGGCCCATCAGCATGCCTATGGTGGTGAGCGGCGCGGCCGCCTCGCTCAGGCCGGTCAGGCGCAGCACCGGCGCGAGCCGGCGCGTGAGCCAGCGCGTGAAGCCCAGGCGTTCGAGCAGGTCGAGCAGCACCACCAGCGCGCAGATGATGAGCCAGATCAGCAGCAGCGAGCGCACCGTGCCCACCAGCCAGGGCCAGAGCGCCGGCGGCCCGGCCGGGGCGCCGGCGCCGCTGCCCGACAGCCAGCCGAGCGCGACCGGCTCCTGCAGCCAGCCGCCCAGGTGGCAGGCCCAGGCCACCGCCGCGCCATAGGCCGCGCCGACCACGAGGCGCAGGCTGCCGGTGAACAGCGCGCTGGCGCCGGCGCGGCGCACCACCGCCTGCTCGGTGGGCAGGTTGTGCGCGAACAGCATCATCGCGCCCAGGGCGCTCATCTGCGCCACGGTGAGCTGCATCTCGCCCGACAGCGCCGCCACCACCGCGATGCCGCCGTAGATGTTGGTGATCACCGTCGTGGCCCAGACGATGCCCGCCTGCGCCGGCAGGCCCAGCCAGGCCATGGCGGGCGACAGCGCTTCGCCCGCCAGGCGCACCAGCCCCAGGCGCTCGGCCACATAGACCAGCACCATCACCGGCACCATGATGCGCGCCACCGTGAGGAACATGTGCGTGGCGCGGCGGCCGAGGTCGTGGAGGTAGCGCAGCATGGTGCGGTGGCGGGCAGGTCGTGGCAAGGCCGGCGATTGTCGGCGATGCACCGCGCGCAGGCGCAGGCGGGGGTGCTACATCTTGCCCGGCAGCGCGGTGGCCAGGCCCGGGAAGTACCAGAGGATGACCAGCATCAGCACCATCAGGCAGAAGTAGGGCAGGCAGGCGCGCGCGATCCAGGTCACCTGCTTGCCCGTCATGCCCTGCAGCACGAAGAGGTTGAAGCCCACGGGCGGCGTGATCTGCGCCGACTCCACGGTAATCACCAGGAAGATGCCGAACCACAGCGGATCGATGCCCGCCGCCTGGATGATGGGCAGCACCACCCCCATGGTCAGCACGATGGTGGAGATGCCGTCCAGAAAGCAGCCGAGCACGATGTAGAACACGCCCAGCGCCACGACCAGCATGGCGGGCGAAAGCTGCAGGCTGCCGACGAACTCGGCCAGCTGGCGCGGCAGACCCATGTAGCCCATGGCCAGCGTGAGAAAGGCCGCGCCCGCCAGGATCAGCGCGATCATGCAGTACAGGCGCGTGGCGCCCATGAGCGCATCGCGGAAGTTCTGCCAGGTGAGCGACCTCTGCCAGGCCGAGAGGATCAGCGCGCCCAGCACGCCGATGGCGGCCGCTTCGGTGGCCGTGGCCACGCCGGTGTACATGGAGGCAATCACCGCCACGATGAGCAGCACCACCGGGATCAGGTGGCGTGCCTCGGCGAGCTTTTGCATGAAGCTCAGTTCATCGTCCGCCTTGGGCACCTGATCCGGGTGGCGCAGCGCCCAGAGCATGATCCAGCCGCTGAACAATGCCGCCAGCAGCAGGCCGGGCAGCACGCCTGCCATGAACAGCTTGGCGATCGACAGCTCGGCCGACACGCCGTAGATGATGAGGATGATGGACGGCGGTATCAGCAAGCCCAGCGTGGCCGGCCCGCCCAGCGTGCCTATCACCTGGCGCTCGGGGTAGCCGCGGCGCAGCAGCTCGGGCAGATTCATCTTGCCCACGGTGACGCAGGTGGCGGCCGAGGAACCCGAGACGGCGGCAAAGATGGTGCAGCCCGCCACGTTGGCGTGCAGCAGCCGCCCCGGCAGCTTGTTTACCCAGGGCGCAAGGCCGCGGAACATGTTGGCCGAGAGGTTGGTGCGGTAGAGGATCTCGCCCATCCAGACGAACAGCGGCAGCGCGGTCAGCGTCCAGCTGCTGGTCGAACCCCAGATGGTGATGGCCATGGCGTCGCCCGCCGCGCGCGCGGTGAACATCGCCATGCCGAACCAGGCCACGCCGGCCAGCGTCAGGCCGACCCAGACGCCCCCGGCCAGCATCGCGAAGAGCACCACGAGCAGCGTGGCGCTGGCGGCGATCTCACTCATGGTGTGCGTCCTCCTGGCTGGGTGGCAGGCGCCGGCCCAGCAGCTCCAGCACCAGTTCGTCGCAGAAGGCGATGAAGAAGACGATGGTGCCCAGCGCCATCGGAATCTGCGGTATCCACATGGGCGTGGCGTCGATGCCGACCGAGATGTCGTTGATCTCCCAGGACTGCCAGACCAGCGACACCGAATACCAGGCGAGAAAACCCGCCAGCAGCGTGGCCAGGCCCAGCGCCAGCAGCTCCAGCGCCTTGTGCGCGCCGCCCCGGAGCGCGGACAGCAGCAGCGTCACGCGGATGTGTTCGCCGTGCTTGAGCGTGGAGGCGAGCGCCAGAAAGCCCGCGCCCGCCGTGGCATAGCCCGCATAGGCGTCGCTGCCGGTGGCGGAAAAGCCGAAGAAGCGGCTGGCGATGGTGAGCAGCACCATCAGGAACACGCCCACCATGAAGGCGCCCGCCAGCCAGGCGCTGGCGGTGTACAGGCCGTTGAGCCAGCTGCGCATCGGGGTCTCCCAGGCTGGGCCCGCGCGGGGGCGGGCCCCGGCGGTTTACTTGCTCTTGTTGAAGGCTTCGATCAGCGCCTGGCCGTCGGCGCCGGCCTTCTCCAGCCATTCCTTGATGACCACGTCGCCCACCTTGGACAGGTCGCCCATGAGCTGGGCCGAGGGTTCGATGATCTGCATGCCGCCCTTCTGCAGGGTTTCGAGCGAGCGCTCATCCACCTCACGCGAGGACTTCCAGCCGCGCTCCTCGGCAGCGGCGGCGGCCTTGCGCACGGCATCCTGCTCGGCCTTGGACAGGGCGTTGAAGGCCTTCTTGTTCACGGTGACCGCGTTCTTCGGGATCCAGGCCTGCACCTTGTAGAAGTACTTCAGGTTCTCGTAGAGCTTGTTGTCCGCGCCGGTGGCGCTGGAGGTGATCAAGGCCTCGATCACGCCGGTGGCCAGCGCCTGCGACAGCTCGGCCTCCTGGATGGTCACGGGCTGGGCGCCCACCAGCTCGCCGATGCGCGCGGTGGTGGGCGAATACACGCGCCACTTCAGGCCCTTGAGGTCGGCGGCGGAGTTGATCTGCTTGTTGCTGTAGATGCTCTGCGGCGGCCAGGCCACCGAGTACAGCAGCGTCTGGCCCTGCTTGTCCAGAATGCTTTCCAGGTAGGGCTTTTGCGCCTGGTAGAGCTTGAACGCCTCGTCGTAGTCCTTGACCAGGAAGGGCAGGCCGTCGGCGCCGAAGATCTGCGCCTCGTTCTGGAAGCTCACCAGGAAGAATTCGCCCATCTGCGCATTGCCGGTCTGCACCGCGCGCTTGATCTCGGGCATCTTGAACAGCGAGGCGCCAAAGTGCGGCTGGATCTTGAGCGCGCCATTGGTGGCCTTGGCCACCTCGTCCACGAAGGCCTGGTTGTTCTTGGAGTGGAAGTTGATCGCCGGGTAGGCCGTGGCGAAATCCCACTTGGTTTCGGCCAGCGCCGGGGCGGTGAGCCCCAGGCCGGTACTGGCCAGGGCGGCGGTGGCACAAAAGTCGCGACGTTTCATAGCGTTCTCCATGGCGAGACGGGCGGTACGGAAAGCGGGACGGGCCCGCCGGGCGGTGCGCTGCGCGCGGGCAGCGGCAGAAGGCAAAGATAGCGGGGTGGGGCGGCCCGGTCTATTAGGGTTTTCAACAATACGATCATCGTGTTGATGATGTAAGTTTGAATTGTTCAACGATTCAGGAGCTCACCCCTTGGCCCCCGGGCTCTCGACCCGCTCAGCGCACCTCGCGTGCGTACACCGCCAGCACCATGCGCTCGGACTGCACCAGGTAGGCCTCCAGTTCGCGTGCGGCGGCGCTGGTCTGGCCCTGCATGAACAGCTGCAGCAGCTGCGCATTGTGGTCCACGAAGGGCGCGTGCAGGTATTCCGGGTCGTCCAGCAGCCCGAAGGCCAGGCGCAGCTCGGCCGCGATGTCGGCGAACATGGCCGACAGGCGCTCGCTGTCGCTCAGCGCCACGATGCCCGCGTGAAACGCCATGTTGGCCGAGCCCACCTTGCGCCAGTCGCCGGCGGCGCGCGCGGCGTCGGCGTCTTCCACCGCCTGCTTCAGGCGCTTGTGCGCTGGGTGCAGCGGCCAGGCCTTCTCCAGCGCCTGGCATTCGATGAGCCGGCGCACGCGGTAGATGTCGATGATGTCGGCGATCGAGGGCACGACCACCGACACGCCCCGGTTGGGCTCGTGCAGCAGCAGGCCCTCCTTGATCAGGCTGCGAAACACCTCGCGCAGCGTGTTGCGCGAGATCTGCAGCTGCTCGCTCAGCGCCGCCTCGGACAGGCGCTGGCCGGCGCGCAGCTCGCCCTCGATGAGCTGGCGGCGAATGGTCTCGGCCACGTGGTCGGCCAGGTTGGCGGGCGGGTTGTGGCTGGTGAAGCGGCGGCTGGGCATGGGGCGCGTCCTGCGGTGGCGGGAAATTGTTGAACAATCCAGACGCATTTTGTATCAGGAGCAAGCACACCATGGACATCAACAGCGATTTGGGCGAAAGCTACGGCGCCTGGCGCATGGGCGACGACGCGGCCATGCTCTCCATCGTCACCAGCGCCAACGTGGCCTGCGGCTTTCATGCGGGTGACCCGGCGGGCATCTTGCGCACGCTGCGCGCCGCGGCCAGGCAGGGCGTGGTGGTGGGCGCGCACGTGGCCTACCCCGATCTGGTGGGTTTTGGCCGGCGCAACATGGACCCCACGAGCGAGGAGCTGGTGGCCGACGTGATCTACCAGATCGGCGCGCTGCAGGGCCTGGCCGCCGCGGCAGGCACGCGCGTGGCCTACGTCAAGCCGCACGGCGCGCTGTACAACACCATCGCCCACGATGCGCGCCAGGGCGACGACGTGATCGCGGCGCTGCTGGCCGTCGACCCCGCGCTCACCCTGCTGGCGCTGGCCGGCTCGCCGCTCATCGCCCGTGCCCGGGAGCGTGGCCTCACCGTCGTGGCCGAGGCCTTTGCCGACCGCGCCTACAACCAGGACGGCACGCTGGTGTCGCGCCGCCTGCCGGGCGCGGTGCTGCACGACGCCGAGCAGGTGGCCGAGCGCATGCTCCACTGGGCGCAGACGGGCGAGATCACCGCCATCACCGGCGAGCGCATCCGCCTGCAGGCCGACTCCATCTGCGTGCATGGCGACAGCCCCGGCGCGGTGCAGATGGCGCAGCGCATCCGCGCGCGGCTGGACGCCGCCGGCATCGCCCTCGCGCCCTTTGCCGCACCATGATGCGCATCCTGCCGGCCGGTGACGGCGCGCTGCTGCTGGAGCTGCCCGACCTGGCGCAGACCCTGGCGCTGTACCGTGCGCTGCAGGCCACCCCGGTGGACGGCGTGCGCGAGCTGGTACCGGCCGCCCGCACCCTGCTGCTGCATTACCGGCGCGAGCGCACCACGGCGCAGACCCTGGCCCGCGCGGTACGGACGGTGGCCGCCACCCTGGAAGACCAGGCGCAGCCGGCGCCGCCACCGGACCGGCGCGTGCAGATCGCGGTGCACTACGACGGCGAGGACCTGGCCGAACTGGCCGAGCACCTGGGCCTGACGGCGCGCGAACTGGTGCAGCGCCACTGCGCCCAGCCCTGGCAGGCGGCGTTTGCCGGCTTTGCGCCGGGCTTCGTCTATCTGACGGGCGGTGACGACTGCTTTGCCCGCGTGCCCCGGCGCAAGACGCCGCGCACCCGTGTGCCCGCGGGCTCGGTCGCGCTGGCCGGGGGCTTCAGCGCCGTCTACCCCAAGGCCAGCCCCGGCGGCTGGCAGTTGATAGGGCGCACCGAGGCCGTGATGTGGGACACCGCGCGCCCCGAGCCCGCGCTGGTGCAGCCGGGCTTCGAGGTGTGCTTCGTCGAGGCCGGGCGGGTCGGCGTGGCGCTGGGCGGCCCCTCACCCCGGCCCTCTCCCCAGAGGGGCGAGGGAGCACCCCGCGCCACCGCTACCGGGGTCTCTCTCCCTCTCCCTTTGGGAGAGGGCAGGGGTGAGGGCTTGCCTGAAGAACACAAGCCAAATCCGAAGCAAACCATTGCCAGACAAGCGCTGACAGCTATTGAAATAGTGAATACCGGCCTGCAAACCCTGATGCAGGACCAGGGTCGCCACGGCCTGGCCGGGCTGGGCATTTCCGCCTCCGGCGCGCTCGACCTTGCGGCCATGCGCCAGGCCAACCAGCTGGTCGGCAACCCGCCGGATGCGCCGGTGCTCGAACACCTGCTGGGCGGCCTGCAACTGCGCGCCCACGGCCGCGTCACGCTGGCCCTGGCGGGGGCCGACATGCCGCTCACCCTGCAAGCGCTTGACGGCCGCCGCTGGCCATTGGCCAACCATGCGGCGCTGGCGCTGGACGATGGCGACGTGCTCACCGTTGCCGCCCCGCGCGCAGGGGTGCGCGGCTATCTGGCGGTGCGTGGCGGCTGGCAGATGGCCCCCGAACTGGGCAGCTGCGCGCGCGACACGCTGGCCGAAATCGGCCCCGCCGCGCTGCAGCCCGGCCAGCGGCTGGCGGTGGGCCGTGCGATCGCGGCGCAGCGCCTGAGCGCCTGTGCGCCAGCGCAGGCACCGCGCACCGAATTGCCCCGCCCCGGCGACGAGGTGGTGCTGAACGTGCTGCTCGGCCCGCGCACCGACTGGTTCACGCCCGAGGCCGTCGCGCTGCTGCAGGCCCAGGCCTGGCGCGTCACCCCGCAGTCCAACCGCGTGGGCATGCGCCTCATGGGCGCCGAGCCGCTCACGCGCAGCCGCCACGACGAGCTGCCCAGCGAGGGCACGGCCGTCGGCGCCATCCAGGTGCCGGCCAGCGGCCAGCCGGTGCTCTTCCTGGCAGACCATCCGCTGACCGGCGGCTACCCGGTCATCGCCGTCGTCGCCAGCCACCACCTGGGCCTGGCGGCGCAGATTCCGGTGGGCTGCAGCCTGCGCTTTCGCGCCATCGCGCCGTTTGAGGAGATTCACGAATGATCCGCAAAGTATTGATCGCCAATCGCGGGGAGATCGCGGTGCGTGTCGCCCGCGCCTGCCGCGATTACGGCGTGCGCTCGGTCGCCGTCTATGCCGACCCCGACGCCGACGCGCTGCACGTGCGCGCGGCCGATGAGGCCTGGGCGCTGGAAGGCACGCGCCCGGCCGAAACCTACCTCGACATCGCCAAGCTGCTCGCCGTGGCGCGCAAGAGCGGTGCCGACGCGGTGCACCCCGGCTATGGCTTTCTGTCCGAGCGCGCGGAATTCGCCCAGGCAGTCATCGACGCCGGCCTCACCTGGATAGGCCCGCCGCCCGCCGCGATGGCGCAGCTGGGCGACAAGGTGGCCGCGCGCAAGGTGGCGCTGCAGGTCGGTGCGCCGCTGGTCGCGGGCACGGCGGAGCCGGTGCAAAGCGCCGACGAGGTGCTGGACTTTGCGCGCACGCACGGCCTGCCGATCGCCATCAAGGCGGCGTTTGGCGGCGGCGGGCGCGGGCTCAAGGTGACCTGGCATATGGACGAGGTGGCCGAGCTCTACGCCTCCGCGGTGCGCGAGGCGACGGCCGCGTTTGGTCGGGGCGAATGCTTCGTCGAGCAGTTCCTGGACCAGCCGCGCCACATCGAGGCCCAGGTCATCGCCGACCGCCATGGCCACGTCCTCGTCGTCGGCACGCGCGACTGCTCGCTGCAGCGGCGCAACCAGAAGCTGGTCGAAGAAGCGCCCGCGCCCTTTCTCACGGACGAGCAGAGCGCATCCGTCTGCCGCGCCGCGCGCGACATCTGCGCCGCCGTCGGCTACGAGAGCGCGGGCACGGTGGAATTCCTGCTCGGCCAGAGCGGCCAGATTTCCTTTCTTGAAGTGAACACCCGTCTGCAGGTGGAGCATCCGGTGACCGAGGAAACCACCGGCATCGACCTGGTGCTGGAGCAACTGCGCGTGGCCGACGGCCTGCCGCTGTCCTTTGGCGCCACCCCGCCGGTGCGCGGGCATGCCATCGAGTTTCGCCTGAACGCCGAAGACCCGGGGCGCGGTTACCTGCCCACGCCCGGGCGCATCACGCGCTTCGATGTGCCCGGCGGCCCCGGCGTGCGCCTGGACAGCGGCGTCGCCGCGGGCTCGCTGGTGCCCGGCAGCTTCGATTCGCTCATGGGCAAGCTCATCGTCAGCGGCAGCACACGCGCGCAGGCGCTCGCCCGTGCGCGCCGTGCGCTGGCCGAGCTGCGCATCGAGGGCGTGGCCTCGGTGCTGGCGTTTCACCGCGCTGTCGTCGATGACCCGGCCTTCACCGCCGAGCAGGGTTTCGGCGTGCATACGCGCTGGATCGAGACCGGGATGCAGGCAGAGTTTGAGCCCGCCGCGCGCCCCGGCCCCGAAGACAGCGCGCCGCTCACCCGCACCTGGATGGAGATCGAGGGCAAGCGCCTGCGCCTGGGCCTGCCCGCTGGCCTCGCGCTGCAGGCCGCCGGCGAGCCCTCCGCCGCAGCGCAGGACGAGCGGCCGCAGCAGCCCGGCGATGTGCCCGCGCCGCTGACCGGCAACCTGGTGCGCTGGCACCAGCAGGAGGGCGCCCCCGTCGGCGCCGGCGAAATCATTGCCACGCTGGAGGCAATGAAGATGGAGACGGCTGTCGCTGCGCCCCGGGCGGGCACGCTGCATTGCCTGGCCGACGCCGGTGCATTGGTGCAGGTGGGCGACGTGATGGCGCGCATCGTTTGAAAGATCGCCGCGGTGGCTGCGGCTGTGTGCCGCCCCGCACGGTTTGAAATATCAGGATAAAAAGTGGCGCAAACGCTTGCTGGACAATCGCTGACAGCTACTTTTTTGGTAATGCAAGCGCCGCCGCCCTGTCCCTTGCCTGCATCGGCCGGGTGGCTCCGGTGCCCTCATGCGGCGGCGGGGCGGCGCAGCGCCAGCCACCCCAAGGCCAGGGCCATCAAGACCAGCGCCGGCATCGAGCCATAGTTGAGCCAGCTCCAGCCCTGCGTCGTCACCAGCGCGCCCGAGGCAAACGAGGTCACCGCCATGGTGGCGAAGACGCAAAAGTTGATCGCCGCCTGCGCCCGGTCTTTCTCTTCGGGGCGGTAGGCCTGCAGCGCCAGCGTCGTGGCGCCGGTGAACAGGAAGTTCCAGCCCACGCCCAGCAGTACCAGCGCCGCCAGGAAGTGGTGCAGCGCCACGCCCGACAGCGCCACCGCCACGCACAGCACGTTCAGCAGCACGCCCGCGCCCATGACCCGGAGCACGCCAAAGCGGCGGATCAGGTGCCCGGTGAAGAAGCCCGGCGCATACATGCCGATCACGTGCCATTGCAGCACCAGGGCGGTGGCGCCGAACTCGAAACCCATCACCTGCATGGCCAGCGGCGTGGCGGCCATCAGGAGGTTCATGACGCCGTAGCCTATGGCCGCGCCCAGCGTGGCCACGATGAACACTGGCTGGCGCATGATCTCGCCCATGGGGCGACCCTGGGGCGCATGCCGGGTGCGCACCGGCGCGGGCGGGAACCGGATCAGCGCCATGACCCCCATGGCCAGCAGCGCGACCAGCGCCAGCGTGAGGTAGGCGGCGACGAAGGGTGTGGGCAGCAGGGTACGCGTCCAGGCCGCCATGTTGGGGCCGACCACCGCGCCCAGCAGACCGCCGGCGAGCACCAGCGAGACCGCCTTTTCCTGCCAGTGCGGCCGGGTCAGCTCGGCGGCGGCGAAGCGGTAGAGCTGGCCGTTGGCGTTGTAGTAACCCGCCACCACGGTGGCCAGCATCAGGAGCGAAAAGCTGCGCGTCTGCGCCGCGTAGGCGGCCAGCAGCGCCGAGCCCAGCGCTACCGCCAGCCCGATCTGAAACGACACCGCGCGCCCGTAGTGCGTCTGGGTGCGCGCCACCAGCGGCGCGGCCAGCGCCCCGCCCACCACATAGCCCATGACCGGCAGCGTCGCCATCCAGCCCTCGGGCGCGAGCTGCAGCCCCACCAGCCCGTTGATCGCGATGAAGGTGACGTTGTTCACCAGGAACAGGCCCTGGCACAGGGCCAGCAGCAGCAGGTGGCGGTTCATGCCGAGCCTTTGGCCTGCCCGGGCGCGGCCAGCGCGCCGCGCCGGTTCACCAGCACGATGCCGGCGGCCACCAGCGTGAGCGCGCCCAGCAACGTGGGCGTGACCGGTTCGCCCAGCCAGGCGGCGCCGATCAGCAGCGTGAACACCGGCGTGAGAAAGATGAACACCGACATGCGCGTGGCCGGGTAGCGCGTGAGCATCCACATCCAGACCAGATAGCTCACGAAGGCGCCAATCAACCCCTGCACCAGCAGCGAGAACCAGGCGAAGACGCTGAAGTCGAGCTGCCAGTGCTCGCCCAGCAGCCAGGAGACGGGCGGCAGCACCAGCGTGGTTACGCCCATCTGCCACAGCAGCTGTTTTTCCGGGCGCGCGTGCTGCAGCGGCGAGGCGCGCAACATGCAGGTGGTCAGGCCCCAGAGCAGGCCCGCGACCACCGCCAGCAGATCGCCGATCCAGGCGTCGGCGTGGGCCGCGTCGTCGCCGCGCCAGCCGTCGCCCAGCGCCAGCAGCACGCCGAAGAAGGCGCACACCAGGCCCACCCACTGCAGGCGGTTCAGACCCTCGCTGCGCACGAACCAGGGCAGCACCAGAGCCACCCAGAAAGGCGAGCAGTACAGAAACAGCGTGGCCCGCGACGCGGTGGTGTACTTGAAGGCCAGGAACAGGAAGATGAATTCGCCGGCAAACAGCAGCCCCGCCTGCACCCCGGCGCGCGACACCCCGCGCGGCTGCGCCGGCCCCGCGAGCGAGATGCCGCGCAGCCGGCACCACAGCAGCAGCGCCAGCGTGCCCAGCGCAAAGCGCCAGAAGGCCTGGTAGATGGGCGCCACCTCGACCAGCGTGGCCTTGGACAGCGCCTGCTGAAAGCCCCAATAGAGGCAACAGGCGAGCAGCAGCCCGACGGCCAGGGAGTCGAGCTGGGATTTGCGGATGGCGGGCATCGCGCGATTATCCGGGCGCGCCGCGCGCGCGCCGGGTCACCTGCGTTACCCGCGGCCGGGCCGCCGGCAGGCGCACAGTACACTTGCCGGATTTGCTCTCCCGGCGACCGCTGAGCCGCATTCCATGGCCGTTGAACCATCGGGCCAGGCCCGTACCAGTTTCGATCTCAAGAGCGCCCGGCTGCCCGTGGTGGCGCTGGTGCTCAAGAACACCGACGGCGCGCAGATCGAGGCGGAGTTCGAACGCCAACTGGCCGACGACCAGTCCTTCTTCGATGACGACCTGGTGGTGATCGACCTCGCGCAGGTGCGCGAAGACCCCGCACCCATCGACTTTGCAGCGCTGGTGGCGCGCCTGAAGCAGCACCGCACCTGCCCGGTGGCGGTGCGTGGCGGCAGCGCGGCGCAGATGCAGGCCGCGCTGGCCTGCGGCCTGGCGGCCGCGCCGGAGGCGGTGGAGCGCAGTGTGCCGGCGCATGCGCCGGCATCGCCCCCGGCAAATGCCGCCCCGGCCACCGCCACCGAAGAGGCAAGTCCGGAGCCCGCCGCCGCGACGATGGTGATCGACAAGCCGGTGCGCTCGGGCCAGCAGATCTACGCGCGCGGCGGCGACCTGGTGGTGCTGGCCATCGTCAGCTTTGGCGCCGAGGTGATTGCCGACGGCAGCATCCACGTCTATGCGCCGCTGCGCGGGCGCGCCATGGCCGGTGCCCGGGGTGATGCCGGCGCGCGCATCTATACCACCTGCCTGGAGCCGCAGCTGGTGTCGATTGCCGGCATGTACCGCACCACCGACAATGCGCTGCCCGAGGACGTGCGCGGCAAGCCCGCGCAGGTGCGCCTGGAGGGCGAGAAACTGATTTTCGAGCCGCTGTAAGCACGGCGGCGCAGACACAACGCAAGGAAGTTCCACACATGGCCAAGATCGTCGTCGTCACCTCCGGCAAGGGAGGCGTGGGCAAGACCACCACCAGCGCCGCATTCGCCGCCGGCCTGGCGCTGGCCGGGCACAAGACCGCGGTGATCGACTTCGACGTGGGCCTGCGCAACCTGGACCTGATCATGGGCTGCGAGCGTCGCGTGGTCTACGACTTCGTCAACGTGATCCAGGGCGAAGCCAACCTGAACCAGGCGCTGATCAAGGACAAGCAGTGCGACAACCTCTTCATCCTCGCCGCGAGCCAGACGCGCGACAAGGAGGCGCTGACCATAGAGGGCGTCGAGAAGGTGCTCAAGGACCTGGCCGAGATGGGCTTCGAGTACATCGTCTGCGACTCGCCCGCCGGCATCGAGAGCGGCGCGCTCGCGGCCATGCACTTCGCCGACGAGGCGCTGCTCGTGACCAATCCCGAGGTCTCCAGCGTGCGCGACTCCGACCGCATCCTGGGCATGCTTTCGTCCAAGACCCGGCGCGCGGTCGAGGGCGCCGAGCCGATCCGCGAGCACCTGCTCATCACGCGCTACAACCCCAATCGGGTGGAAGACGGCCAGATGCTGAGCCTCACCGACATCCAGGACATCCTGCGCATCAAGCTGATCGGCGTGATCCCCGAATCCGAAACCGTGCTGCAGGCGTCCAACCAGGGGCTGCCGGCGGTGCACATGAGCGGCTCCGACGTCTCCGAGGCCTACAAGGACGTGGTCGCGCGCTTTCTCGGCGAAGAGCGGCCGCTGCGCTTCACCGATGCCGTCAAGCCGGGCCTGTTCAAGCGGCTCTTCGGCGGGAGGTAAGCGGCCATGTCCCTGCTGTCATTCTTCCTGGGCGAGAAGAAAAAGTCGGCCGCCGTGGCCAAGGAGCGGTTGCAGATCATCCTGGCGCACGAGAGGAGCGGGCGCAACGCCGGCCAGCCCGACTACCTGCCCGCGCTGCAAAACGAGCTGGTGGCGGTGATCTCCAAGTACGTGCACATCAACCCCGAAGACCTGAAGGTGCATTTCGAACGCCAGGACGAGCTCGAAGTGCTGCAGGTGAAGATCGAGCTGCCCGAGACGGCCCGCGGCTGATCAGCGTTTGGGCCGCGCCGGGTAGCTGACCGAAAGGACTTCGAGCGTGCGCGGCCCCGCCGGGGTCTGCAGCTGCACCTCGTCGCCCTCGCGCGCCTTGAGCAGGGCACGCGCCACGGGCGAGACCCAGCTCACCTGCTGGCGCGCGCTGTCCACTTCGTCGATGCCGAGGATGGTCACGGTGCGCTCCTCGCCAAGGTCGTCCACATAGGTGACGGTGGCACCGAAGAACACCTGGTCGCTGCCGGCGTGTACCGAAGGGTCCACCACCTCGGCCTTCTCCAGCCGCCTGGTCAGGAAGCGGATGCGCCGGTCGATCTCGCGCAGGCGTTTCTTGCCGTAGAGGTAGTCGCCGTTTTCCGAGCGGTCGCCGTTGAGCGCGGCCCAGTGCACCACTTCCACCACCTTGGGACGCTCCTCGTCGATCAGCGCGAGCAGTTCGCCGCGCAGGCGCTCGTAGCCTTCGGTGGTGAGGTAATTCTTCGCTCCGGCCGGAATCTGCAGCGCCGGGACGAGGTCTTCGTCCTCGTCGCCGTCACCGTCGTTTTCGCGGGTGAAGGCCTTGCTCATGGCACGGCCTTCACGGCCGCGCCGCGCGGCAGTGCGCCCAGCGGATGCTCGGTATAGAACATGCCGCCGTGGTAGAGCAGCGGCGCCTCGTGCGCGCTGTGGCCGCAGTGCAGCACCTGGCCGACCAGGATGGTGTGGTCGCCCTCCGGGTAGCGGCTGCGGTTGGCGCATTCGAATACCGCGATGGCGCCGCCGAGCACCGGCATGCCGGTGTGCCCGGGCTGCCAGGCTACGTCGTCCCAGCGCTTGGGCCCGCGCGTGGCAAAGCGCACCGCCAGCTCGCGCTGGTGCACGCCCAGCACGTTGACGACGTAGTGCGTGGCCTCGGAGAAAAGCGCCAGCGACGCCGCGTTGTGCGACAGGCTCCAGAGCACCAGCGGCGGTTCGAGCGAGACCGAGTTGAAGGAATTGACGGTGAGCCCGATGGGGCCGCCATCGGGCGCGAGCGTGGTCACGATGGTCACGCCCGTGGCGAACATGCCCAGCGCATCGCGCAGCGCACGCGGGGCCGGCGGCGGCGCGGTGGGTGGGATGGCGGTCACGGAGCGGGCGAGCACATGGATGGCAGGGAAAACAAGTCCTGATTATCCCGAGCTCGCCGCCCGGGCGCAGCGCGCTGCTGCGGGAGACCCTGCGCGGCGCCGCGGCAAAGGCCGCGGGAGGGGGCGTTCAGCGTCCCGGCCGCAGGTTCCACTCGGCGCGGTCCAGGTCGCCGCGTGCCTGGGCAATGCGCCAGTCGAGGTCGCGCAGCTGCTGGCGCAACTGACGGAGCACCGCCTCGTCCTTGCTCAGGCCCAGCTGGCGCTGCAGGCGGTCCTGCTCGGCCTGCAGACGCCGTAGCGCCTGCTCGGCATCGTGGGCGCGCCGGCCCGCGCGGTAGCGCTCCAGAAAGCCGGCTTCGATCTGCGGCGGGCAGGAATTGAGGTAGGCACGCCCGTCGCGGCCCCAGCGCGCGCCGTTTTCCGGCGTGCAAAAACGCGCGATGCCGGCGTTCCAGCCGCTGCGGTACAGCGCCTCGTCGGGCACGACCCCACCTTCGGCACAGGCCTGGCGGATGTCTTCCAGGCGTGCGCGCGGATAGCCGTTCATGGCGTCGCGCATGCCTTGCTCGCCCCAGTTGGCGCTGCGGCATTCCTCCACGCTCATGGCAGCGCAGGCCCCCAGCAGGCCGGTGGCCAGACAGACGGTGGCCAGAGCGGCCAGGCGGACGATCGGCCCGCGGGCCAGGTTCATGCCTGCCATGGCCCTCACCGTACCAGCAGCACCGGCACGCTGCACCTGGCCAGCACCTTGGTGCTGACCGAGCCCATGACCAGCTTGCCCAGCGCCCCGTGGCCCTGCGTGCCCATGACGATCAGATCGAAAGGGCCCGATTCGGCCATGGCCGCGATGGTCTCGGCCACCAGGCCGACCTTGGCAACGGTTTGCACCTGCACGCCCTTGCGCGCCACGAACTCGCGCACCGGCTGCATCACCGCCTCGGCCTCTTCGTCGTAATAGCTTTGCACCAGCTCCTTGCTCAGCGCGCCGCGGGCGCGCGGCGGCAGTGCCGTCTGCACGGTGAGGGCGGTGTACTGGTGCTCGGGGCCGAGCATTTCATCGTGGCTGGCCAGGTAGTCCAGCATCTTGCGGGTGTAGGGACTGCCGTCGACGGCAAGCAGAATTCTCATCGGAGCTCCTGTGTGCGCGGCTGCGCGGGTGGCTTCAACACCTCATCATACGGGCTCCCGCGCCACCTTCAGGGGCGCGCGGCCGTCAGCAGCGCGGCAAATTCGGCATGCGCGATCACGAAGTCAAGCAGCTGGCCGCGCGGCGTTCCCAACTGCAGCCGCCAGTTGCCGGGCACGCCCTCGCGGTAGCGCGCGGCCAGTGACTGCGCCAGGTCTTCGGGCAGGTCCAGCCGCAGTTCTTCGCGGTATTGGCATTGGCCCGAGAGCAGGTCGCGCACGCCGCAGGTGTTGCCGCTCGAGACCTTGGTGAGCGCGACCGTCTGCTCGCCGTCCAAGCCTTCGAAGCGCGCCTTGTCGTAGCCGCGCATCACCTCGTCCACATAAGTGAGCGCGATCACCGCCTGAAGCTGCAGGCCGGCGGACGTGGCGCTGCTGCGCGCGCTCAGGTAGATGAGGTTCTGCTCGTCGGGGTTTTCCTGCGGGTGGGCGCCGCGCGTGCTCCAGACGGCGCCGCCGCCCGGTTCAGTGTCCTTGCCCAGGCGCGCGGCGTAGTAGCTGGCGCGGTAGCGCAGCGCCAGCGCGTCGAACAGCTCGGCGCTGGCGACGGCGCGAAACAGGTACTGCCCGTCCTTCCAGCCGCTGCGCTTTTGCACCAGCGCGTAGTTGTCCATCGCGCCCTTGGCGAAGAAGGCGTGGTAGCTGATCTGCTGCGCGCCGCCGCCCGCTTCCTGCACGCTGCTGCGCTCGGTGCCGCGGCATTGCACCGGCGTGCCGTCGGGCGCGGCCAGGGTGTCGATGCTCGCCTCGCACAGGCCGTCGCTGCTGGTGGTGCAGGACCAGTCGCTGCGGTGTCTGGTCGGGTTCCAGAACGAGCCCAGGCGCGACTCGCACCGGCCCCAGAGCCTGAGCCCCGCCATCGGCAGCTCATCGGCATCGAGGAACAGAAAATGGATCTTGCCCTGCACCAGGGGCGCGGCGGTCTGCGCCTGCGCCGGGCCGGCGAGCGTCAGCAAGGCGGCGGCGCACAGAAAGTAGCGGAAGTTCATCGAAGATCAAGGTGGCGCCCACGGCGCCCGTGCGCCGTGCAAGCCGGCGATGGTAACGACCCGCGCGGCTGCCGGTGCCAGAGAGGCCCGGCCGGCAGGCGGGCCTTTGCCCCGGGGCCCGGGACGACGCTGAACAGGTCCCCGCGATGGCGCGCGCCCGGCCTGCTGACGGGTTGCAAGACGCCAGGCGCAGCGAGCCGAAGCTGTTGCGAAGACTTGCAACGCCGCAGGCTGGGATGCGCGCCGCGCGAGGGGCTTTTTCAGCGTTGCCCCTAGATCGCGCGGATGCGCTCGGCCAGTGCCGCGCGTATCTGCAGCAATTGTGCCGGCAGGCGCTGCGCCAGCCGCTCAAAGTGCGCGTCGTGCAAGGCCAGCTCTTCTTCCCAGGCGCCGGGGTCGATGTGGGTGACGCTGGCGAACTGCGCCTCGGAGAAATCAAGTCCTTGCCAGTTGATTTCGCGGTAGTGCGGCGCGATGCCAAACGGCGTCTCCTGTCCCGCAGCCTGGCCCTCGATGCGGTCGAGCATCCACTTGAGCACGCGCATGTTCTCGCCATAGCCGGGCCAGACGAATTTGCCGTCCGCGCCCTTGCGAAACCAGTTCACGCAGTAGATGCGCGGCAACGTGGCTCCCTGGGCCGCGAGCTTCTCACCCAGGCTGAGCCAGTGCGCGAAGTAGTCGCTCATGTGGTAGCCGGTGAAGGGCAGCATCGCGAAGGGGTCGCGACGCACCACGCCCTGCTGGCCGACGGCAGCGGCCGTGGTCTCCGAGCCCATGGTGGCAGCCATGTATACGCCCTCCTGCCAGTTGCGCGCCTCGGTCACCAGCGGCACGGTGGTGGAGCGCCGCCCGCCGAAGATCAGGGTGTCGATCTGCACGCCCGCCGGGTCGTCCCAGGCGGGATCGAGCGCCGGGTTGTTCGTCGCCGCGCAGGTGAAGCGCGCGTTGGGGTGTGCGGCCTTGGCGCCAGTCTCCCTGGCGATCGCCGGGGTCCAGTCCTGGCCCTTCCAGTCCAGCAGGTGCTCGGGCAGCCGGCCGCTGTCCTTTTCCATGCCTTCCCACCAGACGTCGCCGTCGTCGGTCAGCGCCACGTTGGTGAAGATCACGTCGCGCTTCAGGCTGAGCATGCAGTTGGGGTTGGTCTGCATGTTGGTGCCGGGCGCCACGCCAAAGTAGCCCGCCTCGGGGTTGATCGCGCGCAAGCTGCCGTCGGCCTGCGGCTTGATCCAGGCGATGTCGTCGCCGATGGTCGTGACCTTCCAGCCGTCGAAGGCCTGGGGCGGCACCAGCATCGAGAAATTGGTCTTGCCGCAGGCGCTGGGGAAGGCGGCGGCCACGTGGTACTTCTTGCCCTCGGGGTTTTGCACGCCCAGGATCAGCATGTGCTCGGCCAGCCAGCCTTCGTCCCGCCCCATGGTGGAGGCGATGCGCAGCGCCAGGCACTTCTTGCCCAGCAGCGCATTGCCGCCATAGCCCGAGCCGTAGCTCCAGATCTCGCGCGTTTGCGGGTAGTGGACGATGTACTTGGTGGGGTTGCAGGGCCAGCTCGTCTTGTCCGTTTCGCCCTCGGCCAGTGGCACGCCCACGCTGTGCACGCAGGGCACGAACTGGCCCTCGGTGCCGATCACGTCATGGACCGCCCGGCCCATGCGCGTCATCAGTTTCATGTTCACCGCGACGTAGGCGCTGTCGGAAAGCTCCACGCCGATCTGCGCGATCGGACTGCCCAGCGGCCCCATGGAGAACGGAATCACGTACATCGTGCGTCCGGCCATGCAGCCGTCGAAGAGCGGCTTGAGCGTCGCGCGCATTTCTGCCGGCGCCATCCAGTGGTTGGTGGGTCCGGCGTCTTCTTGCTTCTCGGAGCAGATGAAGGTGCGCCCTTCGACGCGCGCCACGTCGCTCGGGTCGGACCATGCAAGGTAGGAGTTGGGGCGCTTGGCCGGATTCAGGCGCTTGAAGGTGCCGGCTTCCACCAGCTGCCGGCACAGCTGCTCGTATTCTTCCTGGCTGCCGTCGCACCAGTGGATGCGCGCCGGCTTGCACAGCGCCGCCATGTCGGCGACCCAGGCGATCAGGCGGGCGTTCTTGACGTAGGCGGGCGCCTGCACGTGCAGGCCTTGCATGGTCGGTGCGTTCATCGCGGGAGCTTCCTGGAGTTGAAAAACGGTCTTTTCAAAGGAAGCCAGCCCGCCCTGCAGGGTGCGGGGTGAGTCTGGACGCGCGCCGCCTTTGAAAAAAGGGCTTTTCACCTGCCAGCATGCAGCGCATCGGCCGGGTCGAGATCGATTCTAGGAAGTGCGCCCCGATTTGTCCGTCACCACACCCCCAAACCCATGAAAATGATGCATGACCTCATGCACGGCATATGCCCGCCGGACATGAAAAAGCCCCGCGTTGCGGGGCTCTTGTGGGCGGCGCGCGGCGCCTCAGCCGACGGTGACCGCGATCATCGCGAGGATGAAGATCAGCATCGCGCCGTACATCGGGATGATGAAGGGGATCACGTTGGTGACGCTTTCCACCGGATCGACTTCGGTGCTGGTTTCGGGGCTGGGGTTTTGCTCGGACATGGTGCGGCCTCCTGGCAATTCTTGTCGTCTGTAACCCGCAAGTGTAGCGCCAAGCGTGCGCGGACGCCTTCCGCGGGGCTGCCGCGCGTCGGGTCCAACGCCGGCCGTGCGCGTGCCTCAGGTGCTGGCGGTCTGCTGAAACAGGCCACCGGGCAGGCGCGCAACGTTGCCCGCCAGTTCCAGCTCCAGCAGGCGCAACTGCAGGCTGGCCGCGTCCATCCCGGTGCGGGCCATCAGGGCGTCGATGCCGAGCGGATCAAACCCGAGCGCGCGCAGCACCGGGTCCTGCGCTTCGGGCGCGCCCGCTCCGGCTTCCGGGGCGGGCTGCGCCTGCGCCCGCAGGCCCGGCAGCGCGAGTTCTTCCAGGATGTCCTGCGCGGTCTCCACCAGCTTGGCGCCCTGGCGGATCAACGCGTGGCAGCCGCGCGACTGCGGCGCGTGGATGGAGCCGGGTATTGCAAACACCTCGCGCCCCTGTTCGCTGGCCAGGCGGGCCGTCACGAGCGATCCCGAGGCCAGAGCCGCTTCCACCACCAGTGTGCCCCGCGTCAAACCGGAGAGGATGCGGTTGCGCCGCGGAAAGTTTGCCGGCAGGGGCGGCGTGCCCAGCGGGTATTCGCTCAGCAGCAGGCCGCGCTCGGCAATGCGCCGTGCCAGAGCCTGGTGCGCGCGCGGGTAGACCTGGTCGAGCCCGGTGCCCACCACGGCGACGGTGTCCGGGCCCGTGCCCGGCGCCGCTGCCAGCGCGCCCTCATGGGCCGCGCCATCCACGCCTCGCGCAAGGCCTGAGACGATGCACAAACCGGCCTCGCGCAGCGCGCGGCCGAATGCGCGGGCGTTTTGCACGCCCTGGGCGCTGGGGCTGCGGCTGCCGACGATCGCCAGGCTGGCGGCGGGCACCAGGGCGTCGGCATGCAGGCAGGCTTCGCTCCCTTCGGCATAGAGCAGCACCGGCGGGTCTTCGGTGCACAGCAGTGCGTGGGGATAGTTGCCGTCGGCCAGGGTGACGAGGGCGCGGGCGATGCCTGGGCCTGGCGAGGTTTCAAGCCATTGCCGGGTGCGCTGGACCAGGGCGTCCAGTTCGGGGCCGTGATGTCTCGCCAGGGAGGAGGCCTGGGCGCCGTTCAGGCAGTTGCCCCAGTCCGGTACTCCGTGCGCAAAAACGGCCTCTGGCAGGCCGAAGTGGCCGAGCAGCCGCCGCGCCGCCGCAGCTCCCAGGCCCTTGGCCGTGGTCAGGCGCAGCCAGGCCGCGAGTTCACCCGGCTGCATTTCGGCAAGAACCTGCGGCAGGTTTTACTGCTGCGGATTGACCAGGTGGTCACCCACTTGCACCGCGTCGCTCACGCGCAGCAGCAGCACGTAGGAGACGCGCTCGAAGGTGCGAAACACCATGGCGATGCCGTTGATCTCGCTGGGCAGTTTGATGGTGGGCTTGTTCTCGTGGGTCTTGTCCTGCACGCGCTCGCCGCCGCTGAGCACGGTGAGCACCTGCCCCACCTCGATGCCATCGGCCGTGCCGCGGTTGATGGCCACCACCTGGTTCTGGCCGGCGTAGCGCACCGCGGTGCTGCCGTACAGCGACACCACCTGCGCGTCCACCGGTACCTGCGGCGCATGCGGCACGTAGTTGGCAAAGCCCTGCCTGACCGCGGGCAGCAGGCGATCGCCGGGGCGCACCTCCTCCTTGGCTCCGGAGAGGCTGACCGTGGCGGGCACCGGCACGACCTCGATCTTGCCCTCTCCCGCCGGGTTTTCCTGTTCGGACTCGCCGCGCACCAGCGTGGCGCGTGCGACGTACTGCGCCTCGTAGCCGAGGATCTCGCCACTGGCCGGGTCCTTCATCGGCACCAGGTTGCGGTACACCCGCCACTGGCGCGGCGTGTCCGCGTCCAGCTCGACCGGGCTGCCTTCTGCGCCGCGCACGTAGGCCAGGTCGCCATTGCCGATGATGGAATGCGAGCCGCGCGTGGCGACGATGCGCGGCGCCTGCTCGAAGGCCAGTTCCTGCACCACTTCGGGCTCAACCAGGAAGGGCTCGATCAGCTGCGGGTTGAGCGTGGGCAGCGCGCTGTCGGCCAGGCCTTCGTAGCGGGTGCGCGGCGAGATGCGGATGGTCTCCCCGGGTCCGCCGGTGTGCAGCCGGGCGTAGCCGCCGCTGCGCTCCAGGTACAGGGTCTGGCCCGGGTAGATCAGGTGCGGGTTGGCGATGGTCCTGAGGTTCATGCCCCAGAGCTCGGGCCAGCGCCAGGGCTGGCGCAGGTACACGCCCGAGATGCCCCAGAGCGTCTCGCCGCGCTTGACGACGTAGCGATCGGGGGCGCCGGGCGAGAGCTCGGACTCGGGGATGCCGCGGGCGGCCGTCTGCTGCGCGGTGGCGCGCGCCTGGTCGGTGATGGGAAACTTTTGCGCCCATGCGCTACCCGAAGGCAAGGTGCAGAGCAGGGCGGTGGCCAGGAGCGAGGCGGCCACTGCGCCGCGGGCCTGTGTGCTTGTCCGTCCCGCCTTGTTTTTGTCCAGCATGTGAAGATCCCTCTTGCCTGTTTCGTCGCATCGCTGCGCTCGAGCGATGAGCACAAATCAAGAGAGATTCTCGATCCAAGCTCTTGATTGGGCAACGATTATTGCCCCTGAGCCAACGTCCGCGCCCGAAAGTGGCGAGAATAACGACATATTCCACACCCTGCCATGGCCATTCTTCCCATCCTCCGTTACCCCGATCCGCGCCTGCACAAGGTGGCTCAGCCGGTGCAGCAGGTTGACGAGCGCATACGCACGCTGGTGGCCGACATGATCGCCACCATGTACGAGGCCGACGGCATAGGTCTGGCCGCCACCCAGGTGGACGTGCACGAGCGCGTGATCGTGATCGACGTGTCCGAAGCGCGCGACCAGCCCATGGTGCTGATCAACCCCGAGACGCTCTGGCTCAGTGAGGAAAAGCACCTGGGCGACGAAGGCTGTCTTTCGGTGCCCGGCGTCTACGAGCGCGTCGAGCGCTCGGTGGCGGCGCGGGTGCGCGCGCTCGACGCCGCGGGCGAGCCGCGCGTGATCGAGGCCGAGGACCTGCTGGCGGTGTGCATCCAGCACGAGATGGACCACCTCATGGGCCGGGTCTTCGTCGACTACCTCTCGGCGCTCAAGCGCGGACGCATCAAGACCCGGCTGCTCAAGCAGGAAAAGGAGCTGCGCCAGCAAGCAGTGCACGCATGAGGGGCGCGCGCACCATCGCTGGCATGCGGCGGCGCCGGGCGCTGTGTCTGGCGGCGGCCGCGCTGCTTGCGGCCTGCGCCGCGCCGCGCTGGCAGCAGCCGGGCACACCGCTGCCCGAGGTGCTGGCCGCGCTCGGACAGCCCACGCTCACGGTGGCCTTGCCGGGCGGCGGGCAGCGGCTGATCTACAGCAGCCAGCCCGCGGGCCGTCAGGTGCTGCAGGCGGAATTCGACGCCGGCCAGCGGTTCGTGGCCCTGCATCAGGTGATGAACGAGGCGCGCTTCATGGCGCTGCGCCCCGGCGTGGACACGCGCACCACGGTGCTGCAGACCTTCGGGCCGCCGGCGCTGGTGGAGCAGGTGGCCAGCTTCACGGGCGACATCTGGACCTACCGCCTGCTGGAAAACTTCATCGCGCGCCAGGCGCATGTGCACATCGACCCGGCCGGCGTGGTGCGGCGCGTGATGTTCACCGACGAAGAGCCGGACGAACGCTTCCTGCGGCTGCGCTGAGGACCGCCCTGCCATGCGCCTGGCCTTTGCCGGAACCCCCGAATTCGCCCAGCAGGCCCTGCAGGCGCTGCTGGACGCGGGCCTGGAAGTCGCGCTGGTGCTGACCCAGCCCGATCGTCCCGCGGGGCGCGGCATGCAGCTGCAGGCCTCGCCCGTCAAGCAGTGCGCGCTGCGCCATGGCCTGGCGCTGGCGCAGCCGCGCAGCCTGCGCCTGGACGGACGCTACCCCGAGGACGCGGCGCAGGCGCGCGCGGCGCTGCTGCAGGCCGACGTCGACGCCATGGTGGTCGCCGCCTACGGCCTGATCCTGCCGCAATGGGTGCTCGACGCGCCGCGCCTGGGCTGTCTGAACATCCACGCCAGCCTGCTGCCGCGCTGGCGCGGCGCCGCCCCGATACACCGTGCGATCGAGGCGGGCGACGCCGAAACCGGCGTGACCATCATGCAGATGGACGCGGGCCTGGACACCGGCCCCATGCTGCTGCGCGAAGCGCTGCCGATCGCGCC
Organism: Comamonas flocculans; assembly: GCF_007954405.1. Taxonomy (NCBI): domain Bacteria; kingdom Pseudomonadati; phylum Pseudomonadota; class Betaproteobacteria; order Burkholderiales; family Comamonadaceae; genus Comamonas; species Comamonas flocculans. The sequence continues at coordinate 1,455,922 of NZ_CP042344.1, read as the reverse complement.
GCGCGAGACCACGGGCAGCCTGCACGACAAGCTGGCGCGCCTGGGCGGCGAGTTGATCGTGCGCAGCTTCAAGGAACTGGCCGAAGGCGGCCTGCAGCCCACGCCCCAGCCTGACGATGGCGTCAGCTATGCGCACAAGGTCAGCAAGGCCGAGAGCCTGATCGACTGGTCGCGCCCGGCCGCGGCGATAGAGCGGCAGGTACGCGCCTTCAACCCCTTCCCGGTGGCGCAGACCGAGCATGGGGGCACTGCGCTCAAAGTCTGGGATTGCGAAATTGATAGCTGTTTGCGCAATAGTGGCGGGCGTTACGGCCATATTTTGCTTGCAAACGAGGCCGGTATCCGCGTGGCCTGCGGCGAGGGCACGGCGCTCAGGCTCACCGCCCTGCAGCGCGCGGGCGGCAAGCGCCTGGCGGCGGCCGAATTCCTGCGCGGTCACCCCATGGCCGCGGGCGACATGCTCGGCGGGCAGCGCGCGTGAGCCGGCGCGCCCACATCTGGCCCGCGCTGCTGCCGCTGCTGCGCAGCCCGCACTACCGCCTGGGCGTGCTGGACATGGCGGGTCTGGCGCTCGGCATCTCCGCCTGGGGCCTGGTCACCGGCGTGGCCATGGTCAAGACCGGCATGGGTGTGACCATGGCCGTCATCATGACGCTCACCGTGTATGCCGGCAGCGCCCAGCTGGCGGTGCTGCCGCTCATGGCTTCGGGCGCGCCGCTGTGGGTCATCTGGCTCACCGCCGCCTGCGTGAACCTGCGCTTCGTGATCTTCAGCAGCCTGTGGCGCGACTATTTCGGTGGGCTGCCGCGCTGGCATCGCATCGCCCTGGGTTATGTGAGCGGCGACGTGATCTTCGTCGGCTTTCTCAAGCGCTTTCCCAAACCCGAGCCCCGGCCCGAGCAGGTACCGTATTTCTGGGGCGCGGCCACGACGCTGTGGCTGGCCTGGCAGCTGTCCTCGCTCGCCGGCATCGTGCTGGCCAATGCGATCCCGCTGCACTGGGGCCTGGGCTTTGCCGGCGTGCTGGCCCTGCTGGGCATCCTGCTGGCGATGCTGGTGGACCGCCCGAGCTGGCTCGCCACGCTCACCGGCTGCAGTGCGGCGGTGGCGGCCTATGCGCTGCCGCTCAAGCTCAACATCCTGCTGGCGGTGGCCGTCGCGGTGGCCGTGGGCCTGGCGGCCGAGGCGCTGGAGCGCAGCCTGCGGCGCAGCCGCCAGCGCGCGGGAGCGCAGACGCCGCCATGAACCAGCCGTGGTGGCTCCTGCTGCTCACCATCGCCGGGCTCACGCTGGTGACGGTGCTCACGCGCGCCCTGTTCCTCATCCCCGAGCGCGAGCTGCCGCTGCCCGACTGGCTGCGCCGCGGGCTCAAGTACGCGCCGCTGGCGGCCATCGCGGCGGTCGTCGCGCCCGAGGTGCTGATGCAGGACGGGCAGTTGATCCATACGCTGGCCGACGCGCGCCTGCCGGCGGTGCTGCTCGCCAGCGCCTGGTACTTCTGGCGGCGCAGCATTCTGGGCACCATCGTGGTCGGCATGGCGGTCTACCTGCCGCTGCACATCCTGCTGGGCTGGTAGCGCCGGGGCTTTCCTACAATCGCCGCGCCCCATACCCATCGATACCGCATGCACATCCTTCGTTTCTCCGACCTCTGCGCCCAGGGCCAGGCCCGCGGCCGGCGCGTGTTCATCCGCGCCGACCTGAACGTGCCGCTGGACGGCGCGCGCATCACCGAAGACACGCGCATCCGCGCCTCGCTCCCCTGCATCCGGATGGCGCTGGAAGCAGGCGCCGCCGTCATGGTCACGAGCCACCTGGGGCGCCCCACCGAGGGCGAGCTCAGGAGCGCCGACTCGCTGGCCCCGGTGGCCCGGCGCCTGGGCGAACTGCTTGGGCGCGAGGTGCCGCTGCGCGACGACTGGGTGGACGGGGTGCAGATCGCGCCCGGCGAGCTGGTGCTGCTGGAGAACTGCCGCGTCAACCCGGGCGAGAAGAAGAACGACCCGTTGCTGGCGCGCAAGATGGCCGCGCTGTGCGACATCTACGTGAACGACGCCTTCGGCACCGCGCACCGCGCCGAGGGCACGACCTACGGCATCGCCGAATACGCGCCCGTGGCCTGTGCCGGCCCGCTGCTGGCCGCCGAGATCGACGCCCTCACGCGCGCGCTGGCAAGCCCCAGGCGTCCGCTGGTGGCCATCGTCGCGGGCTCCAAGGTGTCCACCAAGCTGACCATACTCAAGAGCCTGGCGCAGAAGGTGGACCAGCTCATCGTCGGCGGCGGCATTGCCAACACCTTCCTGCTGGCGGCCGGCCTGCCCATAGGCAAGAGCCTGGCCGAGCCCGACCTGGTGGGCGAGGCGCGCGCGGTGATCGATGCCATGGCTGCGCGCGGCGCGCAGGTGCCGATCCCGAGTGACGTGGTCGTGGCCAAGACCTTTGCCGCCGACGCCGCAGCCAGCGTCAAGCCCGCCGCCGAGGTCGCCGGGGACGAGCTGATCCTGGACATCGGCCCCGATACCGCCGCGCGCCTGGCGGGACAGCTTGAAGCGGCGGGCACCATCGTCTGGAACGGCCCGGTGGGCGTGTTCGAGTTCGACGCTTTCGCCCATGGCACCGAAACCATCGCCCGCGCGATCGCGCGCTCGAGCGCCTTCAGCATCGCCGGCGGCGGCGACACGCTGGCGGCGATCGCCAAGTACGGCCTCGCCTCGCAGGTGGGTTACATCTCCACGGGAGGCGGCGCTTTCCTGGAGGTGCTCGAAGGCCGGCAGCTGCCGGCATTCGAAATCCTCCAGCGCCGCGCCGACTTGCCGGCGCAAGTTGCGAGCGCGTGCAAACAAAACAACACAATCGCCTGAGCGCGCAGGGCAAATCCCCCACGCGTGTTTGCCTTTCACGGGTTTGGTGCTAAAAATGCCGTTCGAGCCCGTGGGATGCGTGTGATTGCACCGTGTGGCGTCATCAATTGGAGGAGAGGATCATGTCCTTGACCAGGGCTCTCACATGGGCTGCCGCCGCTGCCGCCGTCGTGGCACTCACGGCCTGCGAAACCGCACCGATCCCGGTGGCGAAGAACTTCGAATACACCAGCCAGTACAAGGTGCGCTCGGCGGGCCACTGGGACCTGGTGGCGCGCGACGTCGCCGAACAGACCCGGGCCATGCTCGGTTCGGTGGGCGTGGCGGACAACACCGCGTTGCACGTGGTGGCGCCGGCCAACCCCAGCCCCTTCGACCTGGGCTTCCGTGACTTCCTGATCACCGAGCTGGTGCATGACGGCGCCCATGTGCGCGTCGACCCGGCGGCGGCGCTCGCCGTCAGCTACAGCACCCAGGTGGTGCGCCACAACAGCGATCGTCCGCACTTCATTCCAGGGGCCTTCACCATGCTGGCCGGCGGGCTGGCCGCGGCCTATGGCCTGCGTCTGCAGCACGTGGACACCAAGATCGTCGCCGGCCTGGGCTTGGCCGTGGGCCTGGACTATGCCAACAGCATCAATTCGGGCGGCCCGACCAACACCGAGCTGATCCTCACGACGACCGTCACGCGCGACGGCCAGTACCTGGCGCGCAAGACCGACGTCTACTACCTCGAGAACGTGGACATGCCGCTGTTCATGAAGCAGCCGCAGTACTACCGTGCAGTCAACATGAAGGTGGTCTCTCAATGAAACGCGCACTTGCACTGAGCCTCGTCGCCGCCCTGTTCGCCGCGGGTTGCGCCCAGCATTCCACCCAGATCCGCGTGGAGCCCACCTACAAGCAGGCGGCCGAAGCGCCGATGCTGCAAAGCAGCCGCGACGCGGTCAACCGCCTGCTTGCCGGCCTGGACATCGGCGCCACCGGCCCGGGCCCGGTGCTGGTGGCCACGGTGGTCAACGTCAATGACCTCAACCGCGCTGCGCCGCTGGGGCGCACGCTGTCCGAGCAGTACGCCAACGCCATGGCGATGAGCGGTTTCGACGTCAAGGAGATCAAGCTGCGCGGCGCCGTGTTCGTCAAGCAGGACGCGGGCGAGCTGCTGCTCTCGCGTGAAATCAAGGACATCGCGCGCCAGCACAATGCCTCGATGGTGCTCGTGGGCACCTATTCGGCCGCGGCCAATTTCACCTACGTGAGCCTGAAGCTCGTGCGCATGGAAGACAGCCGCATCATCCGCGGCTACGACTACGCGCTGCCGGTGGACCGCGACGTCAAGCAGCTGCTCACGCAGGCGCGCTGAGCGCCTTGCGCCCCCATGCCTGATGGCCGCCTTCGGGCGGCTTTTTCATGGCCGCGGCGCGGCACGCGCGGGCCGCAGCACCGAGGCGATCGCCAGCACGATGAGCGCCATGGCGCTCCAATCCTGCCAATGCAATGCCTCGCCCAGCCACCAGCTGCCGGCGAAGACCCCGATGACCGGAATCATCATCACGCTGAGCGTGGAGGCGACGGGTGGCAACGTGCGCGCCAGATAGAACCAGGCCACCTGCGCAAAGGCCAGCGCCAGCACCGCGTTGTAGACGATGCCGAACCCCGTGGCCGCGCCGGGCCAGTGCCAGCTGCCGGATTCCAGCAGCCAGGCCAGCACGGCGAGCACGCCCACGGTGAGCAGCGTCATCCACAGCGTGAGCGTGATCAGCGGCATGGCCAGCTCGCTGCGGCGCAGCAGCTGCGTGCCCAGCGCCCAGCAGGCCGCGGCGGCCAGCATCAGCGCCACGCCCGTGGCGCTGCCGCCCAGGCTGCCCATCTCGTTGGCCAGCAGCAGCGATACGCCCCCGGCGGCCGCGGCCACGCCCGCCCAGGCGCGCAGGCCCAGCCGGTCGTGGAACAGCAACTGACCCAGCACCGCCGAGAAAATCGGCATGGTGTAGCCCAGGATGGCCGCGCGCCCGCTGGCCAGGCGCGGAATCGACAGGATCATCAGCGCATTCCACAGCACCATGTTCCACAGCGCCAGCCAGCCGAGCTGACCCCAGTGGGCGCGCGCTATCGTCAGGGGCAGGCGCTGCTGGCGCAGCACCAGCACGTAGAGCGGCACGCTCAGCGCCAGCGAGAGTGCACGAAACGTGAGCGGCGGGAAGTCGGCCACGCTGATCTTGAGCACGGGCCAGTTCAGGCCCCAGACGAGGGTGAGCAGCAACAGCACCACGAGCTGGCGGCGGGTGAAGGCGGGCATGGGGCGCGATTGTGCCCGCCGCCCGCGCCCGCCGGCAGTCACCGGCGCGCCTGCCCGGGGTGCGCTTCTCTACAATCGCCGCCCATGGATTTCCTCGAGCTGCTGGGCGCTGCCACGCGCCGCAACGATTCCATGCTGTGCGTCGGCCTGGACCCCGACCCGGCGCGCTTTCCCGCGCAGCTGCGCGGCGACGGCGGCCGCATCTACGACTTCTGCGCCGCCATCGTCGACGCCACGGCCGACCTGGTCTGTGCCTTCAAGCCGCAGATCGCCTACTTTGCTGCCCAGCGCGCCGAAGACCAGCTTGAGCGGCTGATGCAGCACATGCGCGTGAACGCGCCGCAGGTGCCCATCATCCTGGACGCCAAGCGCGGCGACATCGGCTCCACAGCCGAGCAGTACGCGCGCGAGGCCTTCGAGCGCTACGGCGCGGACGCGGTCACGCTCTCGCCCTTCATGGGTTTCGATTCGGTCGAACCCTATTTGCGCTACCCCGGCAAGGGGGCCTTTCTGCTGTGCCGCACCTCCAACCCCGGTGGCGCCGACCTGCAGGCACAGCGCCTGGCGGATGCGCCTGGCCAGCCGCTGCTCTATGAACACCTGGCGCAGCTGGTGCAGGGGCCGTGGAACACCAACGGTCAGCTGGGCCTGGTGGTCGGCGCCACCTACCCCGCCGAAATCGAACGCGTGCGCGCGCTCGCTCCCACGGTGCCGCTCCTGATCCCGGGCGTGGGCGCGCAGGGGGGCGATGTGCGGGCCACGGTGCGCGCGGGCTGGCGCGAGAGCGGCCCCATCGTCGTCAATTCCTCGCGCGCCATCCTCTATGCGGGCGGCGAGGCGGACTTCGCGGCGGCGGCGCGTGCCGCCGCGCAGTCCACGCGCGAGCAGCTCAACGCCGCGCGCGCACTCACCTGAATCGCGCGGGCGCGAGTCGCGTGGCCATGGCGGGCGTGATGCCCTGGGCCCGCAGGCACTCGTCGAGCCGCTCGCCCAGCAGCAGGTTGCGCGCCAGCAGCGCATAAGCCGCGGCGCTCTGGATGCCGTAGCCGCCTTGTGCGGCGAGCCAGAAAAAGCCCTCCAGCGCGTCGTCCCGGCCGATCACGAATTCGCCGTCGGCCACGAAGGAGCGCAGGCCCGCCCAGGTGTGCGTGGGGCGGCGGATCTTGAGCCGGCTCACCGCCTCGATGTGCGCGATGGCCATGGCCACGTCCAACTCCTCGGCCACCACGTCGTGCGGTTGAACCGGGTCGGCGTTCGCCGGTGAGCCCAGCAGTTGCCCGGCGTCGGGTTTGAAGTACCAGTTTTCCGCTACACCGATCGCGGACGGCCAGTGCGCGGCGTCCATGCCCGCGGGCGCGGGAAAGGTGAAGGCGGTGCGTCGCTTGGGGACCAGCCCCACGGGCGCCGCGCCCGCGCGCTGCGCCAGCACATCGGCCCAGGCGCCGGCGGCGTTGACCACGCGGCGTGCCGCCACCGTTGCGCCCTGGGGAAGCTGCAGCAGCCAGTGGTTGTCCCGGCCCTGCAGGCCCAGCACTTCGCTGTCGCAGCGCAGCGCGCCGCCCAGCTGGCGCAGGCCGCGCAGATAGCCCTGGTGCAGCGCGTGCACGTCGATGTCGGCGGCGCCGGGATCGAGCAGGCCTTGCGCCACCACCTCGGGGCGCAGGCAGGGCAGATGCCCGAGCAGCGCCTCGCGGTCCAGGGCCTGCAGATCGGGCGCGTGCGGCTGCAGCTCGGCCCGCAGCGCCGCCAGCTCGGCCTGCTCGCCCGACGTGGCCACATAGGCCACGCCGCGCGGCGTGAGGATGGGGGCGTTGGCGAAGCCTGCAGGAGGCGTCTCGTAGAAGGTGCGGCTGGCGCGCGTGAGCGCGCGGATCGCCTCGGTGCCATAGGTCTCGATGAAGAGCGCGGCCGAGCGGCCGGTGCTGTGGTAGCCGGGCTGCGATTCGCGTTCGAGTACAAGCACCGACACGCCGGCGCGCGCCAGTTCCCAGCCGAGCGAGGCACCCGCCATGCCCGCACCGACGATGGCGACATCCCAGGTCTGCATACGGTTTACTCCTTTTGGTATAGCTGGCAGCGCTTACCTGGAAAGCGTTTGAGCCATATTTCGTTATTATTCATGAACCAGGACCATACTCGCCCCATGAACGACACGACGATCCCCGCGGCCAGCGTGTTGGCCTTCTGGTTCGACGAGAGCACACCTCAGCAATGGTTTGCCAGGGACGAGGCCTTCGACGCCGCGATCCGTGTGCGCTTTGCCGCGCTGCACGAGGCCGCCGCGCGCGGTGAGCTGTGGCGCTGGCGCGTGGATGCGCCGGGGCGCCTCGCGGAGATCATTGTGCTCGACCAGTTCTCGCGCAATCTGCACCGTGGCAGTGGCCTCGCCTTTGCACAGGATGCGATGGCGCTGGTGCTGGCACAGGAACTCGTGGCGCAGGGGCTGGACCGGCGCCTGCCGGTGGTGCAGCGCGCGTTCGCCTATCTGCCTTTCATGCACAGCGAATCGGGCGTGGTGCAGCGGGAGTCGCTGCGCCTGTACACCGCGCTGGCGCAGCCCGTGAACCTCGATTTCGCGCAGCGGCACGCGGACATCGTCGCGCGCTTCGGCCGCTACCCGCACCGCAACGCGGCGCTGGGGCGCGAGAGCAGCGCCGAGGAAATCGCGTTTTTGAAACAGCCGGGCAGTTCGTTTTAGTCCGTTCAAGCCACTGAATGCTGGTACTTACTGTCAACTCGGTGCTCCTTCCGCTCTTGGCGATTAGTCCGTTGAGCCCATTGCGGGGTACGCGTACGCAATGCATCATGTTGACGCTACGTGGCGTTAGTTACATGGACGAAGGAGCGCCGGATGACGACACATTGGACTTTTTCACGAGCCATTGCAGGTGTGGCAATAGGCGCAGCGTTTGCACTGTCTGCTGCAACGGCATCGGCTGCGAGCTGCTCCGCATCCAGTGGCAAGCAAACCATCAACTACGATCTCACGCAAACCATCAGCGGAACACCCGAGGGCTTGTCCGCTACGTATTGCGAGTCCAATAGCAACGACAAGAACACGCTGGACGATCTTGGTTGGACACTGGGGTATTCCACTGACGACGGCTTTGCCGCAGGGCCCGTTGCCGGATTGAATATTTCAGGCATTGGTGCAACTACAGGGCCCGGAGAGTGGGGCATCACATGGAGTAATCCCCCTGTGAGCTATGGCAGCCTCTTGCTCACCATCGTGCAGGGCAATTCATTTGCGGGCTATCTGCTGGATCTGGCGGGATTACCAACACTCAGTGGAACGTGGGAAACGAGCGGGCCGGGCAAGGCCCACAACTCCATATCTCATTTTTCAGTTTGGTACCAGCCGGGAGAGATCCCCCCGGTGTCGACCGTGCCGCTTCCCGGCGCTGCCCCGCTGCTCTTGGGGGCATTGAGTAGTCTGGGCGGGCTCGCCGCCCTGCGTCGACGCAAGACCAAGAAGAACTGAGCCGCCTGGCTTGGCCGATTACGCATGCATGAGGGGCCCTTGATGGCCCTTTTTTTGCGCGAACACGAGCTGTCTAGCCGCCGTCCGAGGCCTCGATCACTCCGCCGCCCAAGCACACCTCGCCGTCGTAGAGCACGGCAGACTGCCCCGGCGTGACGGCCCATTGCGCCTCTGGGAATGCCAATACGAAGCCGTTTTGCTCTGTATTTGATAGCGCGCAGCGCGCATCCTGCTGGCGGTAACGCGTCTTTGCGCTGTAATTGCCGGAGGCAGGCGCGTGGCCCGCGACCCAGCTTGCGTCCTGCGCGGCGAGCTGGTGCGAAAGCAGCCAGGGGTGGTCGTGCCCCTGCACCACAATGAGCGCGTGGCGCGCCAGATCCTTCTTCGCGACGAACCAGGGCGCGTGATCGCCCGCGTCGCGCGCCGACTGGCCGGGCGGCGCTTTGATGCCTGCGCCCTTGTCCTTCACCCCGCCTATGCCCAGGCCCTGGCGTTGGCCCAGCGTGTAAAACGACAGCCCCATGTGCCGCCCAAGCGTGCGCCCCCGGTCATCGATGATGGGGCCGGGCTCGCGCGCGATGTAGCGGTTGAGGAATTCGCGAAACGGCCGCTCGCCGATGAAGCAGATTCCGGTCGAGTCCTTCTTTTTCGCGTTCGGCAGCTTCAGTGCCTCGGCGATGCGCCGCACCTCGGTCTTCTTCAGTTCGCCGACGGGGAACAGGCTCTTGGCCAGTTGCGCCTGCGTCAGGCGGTGCAGAAAGTAGCTTTGATCCTTGGTCGCATCCAGCCCCTTGAGCAGCTCGTGCAGGCCGGTGGTTTCATTGAAGCGCACGCGCGCGTAGTGGCCGGTGGCGATTTTCTCGGCACCCAGGCGCATCGCGTGATCGAGGAAGGCCTTGAACTTGATCTCGGCGTTGCACAGCACGTCGGGGTTGGGCGTGCGCCCGGCCTGGTATTCGCGCAGGAACTCGGCGAACACCCGGTCCTTGTACTCGGCAGCGAAGTTCACGTGCTCGATCTCGATGCCGAGCACGTCGGCGACGCTGGCGGCGTCCAGGAAATCCTGGCGGCTGGAGCAGTATTCATCGTCGTCGTCATCTTCCCAGTTCTTCATGAAGATGCCGACGACCTCGTGACCCTGCGCTTGAAGAAGATGGGCGGTGACGGCGGAATCGACGCCGCCCGACAGGCCCACCACGATGCGGTGCTTGTGCATGCCACGGATTATCGGCGGCCCGAATGCCAATCCCTGCGGCGCATGATGGATGGGATGTGCCGTACCAACCTGATCGTGGAGGGAATCGGCGTCATGCCCGTCGTGCCGCACCACGGGTGGAGCCGTCGGCCACGGTGGCCGGATGCGGTGAGGTGGTCGATGGCGTGCGCAACGGGCATGCCGAGGCCAGGCGTGCGGCCAGGTCTTCGCGCAGGGATTGCAGTGCCTTAATGCGCTGATCGATGTCGGCCAATTTGTTCTGCAAAACCTGCGCGATGTCGGCGCCCGAAACCTCGCCTTGCCAAAATCGGGGGATTTCGCGCCCGATCTCGGACAAGGTGAAGCCGAGTTGTTGGGCGGTCCGGATGTACATGACGAGCGTCAGAGTCTCGGGGATGTACCGACGATAGCCGTTGGGCAGTCTGCGGGAATGGATCAGGCCGAGTTTCTCGTAGAACCGCAGCGTCTCACGAGATAGACCGCTGGCGGTGGCCAATTCGCCGATGAGCATGGATTGCCTTCGAAAACGCTTGACATTGAAGCATGGTCTAAGGTTGACACTGCGGTCTTTGCACTTCACGGGAGCTCGCGATGCAACAAGACCGCTTCATCCGCATGGTACGGTACAGCGCATGGTACGACCTGCTGGCCACCTGGATGTTCGTTTTGCCATGGACATTCATCTGGATTTACACGCTACTCGCCTGGACGGCCAGAAGCTTGGGCCTTCCGGGAGCAATCCCTGAATTGGAGCCCATGCACATATTGTTCGCCAACTTGCTGGGGTCGGTGGTCGTAGTCTGGGCGCTGGCGCGCATTCTTTATCCTTCGGTGGCCTTGGGAAGGCTGGATGCCGTGGCGCGACTGCTTTTCATGACGTGGCAAATCCATGCGGTCTTCTCTGGAGCCAGCGCCATCATTCTCGGGTTCACTGCGTTCGAACTGCTTTTTGGCATATTGCAGCTGATGCCTGTCGAGACCCGGGACGAGGGCGTGCGCGAACAGGGTGCCGCGGCATGAGTCGCGAGGGCGTGCAGAACCATCACCAATCAAGGAGGCCAGTTCTTATGTGGAAGAAAACCCTCGGTGCCCTGCTGATCTTCGTCCTCGTCCTGGCGTCGGCCGTGGCGCTCAACACCTGGCGCAAGGGCTCGCGCCAGTTGGAGGTGGCGCCGCTCGCGCCACTGGCCGTCGACGAAGCGGCTGCGGCGGGGCGCTTGGCGCAGGCGGTCCGGCTCAAAACCATCTCGTCGGCCACGGACGCCGATTTGAGCCGGGATCAGTTCCTTGCGCTGCACGCCCTGCTCGAAAAAGAATTTCCCCGGGTGCATGCCACGCTCCAGCGCGAGGTGGTGAACGGCCTGTCGCTGCTGTACACGTGGCAGGGGCGGGACCCCAAGGCCAAGGCCATCCTGCTGGCCGCGCACCAGGATGTGGTGCCGATCGCGCCGGGCACCGAGGGCGACTGGCAGCAGCCGCCGTTCGCCGGGCAGGTCTTGGACGGCTACATCTGGGGCCGCGGCTCGTGGGACGACAAGGGCAACCTGCTCTCGCAACTGGAAGCGGTGGAGATGCTGATCGCCAGCGGCTACAAGCCGCCGCGCACCATTTACCTGGCTTACGGCGCCGACGAGGAGGTGGGCGGCCACCGTGGAGCGGCCCAGATCGCCGCGCTGCTCAAGAGCCGGGGCGCGCAGCTCGACTTCGTGCTCGACGAGGGCCTGCTGGTGCTCGACGGCGTGATGCCCGGCCTGAAAAGTCCGGCGGCGCTGATCGGCGTGGCGGAGAAGGGCTACATGTCGGTGGGCCTTGATGCCAGCGCCACGCCGGGCCATTCCTCGATGCCGCCCAAGGCGGGCACGAGTGCCATCGCGATGATGGCGGCGGCGCTGAACGCGCTGGAAAATGATCAGATGCCCGCGGCCATCCGCGGCGTGGCCGGCGAGATGTTCGACGTGCTGGCGCCCGAGATGGGCGGTTTTTCTCGCGTGGCGCTGTCCAATCTCTGGCTCTTCGGGCCGGTGGTGCAAAAGCAGCTTGAAGCGGCCGGCAGCACCAATGCCATGCTGCGCACCACCACGGCGCTGACCATCGTGCAGGCCGGCAACAAGGACAACGTGCTGCCCGGTCGCGCCCAGGCCACGGTGAACTTCCGCATCCTGCCCGGCGACACCCGTGACGGCGTGATGCAGCACGTGCGGCAGGTGGTAGGCAAGGTGGCGCCGGCCGGCCAGCTCGAGGCCAGCGTACTGCCCGGCGCCAAGGAGGCGTCCAAGGTGGCGCCCACCGCCTCGGCCCAGTACCGCCTGCTGAACCAGACCATCCGCGAGGTCTTTCCCGACGTGCTGGTGGCGCCCGGCCTGATGGTGGCCGCCACCGATTCGGTGCACTACGAGGGCATCAGCGACCACATCTTCAAGTTTTCGCCGGTACGCGCCGACAGCGAGGACCTCAAGCGCTTTCATGGCACCAACGAGCGCCTGTCGGTCCAGGGCTACGCCGACGCGATCCGCTTCTACCAGCGCCTGATCACGCAGCTCACGGCCGGCCTGTAGCCCCGCGGCGGGGCGCTGGCTCAGCGCAGCACGCTCGGATGGGTGTGCACCAGCGCGAGCGCAAAACGCTGGCCGGCCAGGTAGTCTTCCATGCTCTGCAGCACCAGCGGGCTGCGGTGGCGTTCGGGGCAGGCGCGGATCTCCTCGGGACTGAGCCAGAGCGTGCGCACGATGCCGCTGTCCAGTTCGCGCCAGGGGTGGTGTGCGCCCGCCCGCCCGCAAAAGGCCAGGCGCAGGTAGGTGACGTCCTCACCGGTGCGGGTCTTGGTGAAGCGGTTCAGGTACACGCCCACCAGCGCCTCGGGCGTGAAGTCGTAGGCGGCCTCTTCCAGCACCTCGCGGATGCAGCCCTGGGCCGGGGTTTCGCCCGGCTCCAGATGGCCCGCGGGGTTGTTCAGCTTCAGGCCGTCGCTGGTGTGCTCCTCGATCAGCAGGAAGCGCCCGTCCCGCTCGATCACCGCCGCGACGGTGACGTGGGGTTTCCAGCGCTCGCGCGCGCCCGAGGTCATGACAGGAGGACGGCGCACCGCCTCAGCGGAACTTGGGCAGGTGCAGGCGCGGGGGCACGCCCATGCGGGTGTTGATCACCCACTGCTGCGCGATCGACAGCAGGTTGTTGGTTAGCCAGTACAGCACCAGGCCAGCCGGGAACATGAAGAACATGAAGCTGAAGGCCAGCGGCATGATCCACATCATCTTGGCCTGCATGGGGTCGGGCGGCGCGGGGTTGAGCGCCGTTTGCAGCAGCGTCGAGAGCGTCATCAGGATGGGCAGGATGAAGTAGGGGTCCTTGGTGGACAAGTCGCTCACCCAGCCTATCCAGGGCGCATGGCGCATCTCCACGCTGGACAGCAGCACCCAGTACAGCGCGATGAACACCGGAATCTGGATCGCGATCGGCAGGCAGCCGCCCAGCGGATTGACCTTTTCCTCGCGGTAGATCTTCATCATCTCCTGCTGCATCTGCTGGGGCTTGTCCTTCAGGCGCGTGCGCATTTCCTGGATGCGCGGGTTCAGCGCCTTCATCTTGGCCATGCTGGAATAGGCCTTGGCGTTGAGCCAGTAGAACGCCAGCTTGAGCAGCAGCACCAGCCCGACGATGGACCAGCCCCAGTTGCCGACCACACTGTGGATCTTGTCCAGCAGCCAGTACAGCGGCTTGGCCAGGATGGTCAGGTAGCCGTAGTCCTTGATCAGCTCCAGGCCGGGCGCGAGGTTTTCCAGCGTCTTTTCCACCTGCGGGCCGGCGAACAGGCGGGCATCCACCGCCTTGGCCTGTCCCGGGGCCAGCTCGCCCACGGGCGTGATCGCCTGCACGCGGTAGCAGCAGTCGGGCGCGGCCGAGCCGATGTCGGCGGCGTTCACGTGCAACTGGCGCGGCGTGCCCTCGGGCAGCAGCCAGGCGGTGGCGAAGTAGTGCTGCACCATGGCGATGTAGCCATCGGTGGACTCGGCCGGAATGTCCACCTTCTTTTCCTTGATCTCCTTGAAGGTGATCTTCTGGAACTTCTTGGCGCTGGTATAGACCGCCGGGCCGGTGAAAGTGGAATAGAAGGGCACCGCGCCGTCGGGCTGGTTGCCGTCGCGCACCAGCTGCAGGTACAGCTGCGGCGTGACCGGGGCGCTGCCGGTGTTCACCACCTCGTGGCGCACGCCGATGGCGTAGTCGCCGCGCTGCAGCGTGTAGGTCTTGACCAGCTTGACGCCGCCCAGGTCGGGCGACTCGAAGCGCAGCGTCAGTTCATTGTCGCCCTCGCCCAGCTCGCGCGGGCCCGGGACCACGTGCATGAAGGTCTTGTGGTTGGGGAAGGCCCCGCCGATCAGGCCGGTCTGCGCCACGTAGACATGCTTGCTGTCGTCTTCCAGCAGCACGAAGGGCTGCGGGTCGTCCTGGCTGCCCTGATGGTGCAGCAGCTCGGCGCCCACCAGCGAGCCCCCCTGGTTGTCGAAAGTCAGGCGGAACACGTCGGTGGTCAGGGTCACGCGCTCGTGGGCCACGGCCGGGGCCTCGGGGGCGGGTGCGGCGGCGGGCGTTGCCGCGCTGTCGTCGGTGGCTGCAGCCGGGGTGGGCGCCGCTGCGGGCGGCGTCGGGGCCGCGGCCGGGCTGGCGGAGGCGGCGCTTTGCGTGACCGGGTCCGGGAAGAAGGTGGCGGGCTTGCCGTTGTGGATCTGCCAGCGGTCCCAGAGCAGGACCATGGAAAAGCCAAAGATCACCCACAGGATGGTGCGGCGAATGTCGTTCATGAGGGGTCGCGTGTGCTGGAAGAGGGGGCGTGGGCGCGGTCGCGTTCGCTCAGGCGGGAAAACAGCCGCTGGCTGCGCGGCAGCACGTCCGGCACGGGGTCATGGCCGCCGGCGCACCAGGGATGGCAGCGCGCCAGGCGCCGCAGTGTCAGGTAACTGCCGGTGCCCGCGCCGTGGCGGCGCAGCGCGCCCAGCGCATAGTTGGAGCAGGTGGGCTCGAAGCGGCAGTTGTTGCCCAGCCAGGGGCTGAGCAGCAACTGGTAGCCGCGCACCAGCTTGATCAGCAGGCCTTGCATCATGGTTGCACCGCCGCACGCGGCGCGCGCTCGAACAACTGCACCAGTTCCTGGCGCACCGCCTGCTTGAGTGCGGGCGACGCGGCGCTGGGGAACTTGCGCCGGTCGAAGGCCGTGCGCAGGCGCACCACGTAGGCGGCGCAGGCCAGCTGCGGCGCCGCGTCCGCGCCCAGGGCGTAGATCTGGCGGCGTACCAGGTTGCGCGTCACCGCGCGGCGCGCCCAGCGCTTGGGCACGAGCGCGCCCAGATGGCAGTCGGCGCCGGCAAACAGCGGGTGGGCGCCGTCCAGCCCCAGCGCGTGCAGCGCGAAATGCGCGGTGCGCGCCACCACCGCCGCGGCCAGCACGGCCTGGAACTGGGGGCGGGTTTTCAGCCGATGCATGGCGGCAACGGCATTGCGACAGTGCGGCCGCAGGCGCGTCGGCGTGCAGCCACCCGGCTCAGACGGCCAGGCGCTTGCGGCCCTTGGCGCGGCGTGCGTTGATCACGGCGCGGCCGCCGCGCGTCTTCATGCGCACGAGAAAACCGTGGGTGCGCGCGCGGCGCGTCTTGGAAGGCTGGTAGGTACGTTTCATGTTGGATCCTCGAGGAGTTCGGCGCCGCCCTCTCGCCGGGCAGCGCCTTGCGCGAACGCGGCCTGCGCCGCGGTGCACGCGGGCCGGGCGCCGCAACAGGGCTTTCCCTGCAATTGAAGGGAAACGGGCGATTATCGCAGCAGTCCGGGGGCGCGGCAACTTTTGCAGGCAGGGCGGGTGCCGCCCGGCCCCCGCGCAGCGGACGCTCCAGCTTGTGGATAACTTTGCGCAAGGTTAAAATGGACGGTCTTGCCTTTCGCCCCCTACAACTAGAAGAATCGCCCCGATGTACGAGGGAAATCCCCTGACTCCCAGCGCCAAGCGCCCTGCCCCGGCGGCTGCCTCCCATGCGGGCGAGCAGCTGTGGCAGGCCTGTCTGGCGCAGCTCGCGCAGCAGCTGCCCGAACAGCAGTTCAATACCTGGATCAAGCCGCTCAAGGCCGAGGTGGCGGACGATTTTTCCCGCGTGACGCTGCTCGTTGCCAACCGCTTCAAGCTCGACTGGGTGCGCGCCCAGCACGGGGGGCAGATCGCCAGCGCGCTGCAGGCGGTGTATGGCGAGCCGATCGCGCTGGAGCTCGCGCTCGCGCCGCGCCGCGCCGCGCAGCGCGTGAACGCCGCCGAGCGCCGCGCCGACGCGGCCGGGCCCGCTGGTGTAGGCGCCGAGGCCGCGCAGGCAACGCGCCCTGGCGCAACCCCCGAGACCCCGACGCGCTCGCGCCTGAACCCCCAGCTCACCTTCGCCACGCTGGTGGAAGGCAGCGCCAACCGCATGGCGCGTTCGGCCGCGATGCATGTGGCCGCGCAGCCCGGGCAGATGTACAACCCCTTGTTCATCTACGGCGGCGTGGGCCTGGGCAAGACGCACTTGATGCATGCGGTGGGCAACCAGCTGCTTGCCGACCGTCCCGGCGCCAGAGTCAGCTACATCCACGCCGAGCAGTTCGTCTCCGACGTGGTGCGCGCGGTGCGGCACAACGCCTTCGACGAATTCAAGAACGCCTACCACTCGCTGGACCTGCTCTTGATCGACGACGTGCAGTTCTTCGCCAACAAGGAGCGTACGCAGGAAGAGTTCTTCAACGCCTTCGAGGCGCTGCTGGCCAAGAAGAGCCACATCGTGATGACTTCGGACACCTATCCGAAGGGCCTGGCCAACATCCACGAGCGCCTGGTTTCGCGCTTCGACGCCGGGCTGTCGGTGGCGATAGAGCCGCCCGAGCTCGAAATGCGCGTGGCGATCCTCATCAACAAGGCCCAGGCCGAGGGCGTGGTGATGCCCGAAGAGGTGGCCTTCTTCGTCGCCAAGAACGTGCGCTCCAACGTGCGCGAGCTCGAAGGGGCGCTGCGCAAGGTGCTCGCCTATGCGCGCTTCAACGGCAAGGAGATCTCGATTGCCGTGGCCCGCGAGGCGCTGCGCGACCTGCTCTCGATCCAGAACCGCCAGATCAGCGTGGAGAACATCCAGAAGACCGTGGCCGACTACTACAAGATCAAGGTCGCGGACATGTACAGCAAGAAGCGCCCGGCGAGCATCGCCCGTCCGCGCCAGATCGCGATGTACCTGGCCAAGGAGCTCACGCAAAAGAGCCTGCCCGAGATCGGCGAGCTCTTTGGCGGGCGCGACCACACCACCGTGCTGCATGCGGTGCGCAAGATCGGCGCCGAACGCCTGCAACTGACCGAACTCAACCAGCAGCTGCACGTGCTCGAGCAGACGCTCAAGGCTTGAGCCCGCCTTCCACCACTTCACTCACCAAGGTTCACCGATGATTGTCCTGAAGAGCACCCAAGACAAATTCCTGGCGGTACTGCAAGCGGTCTCCGGCATCGTGGAGCGGCGCCACACCGTGCCCATCCTGGCCAATGTGCTCATCCGCAAGACGGGCAGTGCGCTGCAGTTCACCACCAGCGACCAGGAGATCCAGATCCGCACCACGGTGGAGCTCGGCGGTGACGTGGGCGACTTCGCCACCACCGTGGGCGCAAGAAAGCTCATCGACATCCTCAAGACCCTGCCGGCTGACCAGACGGTGAGCCTGGATTCCGGTCCCTCCAAGCTGGTGCTCAAGGGCGGCAAGAGCCGCTTCACGCTGCACACCCTGCCGGCCGAGGACTTTCCGCTGGTGCAGGAAGCGGCCGCCTTCGGCCCGGCCTTCAGCGTACCGCAGAAGGTGCTCAAGCAGCTGCTCGCCCAGGTGTCGTTTGCCATGGCGGTGCAGGACATCCGCTACTACCTGAACGGCATCCTGTTCGTTGCCGAGGGCAAAACGCTCTCGCTGGTGGCCACCGACGGGCACCGGCTGGCCTTTTCCAGCAGCGAGCTGGAGGTCGAGGTGCCGCGCCAGGAGGTCATCCTGCCGCGCAAGACGGTGCTGGAACTGCAACGCCTGCTCTCGGACGGAGAGGGCGCGATCCAGCTGCAGTTCGCCGGCAATCAGGCGCGCTTCAACTTCGACGGCATGGAGTTCGTCACCAAGCTGGTGGAAGGCAAGTTCCCCGACTACAACCGCGTGATTCCGCGCAACTACCACAGCAGCATCACGCTGGGGCGCGCGCCGCTGCTGGCTAGCCTGCAGCGCTCGGCCATCATGACGAGCGAGAAGTTCAAGGGCGTGCGCCTGAACATCGAGCCCGGCAGCCTGCGCGTCTCCAGCAACAACGCCGAGCAGGAAGAGGCCATGGACGAGCTCGACATCGACTTCGACGGCGAGCCCATGGAGATCGGCTTCAACGTCACCTACCTGATCGATGCGCTTGCCAACATGGGCCAGGAGATGGTGCGCATCGACCTGCAGGACGGCAACAGTTCCGTGGTCTTTCAGATCCCTGGCAACGAGCAGTTCAAGTACGTCGTGATGCCCATGCGGATTTGATAGCTTGAGGCGCTTGCTGCACAAGCGCTGGAGCCCGATTTCTTATGAATACTGGGGGAGCGTGCGCGCCCCCCTGAAGCTGTTTTGATGACCCAAGAAAACCCCGAGAATCACCACGCCGCGCCCCAGGGCCCCGGCAATGCCAGCGGCTACGGTGAGTCCGCGATCCAGATCCTCGAAGGCCTGGAGGCGGTCAGGAAGCGCCCCGGCATGTACATCGGCGACACCTCGGACGGCACCGGGCTGCACCACCTGGTGTTCGAGGTGGTGGACAACTCCATCGACGAGGCGCTGGCCGGCTACTGCGACGACATCGCCGTCACCATCCATGCCGACGGCAGCTTGAGCGTGAGCGACAACGGCCGCGGCATCCCCACCGGCGTGAAAATGGACGACAAGCACGAGCCCAAGCGCTCGGCCGCCGAGATCGCGCTGACCGAGCTGCACGCGGGCGGCAAGTTCAACCAGAACAGCTACAAGGTCTCGGGCGGATTGCATGGCGTCGGGGTTTCGTGCGTGAACGCCCTCTCCAAATGGCTGCGCCTGACGGTGCGCCGCGAGGGCGAGGTGCACCAGATCGAATTTGCGCGCGGCTTCGTGCAAAACCGCCAGATCGAGCTGGTGGACGGCTTCGAGACCTCGCCGATGCGCATCGTCGGCACCACCGAGGACCGCGGCACCAGCGTGCGCTTTCTGCCCGACGTGGAAATCTTCGGCGACAACCACGACTTTCATTACGACACCCTGGCCAAGCGCCTGCGCGAGCTTTCGTTCCTGAACAACGGCGTGCGCATCCGCCTGATCGACGAGCGCACCGGCAAGGAGGACGACTTTTCCGGCGCCGGCGGCGTGCTCGGCTTCGTCAAGTTCATCAGCACCGGCAAGCGCGTGCTGCACCCCACGCCGTTTTGCGCCAGCGGCACGCGCCCGGCGGAAACCTATGGCGGCATCCCCGGCACCGAGATCGGCGTCGAGGTGGCGATGCAGTGGAACGACGGCTACAACGAGCAAGTCCTGTGCTTCACCAACAACATTCCGCAGCGCGACGGCGGCACCCATTTGACCGGCCTGCGCGCGGCGATGACGCGCGTCATCGGCAAGTACATCGCCGACAACGACCTGGCCAAGAAGGCCAAGGTGGAAGTGACCGGTGACGACATGCGCGAAGGCCTGTGCTGCGTCTTGAGCGTGAAGGTGCCCGAGCCCAAGTTCAGCAGCCAGACCAAGGACAAGCTGGTTTCCAGTGAAGTGCGCGCGCCGGTGGAAGACATCGTCGGCAAGCTGCTGGCCGAATACCTGGAAGAAAAACCGCAGGACGCCAAGATCCTCTGCGGCAAGATCGTCGAAGCCGCGCGCGCGCGCGAGGCCGCACGCAAGGCGCGCGAGATGACGCGCAGGAAGGGCGTGCTCGACGGCATGGGCCTGCCCGGCAAGCTGGCGGACTGCCAGGAAAAAGACCCGGCGCTGTGCGAGATCTACATCGTCGAGGGCGACAGTGCCGGCGGCAGCGCCAAGCAGGGGCGCGACCGCAAGTTCCAGGCCATCCTGCCGCTGCGCGGCAAGATCCTGAACGTGGAAAAGGCGCGCTATGAAAAGCTCTTGTCCAGCCAGGAAATCATCACGCTGATCACCGCCCTGGGCACCGGCATAGGCCGCACCGCCAGCGACGACGAGAACGGCAATGGCAACGGCAAGAGCGGCGCCGACGACTTCGACATCGCCAAGCTGCGCTACCACCGCGTGATCCTGATGACCGACGCCGATGTGGACGGCGCGCACATCCGCACTTTGCTGCTGACCTTCTTCTACCGCCAGATGCCCGAGCTGGTCGAGCGCGGCCACATCTATATCGCCCAGCCGCCGCTGTACAAGGTCAAGAACGGCAAGGAAGAGCTCTACCTCAAGGACGGCCCGGCGCTGGACCAGTTCCTGCTGCGCGTGGCGCTGGTGGGCGCGAGCGTCGATACCGGTGGCAGCCAGCCGCGCGTGCTCGAAGGCACGGAACTGGCAGACCTCGCGCGCCAGCACCAGCGTATGGAAGCCATCATCGAGCGCCTCTCGGCCTACATGGACGCCGAGGCGCTGCGTGCCGTGGCCGATGGCGTGGTGCTCGATCTCTCCAGCATGGAGGCGGCCCAAGCCAGCGCCGAGCGCCTGCAGGCCAAGCTGCGCGAGCTCGACACCGCCGGCACCGAAGCCGAGGTGAGCGCCGAAACCGACCCGCGCCACGGCGGCCTGCTGCTGCGCATCAGCCGCCACCACCACGGCAACGTCAAGAGCTCCATCCTGCCGCAGGACTTCGTCACCGGCAGCGACTACGAGGCCTTGTCCGAGGGCGCCAAGAGCTTTGACGGCCTGCTCTCCGAAGGCGCGCGCGTGATGCGCGGCGAGGGCGAGCGCAAGAAAGAAGAAAAAGTCCAGGATTTCAGGCAGGCCATGCGCTGGCTGCTATCGGAAGCTGAGCGCACCACCAGCCGCCAGCGCTACAAGGGCCTGGGCGAGATGAATCCCGAGCAGCTCTGGGAAACCACCATGGACCCCGCCACCCGCCGTATGCTGCGCGTGCAGGTGACCGACGCGGTCGAGGCCGACCAGGTCTTCACCATGCTCATGGGCGACGATGTAGAACCGAGACGGGAATTCATCGAAACCCACGCCTTGCAGGCGGGCAATATCGACGTGTGAGCGCGAAAAATTTTCCACCCGCCCTCGTCCGTTTGGGCTGAGGCTGCGGGTTGGCTGAGCGACACGCCCCCGATTTTCGTCAAATCAGGCTGAGACGCCCTCTGGGCAAGCGCGAACAGCTCCTCTTTCAAGAGCGATTTGCCCGATCCTGTTCGCGGCGCGGGCCGCAAGCGCCGTTCAGTGCTCCGTGCGGTCGTGCTTGCGCCGGCGCCGTAGCGCCGCCGCGCTCCCCAGCGCCAGCAAACCCGCGAGCGTGATCTGGCCCCACTGGGTCAGCGTGGGAATGGCGGAGGGTACGGGCGCGGCCATCAGCGCAAGGATGGCGATGCTGCCATCACCACCCGGCGAGCCGGCCGCCCCCCCGTTGGCGCCGGCGCCGGCAGCGATGCCCTGTGAGCCGCCCGGGTCCGTCCCACCGGGTGGCGTGGTGCCATCCGGGCCTGCACTGCCATTGGCGCCGGACAGGCCTGCACTGCCATTGACGCCTGCGCTGGCGGAACCCCCATCGCCGGCCCGCGGTCGCCGCCGTGCCGCCTGGACTTCGTGGTGCTGAACCGGGCTGCGGCGGCGATCAGCGCCATGGCGCAGGCGAGCTTCGAGCGGCGGGGGCGTGCTTGCATGAAAACCTTCCAGTGGTTGAAGCAATGCAGGTCGCGGTGGCAGGACTCAGTGCATGGGCCCAGGGTCTTGCCAGTCCGCGGCCCGGACCGTTTTCCCTCAGGCGGCGCACACCTGCAAGAGCGCCAGCGCCGGGCGAGTATGCCCGGGCTTGCGCAGGTCTGCCGATGGGCGGTCCATGCAAGGCGCGCGCGCTCCGGGTGCAGCCGGGTCGTGGAGTTTGCCGGCCCTGCCGCAGTTGCCGTCCAGCACCCGCTACGGCTTGTCTTCAGACTGCGCCAGGATGGCGCGCACCAGATTGCGGCTGTGCGCGCCGAAGTGGCGCATCAGCGCGGCGATGCTCGCCTGCAGCGCGGCCTGGGCTTCGGGGCTCTGGCGGGCCATCTCGGCCATCAGGTCGATGCGCCCGCCCTCGATGCCGAAATCAAAGCGCGGGTCGTCCACGTAGCGCGCGGGGGCCGAGGCGAGCATTTGCGCGGTCACCGCCTCGCCCTGGGCCGCGGCTTCGCCCGCGACCAGGTCGCGCAGGCTGGTTTCGCCCCAGGGGCCGTAGCCCGCGTCGCGGGTGCTGTCGTGCAGCACCTGACGCAGCGCCTGGCCGGCGGGGCTGTCCCGGCCGGTCTGGATCATCTGGCTCTCCAGCCGTTCGAGCACGAAGTGCCGGTTGGAGAGCAGCACGATCATGTCGTTCTTGCCGCCCTCCATGCCCGCCAGCGCCAGCAGCTGGATGCCGATCAGGCGCGCGCTGGAAAAGCCTGGCGCCAGGCTGGCGTGGTAGGGCTGGGTGAGGTCTTGCACGTAGTGCGCGGCCAGGCCGGCAAAGCGCCAGCCCCAGTAGGGGTGGCCGCTGCGAAAAGCCAGTTCGGCCAGGCCATGGTACTGGTGTACGCGCAGCAGCGGGAAGGTGCGTTTGAGGAAACCGGCCGCGGCGTAGATCAGCCTGGATTCGTGGTAGTAGCCCATGTGAAACGGCGCCTGCGTGGCGAAGTCCAGCGCCGGGTTGCCGAAGGGCAGCTTGCCGAAGCCGTAGCGCGGGCCCCAGTCGGAGGGGCTGTCCTCGAACAGATTCACGTCCATGCCGTAGTCGGGCTCGTCGCTGGCCGAGGCCAGCACCGCCAGCGGCGCCACTGTCTCGCCGGGGGCCAGGCGCACGAAGTGGTGTTTTTCCCCGTCCTTCTCGCGCAGCGGCAGGGCGCTGACTTCGTCGTGCGGCATGCGCTCGGCCGCAGGGGGCGGGGCCAGAGGGTCGGGCTGCAGGTACAGCGCCAGGCGGCTCTCGGGCGAGACGCGCAGCGCCATCAGGAAGGCGCGGCGCAGCGCCTGCGGCCCTGCGTTCACGATGGCCGGGTCGAAGCGCAGCGCCTCGGGCAGCGGCGGGTAGTGGGCGATGTGCGCGCGCGCCCAGGCATCCTGGGCGGTCAGCAGCTCGGCGATCGGCTGGGCCTCGGCGGCGAGGAAGTCCTCCAGCGGCTCGGCCTTGACCGGGGCGGCCTGTGCGACCTCGGGCAGCACCTCGAAGGCGCGGTAGGCGGCCAGCGCATGGTTGCTCCAGGCCCAGGCGGGGGCGGCGCTGGCCGCCAGCACGGCGGCGGCGAGCAGCAAACGTTGCAGGATGGGCATGGGCGATGGCCTTTCAGGCGCGGGCAAAGGGGCTCGGCGGCGTGGTTGTCGCAGCGGCAAGCATGCTGCGGGCGGCGGTCAATGGTCGCTGGACGGGTAGCCGGTGATCGCGCGCAGCGCCCGGTACAGCGGCTGCAGGCGATCGTACATGCGTAGATAGACCTGGCGGTAGAGCTGCTCGTAGGTCTGCACGTGCTCGGGCTGGGGCTGGAACACGCGGCCGGTGCGCACCATGGCGCGCACCGCGCTGGCGTAGTCCGGGTGCAGGCCCAGGCCGACGCTGGCGATGATGGCCGCGCCCAGGCCGCTGGTCTCGAACAGCTCGGGGCGCTCGGCCGGCAGGTTGAAGACGTTGGCGGTGATCTGCAGCGCCGCGTCGCTCTGCGAGCCGCCGCCCGAGACGCGCAGGCGCGTGATGCGCGCGCCGCCGCGCCGCTCTATGCGCTCCTTGGCCTCGCGCAGCGCGTAGGCCAGCCCTTCGAGGATGGCGCGGTACAGGTGCGCGCGGGTGTGCACGTCGCCAAAGCCGATGATGGCGCCCTTGGCTTCGGGGCCGGGGCGCTTGATGCCGGGGTTCCAGTAGGGCTGCAGCGTCAGGCCCAGCGCACCGGGGGGTACCTGCTCGATCAGCGCGTCGAACAGGCTTTCGGGCACCACGCCCAGGCGCGCGGCTTCGCGGGTTTCGTCCTGGCCGAACTGCTCCTTGAACCAGTTGACCATCCAGAAGCCGCGCGTGATCTGCACCTCGGTGTTGTAGTGCCCGGGGATGGCTGCGGGGTAGGGCGGCACGAAGCGCGTGGCCTCCAGGTAGCGCGCGGTGGTGGTGTTGAAGGTGGCGGCCGTACCGTAGGACAGGCACCCGATCTCGGGCGTGAGGCAGCCCGCGCCCAGCACCTCGCAGGCCTTGTCGGCCGCGCCGGCCACCAGCGGCAGGCCGGCGGGCAGGCCACTGTCGAGCGCCGCCTGCGCGCTGACCCGGCCGATCACGCTGCCCGGCGCCACCAGCTCGGGCAGCATGGCGCGGCGCACCGGCAGCGCGTGCCACTTCCAGTCCCAGGCCGCGGCCCAGCGCCCGCGCCTGTAGTCGAACGGCACATAGCCCACCTGCGAGGCGCTGGAGTCGACCATGCGGCCGCTCAGGCGCCAGTGCAGCCAGCCCGACAGCAGCAGGTAGTGGGCGGTGCGCGCCCAGACTTCGCTCTGGTGCTGGGCGATCCAGTTGGCCTCGGCCTCGTGCTGGAAGTGGCGCACCGTCTCGCGCATGCCCGTGCTGCGCAGCGCCAGTTCCCACCACCAGGGCAGGCGCGCGGCATGGGCGGCGCGGCGCTGGTCCAGCCAGATCATCGAGGGGCGCAGCGGCCGGCCCTGCGCGTCCAGGCTCACCGGCGTGGCGCGCTGCGTGGTCAGGACGACGCCGGCGATCGCCCCCCGGGGCACGCTGGTGCGCTGCAGCAGCTCGCGGGTGGCGGCGCACAGGGTCTGCCAGAAGGCTTCGGGCTCGTTTTCCATCCAGCCCGGCTGGGGCGAGCGGTAGCTGGTGACCGGCACCTGCGCCTTGTCCAGCAGCCGCCCCCGCAGGTCGAAGAGCAGCGCGCGCACGCTTTGCGTGCCGCTGTCGATCGCGAGCACGCAGGGCTCAGGCATGGGCGGGCGCTGGCGCGGGCATGGCCGGCATTGTGTACCGGCGCGGCGCTCAAGTCGGGCGCGCCGCCGCCGATAACATGGCCATGTCCTCCCTCGCGTCCATCGCCCGATCCGGCCTGCAGGCCGCGCATCTGCGCATGGAGGTGAGGGCGCACAACATCGCCAACCTGAACACCCCGGGCTTCACGCCCCAGCGGGTACAGGCCCAGGCGCAGGCGCCGCGCGCGGGCGTCAGCGCCCGGGTGCAAGGCGGCGAGCGGCCCGGCGTGGTGCTGGAAGAAGAAATCGTGCAGCAGCTGGCCGCGCGCACCGCCTGGCGCGCCAACCTCTTCGCGCTGCGCAGCGCTCAGGACGCCACGGGCACGCTGCTCAGGCTGTTTGCCTGAGGGTTGCGGCGCCGGGCCGCGCGCTCCCAGGCTTTTTCATGGAAGAAGAAGGCCACGGCCTGCACCGTCGGCTCCAGCAGGCTGAGCGTGAGCGAGGCCCAGAGGTTGCCGGTGACGGCGTAGGCTACCAGGGCGGCCACGCAGACGTGGATGACGTAATAACTGCCGGTTTTAGCCAGGGTGTGGCCGTGGTGGCGGGCGATGCGGCGGATGCGGGACATGGCGGATTCCTTGGGAGAATACCTGAATGATAATGATTCTCATTGGAAATAGCCATGCATTCTTGCTATCGCGGTGATGGGTAATTTCCGTGCTGCAGCCGTCCGGGGGGCTGTGCCTGCCCATTAGGCGGATGCAGGGCCCCCCGCTATGATGGCCGCCTTCCCGTTTTCCCCCGGAGCAGCGCCATGGCCCTGATGGATTTCCTCAAGAAACAGTTCATCGACGTCCTGCAGTGGACCGAGGACGGCGACGGCACGCTCGCCTGGCGCTACCCGATGCGCGACATGGAAATCCAGACCGGCGCGCAGCTCGTGGTGCGCGAGTCGCAGATGGCGATGTTCGTCAACGAGGGCCAGGTGGCCGACGTGTTCGGCGCGGGCACGCACAAGCTCGTCACGCAGAACCTGCCGCTGCTGACCAACCTGAAGAACTGGGACAAGCTGTTCGAGTCGCCCTTCAAGAGCGACGTCTACTTCTTCAGCACGCGCCAGCAGCTGGACCAGAAGTGGGGCACGCCCCAGCCCATCACCATCCGCGACGCGGAGTTCGGCGCGGTGCGCCTGCGCGCCTTCGGCAACTACGCCTGGCGCATCGTTGATCCGCGCCTGTTCTATACCGAGGTGTCGGGCACGCGCGAGAAATACGGCACCGAGGAGGTCGAGGGCCAGCTGCGCGGCCTGGTGCTGCAGAACATCAGCAACGCCATTGCCGCTTCGGGCGTGCCCTTTCTGGACCTGGCGGCCAACCAGAGCATGTTCGCCCAGGCGCTGGTCACGCAGCTCGCGCCGGAATTTGCCCGGCTGGGCATCAAGATCGAAGGCTTCACGGTGCAGAACCTCTCGCTGCCCGACGAGCTGCAGAAGGTGCTGGACCAGAAGATCGGCATGGGCATGGTCGGCGGCGACATGGGCAAGTTCATGCAGTACCAGACCGCGCAGGCGATCCCCGAGATGGCCAAGGGCGTGGGCAGCGGCGGCGACGGCGGGGGCCTGGCGGGCGCCGGCCTGGGCATGGGCGCGGGCGTGGCCATGGGGCAGATCCTGGCGCAGAACATGCAATCCGCGCTGCAACCCCAGGCACCGGCCGCGGCGGCCGGCTCGGCGGCAGCGGGCGCGGGCGCCGCTGGCGTGAAGGCCGAGGACGTGATGGCCATGCTGGAAAAGCTCGGCGAGCTCAAGTCCAAGGGCATCCTCACCGACGAAGAATTCGCCGCCAAGAAGGCCGAGTTGCTCAAGAAGCTCGTCTGAGCTTTCCTTTCGATAGCTGTCAACGCCCGCTGGACGGGCGCCAGAGCCCGAAAAGGCTGGTAAACGCATGGCCACTTCGCAGCAACGCCACTACAGCGCGCCCTGCCCCGGTTGCGGCGCGCCGGTGGAGTTCCTGAGCGCGCAGTCCAGCTACGCCGTCTGCGGCTATTGCCACAGCACCGTGGTGCGCCGCGGCGAGGTGCTCGCGCGCGTGGGCAAGATGGCCGAGCTGTTCGAGGACCACAGCCCGCTGCAGCTCATGGCCAGCGGCAAGTGGGAAGGCACTGCGTTCACGCTGATCGGGCGCATGCAGTTTCGCGGCGAGGAGGGCGGCTGGACCGAATGGAACGCCTGGCTGGACGACGGCCGGCGCGCAACCCTGGGCGAAGACAACGGCGCCTACGTCTTCACCCAGCCGCTGCAGCCGCCGCCCGCGGACCTGCCCGCGCCCGAGCAGCTCGGCCTGGGCGCGAGACTCACGCTGGCGGGCCAGCGCTGGAGCGTGGCCGCACACCTGCAGGCCCACCTGGCCGCGGCTGAGGGCGAGCTGCCCCGGCTGCCGCCGCCGGGCCAGCAATTCCTGGTGGTGGAGCTGCGCAGCGACGACGGCCAAGTGCTCTCCATCGACTACGGCGGCACGACGCCGCGGCTGGAGATCGGCCGCTCGGTGCAGCTGGCCGAGCTGCAGCTCAAGGGCCTGAAGGACGCATCGCTCAAGCAGGAGCAAGGCCGCCATTTCGACTGCCCGCACTGCGGCGCGCCGGTGCAGGTGCAGCTGCAGAGCACCAAGAGCATCACCTGCGGCTCCTGCCACAGCCTGATCGACCTCAGCGGCGGCATCGGCGCCGAGCTGCTCAGCGCCACGCAGCAGGCGGGCGCGGCCCCCTTGATCGCGCTGGGCAGCATCGGCCAGTTCGAGGGTGTGCCCTGGCAGGTGGTCGGCTACCAGCGCCGCCTGGGCCAGGAACCGGACGACGACGAGCAGTTCGGCTGGGACGAATACCTGCTGTACAACCAGCAAAAGGGCTTCATCTTCCTGGTGGACGCCTCGGACGGCTGGAGCCTGGTGCGCCCCGCCACCGGCGCGCCCAAGCTCGGTGCGCTGGGCGCGGCCGCGTCCTATCTGGGCATGAGCTACGTGCGCACCAGCGGCTACCGCGCCGAAACCGCCTACGTGGCCGGCGAGTTCTACTGGCCGGTGGAGCGTGGCCAGCAGACCGACAACGTGGACTACGCCGCCACCCAGGGCAAGGGCATCCTGTCGCGCGAGAAGAGCGACAAGGAAATCACCTGGTCCTACGGCAGCCGCCTGGCCAGCGCCACCGTGGCCCAGGCCTTCGGGCGCGAAGCCGAGGCCGACAAGTTCAAGCGCGACGAGGTCGGCCCCTTCGTGGCCAGCGGTGGCTCGGGCTGCGGCCTGACCGTCCTGATCCTCATCGTCTTCATCATGGTCGTCATCATGCTCAGCACCTGCACGGATGGTTCATCCTCATCCGGCAGCTACAACCGCAGCTCGGGCGGCTCCTTCGGGGGCTATTCCAGCGGCGGCAGCCACAAGTAAACCTGCAACGGAGGTCTCTCACCATGGAATGGCTCAAACCCGCCGCCTTTCTCGGCTCCATCCTCTACGCCGTCATCGGCGTGGCCATCTTCTGGCTGTGTTTCGTCCTCATCGACAAGATCACCCCGCACGACCTCTGGGGCGAGATCGTCGAGAAGCAGAACCGCGCCCTGGGCATGGTCGTCGCGGCCATGTGCCTGGGCATCAGCATCATCGTGGCAGCGGCGATACATTGATATCGCATTGATAGCTGCAAGCGCTTGCCAGACAAGCGTTTGGACAGGTTTTGACTGATATTTTCATGGCGCAAGCCCCCGCCGCTGCCGCGCCGCCGCGCCCCATCGCCGTGGCGCTGCTGGCCAGCGTCTTCGTGATCGCCGCCTGCGGGCTGCTGTACGAGCTTGCGGCCGGGGCGCTGGCCTCCTACCTGCTGGGCGACTCGGTCCTGCAGTTCTCCACCATCATCGGCACCTACCTGTTCGCCATGGGCGTGGGCTCGTGGCTGTCGCGCTACCTGGAGCGCCAGCTGCCCGCGCACTTCCTGCGCATCGAGCTGCTGGTGGCGCTCATCGGCGGCATGCTGCCCGGGGTGCTGTTCGTGGCCAATGCCTGGCTGCCCGAGGCGTTTCGCCTGCTGCTGTACGGCATCGTCTTCGTGGTCGGCGCGCTGGTGGGGCTGGAGATCCCGCTGGTGATACGCATCCTGCAGCGCGACGTGGCGCTCAAGACCCTGGTCAGCCAGGTGCTCACCTTCGACTACCTCGGTGCGCTGGCGGTGTCGCTGGCGTTCCCGCTGCTGCTCGTGCCCTACCTCGGGCTGATCCGCTCGGGGCTGCTGTTCGGCCTGATGAACGCGGCCGTCGCGGTCTGGGCGCTGTGGCTGTTTCGCCATGAGCTGCCGCGCTTTGCCGAGCACGTGGCGGCCTGCGTGATGGTGGTCGTGCTGCTGGCCGCGGGCATGTGGGGCGCGGGCACCATCACCACGCTGGCCGAGGACCACTTCTACCAGAGCCCGATCGCGTTCGCCGCGACCTCGCCTTACCAGCGCATCGTGGTCACGCACGGGCGGCGCGGCCACCGGCTGTATCTCAACGGCAACCTGCAGTTCGCCGAGAGCGACGAATACCGCTACCACGAGGCGCTGGTGCACCCGGCCATGGCCGCGCACGGCGCGCCCCGGCGCGTGGCGGTGCTGGGCGGCGGCGACGGCATGGCGGTGCGCGAGGTGCTCAAGTACCCCTCGGTGCAGTCGGTCACGCTGGTCGAGCTGGACCCGGCGATGACGCAGCTGTTTCGCGACACGCCCCAGCTCGCCCGGCTCAACCACCACAGCCTGTCGGACCCGCGCGTGCAGGTGGTCAATGAAGACGCCTTCCAGTGGCTGCAGCGGGGGGCGCCCGGCGTCGCCGGTCCGTCCCGGGACGCGGGGACTCCCTCGGGGGGCGGCGAGCCAGCGCAGCGGCGCAGCAGGGGGGCGGACGATTTTTTCGACGTGATCGTGGTGGACTTCCCCGACCCGACCAACTTCGCCATCGGCAAGCTCTACACCAACAGCTTCTACGCGCTGCTGGCCGAGCGCCTGGCGGCCAGCGGCTACGCGGTGATCCAGACCACCTCGCCGCTGATCGCGCGGCGCAGCTTCTGGACGGTGGTGCAGAGCGTGGAGGCGGCGGGTCTGGCGACCACGCCCTACCACGTGCACGTGCCCAGCTTCGGCGAATGGGGCTTCGTCATCGCCAGCCGCCGGCCCTGGCGCATGCCGCCCGGCCTGCCCGGGGGGCTGCGCTTCCTGGACCTGGGCGCGTTGCCCGCGATGCTCGAATTTCCGCTGGACATGGCGCGCGTTCCCGCCGAGGTCAACCGCCTGTCCAACCAGGTGCTGGTGCACACTTACGAGCAGGAATGGGGACGTGTATCGCCCTGAACCAGACCCCTTCCACAAGAGGACACATCCACATGCTTCAATTTGCCGACATCCAGCAGGCCGCCGAGCGCGTGGCCGGGCAGGTGCTCAACACGCCGTGCGTCGAGTCGCGCACGCTCTCCGAAATCACCGGCGCGCAGGTTTTCCTGAAGATGGAAAACCTGCAGTTCACCGGCTCCTTCAAGGAGCGCGGCGCCTGCAACAAGCTGGTGCAGCTGTCCGATGAAGAGCGCGGCCGCGGCGTGATCGCGATGAGCGCGGGCAACCATGCCCAGGGCGTGGCCTACCGTGCGCAGCAGCTGGGCATCCCTGCCACCATCGTCATGCCGGGCTTCACGCCCAGCGTGAAGGTGATGCGTACCCAGGGCTTTGGCGCGCGCGTGATCCTGCACGGCAGCTCGCTGGAAGAGGCGGCGGTGCACGCGCGCGAACTGGCCGCGAGCGAGCAGCTCACGCTGGTGCACCCCTACGACGACCTGGCCATCATGGCCGGGCAGGGCACGCTGGCGATGGAGATGCTCGCGGCCCAGCCTGAGCTGCAGGTGCTGGTCGTGCCGGTGGGCGGCGGCGGCCTGATAGCAGGCATCGCCACCGCGGCCAAGGCGCTCAAGCCATCGATCGAGGTGGTGGGCGTGCAGGTGCAGCGCTTTCCGGCCATGGTCAATGCCATCCAGGGCACGCACTACGAGCAGGGCAGCAGCACCATCGCCGAAGGCATCGCGGTGGGCGCGCCCGGCGTGCACTGCGTGGAGGTGATCCGCGAACGCGTGGACGAGCTGCTGCTGGTGGACGAGGGCGACATCGAGCAGGCCATCGTGCTGCTGCTGGAGATCGAAAAAACCCTGGCCGAGGGCGCGGGCGCGGCCTCGCTCGCCGCGCTGGTGCGCCACCGCGAGCGCTTTGCCGGCAAGCAGGTCGGCATGGTGCTCTCGGGCGGCAACATGGACCCGCAGCTGCTCGCGCAGATCATCGGCCGCGCCATGGTGCGCTCCGGCCGCCTGGCGCGCGTGGTGGTGAGTGCGCGCGACGTCCCCGGCAGCCTTGCGCGCATCACCGCGCTGGTGGCCGAGGCCGGGGCCAACGTCGACGAGGTGCACCACCAGCGCGCCTTCACGCTGCTGGCGGCGCAGAACGTCGAGATCGAGATGGTGCTGCAGACGCGCAGCCGCGAGCACGCCGCCGAGGTCATCGAACGCCTGCGCGCCGCGGGGCTGGAGGTGCGCCAGGTGCAATGAGCGCGCCGCCGGGCACGCCATGCAGCGCCGCCACTTCCTGAGCCTGCCCGCCGCGGGGGCGCTGGCCGCCTGCGCCCCCGCGGCGCGCGAGTTGCCCGGGGGCTATACCGGCATCGACCTGGCGCGCGGCCATCAGCTTCGCGACGCGCTGGCGCGTGGGCGCCTGCCCGCGCCCGCGCGCTCGCTGCGCACCCGCGTGGTGATCGCCGGCGGCGGCATCGCCGGACTGGCGGCGGCGCGCGCCCTGCGCCTGGCCGGCGTGCAGGACCTGGCGCTGCTGGAGCTGGAGGACGAGGCCGGGGGCAACAGCCGAGGCACCGAGGTCGCCGGCGTGGCCTGCCCGCGCGGCGCGCACTACCTGCCGCTGCCCGGCGACGACGCGCGCGAGGTGCAGGACCTGCTCGAAGAGCTGGGCCTGCGCCGGCGCGTGGCCGGGCGCTGGCAGTACGACGAGCGCCACCTGTGCCACAGCCCGCAGGAGCGGTTGTACTGGCGCGGCGCCTGGCACGAGGGCCTGCTGCCGGTGGAAGGTGTCGGCCCCGCGACGCTGCAGCAATACCACCGCTTTGCCCGGCGCGTGCGCGAGCTCTCGGGCGCGGCCCGCTTCGCCATGCCCACGCTCAAGCTTTGGCAGGAAAATCACGGCCTGGCGCCCGCCCATCAAGCGCTGGATGCTCTGGTTTTTGCCGATTGGCTGGAGCGCGAAGGCCTGGACGACGCGCACCTGCGCTGGTATCTGGACTACTGCTGCCGCGACGACTACGGCGCGGACACCCGCGGGGTGTCGGCCTGGGCCGGCATCCACTACTTTGCCAGCCGCCACGGCTTCCAGGCGCCGGGCGAGGCGCTGGACGAAGAGCGCGACGCGGTGCTCACCTGGCCCGAGGGCAACGCCTGGCTGGCCCGGCGCCTGGCCGCGCCGCTGCAGCAGGGCGGCCAGTTGCATACCGGCATCAGCGTGCTGCGCATCCAGGAGCAGCGCCATGGCGTGGCGGTCGATGCGCTGGTGCACGCCAGCGGCGAGCTGCTGCGCTGGCAGGCCGAGCGCTGCGTGGTCGCGCTGCCCGTGTTCGTCGCGGCGCGCGTGCTGCAGAGCCCGCCGCACTTTCTGCGCGAAGCCGCCGCGCGCCTGGCCTGGGCGCCCTGGCTGGTGGCCAACATCCACATCGACCGCCCGCTGCAGGACCGCCCCGGCGCCGCGCCCGCCTGGGACAACGTGATCCACGACGAGCAGATGCGCGGCGGCCTGGGCTATGTCGATGCGGGCCACCAGCGCCTGGACCTGGGCGCGCAGACCGCCGGCCCCACGGTGCTCAGCTACTACCAGGCGCTGGGCGACTGGCCCGATGGCCGCGCGCAGCTGCTCGACCGGCCGTGGACGCATTGGCGCGACGCCATCCTGGCAGCGCTCGCCCGCCCGCACCCCGACATCGCCGAACGCGCCACGCGCATGGAGATCACGCGCTACGGCCACGCCATGGCCATGCCGCGCCCGGGCCTGCAGCAATTTTTAAGTCAAATCGGGCTCCAGCCCTTGTCGGGCAAGCGCTACCAGCTATTGAACGGAGAGCGCGTTCGGCTGGCGCCCACGCCCGCCACCGCGCGCCTGGCGTTTGCGCACGCCGACTGGTCGGGCTATTCGGTGTTCGAGGAAGCCTTCACGCGCGGCACGGCCGCCGGCCTGCTCAGCGCCTGAGGCGCGCCGCTGCCTGGCGGGTGCGGGGCGCGCCGAAAGACGTGCTTCACTGCAGGAGATGGCGCTCCTGCACGCGTGCAGAGGACAGCCCTGGGCATCGATGCTATAAGCGTGGGCAGACGCCCGCGCGCGGCCTGCAGTCGCTTGCGAAGACACCGGGCGCAGGAGACGCCTTTGGACACTCGGGGCATGCAGCTCAGCCTGTCGGCCCACGGCGACGTGGTGCTGCGCATGGAACCCTGCGCCGAACGCGCGCCAGCCACCCGCGCCGGACTGCTCGCCTGGCTTGAAGAGCATGGCTGGGGTGCGCACCGCATCAACGAAGAAGCGCTCGAACGCGTGCTGCGCGAGGGCGCTGACGCCAGTGCGCGCATGGTGTTGATCCTGGCGCACGCGGTGGACGCCGAAGTGCAGGTGCAGGTGGCGCGCGACGCCATGCAGGCCACGCTCGGCATCGTGCCCGCGCAGGGCGGCGCGCCGGCCACCGAGGCGATGGTGCAGGCGGCGCTGGCCGCTGCCGGCGTGGTGGCGGGCATCGACGCCGAGGCCATCGCGCAGGCACTGAACGATCCGGCCGCGCCGCCGCAGGTGGTCGCGCGGGGCGTGGCGCCGGTGGACGGGCGGGACGCGCAATTCCTCGAACTCATCGCCGCCGTGCCTGACCGCACGCCGCGCGTGGACGCGCAGGGGCGCATCGACTACCGCGAGCACGACGGCAACATCGTGCTGGTGGAATCGGGCGCGCTCCTGATGCGCCGCGAGCCGGCCACCGAAGGCACGCCGGGCGTCAACGTGCTGGGCGTCGCCCTGCCCGCGCGGCCCGGGCGCGACGAGCCGTTTGCGCCGCAGCTCAGCGGCGCCGCGGTGAGCGAGCAAGACCCCAACCTGCTGGTGGCCGCCATCACCGGCCAGCCGGTGCTGGTGCGCGCCGGCATGACGGTGGAGCCGGTGCTGCGCGTGGCCGAGGTGGACGTGGCCCAGGGCAACATCCGCTACGACGGCACGGTGCACGTCGAGGGCGACGTGGCCCAGGGCATGCAGATCCACGCCAGCGGCGACATCGTCGTCGGCGGCACGGTGGACGGCGCCCTGCTGAACACGCAGGGCAGCATCATCGTTCAGGGCGGCGTCATCGCGCGCGCCCGCCTGCACGCCGAGTGCGCGGTGCAGGCGCGCTTTGCCGAGGTGTCCTACCTGCGCGCCGGCACCGAGCTGACGGTGCGCCAGAACGCCCTGGGCTGCGAGCTGCACGCGCTCGAGCGCATCGCCGTCGGCGCCGAGGCGCCGCGCCGCGGGCGCCTGGTGGGCGGCAGCGCCAGCGCCATGATGGCGATTGCCGCGCCCCTCATCGGCTCGGTCGATGGCGGGCTCACGCGGCTGGTGCTGGGGGTCAACCCGGTGCTGCAGGCCCGGCTGCAGCAGGCGCGCCAGGACGAGGCCGCGCAGCACGGGCGCGGTGAGAGCCTGCGCAAGCTGATCGAGCAGTTGCGCACCCATGGCGACCCCAAGGGGGTGCTGGAGCGCGCCCAGGCGTCGCTCGAGGACGCGCAGGCGAGCGCGGCCCGCCTGCAGGCCGAATGCGCGCAACTGCAGCAGCAGCTCGAGCGCGCGCGCGAGGCGCGCCTGGAGATCGGCGTGGCGCTGGAGGGCGCGGTGGACCTGAGCCTGGCCCACCAGCGCCTGGCGCTGCACCGCGGCCTGCGGGCGGGCAGCGTGCGGCTGGACCCCGACGGGGTGCTGGTGCACGTGGACGCTCAGGGTTTTTCCGAGCCCCTGCAGCCCTGAGGGAATTACCCTGCCGGGCGCCGAGGAATTCGGTTACCCTTGCGCCCCATGCGATTTTGGCTTGCTCCCCTGCTGCTGGTTTGCGCGAGCAGCGCCTTCGCCGCCCCCGACACCCCGCTCGAAGCCGTAGCCGAGCCGCAGGCCGTCTCGTGGACGCAAGACCTGCGCGGCCATCTGTCTCAGCTCGGCCACGGGGTGGCCGACCAGGCGCAGGACGCGGCCGAGCGCACCGGCGACCTGGTGGCCACCGCCATGGGGTTTCTCGGCGCGCCCTACCGGCGCGGCGGCAGCAGCGCCGAGACCGGCTTCGATTGCAGCGGCTTCGTGCGCAGCATCTATGAGCAGGCGCGCGGCCTGGTGCTGCCGCGCAAGGCCTCGGAGCAGGCCGCCAGAACCGCCAAGATCGACCGCAAAGACCTGCAGCCTGGCGACCTGGTGTTCTTCAACACCATGCGCCGCGCCTTCAGCCATGTCGGCATCTACGTGGGCGACGGCAAGTTCATCCATTCCCCGCGCAGCGGCGCGCGCGTGCGCGTCGAGAGCATGCACCAGAGCTACTGGCAAAAGCGTTTCAACGGCGCGCGCCGCGTAGTCGCCGGGCCGACCGACTATTCCCTGCGGTAAACACCGCGCGGCCCACAGATGCGTTCACCACCGCGCATGGCCTTTGGGCTCATGCGCGCGAGCGTGGCATCGCCCAGCAGCCAGTGGTGCATCAGCGCCGCCGCCGCATGCCCGCCGATGAGCCAGTAGCCCGCGGTGGCGATGGCTTCATGGATCTCCTTGACGCCGGGCGCGAGCAGCTTGTCGGGTGCGATCAGCGCGGGCAGCTGCAGACCAAAGAAGGGGACAGGCGTGCCCTTGGCGCTCAGATACAGCCAGCCCAGCAGCGGCGTGCAGAGCAGGAACAGGTACAGCAGCCAGTGCATCGCGAGCGCCGCCCTGCGCTGCCACTGCGGGCCGGACAGCTGCGGGGGTGCGCCCAGCAGCAGGCGCAGCGGCAGGCGCACCAGCGCCACGACCAGCACGGCGAGGCCCATCATTTCGTGCCAGTGCTTGGCCAGCGCGCGCAGCCCGCTGGTCTTGGGCAGGGCGTCGTGCCATTCGATCAGCGCGTACACCGCAAGCAGCAGCGCCAGCGTGAGCCAGTGCAGGGCGATGAGTGCGCCCGGGTAATGCGTGCGCGGCGGGTGCGAGGTGCGCAGGGGGTACTCCGATGGGTTCATGTTCGTGCGGCTTGAATGCAGCGCATCGTGCGCAGCGGGTGGTGAATGCGTTCGGACTTGTCGTTCATTGGCCATTCACGGGATGTGTGTCGTGCAGCGCGCACCCCAGAGGGCTTAGGCGGAGGCAATCCAGCGCAGCCCTTGGCCCCGGCCGTAGTAGTAGTCGCCCTCGGGGCTGATGACCACCGAGTGCAGCGACACCGGGTCGTGAAAATACTGCCAGCCGTGGCCGATCTCGCCGGATGCGGCCTCGTGCGCCACGGCTTGCCAGGGGCCGGTGGCGATGTGTGTGTGCGGCGCATCGTGGCGCTGGTGTTTTGCGCGGTGGTGGTCGCCCGCCAGCGCGTTGCCGGCGAGCACGGCGGCGGTCAGGGCGGCGGCGGTCAGGGCGGCGGCGGTCAGGGCGGCGGCGGTGGTTCTGGTACGTCGGTTCATTGCACACTCCTTGAACAGGTTGAAGGCCAGTGTGCGTGGCCGGTGGTGAACCAACGCTGAAGTGGGCGTTCATTACCCGTTCATCTGCCACTCAGGCAGGTTTTACCCGGGCGTGCGAGCGCTTGTCGCTCCAATGGCCTGGTACAGCGCTACGCTGTCGCTCAGGCGCTGGGCCTGCGCGGCCACCCGTTGCAGGGCGCTTTGCTGCGCCTGCTGCTGTGCTATCAACAACTGCACTTCACTCACTGCGCCCAGGCGCAGGCGCTCTTCGGCCAGCTGCACGCTCTGGCGCGCGCTGGCGTCGGCGCTCATCAGCGCCTGCTCGGTCTGTGCGTCGTGCTCGATGGCGCGCAGCACGTCGGCCACCTCGCGCAGTGCCTGCAGCACCACGCTCTGGTAGTTGGCGCTGGCGGCATCCAGCGCCGCCATCGCGGCTTGCTCTTCGGAGGGCTGCGCAGCGTTGAACAAGGGCGCGCTCAGCTGCGCGCCCAGCGCCCAGACCGCTGAGGCACCGCCAAACAAGGCCCCGGCGGCAAGCGCCTGGCTGCCCA
This sequence comes from Comamonas flocculans, assembly GCF_007954405.1. Lineage (NCBI taxonomy): Bacteria > Pseudomonadati > Pseudomonadota > Betaproteobacteria > Burkholderiales > Comamonadaceae > Comamonas > Comamonas flocculans. Next base: position 1,418,683 of record NZ_CP042344.1, on the reverse strand, counting down.
GACTGGCGCTGAGCGTGAGCTGCGGGTAGCGCCGGGCCACGGCGGCGCCGTGTTCGGCGTGTGCGGCGTGCAGCAGCGCCTCGCTGGCCTGAATGTCGGGGCGCTGGCGCACGAGTGCGGAGGGCACGAGCAGCGGCAGCTCGGCGGGCAGCGTGAAATCGGCCAGCACGAAGGCGGGCACTTGCGCCGTGCCCGGCGCCTGCCCGCAGAGCAGCGCCAGCAGGTGCTCGGTTTGCTGCAACTGGCGGCGCAGCGGCGGCAGGCTGGCGCGGGTTTGCTCGGCCTGGGTGGCGAGCGCCAGCGCCTCGTCGGGCAGGGCCTGGCCCAGGCGTTGGCGCTCATGCGCCAGGTGCAACTGCCGCAATTGGCCAGAGAGCAGCGCATCGCTGGCTTCGACCTGCGCTGCAAGGCGTGCGCGGGTGATGGCGGCCTGCGCAATCTGCCCGGCAAGCATCAGGCGTGCGGCGTCAAGCTCATGGCGGCGCCAGGCGGTGCGGTCGGCGAGTTGCTGCAGGGTATGGCCCTGCACACCCGAAAGATCGAACTGATAGCGCACGCCTACGCTGGCGCTGTACAGGCCAAATTCACGCCCCGTGCCCTCTTGGCCCTGGGAGGCACCGGTGGCGCGTTGCTGCTGCATGCCAAGGCCGGCGTCGACCTGCGGCATCTGCATGCTGTCCGCCTGGGCCTGTTGCCGCGCTTGCGCCTGGGTGAGCAGCGCCTGGGCGGCAGCCAGCGTGGGGCTGGCCTTCAAAGCCTGTTCGATCAGGTCGTCGAGATCGGGCGATTGCAGCGCCCGCCACCATGCTGACTCAGGCGCCTGCACGACGATGATTCGCTGCGCGCCGCTGGCCGCAGGGGCTGTCGCTTCATTGGCAGTGGGCGTGTAGCTTTGCACCGTGGGTGCGGCGGGCCGGGTAAACGGGGCGGTGGTACTGGCGCAGCCCGCGAGCGCGGCAGCAGCCAGCACGGCCGTCAGGGAGCTTGGAAACCGGGGCATCAGCAGCTCCTTCCTTCACCCGCCTCTTCGTGCGTGACGCCGTCGCGGATGTGGTAAATGCGTTTGAAGGTGGGGATGATTTTTTCGTCGTGCGTGACCACGACTACGGCAGTCTGGTAGCGCTGCGCCATCGCGTTCAGGATGCGCACCACGGCCATGGCCCGCTCGGAATCGAGCGGCGCCGTGGGCTCGTCGGCCAGGATCACCGGCGGGCGGTTGATCAGGCCGCGTGCAATCGCCACGCGCTGCTGCTCGCCGCCCGAGAGCAGGGCCGGCATGGCACTTGCGCGGTGCTGCACGTCCAGCGCGGTAAGCAACTCCATGGCCCGCCCGCGTGCCTGGGCATTGGGCACGCCCGCAAGCATGGGCAGCAGCGCCACGTTGTCCAGCACGTCCAGAAACGGAATCAGGTAGGGCGCCTGAAACACGAAGCCGATCTTGTCGCGGCGCAGCGCGCGCAACTCGCGTACCTTCCAGCCGTTGTCGAAAATGGTCTCGTTGCCCAGCGCCATGCGTCCTGTCGTCGGGTCCGTCACCGCGCCCAGGCATTTGAGCAGCGTGCTCTTGCCCGAGCCCGAGGGGCCGATCAGTCCCACCACTTCGCCGGGTGCCACGTGCATGTTCACGTCCTTGAGTGCAAGCACGGCCGAGTCGCCCGAGCCGTAGCGCTTGGACAGGCCGGCTATGTATATGCCTTTGTCCTGGCTCATGTCAGCCTCCGATGGCTTCTGCGGGGTCCACGCGCAGCGCCATGCGGATGGCCACCACGCTGGCGAGCGCACAAATGGCCATCACCGCGAAGAAGCCGATCACCGAATCCTGTGCAATCAAGAGCACGTACTTGGGAAAGATGGGCGCCGACCAGCTGGCGCTGATCTTGCCCACGGCAAAACCGATCATGCCCAGCGCCAGCGCCTGCTGCAGGATCATGGCGGCGATGGTGCGGTTCTTGGTGCCTATGAGCTTGAGCACCGCGATCTCGCGGATCTTGTCCATGGTGAGCGTGTAGATGATGAAAGCGACGATGGCCGCGCTCACGATGGCGAGGATGGCGAGAAACATGCCGATCTGCTTGGCCGAGGTGGCAATCAGCTTGCTCACCAGGATGTCCTGCATCCGCGCGCGGGTGTGCACGCTGAGCTGCGTGCTGCGCTCGATCGCGCTGGCCGTGGCCTCGGGGCTGGCGCCGGCTGCCAGGCGTACCAGGATGGCGTTGACCGAGGTGCTGGCCGATTGGCTGGCGTTGATCGCCTCCAGCAGGCCGGGCACGCCCGGGCGATTGAACGCCGGGTTGGCTGCGCTGCGCCGGCGGGCGGCGAGGATGGCGTCGTTGTCCTTCAGGAACTGCGCCTGCTGCGCGTCTTTCAGCGGGATGAAAACCATGGGGTCGCCGCTGGAAGACACCATGCGCCGGGTCAGTCCTACCACCTCGTAGCGGTGGCGGCGAATGGCGAGCACGTCGCCCAGGCGAAAACCGCTCGCGATGTCGGCCACCGCTTCGTAGTGCCCGCGCGTGATTTGCCGCCCGGCCACCAGATACGGCGGCCAGCCGGGCGTGCCTGCGGCCTCATCGGCGGCAATGCCCACCACCGTGGCGCGCGTGTCGTCTGCATCGCCTTCCTTGCGCACCTGCATGGTGAAGTAGGTGACGTTGGCGGCGCGCGCCACGCCGGGCAGTGCTCTCACCTGGCGCCAGGCGTCGTCGGCGAGGCTGGACGATTCCGCGTAGGGCCCCAGCGTGCCCTGCTGCACGACCCAGAGGTCGGCGCCGCTGTTGTCCAGCAGCGCCTGGCCGTCGTCCACCATGCCGCGGTAGACACCTGCCATCACCAGCGTGACGCCGATCAAGAGGCCCAAGCCGAAACCGGTGAAGATGAACTTGCCCCAGCTGTGCAGGATGTCGCGCCCGGCGAGCGAAATCACGGTTGCACCCCGGCGATGCGCGTCACCTGCTGCACGCGGCGCTCGTCGGTCAGCGCGCGTTCGCTGTGCACGATGACAGTGTCCTCGGCTTGCAAGCCCGCCACGATCTGCACGCGTCCCTGCAGATCGCTGCGGCCGGTTTTCACGGGTACGAAGCGCGCCCGGCCATCGGCCACTTGCCACACTCCGGTTTCACCGCGCCGGTGGTGCAGCGCGGCGTTGGGCAGCACCGGCGTGGCCGCCAGCGCAGGCAATTGCAGCGTGACCTCGGCGAGTTCGCCCAGCGGCGGCAACGGCGTGGGCAGTTGCTCGAACACCACCTTGGCCAGCAGCTCCTCGGTCACCACATCGGCCTTGGGCTCCACGCGCAGCACGCGACCGGTGAGTGGTTCGCTGCGGCGCGAGCGCAGGCGTATCTGCGCGGGCAGCCCCGGCGCAAGCCCTGCGGCGCTGATCTGATCGAGCCGCAGATTGATCCAGAGGCTGGCCGGGGCGATCACCTCCAGCACCGCTTGACCGGCCACCACGGTGCTGCCGGGTTCTGCTTCGCGCGCGCTCACGATGCCGTCCTTGTTTGCCACGAGGCGCAGCTGGCCGCGCTGGGCGCGCAGCGCGGCGATGTCTGCCGTGGTGCGGACAAGGTCTTCGCGCGCCGCAGCCAGGACGGCATCGGCCACGGCCAACTCCTGGCGCTTCGTGAGCAGCAGCTCTTCGCTGGTGGAATGCGCGGCCAGCAACTGGGCGTAGCGCTCGGCTTGCGCGCTGGCAAAACCCCGGCGCGCAGTGGCCTCGCGCAGGGCGGCTTGGCTGCGCTTGCGCAGCGCCTGCAGGGCTTGCAGGCGCTCGTCCAAGTCCACCGGCTCCATTTCACCAAGCACTTGCCCGGCGCGCACCACATCACCCACATCCACATCGAGGTACTTGACGCGCGCGGCCACGGTGGGCCCCAGGCGCGTGGTGTGGCGCGCCTCCACAGTGCCTATGCCAAAAAGCGCCGGGGCAAGCTGAGCGCTCTCTACCCTGGCCTGCGTGACCTGTACCGGCGCCATGGGTCCCGAACGCAGCGCCACCCAGGCCAGCAGGGCGGCCAGGGGCAGCAGCACGGCAAACAGCGCCAGCGTGCGGCGCTTGGGCAGGGCGAAGTTCATTGCGCGGCTCCGGTCATGGCGTGGCGGTAGAGCAGGAACACGCCGGGTGCCTGGGTGCGCATCTGGCGCACGTCGCCTGCCAGCATGGACTGCATCACCAACCCCTGCACCGTGCCGACAAAGAGCAACGCCGCGGCCTGGTTGTCAACGTGTGCGCCGATCTCGCCCTGCTGCTTGCCCTTGATGATCAGGCGCTGCAGGCGCTCGCCATAGTGCTGGATCAGGGTCTGCGCCGCGCGTTTGGGCGCGCTGGCCTCGGCGCGCTGCAGCTCGCCAAACAGCATGCGCGGCACGCCGGGGTGCTCGACGATGAAGCGCACATGCGTCATGAACACGGCCTCCAGCGCAGCGAGCGGCGAGGGCGTGGCGGCAATCGCCTTGTCCACGCGCGCCAGCAGCCGCTCGGCCACCCAGCCCATGACGGCTTCGAGAATCGCTTCCTTGGTGGGGAAGTGCTTGAATAGCGCACCCTGGGTCACGCCCATGTGCCTGGCGATCGCGGTGGTGGAGATCTCGCTCGGATTGTGCTGGCCCGCCAGTTCGATCACCGCCTCGACGGTGGCGGCGCGCCGTTCGTTGGCGGAAAGGTATTGACCGGAAGTGCTCATCGCATTGCTGAAAGAAAGTAAATTATTACTATCTTATGTGGCGCCGAGCTAAGCTGTCAAGCGACGCACGCACTATCGTCGTTCATGCCCGGTTCATGGATGGCGCGCTATACATTGCAGCCATGAACACCATGCGCTTTCCCCTCCTTCGCCGCCTTGCCTTGGCTGGCCTGCTGCTGGCTGCGCTCGGCGGCTCGGGGGTTTTGCTCGCAGGCGATGACGACCACGAACGCGCGCGCCAGGCGCTGACCAGCGGCCAGGTGTTGCCGCTCGCCGAGGTGCTTGCCAGAATGCAGCAGGAGGGTTTCTCCGGCCAGGTGCTCAAGGTTGAATTCGAGCGTGAGCATGGTCGCTTCATCTACGAAATCCGCCTGCTGCAAGCCGACGGCCGTGTGGCCAAGCTGGTGGTGGATGCGGTTGATGGCCGGGTGCTCAAGGTCAAACGCAAGGACAGGGACAGGCACTGATGCGCCTCCTGGTGGTGGAAGACGAGCCCGTGCTGCGCGAGCAACTCGTGCAGGCGCTGCGCGATGCCGGTCACACGGTCGAGGAGACCGGCGATGGCCGCGAGGCGCATTACCTGGGCGACGCCGAGAATTTCGACGCCGTGGTACTCGACCTGGGCCTGCCGCAGATGGACGGCCTCTCGGTGCTGCGCCGCTGGCGCAGCACGGGGCGACGGATGCCGGTGCTCATCCTCACCGCGCGCGGCAGCTGGCAGGAGAAGGTGGAGGGCATGGATGCCGGCGCCGACGACTACCTGGCCAAGCCCTTTCACATGCAGGAGCTGCAGGCGCGACTGCGTGCCCTCCTGCGCCGCCAGACGGGGCACGCGAGCAGCCAGTGGCAGTGCGGCGAGATCGCACTCGATACCCGCAGCGCCCGCGCGGCGGTGGCTGGCCAACCGCTGGCACTGACCAGCCACGAGTTCAAGCTGCTCGCGCTTTTGATGCAGAAGAAGGGGCAGGTGCTCTCGCGCACCGAACTCTCCGAGCACCTGTACCCGCTCGATGAGGACCGCGACTCCAACACCATCGAAGTCTTTATCGCGCGCCTGCGCAAGAAGCTGCCCGAAGGCTGCATAGAAACCGTGCGCGGGCTGGGCTATCGCCTGGTGGAGCCTGCGGCCAGCGGCGCATGAAAGGTTCACTGCGCTGGCGCCTGCTGGTGGGCACGCTCGCATGGGTGGCCATTACCCTTGCGGTGGCGGGTTGGGGCTTGGCAGCCTTGTTTCGCGAGCATGTGATGGCGCAATGGCGGGCGCAGCTGGTGCAGCAGCTCGACCAGTTGAGCGGCGCGCTCGATTGGGTGGATGGCGAGCCCAGGCTGGGCGCAATGGCGGGCGACGCCAGGCTCTCCACCCCGCTCTCGGGCTGGTACTGGCAGATCGACCGTTTGGGCGCGCAGCCGCAAGCCGCCATCGCGCGTTCGCGTTCGCTCTGGGATCAGAGCTTGGCGCTGCCTGCCGCATTGGGCAAGACCACGGGCGACAAGGTTTTGCATTTGAGCGACGCCCAGGGCCATGCGCTGCTGGCGGTAGCGCGTACGCTGGAGCTGCCCGACGCAGATGCGCCGCCCTTGCTTGTCACGGTGGCCGGCGATGAGGCGCTGGTGGCGCAGCCGATTGCGCGCTTCGCCCACTTGTTGTGGATCACGCTCGCCATCCTCGCCACTGGCCTGTTGCTGGCCGTTGCCCTGCAGCTACAGCTGGCGTTGCGGCCACTGGCGCTGCTGCGCCAGCGTCTGGCTGCGGTGCGCGCGGGCGCAAGCGGACAGCTCCCGGGGCAGTTTCCACAAGAGCTGCAGCCGCTGGTGGCCGAGTTCAACCACGTGCTGGCTGAAAACGCCGAGATGGTGCAGCGGGCCCGCGCGCAGGCAGGCAACCTCGCGCACGCGGTGAACACGCCGCTGGCCATCATCGCCAACGCCGCCGAGCAGGACGACAGCGCGCTGGCCCTCCTGGTGCGCGAGCAGGTGCAAAGCGCCCGCCGGCAGGTGGACTGGCACCTGGCGCGGGCGCGCGCAACGGCAGCGGTGCGCGCCACGGGCCTGGCCACACCGGTGCTCGCGCCGCTGCAGGCGCTGCTGCGCACCATGCAGCGCCTGTATGCGGGTCGCGGACTGCGCTTCGAACTGGCCGATGGCGTGCCGCCGGCGCAATTTCGGGGTGAAGCGCAGGACTTGTACGAAATGCTCGGAAACCTGCTGGACAACGCCGGCAAGTGGGCACGCTCGTGCGTGCGGGTGGCGGTGCATTGCGAGGGTGCCCAGCTTGTCTTCACCATCGACGACGATGGTCCCGGCATACCCGAGGCCGAACGCCAGCGCATGTTCGAACGCGGCGTGCAACTGGGCGATGTGCGCAGCGACACGCAGGGCGCGCGCGGGGGCGCCGGCCTGGGGCTGGACATCGTGCGCTCGCTGGCGCAAACCTATGGGGGCGAGGTGCACGCCGGCATTGCGCCGCTGGGCGGCTTGCGCATGTGCCTGAGTCTGCCCGCCAGTACTTGAGCGGATCGGGCGGCAGGCAATTGGTCAGCCCGCGCCCGGTGGCCGGGCGCTGGCCCAGGTGCTGGCAGGCATCGGTCCGGGTTTTCGGCTTCGTCGCTGTCCGGCATGGATGGCTTGCTCGGACGCAGCGGCGCAGCCTTGCGGCGTGAGAGCGCCAGCGCGCCGGATTTGCCGCAAGCCTCAGCTGGCGCGATTCACTGCGTCACTGCGCGAGGCCGGTGTGCTGCTGGCGCCAGCTGCTCGAACGTGCAAGCGGCCCCCAGGCAATCCAGTGCGGCCCGGCGCCGCGGCTGTAGTAGTAGTCGCCCAGCGGGCTGATGGCCACGGCGCGCGGCGTGCCCGGCCCGTTGAAGAACTGCCAGCCGTAGCCGAGTTCGCCCGCCTGCGCGCCGTTGCCCACGGTGCGCCAGCGAAACGTCGGCGCCTTGCTGCCTTGCTGCTGGGCGAGCGGCTCGCTCGTGTGCGCGCTGCCTTGTGCCTGCTCGTCGTTTGGCGCGGCGCAGCCCGCCAGTGCGAGCAGCAACACGCCGGCGATCAAAGGGGTGGTATGCATGGGCAATCTCCTTGGGGTCTGCAAGCGCGAGGGTGCAGGGCGGGCAGCAATCGGCGTGCCCGGCGCGGTCCTTCGCGCGGTCTTGCCCCGCGCCGTCTGCCCGCTGCGGCGCGCTCGGCGCGGCCCGGTCTGGCAGCGCAGCGGCGCAGGCGGCATGATCGGCGCATCGACCATCAAGGGAGCATGCGCATGGATCTGGATATCGCCGGCCGCTGGGCACTGGTCTGCGGCGCCAGCAAGGGTTTGGGACGGGGCTGCGCGCAGGCGCTGGTGGCCGAGGGCGTGAACCTCGTGGTCAACGCGCGCACCGAGGTGCCGCTGATGCAAGCCGCTTCAGAATTGAGAGCTTATGGCGCAGAATGGGCAAGGGCTAGAGACCAAAAACACCCTGAAGTCATCGCCGTGGACTGCGACATCACCACGCCCGAGGGGCGGGACGCGGTGTGGTCCGCCCCCGGTGGGCCGGGCAAGGATTTCGACATCGTGCTGACCAACGCCGGCGGTCCGCCCACGGGCGACTGGCGCGGCTTTTCGGCGCAGGACTGGCAGCGCGCCGTCAACGCCAACATGCTCACGCCGATCGAGCTCATCCGCGCGGTGGTGGATGGCATGGCGGCGCGCGGCTATGGGCGCGTCCTGAACATCACCTCCAGCGCGGTGAAGGCGCCGATCGACGTCCTTGCGCTGTCCAACGGCGCAAGGAGCGGCCTGACCGGCTTCATCGCAGGGCTGGCGCGCTCGGGCATTGCGGCCCGCGGCGTGACGGTGAACAACCTGCTGCCCGGCAAGTTCGACACCGACCGGCTCAATGCCACGCTGGTGGCGGCGGCCGAAAAAACCGGCAAGACGCTCGAAGAAATCCGCCGCAGCCAGACTGCGCAGATCCCGGCGCGCCGCTTTGGCACGCCAGGCGAATTCGGCGCGTTCTGCGCCTTCCTGTGCAGTCCGCTGGCAGGCTACATCAACGGGCAGAACCTGCTGCTCGATGGCGGGCTGTATCCGGGGACGTTCTGAACCGGTTGCGATGTTCCAAGCGTATCTGAACGGAGGTGGGGCAGTGGCAAAACGGAGGAAGCGCAGCACGGCTAAGGACTTGTTCGATTTGGTAGCGGTACTGCCGTGGTGGGTGGGCGTGATTTTGGCGATCTTGGCTTATGTACTGTTGCATCGCTTCGCCGTGGGGCAGGTGGCTGTCGGGGTTTCGATGAATCAGATCGGGAACACCGCTGCCGCTCATCTGCTCGGGGCCTTGGCCTTTTGGGGGCAATACCTTGTTCCCCTGATCTTCCTGGCGGCTGCTCTGGCGTCGGCCCTCAAAAGGCGCAGACGCCAAGGCCTGGTCGCGAGCGCGGCGGCCGATTCTGGCGGTGCAAACTTGCGCGCCTTGGCGTGGAGGGATTTTGAGCTGCTTGTCGGCGAAGCGTTTCGCATGCGGGGCTACACCGTCATCGAGACGGGAGGCGGCGGCGCCGATGGCGGCGTCGATTTGCGTTTGGTCAAAGGGCGTGAAACCTTTCTGGTGCAGTGCAAACACTGGAAGGCATTCAAGGTTCCGGTTCAGGTCGCGCGCGAGTTGTTTGGCGTGATGGCCGCAGAAGGTGCAGCAGGAGGCTTCGTGGTCACTTCTGGCGCGTTTACCAGCGAAGCCCTGGCTTTCGTCAAGGGCTGCAACATCGAACTGATTGACGGGCCCAAACTCAAGGCGATGATCGATGCCGCGCTGCCGACACTTGGTGATCGCACGCAAGATCAACCGGCTGCGACGTCGGCGGCCACGCCCAGCGTGCCGCCATGCCCCCGTTGCAGCAGCCCCATGGTCAAACGCGTGTCCAGGCGGGGTGAGCACGCGGGTGAGATGTTTTGGGGTTGCAGCACCTACCCCAAGTGCCGTGGAACACGCGCGCTGTCGGAGCCTTGAGATTGCTCGCAGTCCAGGTGGAGCGAGCGCCTACTTGAACATGTTGATCGTCGTGATGATGATCGGCATGCCGAACACGTCGATCAGGAAGGCGCCGGCAATCGGCACGATCAGGAAGGCCTTGCGCGAGGGGCCGAAGCGTTCGGTGATAGCGGCCATGTTGGCCATGGCGTTGGGCGTGGCGCCCAGGCCGTGGCCGAGGAAGCCCGAGACCATCACCGCGGCGTCGTAGTTGCGTCCCAGCAGGCGGAACATCACGAAGAAGGCCAGCAGCACGATGAAGACCACCTGCGCCGCGACGATGACGACGAGCGGCAGCGCCAGCTCGGCCAGCTCCCAGAGCTTGATGCTCATCAGCGCCATCGACAGGAACACCGCCAGCGCGACGTCGCCGATCAGGTTGATCTCGTGCATGTTGACGGCCTGCGGACGCACGCGGTCGATCAGGTTGCGCAGCACCACGGCGGTGAACATGGCCCCGACGTAGCCGGGCAGCACGAAGCCCGTCAGGCGCGAGAACAGGTCGCCCAGCGCCACGCCGACGGCCATGCAGATGGTGATCAGGAACACCTGCACCATGAAGGAGTGAAAGCCCACCTCCTGCCGTTCCGCCTGGGTGAATTCCTCGGCTTCCTCGGCGTCGGGCTTGAGGTCGAACTTGCGGATCAGGTACTGCGCCACCGGCCCGCCCGCGAGGCCCCCGGCCACGAGCCCGAAGGTGGCGGCCGCAAGGCCTATGGTCACGGCCGATGGCACGCCCAGAGATTCGATGGTTTGTCCATAGGCAGCGGCGGCGCCGTGGCCGCCCTCCATCGACACTGCGCCGGCCATCACGCCGATCAGGGGGTGGATGCCCATCAGTTCGGCCAGCGTCACGCCGATCACGTTCTGCCCCAGCGCCAGCACGCCGCACATGATCCAGTAGACCACCAGCAGCTTGCCGCCGAGCTTGATGAGCCTGAAGCTCGCGCCCAGGCCGATGGTGGTAAAGAAGGTCACCATGAAGAGCGATTGCAGCGAGGTGTCGAGCACGACGCTCAGCGCGCCGCTGCTCTTGAGCAGCGTGACGGCGATGGCGAAGATCAGCCCGCCGACCACCGGCGCCGGGATGCAGAAGCGGTTGAGCACGCCAATGCGCTTGACCAGCTGATCGCCCATCAGGTACATCGCCACCGCGATGCACAGCGTGGAGACGGCATTGAATTCCATCGGACTCTCCTCGGGTTGAGGCAACGCTGAAAAAGTCCCCGCGATGGTGCGCGCCCAGACTGGGGATGGGCTGCAAGGTGCGAACCGCAGCAACAGCTCAAGCCATTGCGAGGATTTGCAACGCCGCAGGGCGGGATGCGCGACGCGCGAAGGGTTTTTTCAGCGTTGCCTTGGTGCTCAGGGTTGCAGCAGCTGCCAGGCCAGGCGAGCCACGGCGCGTGCGGTGTGGCCGTCGATGTCGTACTGCGGGTTGAACTCGGCAATGTCGGCCAGGCGCAGCTTGCCGCTGGCCTTCACGCGCTGCAGGCAGGCCTCAACCACGGACAGCGGCACGCCGTAGGGCGCGGGGGCCGAGACGCCGGGCGCCACGCTGGCTGGCAGCACGTCGGTGTCTATGGTCAGGTAAACGTGCTCGGCTTCGGCGAGCAGGCGGTCGATGTCGGCCAGGCGCGCGTCCAGCTGGCTCTCCTGCATCTCGGTGTCTTCGCGCCAGTACACATCGAGCTCGTTGGCGCGCTGGTACAGCGCCGGAGTGTTGCTCAGCAACGAGATGCCCAGACAGGCGTAGCGCACCGGCAGGCTGCGTTCGCGGGCGTTCTGCAGGATCTGGTCAAAGGGTGTGCCCGAGTTGCCGGGGCGGCTGGTGCGCAGGTCGAAATGCGCGTCCAGGTTCAGCACCAGCAGCCGCCCGCCGGGCCCCTGGCTGCCGTACAGATGCTCGCGCAGGCCCTGGTAGTCGGCCCAGGCGGTCTCGTGGCCGCCGCCGAGCACCACGAGGCGTGCGCCGCAGCCCAGGATCTGCTCCACGCGCTGCGCCTGCGCGCTCTGCGCGGCTTCCAGTGCGTCGCCCTCGCAGAGCACGTCGCCCGCGTCCCAGAACGCATGCAGCGCATGCGCGGGCAGGTTGGCAAGCGCCCGACGCGCCACCAGCGGCGCCTCGCGGGCGCCCGCGCGACCCTGGTTGCGCGCCACGCCCGCGTCGCTCGCAAAACCGGCCAGCACCGCATCGTCCGGGCCGTAGTCCTCATCGCGGCGCACGATCTGGTGCAGGCGGCGGGTGTCGCCCGACTCGCCCGAGTCGTCGCGGCCCTGCCAGGGGTTTTGCGGTGTCATGGTGCTCCTTTCTCTGCGATGGTAGCGCCGCGCCGCCCGGCCCGGCTCAGATATGGCCGGTGAAGCGGTAACGCTTGGCAGGGTGCCACATGGCCGCTACCGACGCCACCTGGCCCATGGAATAGGTGGTGCGGCGCAGGACCAGGCAGAACTCGCGGGCCTGCATGCGCAGCAGCTGGCGCACCGCCTCGGTGGGGGTGTCGGCCTCGATCTCGAAGTCCACGCCTTGCAGTGGCGCCACCTTCATCAGGTAGGCATTGGGCGTGCCGCGCGTGAAGTCCTGGGCCAGGTAATCGGGCGCGACCCGGGGGTTGACCCAGCGGTCTTCCACCTGCAGCGGCAGGCCGTTTTCGAAATGCACGATGACCGAATGGAACACCGGGGCGCGCGCCGCCAGGCCCAGCCGGTGCGCCAGCGCGTCGCTGGCGCGGGTGCGCTCCAGCAGCTGCAGTTCGCTGGAATGCCGGTGCCCGCGCGCGGCGATCTCGTCGGCGATGTTGCGCAGCTCCACCAGCGTGGCGAGGAACTTCTGCTGCGCCACGAAGGTGCCCGAACCCTGCACGCGCTCGAGCACCTGCTCGCTGCTGAGCTCGCGCAGCGCGCGGTTCACGGTCATGCGCGAGACACCGAATTCGCGCGCCAGCGCCTCTTCGCCCGGGATGGCGTCGCCCTCGCGCCAGCGGCCTTCGTGGATCTGGCGCAGCACGTGCTCCTTGATCACCTGGAAGGCCGGGGCCCGCTTGGGACGAGGAGCGGCGTCGGGCGAGGTGGTCGGAAAATTCATCAGGGTAAACCCGTAATTTGGCGCGGCCGGTGTTGACAGCGACCAGTTTGGCATCTAAATTCGTTTTTCGCGAGATGTATATACAACATGCGTTGAAAACGCGGTCCTTGTATAGGCATTAAACAACGAGTCGGCGCCCCGCGTCCAGAGGTCCATCCCCAAGGAGAAGCTCATGAAGTCCCTGTCCCCCTTTGCTCCCAAGCTGCTGGTTGCAGCGCTGGCCTTTGCCCTGCCCGCGGGCGCGGCCTGGGCCGACATCAAGATCGGCTTCAACGTGCCGTCCACCGGCTTTGCCGCGGCCGACGGCAAGTCGGCGCTCGAAGGCGCGAAGCTCGCGGTGGCCGAGGCCAACGCCGGCGGCGGCGTGGCCGGCCAGAAGCTCGAACTCGTGGTCTATGACGACCAGGCTTCGGCCAAGGAGGCCGTGCCGGCGGTGACCAAGATGATCGAGAAGGACAAGGTGGTGGTGGGCGTTTCCGGCTCCTACTCGGGCTCCACGCGTGCGGCCGCGTCCATCTTCCAGAAGGCGCAGGTACCCTACGTCGTCGCCTACTCCATCCACCCGGACGTGACGCTGGCGGGCGACTACATGTTCCGCGTCTCCGCCATGGGCGAGGTGCAGGGCCGCGGCGGCGCCAAGCTGGTGCAGGAGCTGGGCAAGAAGAACGTGGCCTTGATCACCGTGAAGAACGACTTCGGCCAGTCGCTGGCCGCGGGCTTCAAGGACGGTGCCAAGAAGCTCGGCCTGAACGTGATCAACGAGTACGAATACGGCATGGCCGACCGCCAGTTCGGCCCGCTGGTGAGCAAGGTCAAGGCGGACAATCCCGAGGTCATCTACGCCTCGGGCTACTACTTCAATGCCGGCCCGCTGGTCAGTCAGCTGCGCGCCGCCGGCATCACCGTGCCCATCATCGGCCAGGAGGGCTACGACTCGGAGAAGTTCATCGAGATCGCCGGCCCCGCGTCCGAAGGCACGCTGGTGACCACCTCGCTGGACCGTGACTCCGACTCGCCCGTGACGCAGACCTTCCTGACCGACTACCGCAAGGCCACCGGCGTGGGCGCGGACATGGTGGCCGCGTCCAGCTACACCGCCACGCAGGTGGCGATCGAAGGGCTGAAGAAGACCGGTGGCAAGGGCGGCGCCGCGCTGCGCGACGCGATCGCCGCGGGCAGCTACGACACGCCGATCGGCAAGCTCTCGTTCAATGACCTGCACGAGGTGCAGAAAGACCTGCAGGTGCAGATCGTCAAGGACAAGGCCTTCCACCGCCACAGCGTGATCCACGACCCGGTGCTGCTGGCCCCGCCGACCAAGGCCAAGTAAGCAGCGCGACGCGAAAGGCGCCGGCAGACCATGCTGTATGTCGAACTTGTCGTCCAGGGGCTGGTACAGGGCAGCATCTACGCGATGATCGCCCTGGGCCTGACCCTGGTGTATGGCCTGCTGCGCATCCTGCACGTCGCGCACGCCTCGCTGTTCACGCTGGGCGCCTACGCCGGCGTCTTGATCACCAACGCCAGCGGCAGCCTGGCGCTGGCCTTCGTCGGCGCGGCGCTGATCGCGGGCCTGGCGGGGGTGCTGATGTACCGCCTGGCCTACCAGCCGCTGCTGAGCCAGCCGCCCTTCGTCGCGCTGATCGCCTCGATCGGCCTGTACATCGCCTCCGAGGAGGCGTTTCGTATCGCCTTCGGCGCTCAGGGCCTGTCCTTTGCCACGCCGCAGATGCAGGGCCAGGTGGCGCTGGGCGGTGGGCTGCAGCTCAGCCGGATCGAGATCTGGATGATGGTGGGCACGGTGCTGATCATCGGCGTGCTCGCCTGGCTGCAGTCGCGCACGCGCATCGGCGTGGCCTGCCAGGCGACGGTGACCGACCCGCAGATGGCCGAGTCCTTCGGCATCTCGCTGCGCCAGGTGCGCGACATCAATTTCTTCGTCGGCTCGGCGCTCGCGGGTTTCGCCGGCGTATGGGTGGCGCTGCTCAACAACCTGGTCGAGCCGACGATGGGCAGCGTGCCCTCGTACAAGGCGCTGGCCATCATCGTGCTCGGCGGCCTGGGTTCGGTGCCGGGCACGCTCGCGGCCAGTCTGGTGCTGGGCGTGGTCGAGGCCTTCGGCACGATCTACATCGGCCAGTTTCTGGACCGCAACGCGATCGCGTTCGCCTTCCTGATCGTGGTGCTCATGGTGCGCCCGCAAGGCCTGTTCGCGCGGCGCTGAGGTGATCGGACATGGACTACGAAATCACCTTGCTCACCACCATGGCGATCAGCGTCATCTTTGCGCTGTCGCTGAACCTGATCACCGGCTTTTGCGGCCAGATCAGTCTCGGGCATGCGGCCTTCCAGGGCGTGGGCGCCTACGCGGCGGCCATGCTCGGCAAGGCCGGCTGGCCTTTTCTGGCCACGCTGCCAGTGGCCATGCTGCTGGCCTGCGTGCTGGGCGTCGTCGTCGGCCTGTCTTCGCTGCGCGTGCGCGACGACTTCCTGGCCATCACCACCATGGGCGTGGTCTTTCTCTTCGTCGGCTTCGTGCGCCAGCAGGACTGGCTGGGCGGCGAGATGGGGGTCTCCTCGATTCCGGACCACGGCATGGGCAAGCTGGGTTTCATGGTCTTCGGCATCGTGCTCGCGGCCTTCGTCGCGGGCCTCTCGGTTTACATCCGCCGCACCTGGATGGGGCGGGTGTTCAACGGCATTGCCGAGGATGAGGACACCATGCGCGTACTCGGCATCGACGTGCCGCGCTACAAGCTGGCGGCGTTCGCCATCGGCACGGCGCTGGCGGGCCTGTCGGGCGCGCTGCTGGCCTACCACCTGCAGTTCATTGGTGCGGAGAACTTCGGCTTCATCGAATCGATCACCGTACTCTCCATGGTGGTGTTCGGCGGCATCGGCTCGGTCGCGTGGGTGGTGATCGCCGCGGCGGTGCTCTCGGCGCTGCCCGCGTGGTTCCAGGTCATCGGCGACTACAAGCTGCTGGTCTATGGCGGCTTGCTGTTCCTGATGATGCGCTTTTCGCCGGGTGGCATCGCCGGCCTGGTGCGGCGCGTGTTCGCACCCGGCAAGGCGCGGGAGGGCAAGGCATGAGCGCCCACCCCCTGCTGGCCATCGAATCCGTCACGGTGCGCTTTGGCGGCCTTCTGGCGGTCGATGATGTGTCCTTCACCGTCGCCGAGGGCGAGTTGCTCGGCCTCATCGGCCCCAATGGCGCGGGCAAGACCACCATGCTGCGCGCGATCACCGGCGTGGTACGTCCCACCAGCGGCCAGGTGTTGCTGGACGGCAAGCGCCTGAACGAGCACGCGATCAACGAGCGCATCCGCATGGGCCTGGCGCTGTCGCAGCAACTGGTGCGGCCGCTGCGCGGCATCTCGCTGCAGGACAACGTGGCCATGGCCGCGGCCAGCAGCAAGACGCGCCGCCCGCTGGGTGCGCTGCTGCAGGTGTCCGATGCGCACGAACTCGCACAGGCACGCCAGGAACTGGAGCGCGTGGGCATTGCCCACCTGGCCGAACAAAGCCCGGCAACGCAGCCGCTGGGCGTGCTCAAGCGCTTGGAGCTGGCGCGCGCGCTGGCACTCAAACCGCGCCTGCTGCTGCTCGACGAACCCCTGGCCGGCCTCAATTCCAAAGAGGCGCACGGCCTGGCCGACACCATTGCCGAGATCAATGCCCAGGGCGTCACCGTCGTGCTGATCGAGCACAACCTGGGCGAGGTGCTGCGCATCTGCAGGCGCCTGGTGGTGCTGGACAACGGCCGCAAGATCGCCGAGGGCGAGCCGCAGGCGGTTATGGCGCAGCCCGTGGTGCGCAGCGCCTATCTGGGCAGCGAAACCCGGGCCGAGGAGGAGGCAGACCATGCTTGAACTGCGCGATTTCTCCTGCGGTTACGGTGCGTTTCAGGCGGTGCACGGGCTGAATCTGAAGCTGCGCCCCGGCGCGATCACCGGCTTGCTTGGACCCAATGGCGCGGGCAAGTCGTCCACGCTGATGTGCGTCGCCGGGCATGTGCAGCAGCAGGGGGGAGCCATGCTGTTCGAAGGCCGCGACATCAGCGGCCTGCCCGCCACCGAGCGCGTGCGCCTGGGGCTGGCCATCTCGCCCGAGGGGCGGCGCCTGTTCAAGGACCTGAGCGTGCAGGACAACCTGCGCGTGGGCGGCATGGTGCAGCCCGCCAAGGTGTTCGCGCACGACCGCGACCGCGTGCTGGCGTTGTTCCCGCGCCTGGCCGAGCGCCTGGATTCGCTGGCCGGCAACCTCTCGGGCGGCGAGCAGCAGATGCTGGCCATAGGCCGCGCGCTGATGACGCGCCCGCGCCTGTTGATGATCGACGAGCTCTCGCTTGGACTCATGCCCAAGGTGATCGACCTGTGCTACCTGGCGCTCGATACCCTGCGCGCCGAGGGCCTGACGGTGCTGCTGGTCGAGCAGAACACCGAGCGCGTGCTCAAGGTGGCCGACGACATCTGCGTGCTTGAATCCGGCCGCTCGGTCTGGCAGGGCACGGCCGCCGAAGCCCGCCAGGACCCCTCTCTCACCGAAGCCTACCTCGGCCTGCATTGACCGGCCCCGGCGGCTTCCCTTTTGCCTTGGAGATTCTGATGACCACCGCCAACGACCCTCGCCACGACCCGTCCCGCCACATCCGCGCACCGCGCGGCAGCCAGCTCACGTGCAAGAACTGGCTGATCGAGGCGCCCTACCGCATGCTCCAGAACAACCTGGACGCCGAGGTCGCCGAGCGCCCGCAGGACCTGGTGGTCTATGGCGGCATCGGCCGCGCCGCGCGCGACTGGGCCTGCTTCGACCAGATTCTGGAATCGCTGCGCCAGCTCGAAGCCGATGAATCCCTGCTGGTGCAGTCGGGCAAGCCGGTGGGCGTGTTCAAGACGCACGAGAACGCGCCGCGCGTGCTGATCGCCAACTCCAACCTGGTGCCCAAGTGGGCCGACTGGGAGCATTTCAACGAGCTTGACCGCAAGGGCTTGTTCATGTTCGGCCAGATGACGGCGGGCAGCTGGATCTACATCGGCAGCCAGGGCATCGTGCAGGGCACCTACGAGACCTTCGTGGAAGCCGGTCGCCAGCACTACGGCGGCGATCTGGCGGGGCGCTGGGTACTCACCGCCGGGCTGGGCGGCATGGGCGGCGCGCAGCCGCTGGCGGCCACGCTGGCGGGGGCCTGCTCGCTGAACATCGAATGCCAGCAGGCCAGCATCGATTTTCGCCTGCGCACGCGCTACGTGGACAAGCAGGCCAGGGACGTTGACGAGGCACTGGCCCTGATCCAGCAGCACACGGCGAACAAGGAGGCGGTGTCCATCGCCCTGCTGGGCAATGCCGCCGAGATCCTGCCCGAGCTGGTCAAGCGTGCCAGGGCGGGTGCGATCCTGCCCGATCTGGTGACCGACCAGACCAGCGCGCACGACCTGATCAACGGCTATCTGCCCACGGGCTGGACGGTGCAGCAATGGCGCGCCGCCGCTGCCGACCCCGCGCGGCATGCCGAACTGAAGAAGGCCGCGGGTCAGAGCTGCGCGCTGCACGTGCAGGCCATGCTGGACTTTCAGGCCATGGGCGTGCCGACGTTCGACTATGGCAACAACATCCGCCAGGTGGCGCTGGACGAGGGCGTGAAGAACGCCTTCGACTTCCCCGGCTTCGTGCCCGCCTACATCCGCCCGATGTTCTGCGAGGGCAAGGGGCCGTTTCGCTGGGTGGCGCTCTCGGGCGACCCCGAGGACATCTACAAGACCGATGCCAAGATCAAGGAGCTGTTCCCCGAGAACAAGCACACCCACCGCTGGCTGGACATGGCGCGCGAACGCATCGCCTTCCAGGGCCTGCCGTCGCGCATCTGCTGGCTCGGCCTGGGCGAGCGCCACGTGGCGGGCCTGGCGTTCAACGAGATGGTGCGAACGGGCGAGCTGAAAGCCCCGATCGTGATCGGGCGCGACCACCTCGATACCGGCAGCGTGGCCAGCCCCAACCGCGAAACCGAGTCCATGAAGGACGGCACCGACGCGGTGAGCGACTGGCCGCTGCTCAACGCGCTGCTCAACACCGCCGGCGGCGCCACCTGGGTCAGTCTGCACCACGGCGGCGGCGTCGGCATGGGCTATTCGCAGCATGCGGGCATGGTGATCGTGGCCGACGGGACGGATGCCGCCGCCGAGCGCCTGGCGCGCGTGCTGGTCAACGACTGCGGCTCGGGCGTGATGCGCCATGCCGATGCCGGTTACGAGAAGGCGATGGAAACCGCCCGGCGTTTTGGCCTCAAACTGCCGATGCTGGCCTGAGCACCGGCGCGACCCTTCCATGCATCGCTTCGACCTGAACACCCTCACGAGCACGCCCTGGAAAAATGGTGCGGGCAGCACGCGCGAAATCGTGCGCTGGCCCGCGGGCAGCACGCTCGACGACTTCGAGTGGCGCGTGAGCGTGGCCACGCTGCAGGGCGCTGCGCCGTTTTCTTCCGTGCCCGGGGTTGATCGCCAGACCATGCTGCTCGACGGCGAGGGCGCCCGGCTGCAGGCCGACGACGCCCACCCGCTGTTTGACCTGCGCGAGCCCGGACAGGTGCTTGCCTTTGCGGGCGAGGCGGCGATCACCGCCCGGCCGCACGGCGGCGCCTCGCGCGACTTCAACCTGATGCTGCGCCGCGGCCATTGGCAGGGCCAGATGCAGCGCGTGGCGGGCCCTCGGCAGCCGGGCAGCACGCCCGCGGGGCTGTGCATGGTGCTGGCGGGGCGCTGGCGTCGGGGTGCGGACGTTTTCACCGCCGGCCAGGGGCTGTGGTGGTCGGCGCCGGCGCCGGGCGAGGCGCTGGTGCCCGAGGCAGCGGGCGCGGAAGGCGAACCGCAACTGGCCTGGGTCGCGCTCTCGCCGCTGGCGCCGGCCAGCCTTGGCCGCCAGCACAATGCCGCGCAGCTCACGGTGGAGCCCGGGGGCCTGACGCTTGCGCAACTGCGCGCGCTCTGGCAGCAGCCGCTGCGCGTGACGCTGGCCGCGTCGGCCCAGGCGGCGATTGCGGCCAGCGCCGCCGCGGTGCAGACCATCGTGGCGCGCGGCGAGCCCGCCTACGGCATCAACACCGGCTTTGGCAAGCTGGCCAAGACGCAGATTGCCGACGCGCAACTGGCGCAGTTGCAGCACAACCTCATCCTCTCGCACTCGGTGGGCACGGGTGCGCCGCTGCCCGACGCGGTGGTGCGCCTGGTCATGCTCATGAAGGCGGCGAGCCTGGCGCGCGGCTACTCGGGCGTGCGCCCGGTGGTGATCGATACCTTGCTGGCCATGCTCGATGCCGGGGTGCTGCCCGTCATTCCGTCCAAGGGTTCGGTCGGCGCCTCGGGCGATCTCGCGCCGCTGTCGCACATGACCCTGGCGCTCACCGGCCAGGGCCAGGTGCACTGGGCCGGGCGCAGCATGGCGGCAATCGACGCGCTGGGCGCCGCCGGCATCGCGCCGCTCACCCTGGCGGCCAAGGAGGGGCTGGCGCTGATCAACGGCACCCAGGTGTCCACCGCGCTGGCGCTGCACGGCCTGTTCCTGGCCGAGCGGCTGCTCGACGCCGGCGCCGTGATCGGCGCGCTCTGCGTCGATGCGGCCAAGGGCAGCGACGCGCCGTTCGACCCGCGCGTGCACGCGCTGCGCGGGCAGCCGGGGCAGATCGCGCTGGCCGAGGTCACGCGCGCGCTGCTGGCAGGCAGCGCCATACGCCAGTCCCACCTGGTGGGCGACGAGCGCGTGCAAGACCCCTACAGCCTGCGCTGCCAGCCCCAGGTGCTGGGCGCCTGCCGCGATCTGATCACCCAGGCCGCGCGCGCCCTGCTGATCGAGGCGAACGCGGTCACCGACAACCCGCTGGTGTTTGCCGACACTGGCGAGGTACTCTCCGGTGGCAACTTTCACGCCGAGCCCGTGGCCTTCGCGGCCGACACGCTGGCGCTGGCGATCAGCGAGATCGGCGCGATTTCCGAGCGGCGCATTGCCCTGCTGATCGACAGCACGCTCTCGGGCCTGCCGCCCTTCCTGGTGCACAACGCGGGGCTGAACAGCGGCTTCATGATCGCCCACGTGACGGCGGCGGCGCTGGCGTCCGAGAACAAGTCGCTTGCCCACCCCGCCAGCGTGGACAGCCTGCCCACCAGTGCCAACCAGGAAGACCATGTGAGCATGGCCACGTTTGCCGCGCGGCGCCTGGCCGAGATGGCGGACAACACTGCCGGCATCCTCGGCATCGAATGGCTGGCCGCCTGCCAGGGTGTCGACATGCACCAGCCGCTCAAGACTTCGCAGGCGCTGCAGCGGGCCCACGCCACGCTGCGCGCCCAGGTGCCGTTCTATGCCGAAGACCGGCTGTTTGCTCCTGATATCGAAGCGGCGCGCACTCTGGTGCTGAACGGCAGCGCGGCCGACGGCAACCGGGCGTTGCTTGCGCGCCTGTGGGTCGACTGAAGCGCAAGCGCGGGAGCACCTGTGATGCAAAAACTCTGGCGCAACGCACGACTGGCCACGCTGGCGGGCGAAGATTGGGCCCTGGTGGAGGACGGCGCCATCGTCACCGAGGGCGAACTGATCCACTGGCTGGGCCCGGTGTCGGCCCTGCCCGCGGGACTCCAGCCCGCGCAGGAGATTGACTTGGGCGGCGCGCTGCTCACGCCCGGCCTGGTCGACTGCCACACCCATCTGGTCTACGGCGGCGACCGCGCGCGTGAAGCCGAGATGCGCCTGAACGGCGCCAGCTACGAGGAGATCGCGCGCGCCGGCGGCGGCATACGCTCCACCGTGGCCGCCACGCGCGCCGCACCGGAGGACGCCCTGCTGCAAAGCGCCCGCCAGCGTGCGCAGGCGCTGATGGCCGGGGGCGTGACGACGCTGGAGATCAAGTCCGGCTACGGCCTGTCGCTGGAGGCCGAAGCCAGATGTCTGCGCGTGGCCCGCCGCCTCGGTCGCGAGCTTGCGCTCGAGGTACGCACCAGCTTCCTCGGTGCGCATGCACTGGCCCCTGAATTCGAGGGCTGCGCGGACGACTACATCGATGCCGTCTGTGCCTGGCTGCCCGCTCTGCATGCCCAGGGGCTGGTGGATGCGGTCGATGCCTTCTGCGAAACCATAGGCTTCACCAGCGCGCAGGTGGCCCGGGTGTTCGAGACCGCACGCTCCCTGGGCCTGCCGGTCAAGCTGCATGCCGAGCAGCTCAGCGACCAGGGCGGCGCGCAGCTCGCGGCGTCCTTCGGCGCGCTCTCCGCCGACCACCTCGAGCACCTGGGCAGCGAGGGCATCGCGGCGATGCAGGCCGCGGGCACCGTTGCGGTGCTGCTGCCCGCCGCCTACTACATGCTGCGCGAAACACGCCAGCCGCCGATTGCCGAATTGCGTACCGCGGGCGTGCCGATGGCGGTGGCCAGCGACCACAACCCCGGCACCGCGCCCGGCCTGTCGCTGCTGCTGGCCGCGCACATGGCCTGCACCTTTTTCCGGCTCACGCCGCGCGAGGCCGTAGGCGGCATCACCCATCAGGCGGCGCGCGCGCTGGGTCTGCCCGACCGCGGGGTGCTGCGTGCGGGCCTGCGCGCCGACTTTGCGGCGTGGGAGCTCAACCACCCGAACGAACTCGTCTACTGGTTCGGGCACAATCCCTGCCGCCTGGTGGTGCAGGGCGGGCGCCGGCGCGATTGAAGCGGGGTGCGCAGCCCGCGCACGCAAGCGGCTCGGCGAATGCGGGCTTGTCCTACATGTCAGGACGCTGCAAACGGGGCACACTCGGACTGCGGGCCGCACGCTGCCGGCCCGGTCCCGCGCCGCCGCGCGGGGGTGCATGCCATGATGATTTCACCCGAAGTTTCTCCCACCGCCGCCCCTGCCCCGGGGGCCGGCGCCGAGCGCCGCCTGCGCACCTACCTGGTCGAAGACAGTCCGACGATACGCGAGAGCCTGCAGGCTGCGCTCGATGAGCTCGTGGGCATCACCTTGGTCGGCTTTGCCGGCGATGAGCGCAGCGCCAGCGACGCGCTGCAGCATCCCAAGACCGATTGGGATCTGGCCATCGTGGACATCGCCCTGCACGAGGGCACGGGCTTTGGCGTGCTGCAGGCCTGCAAGGACCGGGACAGCGGCCGCAAGATGGTGGTGCTGAGCAACTACGCCACGCCTGCGGTGCGCGAACGCTGCCTGGCGCTGGGCGCGGACGCGGTGTTCGACAAATCCACCGACATCGACGCCCTGATCGACTACTGCCGCGGCCTGCCTGCCTGAGGCCAGCGGCGCGCGCCGCCGGTCACTGGATCAGGTGGTTCTTGAGCGCGTAATAGGTCAGATCGCTGTTGGAGTGCAGTTGCATCTTCTCGAGCACCCGCGCGCGGTAGGTGCTGATGGTCTTGACCGAGAGCGACAGGGTCTCGGCGATTTCACCCACGGTGGCACCGCGCGCCAGGTGCAGGAAGACCTGCAGTTCACGCTCCGAGAGCTGTTCATGCACCGGCCCCTCGCCCGGGCTGCTCAACTGCTGCGCCAGCAGCGCCGCCACGTTGGCCGATATGTAGCGGTTGCCCGCGGCGATGGTGCGCACCGCGGTGACGATCTCCTGCGGCTCGCATTCCTTGTTGAGGTAGCCGTTGACGCCCATGCGGATCAGGTTGATCGCGTAGTGCTCCTCGGAGTAGGACGAGAGCACCAGGATGCCCAGATCCGGCGCCTTGGCGCGCACCATGGTGAGGGCATCCATGCCGCTGGCCCCGGGCATGGACAGGTCCAGCAACAGCACGTCCATTTCGGTGCTGCGCACCAGGTCTATGGCTTCGCGCGCGCTCGCCGCCTCGCCGACCACGCGCAGGTCAACCTGCTCCGAGAGAAACTGCCGCAGACCCGTGCGCACGATGGCGTGATCGTCCACAATGCCTATCGTGATCATTGCAAGCCTGCCCTCCCGGCGTGTGGCGGCGCCCCCGCGGGCCGCTCGCCCGATTCTATGCAGCCCGGCGACGACACGCTGAATGGGCCGGCGCCGACGCCTGCCCCGCGGCGCCTGCGCGGCACACGTTCGCTGCGCGTGGCGCTGGTGATCGCGGTCACCTGTGCGGTTGCGCTGCTGGCGCTGATCAACCAGTCGTACCAGAAATTCATTGATCTCAACGGCGAGCGCATCGACATCCAGGCGATACGCGAGTCGGTGGACGCGGTCAACAACCAGCTCGATATTGCCGAGTCGGCGCTGCGCGCCATCCTGCTGACCGATGAGCCGGTCTACCACCAGCGCTTCGACCGCACCGAAGGGCATGTGCGCGAATTGCTCGCGCAGCTGACGGCCAGCGCGGCGCATACCCCCTTGGACGCGGGCCCGCTGTCGGCCTTCGGCGTCGATGCGCGCCGACGCATGACCGAACTGTCGCGTGTGGTGCAGCTCGCGCGCAGCGGCAAACCCGAGGCGGCGCTGTTCGCCGGCACCTCCGAGGCCGCGATGGAGCTGCGCGCCAGCGGCGAGCGCATCATGGCCGATGCCGACGCGCTCATCACCGACAAGAATCGCGATTTCGCGCGCTTCGTCAACTATTTCCGGCTGGCCTTTCTGGCGGCGGTCATGGCGCTGCTCAGCGGCTTCGTGCTCTACATCCAGCAGCGCTTCCGGCTGCGCGAGGCCGACCTGCACGAGCGCCAGCTGCTGCTTGCCCAGCGCAACGAGCTGGAGAGCGAGGTGCGCCGGCGCACGCATGCGCTGGCCATGCTCGCAACCTACCTGCAGGAAGCGGTGGAGAACGAGCGCGCCCGCCTGGCACGCGAGCTGCACGACGAGCTCGGCGCGCTGATGACGGCAGCCAAGCTGGACGTGGCGCGCCTGCGCTCGCGTCTGGCCGGCGAGCCTGAACAGGTGCGCGAGCGTCTGGAGCACCTCAGGGACAGTCTGAACCAGGCGATTGCTCTGAAGCGCCGGATCATGGAGGGCCTCTACCCTTCGGCGCTGCGCAACCTCGGGCTGGTGCCGGCGCTGGAGATCTTGCTGCGCGAGTTTGCCCAGGCCTCCGGGCTGCAGATGCAGGTGCAGCTGCAAGCGGTGGAGCTCGACCCCGGGGTGGAACTGACGATCTACCGCATGGTGCAGGAGGCGCTGACCAACATCGGCAAATACGCGCGAGCCGGCCGGGTCAGCGTGGACATGCGCGTCGAGGCGGGCCGGGTGCGCGTGGGCGTGTGCGACGACGGCGTGGGTTTCGACCCGCAGCCGCTGGCGCAAGGTACGCACGGGCTGGCCGGCATGCGCCACCGCCTGCTCTCCTGTGGCGGCGAACTGCAGCTCAAGACCCGCCCGGGCGCTGGCTGCGAGCTCATTGCGCTGATTCCCCTGACCGCCGGCGCTCCCGCCTGAAGCCGACGCTGGCGACGGCGGCTCGGCCGCCCGGCGTCAGACAGCGCCTACAGGGGCGCCGTACCGCGTCCGACGCGGCAAAGCGCGCGCCGCCTATGTTGCGCCGGGCCGTCTCCTCCTATTCTGAAAGCCATGCACAGAGCGCAGTGCGTCAAGCCGCCCGGCATGCGCGCTGCACCATCCACTACAACATCGAACGGAGTAAGCATGAACAAGCTAGAAGCCGCGCACGGAGCCACTGACGCGACATCCCGGACAACGACCGCCGGCATGAGTGCCGCCGACATGGTCGCACCGCTGCGCGAAGACCTGCAGCCGGGGATTGAAGGGCTGGAGCAGAGCGGTCGCCGGCTCGCCCGCCACGGCAAGGCCTTGGCCCGCGACGCCTACGAACAAACCACCGAGACGCTGCAGCAGGCGCATGAGCGCGCCAGCCACTGGGTCGGCGCCCGTCCGTGGCAGTCCACGGCGGTGGCCGCGGCCACCGGGGCCGCTCTGGCGCTGCTGCTGGGACGCCGGCACTGAGGCAGCCACCTACCTACCGAATCACCCTTTGTTCAACGCAGGAGATGTCAAATGAAAGCAATACGTACCGTTCTTCTCGCAGCCATGACGAGCATGGCCCTGGTGGCCACGGGCTGCTCCGTGATCCGCGGTCAGGAAACCGCCAGCGATTACATGGATGACGCCTCGATTACCGCCAACGTGAAGGCCAAGATGATCGAGGACAAGACCGTCGACGCCGGCGCATTCAATGTGCAGACCCTCAACGGCGAAGTGGCTCTGAACGGCTTCGCCAAGAGCGCCGCCGAGCGCGCCCGTGCTGGCCAGATTGCCAGTGCCCAGAAGGGTGTGCGCGCAGTGCACAACAACCTCGTGATACGTCCCGCGAACAAGTAGGCCGTTGCACCGAGGCAAATCCATTCAACCAACAAACGACCAGGAGGTCACATGAACGAAGACACCATCAAGGGCAACTGGAAGCAATTCAAGGGCAAGGTCAAGGAGCAGTGGGGCAAGCTCACCGACGATGACCTGGACGTGATCGCAGGCCGGCGCGACCAGCTGCTGGGCAAGCTGCAGGAACGCCACGGCATGGCCCGCGACGCCGCCGAAGAGCAGGTGCGCGACTGGGAAACCCGCAACCACTACGTCTGGTAAGCAGCTTCCCGCCGGTCTCCCTGCAGGGGGCCGGCGGGCCAGCACGGCCCCGAGCCGTGCATCCCAAACACACGGAGGGCCACCATGCTCAAATGGGCCATCATTTTCGGAATTGTCTCGGTGATCGCCGGGGTGCTGGGCTTCAGCGGTTTGAGTGCCGGCACGGCGTCGATCGCCAAGACGCTTTTCTATCTGTTCGTCGTCATCACGATCGTGCTGATCGTGCTGGGATTCCTCGGCGTGGGCATGGTTGCCTAGCGCTGTCCGGGCTCCGCTGGCCCGATTTCAGTCTCTCTCCTGCGCGCGTCGCCACCCCCGGTCGTCGCGCGCTTTTTTGTGGGCGCGGCCCATGGCCGTCGCCGGTGCCATGACGCCGGTTTTGCGCTGCGCACGAGAGGGGTTTCAACCGCGAAGGCCCTTTGCGGCCCCCGCCCTGCCCCGTGCCGGGCGGGTGGCTGCGGATCAATGCGGCGCGTGCGTGGACATGCGCATCAACACCTGGGCCACCGCCGCGGTGAGTCGCTTGGCGTAGGGCAGGTGCAGGAACTCGTTGGGTCCGTGGGCATTGCTGCGCGGGCCGAGCACGCCGCAGACCATCATCTGCGCCCGCGGAAAACCGCGGCTCAGGATGTTCATCAGCGGAATCGTGCCGCCCTGGCCGATGTAGCCGCAGGGCGCGCCGAAATGTGCCTGGCTGGCTTCGTCCAGGGCGCCCGCCAGCCAGGGGGCCACGGCCGGTGCGTTCCAGCCATTGGCGGCGCCGTCCACATGGAAGGTCACGCGCGCCTGGTAAGGCGCGTTGTCTTCCAGGATGCGCTGCATTTCGGCCACGCAGGCGCCTGCGTCCACCGTGGGCGGCGTGCGCAGGCTGAGCTTGAATGCCGTGTAGGGCCGCAGCACATTGCCCGCATCCTTGAGTGCGGGTAGGCCTTCGGCGCCGGTGACCGAGAGCGTCGGCTCCCAGGTGCGGCGCAGCAGCGCCTGCACCGGATTGCTCGTGGTCGCGAGCGCCTGCTGGCTGCCGCCGGCGCAGTCGTAATGCGCCCAGGGGAAGTTGGATATCACCGAATCGCCCAGGATGGCGGCCGTTGCCTGCGCCTGCGCCAGGCGCTCGGGCGGTACGGGCACATGAAAACCCTCGGGCAGCAGGCGCCCGGTGCGCGAGTCTTCAAGCCGATCGAGCACCTGGCGCATGATGCGAAACGACGAGGGCACCAGGCCCGAGGAGTCGCCCGAATGCACGCCTTCGGTGAGGATTTCGACCTTGAGCGTGCCGCTGGCCATGCCGCGCAGGCTGGTGGTGAGCCACAGTTGCTCGTAGTTGCCCGCGCCCGAGTCCAGGCAGACCACCAGCGCCACTTCGCCCAGGCGCGTGCGCAGCGCGTCCACATAGGGCAGCAGGTCGTAGGAGCCGCTTTCCTCGCAGGTTTCGAACAGGCCGACGATGCGCGGATGCGCCACGCCCTGGCGCTGCAGCTCCTTGATGGCAGCCACGCTGGCGTAGATGGCGTAGCCGTCGTCCGCGCCGCCGCGCCCGTAGAGCTTTTCGCCCTCGATCACCGGCGTCCACGGTCCGAGGTGGCTGCGCCAGCCTTCGAACTCGGGCTGCTTGTCCAGGTGGCCGTACATCAGCGCGGTCTCGCTGCTGGCGGTGTGCGCCGCGGGCACCTCGAAGAAGATCACCGGCGTGCGCCCGGGCAGGCGCACCACCTCCAGCGCCAGGCCCGCCACCTGCTGCTGCTCCACCCAGGTACAGGCGCGGCGCACCACGGTGTCGATATGGCCCTGGGCCTGCCAGTCGGCGGCGAAGGCCGGCGATTTGGCCGGGATTTCGATGTAGTCGCTGATCTGCCGCGTCAGGTCTTCGTCCCAGGCGCGCTCCAGGCGCTCGCGCGCCAGAGTGCTGTCAAAAGTGTGCATGGCTGTTTCTCGTTCTGTCCAAGATGGCGTTCAGGAAGCATGGCGCGAGGGCGCCGCCTGCGCGCCGCGCAGCAGGTGCATGCGCGGCAGCGAGGCGCTCTCCACCCGGTTGCGCCCGGCGCGCTTGGCCGCGTACAGCGCCTTGTCGGCGGTTTCTACCAGGTGCTCGGGCTCGTCGCCCGGTTCGAGCACCTCGGCGCAGCGGCCTATGCTCACCGTGAGGGCGATGCTGTGGCCCAGGTGCGCGCCGGGCGTCCTCTCCACCAGCTGGCGCAGCTTTTCGGCCACCAGCTGGGCGCCTGTGGCCGTGGTGGCGGGCAGCAGCACCAGAAAATTTTCTCCACCCCAGCGGCCCACCAGGTCCTGCTGGCGCAGCGGCTGCTGCAGCAAATGCGCCACGTGGCGCAGCGCCATGTCGCCGCCCGCATGGCCGAAGCGGTCGTTCACCGCCTTGAAGTGGTCCACGTCCACCAGCAGCAGCGCATAGGGCTGGCGCTCACGCACCGCGCGGGCGACGTCGCGCGCCAGGGTGCGCCGCAACTGGCGCCGGTTCGGGATCTCGGTCAATGGGTCGTTGCTGGCCAGGTGCAGATTGACCGCATCGGCCCTGTCCTTGGTCAGCAGGATGAAGCCCAGCGAGGCCAGCACCAGCACCGCATGCGAGCAGATCAGCGCCAGCGCATCGAAGTCGCCACCCTGCAGAAAGCCCGCGCCCGGCGGCGTATGGCCGACGAACCACAGGCCGCGCGCGACCAGCAGCAGCGCCTGCACGCCCAACGCACCGCTCAGCAGCCAGGCGCCGCGCGACTGCGCCGGCCGCTGCGGGCGCCACAGCGCGTGCACCACCAGTGTGATCTGCAGCGACCAGACGGCGCTCGTCACGAGGATGCGCGCTCGGTAGTCCTGCGCAAACCATGCGGCCAGCAAGAATACCGTCAGCACCGGCAGGGCCACGGGCATGCGGGGCAGGGGCCGCGCGTGAAAGCCATGCACTGCGCCCAACAACAGCGCCAGGGCCAGGCTCAGGCTGGCGTTGGATAGCGCGAGCCCCAGGCCGTCCGGCAGCAGCGCGTGGGTCAGCAACAGCACATAGGCCAGCGCGTGGGCCACCAGCGCCAGCGCCCACAACCCCAGGCCTTCGCGGCGCGCGGGGCGCACCACGGCGATGGCCAGGGCCATGGCCGCCGTGGCCACGATGATCATCACGAGCATCGAGGGTGTGTCGAAGCGAAACGGGAGGTTCATGCGGGCCTGGAGGCGCTGCCTGCCACGGGCATCGCGCTCAAGTGTATCGGCAGCGCGGCGCCGCCGTGCGGCCAGCGTGGCGCCAAGCGCCGCGCTCAACCCTGCGCAGGCACCGGCTTGCCCGGGCGCAGCAGCGGCGCCTGCTCGACACTGTTGCGCCCGCGCTCCTTGGCTCGGTACAGCGCCTTGTCGGCCGCATCCACCAGCCATCTGGCGCGGTCGCCAGGCTGCAGCGTGGCGGCGCACACGCCTATGCTGATCTGCGCGGGAATCAGCATGCCCTCGTAGCGGCAGGGCGTGTCCTGCACCAGCGTGCGCAGCTCCTGCGCCAGACGGCTGGCGCCGCTGACATCCGTGGCCGGCAGCAGCAGCAGGAACTCTTCGCCCCCCCAGCGGCCGACCATGTCCTGGCTGCGCAGGCGACTGTGCAGCAGCTGCGCCACGTGGCGCAGGACGGCGTCGCCCGCCAGGTGGCCGCGGCTGTCGTTGATGGCCTTGAAATGGTCGATGTCCACCATCAGCACCGCATAGGCCTCGCGCTGGCGCATCGCATGCTGGGCGTCGCGCTGCAGGGTCTGCTGCAGCAGGCGCCGGTTGGCAATGCCGGTGAGCAGATCGTTGTTGGCCAGTTCGTGGTTGATGGCTTCGGCGCGGTCGCGCGTCATCAGGACGAAGCCGAGCGAGGCCAGCAGCACGACGATGAAGGCCGAGAGGAAGGTGATGCTCTGCGCGGTGCCGTTGCCGCCCAGGCCCTGGACCGCCGTGGGCTGCGAAAGATACCAAATCCCGCGCAGCAGCAGGATCGCGCCCTGCGTGGACAGCGCCAGGGTGATCAGGATGGCACCGCGCGGCTGGTTCGGCCGCGTGGGGCGCCACAGCGCCCAGACGATGAGCACGATCTGGATGCTCAGCATGAAGCTGCTCGTGAGCAGCCGCAGGCGCAGGTCTTGCAGGAACAGGCCGTTGAGCAGCGCCGTGGCTGGTATCGGTGCAAGCAGCCACATCCATGGCTGCGCGCGACCGTGGAACGCGGTCACGGCGGCCAGCAGCAGGGCGAAGGTACCCGCCAGGATGGTGTTGGCCAGCACGATGCTGAGCCAGTCGGAAATCTGGCCGCGCAGCATGAACAGCAGATAGGTGCCGGCGTGCGTGAGCAGCGCCCAGGCCCAGAAGCCCGTGCCCTCGCGCCGCGGGGTGCGCACGAAGGCCATGGCCAGGGCCATGCTCAGGGTGCCGGCAATCACCATCACCATCATGGTCCGGGTATCGAGGGGCGCAAGCGAGGCCATGTCCATGGTCCGTGGGAGCTGTCTGCTGGCAAAAGTGTAGCGTAGCGGTTGCCTGCACGCCATGGCGGCAAAGCGGCGTGGCCACCCGCGCGGCTTGCTTCAGTGCAAGATGGGCGCATGCAAAGACCCGCCTGGCTGCCCGATCCCTTCATCCTGACGCTGATTGCGCTGATCGCCCTGGCCAGCTTCTGGCCGGTACGCGGTTCGGCGGCTCAGGGCGCGACGGTACTGACGAATGTGGCGATCGCGCTGCTGTTCTTTCTGCACGGCGCCAAGCTGTCCTTGGCCGCTGTGCTGCAAGGCCTGGCGCAGTGGCGACTGCAGGGCTTCGTGCTGGCGCTGGGTTTTGTCGCCTTCCCGCTGCTGGGCTGGGCTGCGCAGCCGCTGCTCGTGCCTTTGCTTGGGGCGGACCTGGCACGCGGCGTGCTGTACCTGTGCGTGCTGCCGTCCACGGTGCAGTCGGCCATCGCGCTCACTTCGATGGCGCGCGGCAACGTGCCGGCTGCCGTCTGCGCCGCCGCCGTCTCCAGCCTGGTCGGGGTGTTTGCCACGCCGGCGCTGGTATTGCTGCTCATGGGCTCGGCGGTGCAGGGTCTGGACTTCGGCCAGGCGCTGGCGCGCGTGGCGCTGCAGTTGCTGCTGCCCTTCGTCGCCGGCCAGTGGGCGCGGCGCTGGCTGGGCCAGTGGGTGCAGACGCACCGCGGGCTGTTGCGCCACGTGGACCAGTCTTCCATCTACCTGGTGATCTACACCGCCTTCAGCAAGGCGGTGGTCGACGGCCTGTGGCACCAGTTGCCGGCGCAGCGCCTGGCGCTGCTGCTGCTCTGTTGTCTGGCGCTGCTGGCGCTGGTGTTGTGGGGCTGCCACCGGGCCACGCTGCGGCTGGGCTTCGGGCCGGCCGAGCGCATCACCGCGCTGTTTGCCGCGTCGCAGAAAAGTCTGGCGACCGGTGTGCCTATTGCCCAGGTGTTGTTCGCCGGTGGCACCATGGGGGCCTTGCTGCTGCCGCTGATGGTTTACCACCAGGTGCAACTGATGGCCTGTGCGGCGCTGGCGCGGCGTTTTCAGGCGCGCCCGGCGGTAGCGACCGATCCCGGAGGAATCCCATGAGCTGGCACACCCACGACGTCTTCAACCAGGTCAGCGAGTTGCGCGACTACGACCTGCTGGCCACCGACCCCGCGCTGAGCGAGGCCATCCGGCGCGACGGCGCCGAATGGGCCATGCCGCGGCTGTCCCGCTACGCGCAGTTGCTGGGCCAGACCGACACCTATGAGCTCGCCGCCATGGCCAACCGCCACACGCCCGAGCTGCACGCGTTCGACACCCGCGGGCGGCGCATCGACCAGATCGAGTTTCACCCGAGCTGGCACCAGCTCATGGCCATGTACCGGGAAGAGGGCCTGATCTCGCTCACTTTCAAGGAGCGCAAGGCGGGCCGCTGGACGGCCTGGGCGGCCGGTTTCTATCTGCATGGTCAGGTGGAGCAGGGCACGCTCTGCCCGGCGACGATGACCCAGGCCTGCATCCCGCTGATCAAGCGCGAGGAGACGCTCTGGGCGCAGCTGGGCGCCAAGCTCTACAGCGACGCCTACGACCCGCGCGACCTGCCGGTGGAGCAAAAGGACAGCATCTGGGTGGGCATGGGCATGACCGAGAAGCAGGGCGGCTCGGACGTGCGCGCCAACACCACCGTGGCCACGCCCGTGGGTGCGGGCGGGCGCGGGCAGGAGTATCTGCTGCGCGGGCACAAGTGGTTCTTTTCCGCGCCGATGTGCGACGCGCACCTCGTCGTCGCGCGCGTGGGCGAGGGCGGGCCGTTTGCCTGCTTCTACGTGCCGCGCTGGCGCCCGGACGGCACGAAGAATGCGGTGCACATCCAGCGCCTGAAGGACAAGGTGGGCAACCGCAGCAACTCCAGCAGCGAGGTGGAATTCCACGACGCCTGGGGCATCTTGATGGGCGAGGAAGGCAAGGGCATACGCACCATCATCGAGATGGCCACCTTCACGCGCCTGAACTGCGTGGTCGGCAGTGCGGCCATCTTCCGCCAGGCGCTGGTGCAAGCCATCGCCTACACGCGCGAGCGCCATGCCTTTGGCAAGGCGCTGGCCGAGCAGCCGTTGATGCGCGCGGTGCTGGCCGACATGGCGCTGGAGAGCGAGGCGGCGCTGGTGCTCCTGATGCGCCTGGCACGGGCGTATGAGAGGGACGACACGCCCGCCGAGCGTGCCTGGAAACGCATGATGACGCCCGCCGCCAAGTTCTGGGTCTGCAAGCGCGGCGTGGAGCTGACCGGCGAGACCATGGAGGTGCTGGGCGGCAATGGCTACATCCTGGATGGCATCGTCGGGCGGCTGTTCCTGGAGGCGCCGGTCAATTCGATCTGGGAAGGCTCGGGCAACGTGATGTGCCTGGACGTGCTGCGCGCGCTCGCGCGCGAGCCCGATGCGGCCAAGGCGCTGCTCGCGGAACTGGCCCCGGTCGCCATGGCGGAACCCGTGCTCAAGGCCTTGATGCAATCGCTCGGCGCCCTGCTGGAGCTGCCGCCCGCGGAACTGGAGGCGCTGGGGCGTGTCTTCGTGCAGCAGCTCGTGCTGCTGGCCCAGGGCTGCCTGCTGCGCCAGCACGCGCCCGCCTTCGTGGCCGACGCCTTCATTGCCACGCGCCTCGGTTCGGCCGGAGTGAACGCGCGCGTGGCCGGCGCGGTGGACTTGCGCGGGTTTGACGTGGGGGCGATCTTGCAGCGGGCGCTGCCGCAATAGCCGGCTCCGCGCCGAACGGCGTGCTCAGGCGGCAGGGGGGCGGCGCAGGAAGCTGCCCGACTTGCCCCCGTGCTTTTCCAGCAGGCACACCCCCTCGATCACCATGCCCCGGTCCATGGCCTTGCACATGTCGTAGATGGTCAGCAGCGCCACCTGCACCGCGGTGAGCGCTTCCATCTCCACGCCCGTGGGGCCCACGGTTTCGGCGCGGGCGCTGCATTGCACGGCGCTCTCGCCGTGCAGCAGCTCGAAGTCCAGCGCTACGCGCGTGAGCGCGATCGGGTGGCACAGCGGAATCAGCTCGCTGGTCTTCTTGCTGGCCATGATGCCGGCGACGCGCGCCACGGCCAGCACGTCGCCCTTCTTCGCGTTGCCGGCGCCGATCTGCTGCAGCGTGGCCGGCTGCATGGTGATGCGGCCCGTGGCCAGCGCGACGCGGTGCGTGGCGCCCTTGGCGCCGACGTCCACCATGTGGGCCTGGCCCTGGGCGTCGAAGTGGGTGAGCGGCGAGTCGGTCATGGCGGGGAAACCTTCAGGGGGAGCGGGCATCATACGGTTTTGCCTGCGGGCAGATCCCTGAGCCTGGTGTGAAATATTTCAAGGAAAATCGCGCCCTATCCCTTGTGTGGCAAGCGCTAACAGCTATCTTTATCGTAGTTACAGCAGCGCTGCCCACGCAGAGCCATGCGCAGGCGCTGCCTTCGCTCGGCGATGGCGACGAGATGTCGCTGGCCAGCGAGCGAGCGCTCGGCGAGCGCATCGCCGCCGAGATCTACCGCGACCCGGCCTACGTGCAGGACCCGGTGCTGCAGGACTATGTGCAGGGGCAGCTTGCGCGGCTGATCCAGGCGGCGCTCGCACGCGGCGAGATGACGCCCGAGATGCACGAGCGCTTCGCCTGGAAGGTGATGCTGGTGCGTGAGCGCACGGTCAACGCCTTTGCGCTGCCCGGGGGGTTTTTCGGCGTGCACCTGGGGCTGCTGGCGGTGGTGGATGCGCCCGAGCAGCTCGCCTCGGTGCTGGCGCACGAGCTCTCGCACGTCACCCAGCGCCACATCCCGCGCCTGATCGCGCAGGAAAAGCGCCAGACGCCCCTGATGATCGGCGCGATGATCCTGGGCGCGATCGCCGCCACGCGCAGCCCCGACGCCGGCCAGGCGCTGATGGTGGGCGGGCAGGCGCTGGCGGTGCAGAACCAGCTCAATTTCTCGCGCGGCATGGAGCGCGAGGCCGACCGCGTGGGCCTGTCGCTGATGCAGCCCGCGGGCTTTGCACCGCAGGGCTTCGTGGCGATGTTCGACAAGCTGCAGGCGGCCAACCGGCTCAACGACAACGGCAGCTGGCCCTGGCTGCGCAGCCACCCGCTGACCAGCCAGCGCATCGCCGACATGCATGCGCGCCTGCCGCGCGAGCTGGCGCCGGCCCCGCCCGCGCCACTGGTGCACCTGATGGCGCAGGCCCGCGCGCGCGTGCTGATGCGCCCCGGCGTGGCGCAGTGGCGCCAGTGGCTGGAAGACGGCCAGGACGCCGAGCTGGCCGGCCGCGCGCTGCCCCGGCGCGTGGCGGTACGCACCCAGGCGGTGCTGGCCGCGATGCAGCTGGGCGAATGGAAAAACGCCCGGGCCATGCTGCAGCCGCTGCAGGCCGACCTGCAGGGCGACGCGCCGGCGCTGCAACAGGCGCGCTGGCTGGCCGCCGAGCTGGAGCTGGGTGCGGGCGATGCGCCCGCGGCGCTGCGGGCGCTGGGCCCGGCCAGCGCGGAGGCCACGCGCGCCGAATTGCTGCTGCGCACCCGGGTGCTGCTGGCCAACGGCCAGGGCGCCACGGTGGCCGACGCGCTGCAGACCCGGGTCAGCCTGCACCCGGACGATGGCGGCGCATGGCAGGCGCTGGCCCAGGTGTGGCGCCAGGACGGCCAGCCGCTGCGTGCGGTGCGCGCCGAGGCCGAGGCGCAGGCCGCGCACTACGACTACGCCGGCGCGGTGGACCGGCTGCGCGCCGGGCAGGACCTGGCGCGCAGGAGCGCGGGGGCGCAGGACTACATCGAGGCGTCGATCATCGACACCCGCCTCGCGGCGGTCAAATCACTGCTTGAGGAACAGACGCGCGAGCGCCGACTCGATGACTAGCCCCAGCAGCGAATACAGGAGCGAGCCGATCAGCGCCGCGGCAAAGCCGTGCACCTGAAAGCCCGTGCCCAGCAGGCCGGAGGCGGCCCAGAACATCAGCGCGTTGATCACGAACAGGAACAGCCCCAGCGTGACGACGGTCACCGGCAGCGTCAGGACGACGAGCACCGGGCGCAGCACCGCGTTGAGCAGCCCGATGACGAAGGCCGCGCCCAAGGCCGCGGCGAAGCTGTGCACTTCCACCCCGCTGTACAGGTAGGCCACGCACAGCAGTGCCACCGCGTGCAGGGCCCATTTGATGAGTATGCGCATGGCCTCAGGATAGCATTTGCGGGTGGCGGGTGCGCTCAGCCAGCGGTGGCCTGCGTGGCCCGCCGCTGGCGTGCCAGCAGCCATTTGCCCAGGGCCAGCACCAGCAGCGCGCCCGCCGCGTGGGCGCCGTAGTAGATCGCGGCGCGCATGTCGGCCAGGCCGTCGGCGCCGAGCGTGCCGAACTTGGGTGCCCACAGCCATTGCTGCGGGTGGGTGAAGACCGGGTCACTCACCAGCATGCCGCCGGCAATCCAGCCCAGCAGCATGCCGCCGAGCACGATGACCACCGGAAAGCGCTCCATCAGGCGCATCACCAGCGCGGAGCCGCCGACGATGATGGGCACCGAGATCAGCAGGCCCAGGACGACCAGCACCAGCTCGTGCGACTGGCCGGCGTTCTTGGCCGCGGCGGCGATCGCGATCACGTTGTCCAGGCTCATCACCACGTCGGCGATGACCACGGTCTTGATCGCGGCCAGCAGCTTGTCGCTGCCCTGAATGCCCTCATGCCCCTCTTCCTGCGGCGCGATCAGCTTCACGCCTATCCAGACCAGCAGCAGCGCGCCCGTGAGCTTGAGGAAGGGCAGCGTGAGCAGCGACATGGCAAAGACGATGAGCACCACGCGCAGCCCGATCGCCGCCGCCGTACCCCAGACGATGCCCTTGGTGCGCTGCGCCGGCGGCAGCTTGCGGCAGGCGAGCGCGATCACCACCGCGTTGTCGCCGCCCAGCAGGATGTCGATGACGACGATCTGGCCCAGCGCGATCCAGAAGGGCGCATGCAGGAAAAATTCAAGATCCATGGTTGCTGTGTCCAAAAAAACCCGGTGCCCCGCTTGCGGCGGTGTCTTCCGGTGGGGTTGCGGGTTTTTCCGGCTTGGCCCGGGGGCAAATCACGTGCCTTGCGCACACGGACACCTTGGGCCGGGCACGGATCGCCCCGGGGCCCAAGGGTCTTGCTCGGCGCCGCACGTGCCGCGCCTGACGGGCCGGAAGCGCGCCACGCGCTTCGTGATGACGGCCCTGCCATCCGCCCACGCCGGCACAGGCCGCGGCGGGCGGGGAGCTACTCCCCCTTGAAGGGTCCGCATTAGACCACAGCGCGGCCTATGATGCCCGCATCACCGCATCCCCTCCTCACCGCATGCAGCGCCTGACCCAAGCCCCGAACATCGCGATCGCCACCGTCTGGCGCGATCTGCTGTGCGAGGCGGGTTTTGCGGCGACGGTGCAGCGCCAGTACCTGAGCTCGGCTGCGGGGCAGCTGCCACCCAGCGAATGCCTGCCCGAGATCTGGCTGGAACACGCCGAGCACCTGGCGCAGGCGCGCGCGCTGCTCGATCAATTGCAGCGCCTTCCACAGCGGCGCTGGTGCTGCCCCTCCTGCGGCGAGATGGTGGAGGGCGGTTTTGAGCAGTGCTGGAACTGCGGCGCGCTGATGCCGCGCTGAGGGCCGCGCCTACTGCCAGCGCAGCGGCTCCAGCATGACGCTGGCGTGCGTGTTGCCCAGGGTGAGCACACCCTCCTGCACCGTGGCCTGCAGGGCCATGTTGCGTGCGGCCAGGGCGGCCAGCTCGCGCGCGCCCGCATCGGGCAGGCGCCAGACCTGCAGCTTGCCCAGGCGCGCCAGCTTCGGCCCCATGGCGCGCCACCAGACGTCGGCCGCGTGCTGGTAGGCATAGACCAGCACCGCGTCGGCCTGGCTGCAGGCCTTGAGCAGCGGTTTTTCCTCGGGCTGGCCCACCTCCAGCCACAGGCGGATGCGGCCGGTGAAATCGCGCAGCAGCACGTCGGGCTCGTCCGGGTTGGACAGGCCGGCGCCAAAGCCCAGCTGCCCGTCGCCGCCGCACAGCTCCTGCAGCTGGTGCGCCTGCAGCGCCAGCGCGGCCAGGCGCACCATCATGCGTTCGTCGGTTTCGCTGGGGTGGCGCGCCAGGGTCAGCGCGTGGTCGGCGTAGTAGCCGTGGTCGATGTCGGCCACGGCCAGCTGCGCCTTGAAGATGGTGGATTTGAGCGCCATCGCGGAGAGTTTCTCTAAAACAATAGCTGTTAGCGCGCGTGGGTATTGATTTTCAAAATGTTTTATATCTGAAAACAAGTACCTGAGCGCGCTACCAGCTATGCTTTCAGATGCGCCGTGCCAGCTCGGCCGCCTTGCCGATGTAGCCGGCGGGCGTCAGCGCCAGCAGTCTGTCCTTGTCCGCGCGCGGGATGTCCAGCCCTGCGATCAGCGCATGCAGCGCCTGGGCGTCGACGCTCTTGCCGCGCGTGACGGCCTTGAGCTTTTCGTAGGCGCCGGGCACGCCGTAGCGGCGCATCACGGTCTGGATGGGCTCGGCCAGCACCTCCCAGGCGTGGTCCAGGTCTTGCGCCAGGCGCTCCTCGTTGAGTTCCAGCTTGCCCAGGCCCGTGGACAGCGAATGGCAGGCCAGCACCGCGTAGCCCAGCGCCACGCCGATGTTGCGCAGCACGGTGGAATCGGTCAGGTCGCGCTGCCAGCGGCTGATGGGGAGTTTTTCCGCCAGGTGGCGCAAGAGCGCGTTGGCCAGCCCGAGGTTGCCCTCGGCGTTCTCGAAGTCGATCGGGTTGACCTTGTGCGGCATGGTGGAGGA
This sequence comes from Comamonas flocculans, assembly GCF_007954405.1. NCBI lineage: Bacteria > Pseudomonadati > Pseudomonadota > Betaproteobacteria > Burkholderiales > Comamonadaceae > Comamonas > Comamonas flocculans. Next base: position 1,380,113 of record NZ_CP042344.1, on the reverse strand, counting down.
GCCGATCTCGCCCTCCTTGAGCTTTTGCTTGAAGTAGCCCAGGCTCACATAGCCCCAGACGTCGCGCGAAAAGTCGATCAGGATGGTGTTGGCGCGGGCGATGGCGTCAAACAGCTCGGCCATCCAGTCGTGCGGCTCGATCTGGATGGAATAGGGCTGGAAGGCCAGGCCCAGGCCCTCGGGCTCGGGCGACTCGATCACGCGGCGGGCGAAGGCCTCCCAGTCGAAGTCCGGCCAGGCCGCCAGGTGGGCGTTGTAGTTGCCCACCGCGCCGTTCATCTTGCCCAGGGGCTGCACGCCGGCAATGCGCTCGCAGGCGGTCTGCAGGCGCGCCAGCACGTTGGCGATTTCCTTGCCCACCGTGGTCGGGCTGGCGGTCTGGCCGTGGGTGCGGCTGAGCATGGGCACGGCTGCGTACTGGTGCGCCATGGCGCGCAGCGTGGCGATGATGGCCCGCAGCGCGGGCAGCAGCACCTGGTCGCGCCCGGCCTTGAGCTGCAGCGCGTGGCTGGTGTTGTTGATGTCCTCGCTGGTGCAGGCAAAGTGCACGAACTCCGCCGCCTGCTCCAGCGCCGGGCGGCCCTGGAACTGCGCCTTGATCCAGTATTCGACGGCCTTGACGTCGTGGTTGGTGGTTTTCTCGTACTGCTTGATGGCCGCGCAATCTTCTTCATCAAAATCAGCCACCAGGCCCAGCAGATAAGCGCGGTCAGCTTCGGAAAGAGGAGCAAATTCGGCAAAGCCCGCGTCCGACAAGGCGATGAACCAGGTGACTTCCACCTGCACGCGCCGGTGCATGTAGCCGTATTCGCTCAGCAGCGGGCGCAGGGTGGCGAGTTTGGCGGCGTAGCGCCCGTCCAGGGGAGAGAGCGCGGTCAGGGCAGAGGTTTTCATGGGCGGCGATTGTAGGAGCCGGCCAGCGACGGCCTTGCCCGGCGCCCGAGAAGGCGGGCAAGCTCTCTAGAATGCCTGTTCCATCACAGCAGCGCTCTGTCCGGCAGGGACGGCGGCCCTACATGAAGCTCATCGGAACCCTGACCAGCCCCTACGTGCGCAAGGTGCGCGTGGTGCTGGCCGAGAAGAAGCTGGACTGCCAGTTCGAACTGGACGACGTGTGGTCCGGGGACACGCACATCGCCCACTCCAATCCGCTGGGCAAGGTGCCCTGCCTGGTGCTGGACGGGGGCGACGCGATGTTCGATTCGCGCGTGATCGTGGAGTATCTGGACACGCTCTCGCCGGTCGGGCGGCTGATTCCGGCTCCGGGGCGCGAACGCGCCGAGGTCAAGACCTGGGAGGCGCTGGCCGACGGCGTGCTCGACGCCGGCGTGCTGGCCTGGCTGGAAGCCAACTGGCCGGGGCGCTCGCCGGGCGAACGCAGCAACGCCTGGCGCGAGCGGCAACTGGGCAAGGTGCGCTCCAGCCTGCAGGCCCTGGACCAGGGCCTGGGCGACAAGGCGTTTTGCGTGGGCATCCATCTGAGCCTGGCCGACATCGCCGTGGGCTGCGCGCTGGGCTGGCTCGCGTTTCGCCTGCCCGAGCTCGACTGGCGCACCGAGCACGCCAACCTGGCGCGCCTGCACGACAAGCTGGCCGAGCGCGCGAGCTTTGCCGAAACCCGTCCGCGCCTGGCCTGACAGGACCACGCCCTGGCCCCTGGCGGCGCGCCGGCCCGCCGCGGGCGCGCGCCGCAAACCACAAGGCGCGCCTTCATCTGCTGAAGGCGCGCCTTGGGGGTGCATAAAAAAGCTGCGAAGCGCCCTGAAACGAAGGAAGAGAGGGAGGGAGGAGAGGCCGCCTCAGGATTTCAACCGGACGCGCCGGAAGGCTTCGCAACTGTAAAACGCCAAATTCTTCTGTGTGATGCTAACGCAGAAAACGTTCTGCCGCCGTCCTGTTCTGGGAGCGGGGCCCCAATCCAAAGTTCCGGCGGCGTCGGGCTTTTTTTTGTTTCAGGGAAGTTTCAAAAGTCGCTCCAGTGCAACCTGCAGGCGCAGCTCGTGCGGCGCGAGCGAGGCGACGATGCGGTGCGCCTCCTGCGCGCTGTCGCGCGGAATCGGCTCGCCCGTGGGCATACCCGAGCGTCCGAGCACCACCGCCACGCGCGGCGTGGTGGCGCTGGCACCGCGGCGCAGCACCACCGCCACCTCGTCGCTGGCCAGGCGCACGAAGGCGCCCGGCGGGTACACCCCCAGGGTGCGCAGCAGCGCGGCCCCGGCCTCATCCACCGCGCGCCGCTCGTCGTAGTAGATGGCCTGCACCGCCGCGGTGACCGGCATCGCGTGGCGCGTGGCCCGCGGGGCGATGCGCGCACCGAACACGTCGGCGCGCTGGATCAGCCGGGCCATCTGCTCGCCCGGCGCCTGCGCGGCCAGCGCCGCGCCGGTGGGCGGCTGGTGGTGCAGCGCCACCGCCTGCAGCCACAGCGGGTCGTCCACGCCGCATTCGGCCAGCAGCGCGCGCGAGGCCTGCGCATGCGCCTGGATCTGCTGCAGCTGGCCGGCGGTGAGCGGCTCGGTCTGCAGCGCCAGCGTGTCCTGCAGCGCCGTCATCGCCAGGTTCATGGTCAGCGCCGCCTGGCCCAGCGTGCGCACCCGCGCGGCGGGCCACTGCAGGGTCTGGCGCGCGGTCAGCATGCAGGCGCTGGCCACCAGCAGCGCGTGCGTGGCGCTGTACTGGTGCGGCGCCTGGCCCGAGAGGTAGATCAGCGCCAGCAGCGTGGCGTCGGCATTCTCCTGCCCGAGCTGTTCGAGCTCGAGCACCATGTCCTGCACGCGCTGCACCAGCCGCCCCTGGGCGGGGGTGTGCAGCAGCTGGCTGGCGCGCTGCTGCAGCTCGTGCCAGTCCTGGCGCCCCTGCCCCGGCGCCGCCCTGGGGCTGCCGGTCGCCAGCCGCAGCTTCATCGCCGCGATCTGCCCCAGCGGCGTGTCCTTGCGCAGCATCTGCTGCAGCTGGCCCATGAAGTTGCGGTGGCTGGCCGCGGCCTCGTCGATGTCCACGCAGACTTGGACGCCGCGGCCCTCGATGGCGGCGAGTTCGGCCGGCGAGCCGATGCGGTAGCCGCGCGGCGCCAGCAGCACGCCCTTGGCCGAATGCAGCGCGAAGGGCAGCGGCTGGCCTATGGGCAGCGAGCGGATGTCGATGGCAACGAGGTTCATCGGGCCGCCGGCGCGAGGCGTGGCGCGCGGCTCAGCGCGGGGCGGCGGGGGTGGTACCCGCGTCCGTGTCCGCCCCCGCGCCCGCGCGCCGCAGGCCGCGGCGCAGCCAGTGCTCGAAGTCGTCCACGTAGGTGAACACCGCCGGCACCACCAGCAGGCTGAGCACGGTGGAGGTGAGCAGCCCGCCGATCACCGCCATCGCCATGGGCGAGCGAAAGCTCATGTCCGCCCCGCCCAGGCCCAGCGCCACCGGCGCCATGCCCGCGCCCATGGCCAGCGTGGTCATGATGATGGGGCGCGCGCGCTTGTGGCAGGCGTCCAGCAGTGCCGCGAGCCGCCCCATGCCCAGCTCGCGCTGGGCGGTGATGGCGTATTCCACCAGCAGGATGGAGTTCTTGGTGGCAATGCCCATGAGCATCACCAGGCCGATCAGCGAGGGCATGGAAAAGCTCTGGTGCGCCAGCAGCAGCGCGACGAAGGCCCCGCCCAGCGACAGCGGCAGCGCCACCAGGATGGTGAAGGGCTGCAGCAAGTCCTTGAACAGCGTCACCAGCACGATGTAGATGCAGACCACGCCGGTGAGCATGGCGATGCCGAAGCTGCCGAACAGCTCGGTCATCATCTCCGCATCGCCCACGTCCACCAGCCGCACGCTGGCCGGCATGGCCTGGATGGCGGGCAGCTGGCGCACCGCCTGCGTCACCTCGCCCAGGCCGCGGCTGCCCAGCTCGATCTCGAAGCGCACGTTGCGCGCGCGGTCGTAGCGGCGGATCACCGCCGGCCCGCCCGACAGCGTGAGCGTGGCCACCTCGCCCAGGCGCACCGGGCCCTTTTGCCCCGGCACCTGCAGGCGCTCGAGCACCGAGAGGTCTTCGCGCGCCGCATCGTCGAGGCGCACCACGATGGGCACCTGGCGCTGCGCCACGTTGAGCTTGGCCAGGTTCTGCTCGTAGTCGCCGACGGTGGCCACGCGCAGGGTTTCGGCGATCGCGGCGCTGGTCACGCCCAGGTCGGCCGCGCGGGCGAAGTCGGGCTGCACGTAGATCTCGGGGCGCACCAGGCTGGCGGTGGAGGTGACGCCGCCGATGCCGGCGATGGTGCGGATGCCGCGCTCCACCTCGCGCGCGCTGCGGTCCAGCGCGGCCGCATCGTCGCTGGAGAGCGTGAGCATGTACTTGTCGTTGGAGCCGCCCAGGCCCACGCGCACGCGCGCGCCGGGCAGGTCGGCCATGGCCGCGCGCAGGCGCTCTTCCATCACCTGCTTGGTCGGGCGCTCGCCGCGCGGCGTCATGCGCAGCGTGAGCGTGGCCTGGCGCGGGTCGGCCGCGCCGGCGCCGGTGGCGGGGTCGGCGCCGGCGCTGCCCCCGCCTATGGTGCTGTAGATGGTCTCGATGTGGCCCACCTGCATGGCGCGGCGCGTGGCCTCGCGCACCAGCGCCTCGGTCTCGGGCAGCAGCGTGCCCGGCGGCAGCTCCAGATTCACCTGGGTCTGGGCGTTGTTGTCCGCCGGCATGAAGCCCGAGGGCAGCAGCGGGATCAGCGCCAGCGAACCGGCGAAGAACAGCAGCGCCAGCACCAGCGTGGCGAGGCGGTGGTGCAGGCACCAGCCCACGGCGCGCATGTAGGCACTGAGCCAGCGCGGCTCCGCATGCGCCTGCTTGACCGGCTTGAGCAGGTAGGCGCACATCATGGGCGTGAGCAGGCGCGCGACCACCAGCGAGGCGAACACCGACAGCGCCGCCGTCCAGCCGAACTGCTTGAAGAAGCGCCCCGGGATGCCGCTCATGAAGGCCGTGGGCAGGAACACCGCGATCAGCGTGAAGGTGGTGGCGACCACCGCCAGGCCAATCTCGTCGGCCGCTTCCATGGCCGCCTGATACGGGCTCTTGCCCATGCCCTGGTGGCGCACGATGTTTTCCACCTCGACGATGGCGTCGTCCACCAGGATGCCGACGACGAGCGACAGCGCCAGCAAGGTCAGGATGTTGATGGAAAAGCCCAGGTAGTGCATGCCCACGAAGGCCGGAATCATGGACAGCGGCAGCGCCACCGCCGAGATCAGCGTGGCGCGAAACGAGCGCAAGAAGAGCCACACCACCACCACCGCCAGCAGTGCGCCCTCGTAGAGCAGGCGCATGGAGCTGTCGTACTCCTCCTGCGCGATGTCCACGAAGTCCACCGTCCTGGTGAGCGTCAGGTGCGGGTAGTCGGCCTGCAGTTGCTGCAGCACCTGCTGCACGCCCGCGCCCACCTCCACCTCGCTGGCGCCCTTGCTGCGCGAGATCTCGAAACCGATGACCTTGTCCTGGCCCAGCAGCGCGGCGGCGCGCGGCTCGGCGTGGGTGTCCTGCACGCTGGCGAGCTGGTCCAGGCGCGCCGTGCGCCCGCCGGCCAGCGGAATCTGCAGCGCGGCGATCTCCTCGGCGGTGCGCACCGTGGCCAGGGTGCGCACGGGCTGCTCGTTGCTGCCCAGGTCGGCGCGCCCGCCGGCGCTCTCCAGCTGCACCATGCGCAACTGGCGCGAGACGTCGGCCGCCGTCGCCCCCAGCGCCTGCAGCCGGAGCGGATCGAGCAGCACGCGCACCTCGCGCGTGACGCCGCCCACGCGCGCCACCGCGCCCACGCCGGGCACGGCCAGCAGGCGCCGCTGCAGCGTGTCGTCCACGAACCAGGACAGCGCCTCGTCGTCCCAGCGGCTGGAGGCGATCGCATAGGCCAGGATGGGCTGGCTGTTCAGGTCGAACTTGGCAATGATGGGATCGCGCACGTCCGCCGGCAGGTCGGGGCGCACGCGGGCGACGGCGGTGCGCACGTCGTCCACCGCCTCCTGCCCGGGTTTTTCCAGCACGAATTCGGCGGCGATGGTGACCATGCCGTCGGTCAGCGTGCTGGTGATGTGCTTGAGCCCCTGGGTGGTGGCGATGGCGTTTTCCAGCCGCTGGGCGACGTTGCTCTCCAGCTGCTCGGGCGCGGCGCCCGGCAGCGCGGCGGTGACGATCACCACCGGCAGGTCCATGTCCGGGAAGTTCTGCACCTTCATGGAGCGAAAGGACATCAGCCCCGCCAGCGTCAGCAGCACGAACAGCATGGCCGCCGGCACGGGGTTGCGTATGGCCCAGGCAGAGACGTTCATGGCTTACTTTGTTTTCGTAGCTGCTGGCGCTTGGCTGGCGGGAGTTTGGGCCGGATTTTGTTCAGATTCCTGAACCACCCGTACCAGGTCGCCGTCGTTCAGGAAGGTGCCGCCGCGCTGCACGATGTGCGCGCCTTCGGCCAGGCCCTCGGTCACCTCGATGCGCTCACCCGTGCGCTGGCCGGTGTGCACGCGCCGCAGGATCACGTGGTCGCTGCCCTGCAGCTCGAACACGCTGGGAAAGCCGTCGCGCACCACCACCGCCGACAGCGGCACGGTCAGCGCCTGCCTGTCGCCCAGCACGAAGCGGCCGCTGGCGTACATGCCGGCGCGCAGCCGCGGGTCTGCCGGCAGATCCACGTAGACCAGGGCGTTGCGCGTGTTCACGTCCACCGTCGGCCCGAGCATGCGCACCTTGCCCTGCACCTGGCCGCCACCGGCGGTGCCGACCAGGGCGCGCACGCCCGGCGAAAGCAGCGCCAGGTCGGCGGCGCCGACTTCGGCGCGCCACTCCAGGCGGCCCTGGCGCACCATGCGAAAGAGTTCGGTGCCCGCGCCCACCACTGCGCCCACGGTGGCGCTGCGCGCGGAGACCACGCCGGCGTCGGGCGCGCGCACCTCGGTGTGCGCCAGGCGCAGCTGCTGGGTGCCCAGCTGCGCCTTGGCCGACGCCACGCTGGCCAGCGCGCTCTGCTCGGCGGTGGCGTACTGCTGGATCTGCTGCTGGCTCATCGCGCCGCTGCCGGCCAGCGCGCGGGCGCGCTCGGCATTGGCGCGCGCCTCGGCCACGGCCGCCTCGGCCTGCTGCAGCGCCGCGCGCGCCTGCGCCACGTCGCCCTGCACCAGGTCGGTGGCAAAGCGCGCCAGCACCTGGCCCTTGCGCACCACGTCGCCCACGTTGACCAGCACCTCGGCGATGCGCAGGCCGCCGATCTCGGCGCCTATGCTCGCCTCCTGCCAGGCGGCGATGTTGCCGTTGGCGGAAAAATGCGTGGTCAGCTCGGTGCGCTGGGCGGTGGTGGTGGTGACCGTCAGCGCCGGCTGCGCCTTCGGGGGAGCGTCTTGCGCCAGGCTCGCGCCACAGCCGAGCGCGGCGAGCAGGGCGATCGCTGGGAACAGGGAAGGCGGCATGGGCGGCAAAAAATGCAAAACCGTTAGTGTCGCATGCAAGCCGCATGCCGGGCCGGCGGGCCGCGCCACCGTGCGCGCGGCGATGGCGCCGCGCGCGCCGGGCTTACCAGCCGGCGATGATCGAACCCTTGAACTGGGTGTCGATGAACTGGCGGATCTCGTCGTTGTGGTAGCTCTTGACGAGCTGCGCCACCCAGGGCTGGTTCTTGTCGGCCTCGCGCACCACCAGAATGTTCACGTAGGGGCCGTTGGGCGCCTCCATGGCGATGGCGTCGCGCTTGGGATCGAGCCCGGCGGAGATGGCGAAGTTGGTGTTGATGGCCGAGGCGTCCAGGTCGTCGAGTGAGCGCGGCAGCTGCGCCGCGTCCAGTTCGACGAACTTGAGTTTTTTGGTGTTTTCCACCACGTCCAGCGGCGTGGCCTTCAGGCCCGCGCCGTCCTTGAGCTTGATCAGCCCCTGGGCCTGCAGCAGCAAGAGCACGCGCCCGCCGTTGGTCGGGTCGTTGGGGATGCCGAAGCGCGCGCCTTCCTTGAGTTCGCCCAGCTGCTTGATCTTTTTGGAGTACAGCCCGATCGGGAAGGTCACGGTGTCCGCGGCCACCGCGAACTTGTAGCCACGGTCCTTGATCTGCGCGTCCAGGTAGGGTTTGTGCTGGTAGCTGTTGGCCGCCAGGTCGCCCGAGGCCAGCGCGGCATTGGGCTGCACGTAGTCGCTGAACTCCACGATCTCGATCGCCAGGCCGTTGCGGGCGGCCACCTTCTTGACCTGCTCCATGATCTGGGCGTGCGGACCGGCCGTCACGCCGATCTTGATCGGCTTGTCCTGGGCCAGCGCGGGCTGTCCCAAGGCCAGGGCGCCGGCCAGTGCCAGCGCGGTCTGCAGGAAGGAACGTTTGGAATGCATGGTGGGCACCTTGGAAACAATCAAACACACGATGCTAGCGGTTCATGCTGCGTTGCAAAAAGAATCTTTCGCCATGACCTCATAACCGCCGCGCATGTGCCCGCTCAACGGTGCGACAGGCGGCGCACGGCCCAGTCGCCAAAACTCTGTATGGCCTGCACGAAGACGATGAGAATCAGCACCACCGCCAGCATCACGTCCGGCAGAAAGCGCTGGTAGCCGTAGCGTATTCCCAGGTCGCCCAGCCCCCCGCCGCCCACCGCACCGGCCATGGCCGAATAGCCCGTCAGGCTCACGAAGCTGATGGTCAGGCCGGCCACGATGCCGGGCAGCGCCTCGGGCAGCAGCACCTTCCAGACGATCTGCCAGGTGCTTGCACCCATGGACTGCGCGGCCTCGATCAGGCCGTTGTCCACCTCGCGCAGCGCGGTTTCCACCAGCCGCGCGATGAAGGGCGCGGCCGCCAGCGTCATCGGCACGATGGCGGCCCAGGTGCCTATCGAGGTGCCGGTGACCAGCCGCGTGAACGGGATGATGGCCACCAGCAGGATGATGAAGGGCGTGGAGCGCACCGCGTTCACCAGGGCGCCCACCAGCGCGTTGGCCGGGCGGTGCGCCAGCACGCCGCCCTGATCGGTCAGGCGCAGGAACACGCCCAGCGGAATGCCGATCAGCCCGCCTATGCCGCCGGAGATGCCGACCATCACGATGGTCTCCCACAGCGAGGTGCCGAACAGCGCCAGCATCATGGGCGAAAAATTCTCAAACATGCGCTGCCTCCCCGGCCTGCACCGCATCCACATGGGCCAGCACGCCGCGCGCGTGCAGAAAGTCGCCGGCCCGCGCCAGGTCGGTCGCCGCCCCGCTCACGTACAGCGCCAGCGAGCCGAAGGCCTGCTCCTGGATCTCGTCGATCTGCCCGTGCAGGATGGACACGTCCAGCCCCAGCTCGCGGATCAGGTGCGCCAGGATGGGCTCGTAGGCCTGCTCGCCCGCGTAGGACAGGCGCAGCAGCTTGCCCGTCTGCCCCGCGGGCAGGTTCTGGCTGAGTGCATGCACGCGCGCCAGCACCGTTTCGGGCAGGGTCTGCGGCACGATCTCGTCGATCAGGCTGCGCGTGATCGCCTCGCGCGGGTGGGTGAAGAGCTGCAGCACGCTGCCCATCTCGGCAATTTGTCCGGCGTCGATCACCGCCACGCGCTCGGCAATCTGCTTGATCACCTGCATCTGGTGCGTGATCAGGACCACGGTCACGCCCAGCTCGCGGTTCACGCGGCGCAGCAGGTCGAGGATGGAGCGCGTGGTCTCCGGGTCCAGCGCGCTGGTCGCCTCGTCGCTCAGCAAGACCTTGGGCTGGCTGGCCAGCGCACGCGCTATGCCCACGCGCTGCTTCTGCCCACCTGAAATCTGCGCCGGGTAGCGCTCGGCCAGCTCGGCCAGACCGACCAGCTCGAGCAGCGGCTGCACGCGCGCGCGGATCGCCGCCTTGTCCATGCCCGAAAGCTCCAGCGGCAAGGCCACGTTGCCATACACCGTGCGCGAAGACAGCAGGTTGAAGTGCTGGAACACCATGCCGATGTCGCGCCGCGCCGCGCGCAGCTCGGCCTCGCTCAGGCGCGTCATGTCGCGCCCGTCCACCAGCACCTGGCCGCTGCAGGGGCGGTTGAGCAAGTTGATCACGCGCACCAGCGAGCTCTTGCCCGCGCCCGAGCGGCCGATGATGCCGAAGATCTCGCGCGGCGCCACGCGCAGCGTGATGCCGGCGAGGGCGGTGACGGGCCCTTGCGGGCCGGGGTAGTTCAGCGTGATGTCCCTCAGGTCGATCATGGGCGTGCGGGCAAGGGGCTGCCGGCGCGGTGGGCGCGCGCGGCGGGCGGGGTCGGGCTGATTCTAGAGTGGCTGATGCTGCACCGCAGCAAAGGTGGCATCCCAGAGCGCCAGCACGGTGTGGCGCTCCATCGCCAGCCGATCGGGCGCGACGCGCGTGGCTTCCTCGTTCAGGCGCGCACGGTGCTGCATCTGGCGCAGCTGGCGGTAGGCATTGGCCGCCGCGTGGCCCACGCCCGCGGGCAGCAGGCCGGCCTGCTCGGCACGTTCGAGCAGGCCGATGTTGCCCTTGTTCTCGCGCAGCTCGGGGTGCGCGCCCGAATGCGCGAGCACCAGGTATTGCACCGCGAACTCCACGTCCACCATGCCGCCGCGGCTGTGCTTGACGTCAAACAGCGCGGGACTGGCGCGGTGCGCGCCGTGCAGGCGCTCGCGCATGGCGATGATCTCGCTGGCCAGCCGCACCAGGTCGCGCGGCGCGGTGATCACCGCCTCGCGGATGGCGTCGAAGCGCTGGCGCAGCAGGGGCGAGCCGAGCACGCAGCGCGCGCGCGTCATCGCCTGGTGCTCCCAGGTCCAGGCGGTGTTGCTGCCGCGCTGCTGCTGGTAGGCCGCGTAGGCCTCGAAGGAGGTGACGAGCAGGCCGGAATTGCCATTGGGGCGCAGCTGGGTGTCGATCTCGAACAGGTCGCCCTCGCCGGTCTTCACCGTCAGCCAGGACAGCAGCTTGCGCACGAAGGCGGGGTAGATCTCGGCGGCATTGTCGTCAGCGTCGTCGTAGGCGAAGACCAGGTCCAGGTCGCTGCCGTAGCCGAGTTCCTTGCCGCCGAGCTTGCCGTAGCCGATGATGGACAGTTGCGGCACCTCGCGGTGGCGGCCCTTGAAGTGCTCCCAGCACCACTGGGTCGCCAGCGCCAGCACGCTGTCGGCCAGCAGCGACAGGTCGTCGGCCACCTCCTCCACCGTCAGGCGGGCGTCCACGTCGCGCGCCAGGGTGCGAAACACCTCGGCGTGGTGCGCGCGGCGCAGCAGGTTCAGCAGGCTTTCCTCATCGTCCTCGCCGGTGGAGCGCAAGGAGGCGTGGCGCTCCTGCAGCTCGCGCGTGAAGGCGCGGGCATCGAAGCGCTCGACGAACAGCGCCTCGCTGGCCAGCTCGTCGATCACGCCGGGGTGCTGCTGCAGGTAGCGCGCGGGCCAGCGCGCCGCCCCCAGCAGCGTGAGCAGGCGGCGCAGCACGAGCGGGCGCTCGACCAGCAGCGCCAGGTAGCTTTCGCGGCGCAGCAGCTGCTCCAACCAGTCCAGCAGACGCAGCGCCCCCTCTTCGGTGGCGCCGCCCTCGGCCAGCCATTGGCCGGCCTGGCGCAGGATGCGCATCAGCCGTTCGGTCGATTTGTCGCTGAGCTGGCGCACCCGCGGCTGCTGGTGCCAGTCCTGCATGCGCCGTCCCACGGTGGCCGGCTGGGCTTCGATCACCGCGTTCCAGTCGGCCGGGGGCTCTTCGCGCTGGCGGCAGCCGGGGCCTGAGCAGGTCTTCTTCTGCGGTCCGCCCAGCAGCGCGTCGAACTCGTGCGCCACGCGCTCGCGGTGGGCGTCGAGCTCGCGCAGGAACTCGCAGCTGTCCATGCCCATGGTCTGCGCGATCCAGGCCAGGTCGCGGTCCTGCGTGGGCAGCACATGGGTCTGCTGGTCGTCCAGGTACTGGATGCGGTGCTCGACCTGGCGCAGGAAGACGTAGGCCTGAGCCAGCGCCTCGCTGCTTTCCTGCGGCATCAGGCCGGCGCGCGCCAGGCGCTGCAGCGCCTCCAGCGTGGGGCGGCAGCGCAGCTCGGGGAACTGCCCGCCGCGCACCACCTGCACCAGCTGCACGGTGAATTCGATCTCGCGTATGCCCCCGCGCGAGAGCTTGACGTCGTTGGCCCGCTCGGGGTGGCCGGCGCAGCGGCGCTGCGCTTCCTGGCGGATCTGGCGGTGCAGCACGCGCAGCGCATCGAACACCGCATAGTCCAGGTAGCGGCGGAACACGAAGGGCAGCACCACCTGGCGCAGCGCCTGCACGTTGGGCGAGGCGATGCAGGCCGTGGGCGCAACCACCCGACTCTTGAGCCAGGCGAAACGCTCCCATTCGCGCCCCTGCAGGCGCAGGTAGTCCTGCAGTGCCGCGAGCGACATCGCCAGTGGCCCTGAGTTGCCGTGCGGGCGCAGCGCCAGATCCACGCGAAAGACGAATCCGTCCTGCGTCTGCTCGCCGACGAGGGCGCTGATGCGCCGCACCGCCTGCACGAAGTATTCATGGTTGGAGATGCGCCCGCGCCCGTCCGCCAGCCCGGTGGTTTCCCCGTCGCTTTCGTAGATGCAGATCAGGTCGATGTCGCTGGAGACATTGAGCTCGCGCGCGCCGAGCTTGCCCATGCCCACCACCCAGAGCTGGGCCACCTGGCCATCGGCGCCCAGCGGCGCACCGTGCGCCGCGTCCAGCTGCTGGCGTACCTGCAGGCAGGCACGGTCCAGCGCCAGCTCGGCCAGCGTGGTCAGGGCGGTGCAGATGTCCTCCAGCGGAGCCTGGCGTTCGCAGTCGAGCACCATCAGCCGCTCGACCACCAGTTGACGCAGGATGCGCAGCGCGCCCGCCAGGTCCTGCCCCCGCGCTTGCAGTGCGTCGCAGCAGGCGGCCATGGTGGCGCGTTCGGGCAGACCGGGCGCCAGCAGCGTCCAGACGTCGGCATAGCGCCGGTGCAGGCGCTGGTACAGACGCGAATGGGCGGCAAGACCAGCGGCGCGGACCGTGGTCTGTGGCGAGGGGCCCATGTTCAGGCGCCCCCGTGCCAGCGCGCAAGCGCCTCTTCGGATTCACTGGTGCGGGTCATAATTCCTGACACTGCAATCCGATGTCATGACCGAGGCGTGCCCACACATTCTCCCCGTTGGCTGAGATATCTGGCGAGCACGGCACGATGGGCCCTGGGAATTTTGCTGGCGTTCTGGCTGTTGCTCGCGCTGGCATGGGCGACGTTGCATTGGTGGATTGTGCCGCGTATCGATGATTGGCGTCCGCTGCTGCAGCAACAAGCCCAGAAGGCGCTGGGTTTGCCGGTCAGGGTGCAGGCGCTGCGCGCGCACAGCAACGGCGTGTTGCCCACGCTGGAGTTGCAGGGCGTGCAGCTGCTCGACGCCGGGGGCCGTCAGGCGCTGCAGCTGCCGCGCGTGCTCATTGCGCTGTCGCCGCGCTCGCTGCTGCGTCTGGGCCTGAGCCAGCTGTACGTGGAGGCGCCCGCACTGCAGCTGCGCCGCGATGCGCAGGGCCGGGTGTTCGTCGCGGGCCTGCCGCTTACCCAGGGCTCGGACGACGGCTCGGTGCTGGACTGGCTGCTGTCGCAGACCGAGGTGGTGGTGCGCGGTGGCAGGCTCGAGTGGCTGGACGAGCAACGCGCTTTGCCCGCGGTGCAGCTCAGCGACGTGGACCTCGTGCTGCGTGGCGGTGCCTGGCGCCATGTGCTGCGCCTGGACGCGACGCCGCCTGAGCACTGGGGTGCGCGGTTTTCGCTGCGCGCGCGCCTGCAGGAGCCGCTGTGGGGCCCATTGGGCAAGGCCTGGACAGGCTGGAGCGGTCAGTGGTATGCCGAGCTGCCCGAGGTGGATCTGGTGCGCCTGGCGCCCTATCTCGACCTGCAGGGCGTGCAGGTCCAGGACGGGCGTGGCGCGCTGCGCGCCTGGGCCGACGTGCAGCAGGGGCGCGTGGCCCGCGTCGTGACCGACCTGGCGTTGCGCCGTGCGCAAGTGCAATGGGCCCGCGCCCTGCAGCCTCTGGCGCTGCAGGAGCTGACGCTGCGCGCGGTGGCCGAGCCGCTGGACGACGGCTTGCAGCTCGGCGCCGAGAACCTGCGCGTGCGCACCGGCGACGGCCTCGCCTGGCAGAGCAAGGCGCTGTCCTGGCGTGTGCAGGGCCAGGGGGCGCAACGCCAGCAGCGCCTGCAGGCCGAAGTGCTCGATCTGGCGCTGCTGGCGCGCATCGCCGAGCGCCTGCCGCTGGACGCGTCGCTGCGCGAGGCGCTCGCGCAATACGGCCCCGAAGGTCGCATTCATGACTTGCATGCGCAGTGGCGGGGCGAGGACGACGCGGTTTCGGCCTACGCGGTGCGCGGCCGCGCCTCGGGCCTGGCACTGGGGCGGGACGCGGCCGGCGGTTGTGCGCCCGAGGTCTTCGGGTTGCGCGGCGCCAGCGGCAGCTTCGAGCTGACCGAAGCCGGTGGCAGCGCCGAACTGAGCATTCGCGACGGCCAGCTGCTGCTGCCCGGGGTGTTTGAAGACCCCTGCGTGCCGGTGCAGAGCCTGCAGGCCGGGGTGCGCTGGCAGATCGATGGTGACAGGATCCGCGTGGACAGCGAGAACCTGCGCTTTGCCAACGCCGATGCCGAGGGCCGCGCGCGGCTGCATTGGCGCACCGGCGAGGGCGCGCAGTCGCGCCTGCCCGGCGTGCTCGACCTGTCGGGCACGCTGGTACGCGCCGACGGTACGCGCGTGCACCGCTACCTGCCGCTGGCGGTGGACGCCGAGGCCCGCCACTACGTGCGCGACGCGATCACGGCGGGCGCCAGCAAGGAGGTGAACTTCCGGGTGCGCGGCGATCTTGCCGACCTGCCCTTCGCCAATGGCGAAGTGGGGGAATTCCACATCGCCGCACGGATCAGGAATGCCACGCTGGTGTATGTGCCGCGTGCCCTGCAGGCGCCGGGCGACAAGCCCTGGCCCGCGCTCAGCGGTCTGTCGGGCATGCTGGTGTTCGACCGCGCCAGCATGCGCGTCGATGGTGCCGCCGGCCAGGTGCTGGGCCGCCCGCGCCTGAAGGTGCTGCAGGTCAATGCGCGCATCCCCGATCTGGAGAGCCCGCAGCTGCAGGTGCAGGGTGAAGTGCAGGGGCCGCTGGCCGAGATGCTGGCCTTCGTGCGCGGCTCGCAGGTGGCCGACCTGACCGAAGGCGCGCTCGATCAGATGCAGGCGCGCGGCGAAGCCGCCTTGCAGTTGCAACTGCGCCTGCCGATTGCCGCGCTGCAGCGCAGCCGGGTCGAAGGCCGCATCGAACTGGCGGGCAATGAGCTGCGCCCGGCGCCCGGCGCGCCGCTGCTCACCCAGTTGCACGGCGCGGTGGTTTTTTCCGAGCGCGGCTTCACGCTCGAACAGGTGCGCGGCCAGGCGCTTGGCGGCGCATTGCGCCTTGCCGGCGGCCTGCAGCCGCCGCCCGACGGCGGCGCGCCGCTGCTGCAGCTGCAGGCCAGCGGCAGTGCCAGCAGCGCCGGCCTGCAGGCGGCGGCCGGGGAGGGCGGGCTGACGGCCCGGCTGGCGGCGCGCATGCAGGGCAGCACCGACTACACGCTGACGCTGGGCATGCACCATGGCCTGCCCGAGCTGCTGCTGGTCTCGGACCTGCGCGGCATGGCGCTCGATCTGCCGGCACCGCTGGGCAAGACGGCAGAGCAGACGCGGGCACTGCGCTATCAGAACAGGGTGAGTAACGCGGGCGGCGAACTGCGCGAGCACCTGCAGCTCGACGCCGGCGCGGTGCTCTCGCTCAGCTATCTGCAAAAACCAGGCGCGCCCGGCCAGGCGCCGCAGGTGCTGGCCGGCCAGGTGGTGCTGGGCGAAGGCAGGGCGGTGGCGGGTGCCAGCGGCGTGCAGGCCGTGGTCAGGCTCGACGCGCTGGACCTGGACGCCTGGGAGGCGCTGGAGGCGCCCGCTGCGGGCCCGCGGCCGCCGCGCTCGCCCTGGCAACCCGACACCCTCGACCTGCAGGTGGGCACGCTCACCGTGCGCCAGCGCCAGCTGCATGAGGTCAGCGCCCATGCGCGCGCGCGCGGCGAAAGCTGGAGCGCCGATCTCGTAGCGCGCGAGCTGCAAGGCCAGCTCGCCTACCACGCGCCCGACGCCGCGCAGCCGCAGGGCCTGGTGCGGGCGCGCCTCGCGCGCCTGTCCTGGCCCCGGGCCGAGCAGGCGCAGATGGACCGGCTGCTCGATGCCGAGGCGGGCGAGCTGCCGGCGCTCGACGTACAGGTGCAGGACTTCGAGCTGCACGGACACCATCTGGGGCAGCTCGATCTGCAGGCGGTCAACCGCAACACCGAGGACGGGCAGCGCGAATGGCGTCTGTCGCGGCTGAATCTGGAGATGCCCGAAGCCAGCTTCAGCTCCAGCGGCAACTGGGCGCTGCTGGGCCACGCCGGGCCCGACGCGCGCCGGCGTACGGTGCTCAAGTTCGAGCTCAGGGTGCGCGATTCGGGCGAGCTGCTCGCGCGCCTGGGCATGCCCGGCGTGTTGCGCCGCGGCGCGGGCGAGCTGCAGGGGCGCATAGGCTGGCTCGGCTCGCCGGTGGCGCCCGACTACCCGAGCATGACCGGCGCGATGAAGCTGGACATGCAGTCCGGCCAGTTCCTCAAGGCCGACCCGGGCCTGTCCAAGCTGCTCGGCGTGCTCAGCCTGCAGGCGCTGCCACGGCGGTTCTCGCTGGACTTTCGCGACGTCTTCAGCGCCGGTTTTTCCTTCGACTTCGTGCGTGCCGACCTGCAGATCGAAGAGGGCGTGGCGCGCACCAACAACCTGCAGATGAAAGGGGTGAACGCCGCCGTCCTGATGGAGGGCACGGCCGACATCGCGCATGAGACGCAGGACCTGCACGTCGTGGTGGTGCCCGAGCTCAACACCCTCACGGCCTCGCTCGTGGCCACGGCCATCAACCCGGTGGTGGGGCTGGGCAGTTTCCTTGCGCAGTTCGTGCTGGGCGACCGGCTGGTGAAGGCCGCCACGCGCGAATTTCAGATCGAGGGCACCTGGAGCGAGCCGCAGGTCCGTGCGCTACGCTCGGGTGCGGACGGCGCCGCAACGAACAAGGAGGAACAGCCGTGAAGGTCGCAGCCCTGCAGATGGTTTCGGGCATTGCCCCCGAAGCCAATTTCGCCCAGGCCCGCCCCTTGGTCGAGCAGGCCGTGCGCGCCGGCGCCGAGTTGCTGGTGCTGCCCGAGTACTTCGCCGCCATGGGCCTGCGCGACACCGACAAGCTGGCATTGGCCGAAGCGCCGGGCGCCGGGCCGATACAGCGCTGGCTTGCGCAGACCGCGCGCGAGTATGGCGTATGGCTGGTGGGTGGCACGCTGGCACTGCGCTGCAGCGAGCCGGCGCGGGTGCGCAACAGCTCGCTGGTGTTCGACCCGCAGGGGCGGCAGGTGGCGCGCTACGACAAGATCCACCTGTTCGTGCTCGACCGCGCGGCCGAGCAGTTCGACGAGGCGCGCACCATCGCCCGGGGCAGCGAGCCGGTGCAGTTTGTGCTCACCGCGCGCGACGCCAGCCGCTGGCGCGTGGGCCTGTCCGTCTGCTACGACCTGCGCTTTCCCGAGCTCTACCGCGCCCATGCCGCCGCCGGCTGCGATCTGCTGCTCGTGCCCAGCGCCTTCACCTGGACCACGGGCCGGGCCCACTGGGAGTTGCTGCTGCGCGCGCGGGCCATCGAAAACCAGGCCTACGTGCTGGCCGCGGCACAGGGCGGGCAGCATGAAAACGGCCGGCGCACCTGGGGCCAGAGCATGGTGGCGGACCCCTGGGGCGAGGTGCTGGCGCAGCAGGCCGAAGGGCCGGCCGTGGTCATCGCCGAGCTGGATGCCGCGCGCCTGGCGCAGGTGCGCGGCCAGCTGCCGGCGCTGCGCCACCGGGTGCTGTGATCAGGTAATCAGCCCCGCTGGCGTTCGCCGACGTAGATCTCCACGCGGCGGTTGCGCGCGCGGCCTTCGGCGCTGTCGTTGCTGGCGATGGGTTCATAGGAGCCGCGGCCGTCCACCTGCACGCGCATGGGATTGACGCCGCGGTCGGCCAGGAAGTTGCGCGTGCTGGTGGCGCGCTGCAGCGACAGCGGGTCGTTGATCGCGTCCGAGCCGGTGGAGTCGGTGTGGCCGATGATCAGCACCTCGGTGCCGGGGTTGGCCCGCAGGCTGCGCGCGAGGCGTTCCAGGACCGGGCGGAAGTTGGGCTGGATGTCGGAGCGGCCGGTGGCAAACGAGATGTCGCTCGGAATGTCCAGCTTCAGGCGGTTGTCCGCCGTCTGCGTCACTGCCACGCCCGTGCCCTGGGTGGCCATCTGCATGTCGCGTTTTTGCTCTTCCATGTGCTGCGACCAGATGTAGCCGCCCAGTGCGCCCACGCCCGCGCCTATGACCGCTCCCGTACCCACCGAGCCGCCGGTGACCGCGCCCAGCGCGGCTCCGCCCAGCGCCCCGATGCCGGCGCCGGTGGCGGTGTGGCGCTGGGTGTCGGTCATGTTGGCGCAGCCGGCGAGCATGGCCGCCGCCGCGACGGCGCAAAGAATGGGTTGATGTCGCATGATCAGCTTCCTTTCCTGTTACGTGTCCTCTTCTGGTGGCGATGGGGCGTCGGGGCTGCCGTCGTCCCTGGTGCGCAGCTCGCCGCGCTTGCGCCCGGAAAACATGGTCCACCAGATCAGACCCAGGAACAGCGCCAGTGCCAGCATGGCTTCAAGGAAAATCAGCAGCATGTTGCCCAGCTTAATGCGTCAAGTCATCGTCGCCTTCATTGTAGGAGTCCTGGCCGCTTGTGCCAGCCGCGCGCCCGCGCCGGCTCCCGGCGCGCCCGCGGCGCAGGAGCCCGCACCGGTGCGGCTCGGCCCCCTGGGTGGGCCGCTGGCCGTGCCCGGCACCCTGAGCCAGTACCGCAGCCATTGGGTGCCGGTGGCCTGGGAGGAGCTGCCCGGCTGGCAGGACGATGCGCTGCACGAGGCCTGGGAAGCCTGGCTGCGCAACTGCGAGCGCCCGGCGCCGGCGTTTGCGCCGCTGTGTCCCGAAGCCCGTCGCCTGTCGATCGCCAGCGAGGAAGAGCAGCGCGCCTGGATGCAGGAGCGCCTGCGCCCCTACCGCATCGAGTCGGCCGACGGCAACGCCAACGGCCTGCTCACGAGCTACTTCGAACCCGAGCTGCAGGCCGCACGCGTGCGTGGGGACGGCTACGAGGTGCCGCTGTACGCGCCGCCGCCGGGCCTGCCGGCCAGGCAGCCCTGGTACACCCGCGAACAGATCGAGACCCGTCCCGAGGTGCAGGCCCAGCTGGCCGCCCGCGTGATTGCCTGGGTGCGCGACCCCATCGAGGCGCTGGTGCTGCACATCCAGGGCACGGGGCGCCTGCGCGTGCAGGAGGCCGACGGCAGCACGCGGCTGGTGCGCGTGGCCTTTGCCGGCACCAACAACCAGCCCTACCAGAGCGTGGGCAAATGGCTGCTGGAGCGCGGCCTGGTGCGCGACGCCACCTGGCCGGGCATCAGCGCCTGGGCACAGGCCAACCCGGATCGCGTGCAGGAGATGCTCTGGGCCAACCCGCGCTACGTCTTCTTTCGCGAGGAACCGCTCGATGCGCTCGCGGCCGACGCCGGCCCGCGCGGCGCGCAGGGCGTGCCGCTCACGCCGGGGCGCTCGATCGCGGTCGATCGCAGCAGCATCCCCTACGGCACGCCGGTATGGCTGGCGAGCGACGGGCCGAGCGCCCACCTGGCGCGCCTGGTGATGGCGCAGGACACCGGCAGCGCCATCGTCGGTGCGGTGCGGGCCGACTACTTCGCCGGCTCGGGCGAGGCCGCGGGCGAGCTGGCGGGCCGGCTCAAGCAGAACCTTCGCCTGTGGGCGCTTTGGCCGCGCCAGTAAAATGCCGGGTTTACCTCAATTGCGCGCAGTCTTGCGCTTGTTTTCTCCATGGCCAATGCCCAGCTGATGGCGAACGCGATACGCGCGCTCGCGATGGATGCCGTTCAACTCGCCAACTCGGGCCACCCCGGCGCGCCCATGGGCATGGCGGACATGGCGGTGGCATTGTGGGGCCGGCACCTGCGCCACAACCCGGCCGACCCGCACTGGGCCAACCGCGACCGCTTCGTGCTCTCCAACGGGCACGGCTCCATGCTGCTGTATGCGCTCTTGCACCTGACGGGCTACGAGCTGCCGATCGAGGAGCTCAAGAATTTCCGGCAGTTGCACAGCAAGACCGCCGGCCATCCCGAAGTGGGCGTGACGCCGGGTGTGGAAACCACCACCGGGCCGCTGGGCCAGGGCCTGGCCAACGCGGTCGGCATGGCGCTGGCGGAAAAGCTGCTGGCCGCCGAATTCAACCGTGAAGGCCATGCCGTCGTCGACCACCACACCTATGTATTCCTGGGCGACGGCTGCCTCATGGAGGGCATCAGTCACGAGGCCTGCGCGCTCGCCGGCGCGTGGAAGCTCAACAAGCTGATCGCGCTGTACGACGACAACGGCATCAGCATCGACGGCCAGGTCAGCCCCTGGTACGTGGACGACGTGGCCCAGCGCTTCAATGCCTACCAGTGGAACGTGATCGGCCCGGTCGACGGGCACAACCCCGAGGTGGTCTCGGCCGCCATCGCCCAGGCGCGCGAGGAAACCGACCGGCCCACGCTCGTCATCTGCAAGACGCACATCGGCAAGGGCAGTCCCAACCGTGCCAATACCGCCAAGGCGCACGGCGAGCCGCTGGGCAGCGACGAGATCGCGCTCACGCGCGCGGCGCTGGGCTGGAAGTACGCGCCGTTTGAAATCCCCAGGCGCGTCTACGCCGACTGGGACGCCCGGCGCGCCGGCGCCAGGGCCCAGGCTGCCTGGAACAAGCGCTTTGCCGCCTATGTCAGGGCCTGGCCGGAACTGGCGGCCGAATTCACCCGCCGCATGGCGGGCGAACTGCCCAAAAGCTTTGCCCAGACCGCCGTCGACGCGGTGGTCGAGGCGCACGCCAAGGCCGAGACCGTGGCCAGCCGCAAGGCCAGCCAGATCACGCTGGAGGCCTTCACCGCGAAGATCCCCGAGCTGCTGGGCGGCAGCGCCGACCTCACCGGCTCCAACCTCACGCATACCGCCAGCACGCCGCAGCTGCGCTTTGACAAGGCGGGCGCGGTGGTGCGCGACGCCGAGGGCCGCGGCGGGCGCCACATCAACTACGGCGTGCGCGAGTTCGGCATGGCCGCCATCATGAACGGCATTGCGCTGCATGGGGGCTTCATCCCCTATGGCGGCACCTTCCTCACGTTCAGCGACTACAGCCGCAATGCGCTGCGCATGGCGGCGCTGATGCGCCAGCGCGTGGTGCACGTCTTCACCCACGATTCCATCGGCCTGGGCGAGGACGGCCCGACCCACCAGGCGGTCGAGCATGCGGCCAGCTTGCGCCTGATTCCCGGGCTGGACGTCTGGCGCCCGGCCGACACGGCCGAGACGGCGGTGGCCTGGAGCGTGGCGCTGACCAATGCCGGCCGCCCCACGGCGCTTTTGCTCAGCCGCCAGAACCTGCCCTATCTGCCCAAGAAGGCGGTGGGCGACATCTCGCGCGGCGCCTACGTCCTGGCCGAGCCGCAGGATCTGGGCCTGAAGAAGCCCGCGCAGGCGGTGATCATCGCCACCGGCTCCGAGGTGTCCCTGGCGCTGGCGGCGCAAAAGCTGTTGGCGGAAAAAAAGATAGCTGTTCGCGTCGTATCCATGCCGAGTACCACGACTTTTGATCGTGAAAGCCTCAAGTACAAGAAGCTGGTGCTGCCCGAAGGGCTGCCGCGCATCGCGGTAGAGATGGGCGTGAGCGAGGGTTGGTGGAAGTACGGCTGCGCGGCGGTGGTCGGCATTGACCGCTTCGGCGAATCGGCCCCGGCCAAGGTGCTGTTGCCGCACTTCGGCTTCACCGCCGAGAACGTCGCCGCGACGGTGCAGGCGGCGCTCAGGCGCAAATAGTTTTCAATGGCTCCAGGAGAAATGCAATGACGATCAAGATAGGCATCAACGGGTTTGGCCGCATCGGCCGCAACGTGCTGCGCGCGGCGGTGCAGAACTTCCCGGACATCGAGGTGGTGGGCATCAACGACCTGCTCGAGCCCGAGTACCTGGCCTACATGCTCAAGCACGACAGCGTGCACGGGCGCTTCGATGGCGAGGTTTCGGTCGAGGGCAACACCCTGAGCGTCAACGGCAAGAAGATCCGCCTCAGCGCCGAGAAGGACCCGGCCAGGCTCAACTGGGGCGAGGTGGGCGCCGAGATCGTGATCGAATCCACCGGCCTGTTCCTGACGGCGGAACTGGCGCAAAAGCACATCGACGCCGGCGCGAAGAAGGTGCTGATGTCCGCTCCCTCCAAGGACGACACGCCGATGTTCGTCTTCGGCGTGAACGACAAGAGCTATGCCGGCCAGGCGATCGCCTCCAACGCCTCGTGCACCACCAATTGCCTGGCGCCCGTGGCCAAGGTGCTGAATGAAAAATGGGGCATCAAGCGCGGCCTGATGACCACGGTGCATGCCGCCACCGCCACGCAGAAGACCGTGGACGGCCCTTCCAACAAGGACTGGCGCGGCGGGCGCGGCATTCTGGAGAACATCATCCCCAGCAGCACCGGCGCGGCCAAGGCGGTGGGCAAGGTGATTCCCGAGCTCAACAAGAAGCTCACCGGCATGAGCTTTCGCGTGCCCACTTCCAACGTCTCGGTGGTGGACCTGACCGTGGAGCTGGACAAGAGCGCAAGCTACGACGAGATCAAGGCCGAGATGAAGGCGCAGTCGCAGGGCGCGCTCAAGGGCATCCTGGGCTATACCGAGGACAAGGTGGTGGCCACCGACTTCCGTGGCGATGCGCGCACCTCCATCTTCGACGCCGACGCCGGCATCGCGCTGGACGACAACTTCGTCAAGCTCGTGGCCTGGTACGACAACGAATGGGGTTACTCCAACAAGTGCCTGGAGATGGTGCGCGTGATGCACGCCCGCTGAAGCCCTTGCAGCCCAAAAAAACGCACCCCCGGGTGCGTTTTTTCATGGCCGGGCAGCGCGGGGGCGCTCACCAGGTTTCGCGCAGCACGTCGTTGTAGGCGTGCTCGCCCAGCTGGCGCTGGGACGCGGGCGAGACATAGACCTGGTCGGCAAACTCGTAGGTGTTCACGTCCGCGCCGGGCACCACGGTGGCGCTGGTGCACAGTGCCGAATTGACCTGGTTGGCACCCGTGCCTATGCCGGCGCCGGGGTCCACCGAGGTGCACACCGGGCTGGTGCTGTTGGCAAAGCCGATGTAGTTCCAGGGGCGGTGGTAGGTGTCGTCGATCGGGTTCACGTAGCCGGCCATCTCGATGTAGCGCACGCGCTCGCCCAGCGGCTCGATCTTGAGCAGCAATTGCTTGTTGAACTCATCGCTTGCGCTGGTGAGCAGCGCCTCCTGGTTCAGCGTCCTGGCCCAGGGCGTGCGCCCCAGGCGGTACACGCCGGCCACCACCACGTGCATGCCGGCGTCGTACAGGCGCTGCACCTGTGTGGCCAGGTCGGCGCCGGCCTGGCCTGCCTGGGCCAGGTACTGCGCCTGGCTCTGGCTGCCGTCGAGCACCGCGCGCATGCCGACGATGAGGTCGGCCGTGCCGGCGCTGAGCATCACCATGTCGTCCGGCTGCACGCTTTGCGTGGCAAAGAACTGGTCCACCTGCTCGGCCACGGTGGCGGTCGCCGGGTTGCCTGCCGCATCGGGCTTGGCGCTGATGCGCGCATTGCCCCGGGCATAGCTCAATCCGCCCGCAGCGCTCGAGGCGAGCGGCCGGTTGTAGCGCTGGGCCACCTGCAGCGTCCAGTTGTTCACGCTGCCGTCGTTGACCGTGTAGCGGCCGTTGCCCCCCGCGTCGCCCAGATAGGCCATGCTGTCGCCGAAGGCGATGAGGCGCTGGGGTTGAAAGGCTTTCTCCACGCTGGAGCCGCAGGCGGCGAGCCAGGCGGTCGATGCGCAGGCCACGACGAGCAGGGTGCGGCGCAACCAGAATGCTGGCATGGGGTGATTCTCCGAAGGTTTGGTGGTCGAGTGTAAGGGATGGCTCGCCCGCCTTCAGCCCGCGGCGGCGGCGCGCTGCAGGCGGTCGCGCACGCCGTCCCAGGCGGGAGCGGGCGGCGGCGTCTCGACCCAGATCAGCCGCGCGCCGGCCTCGTCGAAGGCGCGCAACTGGGCAAACAGCGCGTGGGCGGCGGCGCCGGCTTCGTCGGGCATGGGTTGCAGCAGCACCCCGGGCGAGGCCGCACGCAGCGGCGTGCGCGCCCAGACCGCAATGCGCGCGTCTTCGCTTCCCAGCAGGTCCAGCGCCGCCTGCAATTGGCGGGCGTCCATCAGCCGCACCGGTGCCTTGGGTGCATAGTGCATCAAAAGCGTGCCTGAGGCCCGCGGCTGCTGCGCAGGAAGCTCCTCTTTCGAGAGTATTCTTTGGCCGCAGGCGCGCGCCAGCGCCGCCACCTCCAGCACCCCGGGGCGCAGCAGTACCGGCGCGCCGCGCGTGCAGTCGACGATGGTGGATTCGATGCCCACCGCGCAGGCACCGCCGTCGAGCACCAGCAGCGCGTCGCCGAATTCCTGGCGCACGTGTTCGGCCGTGGTCGGGCTTACGCGCCCGAAGCGGTTGGCGCTGGGCGCGGCCAGGCCGTGGATGGGCGGCTGGTGCGCGGCGCAGGCGGCCAGCAGCTGCTGCGCCACCGGGTGCGCGGGGCAGCGCAGGCCCACGCTGTCCTGGCCGCCGGTGGCGGCGCCTGCTATGTCCGCGCGGCGTGGCAGGATGAGGGTCAGCGGCCCGGGCCAGAACGCGTCCATGAGCTTGTCGGCAAAGTCGGGCACGCTGGCGGCGTAGCGGCTGGCGGCGGTGCGGCCCGTGACATGCACGATCAGCGGGTGGTTGCTGGGCCGGCCCTTGGTGCTGAAGATGCTTGCCACGGCCGCGGCGTTGTCGGCGTCGGCTGCCAGGCCATAGACGGTTTCGGTCGGCAGCCCCAGCAGCTCGCCGCGCGCCAGCGCCTGCACCGCGGTGGCGATGGATTCGGGCAGCGCGCCGTCCAGCACCATGGCTCAGAAGGGCGCGATGCCCAGCACCTCGGCGGCGCGCAGCGCGGTGGCTCGCACCGTGTCGATGTGCGCGCCGGTCACCGTCAGGTGGCCCATCTTGCGCCCGGCGCGCGCCTCGGCCTTGCCGTACAGGTGCAGGTGGCAGCCGGGCAGGGTCAGCACCTGTGCCCATGGCGGCGTGCGCGGCGCGCCGCCGCCCTGCAGCCAGAGATCGCCCAGCAGGTTGAGCATGATGGCCGGGCTGTGCTGGCGCGGCGTGGCAAGTGGCAGCCCCGCCATGGTGCGCACCTGCAGCGCGAACTGCGAGCTGTCGCAGCCGTCGATGCTCCAGTGCCCGCTGTTGTGCGGGCGCGGCGCGATCTCGTTGACCACCAGCGAGCCATCCTGCAGCACGAAGAATTCCACGCAGAGCACGCCCACGTAGTTCAGGCCTTCAGCTATGGATTTGGTAGCTGCAAGCGCTTGACCAGCAAGCGTTTGAGGCATATTTCCTTTGTGAACTTCGGTCACGGCCAGGATGCCGCCGCGGTGCAGGTTGCGCTGTACCGGCAGGCTCACGCAGCTGCCGTCCCTGCCGCGCGCCAGCACCACGGAGCATTCAAAGTCCAGCGGCAGGCGCTTTTCCAGCACGCAGGGGGCTTGTTTCAACTGTTGCCAGGCAGCGGCCAGCTCCCGCGGCGTGCCGACCTGCAGCTGCCCCTTGCCGTCGTAGCCCAGAGTGGAGGTTTTCAGGATGCCCGGCAGCAGCTGCGCGTCCACGGCTGCCAGTTGCTCGGCGGTTTCAATCACCGCGTGCGGCGCGACCGGCACGCCACAGCGCACGAAGTGCGCCTTCTCGCGCGCACGGTGCTGGGCCACGGCCACGCTGGCGGCGGCAGGGGCCACGGGCAAGCGGCTGGCCAGTTGTTCCAGCGCCGCCGCCGGCACGTTCTCGAATTCGGTGGTCACTGCGGCGCACAGCCGCGCGAGCTCGGCCAGGCCCCGCGGGTCTTCGTAGCCGCTGTGGATGTGGTGGTGGCTCACGCGTCCGGCGGGGCTGTGCGCGTCCGGATCGAGCACGGCGGTGAAATAGCCCATGCTCTGCGCGGCATGCACGAACATGCGCCCGAGCTGTCCGCCGCCGAGCACGCCCAGCGTCGCGCCGGGCAGGATGGGGTGGCTGCGCGCGGGCGTGCTCATGCCTGTGCGGGGGGCAGCGTCATGGCGCGCGCCGCCTCCGTCTGCTGCGTGCGAAAGGCCTGCAGCTGCGCGCGCAGCGGCGGCGCTTCATTGGCCAGCAGCGCCACGGCGAACAAGGCGGCGTTGGCCGCGCCCGCTGCTCCGATCGCGAAGGTCGCCACGGGCACGCCCCTGGGCATCTGCACGATGGAGTAGAGCGAATCCACGCCCTGCAGCTGGCGGCTGGCCACCGGCACGCCCAGCACCGGCACGCAGGTCTTGGCCGCCAGCATGCCCGGCAGGTGGGCCGCGCCGCCCGCGCCGGCGATGATGGCCTTCAGGCCGCGGCCTTCGGCCGCTGCGGCGTAGGCAAACATCTCGTCGGGCATGCGGTGGGCCGAGACCACGCGCGCTTCATGGGCGATGCCGAACTGCTGGAGGATGGCGACGGCGTGCTGCATGGTCTCCCAGTCGCTGGAAGAGCCCATGACCACACCGATCTGGATGGGGTTCATGTCCGTGGAGAGCGGCGCGCACGACGGGCCGCAGGGCGAAAACAGCGGATTTTAGGGCGCGGGCGGACAAGCGGGCGCGCGCCCGCCGGTCGTGACGGCGGGCGGCCGGTGATCGCGCCTGCGGGATACAGGACAATTCAGGCAGTTTGCGCGGCAGAAGGTTTGCCGCCACCGATTTGCAGGAGCCTACTCATGATCGACGTGACCGTGGCGAACTTCGAGGCCGAAGTCATCACCGCATCCCAGCAGCAGCCCGTGCTGGTGGATTTCTGGGCCCCCTGGTGCGGCCCGTGCAAGACCCTGGGCCCGATCCTGGAGAAGCTGGAGACCGAGTACGCCGGGCGCTTCAAGCTCGCCAAGATCGACTCCGACCAGGAGCAGCAGCTCGCCGCCATGTTCGGCGTGCGCAGCATCCCCACCGTGGTGCTGATGGTGGACGGCCAGCCCGTCGACGGTTTCATGGGCGCCCTGCCCGAAACCCAGGTGCGCGCCTTTCTGGACAAGCACCTGCCCAGCGCCGAGGAGCAGCAGGCCCAGGGCGAACATGAAGAGGCGCAGCAGGCGCTGGAGGGCGGCGACGCCGCCGGTGCGCTGGACAAGCTGCAGGAGGCGGTGCAGGCCGACCCGGACAACGACGAGGCGCGCTTTGACCTCGTGCGGCTGCTGCTGCAGCGCGGCCAGGTCGACGCGGCCCGCGCGGCCTTCGCGCCGGTGGACGCCAAGGCCGAGGGGGTGCAGCGCCTGGCGGCGCTGAAATTCTGGCTGTCTGCTATGGATTTCGTTGCTGAACACGCTGACGGGCCGGGGGCCATAGATCAATTCGACCAGAAGATTGCAGCAAACAAGCGCGACTTCGCCGCGCGTTTTTCCCGCGCCCGCTTCCTCGCCGCCGGGCAGCGCTTTACCGAGGCCATGGACGAGCTGCTCGAGATATTGATGCGCGACAAGGGCTGGGAAGAGGGCGCGGCGCGCAAGGCCTACGTGGCCGTGCTTGACCTGATCGAGCCGCCGCGCGCCAAGGTGGCCGACGGCCAGATTCCGCCCCAGGACCCGGTGGTGGCCAGCTACCGCAGGCGCCTGTCCAGCGTCGTGCTGAGCTGATGGCGCGGCGCCGCGCGGGCGCACCGGCGCTGCTCGCGGCGCTGCTGCTCGCCGCCTGCGCCAGCGCGCCGCCGCCCGATGCGCAGCTCAGCGGTCTGGCGCTGACACGCGCCCCCCTGCTGCTGCCGCCCGATACGGTGTTCGAAGCGGTCCTGCTCGCCTGGCCGCGCGAGGGCGCGCCGCCCGTGGCGCTGGCGCGCCAGCGCATCGAGGACGCCGGTTCGCCCCCCTATGCCTTGCGCCTGCCCTACCACCAGGGCGACATCCGCACGGGCGGCCGCTACACCGTGCAGGCGACGGCCCTGCGCGACGGCCGGCTGCTGCTCGAAACCCGACCCGAGGTGGTGGTGCTGCTCGACCCCGGCCTGCGCCATGTGGACCTGCGCCTGAGCCCCGTGCCCGCGCTGCCCGCGAACGCCCAGGCCGAGGTCGCGCTGACGCAGACCTGGTGGGAGCTGAGCGCGATTGCCGACATGCCCGCGGGGGCTGATGTCCCATCCACCGGCACCGAAGACGCCGACCCGGCTGAGGCGCCGCACCTGCTGCTGGACGGAGCGAGCGGGCGCCTGAGCGGCTCGGGCGGCTGCAACCGCCTGGCGGGCAGCTACAGGCTGCAGGGCGCATCGCTGCGCTTCGAGGGTTTGAGTTCCTCGCTGCGCCTGTGCCTGGGCTCAGGCCTGCGCGAGGCGCTGTTCTTCGAGCGCCTGCCGCGCGTGGCTTCATACTGGCAGCGCGGGCGCACGCTGGAGCTGCGCGCGGGCGACGGCACGCCGCTGCTGCGCTTTGCGGCGCGCCAGGACGGCATGGCGCCGCTGCCGCAGACGCCGCGGCTCAGCCAGTGAGCCGCTCGTAGGCCTCGCGGTATTTGGCGGCGGTTTTGGCGATCACCTCGGCCGGCAGCTGCGGCGCCGGTGCCGTCTTGTTCCAGGGCTGGCCGTCCACCCTGGCCTGCTCCAGCCAGTCGCGCACGAACTGCTTGTCGAAACTCGGCGGGTTCCTGCCGCTGGCCAGCGCCGCCTCGTGCTCCTGCACCGGCCAGTAGCGCGAGCTGTCGGGCGTGAGCACCTCGTCCATCAGCACCAGCGCGCCATCGCGGTCGAGACCGAACTCGAACTTGGTGTCGGCAATGATCAGCCCCCTGGTCAGGGCGTAGGCGGCCGCCTCTTCATACAGGCGGATGCTGGTGTCGCGGATCCTGGCCGCCAGCTCGCTGCCCACCATCTGCACCGTCTGCTCGAAAGTGATGTTCTCGTCGTGGCCCGAGGCCGCCTTGGCCGCCGGCGTGTAGATCGGTCGCGGCAGGCGCGAGGCATTGCGCAGCCCCTCGGGCAGCGGCACGCCGCAGACCTTGCGCCCTGCCTGGTACTCCTTCCAGCCGCTGCCGGCAAGATAGCCGCGCACCACGGCCTCGATGGCAATCGGGCGCAGGCGCTGCACCAGCATCGCGCGCCCTTGCACCTGGGGCAGCTCGTCGGGCGCGACCACGCTCTCGGGCGCCTCGCCGGTCAGGTGGTTGGGGACGATGTGGCCGAGCCGGTCGAACCAGAACAGCGCCATCTGGGTGAGCAGCTGCCCCTTGCCCGGAATCGGCTCGCCCAGGATCACGTCGAAGGCCGAAAGCCGGTCGCTCGCCACCATCAGCAGGCGGTCTTCGCCCACTGCGTAGTTGTCGCGCACCTTGCCGCGCGCGAGCAACGGCAGGGAATGCAGGGACGAGGTGTGCAGGGCGGGGGCAGCGGCGGCGGTCATGGGGGAGAAGAAAAAAGCCGCCGGCATGCGCGGATGCGGCGCGGCGGCGTTGCAGGCAATCCCGCCATTGTGCAGCGTTTTTCGCCGCCGCAGGGCCATGCCCACGTGCACCGCTCGGGCGTCCTTGCCCTGGGCGCGCGCCGGTGCATAGTGGCAGTTCCACGCAGAACGGATTCGTCAGCCGCTGCGGTTTGCACTGCAGTGGCGTTTTTCAGCTGTGCATCACAGGAGAGTTCCATGAATTTGACGATCAGTGGCCATCATCTCGAAGTGACGCCCGCCTTGCGCGGCTACGTTACCTCCAAGCTGGACCGGCTCACTCGGCATTTCGATCAGGTGGTCGACATCAAGGTCTTGCTGACCGTGGAAAAGCAGAAGGAAAAGGAAAAACGCCAGCGCGCCGAATGCAACGTGCGCGTGAAGGGCACGGACCTGTTCGCCCAGGCCAGCCACTTCGACCTGTACGCGGCCATCGACGCGCTCATGGACAAGCTCGACCGCCAGGTGGTGCGCCACAAGACGCGCACCCAGGACCACCAGGCCGAGCTGCGCCGCAGCACGCTGCAGGCCGCGGGCGCCGTAGGCTGAGCAATCCCCCGCGCCCACCGGAACCACCCGGCAACGGGTGGTTTTTTTTGTGTCTGGATGTCTCGCGTCTCAGGGTTTACTCTGATTGTGCATAATTGCCCCCCATTCGCCATGAACCGACTCGCTTCCATATTGCCTCCCGCGCAGGTGCTCGTGGGCGTTGACGTGACCAGCAAAAAGCGCGCCTTTGAGGAGGCGGGCCTGCTGTTCGAGAGCCAGCATGGGCTCTCGCGCGCGCTCATCACCGACAGCCTGTTTGCACGCGAGCGCCTGGGCTCCACCGGCTTGGGGCACGGCGTGGCGATTCCGCACGGGCGCATCAAGGGCCTGAAGGCGCCCATGGCGGCGGTGTTCCAGCTGCGCCAGCCCATAGGGTTCGATGCCCCCGACGAGCTGCCCGTCACTCTGCTGATCTTCCTGCTGGTGCCCGAGGCGGCGACGCAAAAGCACCTGGAAATCCTGTCCGAGATTGCCGAGCTGCTGGGCGACACGCCAACGCGCGAGCGCATCAAGGCCTGCCAGGACGCCGCCGAGCTGCACGGCCTGATCGCCGGCTGGCAGAGCACCCAGGCGGCCCACAGCGCCTGAACCCCAACACAGGCGGCGGCGCACATGCAAGCCAACGTCGTCAGCGCCGATGCCTTGTTCCAGGAGTTTTCCAGCCTGCTGCGCTGGCAGTGGCTGGCAGGCCAGGGCGCTGCCGAGCGCCGCTTCGAAGACGTGGCCGTGCGTGCCGCCAGCTCCAGCGCGGATCTGGTCGGGCACCTGAACTACATCCATCCCTACCGCGCGCAGATCATCGGTCAGCGCGAGGTCGCCTATCTCACCAACGGCAGCGCCGCCGACTGCCAGCGCCGTCTGGCGCGCATCCTCACGCTGGAGCCGCCGGTGCTGGTGCTGGCCGACGGCCAGGCGCCGCCCGGCGAGCTGCTGCGCATGTGCGACCGTGCGCAACTGCCGCTGTTCGCCACCGCCGAGTCCTCGGCCTTCGTCATCGACGTGCTGCGCGGCTACCTGGCCAAGCACTTTGCCGAGCGCACCTCGATGCATGGGGTGTTCATGGACATCCTGGGCTTGGGCGTCCTGATCACGGGCGAGTCGGGCCTGGGCAAGAGCGAGCTGGGGCTGGAGCTGATCACGCGCGGCAACGGCCTGGTGGCCGACGACATCGTCGACCTGTCGCGCATCAACCAGAGCACCATCGAAGGGCGTTGCCCCGAGCTGCTGCAGAACCTGGTGGAGGTGCGCGGCATCGGGCTTTTGGACATCCGCGCCATCTTCGGCGAAAACGCGGTGCGCCGTCGCATGCGGCTGCGTCTGATCGTGCATCTGGTGCGCAAGGAGACGCTGGAGCGCGACTACGAGCGTCTACCCGGCGAGCCGCTGACCCAGGACGTGCTGGGTGTGCCGATCCGCAAGGTGATCGTCGAGGTGGTGGCGGGACGCAACATCGCGGTGCTGGTGGAAGCTGCGGTGCGCAACACCATCCTGCAGTTTCGCGGCATCGACACCTACCAGGAGTTCGTCGCCCGCCACCGTCAGGCGATGCTCGACGGGCATACGGGCCCGAGTTAGCCCGACAAGCGCTTCAGTGGCCGGCCGCGCACTTGGCGCACAGGCCGTAGAGCGACATCGCGTGGTCGTGCACCTGCCAGCCGCGCTGCTTGGCAATCAGCTTCTGGCGCGCCTCGATCTCGTGGTCGAAGAATTCTTCGACCTTGCCGCAGCCGGTGCAGATGAAGTGGTCGTGGTGCTGGCCCTCGTCGAGCTCATAGACCGCCTTGCCACCGTCGAAATTGCTGCGCATCAGGATGCCGGCCTGCTCGAACTGGGTGAGCACGCGGTACACGGTCGCCAGGCCGATGTCCGAGCGCTCCTCCAGCAGCACGCGAAAGACGTCCTCGGCCGTCATGTGCCGCTGCTTGCTCTGCTGGAAAACTTCCAGGATCTTCAGCCGCGGCAGCGTCGCCTTCAGGCCTGTGCTTTTGAGCTCTTCGATATTGCTGGTCATGGTGCGGGACATGTGTCGCCGGCAGACAAAAGCCTGTCGCTACAATGAAACCGATCATAGTCCGGATACCGAAAACCATGTCAGTCACCTTCCGATCGGGCGTCCGCCTGGGCGCCCTTGCCCTGCTTGCCGCGGGTTTGCTGGCGGGCTGTGCCGGTTCGGCAGACCGCCTGGCCAGCATGGTCACGCCCTACCGCGCCGACGTGGTGCAGGGCAATTTCGTCTCGCGTGAACAGGTGCAGGCGCTGCAGCCGGGCATGAGCCGCCAGCAGGTGCGCGAAATCCTGGGCACGCCGCTGATGACCAGCCTGTTTCACGCCGACCGCTGGGAGTACGTCTTCACCATTCGCCGCCAGGGCGTGCAAGACCAGGCGCGCCATCTCACGGTGTACTTCAAGGACGAGCGCTTCGACCGCGCCGAGGGCGACGAGATGCCGACCGAGGAGGAATTCGTCGCCTCGCTAGGCTCCAGCGTCAAGGCCTCGAAGGTGCCACAGCTGCAGGCGAGCGAGGAGCAGCTCGCGCGCTTTCCGAAGAGCGAGACGCCGCCCGACACGGCAACGGCAGCGCCCAGGCCGCCGGCCGGCAGCCATTACCCGCCGCTGGAGCAGGCGGGCCAGTGAAGCCAGGACAAGGCGGCGGGGCGCCTGCCACCGCGGCACACCCCAGATGAGCGAGGACGGCATGACATTCACCACCGCACGGCGCGTCGCTGTGGCCGGAGCCAGCGGTCGCATGGGCCGCATGTTGATCGAGGCGGTGCTCGCCAGCACCGATGGCGTGCTGGCCGGCGCGCTCGACGTCGCGGCCAGCCCGGCCGTCGGCGCGGACGCCACCGCCTTCCTCGGGCGCAGCAGTGGCGTGCCCGTCACCGCCGACCTGCGCGCCGGCCTGGCGGGCTGCGACGTGCTGATCGACTTCACCCGCCCTGAAGGCACGCTCGCGCACGCCAGGGCCTGCGCCGAGTTGGGCGTGCAGATGGTCATAGGCACTACGGGTTTTGACGACGCGGGCAAGGCGGCGCTTGCGCAAGCGGCCGAAAAGGTCGCCATAGTGCTGGCGCCCAACATGAGCGTGGGCGTGAACGTCACGATGAAACTGCTCGAACTCGCCGCCAGGGCGCTGGGCGACGGCTACGACATCGAGATCATCGAGGCGCACCACAGGCACAAGGTGGACGCGCCCTCGGGCACCGCACTCAAGATGGGCGAAGTCATTGCCGAGGCCCAGGGCACGCGGCTGGCGGAGCGCGCGGTCTACGAGCGCTATGGGCACACCGGCGAGCGCCCGGCCGGCGCCATCGGCTTTGCCACCGTGCGCGGTGGCGACATCGTGGGCGATCACACCGTGCTGTTTGCCGGTACCGGCGAGCGCGTGGAGATCACCCACCGCTCCGGCAGCCGGGCCGGCTACGCCCAGGGCAGTCTGCGCGCGGTGCGCTGGCTGGCGGACAAGCCGCGCGGGCTGTTCGACATGTTCGACGTGCTCGGCCTGCGCTGAGCGGCTGCCGGCAAGACGCATGAACGCATTGCAGTGGCTGCGCGAGGCCGACGCCGTCATCCAGGTCTGCGCCGTGGTCCTGCTGGCCATGTCGGTCGCCAGCTGGGTGGTCATCCTCTACAAGCTGCGTCTGATGGCGCAGGCGCGCACCGACGTGGCGCGCGCCGGTGAGGCGCTGTGGGCGGCGCCCGCGTTGGAGCCGGCGCTTGGGCGCATCCGCGCGCTCGATCGCCACGCCCTGGTCTGGCCGCTGGTGGTCGCTGCCGCACAGCTGCAGGGCGCGGGCCGCTCCGACGCGCTGACACACCAGGCGCCGCTGGCGCAACGTGCCACCCGTGCGCTGCGCGGCGCGCTGCATGCGGCGCTGGCCCGGCTGCGCTGGGGCCAGGTGCTGCTGGCCACCGTGGGCGCCACCGCGCCCTTCGTCGGGCTGCTGGGCACCGTCTGGGGCATTCAGCATGCGCTCACGCAGCTGGCGGTCGGCGGTCAGATCAGCATCGAACGCCTGGCCGGCCCGGTGGGCGAGGCGCTCATCATGACCGCGGCGGGCCTGGCGGCGGCGATCCCGGCGGTGCTGGCCTACAACGGCTTTGGCCGCTGGGTCGGCGAGGTTGAGGCCGAACTCGAAGGCTTGGCGCACGACCTGCACGCGCTGGTGCTCGACCCGCCCGCGCCGGAGCGCTGAGATGGCCTTCGGTCGCTTCGCCGAACCGGCCCGCCCGCGCCCGATGAGCGAGATCAACGTCACGCCGCTGGTGGACGTGATGCTGGTGCTGGTCGTGATCTTCATCCTGGCGGCGCCCTTGCTTGCCAGCAGTATTCGGCTGGAGCTGCCGCGCGCCGCGTCCGCCGAGCCGCCCGGGGGTGCCGCTTCCGTGCTGCTGGCCCTGGACAAGGCCGGACAGGCCTACCTTGATGGCGATGCCCTGCCGCCCGAGGCCTTGGCCGAACGCCTGCGGCACATCGCCTCCAGTGAGCCAGACGCCGAACTGCGCCTGAGCGCCGACGCGGCCGTGCCCTATGGTCGCGTGGTGCAAATCGTTGGTGCGGCCCAGGCTGCGGGCTTGACGCACATCGGCTTTACCGCTCTGCCCGAGGAGCGGTAAAAACGATAGCTTGCCCTCAATGGGTTCAAGTGGTTTTTGGCACCGAAACTTGCGGTGCTGCCGTACCGGCCTCGCGCAGCAGGCGCTCCAGCGCCGGCGCGGACAGTGGCGGCGACAACAGGTGGCCTTGTGCCAGCGCGCAGCCGTGGGCGCGCAGGAATTGCTGCTGCGCGCGAGTCTCCACGCCCTCGGCGACCAGGGGCAGGCCCAGGCCGTGCGCGATGTGCAGCATGGCGCGGATGAGGGCGCGGGCCGTGGCGCTGGTCTCGATGTCGCGCACGAAGCCGCCGTCCAGCTTCAGTTCGTCGACCGGCAGCAGATGCAGCGTCCCCAGGTTGCAGCAGCCGGTGCCGAAGCTGTCCAGCGCCAGCGCGATGCCGTGGCGGCGCAGCGCGTGGGCGCTGTTCAGCACCACGGGGTCGGATGAGCACAGGACGTCCTCGGCGATTTCCACCGCCAGGTCCGCAGTCTGCAGACCGTGTGCGCCGAGCGGCTGCGTCAGCCACTGCATCAGTTCGGGCTCGTGCAGATCGGCACCCTGCAGGTTCACCGACACCCGCGGCACGGCCACGCCACGGGCGCGCCAATCGGCCATCTGGCGGCAGGCTTCGCCTACCACCCAGCGCGTGAGTTCGGCGCGCAGGCCGCATTCGTCTGCGGTGCGCGTCAGGCGCTCGGGCGCGATGGCGCCCAGAGTGGGGTGCTGCCAGCGCAGCAGCGCTTCGACGCCGTGCAGGCCGCCACCCTGCATCTGCGGCTGGTAGTGCAGCGCCAGGCCGCCCGCGGCCAGCGCCTGGCGCAGGTCGGCTTCCAGCAGTGACAGGCGGCGGGCCTGGTCGTTCATCGCTGCGTTGTGAAAGCGCCAGCACTGGCCGCCTGCGGTCTTGGCCTGGTACATCGCCAGGTCGGCGCAGTGCAAGAGGGTGTCGGCATCGGCCCCGTCGTCGGGAAACAGGGCGATGCCCATGCTGGCGCGTGGCTGCAGCGTGGCCTGAGGCAACGACACCGGCCGGCTGAAGGCGTTCAACAGCCGCTCGGCGGCAAGGGCCGCCTGGCGCGCGTCGCAGCGCGTGAGCAGCAGCACGAACTCGTCGCCTCCAAGCCGGGCGGCCAGGTCGCTCGCGCGAGCGCTGTCTTGCAGGCGCGCCGCCACGGCACGCAGCAGCGCGTCGCCGGCCAGATGGCCGTGCGTATCGTTGACCTGCTTGAAGTGATCCAGGTCGATGAACACCAGTGCCAGCGCGGCGCCGCTGCGCTGCGCCTCGTGCAGCATGCGCGCGGCCTGCGCATTGAGCATGCTGCGGTTGGCCAGACCGGTCAGACCGTCGTAGTAAGCAAGCTGGTGGATGCGCGCGCGTTCGTGCTCGCGCTCCAGCAGCAGTGTGCACAGGCGCAGGCCGGCGTTGGCAAGTTGCCCGTGCCAGCCGTCCGTGTCCAGGGTCTCGGGGCAATAGAGTGCGAAAACGCCGAGCACCGCGCCTTCGCGGCTGGCGACGGGGTAGGCGTGGCAGGCCTGGAGCCCGTGGGCGACGAAGGCGCCGCCCACGGCGTCCCAGCGCGGGTCACTGGCGATGTCGGCAGCCCGCACGGCCTGGCCGGTGGTGGCGGCCGTGCAGCAGCCGCACCGGGCGCCGCCGGCATGGCCGTCGACGAGGCTTTCGAGCGCCGGCGGCAGGCTGGGCGCGGCAACGATGCGCAGCCGGCCTTGTGCGTCGCGCGCCAACAGCACGGCGGTGCATCCGGGGACGGCCTGTTCCATTTCGCGGCAGAGCAGCCGCGCCGCGTCGTGCAGGGGTGCACCCTGAGCCATGGCGTCGAGTACCAGGTGCTGCAGCGCAGCGTGGTCGCCGACGTGGGTGACCTCGTCCAGGACGACCACCGAGTGCGGCGCAGCGCCACCATCGCCACGCAGCGCGCTGGCACTGACGGCCATCCACCGCGCCGCTCCGTGGGCGGTGTGGATCAGC
This sequence comes from Comamonas flocculans, assembly GCF_007954405.1. Lineage (NCBI taxonomy): Bacteria > Pseudomonadati > Pseudomonadota > Betaproteobacteria > Burkholderiales > Comamonadaceae > Comamonas > Comamonas flocculans. The sequence goes on along the minus strand of NZ_CP042344.1, from coordinate 1,343,380 downwards.
AAGACGGTCTGCCATTCCTGCCCCGAGGCAATGGCAGCGCACAGCGCCTGCAGCGATGGCTCGTCGGTATCGGGGCCCCGCAGCAGTTCGTCCAGGCGCCGGCCCCGCGCCTGGATGGGGGCGTGGCCGAGCAAGCGCGTGAAACCGGCCGAGACGCCGCTCACGTGCAGCCCGGCGCCGATTGTGGCGATCACGGCGCCGGGTTTCGCCGGCACCGGTGCGCAGCCCGGCACCAGCGCGGTTGCCGATGCAAGGCAGGAGCCGGTCGCCGGCGGCTGGTTCAGCATTGCGCCGCCCTGCGGGTCCGCTGGCGTGCATGCACGGCGCGCGGACATCCATGCGCGCCCGCGCGAAGGCCGGGACGGTCCGGGAAGCCAGAGATCGCGGGCATGATCTGTTAGCAATTGCTACCATCGCATGATAGCAAATGGAGAAATGCCGCATGCTACGTTGCCTCGATGGACGAGAGCCAGATTCAGGAATCGCGCCGTATGCGCTTGGCCGATGCGGTAAACAAGCTGGCCGAAGGCAATGTGGCGTCTTTCGGCCGGCTGCTGGGGTATCGGGGCGGCGCCTTCGTGCGCCAGATGCTGCTCGGTCGGCGCGCCATCTCGGACAAGACGGTGCGCCGCATCGAATCCCTGCGCGGCATGCGCGGCTGGTTTTCACCGGCGCTCGCGCACGCGCAAGAGGACGCGGCGCCGGCCTACGACTATGGCGCGGGGCCTGAGGTGTATCAGCTCTATCCAGTGCAGCTGCGGGTGCGCACGGGTATCGCTGGCTATACCGTGGTGCCCGACGAGAGCGACGAAGACGCACCGCTGTCCCTGCATCGCCACTGGCTGGCGCGGCGGGGCTACCGGCCTACGCGGCTGCTGGCGCTGCGCATGGCGGCTGCAGGGATGGAGCCGGCCCTGCACGTGGGCGATGTCTTCGTGCTGGACACCGCCGAGACCACACTGCGCGATGGCCAGGTGTTTGCCATCAATTTCTACGGCGAGGTGCTGGTGCGCCGCGTGCAACGCGACGGCGACGGCTGGTGGCTGGTGGCGGACAACCTCGACCAGGCGCGCTATCCGCGCAAGGCCTGTGCCGGGCCGGACTGTGTGCCCATCGGGCGCGTGGTCTTCAAACAGGGCGAGAACATATGAAAAACAGAGCTGGTACCGCATGCAGGCATTGGATTTCAGATATAAAAATACCTGAAATCCTTTGTATGCAAGCGTAGGTAGCTATTATTTTAGATATTCGCCTCCCGGGCGGCTGCGGCGCGCACACGTCCTAAAATGGCCGGTTCGCGACCTGCGCGCGCCCGCGCGCGGCGCTTGGCCCCTTCCCAGCTTTCATGCAAGACCGATACGATCCCGCCGCCGTGGAGCGCGCCGCGCACGCCCACTGGACAGCCACCGACGCCTACCGCGTCACCGAGGACGAGCGCAAGCAGAAGTTCTACGCCTGCTCCATGCTGCCCTACCCCAGCGGCAAGCTGCACATGGGGCACGTGCGCAACTACACCATCAACGACATGCTCACGCGCAGCCTGCGCATGCGCGGCTACAACGTGCTCATGCCGATGGGCTGGGATGCGTTCGGCCTGCCCGCCGAGAACGCGGCGCTGAAAAACAAGGTGCCGCCTGCCCAGTGGACCTGGGACAACATCGCGACCATGAAGGGCCAGATGCAGGCCATGGGCCTGGCGATCGACTGGAGCCGCGAGGTCGCTACCTGCGACCCCGCGTACTACAGGTGGAACCAGTGGCTGTTCCTGAAGATGCTGGAAAAAGGCATCGCCTACCGCAAGACGCAGGTGGTCAACTGGGACCCGGTGGACCAGACCGTGCTGGCCAACGAGCAGGTGATCGACGGGCGCGGCTGGCGCACCGGCGCGCTGGTGGAAAAGCGCGAGATCCCGGGCTACTACCTGAAGATCACCGACTACGCGCAGGAGCTGCTCGACCACGTGCAGCCCGGCGGCGACAGGGCGACGTTGACCGGCTGGCCCGACAAGGTGCGGCTGATGCAGGAGAACTGGATAGGCAAGTCCAGCGGCGTGCGCTTTGCCTTCACGCACGACATCCAGGGCGCGGATGGCGAGCTGATCCAGGGCGGGAAGATGTACGTCTTCACCACCCGTGCCGACACCATCATGGGCGTGACCTTCTGCGCCGTCGCGCCCGAGCACCCGCTGGCCGCACATGCCGCCAGCGGCAACCCCAGGCTCGCCGAATTCATCCAGCACTGCAAGGAAGGCGGCACCACCGAGGCCGAACTGGCGCTGAAGGAAAAAGAGGGCATGCCCACGGGCCTCACGGTCACGCACCCGCTCACCGGCGAGGCGGTCGCGGTCTGGGTCGGCAACTACGTCTTGATGGGCTACGGCGACGGCGCGGTGATGGGCGTGCCGGCGCACGACGAGCGCGACTTCGCCTTTGCCAAGAAATACAAGCTGCCGATCCGGCAGGTGGTGGCGGTCGAGGGCGAGGCCTTTTCGCTCGATGGCTGGCAGGACTGGTACGGCGACAAGGCGCGCGCGCACTGCGTCAACTCCGGCGTGCTCGACGGTTTGAGCCACGCGCAGGCGGTGGACAGGGTCGCCGCGCTGCTGGCGGGAAAAGGCCTGGGCGAGAAGAAGACCACCTGGCGCCTGCGCGACTGGGGCATCTCGCGCCAGCGCTATTGGGGCACGCCGATTCCCATCATCCATTGCGCATCCTGCGGCGTGGTGCCGGTGCCCGAGAAGGACTTGCCGGTGGTGCTGCCCGAAGGCCTGGTACCCGATGGCAGCGGCAATCCCTTGAACAAGTGCGAAGCCTTCCTCAAGGTGGCCTGCCCCTGCTGCGGCAAGCCGGCCCGGCGCGAGACCGACACCATGGACACCTTCGTGGACAGCTCCTGGTACTTCATGCGCTACTGCGACCCGAAGAACGACCAGGCCATGGTGGCGGACGGCGCGCGGTACTGGATGCCGATGGACCAGTACATCGGCGGCATCGAACACGCCATCCTGCACCTGCTGTACGCGCGTTTCTGGACCAAGGTGATGCGTGACCTGGGCCTGGTCAAGGTCGACGAGCCCTTCACCCGCCTGCTCACCCAGGGCATGGTCTTGAACCATATCTACAGCCGGCGCAACGCCAAGGGCGGCAAGGACTATTTCTGGCCCAAGGACGTGGAGCACGTGTTCGACGAGGCCGGCAAGATCGTCGGTGCCAAGTTGAAGAACCCGGCAGACAGTGGCGATGGCCTGCTGCCCGTGGGCACCGCCATCGATTACGAGGGCGTGGGCACCATGTCCAAGTCCAAGAACAACGGCGTCGATCCGCAGGACCTGATCGAGAAGTACGGTGCCGACACCGCGCGGCTGTACACCATGTTTACCTCGCCGCCCGAGCTCACGCTGGAGTGGAACGACTCGGCGGTGGAGGGCAGCAGCCGTTTCCTGCGCCGCGTCTGGGGTTTCGGCAGCAAGCTCGTTGCCATGGACATGCAAGCTGCCATCGCAAGCGTGGCGGGGGCTACAGCACTAAAAGATGTGAAATTCGGCAAGGCGGCAAAGGCCTTGCGGCTGGAGATCCACGGCGTGCTCAAGCAGGTGGACTACGACTACCAGCGCATGCAGTACAACACCGTGGTCTCGGGCGCGATGAAGATGCTCAACGCGCTCGAAGGCTTCAAGGCGCTGGAGGATGCGGGCGCCCAGGTGGCGCTGATCGAGGGCTACGGCATCCTGCTGCGCGTGCTCTACCCGGCCACGCCGCACATCACCCATGTGCTCTGGCAGGAGCTGGGCTACGCCGGCGTGCTCGGCGAGCTGCTGGACGCGCCCTGGCCGCAGGTGGACGAGGACGCCCTCAGGCAGGACGAGATCGAGCTCATGCTGCAGGTCAACGGCAAGCTGCGCGGCGCCATCCAGGTCAGCGCCACGGCCGACAAGGCGACCATCGAGCAGGTGGCGCTGGCCAGCCCCGAGGCGCAGAAATTTACCCTGGGCGCGGCGCCGAAAAAGCTCATCGTCGTGCCCGGGCGCCTGGTGAACATCGTCGTCTGAGCGCCATGCCCCAGCGCCGCACCCTGCTTGTCCTGCTCGCCGCCGCGCCGCTGGCCGGCTGCGGCTTTCACCTGCGCGGCGCGCCCGAGTTCGCCTTCTCCTCGCTCTACCTCGCGCCCGGCGGCACCTCGCTGAACCAGCCGCTGATCCGCACGCTGCAGGGCGCGGGCGGGGGCCTGCTGCTGCATACCGACCCCGGGCAGCAGGCCCAGGCCGAAGTGGTGCTGGAACTCTTTGGCGAGCAGCGCAGCCGCACCGTGGTCGGCATGACCACGGCCGGCCAGGTGCGCGAGCTGCAGCTGGGGCTGTCGGTCCATTTTCGGCTTCGGGACCAGCGCGGCGGCGTGTGGATAGGCGACACGCGCCTGGCGCGCACCGAGGACGTGAGCTACAGCGAATCCGTCTCGCTCGCCAAGGAATCGGAAGAGGCGCTGCTTTACCGCAACATGCAGATGGACCTGGTGCAGCAGATCGTGCGCCGCCTGGCGGCGGTGAAGGCGCCGCGCTAGCCGGGGGCGCGCCATGCAGCTTGCCCTGAACCAGCTTGACGCCCACCTGCAAAAGGGCCTCAAACCCCTGTACCTGCTGCATGGCGACGAGCCCTTGCTGCAGCAAGAGGCGCAGGATGCGATCCGCACCGCCGCACGCGCGCAGGGCTATGCCGAGCGCAGCAGCTTCACCGTGAGCGGTGCGCACTTCGATTGGGGTGCGGTGCTTGCGGCGGGCGGCAGCTTGAGCCTGTTTGCCGACAAGCAGGTTATCGAGCTGCGCATTCCCGGCGGCAAGCCGGGCAAGGACGGATCGGCCGCGTTGCAACAGATCGCTGCCGCCGCGCAGGGCAACGACAGCACGCTCACCCTGATCAGCCTGCCGCGCCTGGACAAGGCCACGCGCACCAGCGCCTGGTTCAGCGCGCTGGAAGCCGCCGGCGTCGGCATCGCCATCGAGCCCATCGCGCGCGAGCAGCTGCCGCGCTGGATCGCCGAGCGCCTGGCCGTCCAGGGCCAGCGCGTGGCGGCCGGCAGCGAGGGCCAGCACACGCTGCAATTCTTCGCCGACCGCGTCGAGGGCAATCTGCTGGCGGCGCACCAGGAAATCCAGAAGCTCGCACTGCTGTATCCGCCGGGCGAACTTTCGGCCGGACAGGTCGAATCCGCCGTGCTCAACGTCGCGCGCTACGACGTGTTCCAGCTTGCCGAAGCGGTGCTCGCCGGGCAGGTGGGGCGGGTGCAGCGCATGCTCGACGGCCTGCGCGCCGAAGGCGAGGCCGAGGTGCTGGTGCACTGGGCGCTGGCCGAGGACATCCGCCAGCTTGCGCGGGTGCGCGCCGCCATCGACGCCGGCCGCCCCCTGGGCGCCGCGCTGCGCGAGGCGCGCGTCTGGGGCAAGAAGGAGCGCCTGTACGAGCGCCTGCTGCCGCGACTGAGCGCGCGGCGCCTGGCGCAGCTCTTGATGTCCGCGCACCGCGTGGACGGCATCGTCAAGGGTTTGAAGATACCCGACTGGCCTTCCGACCCCTGGCTCGCGCTGGCGCGCCTGGCGCAGCAGCTCGCCCGAGTGGCGCAGGGCGAGGCCGCCAGGGGCTAGTGCGCCGCCTGGCGCGGGCGATGGCCTCCGGTCGGTGTTTGTGCTCTGGCAAACGCCGGCGGTCGTTGGTATCCTGAGCAGCCATGAGCGATGCACCGTTGCCGCCGCCTGCCGACGACGGCCCCGACGCGCCAGCGCGCGGTGGTCGCAGGCAGGCGCTGCTCGCGCTGCTGCAGCAGGCCGGGCGCATGGCGGGCCTGGGCGTTTGGGAGATCACCACGGGCCGGGGTGTCACGCTCTGGACCGACACCTGCAATACCCTGCTGGGCCTGGCGCCGGGCAGCCCGGTCGATGCCGGGCTCATCGACACCCATGTGGCGCCGCCCTGGCGCGCCGAGCTGCGTGCGCGCCTGCTGAGCGGCCTGCGTGCGGGGGCGTCATGGTCCATGCCGCTGCAGATCCTGCGCGCCGACGGGCGCCTGTTGTGGGTGCTGGTGGCCGCCGAGCCGGCGCTGGAAAACGGGCGCGTGCGCTGCCTGCGCGGCATCCTGCAGGACATCGATGAGGCGCGTCGGCGCGAAGAACAGCTGCGCGAGTCCGAACGCCATCTCTCGCACATCTTTCGCATGGTGCCGCTGCCCATGGGCATCTCGCGGCGCAGCGACAACAAATACCTGCTGGTCAACCCCGCCTGGGAGGCGATGACCGGCATCCACCAGGAAGAGACCAGCGGCCTGAGCGCGATCGAGATGGGCCTGTACGACCCCGAGGACCGCGCGCGCATGATCGCCGCCATCGATGCCAAGGGCCAGCTGGACAACCACGAGATCAAGCTCTACATCCGCGGCGGCCAGCAGCGCACCGTGGTGCAGTCGATACGCGAGCTCGACTACCACGGGGAGCCCTGCTGGCTGTTCTCCGCGCACGACGTGACCGAGCGCATCCGCAACGAAAAGCGCATCCGCGAGCGCGAGGAGCTGCTGTCACTGACCGTCTCGGCCGCGGCACTGGGTCTGTGGGACTGGGACCTGGTCAGCGGCCAGATCACCGGCGATGAGCGCTGGCGCGCCATGCACGGCCTTGCGCCGGGGCGCGGCCCCTGGGCCTGGCCGGCCTGCAGCAGCGGCATCACCGAGGCCGACCTGCAAGCCATAGAGCAGGCGGCGCAGGCCCATGGCGAACACCCGACGCAGCCCTTCGACCAGACCTGGCGCGTGGTGCTGGGCAGCGGCGCGGTGCGCTGGATACGCAATCTGGGCAAGATCGTGCGGCCCGACGGCCAGGGCCCCGGCCTGCGCATGCTGGGCGTGAGCCTGGACGTGACGCAGCAGCTCGAGCAGCAGGAGCAGCTGCGCCACCTGGCGCACTACGACGTGCTCACGCAGCTGCCCAACCGGCTCAAGCTGGCCCAGCACCTGCAGGAGGAAATGGCGCTGGCGCGGCGCAGCGGCTCCCTGCTGGGCGTGGTCTACCTGGACCTGGACCGCTTCAAGCCGGTCAACGACACGCTGGGCCACGACGTCGGCGACCAGCTGCTGGTGGGCGTGGCGCGGCGCCTGGGCGCTGCGCTGCGCAGCGGCGACCGCACCGCGCGTCTGGGGGGCGATGAATTCATCATCCTGTTGCCCGGCCTGAACAGCCGCGGCGACTGCGAACGCAAGCTGCGCCAGCTGATGCAGCGGCTGTGTCGCCCCTACATGCTCGGCGTGCACCAGGTGCGCGTCACCGCCAGCATGGGCTACACGCTGTACCCGCTGGACACGCCCGACGCCGACGCCGACACCCTGCTGCGCCACGCCGACCAGGCCATGTACCAGGCCAAGCAGGCCGGGCGCAACCGTTTTTGCAGCTTCGACGCGCTGCACGCGCGCGACCAGCAGGAGCAGCAGGCGCGGCTGCAGCACTTGGAGCAGGCGCTGCAGCGGCGCGAGTTCGCGCTCTATCTGCAACCCAAGGTGCACGTGGGCACGCGCCAGATCGTCGGCGCCGAATGCCTGATCCGCTGGAACCATCCGCAGGACGGCGTGCTCTCGCCGGCCGCCTTCCTGCCCGCACTGGCCGGCAGCGCGCTGGAGATCGCCTTCGATCGCTGGGTCTTCGACGAGGCCCTGCGCTGCATCGGCCGCCTGCAGGCCGCCGGCTGGCCGCTGGCGCTGAGCGTGAACATCTCCGCCCAGTACCTGCAGCACGAAGGCTTTGCACAGTGGGTGCTGCAGTGCCTGGAGCGCTATCCGCAGGTGGATGCTTCGCTGATCGAGCTGGAGATCATCGAAAGCGCCGCGCTCTACAACATCGAGCACGTCTCGGCCGAGCTCACGCGCCTGCGCGCCAAGGGCATGCGCGTGGCGCTGGACGACTTCGGCACCGGCTATTCGTCGCTGACCTACCTGCGCCGCCTGCCCATGGACGCGCTCAAGATCGACCAGAGCTTCATCCGCGACATGCTCAGCGACCCCGACGACATGACCATCGTGCAGAGCATCATCGGCCTGGCGCAGGCCTTCCATTGCGAGGTGATAGGCGAAGGGGTGGAAACCGCCGAGCAGGCGTGCGAGCTGCAGCGCCTGGGCTGCGCGCTGCAGCAGGGCTACCACTGGGCGCGCCCGATGCCGCTGGACGCCTTTCTGGAATGGGCGCGCCAGTACGCGCCGGCCCAGGGGCAGGGCGCGCGCTGAGCGCGCCGCCTCGGCGATGTCCGACGACGTGCAGGCGCTGGCCGCACTGCTGCGGCGCCATCCGCGCCTCGTGGTGCTGACCGGAGCCGGCTGCAGCACCGAAAGCGGCATCCCCGACTACCGCGATCTGCAGGGCCAATGGAAGCGTCCCGCGCCCATGAGTTTCCAGGCCTTCACGCGCGAGGCGGCGGCGCGTCAGCGCTACTGGGCGCGCTCCCTGGTCGGCTGGCCGCGCATCGCCGCCAGCCGCCCCGGCCCCGCGCACGTGGCGCTGGCGCAGCTGGAGGCGGCGGGGCGGGTGGCTCTGCTGGTCACGCAGAACGTGGACGGCCTGCACCAGGCGGCTGGCAGCCGACGGGTCATTGACCTGCATGGCCGGCTGGACGCGGTGCGCTGTCTGACCTGCGGCCACACGCTGGCCCGTGCGGATTTCCAGGCTCGGCTGCAGTCCGCCAATCGCGGCTGGTTGCCGGCGCACCTGCCACCCGACGTGCGTAGCGCCCCCGACGGCGACGCCTGTCTGGAGGGACTGGACTTTTCCAGCTTCGTGGTGCCCGCCTGCCCGGCCTGCGGCAGCGGCGTGCTCAAGCCCGACGTGGTGTTCTTTGGTGAAAGCGTGCCGCGCGAGCGGGTGCAGGCAGCGATGGCCGCGCTGCGCGAGGCCGACGCGCTGCTCGTCGCCGGTTCCTCCCTCATGGTGTTTTCCGGCTATCGCTTCGCCCGGGCCGCCGCCGAATGGGGCAAGCCCCTTGCCGCGGTCAATCTGGGGCGCACGCGTGCCGATGAATTGCTGGCACTGAAGCTGCGCCAGCCGGTGGGGCAGGCGCTCGGGCAATTGGCCGCGCTGCTGGAAGCGGGTGTCTGACCGCGCACTGCGCCGAAGCACACTGCACTAAGATCGCCCCTTTGACGCGGGGTGCACGGAGCTGGTCCGTGCTGAGAGCACACCCGTTGAACCTGATCCAGATCATCCTGGCGTAGGAACGTCCTCATGAGCCCCTCCCCGTCTTTCGATTCCCTGCAGCCGCGGCAGTTTGCCGATGCCTTGCACGCCCTGCGCGAGCGCGCGCCGCTGGTGCAGTGCCTGACCAACATCGTCGTCGCCAACTTCACCGCCAACGCGCTGCTGGCGGCTGGCTGCGCCCCTGCCATGGTGGACAACGCGCGCGAGGCCGAGGGCTTTGCCGCGATCAGCGCCGGCGTGCTGGTCAACCTGGGCACGCCGTACGAGGAGACCGCACAAGCCATGCGCGCGGCGGTGCGCGGGGCAGAGGGCGCAGGCGTGCCCTGGGTGCTCGACCCCGTGGCCGCGGGCGCCGTGCCCTGGCGCACCTCCATCGCGCTGGAGCTGTTGGGCGCGCACCACCCGGCCGTTGTGCGTGGCAACGGCTCGGAAATCCTGGCGCTCGCCGGCGGCCAGGGCGGCAAGGGCGTGGAATCCACCGCCGCAGCCGACCAGGCGGTCGATGCCGCCGTGATGCTCGCGCGCACGCACGCCTGCGTGGTGGCGGTGAGCGGCGCCGTCGACCAGATCACCGATGGCCAGCGGCTGGTGCGCATCGCCAATGGCCACCCGCTCCTCACGCGCGTGACCGGCGCGGGCTGTGCGCTGGGTGCGTTGATGGCGGCGTTTGCGGGCGTCACGGGCGATGCGCTGCTGGCGGCTGCGGCAGCCACCGCGCTGCTGACCGTGGCGGCGGACGGGGCGGCGCAGTCCAGCCACGGCCCGGGCAGTTTTGCCGTGGCGCTGCTCGACGAGCTGCATGCGCTCACGCCCGAGGCGCTGGCCGCGCGCCTGAAGCTCGCATGACCGCACCGGCGCGCGCGCCGCTCGACCTGCGGCTGTACCTCATCACCGACACTGGCCTGTGCGGCGCCCACGGCGTCGCGCGTACCGTGGCCGAGGCCGTCGCGGCGGGCGCGACGCTGGTGCAGCTGCGCGAGCCGCACGGCAGCGATGCCGAATTCGTCGCGCTCGGGCGCGCGCTGGCGCAGGTGCTGGCAGGCAGCGGCGTGCCGCTGATCGTGAATGACCGCGTGCACCTGGTGGCCGAGATCGGTGCCGATGGCGCGCACGTGGGCCAGGGGGACATGGGTGCGGTGCAGGCGCGCCGCCTGATCGGCCCTGCGCGCTGGCTCGGCCTGTCGGTGCAGACACCGGCCCACTTGCAGGCCGCGTTGGCGCTGCCCGCAGGCACGCTGGACTACCTGGGCGTGGGCCCGGTCTGGGCGCAGCAGACCAAGCCCGATGCGGCGCCCGCCGGCGGCCCCGAAGTTCTGGCCGACATCGCCCGCGCCAGCCCCTGGCCCTGCGTGGCGATTGGCGGTATCGACATCGGCCGCGTGGCGCAGGTGCGCCGCTGCGGCGCGGCGGGCGTGGCGGTGGTATCGGCCATCTGCGGCCAGCCGGATGTGGCGGCGGCGACGCGGCGGCTGCGCGCGGCCTGGGGCTGAACGCCACCTGCCGGTCAACCGCCGGGTTTGGGCTCAGGATTCTTCCCAGAACGCCTCGATCAGCTCGCCCTGGGCGTCCAGCAACCACCACTCGATCACCACGTCCTGCCGAGCAGTGCCAAAAAACCCGAAGCCTCCACGCCGGGCCCCCAGGCGCGGGCAGCGCCACAGCGTATCGCCCGGCTGCATCATCGCCAGCACGTCGCGGCGCAGCGCGGGTGGCACCTGCGGATCGTGCACATCAACCTGATGGTCTTCGCCGTCTCCGATTTCGGAAGGCGTTGCGGGGCGGGGGCGGGTCATGGCGCACTTTCGGTTTGGGTGCGCTGCCGGTTCAGCGCCAGCAGTCGGCGCAGGATGTCCTCGTCAGGCATGTCGTTGCGCCAGTCCGTCCAGCCGTAGACGGCGGCCACGGCAGCATCGAGTTGCGCGTGCGCCTGCGCGAGCCAGGCGGGGCGCAGGTTGTAGAGCTTCGTCAGCGTGCGCGCCTTGAGCGCCTTGGCGTCGGCTTCAGAGAGGCCGGGGCGCGGCGCCATGCGGTCGGGGTAGGGCGAGGTGCTCATGCCCAGCGGCACCACCTCGGGCAGGCCCTGAGTCCATTCGGGCGGGTTGAGCCAGTTTCTGCGCAGCGCGTCGAGCCGGTGCGCGGCGCAGGCGATGGCGCAGGCGTGTTCGCGCAGCGTCGCCGGGGCGGTTGCGGGTGATTTTGAATTGATAGCTGGTTGCGCTTGACTGGCAAGGGCTGGAGGCTGATTTGGCTTGAAATTCTCGAAAGGAACTTCAGGCAGGTCGGCGGGGATCAGCGCGCCGCCTTCGATGGGCTCGGTGCGCTGGTGGGCGGTGTCTGCGGGCGCGAGGCCGACGGGGAAGGGGAAGGTTTCAAAGCAGGTGGTGGGGGTGTAGCGCGGGCGGTCTTCCAACGAGGTGCCCATGCGCAGCGACCAGAGCTCGTGCATGCGGCTGTGCAGGATGCCGAAGGTGGTGTCGTCGGCGCGGGCGATGGCGACGCAAAGGTTCTCTGGAATTTGGCACGCGGGCAGCCACGCGAACAGGCGGTGCTTGGCGACCATGGGCGTGACGATCAAGCGCTCGATGTTCGCGGCCAGCTTGCGCAGCCCGGGGCGAGAGTCGCCGAACAACCACCAGTTCGTCCGGTGCCAGTCTCGCCTGACGTTCACGCGGGTGGGCTTGACGTGCGTCAGCACGTGTTGAAACGGCGTTTCAAACAACGCCGCCTGGTCTTGCGGCATGTCCACGCCAAAGTCGATCACCCAACGGTCTTGCGGGCGCCTTGTGATATCGAGGCCGTTGGCCCACGGGCGAACGACGATGGCGTTGGATTGCCCATGCGGATTGGGCAAGGCCAGCCACGCGCGCGCGACATCGCCCGGTACATCGAATGGTCCGTTTTTTTGCGTGCCGATGAATGAGGCGTCGGCGTTCTCGCGCAAGCGCGTGGCGTGCGTGAGGTCGCTTTCGGGGTGGCTCAGGTTCGTCAAGTCTGAAGCGATCGCTGGGACCTGATCGCCGTTCAAGGTCGCGGCTTGGCTGAAGTGGCCGAATGCCACCAGCGACACGCGCACCGCTGCGCCTTCGTTCACCCATGGCTCGTCGCTCCACGCTTCGAAGATGCGGCTATCCCGCACGATGGCGTCGAGCACCTTGCGGTTGGCGCCGCCCCGGATGGAATTGGTGGCCACGAAACCAGCCGCGTTCAGTGCTTGCCCGGCCATGGCCGCGCGCGCTTTTTCAAACCAGTAGCACACGAGGTCGGCGCCGCCCGGAACGCGGCCTTCGTAGGTCTTGCGCAGCGCGAAGGTGTAGGCCTCGCCCAGCTCCCGGATCATCTTTCGGTCCCCCAGAAACGGCGGATTGCCCACCACCACGTCAGCGCGCGGCCAGGCGGCTTCGATGGGGGTGGGCTGGCCCCCATCCCGGCCTTCCCCCAGAGGGGGAAGGGGCCAAGTCAGCAGCGCGTCGCGGCATTCGATTTGCTCAAGCGGCTCCAGCACCGGGTTGGTCTTGGCGCCGTAGCCGTGGGCGATGCGCCACTGGATTTCGCCGATCCAGACGCTCACGCGGGCGAGCTCGGCCGCGTAGTCGTTCAGCTCGATGCCCAACAGGTTGTGCACGCCGGTCACCAGGTCTTGCTCGCGATCGAGCCCCAGGCGCGCGGCCTCGGTGATGGCGTGCAGTTCCACGTCCTTGAGGGCCTTGAGGCCCATGAAGAGGAAGTTGCCGCTGCCGCAGGCCGGGTCGAGGATGCGATACGCCCGCAGGCGCTCCAGCCATTGCACGAAGCGCTGGTGCGTCTTCTTGTACGCAGCGTCGCCGTTCTTCCTGATTTTGGCCGCAAGCTGGCTCAGGTCTTGCGCCACCAGCGCCCATTCTTGTAGTAGTGGGCGGGTGATGACGGGTTCGGTGATGCGCGCGATCGTCGCCGGGTCGGTGTAATGCGCGCCGAGCTGGCTGCGCTTGGCGGGGTCGAGCCCGCGTTCGAACAGCGTGCCGAAGATGCTGACGTCGATCGCGCTCCAGTTCAGGCTGGCGGCCTTGCGCAGCTCGGTGATGTCAACGATTTCGAGCTTGGGCACGTCGATGCGCGCGAACAGCCCGCCGTTGAACCAGGGGATGTCGTCGGCGCCGTACAGGCCGCCGGTCTGCATGGTGGTGAACAGGCTGGCCAGCCCCTGCGTGAGCCGCTCGCTGGTGAGCTGGCGGTTGCCCACCAGGCGCTCGAACATGCGCGCGGGCAGCAGCCCCACGTCTTCGGCAAAGAAGCAGAACAGGCATTGCGTGAGGAAGTGCGCGACGGCATCGGCGCCGTGGCCGCGCGCGCGCAACTGCTCGGCCAGGGTGGCAAAGCTGCGCGCGGCTTCCTCGGTGATGTCGCGGCTGGTCAGCCGCGGGCGAAAGCTCTCGGGGTCGCTCCAGACGCGGCGCAGCAGCTCGCGCACGGCGGGGTCGGCCAGCTCTTCGATGCGGATGGTGTGCGTCTCGCTCGGGTGGCCGGTGAACTGGGTGTGGATGCGGATGACGAGCCGGTCGCAGACGACGAGCAGCGGCGGGTTGCTGAGCGCCAGGCTGTATTGCAAGAGCTGGCGCAGCGCGGCGTCCAGGTTCTTGCCCGGGGCCTTGTTCTCCCACGCGAAGTGGTCGCGGTAATACACGTCGGCATAGCCGCGCGCCTCGCCGATCACGCGCGAGCGGCGCTCGAACAGGTATTCGTCCGCTACCTCGGGGCTGCCGGGCTTGGGCACGCCCAGCAGCTCGCACAGGCCGAGGAAGTGGCTTTGCGCGCCCTGCTCCTCGTTCAGGTGGGCGCTGGCGCCGCCCGGACCCCATTGGGCGATGAAGTCGGCAGGGGTCATGTCGGAAACATTGTTTCGATAGCTGTTCGCGCTTGTCTGGCGCCACATTCAGGCAAATATCACTTCAACAACCCCCGTCGTCTCTACTTGCGGATCAGGGCCGATCACGATCTGGACTCTGCGCCCCAAACGGGCCAGGCACGCCATCAGCTTGGCCTCGCTGATGCCCCGGAACTGCCCGCGCAGCATGTTCGACAACTTGGGCTGCGGCATGCCCAGCACCTGCGCGGCCTCTTGCTGAGTCCAGCCGTGCGCCTTGATGATCTCCCGGATCTTCGTTACCAGCCTGGCCTTCACCAGCATCTCATCGGCCCCCGGCAAGCCCAGGTCGGCATAGACATTGCCCGAGCCGCGCTCTACCTCGATACCTTCAACGATTCGCTTTTTCATGTTCCAACTCCCGTGCTATCGCCTCGGCCACCTTCAACCGGGCATGAACCATGTCCATGTCTTCCTTGGGCGTAGCCGTGCCGCGCCTGGACTTTTTCTGAAAGCAGTGCAGCACAAAGACCGCCTCGGCGAACTTGACCGTGTACACGGCGCGGTACGTGCCGCCTTCATCGCTTTCCACCACCTCCAGCACGCCCGCCCCGCCAAAGCCCTTGAGCACCTTGGCGGCATCAGCCTTGTCACCCGTCTGGGCCAGATGCAAGGCATATCCGAAAGTGTCTTGCACCTCGCGGGGCATCGCCATCAGGTCTTTCTTGCTTGAAGCGATCCATTCCAGTGGTTTGATGCCTGGTTCGTGCATGCCGACAATTATCTCCATTTGGGTATTGCCAACAAGCGCCGCCCTCTTGCTGCGTGTCAGTTTTTTCGGACGCATTGGCAACGGTACCGGGGCAGACATCCGGTCGCAGCGTCGGGGCTGCCGGGCTTGGGCACGTTGAGCTACTTGTATCGCGGGTTCACATCGTTTCGGGTGGCCAGACATTCGGATACAACGCTGGCGCCGCTTGGCGTTAGCGTGAACGCTTTGCCAAGAGGAGCCGCGCATGCCATCCACCGTTTTCATCACCGGCTGTTCCTCGGGCATAGGCGCCGCCGCGGTGCGCCACTTTGCCGCGCAGGGCTGGAACGTGGCGGCGACGCTGCGCGATCCGGCCAAGGCGCATTTCGAGCCGGGCGCGGGCCGTGTCGAGGCGTTCGCGCTCGATGTGACCGGCGCGGCCTCGGTCGATGCGGCCGTCGCTCAGGCGCAGCAGCGCTTTGGCCGCATCGACGTGCTGATCAACAACGCCGGCTACGGCCTGTTCGGGCCGTTCGAGACCGCCACGCCCGAGCTCGTGCGGCGCCAGTTCGCGACCAATGTCGAAGGCGTGTTCGCCGTCACCCGCGCGGTGCTGCCCGGCATGCGCATGCAGGGCAGCGGGGTGGTCATCAACATCGCCTCGCTCTCGGGCCTGGTGGCGATGCCGCTGTATTCGCTGTATGCGGCCTCCAAGTACGCGGTGGTCGGGTTTTCCGAATCGCTCAGCCACGAGCTTGCGCCCCTGGGCATCCGCGTGAAGGTGTTTGCGCCGGGCGCGGTGGATACCGACTTTTCCGGGCGCTCGCTGGCGCGCACCTGGGAGGGCGACGGCGGGCCGTATGCGCCCGCCATCGCCAGCGTGCAGGCGGTGTTTGCCGCCAACCGCGCGGGCGGCGGCGCGGCGTCGACCCCCGAGGCGCTGGCCCGCGCCCTGTACGGCGCCGCGACCGACGGCAGCGCCCAGGTGCGCTACGTGGTGGGCGCGGACGCCGAAGAGGTGCTGCGCGCGCGCCAGCAGCTGGGGGACGAGGCCTTGCTTGCCGGGCTGCGCCAGCGCTTTGGCCTGGCCGCCTGAGCGCCTGCGCCATGTAGTAAGGGAGTAACACCCGCCGCGCCCGCAGCGCACCAACAATGGGCTTTTGCTGAAAACCCAGGGAGACGAGCGATGGCGGCGAAGAAGATACTGATGGTCTGCGGCGACTATGGCGAAGACTACGAAACCATGGTGCCCTTCCAGGCGTTGCTGGCCGTGGGCCACCAGGTGGACGCGGTGTGCCCGGACAAGAAGGCCGGCCAGCAGGTCAAGACGGCGATCCACGACTTCGAGGGCGCGCAGACCTACAGTGAAAAGCCGGGCCACAACTTCACGCTGAACGCCAGCTTCGACCAGGTGCGCGCGCAGGACTACGACGCGCTGGTGGTGCCCGGCGGGCGCGGGCCGGAATACCTGCGCACCTATCCGGCGGTGGTGGCGCTGGTGCGCCACTTCTTCGACGCCGGCAAGCCGGTGGCCTCGATCTGCCACGGCGCGCAGCTGCTGGCCGGCGCGGGCGTCCTCAAGGGGCGCACCTGTTCGGCCTACCCGGCGTGCCGCGCCGAGGTGGAGCTGGCCGGCGGCACCTATGCCGACATCGCCGTCGATCAGGCGGTCACCGATGGCAACCTGGTCTCGGCCCCGGCCTGGCCCGCGCACCCGGCGTGGATCGCGCAGTTCCTGAAGCTGCTGGGCACGCGCATCGAGCTCTGAGACGGCGGACCAGCCCTCACCCCCGCCCTCTCCGGGAGGGAGAGGGAGCACAACCGGCGCGGCATTTCGCCCTCGCCCCTTTGTGGAAAGGGAGCGAGATGGGGCCGGGTTGGCTCCTCGCCCCTTTGGGGAGAGGTTGGGAGAGGGGCTTGCGGCGCGTGCACAATGCGCCGCAAGCCCGTGACCCGGAGACATCGCGATGTGCCAGATTTTCATCAGCGCCGACCCGCAGCTCTACGACAGCCGCGCGCGCTCGGTGCGCCTGCATGGGGTGGCCACCAGCCTGCGGCTGGAGAACTTCTTCTGGCAGGTGCTCGAAGAGATCGCCGGGCGCGACGGCCTGTCCGTGCCGCAGCTGTGCACCCGGCTCTACGACGAGCTGGTGCAGGAGCGCGGCGCGGTGGACAACTTCACCTCCTTCCTGCGCGTGTGCTGCGGGCGCTATCTGGCGCTGCAGCTGGCGGGTGGCATACCGCCGGACACGCGGGTGGCCATCCGCAGCCTGAACCCGCAGGCGGTGCTGGCGCGCGAGCGCACGGCGCAGGCGGCGCTGCAGCCGGCCTGAGGCGGGTAGGCGCGGACGTGGGCGTTTCGCTTGCCTTTCTGGGCGGCGCCGGCACCGTCACCGGCTCCAAATACCTGGTGCGCCACGGCGGCCAGGCGCTGCTGGTCGATTGCGGGCTGTTCCAGGGCTACAAGCTGCTGCGCGAGCGCAACTGGCAGCCGCTGCCGGTGGCGAGCGCCGCCATCGATGCGGTGCTGCTCACCCATGCACACCTGGACCATTCGGGCTATCTGCCGCTGCTGGCGCGCGGCGGCTTCGCGGGCGCCGTGCATTGCACCGAGGCCACGCGCGACCTGTGCGCCATCCTGCTGCCCGACAGCGGCCACCTGCAGGAGGAAGACGCCGCCTTCCTGAACCGCCACCGCCTGAGCAGGCATGCGCCGGCGCTGCCGCTCTACACCCGCCAGGACGCGCTGCACAGCCTGCGCCTGCTGCGCGCCCAGCCCTGGCATGCGCCGTTTGCGCCGCTGCCCGGCTGGCGTGCCGAGCTGCGCGGCGCGGGCCACATCCTGGGCGCGGCCAGCATCCTGCTGGAGGTGGGCGGGCGGCGCGTGCTGTTTTCCGGCGACCTGGGGCGGCCCGACGACCTGTTGATGCATGCGCCCGAGCCACCGCCCGAGGCCGACGTGGTGCTGGTCGAATCCACCTACGGCGACCGCAGCCACCCGGGCACGAACGTGCTCGACGAGCTGGCTCCGGCGCTCGCGCGCCTGGCCGCGCGCGGCGGCGTCGCCGTGGTGCCGGTGTTTGCCGTCGGGCGGGCGCAACTGCTGCTGCACGCGATTGCCCAGCTCAAGCAGCAGGGCCGGGTACCCAAGGGGCTGCCGGTGTATCTGGACAGCCCCATGGCGCTGGATGCGACCGAGCTGTTCGGCCGCCACCGCGATGCGCACCGGCTGGGGCAGGAGCAACTCGTCGCCATGGCACGCGGCACGACGCTGGTGCGCAGCGTGGAGGAATCGAAGGCGCTGGCCGGCCTGCACGGGCCGCGCGTCATCCTCTCGGCCAGCGGCATGGCCACGGGCGGACGCGTGCTGCACCACCTGGCGCTGCATGCGGGCGAGCACCGCAACATGGTCATCCTCACCGGCCACCAGGCGGGCGGCACGCGCGGTGCGCGCATCGCGGCCGGTGAGGCCAACGTGCGCATGCTCGGGCGCGATGTGGCGATCCGCGCCGAAGTGGTGCAGCTCGGCAGCGCCTCGGCGCATGCCGACGGTGCGCAGACCCTGGCCTGGCTCTCGCGCATGCCGGGCGCGCCGCAGACCGTGTACGTGGTGCATGGCGAGCCGCAGGCCGCGCAGGCGCTGCAGGCACGCATACATGCCGAATTGGGTTGGCGCGCCGAGCTGCCCGAGCATGGCCAAAGCGTCGCGCTTTGAGCCCGCGCCCTTGCAGCGCCGCTCTTGCGCCAGAATCTGCCCCATGAACGCCCTGAACATCGCCGAATACACCGAGACGCTGGGTTTGCAGGCAAAAGCGGCTGCAGCCCTTATGGCATCTGCGTCGGCAGCTATCAAAAACAAGGCATTGCGCACACTGGCGCGGCTGCTGCGCGAAAGCGGCGAGCCGCTGGCCCGGGCCAATGCGCAAGACCTGGCCGCCGCCGAGGCCGCGGGCCTGGCCGCACCCCTGCTGGACCGCCTGCGCCTCACGCCCAAGGTGATAGAGACCTGCGCGCTGGGCTGCGAGCAGCTCGCGGCCATGCCCGACATCATTGGCGAAATCATCGGCATGACGCAGCAGGAAAGCGGCATCCGCGTGGGCCAGATGCGCGTGCCCATCGGCGTGTTCTGCATGGTCTATGAAAGCCGCCCCAACGTGACCATCGAGGCGGCGAGCCTGTCGATCAAGAGCGGCAACGCCGCCATCCTGCGCGGCGGCTCGGAGGCCATCCACTCCAACCGCGCGCTGGCCGAGCTGGTGGTGCGTGCCCTGCAGGAAGCCGGCCTGCCCGGACACGGCGTGCAACTGGTGCAGACCACCGACCGCGCGGCCGTCGGCCGCCTCATCGCCATGGCGCAGTACGTGGATCTGGTGATACCGCGCGGCGGCAAGGGGCTGATAGAGCGCATCAGCGCCGAAGCGCGGGTGCCCGTCATCAAGCACCTGGACGGCAATTGCCACAGCTATGTGGACGAGCCCTGCGACCTGGACCTGGCAGTGAAGGTGGTGGACAACGCCAAGACGCAGAAATTCAGCCCCTGCAACGCCACCGAGAGCCTGCTCGTTGCGCGCGGTGTGGCGCAGGACTTTCTGCCGCGCATGGCCGCGGTGTTCGCGACCAGGGGCGTGCAGATGCGCTGCGATGCCGAGGCCTTGCAGATATTGAAGGAAAAACTGCCGAAAACGCTTGCAGGACAAGCGCTTGCAGCTATCAATGTAGAAGAATTTCTGCAGCCCGCCCAGGAGTCGGACTGGTCCGAGGAGTACCTTGCGCCCATCATCAGCGTGAAGGTCGTCGCGGGGCTCGATGAAGCGATCGCCTGGATCAACCGTTACGGCAGCCACCACACCGACGCCATCCTCACCACCGACCAGCGCCACGCCCGGCGCTTCGTGCGCGAGGTCGATTCGGCCAGCTGCATGGTCAACACCAGCACGCGCTTTGCCGATGGTTTCGAGTACGGCCTGGGCGCGGAAATCGGCATCAGCACCGACAAGTTCCACGCGCGCGGGCCGGTGGGCATCGCGGGCCTGACCTCGCTCAAGTGGGTGGTGCTGGGCGAGGGCGAGGTGCGCAGCTAGCGCCGCCGGGCATGAAGATCCTCATCGTCGGGGCCGGCCGTGTGGGCGCGGGCGTGGCCGAAAGTCTGGTGTCGGAGAAGAACGACATCACCGTGGTGGACCACGACGCCGACGGCCTGCGCGAGCTGCAGCAGCGCCTGGACTTGCGCGGGGTGGTGGGCAGCGGCACCGACCCGCTGGTGCTGGCCGAAGCCGGCGCGCGCGACACCGACCTGCTCATCGCCTGCGCGGCGCAGGACGAGGTCAACCTGGTGTGCTGCAAGCTCGCCTGGATGCTGTTCAACATCCCCACGCGCATCGCCCGGGTGCGCGCCCACGCCTACGAGGACGGCAGCGCGCTGCTGTCCAAGGAGGGCTTCGCGGTGGACCATATCCTCTGCCCCGAAGACCTGCTCACGCGCTACATCGGCCTGCTGGTGCAATACCCCGAGGCGCTGCAGGTGCGCGAATTCGCCGGCGGGCGCGCCTGCCTGGTGTCGGCGCGCGCGCGCATGGGTGCGCCCGCCGTGGGCGTGCAGATCAAGACGCTGCGCGAGCAGATGCCCGAGGTGGCCATGCGCATCGTTGCCATCTACCGGCGCTTTACCGAAGGGCCCGACCGTTTCGTGCCCTGCGGTGGCGACACCTTGATCGAGCCCGGCGACGAGGTCTTCGTGCTCGCCGGGCGCCAGCGCATCGCGCGGGTGCTGGCCGCGCTGCACCGGCGCCAGGACCAGCCGGCCCAGCCTGTGCGCCGCCTGATGGTGGCCGGCGCCTCCAGCGTGGGCGAGCGCCTGGCGCAGGAGCTGGCGAGCCAGCAGGGGCGCTTTCACATCAAGATCATCGAAGAGGACGCCGAGCGCTGCGAGCAGCTGGCCGCGCGCGTGCCCGAGGGCGTGCTGGTGCTGCACGGCGAAGCCTCGGATGAGTCGCTGCTGGAGGAGGAGGGCGTGCAGGAGACCGACCTCTTCCTCTCGCTGTCCGACGACGACGAGAACAACATCATGGCCAGCCTGCTGGCCAAGCGCATGGGCGCGCGCCGCGTGCTGGCGCTGATCAACCGCGACACCTACGCCGACCTGATGCACGGCACGCAGATCGACATCGCGCTCTCGCCCACGCAGACCATCCTGGGCGAGTTGCTCACCTACGTGCGCCGCGGCGACGTGCAGGCAGTGCACAGCCTGCGCCGCGGCGTGGCCGAGGCGCTGGAGGTGGTGGTGCGCGGCGACCGCAAGACCTCGCGCGTGGTCGGGCGGCGCGTGCAGGACCTGTCGCTGCCGCCCGAGGTGCACATCGGCCTGATCGTGCGCGGCCTGCCCGACCCCGAGGCTCTGCCGCCCGCCGACGACGAGGCCCCGCGCGCCCCGCCTGCGGCCGAGCCCGAGATCATCATCCCGCGCAGCCACACCGTGCTCGAGAGCAACGACCACGTGGTCTTCTTCCTGCCGCGCAAGCGCCTGGTGCGGCAGGTGGAAGAGCTGTTTCGCGTGCGCGCCACCTTTTTCTGAACCCTTTGCCCGCGCATGAAAGACCTGGCCATCGTCGCGCGCGTGCTGGGCATGCTGCTGTGCATGTTCTCGGCGGCGCTGCTGCTGCCGCTGGTGGTATCGCTGGCCTGGCAGGACGGGCTGTGGCGGCTCTACGCCGTGTCGGGCCTCGCGATCGCGGCCTGCGGCGGCGCGCTGTGGTGGCGGCTGCGCCGCCAGAGCCGCGACCTGCTGCCGCGCCACGGCATCATCCTGGTGACGCTGTCCTGGGTGGTGCTGCCGCTGGCGGCCAGCCTGCCGCTGTGGCTGGCGCTGGCCTGGGCGGGGCATGTGCTGTCGTTCACGCACGTGTACTTCGAGGCGGTCTCGGCCCTCACCACCACCGGCGCGACGGTGATCGAGGGGCAGGACGCCTTGCCGCTGTCGCTCAATGTCTGGCGCACCTTCCTGCAGTGGATAGGCGGCATGGGCATTCTCATCATGGCCATGGCGGTGCTGCCCATGCTGGGCGTGGGCGGCAGCCAGCTGTTTCGCGCCGAAGCCGCGGGCCCGATCAAGGACGCCAAGCTCACCCCGCGCATCACCGAAACCGCCAACGGCATGTGGGGCGTGTACCTGGCGATCTCCACCGTCTGCGCGCTGGCCTTCTGGCTCGCTGGCATGCGGCCGATGGACGCGCTGATGCACATGTTCACCACCATGAGCCTGGGCGGGCTGTCACCGCACGACGCGAGCTTCGCCTGGTTCAACTCGCCGCTGCTCGAAGCCATCGCGGTGGTCTTCATGGTGCTGGCCAGCTGCAACTTCACCCTGTACTTCGTGGCGCTGCGCCGGGGCAAGTGGTTCGCGCTGTGGCGCGACCCCGAGGCGCGCGCCACCGTCATGGCGCTGCTCGGTGGCGGGTTGCTGGTGTCCCTCATCCTCTGGGCCAAGGGGGTGTATGCGCCGCTGGACGCGCTGCGCTACGGCATGTTCCACACCGTCTCGGTGGCCACCACCACGGGCTTTGCCAGCGTGGACTATCCGCACTGGCCGGTGTTCGTGCCGGTGTTTTTGCTGCTGCTGTCGGGCGTGGCCACCAGCGCGGGCTCCACGGGCGGGGGCATCAAGATGGTGCGCATGCTGATTCTGGTCAAGCAGGCGCGCCGCGAGCTCACCCGCCTGGCCCACCCGCGCGCCATGCAGCCGGTGCTGCTGGGCGGCAGCGTGGTGGACAACCGCATGATCTTCTCGGTGCTGGCCTTCATCCTGGTCTATGGCGCCACGGTGTTCGTGCTCTTCATGGCGCTGCTGCTCACCGACGTCGATCCGCTGACCGCGTTTTCCATCGTGCTCTCCAGCGTCAATTGCACCGGCACCGGGCCGGGCACGCTGGGCATGGATGCGGGCTATGGCCAGCTCAGCGACTTCCAGATGTGGGTCTGCACCCTGGGCATGCTGCTGGGGCGGCTGGAGATCTTGAGCTTCGTGACGCTGCTCTCGCCGGCCTTCTGGCGCGGGTGAAAAAGCCCGCATAGCGGGCCCGGCCGGCTCAGGCGGGGGTTCGCGCAATGGCGCCCAGTTGCTCGCCCATGGGCAGCAGGTGGCGCTTGAGCTCCTCGATCCCTGCGGAGCCGTTGGCTTCCAGCAGAATGTCATTGGGCAGCAGCATGGCCAGCTCGGCGCTGCTGCCATCCTTGGCATAGCGCTCCTGGATGGCGGTCTTGCCCTGGCGGTAGACGCGCTCGATGCTGTCGGTCTTTTCGCTGTCCACCTCCGAGCTGGACCAGGCGGCCAGGCCGATGCGCAGGGCCGGCGAAGCGCCCAGGTCCCTGATCTTGATCTGCACCGTCTGCCCGCCGGCGCCATAGCTGGCGCTGGCGGTGCTCATCTTCATGCCGAGTGCGGTATCGGAGCGCGCTTCGACCTCCGTGCGGGGCAATCCGCCCAGACTTTCGGGCAGGGCCTTGCGCAACTGCTGCGGCTCCAGCGCCTGGGTGGCGCCGCCCAGGCCGAGCGCGGCGCCGATGGCCTCGGTGGCGGCCTTGGCCGCGGCGTCCGCATCGCCCTTGGCCTGGGCCGCTTCGATCTTGCGGCTGGCTTCTTGCATGCCCCGGGTGTCGATCGTGATATCCGTGCCCGGTACCTTCAGCGTGACCGATTCGCCGCCCGCGCCTGCAAGGCCACCGCCCGCCCCGCGGCTGGCTGGCGTGAACACGCTCATGGCCAGACCCACGACGAGGGCGGCGATCACCCCGCAGACGAGCACCGCGCCGGTGTAGCCCAGGGCCTTTTCCTGCGGCGCCTTCATCAATACCGGAATGCCGGTATGGACGAGATAGATGGAGTACAGCGCGGCAAGCAGCCCCAGCATGGACAGCATGGGCAACAGGTTGAACACGCCGCCGAGCATTCCCGCGGTCGATGCATAGGCCACCAGCTTGAAGGCGCTGCCCATGTCCTGGCGCGCCTGAAAGCGCGGCGCGAGCTGATTGACGATCAAGGCCAGCACATAGGCCATGGCGAGCGAGAGCACATAGCCCACCACCATGCTCACCAGCCCCGCCGCGATGGGCGTGCGCACCGTGACGCCGAAGACACTGGCGCCGATCAGGCTGTAGCCGATGAACCCGGCCACGGCCGGGATGGCCGCGAGGTAGATGAGGTAGTTCTTGTAGATGGCCGGTGGATTGCCGTCTTCCGCGTCGATCTGCGGCCAGGTCTCGCGCGGGCGCAGCAGGATGTCGCCCACCCGCTTGAGCAGCGCCGCGCGAGCGCCGGCATCAGAGACGATGTTGTTCATGGATTCCCCTCCAGTCAGACTTCATGGATCCCGGGCATGGCGTGCCGCTTGCCCGCGCTCTGGTACATAACCTCCGCGCCCGGCCTGGCATCAGGCAAACCGTGCGCTGCCGGGGTTTCGGTTTCGCGCCCGAAGCGCCCGCCCGGGCCTTCGAGGTCCTGTCAAGGTTACCCGATGATGCCTGTGCCACCCCGTTGCAGCGCCATGCGCCACCATCTTTCGCTTGCCTGTTCCCTGCGCGACTACGGTTGGCCGGCAGAGAACGCTTTCTACAATGGCGGCCACCCATTCCCGCCACAAGAACACACTCGCATGGTTCCCCACCTCATCACCGCACTGACCGGGCCGATCAATGAACTCGAGCAACGCATGCTCGATGCCATGCCCGCCATCGAGCGCTGGTTCCGTCTCGAATGGATGGAGCACACGCCGCCGTTCTACACCTCGGTAGATCTGCGCAATGCCGGTTTCAAGCTCGCGCCGGTGGATACCAGCCTGTTTCCCCACGGCTGGCACCACCTCACGGCCGAGATGATGCCGCTGGCGGTGCAGGCGGCGATGGCGGCCATCGAGAAGATCTGTCCCGAGGCGCGCAATCTCTTGATCGTGCCGGAAAACCACCTGCAGAGCCCCTCGGACGTGGCCGACCTGGCCCAGTTGCAGCGCATCTTCAACCTGGCCGGACTGAACGTGCGCGTAGGCTCCATCGATCCGGAGCTCAAGAAGGCCACCACTTTTCAGCTCGCCGACGGCCAGAGCGTTGCGGTGGAGCCGGCGCTGCGGGTGCGCAAGCGCGTGGGCCTGCGCCATTTCGACCCCTGCACCATCTTGCTCAACAACGAGCTGCCCGCCGGCCCGCCGGGCATCCTGGAAGACCTGTACGAGCAATACCTGCTGCCGCCCCTGCAGGCCGGCTGGACGGTGCGCCGGCGCAGCCGCCACACGCGCTGCTATGAAGAGGTGGGCAAGCGCTTTGGCAAGATGCTGGGCATTGACCACTGGCTGATCCACCCGATCAGTCACAGCGCCGAGGCCGGCAAGACCAAGGCCAGGCGCATGGAAGCGCTGCGCGCCGCGGTGGACCAGACCTTCTCCAAGGTGCGCCGCAAGTACAAGGAATACGGCATCGGCGAGAAGCCCTTCGTCGTGATCAAGGCCGACGATGCGGGCGATGAAGCCGGCGTGGCCGTGCTGCGCGACGCCAGGGACCTGCCGACGCTGGAAGAAAGCGGCCAGTTGCCGCGCAGCGGCCACTGGCTGGTGCAGGAAGGGGTGCTCACGCAAGAGCGCGTGCACGAGGCGGTGGCCGAGCCGGTGGTCTACACCATGGACCGCTACGTGGTCGGCGGTGTCTACCGCATGCACCCGGGCGAAAGCGCGGGGCTGGGCGGGCGGGCCCGCGGCGCGTCTTACGTGCCGCTGGCCTTCGAGCACAGCACCCAGCTGCCCCAGCCGGGCGAGCGCCCCGGCGCCAGCGCCCCGAACCGCTTCTACATGTACGGCGTGGTCGCGCGCCTGGCGATGCTCGCCGCGAGCTACGAGCTCGAAGCCACCGACCCGGAGATGCTGGAGCTGGCCTGAGTTCGTCGCCCAGGTGCCAGGGCGCCGGCGCCATGCGGCGCACAATGGCGCCCCCACCCGTTCGCGTCTTGCGGCATGTCTGAATCACGCACCTCCCTGCCCACGCTGATGGTGGGCGCCATCGGCGTGGTGTTTGGCGACATCGGCACCAGCGTGCTCTACACCGTCAAGGAGGTGTTCGGCAGCGGCCACGTGCAGTTCACGCCAGGCAATGTCTACGGCGTGCTGTCGCTGATCTTCTGGACGCTGACCATCGTCGTCTCGGTCAAGTACGTGAGTCTGGTGCTGCGCGCCGACAACAACGGTGAGGGGGGGCTCGTCGCCATGCTCACGCTGGCTTCCAGCGCGGTGGCGGACAGGCCGCGACTGCGCGCGGGCATGCTGCTCGTGGGCATTTTCGGCACCTGCCTGTTCTATGGCGACGGCGTCATCACCCCGGCCATCACCACGCTGGGCGCGATGGAGGGGCTGCAAGTGGTATCGCCCTTGCTGGGTGACTATGTCATCGAGCTCACGCTGCTGGTGCTGCTGGCGCTGTTCGTGGTGCAGAAAAAGGGTACGGCCGGCATAGGGCGCTACTTCGGCCCGGTGATGCTGCTGTGGTTTGCCGTGATTGCGCTGCTGGGCGTGCGCCAGATCCTGCACCATCCGCAGGTGCTCTGGGCGTTGCTGCCCGGTCATGCGGCGCGCTTTGCGCTGGACAGTCCCGGCGTCACCTTCATCATTCTGGGCGCGGTGGTGCTGTGCGTGACCGGTTGCGAGGCCTTGTATGCCGACATGGGCCACTTTGGCCGCCGCCCGATCCGCCTGGCCTGGTTCTTCGTCGCCATGCCGGCGCTGGTGCTCAACTACTTTGGCCAGGGTGCGTTGCTGCTGGCCCGCGGACGCGAGGTGGTGGACAACCCCTTCTTTCACCTGGCGCCGCCGTGGGCCACGCTGGCGCTGGTGGTGCTGGCCACGGCGGCGGCGGTGATCGCCTCGCAGGCGTTGATCTCGGGCGCCTTCAGCGTCACCAAGCAGGTGATCCAGCTGGGCTTCCTGCCCCACTTCAAGCTGGTGCATACCAGCGTGCGCGACCTGGGGCAAATCTACGTGCCGCTGGTCAACTGGGGGTTGTTTGCACTCATCGTGCTGGCGGTGGCGATGTTCCGCTCCTCGGGCAACCTGGCGGCGGCCTACGGCATCGCGGTGACGACGGACATGCTGATCACCACGGTGCTGACCTTTTTCGTGGTGCGCTACGCATGGAAGGTGTCGCTGCTGCTGTCGCTGGCGGCCACCGGCGTCTTTCTGGTCGTTGACCTGCTGTTCTGGAGCTCCAACCTGCTCAAGCTGCTGCACGGCGGCTGGTTCCCGCTGGCGATTGCGGCGGGCGTTTTCGTGCTCATGCTCACCTGGCGCGACGGGCGCGAGCTGCTGCACCGTGCGCTGCAGCAGACGGCATTGACGCTGGAGGACTTTCTCGAATCGCTGTTCCTCGCGCCGCCCTCGCGCGTGGAGGGCACGGCCGTCTTCATGAGCGCCGACCCGCGCATCGTGCCCAATGCCCTGCTGCACAACCTCAAGCACAACAAGGTGCTGCACGAGCAGAACCTGTTCGTGAGCGTGCAGCAGCACGAGGTGCCCTGGATAGGCATGGACAAGCGCGTGCAGGTCGAGGCGCTGGGGCACGACTGCTGGCGCGTGGTGCTGCACTACGGCTTCAAGAACGACCCCGACCTGCCAAAGGCGCTGGGGCTGCTTGCGGGTCGCGGCATCAAGCTGGAGCCCATGAGCACCAGCTATTTCCTCTCGCGCCACATCGTCGCGCCCGGCATGGCCACCGGCCTGGCGCCCTGGCGCGAAAAACTGTTTGCCTACATGCACCACAGCGCCACCGCCGCGGCCGAATACCTGAACCTGCCCGGCAATGCGGTGGTCGAGCTGGGCTCCAAGGTGGAAATCTGAATGCGGCGCCCGCGCCCTTCCCTGCACACACTCTCTCAAAGACATGGCATGCGTTGGATCAAGGACCTGAGTTTTTCCGCCCTGGTGGCGGGTTTCGTCGCGGTACTCGTGGGATTCACCAGTTCGGTGGCGCTGGTGTTCCAGGCGGCGCAGTCCTTTGGCGCCACGCCCGAGCAGATCACCTCGTGGATGTGGGCGCTGGGCCTGGGCATGGGTCTGTGCACGCTGCTGCCTTCGCTGTGGCTACGCCAGCCGGTGATGATTGCCTGGTCCACGCCCGGCGCCGCGGTGCTGGCGGCGGCCGGCGCTGCATCGGGCTTCACCATGGCCGAAGCGGTGGGTGCGTTCCTCGTGAGTGCGCTGCTGATCACGCTGGCCGGCCTCACCGGCTGGTTCGAGCGCGTGATGAACCGCATTCCGGACGAGATCGCGTCCGCGCTGCTGGCGGGCGTGCTGGCGCGCTTTGGCATGCAGGCATTCTCGGCGCTGCAGACGGCCCTGGGTCTGGTGCTGGTCATGCTGGCGGCCTATCTGCTGGCGCGGCGCCTGCTGTCGCGCTATGCCGTCATCCTGACGCTGGCGGTGGGCATCATCTGGGCGGCACTGGGCGGCCAGATGCGCTGGTCCGAGGTGTCCTTTGAACTGGCCATGCCGGTCTTCACGGCCCCGAGCTTCACCTGGCAGGCCACCATGAGCCTGGCCCTGCCGCTGTTCATCGTCACCATGGCTTCGCAGAACCTGCCTGGCGTAGCGGTGATGCGTGCCACCGGCTACCCCGAGATGCCGGTATCCAAGCTGATCACGCTTACGGGCGTAGCCACCGCGGTGTTGGCGCCGTTTGGCGGCTATGCACTCAATTTCAGCGCCATTACCGCCGCCATCTGCATGGGCCCGGAGGCGCACCCCGATCGCGACCGGCGCTACATCGCCTCCGCCGCCTGCGGGCTGCTCTACATCGTGGTCGGCATCTTCGGCGCCGTCGTCACCGGGTTGCTTCTGGCCTTTCCGCAGGAACTCGTAGTGGCCATCGCAGGGCTGGCGCTACTCGGCGCGATCGGCGGGGGGCTGGCATCCTCGCTGCGCGAAGAACGCCACCGAGAAGCCGCGCTCATCACCTTCCTCGTCACGCTCAGCGGCGTGACCATCGCTGGTGTCGGCTCGGCGTTCTGGGGCGTGGTCGCGGGCAGTGCAGCGCTCTTTGTGCAACAGTACGGCAGATCGCGCACCGCGTCGGTGCGCTCCTGATGCCTGAACCGCCGCCATGCACCTGCTGTTTGTCGCCGACCCGCTGGAACACTTCAAGACCTACAAGGACACCACCTTCGCCATGATGCGCGAGGCTCAGCGGCGCGGACACCGCGTCGCCGCCTGCGAGCCACGTGACCTGCATTGGCGCACGGGCAGTCAGGTCGAGGCCCGAGTGCGCGAGATCCATCTCACCGGCCGGCCCGACGCCTGGTTCGCTGAATCCGCCACGCCCACCGTGGCGCTCAAGCGCTTTGATGCCGTGCTGATGCGCAAGGATCCGCCCTTTGACGCCGAATACATCTACGCCACCCACCTGCTGGAGCAGGCCGAGCGCGAAGGCGCGCGGGTCTTCAACCGGCCCGCGGCACTGCGCAACCACCCGGAAAAACTGGCCATCATGGAATGGCCCGAGTTCATAGGCCCAACCCTCGTTACGCGGTCTGCCGAGGAAATCCACCGCTTCCACCAGGAGCAGCGCGACATCATTCTCAAGCCGCTCGACGGCATGGGTGGCATGGGCATCTTTCGCGTCGGGCCGGATGGCCTGAACCTGGGCTCGATCATCGAAACCCTGAACAAGGGAGGTGCGCAAACCGTCATGGTGCAGCGCTATCTGCCCGAGATCGTCGAAGGTGACAAGCGCGTGCTGATCATCGGCGGCCAGCCCGTTCCGTATTGCCTGGCGCGCGTGCCCCAGGGCGACGACATCCGCGGCAACCTCGCAGCCGGGGCGCGGGGGGAGGCACGCCCGCTGTCCGATGCCGACCGGCACACCGCCGAAACCATGGGCCATGCACTCGCTCCGCGTGGCCTGTTGCTCATAGGCCTGGACATCATCGGCACCCATGTAACTGAAATCAACGTCACCAGCCCGACCTGCTTTCAGGAGATCACCGAACAGACCGGCTGCGACGTCGCCGCCCTGTTCCAGGATGCGCTGGAAGCGGCGCTGCAGGCCTACTGAAACTTTTTCTCTCCATCTCTTGCGCGTGGTGCAAAACTTGGTATAGAATTCATGGCTTCGCTGATCGCAGCGCCTTTCTTGATCCGGGGTTCTTGCAGTAGGACTTTTGGGGTTGAGGTGGGGTAGGGTTCGTTAACAACACACAGCCGATAAGCGTGGGCGTTTGGTTGGATGCACCTGCGGTGGTGCGCCTGTCTTGGCGGGGAGAGGGTTTGGCTTTTGTGGTGATGGTGGCGTGCAAGCGCTGGCTCACTGCGGGAGGCGATCTCTCCTTGTGCTCGAGCAAACCAAACGCTCATGAGAAAAGGAAGTGAGGATTCACTTCAATTTCCGTTTTTGAGTGAGCAAAGCAAAGAGATCGAACTGTAGAGTTTGATCCTGGCTCAGATTGAACGCTGGCGGCATGCCTTACACATGCAAGTCGAACGGCAGCGCGTCCTTCGGGATGGCGGCGAGTGGCGAACGGGTGAGTAAAGCATCGGAACGTGCCCGGTAGTGCGGGATAGCTCGGCGAAAGCCGGATTAATACCGCATGAGATCCGTGGATGAAAGCAGGGGACCCCTTGTGGGCCTTGCGCTACTGGAGCGGCCGATGTCGGATTAGGTAGTTGGTGGGGTAAAGGCCTACCAAGCCTGCGATCTGTAGCTGGTCTGAGAGGATGATCAGCCACATCGGGACTGAGACACGGCCCGAACTCCTACGGGAGGCAGCAGTGGGGAATTTTGGACAATGGGGGAAACCCTGATCCAGCCATGCCGCGTGCAGGATGAAGGCCCTCGGGTTGTAAACTGCTTTTGTACGGAACGAAAAGTTCTTCTCTAATACAGGAGGGCGATGACGGTACCGTAAGAATAAGCACCGGCTAACTACGTGCCAGCAGCCGCGGTAATACGTAGGGTGCGAGCGTTAATCGGAATTACTGGGCGTAAAGCGTGCGCAGGCGGTCTTGCAAGACAGTGGTGAAATCCCCGGGCTCAACCTGGGAACTGCCATTGTGACTGCAAGGCTGGAGTACGGCAGAGGGGGGTGGAATTCCGCGTGTAGCAGTGAAATGCGTAGATATGCGGAGGAACACCGATGGCGAAGGCAGCCCCCTGGGCCTGTACTGACGCTCATGCACGAAAGCGTGGGGAGCAAACAGGATTAGATACCCTGGTAGTCCACGCCCTAAACGATGTCAACTGGTTGTTGGGGATTCATTTCTTCAGTAACGAAGCTAACGCGTGAAGTTGACCGCCTGGGGAGTACGGCCGCAAGGTTAAAACTCAAAGGAATTGACGGGGACCCGCACAAGCGGTGGATGATGTGGTTTAATTCGATGCAACGCGAAAAACCTTACCCACCTTTGACATGGCAGGAATCCTTCAGAGACGAAGGAGTGCTCGCAAGAGAGCCTGCACACAGGTGCTGCATGGCTGTCGTCAGCTCGTGTCGTGAGATGTTGGGTTAAGTCCCGCAACGAGCGCAACCCTTGCCATCAGTTGCTACGAAAGGGCACTCTGATGGGACTGCCGGTGACAAACCGGAGGAAGGTGGGGATGACGTCAAGTCCTCATGGCCCTTATAGGTGGGGCTACACACGTCATACAATGGCCGGTACAAAGGGCAGCGAAGCCGCGAGGTGAAGCCAATCCCATAAAGCCGGTCGTAGTCCGGATTGCACTCTGCAACTCGAGTGCATGAAGTCGGAATCGCTAGTAATCGTGGATCAGCATGTCACGGTGAATACGTTCCCGGGTCTTGTACACACCGCCCGTCACACCATGGGAGCGGGTCTCACCAGAAGCAGGTAGCCTAACCGCAAGGAGGGCGCTTGCCACGGTGGGGTTCGTGACTGGGGTGAAGTCGTAACAAGGTAGCCGTATCGGAAGGTGCGGCTGGATCACCTCCTTTCTGGACATATACAGAAAAAAACGCAAGAGCAAAAGCAAGGCAGGAGCCACGCAGCGCTGCGCAAGCGCTGGCCAGGCGCCCACACTTATCGGTTGTTGGACAGCACAAGGGGTGTGTGTCGCCAGCGGTCCGGGCCCCGGTGGGCTCGCATGCAGTTTGACCGATTGGGGTCTGTAGCTCAGCTGGTTAGAGCACCGTCTTGATAAGGCGGGGGTCGTTGGTTCGAGTCCAACCAGACCCACCAATCCCTGGGCACAAAAGATCGTGACAACAATGAACGATCAAGATTGCGGATGACAGGCAAGGCGTGAGGAAGGGCAAGTAGCAGAGCGTGCTACACAGCCGGCCGAGCAACGCAGCATGGCGCCCGCCAAGGGGATTAGCTCAGCTGGGAGAGCACCTGCTTTGCAAGCAGGGGGTCGTCGGTTCGATCCCGTCATCCTCCACCAACGCACACACGGGCGTGCAGTGGCAATCTCAAAGCAAGACAAGAGCCTGCTTTGACATTGGCATATGCCAAGAACTGGAAGCTGCAAGGCTTCCCGGCTGTTCCTTAAAAATTCACAGAGTCGAATCAGCGCTGCTGATGGAAAGCATCCGAGAGGATGCGCCGTGCCATCGGCGGCAAGAATTTGATTGCGTCAAAACGAACACGAGATTCGAAAGAAAATCTGTTCAAGTAATGACGAATGGTTCTCGAGGGCACTGCCAGAAATGGTAGAGCCAGGAAGAAAGATTCGCGTTACGGCATGAAACGCGCGAGGTGCGAGACCTCGCAAGTTGACTTGAAAGCAAACCTTGGGGCTGCAA
Source organism: Comamonas flocculans (assembly GCF_007954405.1). Taxonomy (NCBI): domain Bacteria; kingdom Pseudomonadati; phylum Pseudomonadota; class Betaproteobacteria; order Burkholderiales; family Comamonadaceae; genus Comamonas; species Comamonas flocculans. The sequence continues at coordinate 1,310,799 of NZ_CP042344.1, read as the reverse complement.
GGCTTCAAAGTTATAGGGTCAAGTGAACAAGAGCATGTGGTGGATGCCTTGGCGATGATAGGCGAAGAAAGACGTGGTAGCCTGCGAAAAGCTTCGGGGAGCTGGCAAACGAGCTGTGATCCGGAGGTCTCTGAATGGGGAAACCCACCCGATGAGGGTATCGGCATCTGAATACATAGGATGCACGAGGCAAACCAGGGGAACTGAACCATCTCAGTACCCTGAGGAAAAGACATCAACCGAGATTGCGAAAGTAGTGGCGAGCGAAATCGCAGCAGCCTTCTAGAGATAGTCAAGCGGTTAGCAAAGCGGCATGGAAAGGCCGGCCATAGTGGGTGATAGCCCCGTATGCGAAAACCGTTTGGTGGTACTAGGCTAGAGACAAGTAGGGCGGGGCACGAGAAACCCTGTCTGAACATGGGGGGACCATCCTCCAAGGCTAAATACTCATCATCGACCGATAGTGAACCAGTACCGTGAGGGAAAGGCGAAAAGAACCCCGGGAGGGGAGTGAAATAGATCCTGAAACCGCATGCTTACAAAAAGTCGGAGCCTCGCAAGGGGTGACGGCGTACCTTTTGTATAATGGGTCAGCGACTTACATTCAGTGGCAAGCTTAACCGAATAGGGAAGGCGCAGGGAAACCGAGTCCGAACAGGGCGTTTTTAGTCGCTGGGTGTAGACCCGAAACCAGGTGATCTATCCATGGCCAGGATGAAGGTGTTGTAACAGGCACTGGAGGTCCGAACCGACTGGTGTTGCAAAACCAGCGGATGAGCTGTGGATAGGGGTGAAAGGCTAAACAAACCTGGAAATAGCTGGTTCTCTCCGAAAACTATTTAGGTAGTGCCTCGCGTATTACCTTCGGGGGTAGAGCACTGTTTAGGCTAGGGGGTCATGGCGACTTACCAACCCTAGGCAAACTCCGAATACCGAAGAGTACAGCGCGGGAGACAGTGCACCGGGTGCTAACGTCCGGACACAAGAGGGAAACAACCCAGACCGCCAGCTAAGGTCCCTAAAATTGGCTAAGTGGGAAACGAAGTGGGAAGGCTAAGACAGTCAGGATGTTGGCTTAGAAGCAGCCATCATTTAAAGAAAGCGTAATAGCTCACTGATCGAGTCGTCCTGCGCGGAAGATGTAACGGGGCTCAAGCCAGTTACCGAAGCTGCGGATGCACAGTTTACTGTGCGTGGTAGGAGAGCGTTGTGTAAGCCTGTGAAGGTGTCTGGTGACGGATGCTGGAGGTATCACAAGTGCGAATGCTGACATGAGTAGCGTTAAAGCGGGTGAAAAGCCCGCTCGCCGTAAGCGCAAGGTTTCCTACGCAACGTTCATCGGCGTAGGGTGAGTCGGCCCCTAAGGTGAGGCAGAGATGCGTAGCTGATGGGAAACGGGTCAATATTCCCGTACCGCTCAATGGTGCGATGTGGGGACGAAGAAGGTTAGCTCAGCCAACTGTTGGACATGTTGGTTCAAGCCTGTAGTCGTGGTCCTTAGGCAAATCCGGGGATCTGAGATGAGGGGTGATAACGAGGGCACTTGTGCCTGAAGTGAGTGATACCCTGCTTCCAGGAAAAGCCACTAAGCTTCAGCCATTGACGACCGTACCGCAAACCGACACTGGTGCGCGAGATGAGTATTCTAAGGCGCTTGAGAGAACTGCGGAGAAGGAACTCGGCAAATTGATACCGTAACTTCGGGAGAAGGTATGCCGCGAGTAGGTGATGCCTGTACAGGTGGAGCCCAAAGCGGTTGCAATAAATCGGTGGCTGCGACTGTTTAATAAAAACACAGCACTCTGCAAAGACGAAAGTCGACGTATAGGGTGTGACGCCTGCCCGGTGCTGGAAGATTAAGTGATGGGGTGCAAGCTCTTGATCGAAGTCCCAGTAAACGGCGGCCGTAACTATAACGGTCCTAAGGTAGCGAAATTCCTTGTCGGGTAAGTTCCGACCTGCACGAATGGCGTAACGATGGCCACACTGTCTCCTCCGCAGACTCAGCGAAGTTGAAATGTTTGTGATGATGCAATCTCCCCGCGGAAAGACGGAAAGACCCCATGAACCTTTACTGTAGCTTTGTATTGGATTTTGAACGGATCTGTGTAGGATAGGTGGGAGGCTTTGAAGGGTGCTCGCTAGAGTGCCTGGAGCCAACGTTGAAATACCACCCTGGTGCGTTTGAGGTTCTAACCTTGGGCCCTGATCGGGCTTGGGGACAGTGCATGGTAGGCAGTTTGACTGGGGCGGTCTCCTCCCAAAGCGTAACGGAGGAGTTCGAAGGTACGCTAGTTACGGTCGGACATCGTGACGATAGTGCAATGGCACAAGCGTGCTTGACTGCGAGACTGACAAGTCGAGCAGGTGCGAAAGCAGGACATAGTGATCCGGTGGTTCTGTATGGAAGGGCCATCGCTCAACGGATAAAAGGTACTCTGGGGATAACAGGCTGATACCGCCCAAGAGTTCATATCGACGGCGGTGTTTGGCACCTCGATGTCGGCTCATCTCATCCTGGGGCTGTAGTCGGTCCCAAGGGTATGGCTGTTCGCCATTTAAAGAGGTACGTGAGCTGGGTTTAAAACGTCGTGAGACAGTTTTGTCCCTATCTTCCGTGGGCGCTGCAGATTTGAGGAGACCTGCTCCTAGTACGAGAGGACCGGAGTGGACGCACCGCTGGTGTACCTGTTGTCACGCCCGTGGCATCGCAGGGTAGCTATGTGCGGAAGAGATAAGCGCTGAAAGCATCTAAGCGCGAAACTCCCTCCAAGATGAGATCTGCCGGGGGCTAGACCCCCCTGAAGGGTCGTTGTAGACCACAACGTTGATAGGCTGGGTGTGCAAGAGCAGCAATGCCCGCAGCTAACCAGTACTAATTGCCCGTGAGGCTTGACCCTATAACCTTGAGGCCCATAACCAAAAACCCCAAGGTACATGCCAAAGACACAATCAAATTCCCAACCGATTCGACTGCTGTGAATCAGCTGCACAAAAAAGGCACCACAACGCCCCCCCGTGCAGCTACCCTTTACGCCTGATGACAATAGCAAGCCGGAACCACCCCTGCCCATCCCGAACAGGACCGTGAAACAGCTTCGCGCCAATGATAGTGCGGAATCCCGTGTGAAAGTAGGTCATCGTCAGGCACCATTTGATCAACAACCCCCTGCCAAAAGCACCCTACAGGTGCAGACAGCAGGGGGTTGGTGTTTGAGGGGCATGAACACCGAGGCATGGCCCCCGCTTGTCTTGGAGGGGAGGTGTTCGGACGGGGCAGGCCTGCCGGCACAGGATCGGCATGGGCCGCCCGCGGGTCAGCACAAATTTTCCTGGCGCGGCGCGCAGCATGTCCAAAAAATCGGCTACAATGCCCGATTGCGCGGAGGAGTGCCCGAGTGGTTAAAGGGGGCAGACTGTAAATCTGTTGGCTTGCGCCTACATTGGTTCGAATCCAATCTCCTCCACCAAAATTTGCGGATGCTGAAGACGTTGGAATCGCGCTTGCGGGCGGTTGTCGCCTGCGGGAGTAGTTCAATGGTAGAACCTTAGCCTTCCAAGCTAATGACGCGGGTTCGATTCCCGTCTCCCGCTCCAGCTTCGGGGCGCCGCGCCTGCGGCGGGCGCCTCAGGCCCTTGTGGCTCAGTGGTAGAGCACTCCCTTGGTAAGGGAGAGGTCGTGGGTCCGATTCCCACCAAGGGCACCAAGTATCGAAGACGGCCGGCGCAGCCGGCGCCATGAACTGATCGGTGTAGTTTTTTCGGAGTCGAAAAGATGGCAAAAGGAAAATTCGAGCGTACCAAGCCGCACGTGAACGTGGGCACCATTGGTCACGTGGACCACGGCAAGACGACGCTGACTGCGGCGATCGCCACGGTGCTGGGCAAGAAGTTCGGCGGTGACGTCAAGAGCTACGACCAGATCGACAACGCCCCCGAAGAGAAGGCCCGCGGCATCACCATCAACACCTCGCACGTCGAGTACGAGACCGCCGCGCGCCACTACGCGCACGTGGACTGCCCCGGCCACGCCGACTACGTCAAGAACATGATCACCGGTGCCGCGCAAATGGACGGCGCCATCCTCGTGTGCTCGGCCGCCGACGGCCCCATGCCCCAGACGCGCGAACACATCCTGCTGGCCCGCCAGGTGGGCGTGCCCTACATCATCGTGTTCCTGAACAAGTGCGACATGGTGGACGACGCCGAACTGCTCGAACTCGTCGAGATGGAAGTGCGCGAACTGCTGTCCAAGTACGAATTCCCCGGCGACGACACCCCCATCATCAAGGGCTCGGCCAAGCTGGCGCTCGAAGGCGATACGGGCGAGCTCGGCGAGCAGGCCATCATGAAGCTCGCTGAAGCGCTGGACAGCTACATCCCCACGCCCGAGCGCGCCATCGACGGCGCCTTCCTCATGCCCGTGGAAGACGTGTTCTCCATCTCCGGGCGCGGCACCGTGATCACCGGGCGCGTGGAGCGCGGCATCGTCAAGGTCGGCGAGGAAGTGGAAATCGTCGGCATCCGCGACACGCAAAAGACCACCGTCACCGGCGTGGAAATGTTCAGGAAGCTCCTGGACCAGGGCCAGGCGGGCGACAACGTCGGCATCTTGCTGCGCGGCACCAAGCGCGAAGACGTCGAGCGCGGCCAGGTCGTGGCCAAGCCCGGCTCGATCACCCCGCACACGCACTTCACCTGCGAGGTGTACGTGCTGTCCAAGGACGAGGGCGGGCGCCACACGCCGTTCTTCAACAACTACCGCCCGCAGTTCTACTTCCGCACCACCGACGTCACGGGCGCCATCGAGCTGCCGGCCGACAAGGAGATGGTGATGCCCGGCGACAACGTGTCCATGACCGTCAAGCTCATCCACCCCATCGCCATGGAAGAGGGCCTGCGCTTTGCCATCCGCGAGGGTGGGCGCACCGTGGGCGCGGGCGTGGTGGCGAAGATCATCGAATAGCAGGAGTACTGCAGGGGTATAGCTCAATTGGCAGAGCGTCGGTCTCCAAAACCGAAGGTTGTAGGTTCGATTCCTACTGCCCCTGCCACCACCGGGTGGCGCCTCTGAAGAGCCCGTCAGCCTTGACGGGCTTCGGCGTCTGTGTGGTGCATTGAATCAGGATAACGAATGGCGACTTCCCAGGTACAAACGGTGTCCAGCGCGGCGGACAAGGCCAAACTGACCTTGGCCGGCTTGCTGGTCGTGGCCGCATTGGCGGGGTTTTATTTCCTCGGCAAGCAGGGTCCGCTGGTGCAGTGGGGTTCGCTGGCGGGCGGCCTGGCGGCGGCCTGCGTGGTTTTCTTCCTCTCCGAAACCGGGCGCCAGCTGATCGCCTTTTCGCGCGATGCCTGGCGCGAGGTGGGCAAGGTGGTGTGGCCCACGCGCAAGGAAACCATGCAGATGACCGCCTATGTGTTTGCCCTGGTGGTGCTGATGGCGGCTTTTCTCTGGTTCACCGACAAGACGCTGGAGTGGGTGCTTTATGACCTCATTCTGGGGTGGAGGAAGTGATGGCTGAGATGAACGAAAACGCCCCGGAGCTCACCGCTGCCGAGGCAGCGCCCGCGTCGCGGCTGCGCTGGTACATCGTCCACGCCTATTCCGGCATGGAAAAGGCGGTGGAACGCAACATCCTCGAGCGCATCAAACGCGCTGGCATGCAGGAGAAGTTCGGCCGCATCCTGGTGCCGACCGAGGAGGTGGTGGAACTGCGCAATGGCCAGCGCCGCACCACCGAGCGGCGTCTCTACCCGGGCTATGTGTTCGTGCAGATGGAGATGGACGACGACACCTGGCACTTGATCAAGCACACCAACAAGGTGACCGGCTTCGTCGGCGGTGCCAAGAACCGGCCGGCGCCGATTTCCGACGAGGAAGTCAGCAAGATCGAGAACCAGGTGCAGGAGGGGGCGGACAAGCCGCGCCACAAGATCGAATTCGTCACCGGCGAGGTGGTGCGCGTCAAGGATGGTCCGTTCACCGACTTCAACGGTACGGTAGAGGACGTCAATTACGAAAAGAGCCGCCTGCGCGTGGCGGTCATGATCTTTGGCCGCTCCACCCCGGTGGAACTCGAGTTCGGTCAGGTGGAAAAGTCCTGATCGCGAATTGGAAATCGGATGGGCGGCTTTACGGCTCGGCTGCGCATCTGTCGAAAGCAAGAGAGCTGATCACCCCCGGGGAGCTTGACGCCAGACCGTCAGGCGCTTGACCCGCAAGGAGTATTCATGGCGAAAAAAATCGTCGGCTTCATCAAGCTGCAAGTGCCAGCTGGCAAGGCCAATCCGTCCCCCCCGATCGGTCCGGCACTGGGTCAGCGCGGGCTGAACATCATGGAGTTCTGCAAGGCGTTCAATGCCCAGACCCAGGGTGTGGAGCCGGGCCTGCCCCTGCCGGTGGTGATCACCGCGTTTGCGGACAAGAGCTTTACCTTCATCATCAAGACGCCGCCTGCGACGGTGCTGATCAAGAAGGCCATCAAGCTGGACAAGGGCTCGGCCAACGCCAAGGCGAGCAAGGTGGGCAAGATCACGCGCGCGCAGCTTGAAGAGATTGCCAAGACCAAGCTCAAGGACATGAATGCCGCCGACGTGGACGCCGCCGTGCGCACGCTCGCCGGTTCGGCCCGCTCGATGGGCGTTGCGGTGGAGGGCGTGTAAATGGCCAAGCTCACGAAAAAGCAGAAGGCCCTGCAGGGCAAGGTGGACAGCGGCAAGCTCTACCCGCTGGTGGATGCGCTCGCCCTCGTCAAGGAAGCCGCGACCGCGAAATTCGATGAATCCATCGACGTGGCGGTGCAGCTCGGCGTGGACGCCAAGAAGTCCGACCAGGTGGTGCGCGGCGCCGTGGTGCTGCCCAACGGCACCGGCAAGGTCAAGCGCGTGGCGGTGTTCGCTCAAGGAGCGAAAGCCGAAGAGGCCACGGCCGCAGGTGCCGACGTCGTCGGCATGGACGACCTGGCGGCGCGCGTGAAGGCCGGCGACATGCCGTTCGACGTGGTGATTGCCGCGCCGGACGCGATGCGCGTGGTCGGCCAGCTCGGCCAGATCCTCGGCCCGCGTGGCCTGATGCCCAACCCCAAGGTGGGCACGGTGACGCCGGACGTGGCCACGGCGGTGAAGAACGCCAAGGCGGGCCAGGTGCAGTTTCGCGTGGACAAGGCCGGTATCGTGCATTCGACCATCGGCCGCCGCTCGTTCGAGACCGACAAGCTGCAGGGCAACCTGGTGGCGCTGGTCGATGCGCTGAACAAGGCCAAGCCGACCAGCAGCAAGGGCGTGTACCTGCGCAAGGTGGCGGTTTCCAGCACCATGGGCCTGGGCGTGCGCGTGGACACGCAGAGCCTGAACGGCTGAAGCGCAAGGAATGGGGGCGCCCTCGCGGGTGCCCCGGAGGTGGGCGGCGCGCCAGCGCGCTGGCCATCCAAGACCGTTGGTGTGCTTGCCGGGAGCACTTAAACCCTGAAGGGCCAACGCAGATGGCGATCCCGCTGAGAACGGAATGAAGGTTCCCCAACAGTTGGTCGCTGCAAACCAAGCGCGCATCGAAGGTTTCACCCCGAGGTGCGCATATGAAGGAGTAGACCTTGAGTCTGAATCGCAGTGAGAAAGAAGCGGTCATCAGCGAAGTGACCGAACTCGCCGCCAAAGCTCAAACGCTCGTGATCGCCGAGTACCGTGGCATCACGGTGGCCGACATGACGAAACTGCGCGCCAATGCCCGCAGCCAGGGCGTTGCCTTGAGTGTTCTGAAGAACACCCTGGCGCGCCGGGCGGTGGCCGGTGGCAGTTTCGACGTGCTGGCCGACCAGATGACCGGGCCTCTGATCTACGGCTTCTCCGAAGACGCCGTGGCCGCCGCGAAGGTGGTGGCCGATTTCGCGAAGACCAACGACAAGCTGGTGATTCGCGGCGGTGCCTTCGCGGGCAAGACCCTGGACGTGAACGGCGTGAAGGAGCTGGCCAGCATTCCCTCCAAGGACGTGCTGCTGGCCCAGCTGTGTGGCTTGCTCATGTCGCCGATCTCCCGCACCGCCGTGGTGCTGGGCGCGCTGGCGACGAAGAAGGGCGAAGGTGCGCCGGCAGCCGCCTGAGGCTGTGCGCACACGGGTATCCAACAACCAACATTCCTAGGAAATCAAAATGGCATTCGACAAAGACGCATTCCTGACCGCGCTGGACGGCATGACCGTGCTGGAACTCAACGACCTGGTCAAGGCGATTGAAGAGAAGTTTGGCGTGAGCGCCGCGGCGATGGCCGCGCCGGCCGCCGGTGGCGCCGCCGGTGGTGCTGCTGCCGCCGCTGAAGAGAAGACCGAGTTCGACCTGGTGCTGTCCGAAGTCGGCGCCAACAAGGTCTCGGTCATCAAGGCGGTGCGCGAGATCACCGGCCTGGGCCTGAAGGAGGCCAAGGACCTGGTGGACGGTGCGCCCAAGACCGTCAAGGAAGCGATGCCCAAGGCCGATGCCGAAGCCGCTGCCAAGAAGCTGACCGAAGCCGGCGCCAAGGCCGAGCTCAAGTAAGACGCACCGCCTGCACCGGGCTGGAGGTCTTGCAAGAGGCCTCCAGCCCTTGGTGCTTGTAGGTGCCCGCGCTGCGAAGCGCACCAGAAAGCGGCCCGCGGGCTGTTTTCTAGTGTCTTTCGCTCTTGTCCGACAACGAAAGACGCCTTGGTTCGGGCGATGTGCAATGCATCGCCGTCCGCCATGGTTGGTAGTGGCCAACCGCCAAGCCCGTGGAGCCCGCAAGTCCACGGGAGCAGTCGTCGAAGACCATCTCTCATGTCTTTGCCCGGAGTATTCATGGCCCCAACATCCACGTACAGCTATACCGAACGCAAACGCATCCGCAAGAACTTTGGCACACGCGAGAGCGTGCTTCAGGTGCCCTATCTGCTGCAGATGCAAAAGGACGCCTACACGGCGTTCCTGCAGGCCGATGTTCCTCCGAAGAAACGCACTGCCGAGGGTCTGCAGGCCGCCTTCCTGTCGGCCTTCCCTATCGTCTCGCACAACGGCTTCGTCGAGATGAAGTTCGTCGAGTACAACCTGGCCAAGCCCACCTTTGACGTGCGCGAATGCCAGACGCGCGGCCTCACCTACGCTTCGGCGGTGCGCGCGCGCGTGCAACTCATCATCTACGACCGCGATGCCTCGACCAAGGATTCCAAGGTGGTCAAGGAGGTCAAGGAGCAAGAGGTCTACATGGGCGAAGTGCCGCGCATGACGGACAAGGGCTCCTTCGTGATCAACGGCACCGAGCGCGTGATCGTCAGCCAGCTGCACCGTTCGCCCGGCGTGTTCTTCGAGCACGATAAGGGCAAGACGCACAGCTCGGGCAAGCTGCTGTTCTCGGCGCGCATCATTCCCTACCGCGGCTCCTGGCTGGACTTCGAGTTCGACCCGAAGGACATCCTGTACTTCCGCGTGGACCGCAGGCGCAAGATGCCGGTGACCATCCTGCTCAAGGCGATCGGCCTGAACAACGAGCAGATCCTGGCGCACTTCTTCGTCAACGACAACTTCCGCCTGATGGACAGCGGCGCGCAGATGGAATTCGTGCCCGAGCGTCTCAAGGGCGAGGTGGCGCGTTTTGACATCACCGACAAGTCGGGCAAGGTCATCGTGGCCAAGGACAAGCGCATCACCGCGCGCCACACGCGCGAGCTGGAGCAGTCCAAGACCACGCACATCAGCGTGCCCGAGGACTTCCTCATCGGCCGCGTGCTGGCGCACAACGTCGTCGACGCCGATACCGGCGAGATCATCGCCAAGGCCAACGACGAGCTGACCGAGGCGCTGCTCAAGACGCTGCGCACCGCGGGCGTGCAGGAGCTGCCCTGCATCCACACCAATGAGCTGGACCAGGGCTCCTACATTTCGCAGACGCTGCGCATGGACGAGACCAGCGACGAGTTCGCCGCGCGCGTGGCCATCTACCGCATGATGCGCCCCGGCGAGCCGCCGACCGAGGACGCGGTGCAGGCCCTGTTTCAGCGCCTGTTCTACAACCACGACACCTACGACCTGTCGCGCGTGGGGCGCATGAAGTTCAACGCCAAGGTCGGCCGCGAGGAATCGACCGGCCCCATGGTGCTGTCCAACGAGGACATCCTGGCCGTGGTCAAGATCCTCGTCGATCTGCGCAACGGCAAGGGCGAGGTGGACGACATCGACCACCTGGGCAACCGGCGCGTGCGCTGCGTCGGCGAGCTGGCCGAGAACCAGTACCGCACGGGCCTGGCGCGCATCGAGAAGGCCGTGAAGGAGCGCCTGGGCCAGGCCGAGCAAGACCCCCTGATGCCGCATGACCTGATCAACTCCAAGCCGATTTCCGCGGCGCTCAAGGAGTTCTTCGGCGCCTCGCAGCTGAGCCAGTTCATGGACCAGACCAACCCGCTGGCCGAGATCACGCACAAGCGCCGCGTCTCGGCCCTGGGCCCGGGGGGCCTGACGCGCGAGCGCGCGGGCTTCGAGGTGCGCGACGTGCACGTCACGCACTATGGCCGCGTGTGCCCGATCGAGACGCCGGAAGGCCCGAACATCGGCCTGATCAACTCGCTGGCGCTGTACGCCCGCCTGAATGAATACGGCTTCATCGAGACGCCCTACCGCCGCGTGGTCGATGGCAAGGTGACCGACGAGATCGACTACCTCTCTGCGATTGAAGAGGGCAAGTACATCATTGCCCAGGCCAATGCGGCGCTGGACGACAAGGGGCGCCTGACGGGCGAGCTGGTGTCGGCGCGCGAGCAGGGCGAGTCCACGCTGGTGTCGGCCGACCGCGTGCAGTACATGGACGTCTCGCCCGCGCAGATCGTCTCGGTGGCGGCCTCTCTCGTGCCCTTCCTGGAGCACAACGACGCCAACCGCGCGCTGATGGGCGCCAACATGTCGCGCCAGGCGGTGCCGGTGCTGCGCCCCGAGAAGCCGCTGGTGGGCACGGGCATAGAGCGAGTGGCCGCGATCGACTCGGGCACGGTGGTGACGGCCGATCGTGGCGGCATCGTCGATTACGTGGACGCGACCCGCATCGTGATCCGCGTGCACGACGATGAGGCGGTGGCTGGCGAAGTGGGCGTGGACATCTACAACCTGATCAAGTACCAGCGCTCCAACCAGAACACCAACATCCACCAGCGCCCCATCGTCAAGAAGGGCGACGTGCTGGCCAAGGGCGACGTAATTGCCGACGGTGCATCGACCGACCTGGGCGAGATCGCCATCGGGCAGAACATGCTGATCGCCTTCATGCCCTGGAACGGCTACAACTTCGAGGATTCGATCCTGATCTCCGAGAAGGTGGTGGCCGACGACCGCTACACCAGCGTGCATATCGAGGAGCTGGTGGTGATGGCGCGCGACACCAAGCTCGGCGCCGAGGAAATCACGCGCGACATTCCCAACCTGTCGGAGCAGCAGCTCAATCGTCTGGACGATTCGGGCATCATCTACGTGGGCGCCGAGGTGCAGCCGGGCGACACGCTGGTGGGCAAGGTCACGCCCAAGGGCGAGACCACGCTGACGCCGGAAGAAAAGCTGCTGCGCGCGATCTTCGGCGAGAAGGCCTCCGACGTGAAGGACACGTCTTTGCGCGTGGAGCAGGGCAGCCAGGGCACGGTGATCGACGTGCAGGTGTTCACCCGCGAGGGCATCCAGCGCGACAAGCGCGCGCAGCAGATCATCGACGATGAGCTCAAGCGCTATCGCCTGGACTTGAACGACCGCCTGCGCATCGTCGAGGCCGACGCGTTCGACCGCATCGAGAAGCTGCTCACCGGCAAGGTCGCCAACGGCGGGCCGAACAAGCTGCCCAAGGGCAGCAAGCTGGACAAGGCCTATCTGGCCAGCGTGGACCGCCACCACTGGTTCGACATCCGCCTGGTCGACGACACCGTGGCCGCGCAGCTCGAATCCATGAAGAACGCGATGGAGCACACGCGCCACGAGTTCGACCTGGCGTTCGAGGAAAAGAGGAAGAAGCTCACCCAGGGCGACGAGCTGCCCGCGGGCGTGCTCAAGATGGTCAAGGTGTACCTGGCCGTCAAGCGCCGCCTGCAGCCCGGCGACAAGATGGCTGGGCGCCACGGCAACAAGGGCGTGGTCTCCAAGATCGTGCCGGTCGAGGACATGCCCTACATGGAAGACGGCACGCCGGCCGACATCGTGCTCAACCCGCTGGGCGTGCCCTCGCGCATGAACATCGGGCAGGTGCTGGAAGTGCACCTGGGCTGGGCCGCCAAGGGCCTGGGCCAGCGCATTGCCGCCATGCTGGAGCAGCAGGCCAAGGTGGCCGAGCTGCGCAAGTTCATGGAGAAGATCTACACCACCCGCGGGCGCAAGGACGGCCTGGCGCTGCTGGGCGACGAGGATCTGCTGGCCATGGCGCAGGAGCTGCGCTCGGGCGTGCCGTTTGCCTCTCCGGTCTTCGACGGCGCGACCGAAGAAGAGATCAAGGAGATGCTGCAACTGGCCTACCCCGAAGAGATCGCCCAGGCCAAGGGCCTGACCGCGCCGCGCACCCAGGCCTGGCTGTACGACGGGCGCAGCGGCGAGCGCTTCGAGCGCCCGACCACCGTGGGCTACATGCACTACCTGAAGCTGCACCACCTGGTGGACGACAAGATGCACGCGCGTTCCACCGGCCCCTACTCGCTGGTCACCCAGCAGCCGCTGGGCGGCAAGGCGCAGTTTGGCGGCCAGCGTTTCGGCGAGATGGAAGTCTGGGCGCTGGAAGCCTACGGCGCGGCCTACGTGCTGCAGGAAATGCTGACGGTGAAGTCCGACGACGTGCAGGGCCGCACCAAGGTGTACGAGAACATCGTCAAGGGCGAGCACTCGATCGAGGCGGGCATGCCCGAATCCTTCAACGTGCTGATCAAGGAGATCCGCTCGCTGGGTCTGGATATCGAGTTGGACCGCTCCTGAGACCGAGTGGATTTAGGTAAAAAGTGAGCTGCTCGCGCTGGTGCGACAAGGGTTTGAGGATGTTTTGCATCTCAAATCGTTGCCTGGCGCGCGCAGACAGCTAGTATTTTGGATGCAAGGGAAAGAGTCACATGAAATCGCTACTCGACCTGTTCAAGCAATTCACGCCCGATGAGCACTTCGATGCCATCAAGATCGGCCTGGCGTCGCCCGAGAAGATTCACTCCTGGTCCTTCGGTGAAGTCAAGAAGCCCGAGACCATCAACTACCGCACCTTCAAGCCCGAGCGCGACGGCCTGTTCTGCGCCAAGATCTTCGGCCCGATCAAGGACTACGAGTGCCTGTGCGGAAAGTACAAGCGCCTGAAGCACCGCGGCGTGATCTGCGAGAAGTGCGGCGTGGAAGTCACCCAGGCCAAGGTGCGCCGCGAGCGCATGGGCCACATCGACCTGGCCGCGCCCTGCGCGCACATCTGGTTTCTCAAGAGCCTGCCCAGCCGTCTCGGCCTGGTGCTGGACATGACGCTGCGCGACATCGAGCGCGTGCTCTACTTCGAAGCCTACGTGGTCACCGACCCGGGCATGACGCCGCTCAAGAAGGGCAGCATCATGAGCGAGGACGACTACGACGCCAAGGTGCAGGAATACGGCGACGAGTTCATCGCCAAGATGGGCGCCGAGGGCATCAAGGACCTGCTGCAGGGCATCGACCTGGAGCCCGAAATCGAGCGCCTGCGCGGCGACCTGACCGGCTCGGAAGCCAAGGTCAAGAAGAACACCAAGCGCCTGAAGGTGCTGGAAGCCTTCAAGAAGTCCGGCATCAAGCCCGAGTGGATGATCCTGGAAGTGCTGCCGGTGCTGCCGCCCGACCTGCGCCCGCTGGTGCCGCTCGATGGTGGCCGTTTCGCCACCTCCGACCTGAACGACCTGTACCGCCGCGTCATCAACCGCAACAGCCGCCTGCGCCGCCTGCTGGAGCTCAAGGCGCCGGAGATCATCGCGCGCAACGAAAAGCGCATGCTGCAGGAAGCCGTCGATTCACTGCTGGACAACGGCCGCCGCGGCAAGGCGATGACCGGCGCGAACAAGCGCGCGCTCAAGTCGCTGGCGGACATGATCAAGGGCAAGGGCGGGCGCTTCCGCCAGAACCTGCTGGGCAAGCGCGTGGACTACTCGGGTCGCTCGGTCATTACCGTAGGCCCGCAGCTCAAGCTGCACCAGTGCGGCCTGCCCAAGCTGATGGCGCTTGAATTGTTCAAGCCCTTCATCTTCTCGCGCCTGGAGGCCATGGGCATCGCGACGACGATCAAGGCCGCCAAGAAGGAAGTGGAAAGCGGCACGCCGGTGGTGTGGGACATCCTCGAAGAGGTGATCCGCGAGCACCCGGTGATGCTCAACCGCGCGCCTACGCTGCACCGCCTGGGCATCCAGGCTTTCGAGCCCATCCTGATCGAAGGCAAGGCCATCCAGCTGCACCCGCTGGTCTGCGCCGCCTTCAACGCCGACTTCGACGGCGACCAGATGGCCGTGCACGTGCCGCTGTCGGTGGAAGCGCAGCTGGAAGCGCGCACGCTGATGCTGGCGTCCAACAACGTGCTCTTCCCGGCTTCGGGCGAGCCCTCCATCGTGCCCTCGCAGGACGTGGTGCTGGGCCTGTACCACGCCACGCGCGAGCGCGTGAACGGCAAGGGCGAAGGCATGGGCTTCATGGACGTGGCCGAGGTGCAGCGCGCGCTGGACGCCGGCGTGGTCGAGCTCACCAGCAAGATCCGCGTGCGCCTGACCGAATGGAACAAGAACAAGGACAGCGGCGAGTTCGAGGCATCCACCTCGGTGGTGGAAACCACCGTGGGCCGCGCGCTGCTGTCCGAGATCCTGCCCCGCGGCCTGGCGTTCTCCAACCTGAACAAGGCGCTCAAGAAGAAGGAAATCTCCAAGCTCATCAACGCGTCTTTTCGCAAGTGCGGCCTGAAGGAAACCGTGGTGTTCGCCGACAAGCTGCTGCAAAACGGCTTCCGCCTGGCCACGCACGCCGGCATTTCCATCTCGGTGGACGACATGCTGGTGCCGCCGCAAAAGGCCGACATCCTGGCCCGCGCCGAGGCCGAGGTGAAAGAGATCGAGCAGCAGTACGTCTCGGGCCTGGTCACCGCCGGCGAGCGCTACAACAAGGTGGTGGACATCTGGGGCAAGGCCGGAGACGACGTCTCCAAGGTCATGATGGACCAGCTCAAGGTCGAAAAGACCCTGGACCGCAACGGCAAGGAAGTCGAGCAGGAGTCCTTCAACTCCATCTACATGATGGCCGACTCGGGCGCGCGTGGTTCGGCGGCGCAGATCCGCCAGCTCGCGGGCATGCGCGGTCTGATGGCCAAGCCCGACGGCTCCATCATCGAGACGCCGATCACGGCCAACTTCCGTGAAGGCCTGAACGTGCTGCAGTACTTCATCTCCACGCACGGCGCGCGCAAGGGCCTGGCGGACACGGCGCTCAAGACCGCCAACTCCGGCTACCTCACGCGCCGCCTGGTGGACGTGACGCAGGACCTGGTGGTCACCGAGGAAGACTGCGCCACGCACAACGGCGCGCTGATGCGCGCGGTGGTCGACGGCGGCGAGGTCATCGAATCGCTGCGCGAGCGCATCCTCGGGCGCGTGGCGGCCGACGACGTGCTGCACCCCGAAACCCGTGCGGTGCTGGCCACGGCCGGCACGCTGCTGTCGGAAGACGTCATCGACGAGCTGGAACACGCCGGCGTGGACGAGGTCAAGGTGCGCACGCCGCTGACCTGCGACACCCGCTACGGCCTGTGCGCCAAGTGCTACGGCCGGGACCTGGGCCGCGGCGGCCTGATCAACCTGGGCGAGGCCGTGGGCGTGATTGCCGCGCAATCCATCGGCGAGCCGGGCACGCAGCTGACCATGCGTACCTTCCACATCGGGGGTGCGGCATCGCGCGCGGCCGTGGCCTCGGGCGTGGAAGCCAAGAGCAACGGCAACGTGGGCTTCAACGCCACCATGCGCTACGTCACCAACTCCAAGGGCGAGCTGGTGGTGATCTCGCGCTCGGGCGAAATCGTCATCCACGACGAGCACGGCCGCGAGCGTGAGCGCCACCGCGTGCCCTACGGCGCGACGCTGCACGTGCAGGCCGACCAGCAGATCAAGGCCGGCACGCACCTGGCGCACTGGGACCCGCTCACGCGCCCCATCATCACCGAGTACGCCGGCCGGGTGAAATTCGAGAACATCGAAGAAGGCCTGACCGTGGCCAAGCAGGTGGACGACGTGACCGGCCTGTCCACGCTGGTGGTCATCGACCCCAAGCGCCGTGGCTCGGCCAAGGTGGTGCGCCCGCTGGTCAAGCTCATCGACGCCTCGGGCAACGAGGTCAAGATCCCCGGCACCGACCACGCGGTGGCCATCGGCTTCCAGATCGGCGCGCTGATCCAGGTGCGCGACGGCCAGGACGTGGGCCCCGGCGAGGTGCTGGCGCGCATTCCGGTCGAAGGCCAGAAGACGCGCGACATCACCGGGGGCCTGCCGCGCGTGGCCGAGCTGTTCGAAGCCCGCAGCCCCAAGGACAAGGGCATGCTGGCCGAGATGACCGGCACCATCTCCTTCGGCAAGGAAACCAAGGGCAAGGTGCGTCTGCAGATCACCGACCCGGACGGCCACGTCTGGGACGAGCTGGTGCCCAAGGAAAAGAACATCCTGGTGCACGAAGGCCAGGTGGTGAACAAGGGCGAGCACATCGTCGACGGCCCGGCCGATCCGCAGGACATCCTGCGCCTGCTGGGCATCGAGGAGCTGGCGCGCTACATCGTCGATGAGGTGCAGGACGTCTACCGCCTGCAGGGCGTGAAGATCAACGACAAGCACATCGAGGTGATCGTGCGCCAGATGCTGCGCCGCGTCGTGATCGACAACCCCGGCGAATCGAGCTACATCCAGGGCGAGCAGGTCGAGCGCTCCGAGGTGCTCAACACCAACGAGGCATTGCAAAAGGACGGCAAGATCCCCGCGACCTACACCAACCTGCTGCTGGGCATCACCAAGGCTTCGCTGTCCACCGACTCGTTCATCTCCGCCGCGTCCTTCCAGGAAACCACGCGCGTGCTGACCGAAGCGGCCATCATGGGCAAGCGCGACGAGCTGCGTGGTCTGAAGGAGAACGTCATCGTCGGGCGCCTGATCCCCGCCGGCACCGGCCTGGCCTACCACAAGGCGCGCAAGGTCAAGGACCAGATGGACGAGGCCGAGCGCCGCGCCATCGAAGAGGCCGAGGCCGCCGAGCTGGCCGCCGCCGGCGAAGACGAAGCCGCCACCGCCCATGACGAGGGCGGCGACGCTGCCCGCTAAGCACGGGTCCAGGCTCTGAAGACAGGCCCGCTGCAGCGCATGCTCGGCGGGCCTTTTTTCGGGCCGGCCCGGTTCAAGCCATGAGCTGGATGCATGTCGCCATCTTCGCGCTCGCCATCGCGGTGTTCTGGATGGTGGGTGCCTACAACCGCCTGGTGCGCCAGCGCGCGGCGGTGCTGCAGGCCTTCGGTGCGCTGGACGCTTTCTACCTGCGCTGGATTACCTTGACCGGCGAATGCCTGGCGGCGCTGCGCGAACCGGAGGGCGACGCCGGCCTTGCCGACGCCCGCGCCGCGGTGGATGCGGCCACCGGCCAGCTGGGGGCGTCGCTCGCGGTGGCGCGCGCGCGCCCGCTGGACGGCGCGGCGATCGCCGCGCTGGGTGCCGGCACCCAGGCGCTGGCCGCCGCCTGGCAGGGCCTGCGCCAGCAGGCCGAGGGCGCGCCGCAGGCAGCGCGCACCGCCCTGGCCTTGTGGGGCCGGCAGTACGAGGCCCTGCGCCAGCAGAGCCTGCCCACGCGTGAGGCCTTCAATGCCGCGGTGCAGGCCTACAACGCTGCGATCGGCCAGTTTCCGGCCAATGTGCTGGCCTGGCTGTTCAGCTTTCGCCGCAGCCAGGGTCTATGATGCAAGAACACCGCGCGCCGCCGCTGTGGCAGCTGCTGAACGCCAGCGCCGCAGCCCTGCGCGCGGTGATGGCGGGCACTTCCGCCACCAGCGCCCTGGCCGCCGTGCCCGCCGCGTTGCGCCCTGCGGTGCAGGCGCTGCTGTTTCAAGCGCTGCGCCAGCTCGGGCGTGCCCGCGCGCTGGCGCGCCTGCTGGCGCAGCGCCCGCCCGCGGCCGATGCGCAGGCGCTGCTGCTGACCGCGCTGGCCCTGGCCTGGGACGATCAGGCCGCGCCCTACACCCCTTTCACGCTGGTGAGCCAGGCGGTGGAAGCGGCCAAGCGCCAGCCGGCCACGCGCGCCCAGGCCGGTTTCATCAACGCCTGCCTGCGCCGCTTCCTGCGCGAGCGCGATGCGCTCGTGGCCGCGACCGACAGCGACGAGGTCGCGCGCAGCAACCACCCCGCCTGGTGGCTGCAGCGCCTGCGCGCCGACCACCCCGAGCACTGGCAGCGCATCGTGCAGGCGAACAACACCCAGGCCTCGATGGTTCTGCGTATTTCAGAGTCAAAAACCACTGTAGCCCAATACCAGCAAGCGCTGACAGCTATCGGTATGCAAGCGCAGACGCTGGGCGGTACGGCGCTGGCCCTGCGGCGCGCGGCGCCGGTGCAGGAACTGCCGGGCTTTGCCGCGGGCTGGTTCGCGGTGCAGGACGCGGCCGCGCAGCGCGCCGCGCCGCTGCTGCTGCAGGGACTGGATCGGGGCGCGCCGCTGCGCCTGCTCGACGCCTGCGCCGCGCCCGGTGGCAAGACCGCCCACCTGGCGGACTGGGCACTGGCGCGGCGCGCTCCATGGACCGTGACCGCGCTGGAGGTGGACGCACGGCGCGCCGCGCGCATCCACGACAACCTGCAGCGCCTGGGCCTGCAGGCGCAGGTGCTGGTGGCCGACGCCGCCCAGCCCGCGCAGTGGTGGCAGGCCGCGGGCGGGCAGCCGTTTGACGCCATCTTGCTGGACGCGCCGTGCACCGCCTCGGGCATCGTGCGCCGCCACCCCGACGTGCGCTGGCTGCGCCGCGAGAGCGACATCGCGCAACTGGCGGCGCAGCAGGCACGCCTGCTCGACGCCCTCTGGCCCTGCCTGCGCCCCGGCGGGCGGTTGCTGTACTGCACCTGTTCGGTATTCCGCGCCGAAGGGCAGGCGCCAGTCGCGGCGTTTCTTGCGCGCAACGCCGATGCGCGGCTGCTGCCCTCGCCGGGGCATTTGCTGCCCGCGCCGGCGCACACCGGGGGCTCGCTCGGGGACAATGCCGAGGGTGAGCACGATGGTTTCTTCTATGCCCTGCTGCACAAGACGGCGCCTTGATGCGCCCCGCCCGTGCCTGCGTGCGCGGGCGGTGCTGGCGGCGCTGCTGTGGTGCGTCGGCAGCTTCGCCGGGGCGCAGACCGCGGCCGCGCCCGGCGCGCTGCAGCTGCAGGTACAGCGCGACGCGCAAGGGGTGTACCTGTCGGCGCTACTACCGCTGCAGCTGCAACCGGCGGTGCAAGACGCGCTGCTCAAGGGCATCGCCATGCACTTCACCGCCGAGGCGCAGATCCTCAGCCCGCGCTGGTACTGGAGCGACAAGCTGGTCGCCGAGGCCCGGCGCTACCTGCGCCTGAGCTATCAGCCGCTCACGCGCCGCTGGCGCCTGGTGCAGTCGCCCGAGCCCATTTCGCCGAGCGGCCTGGGCATCGTGCTGGGCCAGAACTACGACAGCCTGCCCGAGGCGCTGGCCAGCATGCAGCGCGTCTCGCGCTGGCAGGTGGCCGAGGCCGAGGCGCTGCAGGACGACGCCAGCTACACGCTGCGCTTTCACTACCGGCTGGACACCTCGCAGCTGCCGCGGCCGCTGCAATGGGGCACGGTGGGCGGGGCCAACTGGAGCCTGCACTTGCAGGGCAGCGCGGCGGTGCCGCCCCTGGGCGCACCCGCGCCGGAGGCGCCGCCCGTGCCGGCGCAGGGTTCATGAGCATGCGCGAGCAGCGCCCGGCCGGCTCGGCGCGGCGCGCCGCCACCCGGGCGCGCGGCATACGCTGGGCGCTGGGGCTGGGCGCGGGCTTCATGTCGGCCATCGCCATCGTGCTGCTGTTCCTGCTGACGCTGGCGACCAACAACCGCGCGCTGTACGAGCGCAACTTCAACTGGCTGGTGGCGGTCAACGTGCTGGTTGCGCTGGTGCTGCTGGTGGTGCTGCTCTGGGGCGGCGCGCGGCTGCTCGGGCGGCTGCGCAAGGGGCGCTTCGGCAGCCGGCTGCTGCTCAAGCTGGCGGCCATCTTCGCGCTCGTGGGCGTGGCGCCGGGGCTGCTGATCTATGTGGTGTCCTACCAGTTCGTCTCGCGCTCGATCGAGACCTGGTTCGACGTCGAGGTCGAAGGGGCGCTCAACTCGGGCGTGAACCTGGCGCGCGTTACGCTGGAGACCCTCGCCGGCGACATGGCCGCCAACACCCGCAGCGCCGGCAGCCAGCTGGCCAAGGTGCCGGACGCCGGCGCCGGTCTGGTGCTCGAGCGCATGCTCGACCAGCTCGGCGCCTCCGACCTGGTGCTGTGGAGCGCGGCCGGCCAGCCGCTGGCCAGCGCAGGGCAGTCGCTGCTCACGCTCAGCCCGGTGCGCCCCAGCGCGCAGATGCTGCAGCAGGCGCGCCAGCAGCGCGCGAGCTGGCAGATCGAGGGGCTCGAAGACGTCACCCGCGCCTCCGACGCGCCGCATGCGCGCGTGCGCGTGCTGGTGCCGGTGGTCAACCCGCGCGTAGGCCTGCTGGAAGAGCCGCGCTACCTGGAAGCGGTGCTGGAGCTGCCGCCGGCGCTGGTCACCAACGCGGTGGCGGTGCAGCAGGCCAACCGCGAATACCAGGAGCGGGCGCTGGCGCGCGTCGGCCTGCGGCGCATGTACATCGGCACGCTGACCCTGAGCCTGTTCATGGCGGTATTCGGCGCGGTGCTGCTGGCGGTGATCCTGGGCAACCAGCTGGCGCGCCCGCTGCTGGTGCTGGCCGACGGCGTGCGCGAGGTGGCGGCCGGCAACCTCGCGCCCAAGGCCGCGCTGGAGAGCCACGACGAACTCGGCCAGCTCACGCGCGCCTTTGCGCTGATGACCCAGCAGCTCGCGGACGCGCGCCAGCAGGCCACGCACAGCATGCAGGCGCTGGACAGCGCGCGCGCGCACCTGCAGACCATCCTGGACAACCTCACCGCCGGCGTCATCGTGCTCGACCCCGAGGGGCGCATGCGCACCAGCAACCCCGGTGCCACGCGCATCCTGCGCGTGCCGCTCGCGGCCTGGCAGGGCCAGCGCCTGGCCGACGTGCCCGAGCTCGCCGACTTCGCGCTGGCGGTGCGCCAGCAGTTCGACATCTTCCTGGGTAACACCGAGCGCCACGGGCTGGACCACTGGCAGCACGCCTTCGAGCTGCACGGCAGCGCCAGTGCGCCGGCCGGCATGCCCAGCCAGGGCGTGAGCCTGGTGGCACGTGGCGCGGTGCTGCCCGACAACGGCCGGCTGCTGGTGTTCGACGACATCTCGGAGATCGTCTCGGCCCAGCGCACCCAGGCCTGGGGCGAGGTCGCGCGGCGCCTGGCGCACGAGATCAAGAACCCGCTCACGCCCATCCAGCTCTCCGCCGAGCGCCTGGCGCTCAAGCTCGACGGCAAGCTCGCGGACCCCGAGCAGGCCATCCTGGGCAAATCGGTCAAGACCATCGTCGAGCAGGTCGATGCCATGAAGCGCCTGGTCAACGAGTTTCGCGACTACGCCCGCCTGCCCGCGGCCAACCTGCAGTTGCTCGACCTCAACGCGCTGGTCAGCGACGTACTGCATTTGTATGGCGAGGAGACGGCCGCCGTCCCGGTGGTCGCCGAACTGGATCCGCGCTGTCCGCCGATTGCCGGCGACGCCCAGCAGCTGCGCCAGGTGGTGCACAACCTGCTGCAAAACGCCCAGGACGCCACCCTGCAGGCGCGCGGCGCCGGTGCGCGGCAATGCCCGCCGGTGCGCCTGCAGACCGTCTGGAACGAGGCCGGCCAGCGCGTGCGCCTGACGGTGAGTGACGGCGGCGCGGGCTTTCCGGAGCACATCCTGCGTCGCGCCTTCGAACCCTATGTCACCACCAAGCCGCACGGTACGGGCCTGGGCCTTGCGGTGGTCAAGAAAATCGCCCAGGAACACGGCGCGCGCGTGGACATTGCCAACCGCGTCCACGAAGGCGTGATAGAGGGTGCGCAAGTCTCGTTATCATTCGAGGCGAGGCCACAGGCGGCCACCTGACAAGACCGCCAAGGCGAATCGAGAGGGTGCAAACAAAGACATGGCAAATATTCTGGTGGTCGACGACGAATTGGGGATACGCGACCTGCTGTCCGAAATCCTCAATGACGAAGGCCACAGCGTGGACCTTGCCGAGAATGCCGGCCAGGCGCGCAGCGCCCGCGAATCCGCCAGCTACGACCTGGTGCTGCTGGACATCTGGATGCCCGACACCGACGGCGTCACCCTGCTCAAGGAATGGGCCACCAGCGGGCAGCTGACCATGCCCGTCATCATGATGAGCGGCCACGCGACCATAGAGACGGCGGTGGAGGCCACGCGCATCGGCGCCTTTTCCTTCCTGGAAAAACCCATCACGCTGCAAAAGCTCCTCAAGGCCGTGGAGCAGGGGCTCACGCCCGCCGCGCCCGCTGGCGCCAAGGGCAAGGCCGGCGCACGCGGCGGCGCGCACAGCGGCGATGCGGCCGCGGCCACTGCGGTGGCCAGCACCGGCGCGCCGGCCGGTGCCGCCCAGCCCGAGCCAGGCCCGCTGCCCCACCAGGGCTTCGACCTGGACCGCCCCTTGCGCGAAGCGCGCGACGGCTTCGAGAAAGCCTATTTCGAGTTCCACCTCGCGCGCGAAGGCGGCTCCATGACGCGGGTGGCGGAAAAAACCGGCCTGGAGCGCACCCACCTGTATCGCAAGCTGCGCCAGCTCGGCGTGGACCTGGGCCGAGGCAAGCGCAACAACTGAAGCCCGACCGCCCCATGGGCGGCCGTTTTTTGCCCCTATAATCACGCGCTCTGGCCCGGTAGCTCAGTCGGTAGAGCAGAGGACTGAAAATCCTTGTGTCGGTGGTTCGATTCCGCCCCAGGCCACCATTCATCTACGCCTAGTCCCTCCCGACTAGGCGTTTTTGTTTGTGGGTCAAGGACTTAGCTCCAAAATCCCGCTCAGAACGCCCCAGACGGTTCCGTTACATCCCGGAAGTGCCCGTACCCCGATCCGTACCCTAGAGTGATTTCATCGAAATCGACCTTTTTGCGGTACGGGTGCCATGGGACAACTGACCGACACGTAGATCAAGGCCATCAAGCCGGGGCCAAAGAAGTCTTCTTCAACGACGGCGACAACCTGTTCCTGCGCGTGCGCAGCACGGGAAAAGCCTGGGTCTACCGCTACGAGAAAGCCGGCAAGACCATCAAGCTGGGACTGGGGCCATACCCGGCGGTGACGCAGGCGCAGGCGCAGGCGCGCGCCAAAGCCTGCGAGGCCAACAGCCAGCGTGGGAACGGGCTCGACCCCAAGGAAGCCCGCCGGGATCAGGCCGAGCAGGTGCGTGTTGCCCAGCTCAATACCTTCGAGCGCTTGGCGCGTGCCTGGCACGCCAGTGCGAAGAAGGACCGGGAGTGGTCCGAGGGTTATGCCGAGAAGGTCATTCGGCATCTGGAGATTCATGTCTTCCCGTGGGTCGGTGATCGGCCCATCGAGACCATCCCTCCGACCGAGATCGTCCGCTGCCTGCACCGGATCAAGGATCGGGGCAACCTCGAGACGGCCCAGCGCGTGCGCGAGGCTGTGCAGCACGCGTACCAGTATTCGGTCGATGTCGGCGCCCTTGAGCCCGCCAAGAACTTCGTGAACAAGAATACCGGTGGTCTCTTGCGGCGTGCTGAGCTGAGTTGTCCGGAAATTGTTGGCATATTTCGGACAATGTGTGCTTGCTTGGAGTCCGAAAAAAATATACAAATATCGGACATGCCCGATCTCAAATCCCAAATCGCATCCATGGTGTCCGCTGCGCCGCCCGGTAGTGTCTGGACGCCCGCCGACTTCGCCGCGCTGGGCGGCCGCAACGCGGTGGACAAGGCGCTGCAGCGTCTGGCGCTGGCGGGTGAGCTGCGCCGGATCGATCGGGGGCTTTACGACCGGCCCGTGGTCAGCCGCTTGACCAAGAGGCCCACGACGCCCGACTACCGCGCCGTGCTCGATGCCATCGCGCGCCGGGATCAGTTGCGCATGCTGGTCGATGGCATGACCGCCGCGAACGATCTGGGCATGACCGACGCCGTTCCGGCGCGTGTGACCATCCACACCGATGCGCGGCGGCGTTCGATCCAGCTCGACAACCTCGTCATCGAGTTCAAGCAGACGGCGCCCAGCCGCCTTTATTGGGCCGGGCGGCCCGCCATGCGGGTGGTGCAGGCGCTGCACTGGCTCAAGGACACGCTGGGCTCCGACCGGGATCGCGTCCTGCGGCGTCTCGGCAAGATCCTCGCCGAGCCCGTGCACGGGCCTGCGATCCGGCAGGATCTGATCGAGGGCTTCGCGGCGCTGCCCGCATGGATGCGGGAGCTGCTACGTGAACTGCCGAGCTTCGATCCTCTGGCCACGCGGCATGTCGCCCCGAGGGAGCGTTCGCCAGTCACGCGAGGCGTCGTGAGAAAGGCGAGGGTGCCTCGATGAACGAGGCCTTCAACGCCGTCATTGCGGCCGACGATGGGGAGCGGCGCGATCTGTTCCTGGCGGCCTCTACCCGCCTTGGTACGGCAGTGCAGAACGTGGAAAAGGACTTCTGGGTCTGCTGGACGCTCGATGCGCTGTTCAACGGTCTGCCTGCTGGCGGACCGAGGCTGCTGTTCAAGGGCGGTACGTCGCTGTCCAAGGCCTTCGGCCTGGTGCCGCGCTTCTCGGAGGACATTGACGTCACGGTGTTCCGCGATGATCTGGGACAGTCGGTCGACGTTGTTGAACTGGATGCCCTCAGCGGCAAGAAGCTGCGCGCTAGGCTGGATGCGGTTCGCACCGCCTGCCAGGCCTACATCGCGGGTCCGCTGCTGGACCAGCTTGGCGAGTTGGCCGTATCGGTGATGCCGACCGATCGCTTCCGGCTGGAACTCGATGCCGAGGACCGGGACGGGCAGACGATCCTGTTCTGGTATCCGGTGGTCACGGCGCGCGGCGAGAACGGCTACATCCGCTCGGCGGTGAAGATCGAGTCCGGAGCGAAGTCGGCGCTGGACCCGCATGTCTCGGCAACCGTTGTGCCCTATGTCGCGCAGGACCTGCCCGACATGGATCTGGCCGTCGGCGGTGTCACGACCGTCAAGCCCGAGCGCACGTTCTGGGACAAGGTGGTCATCCTCCATGGGCTGCGTCAGTGGCATGAACGCCGCGGCGAGTTGCGCCATGGCGGGCAGCGGGTATCGCGCCACTACTACGACGTGCATCAGATGATGCGGTCTGGTGAGGCGGCGCAGTGGGCGAACGACCACGCGCTCGCACTCGACTGCGCGCGCCATGCACGGCTGTTCTTCGGCAGTACGGACCTGAGGCTGGATGCCGCTGCGCCGGGCTCCTTCACGTTGACGCCGAGTGCGGTGATGCGCGACGCGCTCGCCAGGGACTACGAGGCGATGGCCGGCATGGTGTTCGGCGATGTGCCTCGCCTGGAGGATGTGCTGGAGAGCGTGCGACAGTTGGAAGAAGCCATCAACGTCGCCTCGAACTAGGACCCGGTTCTTGGACGGGTCTTCATAGACCCACTGCGTTGGATAGCCATGCATGCACTACGCATCCAGTCGTGTTTTTGGTACTGTATGAACACCAAAAAAAACAGCCTCTAAAAATAGCTTTCCGAGGGGCTTTCCCCAGATGGTTCCCTCGTCTATCTATCGATTTTTCAAGAGGCTGCCCTCATGCTGGTTAGACAATCTTTTGGGATTGGGTCCCAGGCCACCAAACCAGATAAGGAAACCCCGCTACATAAACACTAGCGGGGTTTTTCTTTTTCCGCCCGCCCTGGACGCGGCTTGCCGGCATTTTGGGTCAATATGGCCCGGCTTGATGCGCGCTTCGGGTTCGCCCGCGGGCCGGCCGGTGGCTGCAACGGGATGGGGTGACCAGGCTGCGCGCACCAAGACCGCCCATACCGGCTTCAACTACCACCTGACCAAACCGATCAATCTGGAAGAACTGGTCCGCATCCTGGAACGCCCCGTTGCCGAGATTCCGCCTGTGGCATCCTGAGCGGGCCGCGTCCCCGCCTTGTCTGAGCGGGACCGGGCCCCTGCGTCAGGCGCGCCGGTCGCCGGTTGCAGCGAAGGCCACCAGCGCCCGCACCCGCTCTTCTATGGAGTCTGCGGCCCGTGCGGAAAGTTGCTGGCCGATGATGGCGCGGGCCAGTGATTCGAACGGTGTGAGCTTGCGGTCGGCCAGGGTGCAGGCGCCGAAACGGGCGACCAGCGTATCCATTACCGGGCAGGCGCGGCGCAGGTGCGCCTGGGCGGCGGCCAGGCTCTGGCGGTTCAGGCGGGCGGGAGCGGGCATGGCGAATTTCCAGCGTGGGCAGAGGGGCCAAAGCGGCCGGCATGCGGTGGTGCACCGGGCCGCCGCAGGGCCGAGGTTACACTCGCGCGGTCATTGGGGAGTAGCCGCGCTTTCCTTGCGGAAGTGGCTGACGTCAACATCCTTGGCCCGCAGGCCATGGCGTCAGCGGTGCGCCACCTGGCAAGACCTTTGACTGCCGTGCACCCGCCCTGGCCGGAGGTGCGCGGCGGTCAATCGTTCTTGATCCGGCCCGGGAATGTGCATGGAAGCTTTCCTCGTCTCCACCGGGGTGGTCGCGCTGGCAGAAATCGGCGACAAGACCCAGCTGCTGGCTTTCATCTTGGCCGCGCGCTTCAAGAAACCCCTGCCCATCGTTTTGGGCATCCTCGCGGCCACCCTGGTCAACCATGGCCTGGCCGGTGCCCTGGGCGCCTGGATCACTGCGGCGGTGGATCCGGGCGTGCTGCGCTGGGTGCTTGGCCTGTCCTTCCTTGCGATGGCCGGCTGGACGCTGGTGCCCGACAAGATGGACGATGAAGAGACCGCCGTCGCGCGGCGCTTCGGGGTGTTCGGTACCACGCTGCTCACCTTCTTCCTGGCCGAGATGGGCGACAAGACGCAGGTCGCCACCGCGGCCATGGCCGCGCACTACGGCCTGCCGTTGCTGGTGGTGCTCGGCACCACGTTCGGCATGCTGATCGCCGACGTGCCCGCGGTGTTCATGGGCGACAGGCTGGCCGCAAAGATCCCGATGAAGCTGGTGCATGGACTGGCGGCGGCGGTATTCGCGGCGCTGGGCGTGGCAACGCTGCTGGGCGCGGGGGCCGGCTGGGGGTTTTGAGGCGGCGCATCAGTCGGGCGCCGCCGGCCGTTCGCCCACCTTGCGGCGTACGTCCAGGTGGATCACGTCCCAGGTCTGCGGCGCCTGCGCATGGCGCACCAGCACGCGGCAGCAGTCGCCCGCCAGGCGCAGCGCAGTTGCTGGCGCCGGCAGCGGCGTGCGCCGCGGGTGCAGCAGGCCGGGCTGCGCCAGGCCTTCGCCCATGCGGTAATCGTGCACCAGGCCGTCGAAGACGGGCTCTGCCTGCGGGTCGTAGGAAAGCTCCCACAGCTCCCGCAGTTGCGAGAACGCGATGATGAAGCTGCGCCGCGCCGGCATGTCCAGCACTTGCAGCACGCCCGAGGGCTGCTGGCCATCGAGCCGCTGCACCGGCAAACTCTTGACGGGGCGCAACCGGGCGTCAAACACCTGCAGTTCGGGGCGCCGGCTGCTTGCCGCCAGCAGCCAGCGGCCGTCCGAGGACAGGGCCAGCTGCTCCCAGGGGCCGCTCTCGCGCTCCTGCGCCAGCGGCTGCAGCGTGCAGCCGTCCAGCCGAGTGATGCGGCCAGACTGCGTCAGCACGTAGTGCCACCTACCGTCCGCGCGGCTTTGCCAGCTCGCGGCAAGCCAGGGCTCTCCCGCGTCGGCGCTGGCTTGCGCCGGCGTGCGGCATGCGGGGGCGGCCAGCGCCACCAGGGGCAGGCAGGCGCACAGCGCAAGCTGGCGCGCGCGTTGCAAGAGGGTCGGGGACATGCGGTCAGGGGCTGGGCAGGCTGCCCGCTTTGTACCAGAGGCGATGCGCCGGGCGCGCTCTGTCGATAATCTGCGCCATCCATGGACAGCCGCCCCTTCCACCCTGCTGGCGATGCACCGCCGCCGTCTGCGCTGCAGATGGCGCTGATCGTGCGGGCGGTGCAGCGCATCGAGCGCGAGGGCCCGCTCGATGATGCCGCCGAACTGCGCCGGGCCTGGGGCGCCGGTGGTACGCGGGCGCGGCAGGTGGCGCTGCGTGCCTGGCTGCTCGGTGACCGCCTGGGCCTGCCGCAGGAGCTTGCGCGCTGGCGCTCCTGGGGCGGCTTCGCGGTGCTGCTGCTGGCGCTGCTGCTGGCGCTGGCGGGCCTGGCCGCGGCCCGCAGCGTGCTCACGCCCGAGCGCAGCATCAACGCGGTGGCGGCCTTCGTCACGCTGCTGGGCCTGCACCTCGTGACCCTGTTGCTCTGGCTCCTGGGCCTGGCCTGGTCGGCGCGCGGCGGCATGCTGTCCATGCCCGGCCCCTCGCTCGGGCGTTGGGTGCTGGCGGCCAGCGCCCGCCTGGCGCCGGGGCGCGGACGCCACGCGCCGCTGTTGTGGCAGGCCCTGGCCGGCGTGCTCGGGCGCGAGCGGCTCTGGCCCTGGCTCGGGGGTCTGCTGAGCCACGGCATCTGGGCGCTGTCGCTCGCCCTCACCTTGCTGGTGCTGGCTTTCGCCTTTGCCTTTCAGTCCTACCGCCTGAGCTGGGAGACCACGATACTCAGCGCCGGTTTCTTCGAGGGCTTCGTGCGCGCCACCGGTGCCCTGCCCGCACTGCTGGGCTGGCCGGTGCCCGGCCCCGAGGCGGTGCTTGCCGCCGGCCGCGGCGCGCCCGCGGACGCGGCCAGCCAGCATGCCTGGGCGATGTGGCTGCTGGGCTGCGTGCTGTTCTATGGCCTGCTGCCGCGCGGGGTGCTGGCGCTGTGGAGCTGGCGGCGCTGGCGCCGCGGCAGCGCGCAGGCGCAGGCCGTGGACATGGCGGACCCGGCGGTACAGGCCATCGTGCGCCGGCTCGATGCGCTGGAGCCGGTGCCGCAGGTGCTCGACCCTGAACACAGGGCCGCCGCCCCCACGACGGCGCAGGCGGCCGCTGGCGCGGTGCCCGGCGCGGGTGCGCCGCTGGTGGTGGGCTTTGAACTGCGCCCGCAGCAGCCCTGGCCCCTGCCCGAGCTCGCCCACCTGGCCAGCGAACGCCTGGACGGCAGCGGCGCACAGCGCGAACGCTTCTTTGCCCGCCTGGCGGCCGAACGCCCGGCCAGCCTGCTCTGGGTGGTGCATGCCGGTGCCAGCCCGGACCGCGGCACCGCCCGGCTGCTGCGCGAGGCCAGCCAGAGCGTGCCACGCATGGCCCTGTGGCCGCTGGGCGAGCCGGGCCGCGAGCGCTGGCGGGCTTGGCTGAAATCTGAAGGTTTTTCGGGTCTGGCGCTTGTGGAGCAAGCGCAACCAGCTATCGAGTGGATAGCAGACCGGGAGCGGCCATGAGTGCGCCCCTGGTGCTTGCCGTGGTGGGCCACACCAATGCGGGCAAGACCTCGCTGCTGCGCACGCTCACGCGCCGGGTGGACTTTGGCGAGGTGTCGGATCGCCCGGGCACCACGCGCCACAGCGAGGCCATCGCATTGCGCGCCGACGGCCAGGTGCTGGCGCGCTTCATCGACACGCCGGGTCTGGAGGATTCGGTCGCGCTGCTTGAATTCCTGCAGCGCCAGCCGGGCCAGACGCGCCTCGCGCGGGTACGCGCCTTTCTTGCCGGGCCCGAGGCGCAGGCCTGTTTCGAGCAGGAAGCCAAGGTGCTGCGCGCCCTGGTCGATGGCGCCGACTGCGCCCTGCTGGTGATCGACGCACGCGAGCCGGTGCTGCCCAAGTACCGCGCCGAGATCGAGATCCTGAGCTGGTGTGGGCGTCCGGTGATGCCACTGCTCAACTTCCTGCGCGAGGCCGGCGGCCATGCGCAGCACTGGCACGCGGCGCTGCAGGAATGCGGCCTGCACGCGCGCGCCGAGTTCGACGTGGTGGCGCCGCTCGATGGCAGCGAGCAGCAGCTCTACACCGACCTGGCCACGCTGCTGCCGGCGCAGCGCGCGCAACTGCATGCGCTGGCCCAAGCGCTCGCCCGCGGCGCGCGCGAACGCGAACGGGCGGCGCTGCGCACCCTGGCCGACACCCTGGTCGACGTGGCCGCCATGCGCCGCAGCGTATCGGCCGCGGACTTTGCCGATGCCGCCGAGCGCGCCGCCGTGGTGCGGCGCTTTCAGGACGAGGTGCGCGCCCATGCGCGGCGTGCGGTTGCGGCCCTGCTCGCGCTGCACGCCTTTCGTCCTGGCGACGCGGAGCTGGCCGAACTGCCGGAGCTCTCCGGCCGCTGGGAGGACGACCTGTTCAACCCGGTGCTGCTGCGCCAGGCCGGCAGCCAGCTCGGGCTGGGCGCGGCCATCGGTGCGGGCCTGGGCATGGCGGCCGACCTGGCGCTGGCCGGGCTGTCGCTGGGCGCGGCCACCACGCTGGGCGCGACGCTGGGCGGCGCTGCCTCGGGCGGCTGGAAGCCCGTGTGGCGCAAGCTGGAAAACCGCTGGCAGGGTGTGCAGGAGATGAGCGTCGAAGACCCGGTGCTGCTGCTGCTGGCCCGCCAGTTGCTGCGGCTGGCCCGGGCGCTGGCGCAGCGCGGCCATGGGG
Organism: Comamonas flocculans; assembly: GCF_007954405.1. Lineage (NCBI taxonomy): Bacteria > Pseudomonadati > Pseudomonadota > Betaproteobacteria > Burkholderiales > Comamonadaceae > Comamonas > Comamonas flocculans. The sequence continues at coordinate 1,280,002 of NZ_CP042344.1, read as the reverse complement.
CGGTGCAGGTGCTGCAACTGGCCGATGAAGACGCGGGCGAGCCGCTGTCCGGCGCGCGCGAACTGCTGCGGCTGCTGGCGCCGGCACGCGCCCATGCGCGCTGGGAACGGGGTGCGGGCGCAGGTGGGGCGCAGGGCGAGCAGCGCGAGCACACCGTGCGCGCCGTGGCCCAGTGGCTGCAGCGCCAGCAGGGGCCGGATGCGCCCCTTGTGCCGGCGCCGCCCTGAGGCGTGGCCGGCCGGCTCTTCAGGCCGGCACGCCCATGGCGTCCAGCGCGCGCGACAGGCGCGCCACCGTCGCGTCCACGTCGGCCCACTTGTCCAGGCCGAACAGGCCCAGGCGGAAGGTGTGAAAGTCCGCACCCTCGTCGCATTGCAGCGGCACGCCCGAGGCGCTCTGCACGCCCGCCTGCAGGAATTTCTTGCCGCTCTGGATGTCGGGGTCGCTGGTGTAGCTCACGACCACGCCCGGCGCCTGCCAGCCCTCGGCCGCCACGCTGGGAAAGCCGCGGCGCGCCAGCAGCGCGCGTACCTTGGCGCCGAGCTCAATCTGCTGTGCGCGCAGCGTCTCGAAGCCGCGCTCGCGCGCCTCCTGCATGGTGTCGCGCAGCTGCACCAGCGGATCGGTCGGCATGGTGGTGTGGTAGGCGTGGCGGCCCTGCTCGTAGCCCTCGGCGATCTGCATCCACTTCTTGAGGTCGCAGGAAAAGCTCGAGCTCCTGGTGTGCTCGATGGCGCTGCGCGCGCGCTCGGACAGCATCACCATGGCGCAGCACGGCGAGCTGCTCCAGCCCTTTTGCGGCGCGGTGATCAATATGTCCACGCCGGTCTTGCGCATGTCCACCCAGACCGCGCCCGAGGCCACGCAGTCGAGCACGAAGAGCGCGCCCGCCTCATGAGCGGCGCTGGCCAGCGCGCTGATGTAGTCTTCGCTCAGCATGATGCCGCTGGCGGTTTCCACGTGCGGCGCGAACACCACCTTGGGTTTTTCGGCGCGTATCGCCTGCACCACTTCATCGATCGGGCAGGGCGCCCAGGGTGCTTGCGCACCTTCGCCCTGGCGGCGCGCCTTGCACACCACCGCGCCGCCGCCCAGGCCGCCTTCTTCGAAGATCTGCGTCCAGCGGTAGCTGAACCAGCCGTTGCGCACGATCAGCACCTTCTCGTGGTTGGCGAACTGGCGCGCCACCGCCTCCATGCCGAAGGTGCCGCTTCCCGGCAGGATGACCGCGGTATGCGCCGCATACACCTCCTTGAGCGTGGCCAGGATGTCCTGCATCACGCGCACGAAGCGCTGCGACATGTGGTTGAGCGAGCGGTCGGTATAGACCACGGAAAATTCCAGCAATCCGTCCGGATCGACGTGGGGCAACAGTCCTGGCATCTTCTTGTCTCCTGCGGGTGTGATCGGGTGGTTGAGGCGCTGCACTGTGGCAGTCGCCGGGGTTTTCAGCCGGGGGCATCGGCATGGGCAGGTTCGGTTTGCGCGCTCGCCTGGCCAGCCGGGTAGTGGCGCGCACCGAAGATGCCGCTGCCCACGCGCACCAGGGTGCTGCCGGCGGCAATTGCCGCCTCCAGGTCGGCCGTCATGCCCAGCGACAAGGTGTCAAAGCCGGTGTGCCCGGCCGGCAGGCGCGCGGCGATGGCGTCGAAGACGGCGCGCGCGCGCTCGTGCACCTGACGCTGCGCGTCGAAGTCGGGCAGGGCATCGGGAATGCTCATCACGCCGCGCAGCTGCAAGCGTGGCAGCCTGGCCACGGCGAGCGCGAATTCCACGGCCTCGTCCGCAGCCACGCCCGACTTGGTGGCGCCGCCGTCCACGTTCACCTGAACGCATACGCACAGCGGCGGCAATTCGGCTGGGCGCTGCTCGCTCAGCCGCTGCGCAATGCGGGGGCGGTCAAGCGTCTGCGCCCAGTCGAAGTGGCGCGCGACCAGCGCGCTCTTGTTGCTCTGGATCGGCCCTATGCAATGCCATTGCAGCGCGGGCAGTGGCCGGCGCGCCAGCTCGCCCATCTTGTCCAGCGCTTCCTGGATGTAGTTTTCGCCAAACGCGTGCTGGCCGGCCTGCACCGCCTGGGCCAGCGCGTCCGGTCCGAAAGTCTTGGAGACCGCCAGCAGGCGCACGCCCGCAGGGTCGCGTGCGCAGGCCGCACAGGCCCGCGCGATGCGCCCGCGGATGGCTTGTAGGTTGTCGCTGATCATCGTCATAATGACTGCCAGAGCGTACCCCAAACCGGTTCCAAGAGGGAGCACACGTGGACATCACCCAGCTACTAGCCTTCAGCGTGAAGAACAACGCCTCGGACCTGCACCTGTCCGCGGGCCTGCCGCCGATGATCCGCGTGCATGGCGACGTACGGCGCATCAACGTCGATGCGCTGGACCACAAGACGGTACATGCCATGGTGTACGACATCATGAGCGACGCGCAGCGCAAGATCTACGAAGAATTCCTCGAGGTGGACTTTTCCTTCGAGATCGACGGCCTGGCGCGTTTTCGCGTCAATGCCTTCAACCAGAACCGCGGTGCGGCAGCGGTGTTCCGCACGATTCCGAGCAAGATCCTGACGCTCGAGCAGCTCAATGCACCCAAGATCTTCGCCGACCTGGCGCTCAAGCCGCGCGGCCTGGTGCTGGTGACCGGGCCCACGGGCTCGGGCAAGTCCACGACGCTGGCGGCCATGGTCAACCACCTGAACGAAACCGAGTACGGCCACATCCTGACCATCGAGGACCCGATCGAGTTCGTGCACGAATCGCGCAAGTGCCTGGTGAACCAGCGCGAAGTCGGGCCGATGACGCTGTCGTTCTCGGCCGCGCTGCGCTCGGCGCTGCGCGAGGACCCGGACGCCATCCTGGTGGGCGAGATGCGCGACCTCGAAACCATCCGCCTGGCGATGACGGCCGCCGAAACCGGGCACCTGGTGTTCGGCACGCTGCACACCTCGTCGGCGGCCAAGACCATAGACCGGGTCATCGACGTCTTTCCGGCCGAGGAAAAGGACATGGTGCGCGCCATGCTGTCCGAATCGCTGCAGGCGGTGATCTCGCAGACGCTGTGCAAGCTCAAGGACGGCTCGGGCCGTGTGGCCGCGCACGAGATCATGCTGGGCACCAGCGCGATCCGCAACCTGATCCGCGAGGCTAAGGTGGCGCAGATGTATTCCACCATCCAGACCGGCAACAGCCAGGGCATGCAGACGCTGGACCAGAACCTCACCGAGCTGGTGCGGCGCAACATCATCAGCCCGGCCGAAGCGCGCAGCAAGGCCAAGATACCGGAGAATTTCCCCGGTTGAGGGTCACAGCGCGGTCGCGCACGCGGCCGCCACCGTTTCAGCCCCCAAGGGGAGTCATCAAGCAATGGGAGAGACAGCCATGAAAGGCATCCTCGGCCTGCTCAAGGCGAAGTACGGCAAGACCCCGGAAGACGCGCCGGAGTCGGCGTTTTTCACGACGGCATTCGTGGGCCAGGGGGTGGACGACGCGCTCCTCATTCCCTGGGAGGCGCGCGCCACCGAGATTGGCGCCAAGCGCCTGCCCAAGAGCCGCGGCGGCAAGCTGCTGGAGGCGCTGTGGTCCAAGGACAAATACATGTCGCATCTCGATCAGGACGCGGTCGAGCGCATGGAGCGCTTCTTTCAGTTCGCTTCGGTGCCGCCCAATCGCGACGTGATCCGCCAGGGGGAGTACGGCAACTTCATGGTGGTGCTGCTCAATGGCACCATTGCGGTCGACCGGCTGCAGCCCTGGGGCGAGCAGCTGCGCCTGGCGGAGACGCGCCCGGGCGACATCCTGGGCGAGATGTCGCTGCTGGACAGCGGCATCCGGTTCTCTTCCTGCACCACGCTCACCGACTGCGAACTGGCGGCGCTCAACGCCGAATCCATGGACGAGATGATGGCCAAGGACCCGCAGCTGGCCGCCAGTCTCGTGGCCCTGCTGGCGCGCAAGCTCTCGCAACGCCTGCGCGTGGTGAGCGCCCGCCTGAGCGACCATCAGAACTGATGCTCCGGCCCGCACCGGGCACATGCAAGGAAGGGACAGACCATGGAACGCGATCAGGCAAGCAAATTCATCAACGACCTGCTCAAGCTGATGGTCAGCCGCGGTGGCAGCGACCTGTTCATCACCGCGGATTTTCCGCCGGCCATCAAGGTGGACGGCAAGATGACCAAGGTCTCGCCCCAGCCGCTCACGGCCATGCACACGCTGACCCTGGCGCGCTCCATCATGAGCGACAAGCAGGTGGCCGATTTCGAGCGCACCAAGGAATGCAACTTCGCCATCTCGCCCGTGGGCATAGGGCGCTTTCGCGTCAACGCCTTCATCCAGCAGGGCAACGTCGGCATGGTGCTGCGCACCATCCCGCTGAGCCTGCCGTCCATCGACAGCCTGGGCTTGCCGCAGGTGCTCAAGGAAGTGGCGATGACCAAGCGCGGCCTGTGCATCATGGTCGGCGCCACCGGCTCGGGCAAGTCCACGTCGCTCGCGGCCATGGTGGACTGGCGCAATGAAAACTCCTACGGCCACATCGTGACGGTGGAAGACCCGATCGAGTTCGTGCATGCGCACAAGAACTGCGTGGTGACGCAGCGCGAGGTGGGGCTCGATACCGACAGCTGGGAGGCGGCGCTCAAGAACACCTTGCGCCAGGCGCCCGACGTGATCCTGATGGGCGAGATCCGCGACCGCGAGACCATGGAGCATGCGGTGGTCTTTTCCGAGACCGGCCACCTGTGCCTGGCTACGCTGCACGCCAACAGCGCCAACCAGGCGCTGGACCGCATCATCAACTTCTTCCCTGAAGAGCGGCGCGCGCAGTTGCTCATGGACTTGTCGCTGAACCTGCGCGCACTGGTCTCGCAGCGCCTGGTGCCCAAGCAGGACGGCAAGGGGCGCATCGCGGCGGTGGAGATCATGCTCAATTCGCCCCTGATTGCCGACTTCATCTTCAAGGGCGAGGTGGCCGAAATCAAGGACGTGATGAAGAAGAGCCGCAACCTCGGCATGCAGACCTTCGACCAGGCGCTGTTCGACCTCTTCGAGGCCAACCTCATCAGCTACGAGGATGCGCTGCGCAACGCCGATTCGCTCAACGACCTGCGCCTGCAGATCAAGCTGTCGAGCCAGCGCGCCAAGTCGGGCGACCTGGCGGCGGGCACGGAACAATTCGCCATCGTTTGAAGAAGGAAAATCGCGTCAATGACGGGCAGCATAGAGTCGCGCACATACGCGCAAGTGGCACCGCGCAGGCTGGCATTTCTGGGGCTGGGCGTCATGGGCTACCCCATGGCGGGGCATTTGCTCAAGGCGGGCCATGCGGTTGCCGTCTATAACCGAACCGCTTCCAAAGCGATAGCTTGGTGCGCAGAATACACGGGCGCTGGAGCCGTAAAGCATGCTCAAACCCCGCGCGAGGCCGCCGAGGGTGCCGAGCTGGTGTTCTGCTGCGTGGGCAACGACGACGACCTGCGCTCGGTGGTGCTGGGGGGCGATGGCGCCTTTGCCGGCATGCAGGCCGGCGCAATCTTCGTGGACCACACCACCGCATCGGCCGCGGTGGCGCGCGAGCTGCACGGGGGCGCGCTGGAGCTGGGCCTGCAGTTCGTCGACGCGCCGGTCTCGGGCGGCCAGGCCGGTGCGCAAAAGGGCGTGCTCACGGTGATGTGCGGCGGCGACCAGGCCGCGTTCGACGCGATGCAGCCGATTGCCATGGCCTACGCGCGCGCCTGCACCCGCATCGGCGCCAGCGGTGCGGGGCAGCTTGCCAAGATGGTCAACCAGACCTGCATTGCCGGCATGGTGCAAGGCCTGTCCGAGGCGATTGCCTTCGGCCTGCGCGCGGGCCTGGACATGCCGCTGGTGCTGGACGTGATAGGCAAGGGCGCGGCCCAGAGCTGGCAGATGGACAACCGCGGCAAGACCATGGTGCAAGGCGAATTCGACTTTGGCTTTGCCGTGGACTGGATGCGCAAGGACCTGGGGCTGGTGCTCGACGAGGCGCGCCGCAACGGCGCGCTGCTGCCCGTGACTGCGCTGGTGGACCAGTTCTATGCCGATGTGCAGCAGCGCGGCGGCCAGCGCTGGGATACCTCCAGCCTGATCACGCGCCTGCAGCCCGAGCCCAAGGCCGGCTGAGCGCCGCGGTGCCGCCGGCGGCGCTTGCCCCGGGCCGCGCTGGCCTTCAGTTTTCCGTGCGGATGTTCGTCGCCGGAATCGGCGTGATTGTCACGCCGCCGCTCTCGGCCGGGCTCGTGACGGGCGCGGGCGCGGCAGCAGGGCTGGCGGCGGGCGCGGCTGCCGACCCGGGGACGATCTCGAAGACGCGCACTACCTTGCGCACGCCGTCGATGCTGCGCGTGGCTTCGGTGAGCTGGGCGGCCTGGTACTGGGTCACATGCCCCATCAGGAAGACCTCGCCGCGCTCGGTCACGACCTTGAAGGCGTTGGTGGCCACGAGGTCGTTCAGGTCGATGAGCTTGGCGCGCACCTTGCCGGTGATGTAGGTGTCGTTGGAGCGCTCGGAGAGTGAGGAGTTGGGCATGATGCCCAGCGCATTGACCACCGATTTGACGTTGGCTACCTCGCGCACGATGTTCTGCACGCGCTGCTTGTCCGCTTCGGTGGGCACCTCGCCGGTGATCAGGACCTGGCGGCTGTAGCTGGTGATATTCACGTGCACCCTGTCGCCCAGCGTGTCGCGGATCTGGCTGGAGGCGCGCAGCTCTATGCCTTCGTCTTCCAGTTGGGTGCCGGTGGTGCGCGGGTCGGTGGCCACCATGGCGCCGACGGCGGCGCCGGTGCCAACCACCAGCGGCACGCAGGCGCTCAATGCGCTGGCCAGGCCGGCGCCGACCAGCACGATGCGAAGCAGGGAAGAAAAACGTAGCGTCATGGCAAGGGGCGGTGGTGTGGGGAGGGCGGCGGGCGGTGGATGTCGAAAGTGGACAATCATAGCCACGCGCCGCCCCCGCGGTGTAGCAAACCGTTCCCGCCGCCTCGTCTTCCAGGCTGTCTGCGCTCCGGCTTGCCTTGCCCTGCCGCCGCTGTCCGGCGCCTCCTACGGTTTCAGCCGGAAGGCAGGCCGCATCAGAAGTCCAGCAGGCTCAGGCCCACGCTGAACACCGTGCGCCTGCGGTTGTAGTCCAGCAGGCTGTCGCCATAGCCCGAGAACAGCGCGGTGTGCAGCCGCAGGTTGGAGCTGTCGCCGATGCGGTGCATCCATTCAAGGCGCAGCGAGCCGCGGGCCTGCGCCCGCAGACTGTGGCGGGCGGCAAGCGACAAGGTGTCGTTGGCGCCCAGGTTCCAGCCCAGGTTGAGTTCGGCGCGACCCACGTAGTCGCTGATGTGCGGATTGTCGTCGTTGGCGCTGGCTTCGTGCAGGCGCTGCCAGAGGCGGGCGGTGAGCCACCAGTCCTGGCCGCGCTCCAGCCCCGCCATGAGGTAGACGCGGTTCCAGCTGCGCGACAGCGGCAGGCTCTGGCCGTTGGACTGGTGCACCAGCCCGATGCCGCCGAAGCGCCAGCGCCAGCCCCAGGGCAGTTCGGCGCTGACGGGGTGGATGTAGATGAGCTCGGGCTCGTGGTCGGTATTGCGAAACGGCCGCGAGATGGCGGGGGAAAACAGCTGCCAGTAGGACTGCTGCGTGTAGCCGAACCAGAGCGAATCGAGCGCGCGCTCGCGCCCCTGGGTGAGCAGGCCCTGGGCCAGCTTGGTGCGTACCGACAGCTGAACGCGCATCTCGGTGCGCCGGTAGGGTACGGCGCTGTCGGCGTTGTTCAGCGGGTTGTCCGAGCCTGGCTGCTGGTTCACCGTGTCGGCGGTGACGACGGAGACGCTCAGGGGCCGGTAGCCGCGAAAGCGCAGCGTGCCGCAGTCGCTGCCGCGCTCGAGCTCCCAGAAGCGCGACAGCGTGGTGTAGGAGGCGCTGCGGCAGCCGTCGCCCAGGCCTTGGTCTTCGGGCAGATCCGGCAGGGCGGGAGCATCGGGCGGCTGCTCTGGCCCGCTGGCCATGCCCAGCGCCGGTTCGGGCGCCGGCGGCTGCGTTGCGGCCCCTGCGGCACTCGGCTGGCGGGCGGCCCAGCGGTCGTAGCAGGCCAGGCGCTCCCCGCCGCCCGGCAGCGCCGCGCAGGCCTGCCAGCCGGAATCCGGCCCGCCGCCCGAGGCGCCGGCGGGCGCCGCCGCGGCCAGAGGGCCGAGCATCGCCACGGCAAGGGTGCAGGCGCGAAACATGGCGGGCAGGCCGTGCGCGAGCGGATTCACGGCAGCGCGGCGCCCGCCGCCTTGCGCGCGAATTCGGCGCGCAGCTGGCGCAGCTTCTCGCGCGGGTCCTCGCGCTGCGTGGCACTATCCAGCTGCATTTCGGCAATGAAGCGGCTGGGCTGGCAGGCGACCATCTCGCGGCCCTTCTTGCGCCTGCGCGTCCAGCTCACCACCAGGGTGCGCCGGGCGCGGGTGATGCCCACGTACATCAGCCGGCGCTCTTCTTCCAGGCGCGTGTGCAGCGTCTCGGGCGCGCCGCCGTCCTCGAGGCGAAACGGCAGCATGCCTTCGGTGACCCCGACCAGCACCACGTGCGGCCACTCCAGCCCCTTGGCCGCATGCAGCGTGGACAGCGTCACCATGTCCTGTTCCTGCTCGCGCTCGGAGATGGTGGACAGCAGCGCGATGTTGCGCGCCACGTCCAGCAGGCTGCGCTCCTGCGCCGTCGCACCGGCCGCGACCGCGTCGGCGATCTGCCCGCCCGCGCGCTGGGCCATCCAGTCGCAGAACTCCAGCACGTTGCTCCAGCGCGCAGCGGCCACCTTGTCGCTGTCTTCGGCGTCGTGCAGGTAGCGCTCGTAGCCGATCTCGGAGAGCCATTCGGCGAGAAAGCCGCGCGCCGCCTCGGCGCCCAGGGTGTGGCGCGCACGGTATTCCTGCTCGTTGACCGCGCGGCCGAACTCCGCCAGGCCGTCGCGCGCCTTCTGCGGCAGGGCGGCGGCCAGCGCCGGGCTGAACAGGCTCTCGAACAGGCTCACCTTGCGCTGGCTGGCGAACTCGCCCAGGCGCGCCAGCGTGGTGTGTCCCAGGCCGCGGCGCGGCGTGGTGATGGCGCGCACGAAGGCGGGGTCGTCGTCGTTGTTGCTCCACAGGCGAAACCAGGCGCAGAGGTCGCGGATCTCGGCGCGGTCGAAGAAGCTGGTGCCGCCCGAGACCTTGTAGGGAATGCCCGCCCGGCGCAGCGCCTTTTCCAGCGGCTTGGCCTGGTGGTTGGCGCGGTAGAGCACGGCGAAGTCCTTCCACGCCGGCGGCGGATTGCTTGCCGCGTGCAGCGTCTGGATGCGCGCGACGACGCGCTCGGCCTCATGCTCTTCGTGGTCGCATTCCTGCACGCGCACCGGCTCGCCCTCGCCCAGTTCGGAAAACAGGGTCTTGGGAAAAAGCTTGGGGTTCGGGGCGATCACGTGGTTGGCCGCGCGCAGGATGGCCGAGGTGGAGCGGTAGTTCTGCTCGAGCTTGACCACCTTGAGCGCGGGGAAGTCCCGGGGCAGGCGCTTGAGGTTTTCCAGCGTTGCGCCGCGCCAGCCGTAGATGCTCTGGTCGTCGTCGCCTACCGCGGTAAAGCGTGCCTGCTCGCCGACCAGCAGCTTGAGCAGTTCGTACTGGGTGGCATTGGTGTCCTGGTATTCGTCGACCAGCACGTGGCCGAGCTGGCGCTGCCACTTTTCGCGCACCCCGGCGTGTTCGCGCAGCAGGCGCAGGGGCAGCCCGATCAGGTCGTCGAAGTCCACGCTCTGGTAGGCCGCCAGGCGCTCTTCGTAGCGCTGCATCAGCACGGCCGTCTGCCTTGCCTGCTCGTCCTGGGCCTGCGCCAGCGCCTGGCGCGCATCCAGCCCGGCGTTCTTGAGCGCGCTGATCGCCCATTGCCATTGGCGCGCGGTGGCCAGATCCGTGGCGGCGCCCGCGCAGTCCTTCAGGATGGAGGCCACGTCGCCCGTGTCGAGAATGCTGAAATTGGGCTTGAGGCCCAGCGCCTGCCCGTCCTCGCGCAGCAGGCGCACGCCCAGCGCGTGAAAGGTGCAGATCAGCACCTGGCGCGCGTGCCTGCCCGCCAGGCCGGCGGTGCGCTCGCGCATCTCGGCCGCGGCCTTGTTGGTGAAGGTGATCGCGGCGATGCGCTGCGGCGCCAGGCCGCTGTCGATGAGGTGGGCGATCTTGTGCGTGATGACGCGCGTCTTGCCCGAGCCCGCGCCGGCCAACACCAGGCAGGGGTGGTCGGTGACATGCACCGCCTGGAGCTGGGCGAGATTGAGTGCGGACATGCTGGGCGAAAAACCGCCAATCATACGAGTGCGGCGACTGCGACAATCGCCCACCGTGTTCGCCGTCCTTGCCGTCACCTTCCCGTTCTTCGCGCTCGTGCTCTGCGGCTGGCTCGCGGCGCGCCTGCGCGTGGTGCCGCTCTCGGCCATCGCCGGGCTCAACACCTTCGTGCTGTATTTCGCGCTGCCCTGCCTGCTCTATCGTTTTGGAGCGGGCACGCCGCTGGCGCAGCTGCTGGACCCTGTGGCGGCGGGTGTGTATTTCGGCGTCGCGCTGGTGCTGGTGGCGGCCACGGTGGCGCTGACGCGCCGGCGCTGGGGCTGGAGCGACGCTTCGTTCGCCGCGCTGGTGACGGCCTTTCCGAACTCCGGTTTCATGGGCGTGCCGCTGCTGGTGGCGCTGGTCGGGCCGCACAGCGCGGGCCCGGTGATCCTGACGATCGCGGTCGACATGTGCCTGACCTCCTCGCTGTGCGTGGCCTTGTCGCGCCTGGGCGTGGGCGGCATGCAGGGCATGGCGGCGGCGCTGCGTCAGGCGCTGCGCGGCGTGGCGGCCAATCCGCTGCCGATTTCGATAGCGCTGGGCGCCATGGCCTCGGCCTGGGGCTGGCGCTTGTGGGCGCCACTGGAGCGCAGCGTGGCCATGTTGGCCGATGCCGCCTCGCCGGTGGCGCTGTTCACCATCGGGGCGGTGCTGGCGCGCTCGCAGCTGGACCGCCACGAGGCGGTGGCGCCACGCGAATACCTGCCGCTGGCGCTGGTCAAGCTGCTGGTGCATCCGGCGCTGGTCTGGGCCGGCGGCTGGCTGGCGATGCGTCTGGGCCTGGCGCTGGCGCCCGCGACCCTGGTCGTGCTGGTGCTGGTGGCGGCCCTGCCCAGCGCGAGCAACGTGGCCATGCTGGTGGAGCGCTTTGGTGCGCACACCGGGCGGGTGGCGCACATCATCCTGGTGAGCACCGCGCTGGCCTTCCTGAGCTTTTCGGCGCTCGTGGCCTGGCTGGTCTGACCGGGCCCTGAAGCCGGGCGCCGGCCCCGGCTCAGATGGCCTGCGGGTCCACGTCCACCAGCCAGCGCACCAGGCCCTTGTGGTGCGCGCGTTCGGCGTGCAGCAGCGGCTGCCAGGCCGTCAGAAAGTGCTGCAGCGCGCGGCGGTTGCCGCTTTCCAGCAGCATCTGCGCGCGCTCCACGTTGGCCACGCGCTGCACCGCCAGCGGCACCGGCGGGTAGAGGAAGACCTGCGCCAGCCCCGGCAGCTGCGCCGCGCGGGCGGCCTCCACCGCGGCCTGCAGGAAAGCCTGGGCGGCCTCCTGCGTGCGTGCGTCGGCGCGCAGCAGCGCCTGGTGGGACCAGGGCGGCATGGCGGCGGCTTCGCGTTCGGCCAATTGGCGCGCGGCAAAGGCGGGGTAGTCGTGCTCGCGCAGCGCGGCGAACAGCGGGTGTTCGGGGTGCCAGGTCTGCACCCACAGTTCCGGGGCGCTGCCGTGGGCGGCCATGTAGCCGGCGTCGCGCCCGGCGCGCCCGCCGGCCTGCATCAAGAGGGCGAAGAGGCGCTCGGGTGCGCGGAAGTCGCTGGAAAAGAGCGCACTGTCCGGCTGCACCGCGGCCACCAGGGTGATGCGCCGGAAGTCGTGTCCCTTGGCCACCATCTGCGTGCCCACCAGCACGTCGATGTCGCCCGCATGCACCTGGGCCAGCTGCGCTTGCAGGGCGCCCCTGGCGCGGGTGGTGTCGGCATCGATGCGTGCCACGCGCGCGGCGCGCCGCTCGGGCGTGATGACGTTGCGCAGCAGCTGTGCCAGCTGCTCTTGCAGCTGCTCGGTGCCGCGGCCCACGGGCAGGATGTCGGGATTGCCGCAGTCGGGGCAGGCGCGCGGCACGCCGCTGGCCAGACCGCAGTGGTGGCAGCGCAGGCTGCGGTCCGTCTTGTGAAAGACGCGCGTGGCCGAGCACTGCGGGCAGTCGCTCTTCCAGCCGCAGGCATGGCAGTGCAGCACCGGGGCGTAGCCGCGGCGGTTGAGCAGCACCAGGCATTGCTCGCCACGTTCCACCCGTTCGGTGATGGCGGCGAGCAGCGCCGGGGCGAACACCGCCTTGCGCGGCTGCTGCCCCATGTCCACCAGGCGCAGGCGCGGCAGGCAGGCGGCGCCGATGCGGCTGGGCATGCACAGGCGCCGGTAGCGGGCTATGGCCGGCTCGCTGGCGTGCCAGCTCTCCAGCGACGGCGTGGCGCTGCCCAGGATGAGCTTGGCGCCCGCATCGCGCGCGCGCCAGACCGCCAGATCGCGGGCCGAGTAGCGCGCGCCTTCCTGCTGCTTGTAGCTGGCGTCGTGCTCCTCGTCCACGACGATCAGGGCCAGGCGCGGCAGGCTGGCGAAGATGGCCATGCGCGTGCCCAGCACGATGCGCGCGCTGCCAGTGTGCGCGGCCAGCCAGCTCCCGAGGCGCTGCGGATGCGTCATGCCGCTGTGCAGACTGACGATGGCCGCCTGACCGTACAGGGGCGCAAAGCGCGCGCGAAAGCGCGCCTCCAGCTGCGGCGTGAGGTTGATCTCGGGCACCAGCACCAGCACCTGGTTTTCGCCGTCGGCAGCCAGGGCTGCAGCCACCGCCTGCAGATAGACCTCGGTCTTGCCGCTGCCGGTGCTGCCGAACAGCAGGAAGGGGCCGGTTTGGGCATCAATTTCGGCTGTAACGCTTTCCTGCTCTGCGCTAAGCGCTATGGAAACAAGATTACCCTCATCCGCTTGCGCGCAAGCACGGATGCCTGCGACACGGGCATCGGGCTTGCGCCGCAGGCGCCGTGCCAGTTGCTCGGCGCTGAGCCCACGCAGCGATGGAGGCAAGGCCATCAGCGCGATCTCGCCCAGGTTGCGCTGGTAGTAGCCGGCGGCAAAGCCCACCAGTCGGCGCCAGCCGTCGTCGAGCGGCGCCAACCCCTGCAGTACGGCGGTGATGGCGCGCAGACGGGAGGGCTCGGCCTGCGGCGCGTCTTCGCTGCGCGGGTCCCAAACCACCCCGAGTACCTCGCGCGTGCCCAGCGGCACGCGCACCAGCGTGCCGGCGGGCAGCGGCTCGGTGTGGGTGTAGGTCAGGGTGGCGGCGACGCCGCTGTGGGCGGGCGTCTGCACCACGACCTGCAGCGGGACGAGGAAGGTGGACAAAGCGCTCTGCTGCTATTGAGTTACGACTTCAAAAAGGCCTGCAAGTGCTTGAATTGCGTGGCCTTTTCCGACTATCCACGGCCGCTGTGGATAACTTTGTGGGTATCTTGCGGCCAACCGCCGCCATGGCGCATGTTTGCTGGGTCCAGCGGTTTTGCATGGAAAACAGGCAGTTTGGAAAAGTCTTTCAAATCAGGCACTTAGCTTGCACAGCCGAATCCGGTCCGGCGGACTGCCCAGTGCAGGCCGCTACGCTTTTTTTGTGCATAAGTCCTTCCCCGGCGTCTGTCAAGACTCGGGTTAACCCAGGGGTTTGCGCAGCGTTTTGCCGTATTCGTGCACCGTGTCCACCAGCGTGCTCACATGCTCGGGCGGGGTGTGCTGGCTGATACCGTGGCCCAGGTTGAAGATCTGGCTGGGGCCGCTGCCTTCGGCGGGCACGGGGCCAAAGCTGTCCAGTACCGCGCGCACCTGGCCGGCGATGGCCTCGGGCGGGGCGAACAGCACGTTGGGGTCGATGTTGCCCTGCAGGGCCTTGACGTCGCCCACCAGCGCGCGGGCACGAGCCAGGTTCACCGTCCAGTCCAGGCCCAGCACCTCGCAGTCCAGCGCGCGCATGTCATCAAGCCACAGGCCGCCGCCCTTGGTGAAGACGATGCGCGGCACCGGCGCGCCGTCCGCTCCGGTGCGCTGCAGCAGCGCGAGCACTCTTTGCGTATAGGCCAGGCTGAAGGCCTGGAAGGCCCCATCGGCCAGCACGCCGCCCCAGCTGTCGAACACCATCACCGCCTGGGCGCCGGCGTCGATCTGCGCGTTCAGGTAGCCGGCCACCGCCTCGGCATTGACCTGCAGGATGCGGTGCATCAGGTCGGGGCGGGCGTACATCATGGTCTTGATCTGGCGGTAGTCCTGCGAGCCGCGCCCTTCCACCATGTAGCAGGCCAGGGTCCAGGGGCTGCCGGAAAAGCCGATCAGCGGCACGCGGCCATGGAGCGCCTTGCGGATGCTCGTGACGGCGTCGAACACGTAGCGCAGCTTGTCCAGGTCGGGCACGGCCAGGCGCGCCACGTCGGCCTCGTCGCGTATCGCATGGGCAAAACGCGGGCCCTCGCCCTCGGCAAAGCTCAGGCCCAGGCCCATGGCGTCGGGCACCGTGAGGATGTCGGAAAACAGGATGGCCGCGTCCAGCGCGAAGCGCTCCAGGGGCTGCAGGGTGACTTCGGTGGCGTAGTCCACGTTGGTGGCCAGCCCCATGAAGCTGCCTGCCCTGGCGCGCGTGGCGCGGTATTCGGGCAGGTAGCGGCCGGCCTGGCGCATCAGCCACACGGGCGTGGTGTCGGTGGCCTGGCGCCAGCAGGCGCGCAGGAAGCGGTCGTTTTTCAGCGCAGGGAAGGGGGAGGTCATCCGGCGATTGTCGCAGGGCAGGCCAGCCCGCCGGGGCGGGCGGGCGCTCAGCGCTGGATACGAACGCTGCCCTGCAGGCTGAGCTGGGTGAATTCGTCGAGCAGAATGTCCACGCGCACGTCCCAGAGTCCGGCCACCGGGACCAGCACCGCCGGCGCACGCCAGCGACCGTCGGACAGGGGTTGGGCGTCAGCCCGCAGCGAGGCTATGCCCGCCGCGGGGTTGGAGAGCGTGAATTGCACCGCCTGCGCGGCGAGCGCGTCCGAGGCGCCATCGTCGATGGCCGCCGTGATCGAGACCGGCCCGACGCGCGCGGGGCTGAGCCGCAGCTCGGCCATGGCACGCGCGCCATGCAGCCGCAGCACCTGGGGGCTGTCCGCGGCCTGCGCGGCCTGCGCCAGCGCGCGCGGCGGCGGCGTGAAACGCCACAGCCCCACCACCGCGAGCACGGCCAGCACCAGCACCGCCTCCACCGCGATGGAGCGGCGCAGGCGCCGCGCCGCGCCCGTTTGCCCCTGCAGCACCGCGCCCGTCAGCTGCCAGCGGTGCCAGGCGGCCAGCAGCAGCAGCGCCGCCACCAGCGCGAGCTTGAGCGCCAGCACCCGGCCGTAGTCGGTCGTGAGCAGGGCGCCGGGGCGTCCGAGCTGCACCGACGCCAGCAGCACCCCCGCGCCCACCAGCACCACCAGCGGATAGACGATCCAGCGCGAAAAACGGGCCAGTGTGCGCAGGGCGGCGGTGTCGCCCCGGCGCAGCGCCTGCGCCAGCGGCAGCAGCGCGCCCAGCCACAGCGTGGCCGCCACGCCATGCAGCCAGACCGCGGGGCGTGTGGCCCACTGCGGCGGCGCGGTGCTGGCATGGCCGCTGGCTGCCAGCGCCAGCCCGGTGCAGGCCAGCGCCAGCAGGCTCACGGCGCGCGCCGCGCCCCGCCCAGGCAGATGGCGGGTGAGCCCGGCGAGCAGCAGTGCGGCCGCCGCCAGCGCCAGCGTCAGACCGTAGGGGCTGGCGGCGCCGGTCCGCCAGGCCTGCGCGCTCAGGCCCCGGGCCGCGTCCAGGCCCAGCATGTCGGCGCCTTGCAGGCCGGGGGCCAGACAGACGCCGGCCAAGCCGATGAAGAGCGCCACGCCGACGGCAGGCGGTGGGCGGCCGGGGTTCTGTGCACCATCGGCCACCCAGGCGCGAAAGAACACGCCGCCGACGCCGAAGAAAAGCCCCAGATACACCGCGACGCGCGCCAGCCAGATGGCCGCGGCCAGCGTCCTGGGCATGTGCGCTGCGGTTGCGCCTGCCGACGGCGCGACCCCGGGCGTGCCGATCGAAAACGCCAGCACGCCGCTGACCGGATGCCCGTCGGCGGACACCACATGCCAGGCCAGCGCGTGGCTGCCCTGGCCGAGCGCGGGCAACTGCACCGTGAGCGTGGCCCCCTCGGCATGCACGGCAGGGGGCGCGCTGGCGTGGCCGTCGGCGTCGACGAGCTCGATGCGGGTGGGCGTGACGTCTTCATTGAAGAGCAGCGTGGCGTTCGCGGGCGCCTGCGCCAGCACGCTGGCGTTGGCCGGTTCGGCATGCACCAGGGAGGCGTGCGCCAGCGCCCGCCCGCCCGCCAGCAGCAGCGCGAGCACGAGGGCCAGAGCCAGCAGCCGCCGCACCGGGCTGGTCCGCCCGCCGACGCTGCCGCCCGCGGCCGCGGCCACGCTCATTGCCCTTCTCCACCCGTCACTTTCAGCGCGGGCGCGGGCATTTCGGGCCGTGCGGCCTGGCCGTCGGCGGGGATTTCTATCCACCGCTGCACGCCCTGCTCGCAGGTCTGCACCACCGGGAAGTACAGCACCGTGCCCGGCGGCAGCGACGAGGCGATCTGGCTGCTGAAGACGAACTCGTCGTAATAGGCATCGGGCAGCGGCCCGCCGGACCAGGTGAGTGTGCGCACCCCCTCGCTCAGCTGCGCGCCGTGGTAGCGGTAGGCCTGCGCGTATTTGCCGCGTTGGATCTCGATCTGCCAGCCCGGCTTGGGCTGGGGCTTGACCGCGATGACGCCGGCGGGGATCTGCACGCTCACGCGCACCGTGGCCGAACCCTTGCAGCCGTGGGGCAGGCGCAGCACCGCCTTGTAGCCGCTGCCGGCCTGCGCCTGGGGGGTCTGCAGCGTCACGTGCGCCTGCGCGGTGCTGGCGCACAGCAGTGCGCCGGCCAGCAAAGACGGGGCGGCGAGGGCCGCGGTGCGGATGGTGGGAAGGCTCATGGCTGGCTCCTTGCGTGGGTGAGCGGGTGTTCAGAATTCATAACGCATGCCGGCGTGCAGGCTGCGCCCCGTGCCGGGATAAAAGGTATTGACCGGCGCGGCGCGGGCGTCGAGCACCGGCGCGAAGTCGGCCACGTAGCGCCGGTTGGTGAGGTTGCGCAAGTCCACGTAGAACGACAGGCCGTCGCGCAGTGTCGCGCCCAGCTTCAGTCCCAGCAATGCGTAGCCGGGCGTCTTCAGCGTGTTGGCATAGTCCACCCAGGCGCCGCCGGGTACCCAGTCCAGCGTGGGCGTGACGTAGAAGCCGTCGGCGCGCCTGTAGCTGAGTGTGGTGCGCAACAGGTGGCGCGGCAGGCCGGGGATGGCGCCGTTGCCATGCTGCGCGTCACACTGGAAGCGCAAGTCGCTCCAGTTCCAGGTCTGCTGCAGCACCAGCCTGTCGCCGGCGTGGTCCGCAAGCAGGTTGCGCGCCAGCTCCAGCGTGGCGCCCAGCTCCACCCCCTGGTGCAGCGTGCGTCCGGCGTTGAAGGTGGCGGCGGGCACCGCGGGGTTCACGCTGTACTGCAGCAGCTCGCCGCGCACCTGCGAGCGGTAGTAGCTCAGGTCCCAGCGCAGCGGCCCGTGGCTGCCGCGCGTGCCGATCTCGGCCGTCCAGGCGCGCTGCGCGGCCAGCGGCACGAAGCGGCTGGTGGCGCCGAAGGTCTGCGTCAGGTCGGTGAAGTCGGGCACGTCCTGGCTGCGCGTGAGATTGGCGAACACCTGCAGCTGCGGGCGCGGCTGCCACAGCAGGCCGACTCTGGGGTTCAGCCCGCTGTAGATGGCGGCGTCGCCGCTCGGCGCACCGGCGCCCGGCAGGCCGCGGTTGTCGTAGCGCCGTTCGTGGCGCAGCGCCTTCAGCCCTGCCACCAGCGCCAGCTGCGGCGTGAGGAAGGTGCGGTTCTCCAGATAGGCCTCCTGGTTCAGCGCCCGCTGGCGCGAGTCCAGCGTGGGCGCGCCCGCGGCGCCGCCGGCGTTGGCAAAGCGCAGCGCTTCATAGTCGCCGGCGTACAGGCGTGCGCCCAGGGTCACCTCGTTGCGCATGCCACCCGCCTGCCAGGCGCGGGTATAGCGCGGCGCGATGCCCCAGGTGTTGCCCTTGGTGGTCAGCACCTGGAAGATGGGGTGGAACATGTCGGTGTGGATCAGCCAGCTGTCCACGTCCAGGCGCCCGCCGCCCCAGGGCAGGCTGGTGCGGTTGGCCAGGCGCTGCACGCGCATGTCGCGCGCCTGGTCCTGCGCCACCACGCCGGCGCCGGCCTGGCGCGGGTCGGCCAGAGCGTCCCTCAGGCTCAGCGTGCCGGGCAGCCGCTGGCGCGTGTCGTACGCGCCCAGGTAGAAGCGCGTCTCCGCCGCCGCGCCCAGCCGGTAGCCGAGGTTGGCGTTGAATTGCCCGTAGTCGCCGCGTTCGTGCGCGCGCTAGCCGTCGGCGTGGGTGACGGTGGCGTTGAGCAGGAAGTCCAGATCGCCGCGCACGCGCGAGACCTGGCCGCTCACCTGCCCGCTGCCGAAGCTGCCGCCCGAGAGTTGCACGATGTTGGGCGCGAGCGCCGTGCGGGCCGTCGGGGTGATGAAGTTGACCGCGCCGCCGAGGGTGGACGAGCCCAGCCCCAGCGCGTTGCCGCCCTTGTAGATCTCGGTGGCGCGCAGACCCATGGGATCGATCTCGTAGAAGTCGCCGCTGCCATCGGCCAGGTTGGTCGGGATGCCGTCCTGCAGCAGCTCGATGCCGCGCACGTGGTAGGCGCGCGCAATGCCCGAGCCGCGGATCGACAGGCGCAGCTCCTGCCCGTAGCGGCTCTGGGTGAACACGCCGGGCGCATCCTGCAGCACGTCGCGCAGGTTGGCCTGGTAGCGGTCCGCCAGCGTGGCGTTGTCGATGAAACCGACCGAGCCGGCGGTCTGCTCGATGCGCTGGCGCAGCGCACCGGTGCCGGGCGCGGCGGGCGATCCCGGCTCGGCGCCGGTGACCGTCATCACCGGCAGCGTGGGGGCCGCGTCGGGCGCGGGTGTCTGCGCACCGGCGCAGGCGGCGAAGCCGCACAGCGCCGTCGCAAGTGCGGCGACGCCCGGCGCTCGCCGACGGACGGGTGCGGGCCAGGGGGGTATGGGATGCAGGCACATGAAACTCTCCTCGACCGGGCTGGGCGCGGGCACGGTGGTGCGTCCGCCCGGGGCATGAAAACGCGTCGGATGCCACCCGGGCCGCGCTGCGGGCAGAGCCGGGCGGCCGGGGGGCGCATGGCGAAGCGGCCGCTTCGCGGTGCGCGGATTTCGCTTTCGGCGGCAGGAGGCTGCGGGCTTGCGTTGACGTGCTGGCGCACGGTCTTGGGCTTGCGCGCGGCCGCCCGGCCGAATGCAATCCGGCTCAGGTCGAGGTGGGGGGCGGCCCGCGCGGGGCGGCAAGGAGCAGGAAGCGGGTTCCGGGCAGGCACGCCGGATCGGCCTGCGCCCGCCGCAGGGGCTGGGCGGTCTGCACGCCGGGCAGCACCAGCGCGGTCGACGGCAGGGGCGGGCCGTGGTGCGCGCTGCAGCCGGGCAGGCAACACAGGGCATGCGGACAGGTGGACGGGTCGGGTGCAGGGGACTGCGGCGCGCCGTGGCTTTGTGAGCAGACGTCGCCGGCCCAGGGCGGCAGCCCCGACTGCGCCAGCGCCGGCAGCGGCGCGAAGGCCACCGCCACCGCGTACAGCAGCCACAGGCAGGCGCAAAGGGCGGCGAACCATCGCCGCCTGCCTGCGCTGAAATACCCCGTGGCCGTCAATCTGTCTCCCGTCGCCTGCTGGTGCCGGGGCAAGCGCGCTGGCGTGCCGCCGCCCCTTGGGCCGCCATTGTGCGGGAAAACGCCGCCACCGGCATGCTTGCGCTAAGGTGCGCGCATGCAGCACGACGCCCCCCGCCCCGAGCACCTGCGGCCCACCGCCGTGATCGACAGCGACCATCCGGCCGTCGCGGCCTTCGCACGCGAGCATGCGCGCGGCAATGGTGCGCGCGAGCGCGCCGTGGCGCTGTACCTGGCGGTGCGCGACGACTTCCGCTACGACCCCTACCGCATCGACCTCAGCCTGCAGGGCATGCGCGCCAGCACGGTGCTGGCCCGGGGCTATGGCTGGTGCGTGCCCAAGGCGGTGCTGCTGGCGGCGGCGGCGCGCGCCGCGGGTATCGCCGCCCGCCTGGGTTTTGCCGACGTGCGCAACCACCTGAGCACCGAGCGCATGCGCCGCACCATGCAGACCGACGTCTTCTACTGGCACGGCTACACCGAGCTGTGGCTGGACGGCGCCTGGCGCAAGGCCACGCCGGCATTCAACCTCGGGCTGTGCGAGCGCTTCGGCCTGCTGCCGCTGGAGTTCGACGGCGTGCACGATTCGCTCTACCACGCGTTCGACCGCAGCGGCCAGCGCCACATGGAATACGTGCACCAGCGCGGCAGCTTCGACGACCTGCCGCTGGCGGAGTTGCTGGCCGACTTTCGCCGGCATTACCCGGGCTGGGAAGCGCTGGCCCAGGCCGATTTCCAGGCTGAGGTGCAGCGCGAAGCCGGATCATGAAGCAGCGCGCGGCGGTTTTTCGCGCCGATGGCAGGGCCACGACCACGCGCCGCGGACCGTAAGATGCGGCATCCCTTTCACAGCCCTTCAGGAGCGCGCATGTCTGATCTCAACTCCCTGTTCGAGGCCGCCGTGGCCAATTCCAAGATGCTCAGCGAGCGCCCCGACAACGCCACGCTGCTGAAGATCTACGCCCTCTACAAACAGGCCACCGTGGGCGACAACGCCGAGAAAAAGCCCAGCCTGACCGACCTGGTGGCGCGTGCCAAGTGGGATGCCTGGGCCAAGCTCAAGGGCACCGCCGCCGATGCGGCCAAGCAGCAGTACGTCGACCTCATTGCGTCGCTGCGCGACTGAGCGGCAGCAGCGCCTGCAGGCGTGCGTGGCGCTCGGCTCGCGTCAGCTCGGCCAGCTCGGCGACGGCGGCGTGAAAGCGCCGCCAGTCGCGCCCCTGCTCCTGGAACAGCGCGATGAATGCGGGCACGAGGTCGTCGTAGGCGCCTTGCGCGGCGAAGCTGGCGTTGTTGGCTTCGCGCACCCAGCGATCCAGCGCGGCCAGCTGGGCATCGCTGCTGCCTTGGGCTTGCCACTGCGCGCGCAGGCGTGCGTAGTTGGCGGTGAAGTCGGCAAATACTTCTTTTTTCATAGCTTGTAGCGATGGGCTGGCTTGCGCTGGGGCCGAATTTTGCTTGTAAATGTGGGCCAGGCGTTCGCGCGTCTTTCGGGTCAGCTCGCGCCATTGGGCGCGGCGCTGGCCGGCCGCTGCATGGGCCGCGCGCGCCGCGTCGTCGGCATGCTCGGAGAGCCAGAGCCGCGTGCCCAGACGCCCGACCGCGGTGGCATAGGATTCGTTGAACGCGGTGTCGCCCGCGGCATAGACCTTCTGGTGCGCGAGCTCATGCAGCATCAGGCGCACGAAATCGCCCTCAGGCCAGTTCGCCCAGGTGGACAGCAGCGGGTCGCCGCCCAGCCAGTTGCTGTAGCCCAGGGTGGAGTAGGCTGGCACGCCATAGACGCTGGTCTCCAGGCCACTGGCCGCCAGCCGCGCGGCCTCGGCGCGCGCATCCGCTTCATCGAAATAGCCGCGGTAGCCGACGCAGCCGGTGATGGGGAAGCACCAGGTGTACAGACTCAGTGAATAGGGCGGCGCGGCGACCACGTTCCACACCGCGGCACTGCGCTTGAGCTGTGCATAGCGCGTATAGCTGGCATTGTCGGGCAGCGCCAGCGCGCTGCTGGCAAAGCGGCGTACCCGCAGCGCAAGCGCCAGGCGCTCGCGCAGCGGCGGGGGCGTCTGCGCTTCGGCCACCCAGTCGCTGACCGGGCGCGCCGCGTGCAGCAGGGCCCAATGCCCGCGCAGCGACTGCCAGTAGTAGCCGGCGCTGCTGCAGCCCGCGAGCATGGCGCCCGCCAGCACGGCAAGCGCCAGTCGCTGCCAGCGCCGGTTCATGGCTCGGCCCTCCGATCGCGCACAATCGCGCCATGGGGCAAACGCAAGACGAGACCGGCCTGGCGCAAGGACCCGATGGCCTGCACCGCTGCGCCTGGTGCGCGGCCACGCCGGCCTATCGGCACTACCACGACGAGGAATGGGGCTACCCCGTGGCCGACGAGCGGCGGTTGTTTGAAAAACTCTGCCTCGAAGGTTTTCAGGCGGGCTTGAGCTGGCTCACCATTCTGAACAAGCGCGCGGCGTTTCGCGCTGCCATGGCCGATTTCGAGGCGCCGGCGCTGGCGCGTTTCGGCGCGGCCGAGGTGCGCCAGCTGCTGGCCAACCCGGCCATCGTGCGCCACCGCGGCAAGATCGAGTCGGCGATCAACAACGCGCGCCAGCTGCTGGTGCTGCAGCGCGAATTCGGCAGCTTCGCGCACTATGTCTGGTCCTATGCGCCGCTGGCCGAAGAAGGCCGGCCGGCGCGCATCAGCGTCGCGGCACTGCGCGCCATGACGACTTCGCCCGCCTCGCACGCGCTTTCGCGCGATCTGAAAAGGCGCGGCTTCAGCTTCGTCGGTCCCACCACGCTGTATGCCTTCATGCAGGCCATGGGGCTGGTCAACGACCACGCGCCGGGCTGCGCGGTGCATGCCCGGGTGGCCGCTGCGCGCGCGGCCTTCGTGCGCCCCTGAGCGGCCAGCCCTCTTCAGCCCCCCGCGTGGGTGCGCTTGCCGGGGTTTTTCTTGTAGTGGGTGTGGACGCCGCGCTCCAGGCTGCGGCGCTGCCCGCCGCCATTGCGCACCAGCGGCATGCCGGGCATCGGGGTGGGAGGCGGCGTGCGCTTGCGGTCGGCTTCGGTGACGATTTTCTTGCCCATGGTGAAGTGCTCTTGCGTTGATTGGAAAAAGAACCCTCTATTATGGCAAGGCAGGCTGCGCCCTCGTGCGCGAGGGCCGGATTTGGCGTCTGCCGGTGCAGCGGCTAAGCTGGGGCTTTTTCCGGGTCACCGCCATGCTGTACAAATTCAAGTCGCGCGCCACCTCCGACCTCATCATGCTCGAGCCCGTGGGCCGGCGGGTGCTGGAGATCATCGGCAAATCGCCCGATGCGCCCCAGGGCATCATCACCGCCGAGCAGATTCCCGCGGCCATTGCGGCGCTGCAAAAGGCCGTGCAGGAGGAAGAAAGCGGCCAGGTGGCCCCTCCCGCTGCTGCCGAGGCTGGCGCCGATCCGGCGCAGGAAGCGCAGGAGCCCAGCGAGCGCGTCTGGCTGCGCCAGCGCGTGGCGCCTTTCATCGAGATGCTGCAGACCAGCGCCGCCCATGGCCGCGAAGTGGTCTGGTAGGGCGTGCTTTTCCTGGCCTGCAGGCGCGCACGGGCGCCGGCTGCCGACCCGGGGCCAGGAAGGAATTGGCAACAACGGCTGACCCGCCCGGTGTCAAAATCACCCCTTGTCGCGCGGCTCGGTGCAGCGCGGCCCTACCAGTTTCTGTCTTGCCGGGTGTGCAGGACGCCTGTCCGGGTGCGCCGCGCCCGCCCGCGGGGTATCGCGCCCGGCGGCTGGCGCGCGTCTTGACGGCAGTTTGACGCACCCGGTCTGCCTTTTTGTGGAGCCCCTTCGCCATGCAACGTGAAACCACCGACCTCGCCCCCAGCCTGGACGTGCAGCCCATCAGCCTGGATGTCCTGCAGGAAAAATATTTCAAGAATGGCGAGCAGACGGTGCACGAGCTTTATGCGCGCGTGGCGCGGGCGCTGGCCTCGGTCGAGGCGCCCGAGCAGCGCGCCCACTGGGAGGCGCGCTTTCACGAGAACCTGCAGGCGGGCGCGATCGGCGCGGGCCGCATCATGAGCGCCGCCGGCACCGAGATCCAGGCGACGCTGATCAACTGCTTCGTGCAGCCGGTGGGCGACTGCATCCAGGGCGTCGATGACGAGGGCTTCCCGGGCATCTACGAGGCGCTGCGCGAGGCGGCCGAGACCATGCGCCGCGGCGGCGGCGTGGGCTACGACTTTTCGCGCATCCGCCCGCGCGGCGCCGAGGTCAAGGGCACGCACTCCATGGCCTCGGGCCCGTGCAGCTACATCAACGTGTTCGACCAGTCCTGCTCGACGGTGGAGAGCGCCGGCGCGCGCCGCGGTGCGCAGATGGGCGTGCTGCGCATCGACCACCCGGACGTGCTCGACTTCATCACCGCCAAGCGCACGCCGGGGCGCTGGAACAACTTCAACGTCTCGGTCGGCGTGCCCGATGCCTTCATGCAGGCGGTGGAGCAGGACGGCAACTGGGATCTCGTGCACAAGGCCAGGCCCGGCGCCGAGGTACTGCGCCAGGGCGGGCGCCAGCGCGCCGACGGGCTGTGGATCTACAAAACGGTGCGCGCGCGGGAGCTCTGGGACACCATCATGCAGTCGGCCTACGACTTTGCCGAGCCGGGCATCCTGTTTCTGGACCACATCAACACGGACAACAACTTGGGCTACACCGAGCGCATCAACGCCACCAATCCGTGTGGCGAGCAGCCCCTGCCGTCCTACGGCTGCTGCGACCTCGGGCCCATCATCCTCACGCGCTTCGTGCGTCATCCCTTCGGTTTTTCGGGCGAGGCGGCGTTCGACTTCGCGCGTTTTGCGGAGGTCGTGGCCACGCAGGTGCGGGCGCTGGACAACGTGCTGGACGTGACCTACTGGCCGCTGGAACAGCAGCGGGCCGAGGCCGCGGCCAAGCGGCGCATCGGCGTGGGCTTTACCGGCATGGGCAACACCCTGGCGATGCTCGGGCTGCGCTACGACCGCCAGGAGGGGCGTGACATGGCGGTGCGCATCGCCCAATGCCTGCGCGACAGCGCCTACCGCGCCTCGATAGCGCTGGCGCGCGAAAAGGGCGCCTTCCCCAAGTTCGACGCCGACGGTTACCTGCGCGCCGGCAGCTTTGCCAGCCGCCTGCCCGAGGACATCCAGGCGCAGATCCGCGAGCACGGCATCCGCAACAGCCACCTGCTGTCGATCGCGCCCACGGGCACGGTGAGCCTGGCCTTTGCCGACAACGCCTCCAATGGCATAGAGCCGCCGTTCTCCTGGACCTATACGCGCAAGAAGCGCGAGGGTGACGGCAGCATGAGCGAGTACGTCGTCGAGGACTACGCCTGGCGCCTGTACCGTACGCTGGGCGGCGATGTGCAGCAGCTGCCCGACTACTTCGTCAACGCGCTGCAGATGTCGGCTTCGGACCACGTGGCCATGATGGAGGCGGTGCAGCCCTACATCGACACCGCGATCTCCAAGACCGTCAACATTCCGGCCGACTACCCCTACGACGATTTCAAGGGCTTGTACCTGCAGGCCTGGCATTCGCGCCTCAAGGGCCTGGCCACCTACCGGCCCAACAGCATCCTCGGCGCGGTGCTGGAAGTTCCGGTGCCGAAAAAGGCCCAGGCGCCGGCGCCGGCCGCGGCGCCCGAGCCGCAGGCGCCCGTCGATCCGATGCGCGCCATGATCGAGAGCCGCCCCAAGGGCGGCCTGCCGGCGGTGGCCGAGAAGGTGGAGTACTGGACGCAGGAAGGGCACAAGACGCTTTACCTCATCGTCTCCTTCCTGCCGGTCAAGGACGGGCATGGCGGGCTGGTGGATCGCGCCATCGAGTTCTTCATGCCCGTGGGCCAGAGCAACGAGTCGCAGCAATGGATCACCTCCAGCATGCGCCTGCTGTCGCTGGCCGCGCGTGGGGGCTTTCTGGAGCGGGCGCTGTCGGACATGCGCAAGGTCGCCTGGGACCGCGGCCCGGTGCGCCTGGGCCACTACGCCAAGGCCGACGGCACGCTGGTGCCGCTGTGGCACGACTCGGAGGTGGCGGCGCTGGCCTACGCCATCCAGAACATCCTCGCACGCCGCGCCGACGCGCCCCTGCAGCAGGAGCTGCCTCTGGAAGAACCCGAAGCCCCGCGCGGCCTGCCGCCCGCGATGGCCGGCAAGAAGTGCTGGGAATGCGGCGCGCACGCGGTGATACGCAAGGACGGCTGCGACTACTGCACCCAGTGCGGCGCGCTGGGCAGCTGCGGCTGAGCGGCGCCCCTGATCGACGTGGGGGCGCTCGCGCTGCGCTATGGTCGGGCATTCCTCTTGCCATGGATCTGACATGAATACCTGCTATCGGGCGGCGCCGCCGCGGGAGGCTCGCCATGGGTGATGCCATCCACCAGGCCGGCTCCGGCCTTGATCTGGATCCGCACTGGCGCCTGCGCTACACCTTGCTTGCGCCGCACCGGCTGGGTTTCTCGCTCGCCGTGGTGATGCTGCTGGCGGCCAGCCTGTGGTGGGCGCTGGTGCAGCTGGAGCGCGCAAGCGGCGTGCTCGGCCTGCCGGGCGCGATGCCGGAATTCCTCACGCACGCGGCGGCCATGGGCTTTGGCTTCATGCCGCTGTTCTTCGCCGGCTTCCTGTTCACCGCGGGGCCGAAGTGGCTCGACGTTGCGCCGCTGTCGGTGGCGCAGATCCAGTGGCCGTTGTTCATGCAGTGCCTGGGCTGGCTGCTCTGGCTGCTCGGCGGCCTGTGGAGCCGCCCGCTCGCGCTGGCGGGCTTGGCGCTGGCCTGGGTGGGCCTGGTGTGGATGTCGCTGCTCTACGCCGGCCTGGTGCGTGCCAGCCGCGCGCCCAACCAGCTGCACGGCAAGATGGCGCGCGCGGCCTTCTTCGTGGGCTGCATCAGCGTCGCGGCCCTGGGGCTGAGCATGCTTGCTGGCCGCGACGACCTGGCACGCGCCTGGGCGCTGACGGGCATCTGGGGCTTCATCGGCGTGGTCTTCATGACGGTGGCGCACCGCATGATTCCCTTCTTCACCCACGGCAAGATTCCTGGCGTCGAGGCTTGGCGCCCGACTTGGGTGATGGCGCTGCTGGCCGTGGCGGTGGGCGCGCAGGCGGTGTTCGTCTGGCTGGGCATGCTGCCCTGGCCCGAGGGGCTGGCAAGCGCCGGCCTGTGGCTGCGCGGCGCCTTTGAGTGGGCCATCGGCCTGGTGCTGATCTGGCTGGCGGTGCGCTGGGGCCTGGTCCCGGCGCTGAAGATTCCGCTGCTGGGCATGCTGCACATCGGCTTTCTCTGGCTCGGGCTGTCCAATCTGATCGCCGGCACAGCCGATTGGTGGAGCGCCAGCGCAGGCGCACCGATGTGGCAGCTCGCGGCCTTGCACGCCTTCACCATGGGTTGCCTGGGCTCGCTCATCCTGGCCATGGTCTCGCGCGTGGCGGCCGGGCACAGCGGACGCCCGCTGGTGGCCGGCGCGCTGGTCTGGAGCCTGTTTCTGCTGCTGCAGCTCACGGTGGTAGTGCGCGTGGTCGCGGCGCTGCCGATGGCGGCCGGTGCCGCGCTGCTGGCGCTGGCGGCCGTGCTCTGGCTCGCGATCATGGCCGTCTGGGGGCTCAGGCTGCTGGGCTGGTGGGGCCGCGTGCGCATCGACGGCAACCCCGGGTGATGCTATCCAAGGGATAGCTGCTGACGTACTGTTGACGGGCGCTAGAGCCCTGAAACACTCAAAAAATCAGAGCGTTCCGCCAGCGCCCGGCTGGCGGGCGCGGTCTCAGTGCAGCACCACCGGGTTCTGGGCCAGTCCGGCATAAGCGTCCAGCGCGCTTTCCACCTCGTCCTGCGTCGGCGTGCTGCGCTGCCAGGCCATGATCTGCTGCTGGAACAGCTCGGCCCAGGCGCCGTCGAGATAGACCTCCTTGCCCGAGCGCTTGTCCACGATCTCGAAACCATGGCGCAGCAGCTGGCGTTCGGGCAGCGCTGCGGTCTCGCCGGTGCCGGCGTCGGGCAACGGCAGCATGTGCACCACCACAAAGGATTCCGAGTCGTAGAGCATGTGCATGGCAGTTCCTCCTGTCGCTGCACGGCAGATGGCGGCGGTCCGCCGCGCTTCAATACCGCGACAGTATTCCACGGATGGGCAGCGCCGGCCCGATCAGGGGGTTTCGTGGCCCAGAAGCTGCAGATCGACATGGTCGCCGCCGCCCTGGGCCAGGCGGATGCGCACCGGCAGGTAGTGCAGCGCGCTGCCCAGCCACAGCTCGTCGACCTGGTCGTCGCCGGGCTGGGGCAGGCGCTGCAGCTTGAGCGCCGGCGTCTCGCCCGCCGGCAGCGACAGCAGCTGCGGGCCGATCACGCGGAACACCCAGCGGTCCACGCGGCGCGCGCCCACGGTCTCGAAGGCCAGCTCGCTGCCCGGCGGGTAGTCGGCGGGGGCGGCGGCGATCATTGCCCCGAGCTGCAGGAACACGCTCATCCTGTCCTGCGCTCCCGCAGAGATCGGCGCCTGGGGACTCGCGCCGTCGCTGAAGTGCGCAACGCCGGCGGCAAAGTCCAGCTCCGCGCTGCGGTCCTTGCGCGCTTCATCGACGAAATGTTGCGGTTGCAGGCCGCCCGCGCCCACCAGGCCTTCGCTTTGCTGCGCACGCGAGCCCAGGAACAGGGCGCTGATCTGCTGGCGCAGGCTGTAGTGCTGGCCGTCGGTGAGCCAGAGCAGCTCGCCGCGGGCGCGATAGTCAAAGCCCTTGACGTGGCCCGAGACATCAAAGCGCAGCCGCGTCGGGGGCGCAAAGCTGAGCGTGGGCGTGGGCGCGGGTGTCTGAGCGGGCCCGGAGGCGGCTGCGGCGGCGGTTTCAGCGGCTGCCGCGGGATCGGTGGCCTGGGGCGTGTCCGCGGGGCGCGCCGGCCGGTCCGCTTCTGGGTGCGGCTTGCCGGCCCCATCGGTGTGCGTGGGCGCAGCCGCGTCCGCGCTGGCCAGCGTGCTGCCGCGCGCCGCGGCCAGCTCGGCAAGCCAGGCCTCGTAGGCCGCGTCGTCGCCGGCCTCGTCATGCAGGTCGGTGTCGGCTGCTGCTGCGGCGGGCGCGGGCGCGGGCGCACGGGCGATGGCCTGCGGCTTGCTCGGGGCGCGCTTGCGTGCCGGCGCCGGACGTGCCGGGGGCGCGGCCTTGGCGCGTGGCGGCTCGGGCGCCGCCTGCGCAGGCGCGGCGGCCCTGGCCGGCGCTGGCGGGGCGGCGAGTACGCGCGTGTGCAGCCTGCGCTCGGGCAGCCGGGTGCGGCCTGCCTCAGGCAGCGACAACCAGCCCAGCGCGAGCAGGTGCAGCGCCAGCACCAGCGCGCCCAGCAGCCAGATGCCGTGGCGTGCTCGGGGGGGCGCTAGGATGCGGGATTCGTTCATGGATGCAGGCGGACGGCGCCGGGGACCGCCCGGGCTGTCTCCGGGGAGGAAAACGATGAAGCTGGCAACGCTGCGCGATGGCTCACGCGACGGGCAATTGGTCGTGGTCTCGCGCGACCTCGCTCAGGCCCATTATGCGAGCGGCATCGCCGACTGCCTGCAGCAGGTGCTCGACGACTGGAATTTTCTCGCGCCGCAGCTCCAGGAGCTCTGCGCTCAACTGAATGCCGGCCGCGCGCGCCATGCGTTTGCCTTCGATCCGTCGCTGTGCCTCGCGCCCCTGCCCCGTGCCTTTGGCTGGGCGCGCTGCGACGCCTACGCCGCGGCGGAGCCGGCAGCGGCCGCATGGACGCAGGAGGCGGGCGCACCCCTGCTGCCGCCGCGCGCGAGTTGGCCGATGGGTGATCTGCAGGAGCTGGGCTTTCTCGCCGGCTGGGCCGCGCTCACCGGCGAGTTGGAGCGCGCTTGCACGGCCGAGCAGGCGAGCGAGAGCGTGCGCCTGCTGACGCTGGCGCTGGGCCTGCTGGCCCCGGGCGGGCGCAACCTGCTGGCGAGCGCCTTTGCGCCGGTGGTGCTGACGCCCGATGAGCTCGCGCACGGCTGGCACGCGGGGCGGCTTGCCCTGGGCCTGCAGGTGCAGCTCAATGGGCGCAGCTTCGGGCTGTGCGACATGGCCGCGCAGATGCCCCACGGCCTGGGCGAATGGCTGGCCGCGCTGGCGCAGGCGCGCCCGCTGGCCTGCGGCGCCCTGGTGGGCGCGCTGCCGGTGCGGGACGCGGATGCCGGCAAGGGCCATGGCAGCCTGGCCGACAAGCGTGCGGCCGAGGTGGCCGGCGAGGGGCAGGCGCGCACCCCCTGGCTGCGCGCGGGCGACGTGCTGCGCGTGCAGGCGCGCCAGCCCGGGACGGAGGCCGGCCCGTTCGGCGCGATCGAGTTGCAGATCACCTGAACGACGACCGCTGCCTGGCGCAGGCGGCCTTGGACGGGGGATTGGCTTGGGTTGGCCCCAGGCCTGACCAGGTGAGGCGGTTCAACCCGCCGGCCGCTGGCGCGCGGCCAGCTGCGCCAGGTAGCGCTCGGTGGCGTCGCGCGCGACGGCGACCGAGCCCAGCGCCTTGCCCTGCTCGTCGCAGACGATGGCAAAACTCATGTCCACATAGAGCTTGCGCCCCTGCTTGTGCACGCCGCGCGTGGTGCGCACCTCACGACTGCGGGTGTGGCCGGCGGTGACGGCGTGGCGAAAGCCGCGCCAGTGCGCCTCGCGCAGGTGCGCCGGGATGATCAGGTCCACGCTCTGGCCCACGGCTTCTTCGGCGCTGAAGCCAAAGAGTGCGGCGGCCATCGCGTTCCATACACGTATCGTGCCTTCGGTGTCAATGAAAATGAGGGCGTCGCCCAGGTCCAGGGCAAGGCGCTCCCACGGGGGCGCGCTGACATCGGTGCTGTGCATGTGCGCCATTGTCGCGCAGGGTGCCGTGACCCTGCCGCCGTCAGGCTGTGCCAACCGCGGCAGCAGGCAGCGGCGAATGGCAATGCACCTGGTCGCGCCCGCTCTTCTTGGCGTGGTACAGCGCGGCGTCGGCCTCGGACAGCAGGCGCTCGAGCGTGTCGTCCGGGCGCACGGGCCAGGCGGCGCGCAGCCCCATGCTCACCGTCACGTACAGCGGTATGCCGTCGCGTTGGCCGAAGGGGTGTTCGCGCATCTGGTTGCGGATGCGCTCGGCCACGGCCAGCGCCTGCTCGGCGCTGGCCTCAGGCAGCACCAGCGCAAATTCCTCGCCGCCGATGCGCCCGAACAAGTCCTGCGCACGCAGATTGCGCAGCGCCAGCGCGGTGAAGTGGCGCAGCACCAGGTCGCCCTGGGCGTGTCCATAGCTGTCGTTGATGCGCTTGAAATGGTCCAGGTCGGCCATCAGGATGGCCACCGCGCCGCCTTCGCGCGCCATGCGCTGCACCAGACGCCGGCCGCGCTCCATCAGGGTGCGTCGCGACAGCGCGTTGGTCAGCTCGTCGTGGTTGAGCGCAAAGCGCAACTTGCGCAGGGCCCGCGCGCGCAGCTCGTGCGCCACCGAGACGGTGAGCGGTGCCAGCGAAATCAGGCCCACGCCCACCTGGAACGAAGTGGCGCCATGGATGAGCGTCTGCGAAAAACCCACGACCCCGCCCGCCAGCAGCAGGGCGGTGGCGCTGGTGCAGGCCAGCAGCGTGAGCAGCGCCGTGCCCCATACGCCGTAGCCCATTGCGCACCACACCAGCGCCGGCACCAGATAGCCCACGGCGCCCGGACCCTGCAGCAGATGCACCAGGGCGATGGACACCAGCAAGGCCGCCAGCGGCGCACGCGGCGCCGCTCGCGCGCCCTTGAGCAGCAGCGTCCAGCGCCACTGCCACATCCAGCCTTGCGGCGCCCTCAGGAGCACCGGCAGGATCAGCAGCATGTCGAAGAGCTCGCCGGCAAACCAGCGCTGCAGCGTCGGCCAGAGCGGGGCGCCGAAGAAGTGCCCGCTCGCCAGCGCCCCGGGCAGCGCGCTGGCGAGCGCCGCCACGGCGCTGCCGGCCAGCAGGTGCAGCACCGAATGCTGGCGCTTGAACTCCAGCATGGAGGCGCTTTGCCGGCGAAAGTAGAGCCAGCCCGCGGCCACGCCCAGCAGATTGGCCAGATTCATGCTGAGCGCGACCCCGAAGTCTGAGCCGGTGACCAGGTCGGCCACGAGATAGGCGCTGAACGCCAGCAGCCAGCTAAGCGGTTGCAGCGCAAGCGCACGGTTGCGCAGCAGCAGGCCCAGCAGCAGGGCGTTGGCCGGCCAGATCACCGCGATGTAGCCTGCGGGCCGGCTCAGGATGCCCAGCACGCATGCGACGAACACGACCGCCGTCAGCACCAGCTGATCGCGCGTGGCGGCAGAGACCGACAAGGAAAGAAAGCGCTGGGAGGACATCGCGAACCGCCAGGAAAGCGATTTTGCGACATTTTGCAAACGGCGCCAGTCCGGGCCCCGCTTGCCTGCCCGGGCTGGTATCGGTGCGGCGCCGCGCGCGCCCTCAGACGCCGCGCGCGCGATCGGCCTGAAACTGCGCGCGCAAGGCCGCAAAGCTGCCGGCCTGCAGGGCGTCGCGCACCTCCTGCATCAGGTTCAGGTAGTAGTGCAGGTTGTGGATGCTCGCGAGCATGGGCCCGAGCATTTCGCCACAGCGGTCCAGGTGGTGCAAATAGGCACGCGAGAAACCGCCCCGGCCGCCGTCGTTCCAGCTCACGCCGGCGCTGCCGGCGCAGGTGTGGCAGGTGCAGCTCGGGTCCAGCGGCTGGTGGTCCTCGCGGTGGCGGGCGTTGCGGATCTTGAGGTCGCCGTAGCGCGTGAACAGCGTGCCGTTGCGCGCATTGCGCGTGGGCATGACGCAGTCGAACATGTCCACGCCGCTGGCCACGCCCTGCACCAGGTCTTCGGGCGTACCCACGCCCATGAGGTAGCGCGGCTTGTGCGCGGGCAGGCGATGCGGGGTGTGCGCCATGATGCGCAGCATCTCCTCCTTGGGCTCGCCCACCGAGACGCCGCCGATGGCGTAGCCGGGAAAGTCCATCGCCGCGAGCGCGCCGAGCGACTCCTCGCGCAGGTGCTCGTACATGCCGCCCTGCACGATGCCGAACAGCGCGTTGGGATTGGCCAGGCGCGCAAACTCCTCCTGCGAGCGCCGTGCCCAGCGCAGGCTCATCTGCATGCTCTTGCGCGCCTCGTCCTCGCTGGTGGGCACGCCCGCGGTCTCGTAGGGCGTGCATTCATCGAGCTGCATCACGATGTCGGAGTTCAGCGCCGTCTGGATCTGCATGCTGACCTCGGGCGAAAGAAACAGCTTGTCGCCGTTGACCGGCGAGGCGAAGTGCACGCCTTCTTCGGTGATCTTGCGCATCGCCCCCAGGCTCCAGACCTGAAAGCCGCCCGAATCGGTCAGGATGGGTTTGTGCCACTGCTCGAAGGCGTGCAGGCCGCCAAAGCCCTTGACCACGTCCAGCCCCGGGCGCATCCACAGGTGAAAGGTATTGCCCAGAATGATCTGCGCGCCCATCTCGGCAAGACTCCTGGGCATCACGCCCTTGACGGTGCCGTAGGTGCCCACGGGCATGAAGATCGGGGTTTCGACCACGCCGTGGTTCAGTGTCAGGCGGGCGCGCCGGGCGTGGCTGTGCGGGTCGGTGGCAAGCAGTTCGAAATGCAGCATAGGGGCGAGATTGTCCCAGAGCGGGCGCGCGCCCGCGCTGGCCTACACTGGGGAGCAACGAGATCAACAGGAGGCAGTCATGCTGAGGATACTGGTGGCGGTCGACGGCTCCGAGCGGGCGCTGGATGCCGTGCGTTTTGCACTCAGGCTGGTGCAGGACGGCGCGCTGCGGGCCACGCTGGTGCTGGGCCACGTGCAGGAAGAGGCGTCGCTGCTGGAGCTGGCGACGCACGACGCCGACGCGATCGCGCAGGCCAGTGTCCAGGCGGGGCAGGACCTGATGGCTTCGGCCGTGGCCCTGGTGGCTGCGGCCGGAGTGCCGCTGCAGACCGAGATTGCGCTGGGTTCGCCCGCCGCGGCGCTGGCCGACATGGCCGAGACCGCCGGCTGCGCTCTGATCATCGTCGGGGCGCGGGGCCTCGGGGGCTTGCGCGGTACGCTGCTCGGGTCGGTGTCACAGGCGCTGGTGCGCGACGCCACCGTGCCGGTGACGGTGGTCAAGCACACCGAGCCCGAAGGGGAAGAGGCGCCGGCCTCGGAGCGCGCGCCGCTGTAGGAAGGCTTCAGCCCGGTGCGGCCAGCCGCGCCGTGGCGACCGGCGCCGCCAGAGCCTCGCCAGCCACCGCCTGCGGCTGCAGCTTGAACTGGCGCACCGCCAGCGTGAGCTGGCTGGCCTGCTCGCGCAGCGACTGCGAGGCGGCCGCGGACTCTTCCACCAGCGCGGCGTTCTGCTGCGTCATCTGGTCGAGCTCGCGCACCGACTCGTGCACCTGGCCGATGCTGTCGCGCTGCTCGTTGGCCGAGGCGGTGATCTCCGCGATCGTGCCCGAGACACGGCGCACGCTCTGCACCAGCTCGGTCATGGTTTCGCCCGCCTGGGCCACGAGGCGCGCGCCGTCTTCCACCTTGGCGCTGGAGCTGCCGATCAAATCCTTGATCTCGCGCGCCGCCTCGGCGCTGCGCTGCGCCAGGCTGCGCACCTCGCTGGCCACCACCGCAAAGCCGCGGCCCTGTTCGCCCGCGCGCGCTGCCTCCACCGCGGCGTTGAGCGCAAGGATGTTGGTCTGAAAGGCAATGCCGTCGATCACCCCGGTGATGTCGCCGATCTTGTGCGAGCTCTGCGAGATCTCGTTCATGGTGTCCACCACCCGCGCCACGACCTCGCCGCCGCGCTCGGCCACCTGGGCGGCCGAGGCCGCGGAGCTGCTGGCATGCTGCGAGGATGCTGCGCTGTTTTGCAGCGCCGTGGCCAGCGTGTCCATGAGCGAAGCCGCTTCCTGCAGGCGCGCGGCGGTCTGTTCGGTGCGCTGGCTCAGGTCCTGATTGCCCATGGCGATCTCGCCGCTTGCGGTATCTATGTTGCCCGTCGCTTCCTGCACCCGGCGCACCAGGGCGCGCAGCTCGCCTTGCATGCGGCCCATGGCCTGTACCAGCTGGCCGACCTCGTCGCCGTGCAGCACGTTCACGTCGCGCGTGAGGTCGCCCGCGGCGATGTGCTGGGCCAGCTCGCGCGCACGGGCGAGCGAGACGGTGATCGAGCGCACGCTCGCCAGCGTGAGCGGCACCAGCACCAGCAGCGCCAGCAGCAGCAGCGCGGCGATGATGGCGGACATCAGCGAGCTGCGCGCGTCGATGTCCTGGCGCGCCTCGTCCATGTGGGCGCGCGCCTGCTGCGCCAGTTCCGACAGCAGCTGGTCGCTGGTGTCGGTGTGTTGCTTGAATTCGCCCGCGTAGGCTGCGGCCGCGGCGCCGTCGATCTGCGCGTCCTGCACGCGCTGGAACACCGGGTCTATGCTTTCGGCGTAGGCCTTGAGTTCGCCGAGCGTGCGGTCGACCAGCGTGGTGAATTCGGCGTTGTCCGCCTGCTGGGCGCGCACCTTGGCCAGTTCGGCCTGCATTGCGGCCAGGGTCTTGTGCCAGTGCTCGCGCAAGCCGCCGACCTCCAGCACGTTGCTGGCATTGATGACGATGTCCTGCTCGGCGCGGCGCAGGTCACCGAGCGCGGTGCGCAGGTCCGCCACCTGGGTGAGCGTCTGTACCTGGTTGGCGAACAGGCCCTGCAGCGTGCTGCGCGTGCGGTCCAGCGCCCCATAGCCCAGCGCGCCGACCAGCACCAGCAGCGCCAGCGAAAACACCGTACCGAAGTACAGCCGGGTGCGTATCGAAAAACGGCCTAACAATCCCATGTCTCTTCTTCTCGATCGGACGCGGTCGGGACCGCAGAGGCCGCAAGAATAGCGTAAGAGTGGATCGACTCAGGCGGCGCTGCGGTAGGGCGCGGGCTTGCGCTGCAGCTTGCCGTGCGGCAGGGTGGGCAGGCGCTTGAGCAGCCGGCGGCAGTAGCCGCGTATGCCCAGGCACTTGTTGAGCTCGTCGACCGGCAGCGGACCAGAGACGACGACGATGTCGTTGGCCTGCAGCAGCGCCCCGGCGGCGCGCAGGCGCCGGCGCTGGTGCGCGGCCCAGGACTGGATGCGCACCGGGTTGCCGTGGCGGTGCACCTCGCCGGTGTGGGCGTCGAAGGCGATCGCCACGGTCTCCGTCTTGAGCTTGAAACGGCGCTCGCCGGTGACCTTGCTCGGCGCCTCGCGCATGTCGTAGAGGTAGTAGCTGCCCGCCTTGAGCTCGTATTGCAGGTCCATGGTCGTGAGTCTCCTTGCCTTGATTGTCCAAACGATGGCGCCGTCTGAAGGCGGGTAAAGCAAGGGCAAACACGGGCTTATCCGTGCAAGCGCCGGTAACCTTCGGCAGGGCACCGACGCCGATTGTCGGGGAGGGTGCGCCCGCGGGATGTTTCAACGTGTAGCCCGTAGCGGCATCGCCGCGTGCGGGCGGAGGCAAGCTACCGGTAGTCGCGCGCGTCCTCGATCACCTTGCCGTCGTTGGCCAGGCTCCCGGGGGCGAGCATCTGCACCTCGCCGCGCAGCTTGGTGACTTCGCGCAGGCAGGCGGCGAGCTGCTCGGCCAGGCCGGCAGCGGTCTCGCGCGTCTCCACCTGCAGGGTCATCAGATCGTTGCCGGTCTGGCCGCTGACCACCAGGCGCGCCTTGAGCACCTGCGGAAAGCGCCGGGCCACGTCGGCCACCTGTTCGGGGTGCACGAACATGCCGCGCACCTTGGTGGTCTGGTCGGCGCGGCCCATCCAGCCCCTGATGCGGGTGTTGGTGCGTCCCGTGGGGCAGGCGCCGCTCAGCACGGCGGAGAGGTCGCCGGTGGCAAAGCGGATCAGCGGATGCACCGGGTTGAGCGTGGTGACGACGAGCTCGCCCACCTCGCCCTCGGGCACCGGGTCGCCGGTGCCGGGGCGCACGATCTCGACGATCACGCCCTCGTCGAGCACCAGGCCTTCGCGCGCGCTGGTTTCATAGGCGATCAGGCCCAGGTCTGCCGTGCCATAGCACTGCAGGCCGTGCACGCCGCGTTCGGCCAGCCAGTCGCGCAGCGAGGGCGGAAAGGCCTCGGCCGACACCAGCGCCTTGCGCAGGCTGGGCAGCTGCACGCCCAGCTCGGCGGCCTTTTCCAGGATGATCTTGAGAAAGCTCGGCGTGCCGGCGTAGCCCGCCGGCCTGAGGTCGGCCATGGCCTGCACCTGCTGCTCGGTCTGGCCGGTGCCGCCGGGAAAGACGCTGCAGCCGAGCGCGTGCGCGGCGGTCTCCATCATCGAGCCGGCGGGCACGAAATGGTAGGAAAAGCAGTTGTGGATCAGCTCGCCGGCGCGAAAGCCGGCCGCATGCAGGGCGCGCGCCATGCGCCAGTAGTCGCGCTGGCGGCCTTCGGGCTCGTAGATCGGGCCGGGGCTGGCGAAGACGTGGGACAGCTCGGCGCCCCAGCCCACGGTGGCAAAACCGCCGAAGGCATCGCCGCCGGCGGCGCGCGCGGCCTGCTGGCGCGCGTGCAGTTCGCTCTTGCGCGTGACGGGCAGCTGCGCCAGCGCCGCGCGGCTGGTGATGGCGCGCGCATCCACGCCCGCGAGGATCTGTGCAAACGCCGGCGCATGCTGCTGGGCGTGGGCCACCTGCGCCGGCAGGGCGGCCATGTGCGCAGCCTCGCGCGCTTCGGGCGAGCGGGTTTCCAGGGCGTCGTAGAACTCGGTCATTGCGCTGGTCTTTCCGTGGAAAATTCAATACAAATCGGCCTCAAACGCTTGCTCAACAAGCGCAAGAAGCTATTAAAACAATATTAGGCCAGCCAGCGCTTGCGCCGCTTGTAGCTCTTGACGTCGCGAAAGCTCTTGCGCTCCGCGCCGCCCACGCCCAGGTAGAACTCCTTGACGTCCTCGTTGCTGGCCAGCTCGGCGGCCGAGCCGTCCATCACCACGCGCCCGCTCTCCATGATGTAGCCGTAGTTGGCGTACTTGAGTGCCATGTTGGTGTTCTGCTCGGCCAGCAAAAAGGTGGTGCCCTCCTTGGCGTTGAGCTCGCGCACGATGTTGAAGACTTCTTCCACGAGCTGCGGCGCCAGGCCCATGGAGGGCTCGTCCAGCAGTACCAGCGCGGGCGCGCTCATCAGCGCGCGGCCGATGGCGCACATCTGCTGCTCGCCGCCCGAGGTGTAGGCGGCCTGGCTCTTGCGCCGCTCCTTCAGGCGCGGGAAGTAGCTGTAGACCTTCTCCAGATTGGCGGCGATCTCGGCCTTGCTGGTGCGCGTGTAGGCGCCGGTGTAGAGGTTTTCTTCGATGGTCAGGTGCGCAAAGCAGTGGCGCCCTTCCATCACCTGCACGACGCCGCGCCTGACGAGGTCGGACGGGGTGAGGTTCTCGATGCGCTCGCCCCGGTATTCGATGCTGCCCTTGGTGACTTCGCCGCGTTCGCCCTTGAGCAGGTTGGAGATGGCGCGCAGCGTGGTGGTCTTGCCCGCGCCGTTGCCGCCCAGGATGGCCACGATGCCGCCCTCGGGCACGGTGAGCGAGACGCCCTTGAGCACCAGGATCACGTGGTTGTAGATGACCTCGATGCCGTTGACTTCGAGCATCGTCTTGGCGGGCTGTTCGCTCATCTTGTCTTGTCCGTGTTCAGGCCGTGGATGCGCCGGGGCGGCGCTGGCCGGCCCCGGCGCCGTGGCTTGCGCTCAGTTGGCGCACTGGCGCTGTTCGATCTTGTTGTCGGCGGCGTACTTCTCGGCGAACTGCTTGATCAGCGGATCGATGATCTCGCGGTTGCCCTCGTACCAGTCGCTGTTGATCTTCCACTCCTTGCCGTCCCACACCGACATGCGCGCGGCGTACGAGCCCATGTGCTGGGCGCAGGTGGTCTTCATCGGCTGGATGATGCCGGTGAAGCCCAGCTCCTCGATGCGCTCGGGCGTGAGCTCGAAGTTCTCCAGCGCCCACTGCGCCTGCTCGCCGGTGATGGGCTTGCCCTTGCCGAACTTCTCCTGCGCGATGCGCACGGTCTCGGCCGTGAGCATGCCGGTGATCAGGCCGCGCACGTAGAGCACGTCGCCCACGGTCTTGGCATCCTGCGCCGTACCCTGGCCCTTGGCGTAGAGCGTCTCCTGCACATCCTTGATGACCTTGGCGTCGCGGTTGGCGCTGGCCTGCAGGGCCACGGCGTTGTAGCCCTTGGAGGCTTCTTCCACGCCCTTGACGTCGGACTCGGAGCCGGCCCACCAGAAGCCGTACATCTTGTCGCGCGGGTAGCCCACGGCCTGCGCTTCTTTCAGCGCCGTCGGGTTCATCACGCCGTAGCCCACGTACAGCAGGTAGTCGGGCTGGTCGCGGCGCACCTGCAGCCAGGTGGACTTCTGGTCCAGCCCCGGCGCGGTCACCGCCAGCTTGTTCAGCGTGAAGCCGTACTTGGCGGCGTAGGCGTCGAACACCGGCATGAACTCGTGGCCAAACGGCGCGTCCATGTAGACGTAGTTGATCTTCTTGCCCTTGAGCTTGTCCAGCCCGCCTGCCTTCTCGCCCACCGACTGCATCATCACGTCGGCGGCGACGAAGTAGTTCGGGATCATGGGGAAGACCCACTTGAACACCCGGCCGTCCGCCGCCGCGGGCGTGCCGTAGCCGGCGATGATCAGCGAGATCTTGTCCTCGGGCGCCTTCTTCAGCAACGCGGCCGTCACGCCGGTGGAGATGGACTGCACGATGGCAGCGCCGCCGTTCTGGCCCTTCATGCGTTCATAGCATTCGATGCCCTTGGCGGTATCGAAGGCGAATTCGCACTCCTCGATCTTGAACTTGACGCCGTTGATGCCGCCCTTGGCATTGACCAGCTTGAGGTAGTCGGCGGTGCCGTTGGCCACCGGGATGCCGTTGGGCGCGTAGGGCCCGGTGCGGTAGGAAAAGATGGGAGCGTATTGCTCCTGCGCCACGGCCGGCGCCGCGGTCATGCCCGCTGCAACCGCCAGCGTGGCCAGCAGAGTGTGGATGGGCTTCATGCTTGTCTCCTTCGTAGTGAGTTGCCAGGGGAAAAAAACCTCGATGCCTGCGCGACCTGTCCCCTCAGTGAGGGAAGGGCCACAGCCGCAGCTTCTGCTTGCCCGTGGACCACAGGCGCGCCAGGCCGTGCGGCTCGACGATGAGAAACCAGACGATGAGCACGCCGAACAGCATCAGCTCCAGGTGCGCGGCCTCGGCCGTGCCCAGTTGCATGCCCAGCACGCTGCCCAGCGCCGGCAGGCCCAGGCGGATCAGTATGGGCAGCACCACCATGAAAGCCGCGCCGATGAAGTTGCCCATGATGGAGCCCAGCCCCCCGATGATGACCATGAACAAGAGCTCCAGCGACATGTCCAGTCCGAAGGCGGCGGGCTCCCACGATCCAAGATAGAAAAACCCCCAGAGCGCGCCCGCCACGCCGATGATGAAGCTGCTCACGGCAAAGGCGGTGAGCTTGGCGTAGGTGGGGCGTATGCCGATGACGGCGGCGGCCACGTCCATGTCGCGGATCGCCATCCACTCGCGGCCTATGGCGCTGCGCACCAGGTTC
This sequence comes from Comamonas flocculans, assembly GCF_007954405.1. Lineage (NCBI taxonomy): Bacteria > Pseudomonadati > Pseudomonadota > Betaproteobacteria > Burkholderiales > Comamonadaceae > Comamonas > Comamonas flocculans. The sequence goes on along the minus strand of NZ_CP042344.1, from coordinate 1,239,522 downwards.
TTGCAGGCCAGCGCCAGCAGCACCAGCAGCGTGAGGCAGAACAGGTACTTGGAGGCATAGCTGTCCAGCGCGATGCCGAAGACGGACACGTCGGGCGCGGTCACCGAGATCGAGGGGCTGTCCATGGTCAACCACTTGACGCGGTAGAACATCCAGTCGGCGAAGAACTGCGCCGCCAGCGTGGTCACCGCCAGGTACAGGCCCTTGACGCGCAGGCTGGGCAGCCCGAAGAGCACGCCGAAGATGGCGGCAAACACCCCGCCCAGCAGCAGCGCGCCTATGAGCGGCATGCCCGGCACGCGCATGATCACGTTCCAGGCGCCGTAGGCCCCCACCGCCATGAAGGCGCCCGAGCCGAGCGAGATCTGCCCACAGTAGCCGATCAGGATGTTGGTGCCCAGCGCCGCCAGCGCCAGGATGACCACCGGGATCAGGATGGCCGAGAACACGTAGCTGCTGGCGGTGAGCGGCACCACGACGAAGGCGACGAGCAGCAGCGCGAGCATGACCCAGCGGTCCTGCGCGATCGGGAAGATCTGCTGATCCGAGCGGTAGCTGGTCTTGAATTGGCCGTTTTCGCGGTAAATCATGTTTATGAGTCTTTTCTGCTTCTAGCCCTTGCCCAGCAAGCGCCACAAGCTATCAAATCGAGGATCAAACGCGGTCGATGATCTTCTCTCCAAAGAGTCCCTGGGGCCGCACCAGCAGCACCAGCAGCGCCAGCACGTAGGCGAACCACACCTCGATGCCGCCGCCGACGAAGGGCCCGAGGTAGATCTCGGAAAGCTTCTCGCCCGCGCCCACGATCAGGCCGGCCACGATGGCGCCGGGCACCGAGGTGAGGCCCCCCAGGATGACCACCGGCAGCGCGCGCAGCGCCAGCGTGGAGATGGAAAACTGCACCCCCAGCTTGCTGCCCCAGACCATGCCGGCCACCAGCGCCGACAGGCCCGCGACGAACCAGACGATGACCCACATGCGCGCCAGCGGGATGCCCACCGACTGCGCCGCCTGGTGGTCGTCGGCCACCGCACGCAGCGCCCGGCCGGTGGAGGTTTTCTGGAAGAACAGCACCAGTGCCGCCACCAGCAGCGTGGCGATCAGCGCGGCCACGAGCTCCTGCGAATCGATCAGGATGCCGCCCTCGAACAGGCCCTGGGCGACGAAGAGCGGGTCCTTGGGCATGCCGATGTCGATGTTGTAGACGTTGCTGCCGAACACCGACTGGCCAAAACCCTCCAGGAAGAAGCCTATGCCTATGGTGGCCATGAGCAGCGTCGCCTCGGGCTGGCTCACCAGGTGGCGCAGCGCCAGGCGCTCCACCAGCCAGGCCAGGATGAGCATCAGCACCGCCGCAACCATGAAGGCGAGCACGTTGGCCAGCACCTTGCTCTCGATGCCGGTCCACTGCGGTATCCATTCGGAAAACCGCGCCATGGCCAGCGCGGCGAACAGCACCATCACGCCCTGCGCGAAGTTGAACACGCTGGACGCCTTGTAGATCAGCACGAAGCCCAGCGCCACCAGCGAATACAGCACGCCGGTCATCAGGCCGCCGATCAGGGTTTCGAGAAAAAAGCCCATCTGCCTGCCCCCGTCTCAAGCCGCCGTGCCCAGGTAGGCACGGATGACGTCTTCGCTCTGCTGCACCTCGGCCGGCGCGCCGTCGCCGATCTTCTTGCCGTAGTCCAGCACCACCACGCGGTCGGAGATGTCCATCACCACGCCCATGTCGTGCTCGATCAGCACGATGGTCGTGCCGAACTCGTCGTTCACGTCCAGGATGAAGCGGCTCATGTCCTGCTTTTCTTCCACGTTCATGCCCGCCATGGGTTCGTCGAGCAGCAGCACCTGCGGCTCCATCGCCAGCGCCCGGCCCAGGTCCACGCGCTTTTGCAGGCCGTAGGGCAGTTGCCCCACGGGTGTCTTGCGGTGTGCCTGGATTTCCAGGAAGTCGATGATGTGCTCGACGAATTCGCGGTGCGCAAGCTCTTCGCGCTCTGCCGGGCCGATGCGCAGCGCCTGCATGAGCAGGTTGCTTTTGATCTTCAGGTTGCGCCCGCTCATGATGTTGTCCAGCACGCTCATGCCCTTGAACAGGGCCAGGTTCTGGAAGGTGCGCGCCACGCCCATCTCCGCCACCTGGCGGCTGTTCATGTGGCTGAAGGTCTGGCCACGGAAGGTGATCGAGCCCTCCTGCGGCGTGTACACCCCGTTGATGCAGTTGAGCATCGAGCTCTTGCCCGCGCCGTTGGGGCCGATGATGGAGCGGATCTCGTGCTCGCGCACGTCAAAGCTGATGTCGGTGAGCGCGCGCACGCCGCCAAAGCGCAGGCTGATGTGCTTGACCTCCAGAATCACGTCGCCGATGGTTCTGGGGCCATTTTGGCCTGTAGCGCCCGACTGGCCTGCGCTTGCAGCTACTGTTGGCATAGCATTGTGGTTCATGCCGCCTTCCTCGTGACGGGGTGGACCTGGGCCTTCAGGATCTTCAGCGTGGCCGATACCGTGCCGCTGCGCCCGTCCTCGAACTTGACCCTGGTTTCGATGAACTGCTCGTCCCTGCCCCCGTACAGGGCGTCGATCAGCACCGCGTATTTCTCGGCCACGAAATTGCGCCGCACCTTGCGCGTGCGCGTGAGCTCGTCGTCGTCGGGATCGAGCTCCTTGTGCAGCACCAGGAAGCGCGCCACCTGGGTCTCGCCCATGCCCTCCTCGGCGGCCAGGTCGGCGTTCACCTGGGCCATGCATTCGCGCATCATCTCCAGCACCTCCGGCTTGCCCGCCAGGTCCACATAGCCGGCGTAGGGCAGGCCGCGGCGCTCGGCCCAGTTGCCCACCGCGTCGAAGTCGATGTTGACGAAGGCGCAGACCTCGTCGCGGTCGTGGCCGAAGCACACCGCCTCCTTGATCTGCGGGAAGAACTTGAGCTTGTTCTCGATGTAGTTGGGCGCGAACATCGCGCCGCTACTGAGCTTGCCCACGTCCTTGGCGCGGTCGATGATGCGCAGCTGTCCGGCCGCGTCGATCAGGCCCGCGTCGCCGGTGTGAAACCAGCCCTCGGCATCGAGCACCTCGGCGGTGTCCTCGGGGCGCTTGTAGTACTCCTTGAGCAGCGCCGCGCTTCTCACCAGCACTTCGCCGTTGTCGGCAATGCGCACCTCGACGCCCGGCGCGGGCTGGCCCACGGCCGACAGTTCCACCTGGCCGTCGCGCTGGATGCAGACATAGGCCGAGGTTTCGGTGGAACCGTAGAGCTGCTTGAGGTTCACGCCGATGGAGCGGAAGAAGCGAAACAGGTCCGGCCCTATGGCCGCCCCCGCGGTATAGGCCACGCGGATGCGCGACAGTCCCATGACGTTCTTCAGCGGCCCGTAGATCAGCAGGTCGGCCGCGCGGTATTTGAGCCGGTCCCAGGCGCCCACGGGCTTGCCGTCCAGGATGTCCGCGCCCACGCGCTTGGCCAATTGCATGCAGCGCTCGAACAGCCAGCGCTTGATGCGCGCCGCGTCTTCCATGCGGATGGAGACCGAGGTCAGCAGCCCTTCGAAGATGCGCGGCGGCGCGAAGTAATACGTCGGGCCGATCTCGCGCAGGTCGATCGCCACGGTGCTTTCGTCTTCGGGGCAGTTGATGGTGAAGCCCACCGCGATCCACTGCGCGACGGAAAACAGGTAGTCGCCCGCCCAGGCCGGCGGCAGGTAGGAGACCACGTCTTCGGCCGGCGTGAGGGCGTCCACTTCCTGCCCGCCGCGTGCGGCCAGCACGAAGCCGGCGTGGCTCAGGCACACGCCCTTGGGCCGCCCGGTGGTGCCCGAGGTGTAGAGGATGATGGAGGTGTCTTGCGCATCGAGCTGCGCCAGCCCCGCCTCCCACGCGCCGGGGTGGGCCGCGTCCCAGGCGCGGCCTTTTTCCAGCAGCGCCTGCACGCTGACGAGGCCGGGCTGGTCGTAGTGGCGCAGGCCGCGCGGGTCTTCGTAGAGGATGAATTCAAGGCCGGGCAGGCTCTCGCGGATCTCCAGCAGCTTGTCCACCTGCTCCTGGTCTTCGGCGTAGGCAAAGCGCACCTCTGCGTCTTCCAGCACGAAGGCCATCTCGCCTGCCACCGCATCCTGGTACAGCGGGATCGGCACGCCGCCCAGGCTTTGCACCGCGATGAAGCCCATGTAGCAATAGGGCCGGTTGCCGCTCACGAAGGACAGGTTCTCGCCGCGGCGAAAGCCCAGCGCCGCCAGGCCGCAGGCCATGTGACGCACGTCGCGCGCCACCTCGGCCCAGCTCCAGGTCTGCCAGATGCCGTACTCCTTCTCGCGCAGCGCCGGCGCCCCGGGGCGCTCCTTGGCTTGCTGCAGCAGCAGATGGGGGAAGGTGCTCGTCATGCCTGTGGTCGGTTCGGTTAACACGTACAGCTACCGATGGTGCGATCTGGTTTGACGGAATTTTGTCTTTGCAACGACAATTTAGGGGTTAATGCCCCCTGGGTAAAACCCTTGGTTTCCGGCCCGGGGCCGGGCAGGCGCCCCCGCTATCCTCAGCCCATGTACGCAGCCTATTTCGGCCTGGAGCAGCTGCCCTTCTCCATCGCGCCCGATCCGCGCTATCTCTTTCTGAGCGAGCGCCATCGGGAGGCGCTGGCGCACCTGCTCTACGGGCTGGACGGCGGGGGCGGCTTCGTGCTGCTGACCGGCGAAGTGGGCGCGGGCAAGACCACGGTCTGCCGCGGCTTTCTGCAGCAGATGCCCGCGCACTGCAGCGCCGCCTACATCTTCAACCCCAAGCTCAGCGCGCAAGAGCTGCTGGGCACGGTGTGCGACGAATTCGGCGTGGCGCTGCCCGCAAACCGGCGCGGGCCGCCCACGATCAAGCAGTGCGTGGACGCGCTCAACGCCTGGCTGCTGGCCCAGCACGCGGCGGGCAAGAGCTGCGTGCTGGTGATCGACGAGGCGCAAAGCCTGCCCAGCGACGTGCTCGAGCAGCTGCGCCTGCTCACCAACCTGGAAACCGACGAGAAGAAGCTGCTGCAGATCGTCCTGATCGGCCAACCCGAGTTGCGCGCGCTGGTTGCGCGGCCCGAACTCACGCAGCTGGCGCAGCGCGTGATCGCGCGCTACCACCTGGGCGCGCTGAGCAAGGGTGAGACCGCGCAGTACGTCGCCCACCGCATGGCCGTGGCCGGCTGGCAGGGGCCGCTGCCCTTTGCCCCGGCGGCGCTGGCGCGCGTGCACGCGCTCTCGGGCGGCGTGCCCAGGCGCATCAATCTGCTGTGCGACCGCGCGTTGCTGGCCGCCTATGCGGGCGGGCACAAACAGGTGGATGCGCACACGGTGCGCGCCGCCGCGCGCGAAGTCTTTGACGGCGCCGCAGAGCCCGTCGGCACCCGGAGCCGTTGGCCTGCGGCAGCGCTGGGGCTGGCGGCAGGCGTGCTGCTGACCGGCGCGGCGCTGGCGCTGTCCGGCCACTGGCCCTGGGGCGGCGCTGCCCCGGGCGCCACGCCCGCGGCCGTGGCGGCGGCCCCGGCGGGCGCGCAAGCCGGCGCCGCCGGCGCGCCATCGGTGCCTGCGGCGGACGAAAGCGCGCTCTGGCGCCGCCTGGCCACCCTCTGGGACGCGGAGCTGCCCGAAGGCGCCTTGCCCTGCACCGGCCCGCTGCCGGGCGCGCTCGCTTGCTGGAGCACCACGCAAGGCGACGAAGCCCTGTTGCGCCGGCTGGACCGCCCGGCGCTGCTGCGCCTGCAAGGCACCGGTGCGCCTGCCGGCTTGGTGCTGCTGCGCACGCTGCACGAGGGCCGCGCACAACTGCTGGACGCGCGCGGGCAAGCCAGCGAGCGGCCCTGGAGCGAACTGGCCGCCGCCTGGAGCGGCGCCGCCTTCACCCTGTGGCGCAGCCCGCCGGGGCTGGATGCGGGCGGCGTCGACATCGCCGCGACCGAATCCGGCGCCCAATGGCTGGCCGCGCAGCTGGATCGCGCGGGCGTGGCCGGCGCGCCGGCGCTGCGTACCCGCGTGCGCCAGTTCCAGCGCGCCCAGGGCCTGCAAAGCGATGGGCTGGCCGGGCCGCTGACTTTGATGCGGCTGAACCGCGCATTGGGTACGGACGGGCCGCGCCTGCTGGCGCCACCCGCCGCACCGGGGGAGCCTTGAGCCATGTCCACGATCCTTGACGCCCTGCGCCGCGCCGAGCATGAACGCCAGCGCGGCAGCGTGCCCAGCCTGCATGCCCAGGCGCCCCTGCTGGCCGGCATGGGCGGCGCGCGCGACCCTGTTCGCGCGCCGCGCTGGCCCTGGGCGCTGGCGCTGCTGGCCACCGCCGCGCTGGCCGCTGGCCTGGCCTGGCGGCTGGCATCCACGCAGCCCGCCGCCGACCCGCAGCCGCGGACCGCCGTCCAAGGCCGTCTGCCTGACGCGTCCGCGTCCGCGTCCGCACCTGCACCGGCTTCCGCTTCGTCTGCGGCGGCAGACGCCGGGGCACCAGCGCCTGATGCCCTGGCCCCGGCCGTGCCGCCGGCGCCACGCAAGCGCGCGGCGGCGCGCAGTGCCGCAGCAGGCACTGCGCCCAAGCCCGCAGGGGTCGCCAGCGCCGCGGCAGCGCCACCGGTGCCGCTCGCCGGCATCCCTGCTGCGCCGCCGGCGCATGCGTCGAAGGCGCCACCGGCGCCAGCCACCGGTTCGGTGTTCGCGCCGCAAGACCTGCCGGCGTCGGTGCGCGCCGCGCTGCCCGGCCTGCACCTGGCGGGCGTCACCTGGTCGGATGATCGGCGCCTGCGCATGGCCATCGTCAACGGGCAGGTGCTGCACGAGGGCGAGGCCGCGGCCCCCGGACTGGTGCTGCAGTCCATCGAGCAGACACGTACCGTCTGGGCGTTTCAAGGTTACCGCGTGGCCTTGCCGGCGCAGTAGGGGAGGGCAGATGCTGGGCGACTCACCGATCTACCAGCGCCGGCGCGCGCCAACCCCGCGCGAGCTGGCCGACATCCCCTGGCTTGCGCGCCTGACGCCCAGCGAGGGCGCGCGCGCGCGCGCCGCGCTGGTGGTCGGCGACGCCTATCCCGGCGACTACGTTTGCCGCACCGGCCGGCCCGTGACCTACTGGTTCGGCATCATCGACGGTCTGCTCAAGATGACCATAGACAGCGCGCGCGGCGATGCGGTGACCATCATCGGCGTGCCTCCGGGCGGCTGGTTCGGCGAGGGCACGGTGCTCAAGCGCGAACCCTATCGCTACAACATCCAGGCGCTGCGCAAGAGCCTGGTGGCGGGCTTGCACATCGACACCTTCCACTGGCTGCTGGACCATTCGATAGGCTTCAACCGCTTCATCATGGACCAGCTCAACGAGCGTGTGGGCCAGTTCATCGCCGCGCGCGAAACCGACCGCCTGCACAACCCCGACGCGCGCGTCGCGCTGAGCCTGGCGGCGCTGTTCAACCCCGTGCTTTACCCCGGCGTGCGCCAGGTGCTGCGCATCACGCAGCAGGAACTGGCCTACCTGGTAGGCCTGTCGCGCCAGCGCGTGAACGAGGCGCTGGCGCGGCTGCAGGACGAAGGCGCCATCCGCGTCGAATACGGCGGCCTGCGCGTGCTGGACGTGCAGGCCCTGCGCGCGCACCTGCAGCCCGAGGTGCGGCCGGACGCGCACGGGCGTTGAGGGCGGCGATGTCGCCCGCGCCGCGGCATTCCCCCTCCCCCTCCGGGGGAGGGTTGGGATGGGGGCCAGCAGCAGTACCGCGCCCACGTCGCCGCGATGGCTGCGTCAGCAGCCCCCATTCCTGCCTTCCCCCCAGAGGGGGAAGGAGCGCCCGGCAGGGCAAAGATCAAATGGGAAATCGGCCCCCAACGCTTGCTGTACAAGCGTTAACAGCTATCGTTTTATAAAATTCCCGTCATGCCAAGCCGATCAGCCCAGCCTGGCAGGCCGCCTGCCTCAAGCGGTTGAAATCGCCGCGCCTGCCCTTATCTGCCACACGCCGTGCCCGTTCGCCGGCCGCAAGACGGTGGCAGCGGGCGCTTTTCTCAGGTCCATTCGTCGTGTCATCCATGAGCAAACAACACCATTCCTTTCAGGCCGAAGTCGCGCAACTGCTGCACCTGGTCACGCATTCGCTGTATTCCAACAAGGAGATCTTCCTGCGCGAGCTGGTCTCCAACGCCAGCGACGCCTGCGACAAGCTGCGCTTCGAGGCGCTGAACGACGCCAGCCTGTATGAGGACGCACCCAATCTGGAAGTGCGCGTCTCCTTCGACAAGGACCAGCGCACCATCACCATCCAGGACAACGGCATCGGCATGAGCGCGCAGGAGGCGATCGACAACCTGGGCACCATCGCCAAGAGCGGCACGCGCGACTTTCTCAGCCGCCTGTCCAGCGAACAGAAGGCCGACGCCACCGAGCAGGGCCAGCTCATCGGCCAGTTCGGCGTGGGCTTTTACTCGGGCTTCATCGTCGCCGACAAGATCACCGTGGAGTCCCGCCGCGCCGGCCTCAAACCCGAAGAGGGCGTGCGCTGGACCAGCGGCGGCGCGGGCGATTTCGAGGTCGAAACCATCACCCGGCCCGAGCGCGGCACCGCCGTCACCCTGCACCTGCGGGGCGACGCCGACGAATACTTGAACGCCTGGAAGCTCAAGAGCGTCATCGGCAAATACTCCGACCACATCAGCCTGCCCATCCTGATGGAAAAAGAGGAATGGAAAGAGGCCGAAAAGGAAGGCGAGCCGGGCGCCATGGTCAAGACCGGCGAATGGGAAGCGGTCAACAAGGCCAAGGCCCTGTGGGCGCGCCCCAAGAAGGACATCAGCACCGAAGAGTACGAGGAGTTCTACAAGGCCATCAGCCACGACTTCGAGAAACCCCTGACCTGGAGCCACAACCGCGTCGAGGGCAACACCGAATACACCCAGCTTTTGTACATCCCGGCCAAGGCCCCGTTCGACCTCTACACCCGCGACAAGCACGCGGGCATCAAGCTGTACGTCAAGCGCGTCTTCATCATGGACGATGCCGAGGCGCTCATGCCCGGCTACCTGCGCTTCGTCAAGGGCGTGATCGATTCGAGCGACCTGCCGCTGAATGTCTCCAGAGAGCTGCTGCAGGAAAGCCGCGACGTGCGCCTGATCCGCGATGGCTCGGTCAAGCGCGTGCTGGGCATGCTGGAAGACCTGGCCAAGCACGACAAGCATGAAGCGTCCACCGACGCCGACGGCGTGACCGACGTGGTGAGCGACGAAGACAAGGCCAAGGAAGGCAAGTACAGCCAGTTCTACGCCGAATTCGGCGCCGTGCTCAAGGAAGGCCTGGGCGAAGACTTTGCCAACCGCGAGCGCATCGCCCGGCTGCTGCGCTTTGCCTCCACGACGGGCGACACGGCAAGCGTGAGCCTGGCCGACTACAAGGCACGCATGAAGGAAGGCCAGGAGGCCATCTACTACATCACCGCCGAGACGCTCGCCGCCGCCAGGAACAGCCCGCAGCTCGAAGTTTTCAAGAAGAAGGGCATCGAGGTGCTGCTCATGACCGACCGCGTGGACGAATGGGCGCTCGGTTATCTGCAGGACTTCGACGGCACGCCGCTGCAATCCGTCGCCAAGGGCGCGGTGGATCTGGGCAAGCTGCAGGACGAAGCCGAAAAGAAGGCCTTTGATGAAGCCGCCGAAACCTTCAAGCCGCTGCTGGCCAAACTCAAGGAAGCGCTGAAGGACAAGGCCGAAGACGTGCGCGTGACCACCCGCCTGGTCGATTCACCCGCCTGCCTGGTCGTCAAGGACGGCGACATGAGCAACCAGCTTGCGCGCCTGCTGAAACAGGCCGGCCAGAAGGCGCCCGAGGTCAAACCCGTGCTCGAAGTCAACCCCGAGCACCCGCTGGTCAAGAAGCTGGACGCCAGCGTGCACTTCAACGACCTGGCGCAAATCCTGTTCGACCAGGCCCTGCTGGCCGAGGGCGGCCTGCCCGAGGACCCGGCGGCGTATGTGAGAAGGGTGAATGCGTTGTTGGTGTGAGCCATTGAATTGCCAATGAATGTCAATAGGGGCCGTGCAGGTTGAAACTGCACGGTCACACAGGTGACAAATGACATAAAGTAAGCCGGTACTGACCATTGTCACGGCTACTGTATATGTCGATAAGAAGCATTCTGGGGGGGTTGGCGCTGCTGCCCTGCGTCGCATTCGCGACGACCACCATCAACCAGTCTTTCGTGCCGGACACGCTCTTTCAGGGCGACCCCAGCACCTACACGGTCAAGATCTGGAACGACAGCACACAGGTGGCGGTGACGGATGTGGCGTTCACCGCGCTGCTCGATCTGCCGGGGGCCTTGCCGGCTCCGAAGATTTCGGTGATCACGCCGCTGGACACCACTATCAGTGGCTGTGGCGCGGGTGCTGCGCTGAACGCCGATCCTGGGACCAACACCGTGCAACTCACCGGCGCCACTGTCGCTGCCGGCACGGGGTCGGGCAGTCCGGGGGAGTGTGTGGTCACCGTGAAGGTGAGCGCGGCAGTGTCGGGCAACCACATTGTCAGCATCCCGGAAAATACCGATCCGACGCCTACCATCTCCGGTTTCACCTACACCGAAAACGGCAAGAAGGAATACAACACCACCGACGCCAAGGCCACGCTGCTGGTGCGTTCCATGGCTGCTCCCAGGGGCAGCAAGACCTTCAGCCCCTCGCCCAGCTTCACCGGTCGCCCCACTACGCTCACCATCACGCTGACCAACCCGAACGTCGGGGAAGGTCAGACCATCCCGCTTACTACCTTTACCGACACCCTGCCCACGGGCATGGTCGTTGCGCCCGTGCCGAATGCGTCGGTGACCTGCACTGGCACCGGGTTCAGCAATGGCACGTTCAGCCCCGGCGTGGGCGACACCGCCGTGACCCTCGCGGGCGGCACCATCGGGGTGAACGGCACCTGCGAGATGAAGGTCGACGTGGTCGTCAACGCGCTCACGCCCGCGAACGCCGCCTCGCAGACGTTTGACAACATCGTGGCCGCGGGCGCCATCGGCAATATCCGCGGACTCAGCAGCCCGACGTTCCACCGGCAGGTACAGGTGAGGCAACCCATCTCGATGGCCAAGTCGTTCACGCCATCGACCATCCCGGTCAATGCGCCCTCGATGATGGAGATCGTCGTCACCAACAATGGCGGCACGGCGCTGACCAACGCGGGTTTCGTAGACAACTTCCCGGCCGGACTCGTGGGCGCGGGTGGCGCGGCTTCGGTCACGTGTACCAGCGGCACCGACGGCATTGCGACGGTGGATACGGTCTCCAACCCGAACAAGGTCACGCTCACCGGCGCCACCGTCGCGGCCAATGGCGGCACCTGCACGATCGAGGTGCCGGTCACGTCCACGACCGAGGGGGCGTACAAGAACGAACTCCCGGCGAATGCCGTCACCAACGACCAGGGCATCAGCAGCCCGGCGATCGACGCCACGCTCAACGCCTATGCGCAGTTGCAGGTGGAAAAGACGGTGACGCCGGCCAACGTGGCGCCCGGTCAGTGGGCCACCTTCACGGTGAACATCCGCAATTACGCCAATGGCCCCGTGAACAACTTGCAGTTCACCGACGTGCTGCCCACCGTGAATGGCCATCCCATGCTGGTGGATGCTTCGCAAGGGCCTGCCGGTTGTGGCATGGGTTTCAGCGGAATCGGCACCAACACGCTCAGCGGCACCAATGGCAGCATTGGCGGCGCCACGATGACGGCGCCGCCATCCCCCGGCCTGTGCACCGTCACCTTCCGCGCGCTGGTGCCCGCGGACGCGGCCACGGGCGAGACATTCGTCAACACTCTGCCGACCAGCACCGCGGCCTCTGGTACCGGCCCTGGCGGGGCGACCAGCAACACCAACACCGTGTCGCGCAATGTCGCGGTGGTAGATGCGGTCGATCTGACCAAGGCCTTCAGCCCGACGAGCATCGCCTCGGGCCAGACCTCGCAGCTGACCATCACGGTATTCAACCGCACGGTGAGCCCGATGACGGCGATCGACCTGACCGACAACCTGCCCGCCGGCCTGGTGCTCGCGGCCAACCCGGCAGCGAGCACCACCTGCGGCGCCGGCGCGCTGACGGCGGTGCCGGGGGACAACAAGATCAAACTGACGGGTGGCTCGGCCCTCGCGCGTCCCGGTGCCAGCGAATCGGCCTCCTGCACCATCACCGCGCTGGTGACGGCGACCGCGCCCGCTACATACACCAACACCCTGCAACCGGCTGATTTCACATCGAGCGCGGGCAAATTCGTCGGCCCCCGCTCGGCCAATCTCGCGGTCACCGCCGGCCTTGCCGCGGTCAAGAGCTTCGTGCCTGCCAGCGTGGGCGAGGGCGGCGTGGCGCGAGCCACGGTCACGCTGACCAACCAGACCAATGGCGTGCTGACCAATGTGTCGATCAACGACACTGGCCTCTCCGGCGGGCTGACGGTGGCCAATCCGGCGAATGCCGCTACTTCCTGTGGCGGCGCGCCGATGATCACCGCCAACCCCGGTGCCACCAGTGTGCGCCTGGACGGGGTGCGACTCGACGGCGCGCAAACCTGCGATTTATCGTTCGACGTACTCGCCAACGGTGTGGGGCCGTGGGTCAACACCATCCCGATCAATCAGATCACCAGTGCCGAAGGGCCGAGCAACGCCGCGCCGGTGACGGCGACTCTGGGTAAGGAAAGTGCCGACCTGTCGCTGAACAAGGCCTTCAATCCGCTGCTTGTCACCGGCAACGAGCCGTCGGTACTGACGATCACTGTCATCAACAATTCGGCACAGGCGATCAACAACGTCTCTTTCACCGACGTCTTCCCCAGCGGCATCCAGGTGTATTCGGCGCCTGATGCGCAAACCACCTGTACTGGCGGCACCGTGGCGGCGACGCCCGGCGGCACCCAGGTCGGGCTGACCGGGGCAGCGCTGGCGGGCAACGGCGCCTGCACGGTCACGCTCAAGGTGACCTCGGTGGCCTACCTGAACCTGACCAATACCATCCCGGCGGGCGCCGTGACCAGTCAGGGCGGCTACACCAATCTCACGCCCACGTCGGCCACGCTGTCCACGCTGCAGGGGCTGGGCGTCTCCAAGGGGTTCGAGCCCACCTACGTCGCTCCCAATGAGGTTTCGCGTCTGAAGATCAAGCTGGTCAACACCTTTGATCCGAACATCCAGAACCCGGTGGTGCTCACGGGCCTGACGTTCACCGACGTCCTGCCCTCGGGCCTGGTGTTCGCCGCCGTGCCCAACCCGGCGGCCACCTGCATCGGCGCGCAGATCAACGTGAACACGCTCACGCAGGCGCTCACGCTCTCGCACGTCACGCTCAGCCCGGGCGCCACCTGCGACGTGGAGGTGAACGTCACCGCCGCCAGCCTGGGGGCCTATCTGAACAACATTCCCGCCGGCGCGATCACGACCGACCAGGGCGTGACCAATCCGACGCCAGGCGAGGCCACGCTGAACGTGGTCGACGGCCCGACGGTGGGCAAGTCCTTCAGCCCGGCGACGGTGACGGTGGATCAGACCTCGCAGCTCATCGTCACGGTGAACAATCCGGCGGCGGTGGCGCTCACCGGCGTGGCGCTGACCGACAACCTGCCGCCGCATGTCGCGGTGGCCAATCCGGCCAATACCACCACTACCTGCACTTCGGGCAGCGTCACGGCTTTGCCGGGTGCGTCCACCGTGTCGCTCTCGGGCGCCAGCATCCCGGCCGGCGGTTCGTGCCAGTTCCGGGCGATGGTGGTCGCCTCCCAGGCGGGCACCTTCAAGAACACCATCGGTGCGAAGGCCGTCACCAACCAGCAAGGCCTGACCAACGGCAACCCGACCGATGCCGACCTGAACGTGCTGGCCCCGCCCGAAGTGAGCAAGCGCTTCGCGCCGTCGCAGATTGCATCGGGGGGCGATATCAGCACGCTTTACATCCGGCTCGAAAACAGCAACGCCACGCCGATCACGCTCACTGCTGCGCTCGTGGACGCGCTGCCCGGCCTGCCTGCGCCTGGTCCTGGACAGATTTCGGTTGCACCCGTGCCGAATGTGAACGGCCATGTGCCGGGTGGTGAAACGGCCTGTACCGCAGGCTCCGTCACTGCGGGGGCGGGTGCCAACAGCATCACCTACGGCAGTGGCGCCACGATCCCTGCTGGCGGCTGCACCATCACGGTGGACGTGGTGGGCTCGCACACCGGCAACTACCTGAATACCATCGCCGCCGGTCAGCTCAAGACCAGCGCGGGCAACAACCCCGAACCGGCCAATGCCACGTTGGGTGTGGATAAACCCGCCGCGCCGACGGTGCTCAAGGCCTTCAACCCTACGCAGATCGCGGCCAATGGCGTCTCGCGCCTGACCATTACGCTGGGCAACCCGAACGCCACGGCGCTGACGCTGGCTGGCGACATGACGGATACCTTGCCCACGGGCGTGCTGGTCGCTCCCACGCCTGGCATCGGCGGGACTTGCCCCGGCGCCGTGACGGCGGCTGCGGGCACCGGTACCGTGGTCTATGCCACTGGTGCCAGCATCCCGTCCGCAGGCTGCACGATCGAGGTGAACGTGACGGCGGCTGTGGCTGGCTCCTACACCAACACCATTCCTGCGGGCGGCTTGGTCACCAATGAAGCTGGCTCCAACCCCACGCCCGCCGTCGCCGGCCTGGTGGTGACTTCGCCAAACAACCCGACGGTGCTCAAGGCCTTCTCGCCCGGCACCATCAACCCCGGCGGCGTCTCCACGCTCACCATCACGCTGGGCAACCCCAATGCCGCCGCGGCCACGCTGACCGCGGATCTGGTCGATACGCTGCCGGCCGACGTATTGGTGGCCGACCCGCCCGCGCTTGGCGGTAGTTGTACCGGCACCAAGGAAGCGGCGGCTGGCGGTGGGGCCGTGACGTACAAGAGCGGTGGCACCATCCCTGCAAATGGCTCGTGCACGATCACGGTGAACGTCACCTCCGCCGCCCCGGGCGGGCCGTATGTCAACACCATTGCGGCGGGTGATCTGAAGACCAGCGTCGGCAACAACGGCGCGCCGGCCACGGCCAATCTGCTCGTGAACCCCGGCCAGCCGCCGAGCGTGAGCAAGAGCTTCTCTCCGGCGTCCATCGCCTCGGGCGGGCAATCGACGCTCACGATCTCCCTGGGCAACGGCAACGCCAAGGCGCTTACGCTCACGAGCGACATGGTTGACACCCTCAACAACATGGAGGCAGTGATGCCAGCCGTGACCACGGGCACCACCTGTGATGCCGCCTCGGTCGAGGTGGCAGCGGGCAACGTGACCTACAAGACGGGCGGCACGATCCCGGCGGGTGGCTGCGTGATCGCGGTGCGCGTGACCTCCTTGACGGCGGGCACGTGGGCCAACACCATTGCGGCAAACGCCCTGAAAACCGATGGCGGCAACAACCCGGTGGGCACGGCGGCTGATCTGACGGTGGTCACTGTCGCTCCCGGCACCACCGCCTCGCTCAGCGGCAACGTCTACCACGACCGCAACGACAACGGCCTGATCGACCCGGGCGAGGAAGGCATAGGTGGCGTGACGATCAATCTGCTGCAAGGCGGCAGCGTGATTGCCACGACGACGACCAACGGCGCGGGTCAGTACAGCTTCACCAACCTGCCGCCGGGCACCTACACGGTGCAGGAAGTGCAGCCGGCCGGCTGGACCGACGGCAAGGACACCGCGGGCAGCAACGGTGGCACGGTGACCAACGACTCCATCAGCGGCATCGTCCTGGTGGGCGGAGACGCAGCGACCGACTACAACTTCGGCGAGCACAAGATCGCCAGCCCGGCGAGCATCCCCACGCTCTCCGAGTGGGGCCTGATCCTGCTGTCGCTGATGCTGGGCCTGCTCGCCTGGCGCCAGCACGCGGGTGCACGCCGCCGGCGCATGTAAACGGCACGCTCGGCAGACGGGAAAACGGCAGACCTTGCGGGGCCTGCCGTTCTCATTTCATCGGCCAGAATACGCCCATGCTGCGCTTCTTCCTGCTCTTTCTCGGCATCCAGCTCTCGCTGTTTGGCGTGAACATGCTCAACTGGGTGCAGCAGCATGCGGTGCTGCCCTGGACGGCGCTGCTGGCGCGCATCAGCGCGGGGCTGGTTACCTGGTTTGACGCCAGCGCGGCCGCGCAGGGCAAGGTGTTGTGGAATACCGCCACGGGGTTTGGCGTGTCGATCGAGCCCGGCTGCAACGGCATCGAGGCCTGCATCGTGCTGGCTGCGGCCATCCTGGCGTTTCCCGCGCCCTGGCGCAGCAAGCTGCGCGGCCTGCTGATCGGCAGCGTGGCGGTGCAGGCGCTGAACGTGGTGCGCGTGATCAGCCTGTTCTACATCGGGCAATGGAACACCGCGGCCTTCAACTTCGCGCACGAGTTTCTGTGGCAGGCGCTGATCATGCTGGACGTGCTCGTGGTCTGGTTGCTGTGGGTGCGCACCACCACGCGCGCCGGGGCGCAGGAAGGCGACGGTCCGCCGCCCAACGAGCCGCCCAACGAGCCACCCGCGGCGCCGCCGTCGCCCCCGCGCCCGGCAGCGCCGCGCGGTCAGGGTGTGGTCAGCCATTCGCCCGACCTGTCGCTGCCCCACGCCCGCGCATGACCGCCGCCGCGCCACCCCGACCTGGCCCCGTGCTGCTGCGCTTTGCCTTGATTGCGGCCGCGGCCATCGTGGTGCTGACGCTGGCCTGGTCCAAAGCCTCACCCTGGCTGTCCTATCCGGTGGCGGCGTTGTCGCACGTGGTGCTGGAACAGGGCGCGCCGATGTGGGTGCGCAGCGTGCACAAGGCGCCCGGCAGCATAGAGGTGGATACGGCGGTGAGCGTGCGGGATCCGCAGTCCGGGCGCCTGGGCGACGTGGTGCTGGAGGCCGACCCCGGCCGCTATGCCTATGGCCTGCCGATCTTCCTGGCGCTGTTGCTGGCCGCCTGGCTGACGCACCGCACGCCGGGGCGCCTGGGGCGGGCGCTGCTGGGTTATCTGTTGCTGTTGCCGGCGCAGGTTTTCAGCCTGGTGATGTATTTGTGGATGCAGCTTGCGGGCGCGGCGCAGTACCAGGCGCGGCTGCTGTTCATCGACCCGTGGCAGCTCGAACTAATCGTCTACGGCTACCAGCTGGGCGTGCTGGTGCTGCCTACGCTGGCGCCGGTGCTGGTGTGGCTGCTGCTTGACCAGCGGTTTTTCAAGGACGTGATCATCCCGGGCTGGAAGCGGCGGCCCTAGCGGCGGCTGCGCCCGCTTGCCAACAGGCCCTGCGGGGCGATGGCAAGCGTGCTAGTGTCCCGCGTCGCCACCGCCGCGAAGGCTGTGTGCGGATTCGCCCCTGGCTTCATGCACGAGGGCGCCAGAAACTCCGTTTTTCGCATTGCATGCTGATACCTGCTTCCTCCCTGCTCGCCCGCATGGCCCCGCGCCACTGGCTGCTGGTGTCCATCGCGGTGGCGGTGCTCACCATCGTGCTCAAGACGCTGGCCTGGTGGGTGACCGATTCCGTCGGGCTGTTGTCCGACGCGCTGGAGTCCTTCGTCAATCTGGCAGGGGCGGTGTTTGCGCTGGCCATGGTCACGGTGGCCTCGCGGCCGGCGGATGAAGACCACCCCTTCGGCCACCACAAGGCGGAGTATTTTTCATCGGGTTTCGAGGGGATCCTGGTCGTGGGGGCGGCCATTGCCATCCTCTGGGCAGCGGTGCTGCGCCTGCTGCATCCGCAGCCGTTGCAACAGCTTTCCTGGGGGGTGGGCCTGGCGGTGCTCAGCTCGGTCTTCAACGGGCTGCTGGCCTGGGGCATGCTGCGCGCGGCGCGCACGCGCCGCTCGGTGGCGCTGGAGGGTGATGCGCGCCATCTGATCACCGACGTGTGGACCTCGGGTGGCGTGGTCGTTGGCCTGTTTGCCGCAGGCGCCACCGGCTGGCATTGGCTGGACCCGGTGGTGGCGCTGCTGGTGGCGCTGAACATCCTGAAAGAGGGCGGCGCGCTGGTCTGGCAGGCCTCGCAAGGGTTGATGGACAAGGCGCTCGCGCCGGGCAAGCTCGAACGCATCGACGCGCTGCTGCAGCGCTACGCCCAGGCCAGCGGGCGGGTGGTGTACTTTGACAGCCTGAACTCCCGGCGCGCGGGCAGCCGCAGCTTTGTGCAGTTGCACATGCACGTGCCTGCCCACTGGACGCTGGGGCGCGCGGCCACGGAGCGCGCCACGGTCGAAGCCGAACTGATGGCGGCCGTGCCGGGTCTGGTCGCCACGATAGAGCTGCTGCCCATAGGCAGCAACACCGTGTTCGAACAAATGGAGGTGCAGGAGTAGGCCGGTGCGTGGCCCACGCCCGGGCTCAGCCTGCTTCAATGCACGGTCTGGGCTTGCTGATCCATCAGGCCGTCGAAGCGCGCGAGCCAGGGCTCGGCCAGCAGGCGGATCTGCGCGTCGTTGCGCAGGATGCGCTGCATGATCCGGCTTTTTTCGCGGCGGTGCGCGGGCGCGAGTTTTTGCGTCTGGGCGTGGTAGCGCAATTGCTCGATCAGCACCGAGCAGGTGCTTTCGCAGCGCACCACCTCGTCCCAGTTTTCCACCTGGGCTGCCTGCAGCATGCGCTGGCTGCTTTCCTCGATGGCCTTGTAGTAGTCGATGAGCGTTTCGGGCATGGCGTGTTCAGGCGTTGGCGACCATGGGATGGTGGATGGCGTGCGGCGCTGCCCCGGCTGCCATGCTTTCGTGGTTGGCGGCCGACGGCTGCTTCATGGCCTTCCAACCCTGGGCGATGGGTTCGATCAGGCGCGCCACTTCCGCCAGCATGGCGTCGTCGTTCTTGACGTTGGCCTCCAGCAGGCGACGCAGCGCATAGTCGTAGACGGTTTGCAGGTTGGCGGCGATCTCGCCACCGTTGTCGGTGTCCAGTGCCGTCATCAGCCCTTCTTCAACGATGCGCACCGCCTTGCCGATGCTCGCGCATTTTGCCGGCACGTCCTGGCGCGCCAGCGCGCCCCGGGCGGCGGCCACCGCGCCCAGCACGCCGTCCAGCAGCAGGCTGACCAGCTGGTGCTGGTCCATGGTGTGCATGCTGGTTTCGACGTTGATGCGCTGGTAGGCGGAAGCGGCGCGGGGAGGGAAGGCGGTGAGCATGGCGGCTGTCCTGTGGCTGTCTTCTAGGCCTGATATCGGCAACTGGCCGGGAAACTGAAGCCCGCCCTCACATCTTCTGCTTGTTCCAGGTTTCCACCTGCTGCGCGATATAGGCGTTGAGCGCGTTGAGCTTGCTCATCTGCGTGTCCAGCGCGGTGTAGCGCGCCTTGAGCAGCGCCTCGGTGCTGTCGGCCCGGTCGTTGATCCGGGCGATCTCCTTGGCGTTGCGCTCCATGGTGGCCTTGAGCTGTTTGTCCTTGGAGGCGAAGAAGCCGTTGGTATCGAGCAGCTGCGCCGTCGCCGCCTTGATCTTCTCGGCCACGCCGTCCACTGTTGCCGCGCTGCCGTCGGCGCCGATGAACAAGGCCTTGACCGCGTCCGGGTTCTTGAGCGCTTCGTCGAGTTTGGCATTGTCGATGGACAGGTCGCCACCCTGGATCATGCCCAGGCCTATGCTCGACAGCGTCTTGTAGGGCCCGGTGCTGCTGGAGATGGATTGCACCACGTTGCGCAGCTGGTTCTGCAGCGTCACGGCGGCAGAGTCACCCTGCAGCAGGCCGCCCTTGCCCGTGGCGCTGTCGAATTTGGTCAGGTCATTGAGCGCCTGGTTGGCGGCGTTGTAGGCCACCACGAAGTCCTCGATGTTCTTCTTGACGGCCTGTGCGTCCTTGCTCACCGTGATTTCGACGGGTGCCGTGGTCAGCTCGGTCACCTTGAAGGTGACGCCGGCAATGGCGTTTTCGAAGGTGTTGGTGCTGGAGCTGACGTCAAACAGCCCGTTGATCCGGGCCATGGCATTGGCGCCCGCATTCGCGCCGGGGTCGCTGGAGAGCCCGTTGGCCAGGCGGGAAAGGCCGGCGCCGTCGTCCATGTCGCCATCGGCATCGGTCACCGACATGCGAAAGCCCGCGTCCTCGCCCGTGGTCTTGCTGCGCAACATCAGGCGCTGGCCGGTCACGTCCGTCACGATGGTGGCGGTGACGCCGGCGTTGGCACCATTGATCTTGCCGGCGATGTCCGACAGCGTGTCGGTGGCGCCGATCTCGATGTTCACCGCGGCCGTGTCGCCGGCCGTGAAACTGCCGCCGTCCCAGCGCCCGATCTCAAGCGTGAGTGAACCCGCGCCCACCGCCTGGTTGCCGGCAAGGGAGGCCGAGGTGGACACCTGGGCCTTGGCCAGCTGGCTCACCTCCACGCTGAAGGTGGTTTCCACGGTGCCGCCGATGGCGGTGGCGGTGATGGCCTTGTCGTTGGATGAGGTGGCCGCCACCGCATTCCAGCCGGTCACGCTGGCCAGCCTGCCTGCGGCCAGTTGCAGCGACGACACCAGCGACTGCAATTGGCCGAAGGTGGAAATCCTGGCTTCGGCGAGCTTGTTCTGGTCGTTCAGGCCGTTGGCGCGCGTGATCGGCAGCTTGACCGCGTCCACCGACGCCTGAATCAGCCCATTGACATCGACGTTGCCGCCCAGGCCGACCCCGATGGATGAAAAACTGGCCATTTCCGCCTCCCTGCACTTGCGCCCGCCGAGCAAGCGGACATTATCAAACCAGCGGGTGCGCACGTGTCCGGGAAAAGCCCGGTGCATCTGCGCTACTTTGCCCCACCTGCGCCGGAATGCGCCAATGCGGCCGGAGCCCCGTGGCCCCTGCCGCATTGCATCAAACGCTCTCCGGGGAGAGGGCCGGGCGCCGTTTCAAACGGCCACCCCGCCCCTCGCCCCCGCGCTGTCTCAGCGCAGCAGGGCCAGTACGCCTTGCGGCAACTGGTTGGCCTGCGCCACCATGGCGGTACCGGCCTGCTGCAGGATCTGGGTGCGCGACAGGTTGGCGGTCTCCGCCGCGAAGTCGGCGTCCAGAATGCGCCCGCGGGAGGCGGACATGTTCTCGGACGTGACCTGCAGCGCGGCGATCGAGGTCTCGAAGCGCGACTGCAGGGCGCCGAGCTTGGCGCGTTCACCGGCGATGTAGGACAGGGCCGAGTCCACGGTCTTGAGGGAGTGCGTAGCCTTGTCGAAGTCGGTGATGTCCAGGTCGGAGACCTTCTTCAGGTCCGAGTTCTGCACGCCGGTGGCAATCACGTTGGTCGTGGTCGAATCGATGCTGAAGGATTTGTCCGAATCCAGCATGATGTAGCCGCTGACAGCCACCGCCACCGCTGTAGTGCCGGTCCCGGTCAGCGTCTGGGCGGAGCCAGCGGCATCGAGCCCACCGCTGCCATCGCTGGCCATCTTCGTGGCCCCGATGTTGCCTGCATTGACTGCGGCGGTCTTGCCCACTGCGATCGTGTCACCGGTCTCATTGGTCAGCACGATGGCCGTAGCGTCCGCATTGAGCGCGGCGATGACTCCGGTCTTGGAAGACTGCTCGTTGATGGCCTGAACGGCGGCGGACAGGCCTTCGGCGCCCTGGGTGGCCGTCAGCGAGAAGGAGATGGTCTTGGCATCGCCCTTGTTGGTGCCGGTCTCCAGCGTCATCGCGTAGGAACCAGCGGAACTGAAAGTCAGTTCCACGGCCGTGCGAGCTGTGGCAGTAACCCCCGTCGACTGGGTCTGCTGATTGATGGCCTGGGCCACGTCCTTGGCGTGTGCCGCCGAGGCCACGTTGACATCCGCGCTTCCAAGCGCGCCGTTGATGGCAATCGTGCCACCCACCACGCCGTTGGAGCTATAGGCGTTGGCAGCAGTGGCGGCGGCTTGGGCGGCTACACCGCCGGCGGCCGTGCCCGACACCTGGTTGTTGCCGTAGACATTGGTGCGCAGGTTGGCCGTGGCCGCCACGATGGTCTGGTTGGCGTTGGCGCCCACCTGGAACCGCTGGGTGCCGAAGTTGCCATCGAGCAGCTTTTGCCCGTTGAATTCGGTGGTTTGCGCCACGCGGTCCAGTTCGGATACCAGCTGATTCACTTCCTGCTGCAGCGCCTGGCGGTCAGATGCACTGTTGGAGGCGTTGGCAGACTGCACGGCCAGCTCGCGGATGCGCTGCAGCATGTCGCCGGCGGCCTTCATCGCGCCTTCAGCGGTCTGCGCCAGCGAAATGCCGTCGTTGGCGTTGCGCGCCGCCTGGTTCAGGCCGCGGATCTGGCTGGTGAAGCGCTCGGAAATGGCCATGCCGGCCGCATCGTCCTTGGCGCTGTTGATGCGCAGGCCCGACGACAGGCGCTGGATGGAGGTATTGAGCGAACTCTGGCTCAGACCCAGGTTGCGCTGGGCGGTCAGCGAGGCGACGTTGGTGTTGATAGTGGCGGCCATTGCAAATTCTCCTTCAAGGAAGCTGATGAATATGGCGGTGTCGCCATGTGGGCCCATGGCTGAATGGCCCAGCCCACAGTGCCCGGAGGGGCCTTCTGGTGGCGGCGGAGGTGTTACGCCCCGTTGCAAGCTATTTCGACCGGCCGGCGTGGAACTTTAGGCCTGAATTTGCAAGCTGCCCGTGGTTTGCCCGGCTTATCCGGCGACTGCAGCGCGCTGGAATTTTCACAATCTGCCCATCTTCCCGTCTTGTCTGCCGGACGGTGTGTTGGCCACCCAGTGCGGACGTACAGCCCTCAGCCATCAGGAGCATGAGCCATGGCCGCGACCATCAATACCAATGTGGCTTCACTGACAGCGCAGCGCAATCTGGGCATCAGCCAGGGGTCACTCAACACATCCATCGAGCGCCTGTCGTCGGGCTTGCGCATCAACAGCGCCAAGGACGATGCGGCCGGCATGGCCATTTCCGAGCGCTTCACCAGCCAGATCCGCGGTCTGAACCAGGCGGCGCGCAACGCCAACGACGGCATTTCGCTGGCGCAGGTGGCGGAAGGCGCGATGAAGGCAGCGGGAGACATCTTGCAGCGGGTGCGTGAACTGGCGGTGCAGTCGGCCAATGCGTCCAACTCAATCAGCGACCGCCAGGCGCTGCAGCAGGAAGTGAACCAGCTGGTGGCCGAACTGGACCGCGTGGCGCAAACCACCGAATTCAATGGCCAGAAGCTGCTGGACGGCAGTTTCGGCACGTCGCAATTCCAGGTGGGCGCCAACGCCAACCAGACCATCGTGGCGGCCACGGCCAACCTGCGCACCAATGTCTACGGCAACAACCAGGTGTCGGGTACGGCCGCCGGCGGTACCGGGGCACAGGCAGCCATAGCGGCGGCAAGCGCTTATGGTTCCAACGGCGTGGCCGCTGGCTCACTGGTCATCAACGGCGCCCTGGGCAGCAGTGAGACCATCGCCGTGGCCACGGGAGCGCACGCCAAGGACGTGGCGCGCGACATCAACCAGCAGACGCAACTGACCGGTGTGAGCGCCACGGCGCGCACCGAAGCGCAGCTGGCTTTCGACACCGCGGGCTCCTACGCCATCACGCTGGAGTCGGACAATACGCCCGACCTCAAGACCATTTCGTTTTCGCTCACCTCGCCGACCGGCTCCGAGGGCTTGTCCGCCGCCGTGCAGGCCATCAACGAGCAATCCTCGAAAACCGGGGTGATCGCCTCCCTGAACAAGGATGCGTCGGCCATCGTGCTGACCAATGCCACCGGCAACACGATTGCGGTCGGGCACACGTCCTCGGACAACGCGGGCATCGTCTCCGTCACCAAGATGGTGGGAGACGGCAGCGGCGGCACCGCCGTCCTGGGTACGCCGCAGACCATGGCAACCAACGCCGGCGCGGTGGCGGTTGCGGTCAGCGGCTACATCACTCTGGATTCGGACAAGTCTTTCAGCGCGGCGTCCACGACCACCAGCGTGCTGGATGGCGCCGGCACGGGTACGCTCAATTCGGACCTCAAGAAGGTCTCCGAGCTGGACATCACGGACTTCTCCAAGGCCACCCATTCGCTCAAGACCGTCGATTCGGCCTTGTCCTACATCGCCGGGGAGCGCGCCAAGCTCGGCGCCCTCCAGTCGCGCTTCGAAACCAGCATCGCCAGCCTGAACATCACGTCGGAAAACATGTCGGCATCGCGTTCGCGCATCCTGGACGCGGACTTTGCGGCGGAAACCGCCAACCTGACGCGCACCCAGATCCTGCAGCAGGCCGGCACCGCCATGGTGGCGCAAGCCAACCAGATCCCGCAGGGCGTGCTGGCGCTGCTGAAGTAGGGCGCCGCGCTGCGCCACTCCGGGTCTGAAACCCGCACCCGGTGCACTACCATGGCGCGGCGGCGCCAGTGTGGCCCGCGCCCGGCGTGAAGACTGCCACCATGAAGCAACACCACCACGACCCCATGGCAGAGCGACTGCAGGCGGCCCGGGCCGGCGGCGACTGGCCCTTGCTCATCCGCCTTTGCCGTCAGGCCCTGCGCAAGAATGGTCGCCACCAGATGGCCCACCGCCTGCTGGGCTTTGCGCTGGGACAAAAAGGTGAAGTCGATGCAGCCCTGCAGGCTTTCGGCAGGGCCGCCATCCTGTATCCGCACGATGCGGAGCTGCTGATCAACTATGCCAACCTGCTGGTCGGCCAGGAGAGGCCACGAGAGGCTCTGCCCCTGCTGGAAGGGGTGGTGCGACTGCGCCCCGAGCGCAGCATCTGCTGGATGAAGCTGGCCCAGTGCTGCTATCCCATCAATCTGCACCAGAGGGGATATGAGGCGAGTGAACACGCACTGAGGTGCGCTGGCGACGACTTGGAACGCGTCAACGCCCTGACACAGCGCGCCATACATCGGCGGGAACTGGGGCAGATACGCGAGGCGGTGCAGGACTGTACCGAAGCCATCGCCCTGGCGCCCCAGTTCGCCGCCAACCATTCCAACCGCCTGCTCTTCATGCTGGCGGACCCCGAGACCAGCCCGCAGGCGCTGACCGCTGCCGCCAGGGAATTCGGCAATACGTTCGAGCCGCAGTTCAAGCCCCACTGGCCCAGCTACGAAGAGCGCCGCGGCGATCCTTGGCGCAGACTGAAGGTGGGCTTCATCTCGCCGGACTTTCGCAAGCATGCGGTGATGTGTTTTGCCGAGGGCATCCTGGCGCAGCTGGACCGTCGCCAGTTCGAGGTGTACG
Organism: Comamonas flocculans; assembly: GCF_007954405.1. Taxonomy (NCBI): domain Bacteria; kingdom Pseudomonadati; phylum Pseudomonadota; class Betaproteobacteria; order Burkholderiales; family Comamonadaceae; genus Comamonas; species Comamonas flocculans. Next base: position 1,214,401 of record NZ_CP042344.1, on the reverse strand, counting down.
GGTTCTACACCTACCCGCAGGACGACAACGTGACCGAACGGGTGCGTTGCCACGTGGACCACTTCATCCGCCTGCATGACCAGGACGAAGAGCAGCGCGCCCTGACCATACGCCGCCATGCGATCGACATCCTGGTCGACATGAGTGGTCACACCGGGCACCATTCGCTGCTCACCCTGGCGCGCAAGCCCGCGCCGGTGCAGGCTACCTGGGTGGGGTTCGTGGCCACCACCGGCCTGACCGCCATCGACTATTACCTGACGGACGAGGTCATCAATCCGCCGGGGGTGGAGCATCTGTTCACCGAGCGGCTCTTTCGCGCGCGGGGCTTCGCGGCCACCTATCGGGCGCACAGCCGCAATCCGCTTTGGCGCTATCAGCCGCGCTACGCCGTGCAACCCACGCCGGCATTGCGCAAGGGGTTTGTCACTTACGGCTCATGCAACAACCTGGGCAAGCTGACCGACGAGGTGCTGGCGCTGTGGGGAGAGCTGCTGCGGCGCATGCCTGCGGCGCACCTGCTGATCGAAGGCAAGGGGTTCGAGAAACCAGAGTTTGCCGGGGAGTACGAGGCGCGCTGCGCCAGGCTTGGCATTGACGCCAAACGGCTCGTGCTCCTTCCCCTGGATACCGACCGGCAATACCTCGCCTACCACGACATCGACATTGCCCTGGACCCCTTCCCGCTTACGGGTGGTACCACCACGCTGGATACGCTCTGGATGGCGGTGCCTCTGGTGTCCATGGAGGGCACCAGCTCGCCCTCGCGCATGAGCACCGAGGTGTTGACCTACCTGGGCCGCAAGGAGTGGCTGGCCGCAGACAAGGATGAGTATCTGGCCATCGCCATGGGCTTGGCCGCGGATATCGAGCAACTCAATGCCCTGCGCCAGGGTTTGCGTCGCGAAATCGAGCAATCCCCTCTGATGCGCGACGATATTGCGTGCCCGAACTTTGCCCAAGCCTTGCGCACCATGTGGCTGCGCTGGCAGGCGGAGCGTGAACACCCGGGCAACGTGCCTGCTCAAGACCGCGCCGTGGCTGCCTGGGAGGCAGCTTGCCCTCCCACCCTGATGACGGCACCCGTACCTCGTGTAGGGCTGATGGACGGTACCGAGCTGACGCTGCACGAGGCCCATGATCGATTGCAGCAACTGGTCACTTGCGCCCTGGCGAGTTGCACCCGCAAAGACCATGAAGGTGCCAAGGGTGAAATGGCACCGCGCTGGCGCAGCGTGACCGAGTTTGCAGAGCTGGTGTTGAGTGCCGTACCCAACGATCCCGTGGCCTTGGCTTGTCTGGCTGAAGTGGAGCACGCCAATGGCCACACGGAGTTTGCCGTGACCTATTTGCGCTACGCGACCGAGGCCATGGCCTGATCCAAGCGGTGCATGTACCCGGCCGCTTCGGTGATACCCGGCGGCTGTCCCGGGTATCGGGGCCCAAGAGCAGCTTTTGAAGCCTTGTGTCTATCCTGGCGGCCAATCAGACCCTGCCGTCTGAGCTGGACCCCGCAAGGCTTGCAGCATGTCCATTGGCCGGCTCAAGCTGCGGGATGGCGACAGGCAGATGGCCCCGCCGTAACCCCACGACGCCCATAAAAAAGGCATGCCACTTGCTTGAGCTGCCTTGGCATCTTCGGCGCGGTCGCCAACATACAGGGGTGGTGCGGGGGCGGTACCCATCTCATGGCGCAGACGCTGCAGCAAGGCAGTTTTGTCTTGCAAGGCGGGAGCGTAGGAATCCAGCGCATGTACGCCGCAAAAGAAGTTGTCCCAACGCAGGTGTTCGATGATGCGCAGCGCGGGCAGGATGCGCTTGTTGGTCGCTATGTGCAGGCGCAGCGGCAGGTGCCGCAGGGCTTGCAGCATCTCGGGCACGCCGGGATAGACGCGCAACTGCCGGTAACCGACGGCGTCGTAATGGCGTTTGAAATTCTCGGCGAGCACAGGCAGGGCCTGCCCCGACGTGCCCCTTGGCAGCAGCGCGCGCAAGGTCTGAACCAGCGGCGGGCCGATCAGCGTGCCGGTCAGCGGCAGGCGCGGCGCGATGCCGGCCTGATCGAACGCGGCTTGCATGGACGAGAGGATGGAAGGCGCCGAATCGATCAGGGTGCCGTCCAGGTCGAAAACGATGTCGCGCAGGTTCACGTCGATGTGTCTCCTTGCTCCATGTTGCGTCAATCACGCGTGAGTGGCATCAGAGCTTACATGTTGGGAATCAGGTGGCTGCAGAGAAGATTTGTGTTTTGGGTTGTTTGCAATTATTTGAATAATTTTATTGCTGCCATTTAATTCTTTCTTGAATTCAATAGAGGTTGATTGAATTTTAATAATATTAAATCCGCATATACTTAACAAATATTGCATGGAAGAAATAGAGAAAAAATTAATATGCTCATGCCAATATTTTTTCTCCGAGGAGGATATGCATTGATTTTCAACCATGAGTCTCTCGTGCGGCAACTCAATATACAATATTGCCTCGTTATGCATAGCATTACGTATTTCAATTAACACCTCTGATGGATAAGGTACGTGCTCAAGGACATGGCGACAAACAATCAAATCATATGCTAATGATGGAATTTTATTTTTAGAGATATTTTGTGCTCCATGCGTGATCTCTCTATTTCCAATGTCAAATATATCCACATGCGCACCTTTATTGGCAAAGGGTGTATTTATTCCGGTGCCACCGCCCCAGTCCAATATGTTTTTTGGATTGATATAAGGGATAATAAACTCTTCAGCAAGATGCAAAAAATGGTGCTGTGCTTTTAATAATTTATTCCTATCGCGAAAGCCGGGCTCATAAAATTCTCGTAAATCTTCATATTCCTTTCCAAGATAATCGTTATAATAGCGCTCCATTTCCAAATCGCTAAATCGAATATCCAGAAAAAGCAAATCGCATTGCAAGCAATGGAGAGTATTGCATATGCAATAAGCCATTCCTTGCGGGATAGTTTGCATTCCCCAGCTAGCATCAATGGCTACGGGCGGCCAGCCAAGTGCCCGATGCGACACAAATGGCATGAGAATGGCGGGGGATTTTTGAAGATTTGAGCTACCACAACAAATGCATTGTGTGGCAATGCGCTCACGATGTGGCGTAGAAAGTAAATCTTTGGTCACGATTTTTTGTGGATTTTCAAGGTGCGAACAGCGTAGCGCGCGGTTTCGCGCACCGCGTCATCCAGCGTGTAGCGCAGCTCTAGCCCTAGTTCGGCGCGCGCCTTGGCGATGGTGGGGACGTAGCGCTGGCGCAGGCCTTGCGTCGCCGCCGCCGCGATTCGTACCGGCTGGCCCGGCGCCAGCAGGTCGCGCACGCGGTGGGCCAGCGCGGCGATGTCGATGGCCTCGTCCGAGCCCACGTTGTAGGCCTGCCCCGCCCGGCCGTGCTGCAGCAATGCCTCCAGCCAGCACGCCAGGTCGCGCTGGTCCATGTAGGAGCGCACGGGCGTGCCATCGCCCTGCACGGTGATGGGGCCACCCGCCAGCGCATCGCGGATGAAGTTGCCGATGGCGAAGTGCGCCCCCAAAGGCAGATCGCGCCCGACGAAGGCGAAGCAGCGCGCGATCACTATCTCAATGTCATGCTGCTGCGCATACAGCGCGCACAGGTGTTCGGCGCAGCGCTTGGCGACGCCGTAGGCGCTCTGCGCGTCCAGCGGGTCGGGTATGCCGAGGTAGTCCTCGGGGATGCGCGCCATGTCGTGTGGCTGCGGGCCGTAGGCCCCGCCCGAGCTGACGAGCAGAAAACGAGGAATCCGCTGTGCCACCGCGTAATCGAGCAGGTGACGCGTGCCGTCGACGATTTGCGTGGTGCGCTGCAGCGGCGTCAGTTGCGGCCCCAGGGTCGAATCGGCCGCCGCATGCAGCAGGTGCGTGAACCGTGCGCCTGCGGGCAGGCTGGCAGGCACCAGGATGTCGCCCGCATGGAAGCGCAGCCAGGATAGCTCCGCGAATTCCGGGTGCTGGCGCAAGAAGGCCCCAGGGTCGCGGCTCAGGACGGTGACGGCCAGCGCCGCATCACCACGGCTATGCGCCGCCTGCCAATGCCGCAGCAGCGCCTTGCCGAAGAAGCCGGTGCCGCCGGCGAGCAGTAGCTCCATCAGTCCTTGATGCAGTACGCCGTCGGCGTCAGGCACCAGTTGAACTTCTGGAGCCGGAGGTTCAGCTTGCGCTCGGAACGGAATTTGTCGAAGGCCGTGGCTTCGCCGCCCCACGGCGGGAGGCCATATTCGTCAAAAACGACGACGCCCCCCGGAACCACCAGATCCCACAAGGTATTCAGCGTGTAATAGGTCGGCTCGTACAAATCCAGGTCGAAATGCAGCAGATTGATCCGCAGTCCCGGCGTCTGCTCCAAGAAAGGCTCCAGCGTGTCCTGCACGCGGCCCTTGATCAGCCTCGACCGCTCCCGCGCAAGAATGTTGTCCTGGTTGGCCAATGCGCACAGCTCGAAGACCTCCCCCTCCACGGCCTGCGCCGACCATCCGCCGACCTTTTTGTCACTCGCCAGATCCGCCTGCGAAATACCATCTTCCTGCGTGAAATCGGCAAGTCCTTCGAAGGAGTCAAAACCATAGACCTTCTTGGACGTATCCGTCGGGCAAAAGATTTCCAGGAACTTGTGGAATGAGAAAAAAGAAATCCCCCGCGACACCCCGAGCTCGACGATGCTGCCGGGCAGCTCCTGGGTCAGCTTGAACAGTTCATAGTGCGCCAGATAGCGCGTCATCAAGATGCGCTTGGTATAGGCAGGCCAATGGGTCAGCTTGTGCAGGTCGGAATGCGGATAGCGCTGCTGTATCGCCTCGAATTTTTCCCAATACGCCTTGTCTTTTTCCGAATGAACGCCATACATCTGCTCTAGCGGCGCATCGAATTTCGTCAAACCCCAAACACTCATGGCATTCCCCTTTTTACATAATCGATGGTTGTGGAGTTGATGGTTCCCGGCCGGAATTTTTCGCTGATGAAACCAGGATCCATGAAATCCGCGAACCGGAGCTGGACCGTGAACCTCGACCGACGGGTCGATTGAACGGGGACGGACTTGTGCAACACATTGAAGGCAAAGAACAACATGTCCCCTGGATTCATCTCGTTGACATCGACCACGGGAACCGCTGGAATTTTTTCATCAAGCACCACCGCATCCGCATAGGAGTGGTAGTTGCCGCTGGTTTTCGTCTTGAACAGACGGCCGCCGGTATGGGCATTGCTGATGACCTGCAACCCTCCCAGGTCTGGAGTCAAGGGCATGATGGGAACCCAGACCACCACGGCACACGGCGAGCAAATAGAAAACCAATAATCCTGGTGCCAACCGAACAGGTATTTTTCTTCGCCCGAAGAATCAATCCGGCAATTGACGTCGACAAGCGCAGGGAATTGAATCCCGCAGACCGTGTCCAAGTACCGATGCATCGCCTCGGACGAAGCCAGCCGCTGGATGGATGCCAGGTATTTGAACCCGTTGTAGAGGGCGGAAGCACGGCTCCTGTCGCTTTCCCTGTGGAAATTCCACAGCGCGTCCAAATCCTGAAACTCCCCCGCAGCGCCCAAGACATTCCCTACTTTCAGGAGCTCATCGCGTATCGAATCGACGGCTGAAGCTTGGAACGCTTGCTTTTCCAAGTGGAAACCATTGGTTTGAAAATCCTGCATCTGGTTCATAGAAGCATCTCAATCCATCATCCATTTGACGGCCGCAGGGCGCGCAGTGCCAACGCCTGATTCCGCACCCCGGCCACCTCGGCCGGGTCCAGGAAGGGGTGCATGTCGTCGAGCTCGGGCGTGACGAACTGGCCTTGCCCGTCCACGCGCGACTTGATGCGCGGGGCGAATTCCTGCTCGGGGTCAACGTGCAGGTCGATCAAGAGCGGGCCATTGCCGTGCAGCAGGGCGTCCAGCCGGGGCAGATCGGCTTCGGTGGCGATGGTTTCAGCGCGTAGGCCGTAGGCGCGGGCCACGGCGGTGAAGTCGGGGAAATCGACGCCCGACGCCGGCGTAGCGCCGATGACACGGCCAAAAAAGTTCTGGTGCGTCTGCCAGATTGACAGGTAGCCGCGGTTGTTGAGCACCACGACGATCAGGTTCAGCCCCGTGGTCTTGAGCGTTTGCAGCTCCTGGATGTTCATCTGCAGGCTGCCGTCGCCGGCAAAGCAGATCACGCGCCGCGCGCGCCCTGCGGCAGCGGTCGCGGCGCCCAGCGCGGCGGGCAGGTCGTAGCCCATCGATGCCGCACCCGAGTTGCTGAACAGGCGCTGGTCTTTTTGCAGCGCGCCCATCTGGAAGGGCAGGATGCAGGCCGAGGCGTTGCCGCAGACGACGATGTCGTCGGGCCGCAGCTGCTCGAAGATGCGGCTGACCATCACGTAGGGGTTGAGCGGCTGGCCGGGGCGCTGCTGGTGCTCGGCGGCGGCGTTGTAGCGCCGGCCCACGTCCTGGCACCACCGCACCCAGGGCTGGTAGCCGGGCAGCGCGGTGGCGGCGAGCTCTTGTTCCAGCGCGTCCAGAAAATCATTCAGGTCGGCGGCCACCCCCAGATCGGGTTGCAGCGTGGGTTTGCGCAGCTCGGCCTCGTCGATGTCGACCTGGGCCAGCCAGGCGTTCTTGGCGAAGGCCTGCCAGTTGTAGCTGGTCTGGCGGATGTTCAGGCGCGAGCCCAGCACCAGCACGCAATCGGCCGCCTGCAGGCAGAAGTTGCCCGCGCGCGTGCCGATGGTGCCGGGGCGGCCGGCGAACAGCGGGTGGTCGGAGGCGATGAGGTCGTGCGTCCAGGCCGTGGCCAGCGGGATGCCGTGGCGTTCGACCAGCGCCAGCAGGCGGCCTTCGGTGTGCGAGAGTCGCACGCCGGTGCCACCCAGGATCAGCGGGCGGTGCGCCTGGCGCAGCTTGTCGGCGATGAAGCGGCAGGCGGCGCGCAGCGCGTCCGCGGGGGGCTTGGCGGCAGGCGGGGGCGGCGCGGGGATCTGCAGCGCCTCGGTGGACTGCTGGATGTCCAGCGGAATGTCCAGCCACACCGGGCCGGGGCGCCCGCGCGTGGCCTCGGCATACGCCCGAGGCAGCAGGGTTTGCAGGTCTTGCGCCGAGCGCACGAGCCTCGCGAGCTTGCACACCGGACTGGCCATGGAGATGGTCGGACCCTCCTGGTCGCCCAGCTGGCGTAGGCCGTGCACTTGCCGCGGGTCCTGGAAGTCGATGCAGGTCTCGCGCTTGATCTGGCCCGAGAGGACGATCATCGGGATCGAGTCGGTGAAGGCACCGTACACGCCGTTGAGCGCGTTCACCGCCCCCGGCCCGGTGGTCGGCATGACCACCGCCGGCTTGCCAGTGATGCGGGCGTAGCCCTCGGCGGCCATGGCGCAGGCCTGCTCGTGGTGCATGAAGGTGCAGCGCAGTTTGTCATGCCCGCCCAGCGCCTGGTTCAGGAACATGGCGCCGCCGCCGGTGACGGTGAAAACCTGCTCCACGCCCTGCGCGGCGAGCCAGTCGGCGATCTGCTCGGAGACGCGCTTCACCTCACAGGCCCCGGTTCAGGATCAGGCTCTTGAGGCCCGCGTTCTGGCTGTAGGGACCGTCGATGTGCCCGATGGTCAGGCGCTCGTCGGCCGCGATGGGCTGGAGCAGCCGCTCGCCGTTCATCACCTCGCGGCAGGACAGCTGGCCCTTGTGCAGCGGGATGGCGAGGTAGAAATCCTTCTCGAAGTTGTCCTTGTCGAAGACGTAGCCCGGCTCCAGCGGGCGGCGCGCATACACGCCGCGCACCAGGGCGTTGAGGTATTCGGTTTCCTTGCGCGAGATCACGCGCCGGGTGTGGGCCACGCCGCCGCACATTTCCTTGGCCTTGTGAAAGGCCTTGAACCAGACGTCGCACTGCTCGGGCAGCGAGCAGTAGCTGGAGACGGGCACGTCCTCGTACTGGATGTCGATGTGGCGCTCCCAGGTGCGCGCGCCCTTGCCGTAGGAGATCAGCATCGACGAATGCCAGTCGTGGTACTCGTGCGTGGACAGGCCGATGATGTGGCTCGGATAACGGCTCTTGAGGTAATCGATCTGGTCCAGGTGCAGCTCGCCGTCTTCGCTCGGGTAGAGCGAGACGCAGTGGTTGATGGCCAGCGGGATGTCACGCCGCTCGAAGAAGCGCACGATGTCGTCCAGGTCTTTCTCCGACGCGCCGCCGGTGGAGATGATGGTGGGGCGGCGGGTGGAGGCGATTTTCTCGATCAGCGGCCAGTCGTTCATGTCCGAGCTGGCGATCTTGACGATGGGCATGTCGAATTCGACGCATAGATCGACCGAGGCCTCGTCGAACGGCGTCGCCATGGGGATGCAGCTGAGGTTCCTGATCTCGTCGACCATGCGCGTGAAGTCGGCGCGCGAGAGCCGGGTGTCCTCGGTCTTCTTGACGTAGCGCAGCTCCTCGTTGCCCTTGAAATCGGGGTGGATGAATTCATCGACGTCACGAAACTGGAGCTTGATGGCGGCCTTGACGTTGTTGTGGCGCACCACGGCGGCATGGTCACGCACGATCTTCAGGCCGCGCTCAATCCGGCCCCAGTGGTTGTTGGCCAGCTCCAGGACAAACAGGTTTTCGAACAAGTCCCTGTCGCGTTGGCTGATGGATCGCATGGCCTCCCTCCGATTCGGTTATTCAAAGTCGACGCCCAGATAGGCTCTGATGCTTTTGGCGGCAAATTCCAGCATCTCCCGCGTCAGCGCCGGCTGCACGCCGATCCAGAAGGTGTCGTTCATCACCTTGTCGGTGTGCTCCAGCGTGCCGCTCACGCGGTAGTCGCGGCCCAGCATATACGGCTGGCGCGTGAGGTTTCCTGCGAAAAGCAGGCGGGTTCCCACCTTGTTCTGGTCCAGGTAGGTGAGCAGGTCCAGACGCGAAACAGGGGCGTTGTCGCGCAGGGTGATGGGAAAGCCGAACCACGATGGCTCGCTGCCCGGTGTCGCCTGGGGCAGGATGAGGAATTCCTCGCAGTCGCGCAGCCGCTCGTGCAAATAAGCAAAGTGGGCCTTGCGCCGGGCGATGAACTGGTCGGCCTTTTCCAGCTGTGCCAGGCCGCAGGCGGCCTGCATGTCGGTGATCTTCAGGTTGTAGCCCAGGTGGCTGTAGGTGTATTTGTGGTCGTAGCCCATGGGCAGGGTGCCGAACTGCTGGGCAAAGCGCTTGCAGCAGGTGTTGTCCTTGCCGGGCGCGCAGTAACAGTCGCGCCCCCAGTCGCGAAAGCTCTCGGCGATCAATTTGAGTTCATCGTTGTTGGTGAAAACCGCGCCGCCCTCGCCCATGGTGATGTGGTGCGCGGGGTAGAAGCTCAGCGTGCCGATGTCGCCGAAGCTGCCTACCTTGCGCCCCTGCCAGGTGGAGCCGAGCGCGTCGCAGCAGTCCTCGATCAGCCACAGGCCGTGCTGCTTGCACAGTGCGGTGATGGCGTCCAAATTGAAAGGGTTGCCCAGGGTGTGGGCCAGCATGATGGCGCGGGTTTTCGGGCCAATGGCCGCCTCGATCCGGCTGGCATCGATGTTGTAGGTGCCCAGCTCGATGTCGACGAACACCGGCACGGCGCCAAATTGCAGGATGGGGTTGACCGTGGTGGGAAAGCCCGCAGCCACGCCGATGACCTCGTCGCCCGGGCGGATGGCGCGGCTGCCCAGTCGCGGGCTGGTCAGCGTGCTGAACGCGACCAGGTTGGCCGAGGAGCCCGAATTGACGGTGATGGCATGGCGCACGCCCAAAAAGGCCGCCAGCTTGAGCTCGAAGGCGGCGTTGAAGCGGCCGGTGGTCAGCCAGCCGTCCAGGCTGGCCTCGACCATGTATTTCAGCTCTTCTGCACCCAGCAGCTTGCCCGAGGGCGGCACCGGCGTGCTGCCGGGCTCGAAGGCCTGCGGGCGCAGGCTGGCGGCGACGTATTGCTCGACCAGCCGGGCAATGTCGGCGCGAATTTCTTGCGGGGTCATGGGGTTTCCTCGAAGGCACGCAGGTCGGCCAGGCACAGCGTGCGGGCGTCCTGCCCCGCGGCCTGGGCGCGGTACCAGGCCATGGTGCGCGCCACGGCCTCGCCCAGCCCCCAGCGCGGCGCCACGCCCAAGGCGGCGCGGGCCTGGGCGGTTTCCAGTGTCAACCAGCAGGCCTCATGCGGCTGAGAAATGCTTTTTTGATAGCTGATTGCGCTTGATGGGTAAGCGCTGGAGGCCAATTTCAATACAAATTCAACCGTCGCCGCCTCGTGCGGCAGCGGTCCGAAGTTGTAGGCCCCCGCCAGCTCGGGCTGCGCCCAGAGGCGCTCGGCCAGTCTCAGATAGGCGGCCAGCGGTTCGAGTACGTGCTGCCAGGGGCGGGTGGCCTGCGGGTTGCGAATGACCAGCTCCTGCCCCGCGGTCCAGGCGCGCACGGCGTCGGGGATGAGCCGATCCTCGGCCCAGTCGCCGCCGCCGATCACGTTGCCCGCGCGCGCGGTGGCCAGCGCAAGGCCTTGCGCAGCCAGGAAGGCGCTGCGGTAGCTGGCGGCAACGATCTCGGCGGCAGCCTTGCTGGCGCTGTAGGGGTCGTGGCCGCCGAGCGCATCGTCCTCGCGGTAGGGCCAAGGCCATTCGCGGTTGCGGTAGACCTTGTCGGTGGTGACGACCACGGCCACGCGCGCATCCGCCCGGCCGCGCAGCGCATCGAGCACATGGGCCGTGCCCTGCACATTGGTGGCCCAGGTGGCCAGAGGCTCGGCATAGCTCTTGCGTACCAGAGCCTGCGCAGCCAGGTGCAGCACGATCTGCGGGCGCGTTTGCTGCACGATGGAGGCCACGGCCTGCGCGTCGCGGATATCGGCGCAATGGCTGGCCTGCAAGTCGTCCGCGACCCTGGCCAGGGTGAACAAATTGGGTATGCCGACCGGTGCGAGCGACAGGCCCGTGACCTCGGCGCCGAGCTCTGTCAGCCACAGCGCCAGCCACGCGCCCTTGAAGCCGCTGTGGCCGGTGAGCAGCACGCGCTTGCCCCGCCAAAAGGCCGGCGACGGGGCAGGGGTGGCGCTCACCAGCATTTCCAGGGCGCCTGGCCGCTGGCCCAGAGTTCCTCAAGCAGGTTCTTCTCGCGCAGCGTGTCCATGGGCTGCCAGAAGCCATGGTGCTCGAAGGCGCGCAACTGGTCCTGACTCGCCAAGGTCTTCATCGGCATGGATTCCCACGGGCTTGCGTCGCCATCGATGAGTTCGATGACCTCGGGTTGCAGCACGAAGAAGCCGCCGTTGATCCAGCCGCCGTCGCCGGCCGGCTTTTCTTCAAAACCGGTGACCGCGCCGCCCTCGTACGCCAGCGTGCCGAAGCGCCCCGGCGGCTGCACGGCGGTGATGGTGGCCAGCCGCCCGTGCGCGCGGTGAAAGGCGAATTGCGCCGCCATGTCCAGGTCGGCCACGCCGTCGCCGTAGGTGAAGCAGAAGGTTTCGCCGGGGTTGAGGTATTCGCGCACGCGGCGCAGCCGTCCGCCGGTCTGGGTGTTTTCGCCGGTGTCCACCAGCGTCACGCGCCAGGGCTCGGCGTGGCGGTGGTGCACCTGCATGCGGTTTTCCGCCATGTCGAAGGTGACGTCGGACATGTGCAGGAAGTAGTTGGCGAAGTACTCCTTGATGACATAGCCCTTGTAGCCCAGGCAGACGATGAAGTCGTTCACGCCGTGGGCGGAATAAATCTTCATGATGTGCCACAGGATGGGCCGCCCGCCGATCTCGATCATGGGCTTGGGGCGCAGGTGCGACTCTTCGGCGATGCGGGTTCCAAGCCCGCCGGCAAGGAGGACGGCTTTCATGGCGGGCAGCATACCCAGTGCACGGCGCGGGCAAAAGCCGCTGGGATGGGCGAAAACCCGGGTATCTTGCGCGATCGCGCCGCATGTACTTGCGGGGCCTGGACCCTGCAATAGCGCCAAATGGCCGTGCTTTACAGTTCAAGTGAGGGGAACGGCTGCCGATACCCTTGCTAGGATCGGTGCGCCTTTGCGGGGTTTGCGCGCTCAACCAAGTCAACGCTCATGTTCATCATCATCGGCTATGCCGTCGTCTTCGGAAGCGTCTTCGGCGTGTTCGTGGCGCATGGCGGAAACATCCATGTGCTCATGGAGGCCTTGCCGTTCGAGATGGCCACGATCGGCGGCGCGGCGGTGGGGGCCTTCGTGGTCAACAACCAGCCCAAGGTGCTCAAGGGCACGCTGACGGCGCTGCCCAAGCTGTTCAAGGGCAGCCAGTACACCAAGGCGCGCTACATGGAGCTGCTGGCCATGCTCTACGAGATCTTGCAGAAGGCGCGCAAGGAAGGCCTGATGGCCATCGAGGCCGACGTCGAAGAGCCGGAGAAATCCGAGCTGTTCAAGAAATTCCCCACCGTCGGCAGCGACCACCACGTGCTCGAATTCACCACCGACTACCTGCGCATGATGGTCTCGGGCAACCTGAACGCGCACGAGATCGAGGCGCTGATGGACAGCGAAATCGAAACCCACCACCAGGAGGCGCACGGCCCGGTGGCGGCGCTGACTCGTCTGGCGGGCGCGTTGCCGGCCTTCGGCATCGTGGCGGCGGTGCTCGGGGTGGTCAACACCATGGGCAACGTCGGCCAGCCGCCGGCGGTGCTCGGCGCCATGATCGCCTCGGCGCTGGTGGGCACCTTCCTGGGCATCTTCCTGGCCTATGCGGTGGCCGAGCCCCTGGCCGGCCTGCTGGAGCAGCGCAACGAGGACGCGAGCAAGGAGCTGGTGTGCATCAAGTCCACGCTGCTGGCCAGCATGCAGGGCTACAACCCGGCGACGGCCATCGAGTTCGGGCGCAAGGTGCTGTTCTCCGACGTGCGCCCGAGCTTCATCGAACTGGAATCGCACGTGAAGGGCAAGAAGCAGGCCTGAGGCCCGCGGGAGTGCGCCATGGCGGACAACAAGCTGCAGCCCATCATCATCAAGCGCGTGAAGAAGGCGGACCACGGCGCGCACGGCGGTGCCTGGAAGATCGCCTATGCCGACTTCGTGACCGCGATGATGGCCTTCTTCCTGCTGATGTGGCTGCTGGGCTCCACCAGCAAGGGCGACCTGCAGGGGATTGCCGAATACTTCGCCTCGCCGATGAAGGTGGCGATGCAGGGCGGCGACGGCGCGGGCAACAGCTCCAGCGTGATCCAGGGCGGCGGCACCGACCTGGCGCGCGTCTATGGCCAGATGAAGCGCAGCCAGGACAGCGACGCCGACAAGGGCCGCACCAGCCAGCAGGCCCGGCCCCAGAGCATCGAGGCCCAGCGCGCCGAGCGCGCGCGCATCGACGCCCAGCGCATCAAGGAGCTGCAGGGCAAGCTCGAATCGGTGATCACCCAGGACATGGCGCTCAACGAATACCGCTCGCAGATCCGCATCGATGTCACGCCCGACGGTCTGCAGGTGCAGATCGTGGACGAGCAGAACCGCCCCATGTTCGACAGCGGCAGCGCGCTGGTCAAGAACTACATGCGCAGCATCCTGCGCGCCATCGGCGGTGCGCTGGGCGGGGTGGAGAACCGCATCAGCATCGCCGGCCATACCGACGCCACGCCCTACGGCAACGGCGAGCGCGGCTACAGCAACTGGGAGCTTTCCGCCGACCGCGCCAACGCCTCGCGGCGCGAGCTGGTGGCCGGGGGCATGCCCGACGACAAGCTGATCCGCGTGGTGGGCCTGGCCGCCAGCGACCCGCTGCAGCCGCAGGAGCCGCGCGCCGCGGTGAACCGGCGCATCACCATCACGGTGCTCACGCGCGAGGCCGAGGAGCGCCTGATGGGCCATGATCTGCCGGCGCTGGACCTGCCTGGCGGCCCTGCGGAGAAAAACCCGGACAATGCGGCACCTGGGGCTGCCGGGTAAGCGCCGATGGCGGGCAGCGACGGTGGCCGCAATAATCCATTACATGTGTTCGACCGAAAGGGTCCCTAGTGTCCTCAGCCCTTCGTTTCCTGATAGTTGACGATTTTTCGACGATGCGCCGCATCGTGCGCAACCTGCTCAAGGAGAGCGGGTTCACCGAAGCCGATGAGGCGGAAGACGGCGTGGTTGCCCTGCAGAAGCTGCGCAACAGCAAGTTCGACTTCGTCGTCTCCGACATCAACATGCCCAACATGAACGGCTTTCAGTTGCTGGCGGAGATCAAGAAGGACGACGCGCTCAAGCACCTGCCGGTGCTGATGGTGACGGCCGAGGCGCGCAAGGAAGACATTGTCGCCGCCGCCCAGGGCGGGGCCGCGGGCTACATCGTCAAGCCCTTTACCAAGGCCACGCTCGAAGAAAAGGTCACGCTCATCCTCAAGAAACTGGGCCTGTAGGCATGGCGAGCGAGGATCTTGCCGCCACGCCTGCGGCCCTTGACGCCGAGGACGTGCAC